>CAWFHA010000006.1:0-717993 GCA_963815595.1 uncultured Actinomycetota bacterium | reverse complement strand
TGACTACCCTGTGCACGGTGACCCGGCCGACCTGACCGCCCCCTCGCCCGCGCAGCCGGCGAGCGTCGACCCGGACCGCACGCTCGACCTGGCCCTCGCCGCCTGCCTGCGGGCCTGGCACCAGCAGAGAGGAGTTCGATGACCAAGCGCGTGCTCCTCCACGTCGGTGCCCCCAAGACCGGCACGTCGTTCGTTCAGGACATCCTCTTCCGCAACCGTGAGGTGCTGCGCGAGCGCGGGCTGCTCTACGCGGCCGACCGGCACGACGCGCACTTCCTCGCCGCGCTGGACCTGATGGAGCTGCCCTGGGGTGGGTTGGAGCGCGAGGCCGCCGGTGCCTGGGGCCGCCTGGCCGCCGAGGTCCGCGAGTGGCCGGACACCGCGATCGTCAGCCACGAGATCCTCGGCACCGCCTCCCGGCTCCACGTGCGCCGCGCGCTGGAGGACCTCGGCGCCCCGGAGACCGAGATCCACGTCGTGTTCTCGGCACGCGACCTCGTCCGGCAGATCCCCGCCGAGTGGCAGGAGAACGTCAAGCACCGCCGGACCCGCACCTACCGCAGCTTCCTCGACGCCCTGCGCGACCCCGAGCGCTCGGCCGAGGTCGCCCAGTGGTTCTGGGGGGTGCAGGAGATCCCCGACGTGCTCGACCGCTGGGGGGCGTCGCTGCCGCGCGAGCGCGTCCATCTGGTCACGGTGCCGCCCACGGGCGCACCGCCGGACCTGCTCTGGCAGCGCTTCGCCGGCCTGTTCGGACTCGACCCGGCCGAGTTCCCGCCGTCCAGCCGGGCCAACGCCTCCCTCGGCGTCCCGGAGTCCGCGATGCTGCGCCGGCTGAACACCCGGCTCAACGACACCCTGCCCAACCACCACTACCGCACCTTCGTGCGGGAGCTGCTCGTGCACCGCAACCTGGCGGGGCGGGCCGGGTCCGCCCGTCTCGCGTTGCCCGCCGACGTCCACCGCTGGGCCAGCGACCTGGGCCGGGCGTGGGTCAGCGAGCTCGCGCTGCGGGGGTACGACGTGGTCGGCAGCCTCGACGACCTCGTGCCCGGCGACCCCGGCGAGTACGTCGATCCCGACGCCGGCGACGAGGCGGAGGTGGCCGAGGCGGCCCTGGACTCGCTGGCGATCATGACCCGCGAGACCGCGCGGCTGCGCGACGTCGAGATCGAGCTGCACGGCGTGGTCGAGGACCTGATGGGACAGCTCGACCGGTTCCACTCCACTCGCGGCTACCGGCTCAAGCAGCGGCTGGTGGCCCTGTCACGCACCAACGTGCTCGCCCGCGCGGCCCTGGCCGTCTACCGACGGGCGCGGGGCAGGAACTCCCGGTCCACGTAGCGGCCGATCTGCCAGGTGCTGTACCCGTCGGTGCCCGCACCGACCAGTCCCCCGACCACCGGCACCCGGCGGCCCACGGTGGTCGCGATCCGCTTGCCGGCGATCCGGGTGATCATCTCCGCGGCGACCTCGTTGGCCATCAGCACGTCGAGGTCGGGGTCGTGCACGGGAGCGGTGGCCAGCGCCATCGGCGTCCCGGGGAGCTTCTTCTTGCGGATCATCGCCAGCATCCGCTCCTCCCCGAGCAGGCAGGCGAGGATCGCGTTGCGCACCCGCCGGTCCTCGACGTCGTACCCGCGCAGGTGGGCGATCGCCGCCACCATCCGGCACTGGATCAGCGCCAGGCCGGTGATGTTGGTGGGCACGGTCACCGTCATCGTGACCAGGCCGCCGATGTTGGTCAGGAAGCCCTGCGCGCCGGCCAGCCGGACGTGGTACTCGATGATGGCCTTGACGGTCTCGTCGAGGTCGCCGTGCTGCTCGTCGCGTGCCTTCTCCGCGGCCATCGCGGCCCCGTCGAGCGGCCCGATGCCGCGGATGGCCCGCTCGAGTGCCTGGTGCACGAAGCCGGCCGTGATGTGGGGGGCCACCTGGGTGATCCGGGGCGCGAGGTTCTTGCCGACGCGCTTGGCGATGCTCATGGGGCCAGCGTACAAACCGCCCGGGTACGGCGCGGACGCCGGCGCCGACGGGCCCGCCCACGCTCGCCGAGGTGTCAGCATGGGCGGGTGCCGGTCGAACCCCCCGCGAGTCCCTGGGCCTTTCCCGCGGTCGACCCGCGGGCGGGAGACCTGGTCGCGGTGGGCGCCGACCTCACCGCGGGGACGATCCTGGCCGCCTATCGGCGTGGGCTGTTCCCCATGGGGGGCGACCTGCCGCCGTTGGCCCGGCCCCGGAGGGGGTCGGGATCGGGGCAGGGTCCGGGGCAGGGGTCGCACCCCGCGAGCCCGCCGATGGCCTGGTGGTCACCCGACCCGCGCGGCGTCCTCCCACTCCGGGGGCTGCGGGTCACCCGGTCGATGCGGCAGTCGGCGCGGCACTTCGAGATCCGGGTGGACACCGCGTTCAGCGACGTGCTGGCCGGGTGCGCCGATCCGGGCCGCGCCGGTGGCTGGATCGACGGTCCGATGGCCGCGGCGTACACCGCCCTGCACCACCTGGGCTGGGCGCACTCCGTGGAGGCCTGGCGAGACGGGGAGCTGGTCGGCGGCCTGTACGGCGTCGCGATCGGCGGCCTGTTCGCCGGGGAGTCGATGTTCAGCCGGGTCCGCGACGCCTCCAAGGTCGCGCTGATGGGCCTGGTGGACCTGCTCGACGACACCCACGCCGAGACGCGGCTGCTCGACACGCAGTGGCAGACCCCGCACCTGGCCACGCTCGGGGTCGTGGAGATCCCGCGCTCGGAGTACCTCCACCGGCTCCGGGCCGCGCTGCGGCTCCCGCTACCGGCCGCGTTCGACCGGTGACCCGACCGGTCCTCGCCGGCGACTCGGACAGTGTTGGCCGGTGAGACGACGGTGGGCGGACCGCGGAGCGGGCTCAGACCACCAGCGGCTCGTCGGTGCCGTCGCAGACCATGGCCCGACCGGCGTCGGCCCAGTCGAGCATGCCGCCGGAGAGGTTGACCGCCTCGAACCCCTTCTCGCGTAGGAACGCCGTCGCCTGGGCGGAGCGGCCGCCCATCTTGCAGACCACGAGGAGCTGCTGGTCGACCGGCAGCTCGCCGGCTCGTTCGGGCAGCTGGGTCAGCGGGACGTGGAGCGCGCCCTGGATCCGGCCGTGCTGCCACTCGACCGGCTCGCGCACGTCGAGCACGGTGACGCCCTCGGGGATCGGATCGGGGACCTGGGCGACCTCGATCGTGGGCACTTCGATCATGTCCTCAAGGCTACTTCAGCAGCTTGGACAGGCGCCGGTCGGCAAGGGGCTTCCCGCCGGTCTGGCAGGTGGGGCAGTACTGCAGGCTGGAGTCGGCGAAGCTGACTTCTCGCACCGTGTCACCACAGACCGGACAGGGCTGCCCGGTGCGCCCGTGCACCGCGAGGTGGCTCTTCTTCTCCCCCTTCAGCTCGCTGGCCGCGAGTCCGTCGGCTCGCGCCACCGCGTCACCGAGCACGGTGCGGATGGCGTCGTGGAGGGTCTGCAGCTCGGTGTCGGTCAGGCTGTTGGCCGGCTTGAAGGGCGAGAGCCGGGCGGCGTGCAGCAGCTCGTCGGAGTAGGCGTTGCCGATGCCCGCGATGGTGCCCTGGTGGCGCAGCACGCCCTTGATCTGGGCGCGACCGGCCGCCTCGAGGATGCCCTGCAGCACCTCGAGGGTGAACTCGTCGGCCAGCGGGTCCGGTCCCAGACGGGCGATGCCCTCCACGTCGTGGGGGTCGCGGACGACGTAGAGCGCCAGGCTCTTGCGGGTCCCGGCCTCGGTGACGTCGAGGCCGGCGCCGTTGTCCAGCACGACGCGCGCCGCGAGCGGTGACTTCGCGTTGGGCCGGGCCGGCACCTGCGGCACCTCCTCGCGCCACCGCACCCAGCCGGCCCGCGCCAGGTGGAGCACGAGGTGGGTGCCGGAGACGTCGATGTCGAGGAACTTGCCGTGCCGGGTCACCCCGTCGACCAGGCCGCCCGACAGCGCCGTGATCGGCGGGTCGTAGGTCTTCAGGCAGCTGAACGCGGCGATGTCCACGCGCACCACCGCCCGCCCCTCCAGGCGGCGCGACAGGTCGCCGACCAATGCTTCGACCTCGGGCAGCTCGGGCACGGCCCCACGGTACTGCGCAACCCCAGCGGAGGGGACTGCTCGCGACGTCCTGGTCGCCGCCCTGGATTGGGCGCCCTCGGCGAGCGAGACTGGGGCATGACCACGGTCGCGCCAGCCGCTCCGGGTGCCGAGTTCTTCCTCGACGCCCGCGGGGACGCGCGGTCGCTGCGGGTCCGCTGGCACCGCGAGCACGGCCTCGTGGTGCTCTCGCTGTGGCGCGGCGAGGAGTGCACCGGGACCTTCCGGCTCCCGGTCGAGGAGGTACCGATCCTCGTCGAGGCCCTCCGCGCCGGCCTCGACGCGGCGTACGCCGCACCCCGCTGAGCGGGCACTGCGCGCACGCCGTACGACGCCCAGCGGGCACTGCACGCACGCCGTACGACGCCCAGCGGGCACTGCACGCACGCCGTACGACGCCCAGCGGGCACTGCGCGCACGCCGTACGACGCCCAGCGGGCACTGCACGCACGCGTGCGGCGACGACACGCCGATTCGACTCGCTACGGACGTCTACGGTTTTCGCTAGACGCCTCGATACCGTCCGATCATGGACCCGATCCGCAACCCCTACGCCCCCGGCGCCGGCCAGCGACCACCCGAGCTCGCCGGGCGCGACCGCGAGCTGACGCAGTTCTCGGTGACCCTCGAACGGGTGGCCGCCGGCCGGCCCGAGCGCAGCATGGTGCTCTCGGGGCTGCGCGGCGTGGGCAAGACGGTGCTGCTCAACGCGCTGCGCGGCCTGGCCGTCCAGCGTGCATGGGGCACCGGGAAGCTCGAGGCCCGCCCCGACCAGTCGCTGCGGCTGCCGCTGGCCCAGGCGGTGCACGCGGCCGTCCGCGAGGTCGCCCACCGGCACCGGGACCCGGACCGGGTCGAGGAGGTGGCCGGCGTGCTGAAGGCGTTCGCGCTGCGTACCGAGCTCAAGGACCGCAAGTCCGGCGGTCAGAACCGGTGGCAGCCGCCGCTCGACGTCACCGCGGCCCGCGGACGCGCCGACTCCGGAGACCTCGAGCTCGACATGGTCGAGCTGTTCACCGACGTCGCCTCACTGGCTCGCGACCTGGGGGTGGGCATCGCGGTCTTCGTCGACGAGATGCAGGACATCGGCACCGACGAGCTCGCCGCCGTCTGCGGTGCCTGTCACGAGATCAGCCAGCAGGGGGCGCCGCTGATCGTCGTCGGCGCCGGCCTGCCGCACCTGCCCGCGGCGCTGGCCGCCTCGAAGTCCTACGCCGAGCGCCTGTTCCGCTACGTCCAGGTCGACCGGCTGCCGCGCGAGATGGCCGAGCGGGCCTGGACACTGCCGGCGGCGACCGAGGACGCGACGTACGAGCCCAAGGCACTCGAGGAGCTCTACCGACTGACCGACGGCTACCCCTACTTCGTGCAGGCCTACGGCAAGGTCACCTGGGACCTCGCCGTGGACTCCCCGATCACGTGGGCCGACGTGATGCAGGCGGCGCCGGAGGCCGAGGCCGAGCTGGCCGTCGGCTTCTTCGGCGCCCGCTACGACCGCGCCACGCCTGCGGAACGCGACTACATGACCGCCATGGCCGACCTCGGCGAGGGCACCGGCGACCTCGCGGTCAGCACCGCGGAGATCGCCCGACTGCTGGGCCGCAAGCCGCAGTCGCTCTCCCCCGCCCGCGACGGCCTGATCAAGAAGGGCCTGGTCTTCTCCGGCGAGCGCGGCACCGTCGCCTTCACCGTGCCCCACTTCGGCAAGTTCCTGCGCAACCAGCGCTGACCCCTCCTCGCGACCGGGACGGATAGTCCGTGACGTTTCGCAGCTCGATCGAGGCCAACGGGCTGTCGAACGTCACGGACTATCCGGCTCGGCGTACGGAGCTGGGGGCGGTGGCTGTCGGCGTCCGGCCCTAGGGTCGCCGCATGGTCTCGTGGGAAGAGCTCGCCGGGCGGGCCCTGGCGCGGCAGTTCCCCGAGGTCGGTGGCCGCGACGAGGAGGCGGTCGAGGAGACCCTCGCCCGCACGGGCCCGATCCAGTCCCAGACCGCCCGCTCCCCGTTCCTGGCCCTCGCCGCCCGGATGCCCGGAGTCACCCGCGAGACGATCGCCGCGGCGTACGACGCGCACCGCATCGTCCGGGGCAGCACCCTGCGCGGCACCGTGCACACCTCGGCGGCGCCCGACCACCCGCTGCTCGAGGCAGCCACCCGGATCGGCCAGCGCGCGCTGTGGGAGCGGACCCTCGAGCTGCGGCAGACCAGCCTGGAGGAGGTCTGGAGGGAGCTCGAGGAGTTCGCCCACGACACCTGGCGGTCCCCGGCCGAGCTGAGCGCCCACCTGGCGGCGTGGCTCGCCGAGCACGACCCCGGCGCCGGCTCGCGGCTGGAGGGGCAGGCGGGCCGGTTCTTCGGGTTCGGCCACGGCGGCCTGCTGCGGCGCCCGCTCAAAGGCGGCTGGCACGCGCAGGGGGCGCCCGGCTACCGGTCCGCCGCGGCGGTCCTGGGCGACCATGCGGAGCGGTGCGCCCTGGTGAACGACCGCGACGCAGCGCTGGACCAGCTCGTACGCCGCCACCTGGGCGCCCACGGCCCGGCCAGTCGCCACGACCTGGCCTGGTGGTCCGGCGTGGGGCTACGACCGGTCGATGCCGCCCTCGAGCGACTCGCCGACGCGCTGGTCACCGAGCCAGGGCCCGACGGTCGTGACTACCACGACCTGCGCGACCCGGCCCCGAGCGAGGGCGCACGCGTGCCTTCCGGCGTACGGCTGCTGCCCGAGTTCGACGCGCTCCTGTGCGCCTACGACCCACCGGGCCGGGCCCGGCTTCGTCACCGCGGAGCACTACGACCTGCTGTGGTCCCGCGCCAACGGGCTGGTGCTCGCCCCGCTCCTGGTGGACGGCCGGCTCACCGGTCACTGGCGGATCCCGGGCTCGGGTGTGCGCCGACCCTGCGAGGTGACCTGGTTCGCCGGGACCCGACAGCCGCGGCGGTCCGAGCTCGACGAGGCCGTCGCCGCGGTCGAGTCGGCGTACGGCGTCACGGTCACCGACCTGTCGCTCACCCGGGGTTGAGCGCGTCGGCGAGCACCGCGTGGGCGTTGCGCCGCATGGTCGCGAACGCGCGCTTGCGCGAGTACCCGGCCACGTCGACCAACCACACCAGCGGCTCGATCCCGGCGACCGACCGGATGCGCACCGCGAGGTCGCGACGGTCGACCCGAGGGTGGGTCTCGCCCAGCGGCGCGAGCGCGTCCCCCAGCCAGCCGATGGCCCGGCCCTGCCGCATCACCGGCAGCGAGCTGTCGGGGCGCACCGAGGTCGCCAGGGCCGCCCGCAGCTGGGGCTCCCAGCGCCGGACGATCGCGAACAGCTCGGTGAGCACCACATCGAGCCGCTCCTCCACCGCGGTCGGCGCGCCCTCCCCCAGCAGCGAGGTCCGTTCCCCCTCGGGGTAGGCGGCCACCACGAGCGAGTCCGGACTCGGGAAGTAGCGGTAGGCGGTCGTGCGCGAGATGCCGGCGGTGGCGGCCACCCGCTCGACCGAGAGGGCCTCGCCGTCGGCGAGCAGCCGGCGTGCGGCCTCGACGAGCGCGTCGCGGGTCCTCGACTTCTGCTGACGGCGACCTGTTGCCTCGTAGGGCAGGGACATGGTTTCATGGTACACACGTCCCATGATGGGATGTGTATCCCAGAGAAGGTGAGTCCGTTGCCGGATCCCGTCGAGACCAACCCCGACCTCTACCGGGTGCTGTTCGAGAACGACCGCGTCCGGGTGCTGGAGTACCGCGACGCCCCCGGCGACAGCACCAGGCCGCACAGCCACCCCGACTCGGTGATGGTGACGCTGTCCGCCTTCAGCCGGCGACTGCAGGCCGGCGGACGCGAGGTCGAGGTCGACCTGCCTGCCTGCTCGGCGCGCTGGCTCGACGCCCAGGAGCACGCCGGGGCCAACATCGGCACCACCCCGACCCACTCGATCTTCGTCGAGCTCAAGGAGCCGGCTCCCGCCGAGGCTGCGGCCGGGACGCTCGGACCGACCGAGTGACGCTCAGTCCCGGCGTACGGCGTCGCCCTCGCCGGCGCGCACCAGCCCGGACTCGTAGGCCCACACCGCGACCTGCACCCGGTCGCGCAGGTCGAGCTTGGTGAGCAGTCGCGAGACGTAGGTCTTCACCGTCGCCTCGCTGAGGAACAGCTCGGCCGCGATCTCGGCGTTGGCGCGTCCCCGCGCCACCAGCCGGGCCACCTCGACCTCGCGGTCCGAGAGCGGGACCGTGGGCGTCACGGTCGTCGAGGAGGGGGTGCGGGCGAACCGCTCCAGCAGCCGCCGGATCAGCGACGGCGCGAGCATCGCCTCGCCCCGGGCCACCACCCGCACGGCGTGCACCAGGTCGTCGGGGGCCACGTCCTTGAGCAGGAAGCCGGAGGCCCCCGCCTCGACCGCGGCGTAGACGTGCTCGTCGAGGTCGAAGGTGGTCAGCACCAGCACGCGGGGAGGGTCGGGCTCGGCGACGATGCGACGGGTCGCCTCGATCCCGTCCACGTGAGGCATCCGCACGTCCATGAGTACGACGTCCGGCCGGTGCTCGCGCGCCAGCGCCACCCCCTCGGCGCCGTCCGCCCCCTGGGCGACCACCTCCACACCGGCCTTCTCCAGGATCATCGCGAACCCGGTGCGCACCAGCTCCTGGTCGTCGACCACCACCACGCGCGTCATCCGGCGTCGTCCAGCGGCAGCACCGCGCGCACCCGGAAGCCCGCACCCGGCTCGGCGATCGTGGCCAGCGACCCGCCGTACATCTGCACGCGCTCGCGCATCCCGACCAGACCGTGCCCACCCGAGGACCCGCCCGCCGGCCCCCCCGAGGACCCCGTCGAGGTCCCCGTCGAGTTCCCCGCCGCGGCCACACCGGTGCCGTCGTCGTGGACCTCGATCTCCAGGCAGCGCTCCTCGTAGCGCAGGCAGACCTCCACCGAGGTGGCCTGCGCGTGCCGGCGCACGTTGGTCAGCGCCTCCTGCACGATGCGGAAGACGGCGAGCCCCACCCCTGCCGGCAGGGGTCGCTCGGCGCCCTCGACCCGCAGCCGGGTGGGCACGTCCATGCCGGCCACCAGGTCCTCCAGCCCCGTCAGGTCCGGCTGCGGCCGGAGTCCGGCGTCGTCGTCGGAGTCCCGGATCAGCGCCACCACCCGGCGCATCTCCGCCAGGGCCTCGGTCCCGGTGCCGCGGATCGCGGCCAGCGCCCGGCGTACGTACTCCGGGTCGTCGATCGCCTTCTCGGCCGCACCCGCCTGCACCACCATCACGCTCACGGAGTGGGCCACGATGTCGTGCAGCTCGCGCGCGATCCGCGCCCGCTCCTGCTCGGCGGCCCGCCGCGCCTGCTCGCGACCCTCGTGCTCCGCGCGCACCGCTCGCTCGGCCTCGAGCCGCGCCCGACGCTCGTAGGAGGCCACGAACGCGCCGAGGGCGAACGCCACCGTGGAGACCAGCCAGTGGAAGACGATCTCGCTGGGGTCCCCCAGCTCGGGCACCCGCAGGTCGAAGAAGAGCAGGGTCCCCGCCCCGACCCCCGCTCCGACCCAACGCTGCCGGGGGGAGCCGTGCCGGGCCACGGAGTACAGCGCCACCAGGATCGGCACGAAGGCCCCCCAGAACAGCACCAGCACCGGGGTGACGACGGAGACCAGCGGCCAGGTGAGCAGGACGACGACCGCGGCGGCCAACGGGTGCGTACGCCGCTGGGTCAGCGCCGCGCCGAGCACCAGGACGATCCCGGTGGCCACGGTCGGCGACCCGGTCCCCATCACCGACGGCAGTGGCACCCAGATCTCGGCGAGGCCCACCACCGCGACGGCGAGGGCCAGCGCCGCATCACCCCACCGGGGCCTGGTGAACCGGTCCACCGGTCCAGCGTAGGACGAGCGGGACCTCGCCGTGTCCTCCTCGAGTCGACTGCACTGTCCTCCCGGGAGGACAACCGTCGGATCGTGCGGGCGATGACCGACCACGTGGCCGCTTCCTAGCGTCAAGGCACCGTCGTCGCCCACCGTGAAGGGGAACCACCATGAACCGGTCCGTCCGTCTCCTCGCTGCCGGCAGCCTCTGGCTGACGGCAGCACTGTCCGTGGTCTCGGTGCTGCTGCAGCCCGAGTTCGCCGCCGACCCGGTCGACCTGCTGGCCGGCATCGACGAGGCGGGCGGGACCGCCGCTGTCTCCGCGCTCGCCTTCGGTCTCGCGCAGCTGCCCTTCCTCGTCGGCGTCGTCGCCGTGGCCGCGATGACCTACCCCCACACCCCCCGGACCGCGTGGACGGGTGGGGTGCTCGCCGTCCTCGGTGGGTTCGGGCACGCCGTCTTCTCCGGCGTCAACCTCACCTGGCTGGCCATGTCCGCCGACTCCGGCAACCGCGAGGCGCTGGCCGAGGTCGTCACCCGTGTCGAGTCCGGCCCGGCCGTGGTGTTCATGGCCGCCGGCCTGCTCGGCACCGTGCTCGGCCTGCTGCTCCTCGGCGTCGCTCTCTTCCGCTCCCGCGTGGTCCCCCGCTGGGTTCCCGTGGCGCTGTGGGCGTTCCTGGTCACGGAGTTCGCGCTCACCAACCTGACCGTCTGGGCCAGCCCGCTCGCGGGCCTGCTCTACCTCGCCGCCTTGGGCGCTCTGGCGGTGGCGGTGCTGCGCGACGAGACCGGCAGGCCCACCCGTCGGGGTATCGAGGAGAGCGAGACCGCGCTGGCTCGTTGAGTGCCGGTAGTCGGATGTCCCCACGCGGGGACCCGCCCGGAGCAACGCGGCTCCGGCGCGGGCCCTCGTCGGGAGGGCACAATGGCGTCATGGTCGACAGCCCTCAGGTGGTCGCCCACCGGGGGTCCAGCGCCGTACGTGCCGAGCACACCCTCGGTGCCTACGTGACAGCACTGGACGAGGGCGCCGACGCACTGGAGTGCGACGTCCGGCTCACCGCCGACGGCCACCTGGTCTGCGTGCACGACCGCAGCCTGCGTCGTACGGCGCACCAGGACGGAGTCGTGTCGGCCATGGAGCTCGGTGACCTCGAGGACCTGGACTTCGCCTCCTGGAAGAACCCCTGGGCCGAGCTCGACGACGAGGCGCCCGACGCCGACCCGGAGCTGGGCAAGGTGCTCACCCTGCGCCGCCTGCTGGAGACGGCCGCGGAGTACCCGCGCCGGATCGAGCTGGCCATCGAGACCAAGCACCCGACCCGCTACGCGGGGCTGGTGGAGCGACGGTTGGTGCAGCTCCTGGACGAGTTCGGCTGGGCCGGGCGCGGGGCGCCGGTGCGGGTGATGTCGTTCTCGTGGGTGGCCCTGCGGCGCATCCGCCGGATCGCACCCGACATCGAGCTGGTGATGCTCGCGGAGACGCGCACGCAGTGGCTGCGCGCCAAGCCGTTCATCGACGACGACTGGGTCGCCGGGCCCGGCATCGAGCTGGTCCGCGAGCACCCCGAGGTCATCGAGCGGATCCGGCAGTCCGGTCGTCGGGTGCACTGCTGGGTGGTCAACGAGCCCGCGGACATCGACCGCTGCCTCGCCCTGGGCATCGAGGCGCTGATCACCGACCGGCCCGCGGCGACTGTGAGTCACCTGAGAAAGTCGGCCGGGTGAGTTTTGCCCGGTTCTGCGGTGGGCACCATGCAGGCACTCGCATCGTGCGGCACGGCGTTTCCCCACCTGGAGGCTGACATGACGGGACCGGGCACCCAGGTCGTCCCCATGCAGCTCGCGCTGCCGTTCCATCCCGAGAGCGCCAGCGTGGCCCGGCGGCAGCTCGTGGAGTGGATGCGCACCGCCGGCGTCCGTGACGAGACCCGCGACGACGCCCGGCTGGTGGTCAGCGAGCTCGTCGGCAACGCGATCCGGCACGCCCGCCCGTTGGCCGACGGCACCATGCAGGTCGCCTGGACTCCCCACGACACCGGCGTGGACATCGCGGTCACCGACGGCGGCGCCCGTACCGAGCCCGAGCGCGTCGACGCCGGCCTCTCCGACCTCGCCGGCCGCGGCCTGGCCATCGTCGAGACCCTGTCCGCCCGCTGGTGGGTGGAGAGCAACCGCAGCCGCACCACCGTGCACGCGCTGCTCACCCTCGCCTGACCTCCCCGCCGCCGCGCGCCCCGGGACGTCATACGAGCTGGTTGCTCCGGCGACCAGGACGTATGACGTCTCGCCGTACGTCATACGAGTTGGCTGTCCGAGCGACCAGGACGTATGACGTCCCGGGCCGCCACCTAGTCTTCGGAGCATGGGTAAGAAGTCTCGCCAGCGCCAGCGCACCGACACCGCAGCGGCCACCACCGACCAGGCCGGGGCGGTCGGGCCGCGCCAGCCGTGCCCCTGCGGCTCGGGACGCCGCTACAAGGCGTGCCACGGGTCCGCCGCCGGCGCCCCTCCGGTGTACGTCGCCCGCCCGTTCGCCGGCCTGCGCAGCGAGGGCGACCTGGTGGCCCTGCGTGAGTTCGTGCCCGCGGCCACCGCGCCGCTGCCCCTGCGCGAGGGCGACCGCACCGTCCAGCTCTGCTCGCTCCTGCCCGGCGCGGCACCGGCCCTGGTCCGCGAGGACGGCGCGATCTGGCTGGGCCTCCAGGTCCAGCACGCGTACGGCGACCCGAGCCGCGACCTCGCCGCCGTGCTCACCCACGCCTTCGACGCCGAGCCGGGCAGCATGGTCGGCCTGACCGAGGACCCCGGCGAGGGGCCGCGCCTGCAGGACCTCGTCCGCGACGAGCCGCTGACCGTCACCGTGCACCGTGGGTTCGACTACTGGGTGGCCGACATGGACGACCCCGACGGCGCCCTGGCGGGCGCGCTCCAGCAGGCCAACGAGGCGGCCGCCCCGACCGAGAAGCTGACCTCGGTGGAGGCGGCGTACTGGACGGCGATGGGCGAGCGCGAGTACCTCCGCTGGGCCCTCACCGACGACGAGGACCGGGTCCTCGACGGCTTCGCGCGGCTGCACGCGGCCGACGCCGAGCACCTCGTCGAGGGCGACCGGCTGATCGGGATGTTCCGGGCGCACGGGATCGTGGCGCCGGTGTGGGACCTGCCCGTCGGCACCGGCGCGGAGGCCCTCGAGGAGCCCGCCGCCCGCGTGTACGACGCCCTCGCCGCGGCGATGTCCTCCACCGACCCGCTCAGCCCCTCTGAGCGCAGCGCGCGCGCCGGACTGGCCAGCCGCCAGCTGACCATCCGCTGACCAGACGCCGGCCCGACGTCGGCCCGGCGCCGGCCCGGCACGGACCGGCCCCGACACCGGCCCACAGGTGGTCCACCCGGCAGTTGTGACCGGCTTCACTGTGCCGTACATTCGTATATGCCCGACCGATGTTGTCCCCCCCGTCAACACCGGTCGGGCATCTTGCTTTCCCGGCCAGGACCGGAGCGGGGCCGATCGTGACGATCTGCCCCTGATGTCCGGCTCGCGACGTCCGGAGCCCGACGCCCCGCGTCACCTCCTGGGTGCCGGCACCTGATCCCACCGGGCTGCCGGCACCTGAGATCCCACCGCTCACCCGCGTCGGTGGTGGCCCAGCGTCGCGTGGTGGTCCGCGCCGGGCGTGGACTGCGGGCTGACGTGGATGGTCACCTCCGCGACCTTGGGCACCGCGTGGAGCAGGCGGTGGTGGGCCTCGGTGGCGATGTCGTGCGCGGCCACCAGGTCGAGAGCGGGGTCCACCACCACACCAGCCTCCGCATGGATGCGGTGGCCGACCCAGCGCAGCCGGACGTGCTCGGTGTCGATCACGCCGGGGGTGTGCCGTAGCACGGCGGTCGTCTCGGCCGACAGGGCCGGGTCGACGGCGTCCATCAGCCGCCGGTAGATGTCGGTCGCCGCACCTCGCAGCACCACGAGGATCGCCACCGTGATCACCAGCCCGACGACCGGGTCTGCCAGCGGGAACCCCGCCAGCACCCCCAGCGCGCCCAGCACCACCGCGAGCGAGGTGAACCCGTCGGTGCGGGCGTGCAGCCCGTCGGCGACCAGGGCGGCCGACCCGATCCGGCGGCCCACGCGGATCCGGTACGTGGCGACCAGCTCGTTGCCGACGAAGCCGACCAGTCCGGCGGCCACGACCACCCACGGATAGGTCAGCGGGGCCGGGTCGGCCAGTCGCTGCAGCGACTCGTATCCCGCCAGCACCGCGGAGGCCGCGATCGTGAGCACGATGAAGATCCCCGCCAGGTCCTCGGCACGGCCGTACCCGTAGGTGTAGCGGGCGTTCGCCTGCCGGCGGCCGAGGACGAACGCGATCCACAGCGGTACGGCGGTCAGGGCGTCGGCGAGATTGTGGATCGTGTCCGCCAGCAGTGCGACGGAGCCGGTCAGCACGACCAGGACCGCCTGCACCAGTGCCGTGATGCCCAGGGCGACCAGGCTGACCTTGACCGCGCGGATCCCGTCGGCGCTCGACTCCAGGGCGCTGTCCACCGAGTCGGCGGCGTCGTGGCTGTGCGGTGCGAAGAAGCCGGCGAGCAGCCCGCGGAGACCGGAGGCGTGCTGGTGCGCGTGGTCCGACGAGTGGTGGTCGGCGTCGTGGGTGTGGTGGGTGTCGTGGGTGTGGTGGGTGTCGTGGTCGTGCGGTGTCGGGCGGCTCATCGGGCCTCCTCGCCCTGCGCCGCCGCGGCCGGCTGGTGGTGTGCGGGTACGCCGGGGCCGGCGTGCTCCGCGTGGTGGAGGGCGTCGGCGACCAGCTGGCCGACGTGGTCGTTGGCCAGCCGGTAGAACACGTGGCTCCCCGCACGGCGCGTGGTCACCAGCCGGGCCAACCGGAGCTTGGCCAGGTGCTGGGACACCAGCGCCTGCGGCTTGCCCACCACCCCGGTCAGGTCGCCCACCGACGCCTCGCCCGGCGCGAGCGCCCACAGCAGCTTGATCCGCGTGGCGTCGGCCAACATCCGGAAGATCTCGACGGCCAGGTCCACGTGCTCGTCCTCGGGTGGCGTGGCCGGTCGAGCCGGGCGATATGCGCTCATGCGCATATGGTCACACGGTTATGCCGATGACGCCAGCGGCGTACCGCCCGAGCCGCACGCCTGCGTCGAGGGGATGACGGGATACCCGGCTCACCGGGGATCCATGGTCTTCGGGGGCACTGCAACGCCCGAAGAGACCATGAGTACCCGGTTGACCGGGTACTCCGGCACCTGCCCGCCGTACGGCGGCTCAGGCCTCGTCGCGGGTGATCGGGCAGGACATGCAGCGCGGGCCGCCCCGGCCCGAGCCGAGCTCGGAGCCGGCGATCGCGATGACCTCGATGCCCGCGTCCTCGAGCCGGGCGTTGGTCTCCTCGTTGCGCAGGTAGGCCACCGCCACCCGGGGCGCCACGGCCAGGGTGTTGTTGCCGTCGTCCCACTGCTCGCGCTCGGCGGTCACCGGGTCCAGCCCGGTGTCGATCTGGTGCAGGGTGTCGATCTCCATCGCCTTCGCGGCGGCGACCAGGAACGGCTCGGCGCCGGCGACCTCGAGGTTCCCGTCCTCCCCGGCGGTCACGGCGTGGGCGGTCAGGTGCTCGGCGACGTTGGGGTACATCACGATCTTGTCGACGTCGACCATCGTGCACACCGTGTCGAGGTGCATGGTCGCGCGCTCCTGGGCGATGGGTACGGCGAGCACGGTGTGGGCGTTGCCGTCCGCGAACACCTGCCGGGCCAGCCGCTCCACGCCGGCCGGCGTGGTCCGCTCCCCGACCCCGACGGCCAGCACCCCGGCCGAGAGCAGCAGCACGTCGCCGCCCTCGACGTGCTCGCGCCGCCAGCCGTGGATCTTCGGCGACGAGGCGAACCTGGGGTGGTCGGTGTAGATCAGCTCGGTCAGCTGGCTCTCCCGCTCGCGCGCGGGCATCGCCAGCGAGGTGATCGCCACCCGGTCGCGGATCCAGACGCTGGAGTCACGGGTGAACAGCAGGTTGGGCAACGGGTCGATCAGGAAGTCGTCGCTGCTGAGCAGGCTCGTCACCAGGCCGAAGCCGCCGCGGACCTCGTCGTTGCGCAGCCCCGCGGTGAGCACGTCGGTCAGCCGGTCCGGCGCCAGCTCCGCGAGGGCGGTGCGGAGGTACTCGCGCAGGGTGTCGCCGAGGCGCAGCGAGCCGCAGACGGCCTCGATCGCGTGCGCCCGCGCCTCCTCGGCCGCCAGGGTCTCGGTGAGCAGCTCGGTCAGGTAGAGCACCTCGACCCCGCGCGAGCGCAGCGCGTCGGCGAACGCGTCGTGCTCGTCCTGCGCGCGCCCCACCCAGGGGATGCCGTCGAAGAGCAGCTTGTCGTTGTTGCGCGGGGTCAGCCGCTTCAGCTCCGGTCCGGGCCGGTGCAGCAGGACCGTGCGCAGCCGGCCGACCTCGGAGGAGACGCCGGGAGGGAGGTGGGGGCTCTGCTCTGCGTCGCTCATCCCAGCAGCCTAGGGCTTCTAGCACCCGCGCACCTCAGGCGAACAGCTCCACGGCGGTGATCGCGGCGAGCACCAGGCAGACCGCGGCGCCGAGGTAGTGCACCGTGGAGAGACGGACGTGCTGCAGCAGCACCCGCCCGGTGAGCACCGCCAGCCCGGAGACCGCGAGCAGCGCCCCCCAGGCCCCGAGGAAGACGCTCACCGGCTGCTCGTAGCGCGCCACGAGACTGATCGTGAGCAGCTGGCTCAGGTCGCCCCACTCGGCGGCGAACAGCACCAGGAACGACGCCCCGACGGCCCGCAGGCCGCTGCGGGGATCGGCGGCCCGGGCGGCGTACTCCTCCTCCTGCTCCTGCTCCTCGGCGTCGGCACCGGGGGCGGAGCGGAAGAGCACCACCGCGCCGACCAGGAAGATCACCATCGCCACCGAGGTCACCAGCGCACGGGGCAGCAGGGTGGCCACCTGTCCGGCCAGCACCGCGATCAGCGTCTGCACGAAGAACGCCGCACCGACGCCCAGCCACACCAGCACCGGCCGGTAGCGGGTGGAGAGCACCAGGGCGGCGATGAAGGTCTTGTCGGGCAGCTCGACGACGAAGATCGCCCCGAACACGACCGCGACGACGGCCAGCGACATCAGGCGAGTCCTCGGGCGGCCGCGACCGCCTCGGCCATCACCGTCTTCACCGGGCGGTCGAGGGCGCGCGCCACGGCGGCGACGTCGTCGAACTCCGGCTGCACGTTGACCACCTCGCCGTGGTGCCGGGCCACCTTGACCGCGATGTCGTGACCTGCGACCTGCACCCGAGACATCGACCGGTCGAGCTCGTGCTTGCCGACCCGCTGCTCGCGCAGCCCGATCGTCGAGGTGTGCCGGTAGACCTCGCGGCGGACGGTCTCGACGTGCTGGTCGGCGACCAGCACGCTGAGGGTGTGCGCGGGCCGGCCCTTCTTCATCAGGATCGGGGTGAGCCAGGCGTCGCTCGCGCCCGCCTCGAGCAGCACGGCGAGCACACCGGGCCACAGCCGCGGGTCGAGGTCGTCGACGTTGGACTCCAGCAGCCACGGCGCCGACTCCCCGTCGGTCGAGCCGCTGCCGCCGGCCCAGCCGCTGACGTGGGTCGCGCCCCTGACGTCGGTCGAGCTGGTCGAGACCCCCACGAGCAGCCGCAGCACGTTGGCGTGCCCGGCGGGGTCGCGACCACCGGCGCCCACCCCGACGGCGTCGACCGCCATCGCGGGCTGCGGGCCCCACGCGTCGGCCAGGGTGGTCAGCAGGGCCGCGCCCGTGGGCGTGCACAGCTCGAGGAGCACGGGCCCGCCCGAGCTGGGCACCCCACGGAGGAGCTCGACCACCGCCGGCGGCGGAACCGGCAGGCGGCCGTGCTCGGTGTCCACCGTGCCACCGCCCACCGACACGGGTGAGACCTCGAGCCGGTCGAGGCCCAGGTGCTCGATCCCCGCGCACACGCCGACGACGTCGGCGATGGCGTCCAGGGCGCCGACCTCGTGGAAGTGCACCTCCTCGGCGGGTACGCCGTGGACCCGTCCCTCGGCCTCGGCCAGCCGGGCGAAGACGTCGTGGGCGAGCGAGCGCACGTCCTCGTGCAGCCCCGCCTCGGCGAGCAGTCGCTCCACCTCGCGCCAGGTGCGGTGCGGGGCGTCGTCGGCCACCTCGACCCGGCAGCGGGTGGCGGCGAACCCACCGCGGCGGACCTGCTCCACGTCGAGGCGCACCTGCCCGGGCGCCACCTTGTCGACCGCGTCGGCCATCACCCCGAGCGGGACGCCCGCACCGGCGAGGGCGCCGAGCAGCATGTCGCCGCTGGCCCCGGAGGAGGCGTCGACCCAGGCGACTCGACCGGAGGAGCCCACGCCGTGCTCACTCATCCGGGGTCCGTCCGGTCCCGCGGTGGCTCGGCCGGTGCGCGTTGCGCGCGACCCGCGCCGCGAAGACGCCGGCTCCGTAGCCGTTGTCGATGTTGACCACGGTGACCCCGGGGGCGCAGGAGTTGAGCATGCCCAGCAGGGCGGCCAGCCCGCCGAACGAGGCGCCGTACCCGACGCTGGTCGGCACCGCCACGAGGGGTACGCCGACCAGGCCGCCGACCACGCTGGGCAGGGCGCCCTCCATGCCCGCGACCACGACGAGGCAGTCCGCCCCCGCGAAGCGCTCGCGCGCCTCGAGCAACCGGTGCAGCCCGGCCACGCCGACGTCCTCGATGCGCTCCACCCCGGCCCCGTGCACGGCGGCGGTGAGGGCGGCCTCCGCGGCGACCGGCGCGTCGGAGGTGCCGGCGCTGATCACGGCCACCACCCCGCGCGCGGTGGGCAGCGGACCGAGCGTGACCGCGCGGGCGACCGGGTCGACCACGGCCTCGGGGAGGTCGCGGCGCACCACGTCGAGCGCGTCGGTGCCCAGCCGGGTCGCCAGCACCGCACGCTCGGGATGCCGTGCGTGCAGGGTCCGCAGGATCCCGACGACCTGCTCGGGGGTCTTGCCCTCGCCGTAGACGACCTCGGGATCGCCCGTGCGGGCGGCCCGGTCGACGTCGACCCGGGCGTAGCCGAGGTGGGCGGTCCGTTCGTCGGGAGTGGGTCCGTTCACCGGGTCAAACTATCCGGTCGCCCGGTGGCTCACTCGGGCATGTTCCCCGGCCCGTCCCCGAGCAGGAACGGCGTGGTCACTCCGGTGTACATCAGGTGGGAGACCATCCCGTCGGCGGCGTGCTCGAGGTTGTGGCAGTGGTCCATCCAGATGCCCGGGTTGTCGGCCAGGAAGGCGATCTCGAACTCCTCGTCCGGCCGCACGTCGAGGGTGTCGAACCACCACGGGCTGCCCGTGGCCTGCTTCCCGTCACGGGAGAGCACGACGGCGTGGTGGCCGTGCAGGTGCATCGGGTGGGTCTCGTTGCTGTTGTTGGTGATCGTCATCCGGGCGACGTCTCCCTCCTGCACCATGGCCATCGGCAGGTCGGGGTAGGTCTTGCCGTTGACGCTCCACCACAGCCCGGGCTTGCCGTCCACGAAGCCGGGGCGCCGCCCGATCGAGTACTCGAAGCGCCGGTCCGCGGCATCGGGGTCGAAGGGCAGCGCGGTCGCCGTGCCGTAGGAGAGCAGGTCGAGCTTGCGCTCGGGCCGTTCGATGCGGGGTGGAGGCGCGGCGCCGGGGGGCCCGAGGACCAGGCCCACGTCGCCGGTCAGCTCGATGCGTACGGCGGTCCCGTCCTCGGGCACGCGCACCTCGAGGTCGACCTTGCCTCCCGCCGGGATCGCCACCCGTCGCCCGGTGACCGGTGTGGGCTCGTGCACGTCGTACCCGTCGACGGTGCGGACGAGGTAGGGAGTCCGCGTCCAAGCCGACATCGGCCCGTTGTCGGTGTTCACCAGCCGCACGCGCATGCGCTGGCCCGGCTCGGCGACCACCTCGAGGTCCTGGCTGCTGCCGTTGAGGGTGGCCAGGCCGCGGTACAGGTGTGCGAGCACGAGCGCCTCGCCCACCCCGGCCTCGGGTTGCCGCGGCTCGATCACGATGCCGCCGAGCAGGCCCCCGAGCACCTGGGCATGGGAGAGCTGGTGGGAGTGGTACCAGTAGGTGCCGACGTGCGGGGCCACCCAGCGGTAGGTGTGCTCCTCCCCCGGCATGACCGCGTCCTGGGTGATCCCGGCGACCCCGTCCTGGGCGTTGGGCACGTCCACGCCGTGCCAGTGCAGGGAGATGCCGTCGCGCACGGACGCGTTGCGGACCCGGACCTCGACCAGCTGACCGACGGTCGCGGTGATCGTGGGTCCCGGGGAGGTGCCGTTGAAGGTGTACCCGTCGACGACCTCACCGGAGGCGAGGGTGACCTTGCCCTGACGGGCCGTCAGCTCGACGACCACATCGGCCGGCCGGGTGGTCGAGGTGTCCAGGTCCACCACGCTGACCGGAGGGTCGCCGGCCCCGTGGGCGCTACGGCCACCAGCGTGGCCGCCCGTCTGGCCGCCCGTCTGGCCGCCCGTGTGGCCGCCCGTCTGACCGTGGGCGTGCCCGCCCTCGGCGGGGCGCGGCCCGCCGCCCCAGTCCGGCTCGCCCATCTCCAGCACCGAGTACGACGAGGGCAGGCGGCTGTCCCACCACATCCACCCCAGCGGCACGACGATCGCCAGGGTCAGCACGACTCCGACCAGGACCCGGACCTGGTCCTTGCGCATCAGTGGGCGCCGGCGACCTCACGGGCCGGAGCAGCCGCGTCGGAGGTCAGCGAGGCTCGACGCCCGGCCAGCAGGGCGACGGTGAACAGGACCAGCGCGTTGAGGCCGTGCAGCGCGCCGGCGTACGGCGTCTCGTGGCCGAAGATCCCGAGGGTGACCTGGAGCACGACCAGGGCGAGGACGCCGCCGGCCCACATCGCGCCACCGGGGATCTTGGCGAAGAACGAGAGGATCAGGAAGACCAGCGCGACCAGCGGGATCAGCATCATCCCGGACATGCCGTGCAGCATGAAGCCGAGCTCGCCGGTGAAGCCGAGCGACTCCTCGGAGTTCATCGACGACTCGGTGAGGGTGCCGCCGTCCATGATGTAGCCGTAGAGGCCGGCGACGGCGAAGACCATGAACATGGACTGCAGTGCCACGAGTACGGCGATGCCGTAGGCGAAGGACTTGTACGCGGAACGCATGTGCTGACCTCCCGGTGAGTACGGACGTGCACTCACAATCTTGCAACGCCGTTAGTCGGGGGTCACGCACATTTCAAGGTTGTCTAGACCATGGCTCACTCGGCGCGGAACGAGTCCGCCGGGTAGACGCCGAGGATCTTCACCTCGTGGGTGAAGAACGCCAGCTCCTCGAGCGCGCGCCGCACCGGGGCCTCGTGCGGGTGCCCGTCCACCTCGGCCAGGAACTGGGTCGCGGTGAAGTGCCCGCCGACCATGTAGCTCTCCAGCTTGGTCATGTTGACCCCGTTGGTGGCGAAGCCGCCGAGGGCCTTGTAGAGCGCCGCGGGCAGGTTGCGCACGTCGAAGACGAAGCTGGTCACCACCGGCCCCTCGCCCATCGGCGCCTCCACGAGCTCGCGGGAGAGCACCACGAACCGGGTGGTGTTGTGCTCCTCGTCCTCGACGTCGCGCTCCAGGATCTCCAGCCCGTAGGTCTCGGCGGCCAGCGGCGGCGAGATCGCCGACTGGGTGAGGTCGCCGGACTCGGCCACCTCGCGGGCCGCACCGGCGGTGTCGCCCGCGATGACCGGACGGAGCCCGTGCTCGCGGATCACCTTGCGGCACTGGCCCAGCGCGTGCACGTGGCTGTGCACGGTGCGGATCGTCTCCAGCGAGGCGCCCGGGAGCGCCATCAGCGCGAACTGGATGCGCAGGAAGTGCTCGCCGATGATGTGCAGGTCGGAGTCGGGCAGGAAGTGGTGGATGTCCGCGACGCGGCCGGCGATGGAGTTGTCGATCGGGATCATCGCGAGGTCCGCGTCGCCGCCCTCGACGGCCGCGAACACGTCCTCGAACGACGCGCAGGCGAGCGGCTCCCAGTCGGGGTAGTGCTCGAGGCAGACGATGTGCGAGTTCGCTCCGGGCTCGCCCTGGTAGGCGATCCGGGGTGGTCCGCTGGCGGGGTCGGTCGAGGTCACGCTCCCGAGTTTCCCACGCCGGCCCGGCGGGTCCAGCGCGTCGCCACGGGCCGGGCGCGCGGGCTGTCTACTCTCGCGGCGTGACCCTCTTCCTCGCCCTGCTGGCCCTCGTGGTGGCCCTGGTCGCGCTCGGCCTCGCGATCGCCGGGCGGCGTACGACGCACCGCGGACGCGGCAAGGTCGACGCCAGCCACCTGCCCGAGGACCCCCGAGCCCTGCGGCAGGAGGTGGCCGCGCTCAAGGCGGAGAGCGCGCAGGCGCTGCGGCACGTGGCAGTGATCCGGTACGACGCCTTCACCGACACCGGCGGACAGCTGTCCTGGTCGACCGCCCTGCTCGACGACACCGGCAGCGGCATCGTGCTGACCTCGATCCAAGGACGCAACGAGTCACGCACCTACGCCAAGAACGTCGCCGACTGGACCAGCGAGACCCAGCTCTCCCCCGAGGAGCAGGACGCGATCACCAACGCCCGTCCCTGAACGCGCGGGCGGACGTCAGCCGGACGGACGCTCAGCGGGGCACCCGCACCAGCAGCCGGCCGTGCACGCAGCGGGCACGGATCTCCTTGCCCGGGGCGATCAGGTCGCCGTCGAGCTGGCGCGGCGCGTCGGTGGAGGCCCGGACCACGACCTCACGGCCGCTCATCCGGGTGATCAGCTCGTCGGTGCGCTTGTTCTTGGTCAGCACCCGCACCGCCAGCGGCAGCCAGGACAGGAACCGGCGCGGGTAGAGCAGCACCACGTCGAGCACGCCGTCGTCGATCGCCGCGTCGGGGATCAGCGGCATCCCGGCCTGCAGGAACCCGACGTTGCCCACGACCAGTGTCCGGGCGCGGTGCCGGGTGAACTCGCCGCCGTCGACGGAGACCTCCACCCGGATCGCGGGGAACATCAGCGACTTCAGCGCCGACCACACGTAGGCCAGCCAGCCCACCTTGGCCTTGATGTCCTCGTTGACGCCCTCCATGATCGCGGCGTCGAAGCCCATCCCGGCCATCACCAGGAAGACCGCGTCCTCCATCTTGTCGCCGCTGACCTCGACCATGTCGATGGCGCGGTCCTGCCCGTTGAGGCCGACGTCGACCGCCGAGCGCAGGTAGAGCGGGATGTCGAGGTTGCGGGCCAGCAGGTTGCCGGTGCCGGCCGGCACGATCCCGACCGGGATGCCGGTGCCGGCGAGCTCCTCGCAGACCGCGCGGATGGTGCCGTCGCCGCCGATGGCGAGCACGAGGTCGGCTCCGCTGACCGCGGCCTCGTGCGCCATCCCGTAGCCGGTGTCCTCGATCGTGGTGGCCCACCAGACCACGCTCGCGTAGCCGGACTCGGCGGCCAGGGTCTCGACGAGCACGCGGAACGCCGCGGCGTCGTCGACCTTGGAGGGGTTGAGGATCGCGGCCAGCTTCTTGCGCTGGTTGGGCACCGCCTCGGGCATCGGCGGGTTGGCCCGCGCGATCGAGCGCGGCGTGGGGTCGTAGAGGCCGAGCCCGCCCAGCACGATGCCGGCGCCGAGCAGGTAGCCGCCGAGGATGTCGGAGACATTGTGCACCCCGAGGAAGATCCGGTCGGCCCCGACCAGCAGGGCCAGACCCAGCGAGGCGACCAGCGCGATGCGCCGTACGCCGCGCCGGCGCACCAGCATCCGGGTGAGCACGATCGTCACACCGGCCGCTCCCGCGATCCCCGCCGCGTGCCCCGAGGGGAAGGAGTAGCTGTCCAGCACCAGCAGGGGGTTCTCGAACGTCGGCCGGTCCCGGGCGATCAGGTGCTTGAGCCCCCACGTGGACAGTGCCACCAGCGACATCACCCCGAGCGTCCACGCCGCCGCCCGCCGATGCCCCTTGACCGCGAGCGCGGCGGCGACGACCACGGTCGCGGCCGTCTCCGGCCAGGTGGAGGTGGCCACCGAGAGCCACTCGACGAGGCGGAGCAGCCCGGCGTGGTCGCGGGTGAACTGCTCGGGCCACCGACCCAACGACGCGTCGAGGTCGAGCAACGGCGACCAGCGGATCCGGACCAGCAGCGCCAGCACCGCGAACAGCACCAGGCACAGCGCGCTCCCGCCCAGTCGGGTGGGTCGCAGCTCGGCTTCGGTCACGCGGTCCGTCCTGTGCTCGGGGATGGATCCCAAGGCGGGGGCCCGGGGAGTCCTCGGCCCGGCCGGTGTCCCGGCCGGACGACCGGGTCCGAGGTGCAGGGACGCGGCCCGGGAAAGTATGCCGCCCGTGCCCGGTACGGCCGAACCTGACACCACCGGAGGCGCCGGTGCGGTGCTACCCGTCCGTAGCCCGGCTGTGGGACCATGGAGGAGCGGACCTGGCCTCTTCCCTGTACCCGGCCGAGGCCGCTCCCACAGAGGGGGACCACATGCGTCGTACCAGCCACCCGAGGTCAGCGGCCCTGGCCGCGGTCGTCGCCGCCGTGCTGCTGACCGCGTCGTGCGGCAGCGTCGAGATCACCCGCGACGACGACGGCCAGGCTGCGCCCTCCGACGACACGACCCCGTCGACCACCCCCTCCCCGGAGGCCGACACCTCGGCCGGTGAGGGCGACTGGCTGCTCGGCATCCAGTCCGCCGGGGGCGCCGACGGCGAGACCAGCACCACCGTCTACGTGACCTACAACCCCTCGACCGGTGCGGCGAAGGCCACCAGCCTGCCCGGCGTCCAGGCCGCGAGCGCCTCGTCCGAGCAGGCCGCGCTCCTGGTCAGCGGCGACCGCCAGTGGGCGATCCCCGACACCGGCATCTCCCGGGCCGGGGAGACCAGCGGCCGGCTCAAGGTCTACTCGCTGGCCACCGGGAAGGCGACCGTGATCGACCTCCGGGAGCGCTCCGGCAACAACAACCTCAAGCCGATCGCCTGGGCCTTCGACCCCGAGCGGGCCGACACCCTGCGCGTGGTCGACACCGCCAACCGGATCTGGGCGGTCAACGTCACCGGCGGCAAGGCCGTGCAGGAGGGGTCGCTGCCCAAGGGCCCGTGGGTGTTCACCAACGGCTTCAATTACAACACCGGCGAGCCCTGGGTGGAGAGCATCGACAGCGACGCGACCAACCCCCCGGGCAACGGTCCCAGCGACACCTCGCCCGTACGCCGGGCCGGCGGCACCGTGCTGCCGTCCGGGTCCGACGCGATGACCGAGCTGCCTGCCAGCCCGTGCCGCCTCGGGGCCGGGTTCACCGACGAGTCCGGGGTCTCCTGGGCTTTCTGTGCCGACGAGCCGGCGTTGACGACCTACTACCTGCCGCAGGGCAGCGAGACCTGGACGCCGTACGGCGAGCCCAGCGAGCCGGTCGGTCCGATCGCCGCCGGTTTCCCACTGGTGCTCCCGCCCGCCGCCTGAGCCGGTCACCCCGAGCACCTATCCTCGCTGTGTGATCGACCCCAGACTGCTCCGCGAGGACCCCGACACGCTGCGTGCCGCCCAGGAGAAGCGCGGGCTGTCCCCCGACGTGATCGACGAGGCCATCGAGGCCGACGCCGCCCGCCGCACCGCCATCGCCGACTACGAGCAGCTCCGGGCCGAGCAGAAGCAGCTGGGCAAGCTGATCGCCAAGGCGCAGGGCGGGGAGAAGGCCGAGCTGCTGGCCCGCACCAAGACGCTGGCCGCCGACGTCAAGCAGGCCGAGGCCGTGCAGACCGAGGCCGAGCAGGGCTGGCGCGACGCGGTCTACGCGATCCCCAACCCGGCCGCGGAGGAGTCGCCGGCCGGCGGCGAGGACGACTACCGGGTGATCTCCGAGCACGGCACCCCGCGCGACTTCGCGGCCGAGGGCTTCGAGCCGCGCGACCACGTCGAGCTCGGCCGCATCCTGGGCGCGATCGACGTCGAGCGCGGGGCCAAGGTCTCCGGGTCCCGCTTCTACTACCTGACCGGCCCCGGGGCCGACCTGGAGTTCGCGCTGGTCAACATGGCGATGGACCAGGCCCGGGCGGCCGGGTTCACCACGATGGTGCCGCCGACCCTGGTCAAGCCCCGGGCGATGGAGGGCACCGGCTTCCTGGGCCAGGCGGCCGACGACGTCTACCGGATCGAGGGTCAGGACATGTACCTCGTCGGGACCTCGGAGGTGCCGCTGGCGGCGTACCACTCCGAGGAGATCCTGGACGCCGAGACGTTGCCGCGCCGCTACGTCGCGTTCAGCCCCTGCTTCCGCAAGGAGGCAGGCTCGCACGGCAAGGACACCCGCGGGATCATCCGCGTCCACTGGTTCGACAAGGTCGAGATGTTCACCTACACCACGCTCGAGGAGTCCGCCGCGGAGCACGAGCGCCTGCTCGGCTGGGAGAAGGAGTGGCTGGACAAGCTCGAGCTGGCCTACCGGGTCATCGACGTCGCCGCGGGCGACCTGGGGCTCTCCGCGCGCCGCAAGTTCGACTGCGAGGCGTGGGTGCCCACCCAGGGCCGCTACCGCGAGCTGACCTCCACCTCGGACTGCACCGACTTCCAGACCCGGCGCCTCGACATCCGTGGCCGGTTCCCCTCCGAGACCCCCGGCGGGACACCGGAGGTGCGCCCGATCGCCACCCTCAACGGCACCCTGGTGGCCATCCCCCGCACGATCGTGGCCCTGCTGGAGACCCACCAGCAGGCCGACGGCTCCGTCCGTGTCCCCCGGGCGCTGCAGCCCTACCTGCAGGGACGCGAGCTGCTCGAGCCGGTCGGGACCACCGGTGGCTGAGGACACGACGCCCCGGCTGCGGACCGCCACCGCGCAGCCCTCGCCGGACGGCGGGGTGCCCCACCCCGGCGACGGCTGGCAGCCGCGCCTGGTCGCCCTCGACATCGACGGCACCCTGCTGAAGTGGGTGGAGGGCACCGGGCAGAGCTACGAGGTGATCGCCCCGGTCCTCTACGACGCCATCCAGGCCGCCGTCGACGCCGGCGCCCACATCGTGCTGGCCAGTGGCCGCTCGCCCCACGGCATGGACAACATCGCCGACCTGCTGGACCTCCCCCGCGCCGGCCAGGACCGGCTGTGGGTGGTGGCCTCCAACGGTGCGGTGATCTTCCGCTACCCGCCGCTGGAGGTGGTCCACGAGGAGACCTTCGACGCCACCGAGGCGGTCCGGCTCGTCCTCCAGGAGCACCCGAAGGCGCTCGTGGCCGTCGAGGAGCGCGGCGTCGGCTACCGCGTCAACCGTCCCTTCCCCGACGGCGAGCTCTCCGGGGACATGATCGAGACCGAGCTGCACGAGATCCTCTCCGAGCCGGTCAGCCGCGTGATCATCCGCGACCCCGACGCCACCGTCGACGACTTCGTGGCGATGGCCTCCCGGCTCGGGCTCCAGGGCACCGACTACGTCGTGGGCTGGACGGCCTGGCTCGACCTCGCCCCGGTGGGCGTCTCCAAGGCCTCGGGGCTCCAGTACGTCGCCGGGCAGCTCGGCCTGTCCAGCAGCGACGTGCTGGCGATCGGCGACGGCCGCAACGACATCGAGATGCTGCAGTGGGCCGCACGCGGGGTGGCGATGGGACAGGCGGTCGAGGAGGTGCACGAGGCGGCCGACGCGACCACCGAGAGCGTCTACGACGACGGGGCCGCTCTCGAGCTGCGCCGCTGGTTCCCCTGACCCGTGATGAGCGAGCTGCCCGACCCGATCACCTCCGCGCGCCTGACGTTGCGGCTGGTCACCCCCGAGGACGCCGAGGGCATGCTCGCCGGGCGCCGGCGGGTCTCCTGGCACCGCGACTACCCCCGCCGCGACGACCAGGACGCCGTCGCCCTGGTCCGGGCCGAGGACCCGCACGCCTCCTGGGGGCCGCGGCACATCGTGCGCAACGGTGACGGCCTGGTCGTCGGGTCGATCGGCTTCTTCGGCGCTCCTGCTCCGGCTGAGGACGACGTCGTCGAGGCCGAGGTCGGGTTCGGGCTGGTCGAGGACGCCCGCGGCCACGGTGCGGTCACCGAGGCGCTCACCGCCCTGCTGGAGCACAGCGACCGGGCGGCCGACGGGGCCGGCGTACGCATCCGGGCCAGCGTGCCCCCCGAGAACCGCCCCGCCCTGAAGGTCCTCGCCCGCTGCGGCTTCACCCAGCTCCGCGGCACCACCGAGGACGGCGCCCTGGTGATGGTGCGCCCCCTCGCCCGCAATTCCGGATAGTCCGCGACGTTCGACACCCTTTCGTGGCGAGAACCCATGCGGATCGTCACGGACTATCCGGCTTCGGGGTCAGTCGTACGCCGCTCCGGGCCAGGCGTACGCCGAGCCTCAGAGGTACATGCCGCCCTGCTGACCGTGCTCCCGGTCGTCGTCGTGCTGGCCGGGGACCTGGCCGCCGTGGCCGGGCATCGCCCCGGGCGGCAGCGCGCGGCGCATCTGCTCCAGCTGGGAGCGCGCGGCCATCTGCTGGGCGTAGATCGCGGTCTGGATGCCGTGGAAGAGCCCCTCGAGCCAGCCGACGAGCTGGGCCTGGGCGATCCGCAGCTCCGACTCGGTCGGGGTGTTCTCGTCGAAGGGCTGGATCAGCCGGTCGAGCTCCTCGTCGAGCTCGGGCGCGAGGCCCTCCTTGAGCTCGATGATCGAGGTGTGCAGCACCGTGGCGAGGCGCTTGCGCCCGGGCTCGTCGACCGGGGCCGCCTTCACCTCCTCCAGCAGCTGCTGGACCATCCGGCCGATGCGCATCACCTTGGCCGGCTGCTCCACCAGCCCGGTGATCCGCTCGCCGCCCTCGTCCTCGTGCTGCTCCTCGACGGCGGAGGCGGGTACGGCGACCGGCTGCCCGTCGGGTCCGATCACCATCACGTGGTCGGCCGGGACCTGGGAATCCTGCGGTGTCGACATGGACCCGACCCTACCCACCCGTGGTGAGCAGGATCTTGCCGCTGTGGGCACCGGACTCCATCAGCTCGTGGGCCCGGGCCACCTCCTCCAGCGGCACCTGCTCGTGCACGAGCGTGCGCACCCGGCCCTCCCCGATCAGCGGCCAGACGTGCTCCTCGACCGCGGCGCAGATCGCGGCCTTCTCCTCGGTGGGACGCGAGCGCAGACCGGTCGCGATCACCGCGCCCCGCTTGCGCAGCAGCGCCCCGAGGTTCAGCTCGCCCTTGACCCCGCCCTGCAGGCCGATCACCACGAGCCGACCCTCGGTGGCCAGCGCGGAGACGTTGCGGCCGAGGTACTTCGCGCCCATGTTGTCCAGGATCACGTCGGCACCCCCGGCCTCGGTGAGCACCTCGACGAAGTCCTCGTCGCGGTAGCTGATCGCGCGCTCGGCACCCAGCGACTCGCACAGCTCGAGCTTCTCCGGGGAGCCGGCGGTCGCGAACACCCGCGCGCCGAGGGCGGAGGCGAGCTGGATCGCCATCGTGCCGATCCCGCCGGCACCGCCGTGGACGAGCAGGGTCTCGTCGGGCTGGAGGCCGGCGATCATGAACACGTTGGACCACACCGTGCAGGCCACCTCCGGGAAGGCGGCCGCGGTGGTGACGTCCACCCCAGGCGGCAGCGGCAGCACCTGCCCGGCCGGGACGTTCACCTTCTCGGCGTACCCACCGGCAGCGAGCAGGGCGCACACCTCGTCGCCGACCTGCAGGTCCTCGACGCCCTCGCCGAGCGCGCTGATCCGGCCCGAGCACTCCAGCCCGAGCACGTCGGAGGCGCCGGGCGGGGGCGGGTAGTTGCCCTGCCGCTGCTGCAGGTCGGCGCGGTTGACCGCGCTGGCGACCACGTCGATGACGACCTCCCCCGGCGCAGGCTCGGGGTCGGGGAGGTCGGTGAGGGTCAGGGACTCGGGTCCGCCCGGTTCGGGGGCGATCACGGCACGCATGGCGCCACCCTACGAGGGGCCCCGGGAGGCTCAGACCTCGATCTCCGCCTCGATCTCCTCGTCGACGTCCTCGTGCTCGAGCTCGTCGGGTGACTTGTCCCACCGCTGCGCCAGCAGCGCCGCCAGGCCCGCCAGCCGCTCGGTCTGGACGGGGTCCCCGTCGAAGCCCGCGGCGGCGTACCCCAGCAGGAAGGTGGAGATCGGCGCGGCCCGCCGCTCCACGCTGTGGGCGGCGTCGCGGGCCAGGTCGAGGATGAGGGCCTCGTCCACCTCGACCTCGATGTCGAGTACGTCGCACAGCTCGTCGATCCAGTCGCGCAGGTTCACGCTCCACAGTCTTGGACGGCAGCCCGAGGTGCGCAACCGAAACCGCTCACGACTTCGCGGAGTCGCCCTCGTCCAGCCGCTCCCGCAGGGCCAGCAGGTCCTCCCAGGTGTCCACGTCGCGGACCTCCCAGTCCAGCGCCGGCACCTCGACCAGCCGGAGGCCCCCGACCAGGCGCCGCATCGGCAGGCCGTGCTGGTCCTCCAGCGCAGGAGCAGCGGCCAGCAGCGCCTCGGTGCGGTAGAGCGCGCAGAGGTACTGCGCGCGCCCGTCGCCGTCCAGGAGCAGCGCACCGTCGTCCTCCGCGCACAGCATCAGCCGGCGCACGGTCGCGGTGGTCACCAGCGGCATGTCCACGGCGAGGACCACGACCAGCCGGGGCGTCCGCGGGAACGCCGCCAGCCCCGCGAGCAGCCCCGCGGCGGGACCTCCGCCCGCCGGCTCCTCGCGGGTGAAGGTCACCGGCCGGCTGGTGATCACCTGCTCACCGACCACGACCACCTCCGGCACCTCGCTCAGCGCGGCCAGGACGTGCTCGAGCAGGGTGGTCCCGGCCAGCTCGATCGACGCCTTGTCGGCACCTTCGAGGCGCACCGCCCCGCCGCCGGTGAGCACGATGCCGCCGAGCTCGGCACCGGTCGTGCCGGCCGTCTCCGGCGCCGCGGGGTTCTCCACCCGCGCAGTCTGGCACCCGGGCGGCCCGGCCGGGGCGTGACCGGGTGCGATTGGGTGCGACTGGGCCGCTTGGTCGTCGCCGGGCTGGCTGGCAGGCTGGTCCACATGTCCGCCTCCGACGACACGCCCGGGCAGCGGCTGACGGTCCGGCTCGTGCAGCACGCCTCCGGCCTCGACCCCGCGGAGAACCGCGCCGTCCTGGACGACCCCGCACTCGCCGAGGGCACCGACCTGGTCGTGCTGCCCGAGGCGTTCGCCCGTGACTTCGGCGAGCCGGGCTCCGACCTCTCGGCGTACGCCGAGCCGCTGGACGGGCCGTTCGCCACCCGGCTGCGCGAGCTGAGCAAGGACACCGGGACCGCCTGGCTGGGCGGGATGTTCGAGGTCGCCGACGACCCCGCCCGCCCGCTGAACACCCTGGTGCTCGCCGAGCAGGGCGAGGTGACGCCGTACCGCAAGATCCACCTCTACGACTCCTTCGGCTACCGCGAGTCCGACCGGGTCAGCGCCGGGGAGCTGCGACCGTGCCGGGTCGACGTCGCCGGCTTCCCGCTGGGCCTGATGACCTGCTACGACCTGCGCTTCCCCGAGCTGAGCCGAGCCCTGGCCGAGCAGGGCGCCGAGGCGCTCGTCGTCCCGGCCGCCTGGGTCGCCGGGCCGCTCAAGGTCGAGCACTGGCGCACCCTGCTGCGGGCCCGCGCGATCGAGAACACGGTGTGGGTGGTCGGCGTCGGACAGCCCGGCCCCCGCTACACGGGCCACTCGATGGTGGTGGCGCCGGACGGGACCGTCGTGGTCGAGGCGGGCGAGGACGCCGCCGTGCTGGACGCGGAGCTCGACCGGGAGGCCGTGGCCACCGTGCGGCGGACGAACTCCTCCCTGGCCAACCGCCGGATGTAGCGGCGATATCCTCCGGGGGTGCCGGAGGTCGAGCAGGTGCCCGGGGACGGGGTCACGCCCGCCCCCACGAGCCCGCCCGAGCAGACCCCGCCCGAGCAACAGGCCAGCGAGCAGCCGGCCCGGGCCCGGCGCGCCCGAGAGGGCTCCGAGCCGCACGGTGACGAGCAGCCGCCACCGCCGCTGACCGGCGACCGGCTGCACCCGCTGCTCGTGGGGCTCTGGCTGCTGGCGACGGCCGCGGTCACCGCGGCGCTCGTCACGGCGCGCTTCGTCGAGCTCGGCACGCTGGCCGAGCGGTCGCTGGCCGCCGGGCTCGGCGTGCTGCTGGCGGTCGGTCTGTCCGTGCGCGCCGGCGGCCGAGCACTGCCCGCGCTCGTGCTCGGCGTGCTCATCGGCGGAGCCGCCGTCGCCACCGCGTGGGCACCCCTCCTCGGCGGTGCCGCCCTGGCCACCGGGGTGCTGGCAGCCTGCCTGGCCGTCCTCGGGACCACCCCGGCCGCGACCTGGCCGCGCGTGGTCCTCGAGGTCGTCCTCGCCACGATCATCGCGATGGTCGGGGCGGTGGGCGTGGCCGGCTTCGGCACCACCCTGGACGCCGAACGGTTCGGCTACACCGTGCTCGGGCTCTCGCTGGCCGGCTCGGTCGCGCTTGTCTACCGGCTGGGCGGTGGCGTGCACGCCCTGGGACGCAACGGCGTGCTGCTCATGGGTGGCGCCCTGCTCGTGCTCGTCGTCGCCCTCGCCTACACCGCCGCACTCACCCACTGGGGCTCGCCCGCCTTCCGCGCCGACCTGGAGACCGTTCGGCTGTGGGTACGCGACCACCTCGGCGCGGTGCCGCACCCGACCGAGATCCTGCTCGGCGTCCCGGCCCTGGCCTGGGGGGTCTCGATGCGGGTACGCCGACGTCAGGGTTGGTGGATGTGCGCCTTCGGGGCGGCCGCCACCGCGACCGGGACGACGGCGCTGATCGAGCCGGGTGCCACCGAGCTGAGCACGGTCCTCGGCGCGGCGTACGGCGTGGTCGGCGGGCTGGTCGTCGGCTTCGTGGTGCTGGGCACCGTCCGCCTGCTCCGCCCCCGGCGGCTGCGCCGGCTCGTCGGCCCGCCCGCCGACCGGCGCACCGAGCCGTCCCGGCTGCGGCCGCTGCACTAGGTCCCTGCGCCGGGCCCCTGCACCAGCCGCACCGCCCGACCCCCGGGCGCCCGACTGCGCCCGCACTACACTCGGCTCCGGTCCCTCCGGGGACCGTGGAGGGGTGCCGGAGTGGCCGATCGGAACCGCCTTGAAAGCGGTCGCTGGCAGAGATGTCAGCCGCGGGTTCGAATCCCGCCCCCTCTGCCAGCCAACCAGCGAGCCGGATGGGTCCGGCAGGTCCTACTCCGAGCCGCCGAGCTCCATGGACACCGAGTCGTAGACCAGGTCGTGCATCCGCTGCACGTGGTGCTCGAGGTCGCCGAGCAGGCGGCGCACCTCCCTGACGATGCTGTCGCCGTCCAGGCGGTCCAGCACGCCGCTGGCCAGCGTGGCCGCGCGCTTCTGCAGCCGGTGCTGGACGCGGGAGTTGTTCTGGGCCCGGGCGGCCAGCCAGGCCTCCGCCGAGCGCGCCTGGGGGGTGTCCAGCGCGTCGAGCACCTCGGAGAGACGACGGCGGACGTGCCAGCGCCATTCGGGCGCGGTGCGGTCGGCCGCGAGGATCTGGCGCAATTCGTGTACTGCGGTCTCGAGAGGAGCCATCTCGAACCACCTCACGATCTGAAGTCGTGCCCAGTGGGAAATTGAGTGTGACCCAGCTCACGGCCCACCACAAGAGCTGATTTGGTGGGCAGCCCACTGCGCGGGTGTACTGGGAACGTGCCCGAGCCCGCTTCCCCGCAGCCCCCGCAGCCCTCTCACGGACCCCCCGGCAGACCCGTCGAGCTGGCGCTCGCCCCGGCCCTGCGTGCCCGCCTGCTCGGCACCGGGCTGGTCTCGATCGGCGTGGTGGTGCTGCTCGCGATGCTGGTGGGCTGGCTGACCAGCGTGCCGGCGGCCGCGGTGGGCGGCGTGCTGGTGCTGGCGGTCCTCGGGGTGGTGACGCTCGGCCTGCTCGTCGGCGTACGCCGCTGGGTGGTCCGGCTCGACGAGACCGGCTACCGCGTGCGCGTGCTCCGCACCGCCCAGGCCCGGTCGGCCCGCTGGACCGACGTACGCGACCTGCAGACGGCCACCGTGGGCGGCACCCGCTGCCTGGTGCTCCGCCTGCGCGACGGCCGCACCACCGCCCTCCCGGTGGACGCCATCGAGGGTGGCTCGACCACCCTCGCCGAGACACTGACCGCACACCTCGACCGGGGTCACGGCTACCGCCGCCTGCGCTGAGCCCGGGCAGGGGGTTGGGGCAGCGGGGTTCGGGCAACCGGAGCCGAGCCCTTGGGGGACCGCCCGATTGTTCGGGCGAGGTCGCGCATGGGTACTGTGTGGGCTGCTGTTCTGGAGGTGTCGCCTAGTGGCCTATGGCGCCCGCCTGCTAAGCGGGTTGAGGGTTGAACCCTCTCGCGGGTTCAAATCCCGCCACCTCCGCCGTTGACCGCTCCGGACCCCTGGGTCCGGAGCGGTCGTGGTCCTGCCCCGGAAACCTGCACGAACATGCAATGCACAGTCATGCGGCCGGGAAGTCTGTTATGGGCCCGGAAGCCATGGGCACGATGAGCCTTGCCCCACGACGACAAGGACTGCTTCATGAAGACTCGCATGACCAAGCCTCTCGCAGCCCTGCTGCTCGCCGTCGGTCTGAGCACCGCCGGCGTCGCGCCGGCCTCCGCCGCGATCCTCGACCAGCCCCCCACGGTCACCACCAACGACACCGGGTGGGGCAAGAAGATCTGACCTCAGCGCACCCCGCTCGGCTTGTGGGACTCCGAGTCGGTCATGCCTCGGGGGCCGACTCTGCGTCCCTGCTCCCCATCGCGTAGCCGAGCTGGAACCTCGTCTCCACGCCGTACTCCTCCTTGAGCGCGGCGACGTAGGAGGCGTACGTGCGCGTGCTGACACCGACCCGCTTGGCGCTGGCGGGGTCGCTGTGGCCCTCGGTCAGCATGCGCACGGTCAGCTGGCGCACCTCGGCGGCGATGTCGCTGTCGGTGGAGCTGGTGCGCTCGTAGTACTCGTGCGCGCGCTCCCAGGAGCGGTCGAAGACGTCGGCGAGGTAGGAGACCAGGTTGGTGTCGCGGATCGCGACCGCCACGTCGGGAGCCTCGCCGGGGATGATCGCCAGCCGGCGGTCGATGACGATCAGCCGGTTGAAGAACTCGTCGAGCGTGCGCACCTGCGCGCCGTGGGCGATCATCAGGTCGACGTACTCGCGGGTGGCCTTCGAGCGGCGCGCGGTGTGCTGGTACAGCGTGCGCATCTGCACGCCGCGCTCGATGGTCCGCAGGTCGCGGTCGACGGCCTGCTGCAGCACGACGGCCGAGCGGGCGCCGGCCGGCTGGGCGGTGAGCAGCTCGGTCTCGCAGTCGTCGACGGCCGACTCGAGGAACCGGTTGATGTGCGGGAGTCCTCGGACCTCCTCGATCGGGCTGGCGCCGGCCGGCGTACGCCGGAACGCCTGGCCCAGCGCGCCGAACGTGTCCGCCCAGGCCGCCGACTCCGCCAGCAGGTCGACCGCCTGCCGGCCCATGGGCGCGACCACGCCGGACTGGATCGCCGCCGGGTCGACCGCCACCCAGCCCCCCTCGGCCCGGCGCAGCAGCCCGAGGTCGATGAGCAGCGCGACCGCCTCGTGGTCGGGGTGACCCGGCTCCAGCCGCGGGTCGTCAGCGGCCAGGGCGCCGCGGGTGACCGTCTCCCGGAAGATCTCCCCGGCAGTCCCCTCCAGCAGCGCACGACGGGCGGGCCCCTGCTGCATGTCCATGGCGAGCATCATGCCCAGAACGGACACAACGTGCACACCGTGGGCTAGTGGCCGGGGGTGGTGACAGGAGGGCCGGGCGCTGCCCATACTGGTTCCGTGACGACGCAGACGTGCACCTGGTGGCCGTCCTAGGGCGGCCTGCCTGTCTGCGTTGCACACGTGTCCCAGCCGCCCGCTCCGGGCGGCTGTCGTGCGTGTAGGTGCCGTCCGCGGTGGGTGATCCGACCCCACTCCCGAAGGACCTCCGCGATGACCACCAGCTCGACCACCGGCCCGACCACCGGTTCGACCACCGGTTCGACCGCCGGCTCGACCGCCGGCTCGACCACCGGCCCGAGGACCCGCGTGTTCACCGGCCTGACCCCCAGCGGCCGTCTGCACCTGGGCAACTACCTCGGCGCGATCCGACCGCTGCTCGACCTCGCCGCGGACCCCACCCACGACCTGCGGGTGTGCGTGACCGACCTGCACGCCCTGACCGTGCCGCACGACCCGGCCCGGCTGCGCACGCTGACCGTGGAGCTGGCCGCGACGCTGCTGGCCTGCGGGCTCGACGAGCGGGCCGGCCTGTTCGTGCAGTCCTCGGTGCCGCAGCACACCGAGCTGACCTACCTGCTGGAGTCGACGGCACACCACGGCGAGATGACCCGGATGATCCAGTTCAAGGAGAAGTCGCGGGGCCAGTCCTCGGTGCGCCTGTCGCTGCTGACCTACCCGGCGCTGATGGCGGCGGACATCCTGGCCCACCGGGCCGAGGTGGTGCCGGTCGGTGAGGACCAGCGCCAGCACCTCGAGCTCGCGGTGAGCCTGGCCCGTCGGTTCAACGCCGCGTACGGCGAGACCTTCACCGTCCCTCGCGGCGTCACGCCCGGCGCCGGGGCGCGGGTCAAGGACCTGCGCGACCCCGCGGCCAAGATGGGCAAGTCCACGGCGGACGCCTCGGGCGTGGTCCTCCTGCTCGACGAGCCGGACGTCGTGGTCGCGAAGGTACGCCGTGCGGTCACCGACGCCGACCCCGTGCTCACCTACGACCCCGAGGCCCGCCCCGGGGTCGCCAACCTGGCGGTGCTGCTCGGTGCGCTGACGGGGACGTCACCGGCTCGTGCGCTCGAGGGCGTGCACGGGAGCGCCGCGCTGAAGAAGCTGGTGGCCGAGGCGCTGGTCGAGACCCTGAGCCCGCTGCAGCGCCGCTACGCCGAGCTCACCACGGACCCGGCCACCCTCCTGGTCCGGCTGCGCGCCGGCGCCGAGGCCGTCACCCCCGACGCCGAGCACACGGTCGCCGCCGCCCGGGAGGCGATGGGGCTCCTGTCGCTGCGCTGAGTCCGCTGCGTCATACGAATTGGTCGCCCTGGCAGCCAGGACGTATGACCTCCCCACGACGTCATACGAGGTGGTCGCCCAGAGCAACCAAGACGTATGACGTCCCGCGCTACGTCATACGAGGTGGTCGCCAGAGCAGCCAGGACGTATGACCTCCCGGGACGTCATACGAGCTGGTCGCCAGGACAACCAAGACGTATGACCTCCCCGGGACGTCATACGAGCTGGTCGCCAGGACAACCAAGACGCATGACGTCTCGCGCTACGTCATGCGAGGTGGTCGCCAGAGCAGCCACAACGTATGACGCAACGCGCGCACCCACCGGCCACCGGCCGGCCCCGCCCCGCGAACCCTCAGACCCCGAGGCGCGCCTTGAGGCCGTCGAGCTCGGTCCAGAGCACCGCGGGAAGGTCGTCGCCGAACTTCTCGAACCACTCGGTGATCTGCGGGATCTCCTTCTTCCACTCCTCGACGTCGACCTCGAGGGCCTGCGCGAGGGCGTCCTCGGTGACGTCGAGGCCGTCGATGTCCAGCGAGCCCGGCGCCGGCACGTGCCCGATCGGGGTCTCGACCGCGGCGGCCTGGCCCTCGATGCGCTCGATGACCCACTTCAGCACGCGGCTGTTCTCCCCGAAGCCCGGCCACAGGAAGCCGCCGTCCTCGTCGCGGCGGAACCAGTTGACGTAGAAGATGCGCGGCATCTTCGCGGCGTCGTTCTCCTTGCCCATGTTGATCCAGTGGCTGAAGTAGTCACCGGCGTTGTAGCCGATGAACGGCAGCATCGCCATCGGGTCGCGACGCACCACACCGACCTGCCCGGTCGCGGCCGCGGTCGTCTCGCTGGACAGCGTCGCGCCCATGAACGTGCCGTGCACCCAGTCGCGGGCCTCGGTGACCAGCGGGATCGTGGTCTTGCGGCGGCCGCCGAAGAGGATCGCGTCGATCGGGACACCGCGCGGGTCGTCGTACTCCGGGGCCAGGATCGGGCACTGCTTGATCGGCGTGCAGTAGCGGCTGTTGGGGTGGCTGGAGAGCTCCTCGGACTCCGGCGTCCAGGGCTCGCCCTTCCACGAGGTGGCGTGGGCGGGCGGGTTCTCCAGCCCCTCCCACCACACGTCGTTGTCCTCGGTCAGCGCGACGTTGGTGAAGACCGAGTTGCCGATGTTGATGGTCTTCATCGCGTTGGGGTTGGTGTGCTCGTTGGTGCCGGGTGCGACGCCGAAGAAGCCGTACTCCGGGTTGACCGCCCACAGCCGGCCGTCCTCGCCGATCCGCATCCAGGCGATGTCGTCGCCGATCGACTCGACCTTCCAGCCGGGGATCGTCGGCTCGAGCATCGCCAGGTTGGTCTTGCCGCAGGCGCTGGGGAACGCCGCGGCGACGTACTTGGTGACACCCTGCGGGCTGGTCAGCTTGAGGATCAGCATGTGCTCGGCCATCCAGCCCTCGTCGCGCGCCATCGCGCTGGCGATCCGCAGGGCGTAGCACTTCTTGCCGAGCAGCGCGTTGCCGCCGTACCCGGAGCCGAAGGACCAGATCGCCCGCTCCTCGGGGAACTGCACGATGTACTTGGTGTCGTTGCACGGCCAGGCGACGTCCTCCTGACCCTCCTCCAGCGGCATGCCGACCGAGTGCAGCGCGGGCACGAACTCCGCGTCGAGCTCGGTCATCCGGTCCAGGACGTTGGTGCCCATGCGGGCCATCACGCGCATGCTGGCGGTGACGTACGCCGAGTCGGTGATCTCCACGCCGAACATCGGCTTCTCGGCCTCGAGGTGGCCCATCACGAACGGGATGACGTACATCGTCCGGCCCTTCATGCAGCCCGCGTAGAGCTTGCGCATGATGGCCTTCATCTCGCCGGGGTCCATCCAGTTGTTGGTGGGCCCGCAGTCCTTCTCCTCGACCGAGCAGATGTAGGTGCGGTCCTCGACCCGGGCGACGTCGGTGGGGTCGGAGGCGGCGTAGAACGAGTTCGGCTTCTTCTTCTCGTCCAGCCGGGTGAAGGTGCCGGACGCGACCAGGGCGTCGGTCAGCTCGACCCACTCCTCCTCCGAGCCGGTGCACCAGTACACGCGGTCGGGGGTGGTCAGTGCCGCGACCTCCTCGACGAAGGCGAGGATGCCCTCGTGGGTGGTCGGCGCTCCGTCGCGGATGGCCTGGGTGTGACGGGTCTCGTTCGACGTGTCGGCGGTCATGCCTGGTCCCTCTCGAGAAGTCGCGAATGACCCCCTGGAGGGGGCATCCGGCCGCCGTGGTGCCGGCGGGGTGTGTCCCTGAGTCGTGCCTGCGTGGCTTGCAGCGCCGGGCGCCGCGCCGTTGCCGCACCCGGTGTGTGGCCTCAAGTTACGCCCCGAGATGACGCCGGAGTAACCGAGGATGGGCCCGAATGTACGGCCCTCCGAGGTTTGCGCCTATTGGATCGATCCAGACGTTCGCCCCCCGGAATGCGGTGTCCCACATCACAGAACCCGGTCTGGCCCACCGGTGGTCGAGCAGCGCTTGTCCTGAGCCTGTCGAAGGGAGCGAAGGGAGCGATCAGTCGAGACCACCAGGACTCCCCGGAGGTCAGCCGATCCTGACGGCCTGTGGTCTGAGGCCGGCATCCTGGACCAGCGCCTCGACCAGGTCGGGGAGCTTCGCTGCCGGGGCCCGGGCTGGGCCCACAGTCGGGCCCTGCGTGGCGTCGCAGCGCTCACGCGCCGCGCCGTTGGCATGGTCCGCCGAGTGTGTGCGCCTATCGGATCGAACCAGCCGTGTCGCCGGCGCGGCGGTGTGCGCCAGATCACCCCGCGTGGTCTGATCCAGGCACGGCGAGCAGGGCAGGAGGAGCCATGGAACAGCAGCGCCCCGACAGCGCCACACCCGCGCAGGACGGTGGACGGCGGCCGGTTTCGTGGTGGTCGTGGTGGCGTACGCCGGCTCTCCGGCTCTGTGGACCGACACCAGCACGGACTGGTACTCCGCCCTCCACAAGCCGGTCCACCACCCTGGTTGAGACGTCTTCGGCGTAGTCATCGGCGACCCGAGGCTCACGACTTCCGACACGATCCACCGCGAGCCCTCCGGCTGTCGCTCGCCGGATGTCGCGTCGTGGCTCTCCGCCGAGGTCACGCGGAGGAGGCCATCCTGGAGGTCGCGGTAGCCGGCGTGATCGACTCGCCGTTGCTCCTGCTCCTCGGTCCCTCCGACCTGCGGGTGCAACCTGACCTGGTCCTCAACCAGTCGCAGCAGCTGCTCCAGGGGTTCAGTCGGCTCGTCGCGGCTGTAGGACAGGCCGAGCAGCCGCGAGCGACGAGCCCACAGGGCGTTGAGGGCGTCGTAGGCGATCACGGACCCGAGGCTGTGGCCGACGACGACGATGCGGTCGTACTCGTGCTGCCCGGTCACCGGGTCTCGCCGGTCTGGTGCTCGGCAGCAGTGTGACCTGGCGTCCTGCTCGCCTGCGATCCTCGAGGTTGCCGGGGCTGTTGGTGAAGTAGCGGGCAGCGTCACCCACCACATCGAGCAGCACCCTGGCCAGGAGGCCGGTCCCGAGCGTGACCGCCGCGGCAGCGAGCACGCCCAGGCCGGCCCGCTCGGTAGGTGCTGCGAGCGCGGCGGGGACCAGGCTGGCCACCAGGGACAGGAGAGCGACGGCGGTGAGTGAGCGCAACAGAGCCGAGTCGACGCGTCGTGAGGCCAGGAAGGCCAGGACGACGACGGCGGCTGACGCCAACGTCCAGGCCCAGACCAGCTCGGCACGACCGCTGTCACCCAGACCCTCCAGGATGGCGCCCGAGGCCGCGGCGCCCACCAGAGCCACCACGGTCCGGAGCAGGGTGACCAGGCCCAGCCGGCCTGCGATCGCTACCGCCACCACCGCGAACCCTCCAGCGGCGGCGTAGACCCAGAGCCGCCTGTCGGGGATCCACCCCGCCGCCATCAGCTCGGTCGACCCCGGAACAGCGCGATCAGCGAGACGGCGACGCCCAGCCAAGCCAGGAGAACGCCGGCCAGGCCCAGCGAGCGGCGCCATCCCTGCGGACCGATGAGCGCCTGCTGCGTGAGCCCTTCCCTCCTGACGAGGAGCAACGGGCGAGCCCATTCGGTCAGGTGACGCTTGTCCGTCCCGCGGAAGCGGTTCGCCCAGTAGTACTCGAAGAACTGCGTCTGGCGCGCCATCGGTCGCACGTCGAGGCCGGACTCCGCGGGCGGTGCGGGCACCTGGGAGCCGAAGTTGATCGTGATCCGGCGAAGGTCGAGGCGGTTCGTGATGATGTCGGGGCCGACGTACCAGGCCTTGCTCTCCTCGGAGGAGAGGACTCCGGCCGTTCCGCTCGCATCACCGCCGACGAAGCCCATCAGGGTGGAGAGCGGCTTCTGCTCGCCGATGCCGTGCACGATGACGACAGCCGTGCGGCCGAGGTACGAAGTCATGACGAGCCCCTTGCGACGTGCGGCACGACGCTGTCGCCGTGTTCCTCACCAGCGCAGGCGCTTTCGCCCGGCCGCACATCGTGCTTCGATCCTCGCATGACCACCTCGAGGAACCCCCGGCTGCGAGTACGACCCACCGTGGAGCTCCTCGGTGTGCTGCACCTCCTGGGCCTCGCCCTGATCTTCCTCGGCCTCCACACCCCTGCCCCCGGTGCCGAAGACCCGCCGTCGGATGACGGCGAGGAACCGGAGGAGGACGAGGATCCGGAAGAGGAAGAACCCGAGGAAGAAGAAGCCGAAGACGAAGAGGAGTGGGACGAGGAAGAGCAGTAGCCCCCCGCCGCTGGTCGAGCACCGCTTGTCCTGAGCCTGTCGAGGCAGCGAAGCGCTTGTCGCGAGCCGAGCGAAGCGAGCGATCAGTCGAGACCACCGCTGCGTGGGCGCCACCGCGACCACACGCTGGTTGAGCCTGTCGAAACCAAAGGGCCTTGGTGGTCGAGCAGCGCTTGTCCTGAGCCTGTCGAAGGGAGCGAAGCGAGCGATCAGTCGAGACCACCCTCACGCCCGGATCCCGGGCCGCAGCGCGACCGCCAGCGCCGCCAACCCCGTCCCGCCCACGACGAGCCAGAACACGCCCACGCCAGCGTCGAACCCCGCCACCGGGTAGACCGAGGGCCAGTCCAGCATCGGCGAGACCACGAGCGGCGCGAGTGCCGCGAGCGCGACCAACGAGGCCAGCATCGTCCCGGCGCCGGCACCTCGTGCCGCGAGGCCAGCGCCGCGAGCACCCACGACGAGGACGATCGCGGCGGCCCGATGAGCGCCCAGCCGGGGCGTTCGAGCGGCAGGCTGCCGGGACGCAGGAGCACCACGGCGCTCCAGACCACCAGGGGCACCGCGGCGACGGCGAGGCGCGCCGTACGCCGCCACCCGGCGCCGCGCGGCGTGACCGCGACCAACGCCACCGACCGTTCGTCGAAGGCGAAGGCCGCGGCCGCGGCGCAGCAGGCCAGCAGGGCCGGCAGGAGGGCCAGCGCGGTGGACGGCCACCTGGCCAGCCCCAGAGCGAGCAGGGCCGCCCCCGTGCACGGGAGGAGCACCGCCCGCCAGGGGACGGCCCTACGCAGGTACCACCACCGCAGGGTCACTTCTCGACCTTGGACGGGATGGGGTCCGACGTCCGGTTCTCGGAGTTCCCGGTGGTCATCGCCAGGGCGAGGAAGCCCAGGCCGACGACGACCACCGCGGCGATCGCGAGCCGGAGCTGGCGGGTGCGCGCGGTGCGGTCGTGCCAGATCGCGACCAACGCGGCCGCGGCGCACAGGCACAGCAGGTAGCCGAGGTAGGCCAGCGGGTTGCCCGCGAACAGGGTCTGGCTGCCGTCGGCCTCCGTGCCGGAGTGGAACATCGCCCACGGGACCCAGAGCCGGAGCTCGGAGCGACCACCGTCCACGCCGACCACCTGCCCGACCATGTCGATCGCCACGAGGGCGACGACGACCACCGCGGCAGCGCCCGGGAACCGCACCCAGCGTCCGGTCAGCACACCGAGCAGGGCGCCACCGAGGCAGGCGACCGGGCCGAGCGCGAGCAGGATGCTCCAGACCTGCCAGTCAGGCATGGTGGCGAACCACCACTCCTGCGGGGCCGGTGGGACATCCCAAGCGATCACCAGCACCAGCGCCGTCCAGATCGCGCCCGCGGCGAACGGCACCAGGCAGGCGACCGCCAGGGCCGCCGTACGCCGCGCCTCGGTGCCCGGGGCCGTGCCCATGGCCTCCATCGAGGACTCGGTGGACCGGGTCAGGCGCGCCGTCGCCACCAGGCTGGTGAGACCGATGAAGAAGGCCGGGATGATCGGCATCGCCAGCAGGTCGTTGGTCACGAGGGCGTCGTTCTGCACGTGGAGCCAGCCCAGGACCCCCAACGCGAGGACGACGCCGAGCAGGAAGACCGGGTGACGCACGAGACGGCGCGCCTCGATCCGGGCCATCGGGCCGAGCCCGGCGTACGCGGTCCCGGGGTGAGTGGTGGTGGTCATGACGGTCCCCTGTTCGTGAGTGGATGTGCCGATGGGTGCTCGGGGAAGGGGTCTGGGGGAAGGGTCTGGAGGAGTCGAGCTAGGCGGGCGCCCGCGCGCCCCGTGCGTCGGCGCCGAGCATCAGCAGGTAGGCGTCCTCGAGGGTCGGCTCGGCCGGCTGGGCACCCGGCGCCGGCGTACCCCCGACGACGTGGTGGCGACCGGTGCCGGTGCGCCAGCTGGCCAGGGCGTCCTCGGGTCCGACGTCGTCGCAGAGCCACACCTGGCCTGCCGCGGTGGCCACCAGGTCGGTGACCGAGCCGTCGAAGCGCACGCGCCCGCCCGCGAGCACGACCACCCGCTCGCACAGGGCGGCGACGTCCTCGGTCTGGTGGGTGGAGACGAGCACGGCGCAGTCCCTTGCGATCACCGACAGCGTGCGCCGCAGGTCCGCGCGCTGGGAGGGGTCGAGGCCGGTGGTCGGCTCGTCGAGCACGAGCAGCCGCGGGTGGCCGAGCAGCGCCTGGGCCAGACCGACCCGACGGCGCTGCCCGCCCGACAGCTTGGCCACCCGCTTCGTGGAGAGCTCTGAGAGGCCGACCAGGTCGAGCACGCGCTGCACCTCGCGCAGCCGACGTTCCCGATCGTTCCACTCCTTCAGGACGGCGACGTACTCGACGAAGCCGAATGTGGTCATGTCCGTGGGATAGCCGAGCTCCTGCGGGAGGAAGCCCAGCCCGCGGCGGATCTCGGTGACCTCGGTGTGCGAGCCCCGCGGGTCGCGGCCGAGCAGTCGTACCTGTCCGGAGTCCGCGGCGATCGAGGTCGCCACGATGCGCAGCAGGGTCGTCTTGCCGGCGCCGTTGGGGCCGAGCAGCCCGATCACGCCGCGGTCGAAGGACAGGTCCACGCCGTCCAGCGCACGGGTGCGCCCGTAGGTCTTGGTGACTCCGGTCAGCTCCACGGTGTTCACAGCACGACTCCGATCTGGCGCGTCTGGCGGGCACGGACGGCGAGGACGAGGCAGGCGACCACGGCGAGGGCGGCGTACACGACCTGCTGGGTGGGCTCGACCGGCCAGGTGGCCGGCACCACGCGCACCGAGAGCAGGACGACGCCGCTCCAGCCGATGGAGACGACGGCGACGCCGAGGCGCGGGCCGACGAAGGCGGCCAGGGCCAGCAGCACCGGGACCAGCGCCAGCGCCGGGCCCAGCCAGGCGACGGCGAGCCACAGCGGCCCGGGCAGGAGCAGGCCGAGGGCCGCGGTGAACGGCAGCACGGAGACGAGGACGGCCAGGGTGCGGACCAGGATCAGCCGCGTCCGCCCGTACGGCGCGGTGACCACCAACGACTCCAGCCCGTCCTGCTGGGGACCGTACGCCGCGGCCACCCCGACCACCGGCACCATCGGCGCGACCAGCAGGAACGGCGCGATCGCCTCGCCGTCGGTGAGGAAGACGGCGACCACGGCGAACGCGACGGCGACGAACGCGCTGACCAGCCAGGCCGTGCGCAGCGAGGTGGTCGCGGCCAGCAGCACCGACGTCGGCTCGGAGACCCCGCACCGGCGGGCCAGGCGCGCCAGCAGCGGCAGCGGCGGGCTCTGCACGGCCTCGCGGATGCCCGACCAGGCCCGCTCGAGCGGCGGAGCCGGGACCACGGCGGCGATCCGGATGCGGCACTCGGCGCAGCGCACGAGGTGCTGCTCGACCGAGGCGCCGCCGACGGCGTCGAGCGAGCCCTCGACGTACGCCTCCAGCAGGTCGGTCTCGGCGTGCCAGCTCTGGGTGGTCATCGCGATCCCTCCTGGGTCGGGGCGAGCGACCCACGCAGCTGCGCCTTGGCGCGGTGCAGGCGGGTCTTCACGGTGTTCTCGCGTACGCCGAGCAGCCGCCCGGCCTCCTTGGTGGTCAGCCCGTCGAGGACGACCGCCTGCACGACCGAGCGGAACTCCGGCGAGAGCCTGCGCAGCGCGCCGGCCAGGTCGCCGTACTCGACGCCGAGCAGCACCTCGTCCTCCGCGGCCCCGACGCGGCCGAGGTCGCGGGCGTCCCACTCGGGCATCAGCACGACGTCCTTGCGCGAGCGCAGCCGCGAGACCATCCGCCGGTAGGCGATGCCCCACAGCCACCCCGCGACCTCCCCCTCGCCCCGGAACCGGCGTGCGTCCTTCCACAACGTGACGAAGGTGTCCTGCACGACGTCGGTGACGACCTCCTGGTCGTTGCAGCGCCGCATCAGCCGGGCGAACAGCCACGCCGAGTGACCCCGGTAGAGCTCCTCGAGCGCCCCCAGGTCCCCCGCGGCGACCAGCCCGACCAGGACGCTGTCGTCCCGCTCCTGCTGCGCCGGGCTGTCACCAGCCTGCGTGGGTCCCATGCTGATCACTGTCGCACCGGGAAGCCGAAATGGTTCCCGGTCCGTGGGAGCTTCTCAGCAGCCGAGTTGGTGGGCCAGCAGCGCGCGCCTTGGTGGTCGAGCAGCGAGCGAAGCGAGCGATCAGTCGAGACCACCACCGGGGTGGGCACCCCCGCAACCACACGCTGGTTGAGCTTGTCGAAACCAAGGGCCCTGGTGGTCGAGCAAGTCTTGCTGGTCGAGCAGCGTGCGCCTTGGTGGTCGAGCAGCGCTTGTCCTGAGCTTGTCGAAGGGAGCGAAGCGAGCGATCAGTCGAGACCACCCGCGCCCTCCCTCAGGTACGCCGACCGCTCCGCACGTTCCGACTACGCAGCGCGATGCGCGCGAGCATCCCGAGCGAGACGATGACCGCCAGCACGAAGACGACCAGCGCGATGTGGTTCTCCACCGACGCCTGGTCACCCGAGGGCCGGGCGAGCAGGGCCGAGGCCAGGATCATCGCGGCGAGTACGACGGCTGCGGCCAGCACGTTGGCCAGCTTGTGCAGGCCGCGCAGGAACTCGTCCTCGTCGAAGGCGTTGACCCGCAGCTCGAAGTTCCCCCGGCCGATGGCGTCGAACGCACGGTTGACCCGGCCGGGCAGCTCCTCGACGAACTCCTTGGCCTCCAGCAGGCTGCGCATCATCGCCGCGGGCGTGGCGTTCATCGACGACTTCATCAGCTCGGTCAGGTGTCGTTGGAGTGCTTCGCGCGGGTCGAAGTCAGGAGCCAGCGTCAGCGCGACCTGGTCGAGGTTGAGCAGCGTCTTGCCCAGCATCACCAGCTCGGGCTCCATCCGCAGACCCGCCTCCCCGGCCTGCCGGGTCAGCTGGAGGACCAGCGCCCCGATGTCGAGGTCGGCGAGCGACGCGTCCGCCGTACGCCCCACGAGGTCGGCGACGCTGCGCGCGAGGGCGGTCTCGTCGAAGTCCGGCAGCTTCTCGCCGAGCGTGATCGCCACCCGGGTGACCTCCTCAGGGCGGGCGTCGGCCAGGGCCAGGAACAGCTTGGTCAGCTTCTCGCGGACCGCGGGCGCCAGACGGGCGATCATCCCGATGTCGAGCAGCACCAGCCGCCCGTCGGGGGTGAGCAGCACGTTGCCGGGGTGGGGGTCGGCGTGGAAGACGCCGTGCACGAGCACCTGGTCGAGGTACGCCGCGAACAGCTGGTCGGCCAGCGGCCCCCCGTCGAGCTCCAGCCGACCCAGAGGGCCGACGTCGGTGACCTTCTTGCCGGGGACGAACTCCATCGTCAGGACCTTGCTGGTCGTCAGGTCCGGGTAGGGCTGGGGGACGACGAGCTGGTCGCGGCCGGCCACCATCTCCCGCATCGTGGTCAGGTTGTCGGCCTCCCGGCGGTAGTCGAGCTCGTCGACCAGGGCTTTCCGGAACTCCTCGAGCAGCTGCGCGACGCCGTAGCGGTGTCCGATGTCGGTGTGCTTGTCGAGGAACTCGGCGAGCTCGTCGAGGACCTCCATGTCCTTGCGGACCTGCGCCCGGATCCCCGGCCGCTGCACCTTGACCACCACCTCACGACCGTCGCGCAGGGTCGCGCGGTGCACCTGGGCGAGCGAGGCGGCCGCCAGCGGCGTGCGCTCGAAGCTCGCGAAGACCCGGGAGGGTCGCACCTGCAGCTCCTCCGCGACGATCTCCTCGACCTGCTCGAAGGCGAAGGGCTCGACGTCGTCCTGCAGCCGGGACAGCGCCTCGACGTACGCCGGGCTGAACAGGTCGACCCGCGAGGACATCAGCTGACCGAGCTTGACGAAGGTGGGCCCCATCGCCTCCAGGTCGTCGGCCAGCCGCTCCGCCGCCCCCTCGTCCGCCTCCGCCGCACCCTCGTCCAGCAGCTCGTCCATCCCGGAGGAGCGGACCAGGTCACCGCGCCCGTGCCGCACCAGCAGCATCGCGATCTGGCGGTAGCGCTTCACGTGCGCAGGGTCGATTCGCAGGCTCATGGTGGCCCGACAGTAACGGCCCGCCCGCCGGGACACCGACGTATGCGCCGTGGCGCTCGAGCAGCGCTTGTCCTGAGCCAGTGGAAGGGAGCAAGTCTTGGTGGTCGAGCAGCGAGCGAAGCGAGCGGATAGTCGAGACCACCTCACTCCCGGTGGTCGAGCAGCGAGCGAAGCGAGCGGATAGTCGAGACCACCGCCAGATGGCTCCGACCGCAACCCAACGCTGGTTGAGCTTGTCGAAACCAGGACACGCCTCTTGTTGGTCGAGCAGCGAGCGAAGCGAGCGATCAGTCGAGACCCCCACCGCCCGATTTCGACCCGACCCCCCTCGTCGGCTAGAGTTGCGCAGTCCTCGGAGCAGTCCGAGGGCGGGCGCCTGTAGCTCAACGGATAGAGCATCTGACTACGGATCAGAAGGTTTGGGGTTCGAATCCCTACAGGCGCGCAAGACACGAAACCGCAGGTTCAGTTTGCTGACCTGCGGTTTTGTCGTTCCCGGGGCGCTTAACGACTCATATGCGCTACGACGCCGCCGGCGGGGCCATCGCTACAAATGGCAGGCCGATTGATCCTGGGCTGGGTGTTAGCGATCCATCACGACGGCGGCTGTGTGGACCCCAGTACGGTCGAGCCCACCAAGACCCCCGTCATACGTGTTCAGGACCCGCTCAAGGCATCAGAGACCAGACCCACCTGATGAGCCAGCCAGTCAACTAGTTCTTGCGAGTATGGGTCGTCCGAATACCACTGACATGCAGAGGCCACTCCGAACAGGTTCACCGCTATTCGGAGTGTGTCGACTCGTCCGACCATGCTTGCCGCAAGGTCAGAGCCGAGATTGCTGAGTACCTGCACGAGGCTTGCGTGCTCGTCGTCGTCGAGCGGATACAGGCCGATCCTCTTCTCGTGCAGGATGTGACGGATCACGGGTCGCATCGCGGCGTCCTCGTCTGAGCCAGCGGAAGCGGGTGGGTTCAGACGCTCTTGAACCCTCGCCCATTCGTCCGCCAGCGGAGGGGGGCCGTGTCTGGCATAGAAATGAAGGAAGCCAGGAGGCCCTTCGATCACGAGCTCCCAAGGAGCCAGCATGTGGTCCAGCCTTGCAGCCACCCCGGCGGCCACCATGCCGCCGAGACCGAAGCCGAAAAAGGTTGCTCCGTCGGACGTAGCGCGGATGTCAGACACTTGGTGGGCAGGGATGTACTCGTCCGCTGAGCCGTCGTTCATGGCCACTGTAATCAGCGCTTCGGGCCGATTCAGAGGGGCCAACCGTATGTAAAAGCGGCCGTGTTGCGGCAGGTACTGGCCGTGCCAATGGCCCCCACGTCCGAAGACTTCGCGATAGCCATGCATGTTCCGAGTATGTAAGAAATTGAGACGTTATGTCCCTGTTTTGCTTCGACTTATCCGAGGTCGCTCGGAGGGCCGGCCACGAGCGCTCACGGGAGGCGTCATCGCAGCCTCCACAGGCTGTGCAAGCAAGATGATCTGCCGCTGAGTGCAAGAATCCTCTGCGTCGGCGCCTTTATGACGAGGCTGAGCGATCCTCAGGATGCTTACCGCTGCTCCAACGCACGTCCGGTGCGCGACGGACACCACGCGCCCGTGGTCTTTCGCGTCCACACGGGCCGATCGAGGTTGCCTCGAGCGCGGTCGTTGTGCTCGATCATTCGTGGATCGGCACGCCGAACGAGGATCTGGGTCTGGCGATGGGGGACCCGCGGCGTCGAGGGCGTTGGTGATCGCTGCAGGCCTCAACGACAGCGAGCAGCAGCTGGCACCAGGATTGCAGGACGCGCACTGCCCGGACACGTCGCATAACCACCGGACCAGGCTGTCGTTGGACGCTTAACGACGCAATCCGGAGGTTGACGATCTTGCTTGCCATCACTCGACGCTTGGCCGCACTCGTTGCGGTTCTCACGGCCGGCACCGCCGCGCTGATCGTGCCGCAATCCGCCGCAGCGAGCCCTGAGCTGCCGGTCCCCGCCGCAACGTCGGTGCCGACCGACGAGGCCGGGCACGGCAAGGTCATCGTCGCCTTCGGCGACAACGTGATCCCGGCCGGCACGCTCGGCGCACTGCGGGACCTCGGCGTCGAGCGGGCGATCGAGCTGCCGTCGATCGGGGCTGTGGCGGTGACCGCAGATCTTCCGGTCGTCGAGCGCATCAGGACCCTCCCGGGTGTCGTCGCGGTGGAGCCGCAGCGTCGCCTGGAGTCCTACCTCTACGCCTCGAAGAAGCAGATCAACGCGGTCGGTGTCGACGAGCCCGCGACCTACAACACCCGGGTCGGTGGCAAGAAGGTCAAGGCGACCCGTCCGGGCGTGACCGGCGAAGGCGTGACCGTGGCGGTGCTCGACTCGGGCATCTTCGCCGGACACCCCGACTTCGGTGACCGCGTGGTCAAGGGCCTCAACTTCTCCTACTCCGAGGCGGCTCAGCAGGCGGGCTTCTCGGCCGCTCAGTGGGATGCGTACGCCGAGTCGACCGGCGCCCTGGCGCTGCAGGACGAGATCGGCCACGGGACGCACGTCGCGAGCACCGTGGGCGGCGACGGCAGCCTCTCGGAATCGCAGGGCGGCCCGGACCTGGCCGGCGTCGCGCCGGGTGTCTCCCTGATCTCGATGCGGGTGGCGACGCCCGGCTTCGGCATCGTCGACGACCTCGACTGGGAGGAGGCAGCCCTGGCAGCCTTCGACTGGACGATCCGGCACCGCGACGAGTACGGCATCGACATCGCCCAGAACTCCTGGGGCCTGCTGCCGACCGAGCCGAACTGCCTCGGCCTCGACTGCGGTGAGCCGACCGACTTCGACGCGATGTCGCACATGATCAAGTCGGTCGTGGACAGCGGCGTCAACGTCGTGTTCTCCGCCGGCAACGACGGCCCCGAGCCCGGCACGATCGGTGGCTACCACGACCCGGCCAACGGCGCCGTCCTCGTGGGCGCGGCTTGCAAGTCCGTGGACTCCTCGCGGTGCACCGAGGGCCAGGAGATGGTGGACTTCTCCAGCCGGGGCGCCGCCGACGGCACCGGCCCGCAGGTCGACGTCGTGGCCCCGGGCGACACGATCATGGCCGCGTTGTCACCGTCGGTGCTGGCCCCGCTGACCGAGTGTGCGGAGATCCAGCAGCCGGGCTACTTCTGCATCTCCGGCACGTCGATGGCCTCGCCGCACGTGGCCGGCGTCGTCGCCCTGATGCTCCAGGCGAACCCGCAGGCGACACCGGCCCAGGTCAAGCAGTGCCTGCGCTCGACCGCGGTCGACATGATGGCGCCCGGGTTCGACATCCACTCCGGACTCGGCATGGTGGATGCCGCGGCCTCGTTGACCTGCATCCACGCGCTCTCGGTGGTCAAGAAGAAGCGTTGACGAGGCGGTCTTGGTTCGCCGGACCCACGGACGGTCAGGACCGCACACTGCCGCCGGGAGTCACCTCGGCCTCGCCTGAGATCGCAGCCCTGAGACTCGGGGTTGCCTGCAGGACGACGATGTCGGCGGGCATCTCGATGCCTGCTCGGTCCAGGGCCTTCTTGACCGCCCTGATGGCGGAGTCCGTGGCCAGGACCACGTCGTGCTGGTCGGGGCCGCACCAGAAGCGCGCCTCGATGTCCACGGTGGAGACCCCCAGCTGGGTGACGACCGCTTCCGGTGGTGGGGTGTCATCCACGCTGGGCACGTTCTCGCTGAGCGCGGTCTCGATGACGCGGCAGGCCTCCCCGGCGTCGTTCTCGTAGGCGACGCCGACCACGAAGTGCACCCGCCGGCTCGAGAAGTGGGTGCGCACGGTGATCACCGCCTTGTAGACGTCGCGGTTGGGGATCAGCACCAGCTGCCCGTCGAACGTCTTGAGGCGGGTCTCGCGGATGGTGATCGCCTGCACCGTGCCGGAGACCTCACCGACGGTGATCTGGTCCCCGGAGCGGAAGGGCTGGCGCAGGATCAGCAGCAGCCCCGAGAGCAGGTTCTCCAGGATGTCCTTGAAGGCGAAGCCGGCCGCCACCGAGAAGAAGCCCAGACCGGCGAGCATGTCCACCGGCTTCACCGACGGGAAGAGCACCACGATCGCGACGATGACGAAGACCGACAGCAGCATCCAGCCGGCGAGCTTGCTCATCACCGCCGCGAAGCTCGGGGTACGTCGAGGCTCGAGCAGGCGGCGCAGGAGCCACCGCGTGCCTCGGGAGAGGGCGTAGCCGAGGACGACCAGGGCGAGCGCGAACGCCAGCCTGGGACCTGCGTCGGCGAGAGCGTCGAGCAGGTCGGAGGCCTTCGATCCCATGACCGGCAGACTAGCTCCGGGCGCTTGCTGCCCCGCTCCGGCTGTTGCAGCCCACCATGGGCAAGAGTGTCCGTATGGGAGAGCGCGATCGCCCGAGGTCACGCCGTTCAGCGTGCGAGCGCCTCGCGGACGGCGTACGGCGCATCGCGGAGGACGCTTCGAGCGGGAGAACCCTCGTCCGCGAGGTCGGCCACGAGTTCGCCGGGATCCGTCCGGGTCCGCTCGGCGTACTCGACCTCGCCCGGGGAGGGACGAACAAGCTGCGCGGCAAGGGATTCGCGGCGGCGTACGACGACCGGACGATCGGCCAGGTCCGGCACTTCGCCGGCGTCGCGGCCGCGACGTCGGTCTTCGGGCCACGGCTCACGCACTGGCTGATGCGCCATGTCGGCCGAGATGCGGCCGGCACCGCCGACGACCTGCTGACTGCCCGCGCCACGGAGTGGGCGAGCCTGCTGATCGAGGGGCGTCTCGCCACCGCGGACGCCGCGGAGTGGGTGCGCATCCACGTGTGCCAGGACCCCGACGGCATCTGACCACCGACTCCACCGAGTAGGCCGGTTGTCCCCGCACCCCCTTTGTCGAGTAGAACAGGACCATGCCCCCCGAACCCGCCCTCGATCAAAGCCCCACATCACGCGACGCCTCGGAGGTCGGATCATCGGCCGCGAAGGAGGCCTGGGCGGAGGCGGCCCGGGAGGAGCTGCTGGAGGCCGCGGGCCGCTACCGCGCCCTGGTGAACTTCAAGCCGCTGGCCGCCGCGGTGCAGGAGTCCTCGGGGATCACCACCGACCTGCCGATGAGCCGGTGGCTCGGAGGCGTGCTGCAGCGCGTCGCCGAGGAGTGCCAGTCCCGCGGCGAGCCGCTGCTGTCCTCGCTGTGCGTGAGCGTGCAGGGCAGCGTGGGTACGGGGTACGCCGACGTCGTCGAGCAGCTGCGCGGCACGCGGCCCGTCGACCCGAACGAGCACGCCGCCGAGGAGCGGCTGGCCTGCTACCGCCACTGGGAGGCCGAGGGCCTGCCGCGCGACGGTGGTACGCCGCTGCGCACCGCGCACTTCAAGCCGGCGCGCACGACGCCCGTTCGTAAGACCGCGGCCGCGGCGCCGCGCAAGACAGCCGCGCGCAAGGCCGCCCCGGTCGCGGAGGTGCCGCCTCCCAAGCCGATCCCGATGTGCCCGAAGTGCTACACCCAGGTGCCGGTGACCGGCGTGTGCGACTACTGCGACTGAGCGCTCGGCTCGCCACCGGTAGGCGGGCTCGATCGGCGTCGACCTGGCGGTAGGGGCACCCCGGTGTCCACGCCGTCCGATCACGGCGGTTAGCGTCGATGCGGCTGCGCCGGCCGTGAGGCCCCATCGAGGGCCGAGAAGGATGCGCCGCGCATCGGGGGGCCGCGTCCCGGACCTGACGGTCCGTCCGCCCACGAAACCGGAGTTCACATGTTCAGTCTCAAGCGCGTGCTGGCGCCTGCCCTGGCCACGACCGCCGTCGCCGCGGCCACCGTCGTCGTACCCGTGAGCGAGCCCGCCGAGGCGGTCACCTCCGCACGGCCCCGCTCCGACGTGTTCCAGATCGCCACCTTCAACGTCCTCGGCGGCAGCCACCGCGCCGCGCGCCCGGGTGCCGCCCGGATGAACGGCGCGGTGAGCTACCTGAACAAGCACCGCGTCTCGCTGGTCGGCCTGCAGGAGTTCGAGCCGAAGCAGTACGCCGCGTTCCGCCGCAAGACCGGGGCCCGCTGGGGCGTGGTCGGCGCTCCCTCGCGCAGCGGCAAGTCGGTGGACCGGCGCAACGCGATCGCCTTCCGCAAGTCGCGCTTCAAGATCGTCTCCACCTCCCACCTGGCGATCCCCTACTTCCGCGGCAAGCGGGTCAACATCCCCGTGGTGAAGCTGCGCTCGCGGACCAACGGTGCGGTCTTCACGATGATCAACACCCACAACCCCGCCGACACCCACGGCAAGGCGCAGCGCTACCGCAACCAGGCCACCAAGCGCCAGGTGTCGCTGGTCAACCGGCTGCGCGCCCGGGGTGCCACCGTGTTCGTCACCGGGGACATGAACGAGAAGCAGCGCTACTTCTGCGCGATGACGCGCGCCGGCTCGATGAAGTCCGCCTCCGGCGGCTCGACGGGGCGGCGCTGCCGCGCGCCGAAGGCGAACGGCATCGACTGGATCTTCGGGTCGCGCAACGTCAGGTTCTCGCGCTGGACCTCGGACAAGACGACGCGTTCGCGCGGGGTCTCCGACCACCCGATCGTCGTCGCCCGGGTCAACCTGCGCCGCTGACCGGACGCTCGCTGGCCGTATGGCGGCAGCCGCCTCCTACTCGCGCCGGTGGAAGGTGATGGTGCCGTCGGGGTGGTGGCGGGTGTCGTACGTCGGGTCGTGGACCCGTCGGTGATGATGCGGACACAGCAGCCGTCCGGTCTGGACGTTGGTCTTGCCGCCGCGGGACCAGGGGGTGTCGTGGTGGGCGTGGCACATGCCGGGTGCGGTCTGGCAGCCACGGGTGGTGCAGCCGCCGTCGCGCACCGCCATGGCCAGGCGCATGGCCTCGGTGTGCAGTCGCCGTTTGCGGCCGACGTCGAGGACCTGGCTGCGACCACCGAGCACCACCGGGACGATGCCGGCGCGGCAGGCCAGCCGTCGGGCCTCGGCGGCGGAGATGCGGCCGCCGGTGTCCAGGGTGCACACCCCGGCGGTCTCGAGGTCGGCCAGCAGCTGGTCGAGGGTCATCGTGACCACGACGGTGGCCCCGCAGCCGCCGGTCCTCGGCAGGTCCTTGGCGCTGATCGACTCCAGCAGCTGGGTGAAGGCGATGCCGTGGCGGACCGGGGTGGGCAGGTCGGGGTCGATCCCGGAGTCCCGGTCCATCGCCACCGTTCCCTCGGACGTGCCCTCGGGGGGTTGCGACGGGCTCGTCCAGCGGGGGCGGCTGGGTGAGGCCAGGGCGAGGATCATCTTGGTCAGCATCTGCCCGTGCAGCGCCGGGATGCGGAACCGGCCGTGGCAGGTGCCCTCGTCGTCCTCCCACAGGCTCAACGTGGTCCGGCGTAGTGCCTGGGCTTCCTCGCGCTCGAGCGCTTTGCCCTCGAACTGGTCGGCGACCTCGGGGGCGATGACCTCGAAGACCCGCCGCCCGAGGATGCGCAGCTCCTTGGCGTCGTGGTGCGCCGCCAGCTCCACCAGATGGGCCTCCGCGGCCAGGCGCTGCTCGGCGGTGACGGCGTAGGTGCCGGTGCGGGGCAGCCGGTCCAGCGCCGTCATGATCGCGCGGGACTGCGCGAGGTTCACCTGCCCGTGCGCCATCGCGGCGGACAGGACGTCGTGGTGCTCCAGGCGCTGGGCGTGGCGCAGGTCCGAGCGGGCGTCGCGGCGTACCTGCCGGGTCTGCACCGCGACCCAGTCCGCCGCCGTCGGGGCACCGGTCTGCACGGTGGCCTCGGTCTGCTCGGCATGGGCCAGCAGCCGCAGCCGCAGCGCCGAGAGCTGGGCCTCACGACGGGCCAGCTCCACCAGCAGCCTGGCGCGTCTCCTCGGCGCTCATCGACAGCAGCGGCACCTCCACGACACCGTCGAGGTCCGCGCCGATCCGGCGGGCGCAGTCGGTCACCGGGTGCTGCTGGCGACCCTCGTCCCGACTGCTGCTCATGGTGAATTCAAGCACCGAGCACTGACAGGCGACCCCCTCTGACCTGCGGTTTTGCCCAGCATGCGAGACCGGTCATGAGCTTTCTCGCGGTCCCGGCTCAACCGCCTACGAGACCCACCCGAGCGCCCGCCCGGACCACCTCAACCGGAGACCGCCACGGCTCAATCGGAATCCTTGTCGGTCCTCAGCACGTGCTCGAGGAACTCGACGTCGCGCTTGAGCAGGGCCAGCGCCCGCTCCGGGCCCTGACCCGACGCCTCGCCGGGGTCGTCGGCCGCCACCGACGCGACCGCGAGGTCGGCGATGGTCGTGGCGACATGCTCGCTCGAGTCACCGCCGGGGTGATGCCACCACGCGACCCAGTTGCACTGCCCCAGCACCGAGAGTGCGGCGATCCGCGGGTTGATCGCGCGCAGCTCACCGGCGCTGATCCCCGCCTCGATCACCGTGACCATCTCGCGGAGGACCTCCCGGCGGCCGCTCAGGTGCAGGTCGGCAAGGGCTGGCGGGAGGTCGGCCTCCGAGCGGGCCAGCAGCTTGAACCGGTCGGGCTCGGTCGCCTGCCGCAACGCGACCTCGTACGCCATCCGCCGGAGCTTCTCGCGCGGACCGATGTCCGGGTCCTCGCGGATGTCCCGCAGCGCCTGCGCCGGCCCCTGGACGAGCTCGATGACCAGCTTCTCGAGCAGCTCGTCCTTGTTCTTCACGTAGTGGTAGAGCGCCGGCCGAGTCAGTCCGGTGGCGTCAGCGATGTCCTTCAGCGATGTGCCGGAGAACCCGCGCTCGGCGAAGAGTCGCGTGGCCTCCTGGATGATCTGGCGCTCGACCAGGTCGTACCTGGCATTGCTGCGGACCCCCTCGGACCGGGGCTCCTCGACCGAGACGTCAGCGTCACCCGTGGACATTGTCCGACCTTATCGCCGAGAGCCGCTTAGCCGGACGATTGCACGGCATCGGCCACCATCTCCCGAAGTTGCTTCTTGTCCAGCTTGCCGATCCGCGTGCGTGGGAGCTCCTCGACGGTCTCGATGCGTTCGGGCCACTTGAACTTGGCGACCCCGAGCGCGGCAAAGTGTGCCTGCACCACTGGCAGGTCGACCGGAGCCGTGGTGACCAGGTAGGCACACGAGCGCTCGCCGAGGCGCGGGTCGGGCATGGCCACGACAGCAGCCTCGACCACGTCCGGGTGGCGCAGAAGGATCATCTCGACCTCCTCGGCGTTGATCTTCTCCCCGCCGCGGTTGATCACGTCCTTGATGCGCCCCTCAATGAGCAGGTGACGGACGCCGTCGAAGGTCTCCCACCTCGCCAGATCCCCGGTGCGATAGAAGCCGTCGGTGGTGAACGACGAGGCCTGGTGCTCGGCGCCGTCGTAGTAGCCGGGGATCGTATACGGGCCGCGGACGGCGACCTCGCCGACCGTGCCCTCGACCACCTCGGCCTCGGTGCCGGGCTCCAGGATGCGCACTTCGTCAAGCTCGCTGATCGGGGTACCGACGCTGAGCAACCGCGCCTCGCTCGGGTCCTCGACGCGGCTGGCGCAGCACAGGCCCTCGGCCATGCCGTAGAGCTGGCCCGACCAGATGCCCCGTTGCTCGAGCATCTCGAACAGGGCTTCCGGCACCTTAGTGCCCGACAGCACCAGCTGCGTCAGCGACGAGGCCTGCGCGAGGAACGCCGGGTCGCGCAGCGCCTGGAAGTGCGCGTGTCCGATCAGGGCCGCCGTGGCCTTCTCGGTGCCGAGAAGTGGCGCCGAGGCCAGCGCGTCCGGCGTGCCCAGCACCAGGCAGGCCCCGACCGAGTGCGCGGCTTGGACTGCACAAGTGATCCCGGCGTTGTGGATCACCGGAATCAGGTGCGCTACCCGGGTGTGCTCGGTCCACTCGAGCCGCTCGGCGTAGGCGCGAGCGTTGTACCAGTATTCCGCGTGTCGACGCGGGATCAGCTTGGGAACACCGGTGGTGCCGCCGGAGAGCTGCAGCACGGCCAGGTCGTCCGCACCGACCCGCGCACGCGTCGAGGCAAGGATCTCGCTCACCCGACGTGAGGAGAGGTCGTCGCCCAGGGTTTCGAGGGGCGTGGCTCCGGCGACCGGCTCGCGACCTCCCACCGTCAGCACGTGCTCCAGCGTGGGGTGGCCGGACCGCTGCTCGAAGGCGAAGCCAACCAGGTCGAAACCGGGGAGCGCCTCTTCGACGAGGTGGGCACGAGCCCGTGAGCGACGGCTGATCTGCGCGATCTCGTGGCCGCGGTGGCTGGCCAGGGTCGCCACCGGTACCAGGCCGGCCTTCAGGCAGGCGTACCAGGCGACCACCGACTCGAGCCGGTTGGTGACCTGGAACAGCACCCGATCGCCGACAGCGAGCCCCAAGACGTGCAGGCCGGCGGCGATCCGGTCGGTCTGCGCGTCCAGCTCGGCGTAGCTGAGCCGGCCCTGAGCGGCGGCGACCGCGTCGCGGTCGGGCCATCTGTGGGCCGACACGGCGAGCTCCTCGCCGATGGTCCGCTCGGCCCAGTAGCCGGCGGCCCGGTAGGCGTCGGCCAGGTCGGGCGCGACCTGGGGGTAGAGCTCGTGGCCGACACTGGTCATGCGGCCTCGTCGTGGGTACTGGTCAGGTCGACGAGGTCGGCGCGTCCGCTGGCGAGCCCGGCGGCCAGGTGCTCGGCCCAACGCTCGGCGGCGCGGATGACCACGACCGCCCCCGCCTCGCGCCGCAACCGCTCCCCCAGGTCGAGAGCGTCCAGCACCGAGCCCAGGTCGTCCTGCGTCTCGAGGAGCGCCCCGGTCGCTCCACGCTCCTGCGCGTCGGTCACGGCGAGGACCAGGGAGTCGGCGGCCGGGTTCTCGGCGTTCTCCGGGATCATCTCGACGTGCACCAGCACCGGCGCGGTACCGGAGTCGTCGAGAGCCTGTCCGCCCAGGGGAACGATCCGAACTTCCTCGCACGAGGTCAGCACCCGGCTGCTGCACCGCCACCGGGGCGACTCGAACGGTCTGGCCATGACCCATTGTCCGAGGTCCTCGGTGGGCACGTCGCCGACGTCGGTGCCGGCGTACTGCGCCGCCCCCTGCCGGGCGATGTCGGGCGCGAGGTCGACGAACCGGTCGACGCTCACCTTGCCGGCCCGGGACATGAAGGAGACGAATAGCTGCTCGACCGGGAGGTCCAGCCGGTCGGGGAAGGTCCGCCACCACCGCATGCTGCGCTCGGCCGTCTCCTGGAGGTGCTCGACGGCGGGGCGCCGTTCGAGCTCGTAGCGCTCGACGGCCTCGTCCAGCGTGCCGGCCTGGTCGACCAGCCGGTCCAGGGCGATCGCGTCCTCCATCGCCAGCTTGGTGCCCGACCCGATGGAGTAGTGAGCGGTGTGCGCGGCGTCGCCGAGCAGCACGGTGTTGCCCACGTGCCAGCGCCGGCAGGAGACCGTGCGGAACTGCGACCAGCGGGTCCGGTTGCCGATCAGCGGGTGCCCGCGCAGCTCCTCGGCAAAGACCGAGGTGAGGTAGGCGAGCGCCTCTTCGTCGCTCTCCTCGAAGAGCGTCCCGTGCGTGGTCGACTCGAACCCGGCTCGCTTCCACGTCTCCGGGTCGGTCTCGATCAGGAAGGTGCTCCGGTCGTGCGCGTACGGGTAGGCGTGCGCGACGAAGGTCCCGTACTCCGTCTCGGCCGGCGTGAAAACCGCGTTGGGTAGCGCGGTCTCGGTGCCGCACCACAGGTAGTAGTCCATCTCAGTCGTCACGCTGGCACCCAGCTCGGCGGACAGGGCGTCCCGGGTGGCGCTGCTGACACCGTCGGCGGCCACGACCAGGTCGGCCTCAAGCTCGGCGGCCGTGACCCGGGAGCCGTGGTGGACCTGGACGCCGACCTCGACGGCGCGTCGGTGCAGCAGCTCGAGCAGGGTGCTGCGGCCGATCGCGACCAGGCTTTCCTGGGGGACCACGGCGCGGTGGCCGCCGACCCGCATTGACATGTCGTGGCGCCAGGAGGACTCCACGATGTCGGCGTGGGTCACAGGGTCGGCGGCGGCCAGGTTCCGCTGGGTCCGCACCGCGAGCCCGACACCGAACCCGAACGTTCGCCCGGGCGTGCTCTGCTCGTGGACGTCGACGGTGCACGTCGGGTCGCGGAGCTTGAGCAACCTGGCCAAGTAGAGGCCGCCCGGCCCGCCTCCGAGCACAGCGACCGAGCCGAGCTTCACGCCGAGGCCCCCTCAACACCGACCAGTCGCGCGACCTCCGACATGTGGTCGGGGTGGACCGCCGGGACGATGCTGGCGTACATCGACGTCCAGCAGCCCGGGCAGCTCAGCTGGCGGAAGACGATCTCGTCGTCGACGTACGTGCTCGGGTCGGACGTCACCTGCGGGCCGGCGGCGTGCGAGGGACCCTCGTAGATCGCGAGGTCCAGATGGGTGTCGGCCCGCGAGTCGGCGAGGTGGTAGCCGCAGTGCGCACAGGCGATGCTCTCGTTCGCGACCAGCACTAGGTTGTCGTCGAGCCGCTGTGCGCCGGCGAGGTCCACCGTGTTCGCGAGGCGCTGGTCGTCGCGTCGCTGCGAGCGCGACCGGCGCAGCTCGCGGACCTCCTCGCGGCATGCCGCGGTGCCCGCCTCGTCGACCCGCCCGTCGGCGAGGACGACGCCGTAGAGCTCGCGCGCCGCCTTGGTGGTGATCTTGCCCTCGCGCAGGTCGACCGCGACGTTCGCCGGATCCCGCCGGAGGGGGTCGCCGTACCCGCCGCCGCCCTGCCAGAACATGTAGAACACCTCACCGGGTGCCAGGTAGGTCTGCGCGTAGCAGTTGCCCAGCTCCACGTCGGAGCCGAGCTGCTCCAGCGACTGCGGCACCCGGCCCTCGGCCAGCGCCGCGTGGACGTCGATGCCGCGGACCACGGCGTCGACGCCGGTGTTGCCGGGGAAACCGCCGGCCAGGCCGTTGTTCTGCGAGGTCGCCTTCCCGGCCGCTGCCAGCACCAGCCCCAGCGGGAAGGAGGTGCCATAGGGGGTGAAGGCCAGCGACGCGCTAAGCCCGCCGCGTTGGCGTCCGGGGCCGCCGGAGTCGGGCTCCTCGCGTCGCCACAGAGTCAGCAGCGGGTAGAGGAACTCACTCATCTCGGTGTCGGGGATGCGCCCCTGCGGGATGCAGAACAGCCCACCGGTGTCCATGCCGTCCAGATGCGGCCGGGCGCCGTAACCGCCCGCCATCGGCTCCATCATGATGCTCAGGAACGGCACCGGGAAGTCACCGCGTTCGTCGAGACCGGCGATGACGGCGGTGTCCCAGGTGCCACAGCACGTGGCCTGAACGCTGGTGCCGAGGTCGACCGAGCGGTCGAGCATCTGGGAGAGACACTCGGCGACCAGGCTCGTCGTCTGCCAGGCAGGTCCGATCGGTGCTCGGCTGATCGCGGCCGGATAGGTCGCGTTGTTCAGCGTGCCCTCCTCGCTGATCAGGTCGAAGCAGCGCATCAACCCGCCCGCGGACCAAGGGATGTCGGCGGCCAGGATCGGCAGCAGGGCCCCCATCACCCCGCCGCGCATGCCGGCATAGGTGCAGTTGATGACTCCGGCCTGCGGGTCGGTACCGCTGAAGTCGAGAGTGAGGTGGTCCCCGGCCTTGGTCATCGTCAGGGAGATCTTGTGCGTCGCCCGGTCCCCCTCGTGCGACTGGTCCTGGTAGCCGGTGGCGTGCCACGTGCCGTCAGGCAGGCTCGCCAGCTTGCCGCGCAGGCGGCCCTCGGCGTCGTTCATCATCCGCTTCATCACAGCCTTGACGGTGTCGACGCCGTACTGCGCGATCACCTCGTGCAGCCGCATCCGGCCCACGCTGTTCGCACCCACCTTGGCTCGCAGGTCGAGCCCGACGAGCAGCGGCACCCGGGAGCGGCGGACCCACGCGTCGGCGACGTCGTCCTGCAGCTCGAAGTCGCGGACCACCTTGATCGGCGGCGTCGGCAGCGACTCGGAGAACACGTCCTGAGCGGCGGGAGAGAACGACCCGAGCCCGACGCCTCCGAGGTCCGGCTCGTGGCAGACCGCACTCGTCCACGCGAACAGCTCGCCGTCGTGGAAGACCGGCTGGTAGACGATCACGTCGCTCTGGTGCAGTCCCCCGCCGACCCACGGGTCGTTGCACAGGAACATGTCGCCCTCGCGGATGCCGGGGTTGTGCGCCCGGTTCTGCAGGGTCCAGTAGATCGCCAGGTCGACAGCGCCGACGAGCAGCGTGTTGTAGAGACCCACCTGCACCTCCTGGCCGACCTCGTCGCAGATGGCGAAGTCGAAGTCGTTGGCGTCGGTGACGATCGGCGACCCCGACATCCGCTTGAGTGCTTCGCCCATCTCCTCGGTGACCGACCAAAGTCGGTGCCGGACGACCTCGTAGGTCAGCGGGTCGAGCTCCTCGATCTGCTCCTGCGTGACGGTGTGCACCTTGAGCGACTCCGGCAGGCCGGCGGCGACGGCAGCGGGGTCGACGGGACGGCTGGCGAATCGCTCCGAGCCTGGAACTGTCATGGACATGGGTCGCTCCTACTTAGTTGCGATGGTCAAATTGCCGAGGTGGTCGACGGTGCCGCTCATCTCACCGGGGACGACAACCGTGGTCGTGGGCACCTCGACGATGGCCGGGCCGGTGATGACGTGCCCCGAGCGCAGCAGGCGGTAGTCGTAGATCGGGGTGTCGACGTAGCCGACCCGCGCGTCGATGCACACGGACCGTTCGCCCACCTGCGCCTCGACCGGGTCGGTGGTCGCCGCCTCCTCCAGCGTGGGCATCTCCGGGGTGAACGGAAGGACGCCGGTCCCCCGCACCCGGAAGGTGATCGCCTGGATGCCGGCCTCGCGGAAGCCGGTGCCCTCGCCGAACAGCTCGGCGTACCGCTTCTCGAATGCGGCCGCCAGCGCCACCATCGACTCGTCGTTGACCGGCCCCTCCGGGAGCTCGATCTCGATCTCGGCGAGCTGAGCCCCGTAGCGCATGTCGACCGAGCGGACCAGCTCGACGGAGGAGTAGGCCATCCCCTGCTTGTCCAGGGAGACCCGGACGCTCTCCTCGAGGGCATCGAAGTTGCTGGCCGCACGCGCGGGGTTGACGGGCATGTTCGCGGGGTCGGAGACCTCGGCGGCCAGGACGATGTCCGAGGCGGCGAGACCGTACGCCGAGAAGGCGGACGCGACCGGTCCCAGCGGGACCACCACCTCGCTGACCCCGACCTCGTGGCCGTAGGACGCGCAGTAGGCCGGGCCCGCCCCGCCGAAGGCGTAGAGCACGAACGAGCGCGGGTCGTGCCCGGCCTCGACGACGGTTTTGCGCAGGAGGTCGCCGGTCTGCGCGTTCTGCACGGCGTAGATGGCGGCGGCGGCGTCCTCGACGCTGAGCCGGAGCGGGTCTGCGATCTTCTCCTTGATCGCCTGGCGGGCGGCCTGGAGCGAAAGGGTCTTGCGTCCGCCGAGGAGCCCGGACTCCGGCAGGATGCCGAGCACCAAGTTGGCGTCGGTGTTGGTCGGCTCGGTGCCACCGGCTCCGTAGCACGCAGGACCCGGGACGGACTGGGCGCTTCGAGGACCCACCTGGAGGTTGCCACCCTGGTCGATCCACGCGATCGCGCCACCACCGGAGCCGATCGCGTGGACCTCGAGCGTCGGCACGTTGATCGGGTGGTGGTTGATGATCGTGCTGCTCGCCCGGACCGGCTCGCCGTTGACGACGAGGCCGACCAGGAAGGTGGTGCCGCCGACGTCGGTGGAGATGATGTTGCGGTGGCCGAGCTGGGTGCCCAGCGAGACCGCGCCCATCACGCCACCGGTCAGCACCGAACCCACCGTGCTGATCGCGTTGCCGGGTGCATGCCCCGCCTCGATCGCCCCACCGTTGCTCTGCATCACCAGCAGCGGTCCGGGTAGGCCCCGGTCGCGCAGCAGGCCCTCGAGTGTGCCGAGGTAGTCCCGGAGTCCCGGACCGATCTGGGCGCTCATGATGGTCGTCGAGCTACGCGAGAACTCCCGGATCCGCGGGCTGACCTCGCTGGACAGCGCGACGAACATGCCCGGCGCGATCTCGTGGACGATCTCGCGGATGCGCTGCTCGTGGGTCGGATTCTTGAACGACCACAGCAGCGAGACGGCGATCGCCTTGACATCGTCCTCGAGCAGCGCAGTGACTGAGGAGCGCACCGACTCCTCGTCGAGCGGGACCACGACGTTGCCGTCGCGGTCGACGCGCTCGATCACCTCGAGTGCGTGCCGCTTGGGCAGCAGGCCGTGGGACTTGGACTGCCCCTGCACGTTCTGCAGCGCCTCGGGCGAGGAGCCCAGGTAGCGGCCCTCGACGTTCATGATGAAGATCGAGTCGCGGTGACCGACCGTGGTCAGAAACCCCACGTCGGGGACGTTGCCGGTCACCAGTGCGTTCAGCGACGAGGTCGTCCCGTGGGCGATGTGGTGAGTCTGCGCCAACATCTGCTCGACGCTCAGCCCCAGCTGCTCGGCCAGGCCTGTGAGCACGTCCAGGACGCCGGCCGAGTAGTCCGGCGGGGTCGAGGGCGCCTTAGCGGCGACGATCGTCCCTGCATCGTCGTCCAGCACCCCATCGGTGAAGGTGCCGCCGACGTCGACTCCGATCACGTACGCCATCAGGGTTCCTCGCTTCTTGTGGGCGGTCGAGGTCCCGAACATATTCTCGGTTTTACGCATCCGTCAATAGTTCGACGTGCAATAAAGGGGTGCTCGGCCCAGCCCGTTGACGCTGGCGTCGAACTCTTGACAAACATGACCCCTGCTGACAGCCTCCCCCAGGACGGAGAGCGGAGGGCCATGGACAACCCTGGGGAGCGCCCGCTAGCGGGCCTGCGCGTCATCGAGCTCGGCAATTACATCGCCGCCCCGATGGCGGGACGGCTGCTCGCCGACTTCGGCGCCGAGGTGATCAAGGTCGAGCGACCGCGCACCGGCGACGAACTGCGCGGCTGGCGACTGCACGAGGGCGAGGACACCTCGCTGTTGTACCGGACGATCAACCGCAACAAGCTCTCCATCGAGGCAGACCTGCGCTCCGAGTGCGGGCGGGACGTGGTGTCCCGGCTGGTCGAGCAATCCGACGCCCTGATCGAGAACTTTCGGCCGGGCACGCTCCACGCCTGGGGCCTCGACCCGGCCCGGCTCGCGGCACTGAACCCGAGCCTCGTTGTCGCTCGCGTCTCGGCCTTCGGGCAGTCGGGCCCGATGAGCCCTCGCGGCGGATTCGCCGCAGTGGCCGAGGCATTCGGCGGACTCCGGGCGCTGGTCGGCGAGGCCGACCGGCCACCGGCCCGGGTCGGGGTGTCGATCGGCGACAGCGTCTCCGGCCTGTACGCCGCCTTCGGGATCGTGATGTGCCTGCTCCAGCAGCAGCGCTGTCGCGCCGACGGGATGCCGGCCCCCACGCCGTGCCAGCAGCACGTCGATGTCGCACTGCACGAGGCGGTGTTCTCGATGATGGAGTCACTCGTACCCGACTTCGACGCCCACCAGGTCACGCGGACTCGGTCGGGAGGACGAGTCGAGGGCATCGCGCCCAGCAACGCCTACGCGTGCGGTGACGGGACCAGCATCGTCATAGCGGGCAACGGCGACTCGATCTTCGGGCGGCTGATGCGGGCCCTCGGACGCCCCGACCTGGCCGAGGACCCCTCGCTCGCGTCCAACCAGCAGCGCTGGGAGCACCGCGACCGCCTCGACGAGGCCATCGGCGAGTGGACGTGCGCACGCAGCCGGGCCGAGGCCCTCTCGGTGCTCGAGGAGGCGGGCGTGCCGGCCGGGCCCATCTACGAGGCCCGGGACATTCTCATCGACGAGCAGTTCGCCGCCCGACGGATGCTGCAGCGGATCCCGGTCGAGACCGCCCAGGGGCGGCGGGAGATCACCTTCCCCGGCATCGTCCCGCTGCTCGGCGACACGTCGCTCGCCGTACAGCACAGTGGCCCGGACCTCGGCGCGGACACGGTGGAAGTGCTGGACCGCGTGCTCGGCATGACCTCTGCGGAGATCGACGAGTACCTCAGCGTCACCCGCGCGGCATGAACGCCCCACGGGCACGGGAGGTGATCGTCCGCGACGTCACTTTGCGCGACGGTCTCCAGTTGACCGGGAAGGCGCTCAGCACCGGCACCAAGGTCGAGCTCGCCCGCCGGCTGTGGCGACTCGGCGTACCGGCCGTGGAGATCGGGTCATTGGCCCGCGGGGACCTGGTGCCGTCGGTGGCCGACACCCTCGACGTGGTCGACGCACTGACACCGGAGGAGCTGGCCCGCTCCTGGGTGTGGGTCGCCACCCCACGCCACGTGGAGCGGGTCCTCGAGCGCGGGGCCCCGCACTTCCAGTTCTGCTTCTCGGTCTCCGAGGCGCACAACCGGGCCAACCTCGGCCGCAGCGTCGAGGAGAGCCTCGACTCGATGCCACGGGCGATCGAGCTCGCGACCGATGCGGGTACCTCCGTCCAGCTATGCCTGGCCACGTCGTTCACCTGCCCCTTCGACGGTGCCGTGCATCCCGACCGGGTCATCGAGATCACCAACGACCCTCGCACCCACGGCGCGTCCGACATCGTCGTTTGCGACACCCTGGGTCAGGCCGACCCCGCCACCGTGGCCTCGCTCGTCGGGCGGGTGGCGCGGGAGTCACCGGCGCGACGCATCGCCTTCCACGGCCACGACACCTGGGGGCTCGGCATCGCCAACACGCTGGCGGCGATCGACGCCGGCGCCGAGCTGGTCGATGCGACGCTGGGCGCACTGGGCGGATGTCCGTTCGCACCGGGGGCCAGTGGCAACACCTCTCTTGAGGACCTTCTGTTCGCTCTCAAGCCGGCTTGGCTCACGCGGGAGGCCCATGTGGACCTGGTCTCAACGGGGGTCGCGCTGCTGGACGAGCTGGGTGAGGACAACCGGTCCAGGACCCTCGAAGCGATGACCGCGAGTCCGAGCCCCGCCCCCTGGGCGCCTCAGGGACAGCCCAGCTCGGGGCGGCCTTCTTCCTAGGCCACCGAAGGGACGGCCTCGAAGCGCTCCGCGAGCCAGCCGGCGATCCGCTCGCCGGCGACATCGGCGCCCGTGGGCTCGCCCTCGACGACCGCGCCCCCGAAGTGCGTGCCCCGCACACTGTCGACCTCGAGGTCTCTGGCCCCCAGCTCTCGGCGCATCAGCTCGAAGTCGGCCGGAAAGGCGGCCTGGTCGCCGGTGAAGCCGAGCAGCAGGGTCGGTGGCGTGACGCCGGGCGCGCAGCGCACGAAGCTCGCCCGCGAGCTGGTCGCGGACCAGGTCGAGAGCCACGCGTCCGGGGTGCTGTTGCGGCCGAAGCCCACCAGCCCGTAGTTGGTGAGGTCCGGCCGGCGCCCGAAGACCGACCCATAGGGACGGTCGTTGGGGTCGAGCGAGAGGTCGACCGTGCGCAGGTCGGCGTCGGTGCGAAAGACCGTCACGAACCGGGGGGCCAGAGCCCGCCGCCGGTGAACCGGGTCCTTGGTCTCGCGGAACCTGGCATTCGCCTCCCGCGCCTCGGCCACCAGCTCGCGGGCCACCGCATCGATCCGCTCGATGCGCTCGCGTTGCGCCGCCCGGTAGCGGCGCACGAAGTCCTCGCTGTACCTGGCCGAGTCAGGCGGCGGTGCGAAACCGTTGGCTTCGGAGTAGGGGTCGAGGGCGCTGTCGACGGCCATCGGGTCGGCCTCGTCGGTCACCGACGGGTCGATCACCCGCTGGAGCAGTACACCCTGCCCCGGGTGCGGCGCCAGGAAGACCACACCGTCGGGCAGGGGCATGTCGGTGTCGGCCAGGGGCACCGGCCGGCCCGAGGGGGCGTCGGTCAGCCGCTCGTGGGGCTGGAGGCCGGCCTGCTCGCAGTAGAAGGCGTAGAGCGTGCCGCCGCCCGAGTGTCCGAGCGCGACCACGGCGTCGAACCCGACGTCCCGCAGGCGCACCTGCCCGGCGGCACAATCGATGACGGCCAGTTCGTGCAGGAGGTTGAGGTCGTTGTTCGGCGATCGGGTCACCTGGGTCCACACGGCGTAGCCGCATCGCACCAGCTCGGGGACGAGCACGTGGTGGGTGAGGTCCTGGCGCGGGTGCATCAGGGTGACGACCGTGGTGGCACCGGGTGGTGTGCGCAGGACGCCGCTGATCTTCGCCCCGTCACTGGTGCCGACCTCGTGCACGGTGGTGACGGTCCCGTCGGGCAGCGCCCGGGCGTCGACGTACCGGCCCGCGCCGAGCCCGGTCTGCCTGGTCACCGCGCCTCGATCCGCATCGCGTCCTTGTCCCACTGGGTGATGCGGGAGGCGCCGAGGGCCGCGACGCAGCTGTACCAGACCGCGTGGCGGCAGCCCGTCGCTCGTCGGTCGATGACGATGTCACCTTCAGAGCTCGCGACGTAGTACGGACCGATCCTCTCCACCTCGACGGCCGCGTCCAACTCGAGGACCTGGGCGACGCCGTCGTTCTCGGGTACGTCGAGCAGGAACACCCGGGTCATCGCCGCACCGGCCCCTCCGGGGCGCCGATCGTCTCCGCCGGCTCGTCCTGCTCGGCCTGCCACTGCGCGGCGCGCTCCACGATCAGCTCGGCCTTGCGGGCCAGCAGTTCCCCCATCGCCGGCCTCCGGGCCGGTGCCGATGTCCATCAACGCCTCGATCGTCAGGTTGGCGTCGAGATGCTCCTGCGGGGTCACCGGCCGCAGCGCCCGGGTGAGCTCGACCATGTAGCCGTTGGGGTCGTGGGTGTAGATCGACTCGATGGTCTCGTGCTGGATCTGCATCTCCACCGGCCACTCGCTGGCGTCGAGCCGCCGGCGGTACTCCATCAGGTGCTCCTCGGAGTTCACGTGGATGGCGAGGTGCCGCGAGCGGACGAAGAAGTCCGAGGTCGACTCGTCGAACCGTGCGTAGACGTCGCCCTTGCCCAGCGACGGGGGCTTCTCCAGGCCGAAGTAGTAGAAGAACGCGACCCGGTCGTCGTTGCCGATGTCGAAGAAGAAGTGGATGAAATCGGGGTGGTCCTCCGGCCCCCACCCCGCCGCGCAGATCGAGTGCACGATCGGGAAGCCGAGGACGTCGCGGTAGAACCTGACGGTGTCGACGGGGTCGAAGGTGGGGAACGCGGCGTGGTCGACGCCCTGGACCAGGTGCGAGTCGTGGAGGTCGGTCATGTGGTCAGCTCCTGGGGGGTCGATGTGGTGACGCTCTGGGACGTGCTCAGCAGCTGGCCGGCGCCAGTGAGCTGGGGTGGGAGGCTTAGGGCACGCAGGATGCCGAGCGCGCTGGCCGTGGTGCCGGTGAACACCGGGATCTGCACCAGGTCCTCGACCTCGTCGACGACGTGCAGGGCAGACGTCTCGGTGTCCAGCGAGATCCCGATGACAGAGGTGCCTTCGAGATCGATGTCGCCAAGAACGCGGGCGAGGCAGTCGCGACGTACGGCCGGGCTTGCTCTGCTGGTGGCGAGCTCGGGCAACAGCGCCTCATGGACGTCGTACCCCTGCGTGCGCAGGTAGGTGGCCAGGCCGTGGGGTCGCGGGTGGTGGTCGAGCATCAGCACCTGCCGTGCTCGCAGCGTCAGCAGCGCCTCGAGCACGCAGCCGACGACCGAACGCACCTTGACCTCGGAGGCACCGAGCGCGAGCTGTTCGGCAATGGCGCCTTCGACGTGATGGTGGTCCTCGGCCGACGCGCCGGCGAGGTGGTGGACGCCGCCGTAGAGAACGACGTCGGGAGCCGCGTCGCCGATCTCGAGCACGGCCCGCTCTCGCTGCGCCCTCAGCATCATCGGATGGGGGGCTGGGGACCCAAGGCGCATCCGGCTGGAATGCAGCGAGAGACGGGCCGACTGATGAGTTCCGAGGGCTTCGGACAGCTCGGCCTCGAGCACCTGGCTGGCGCTCGGCACGACCAGCCCGACACCGTGGTACTGCAGCAGGCCACAACTCATGCCGTTCAGAGTTCTACGTTGACGACAAATTGTCAACGCTGGCGTCACAACCGGGGCCTGGCGCGCCTACTCGCAGCCGCTCCCGTCACCGTCGCGGTCGAGGTGGCGGCCGTAGCCGGGATCGCCGGCGCGCACCGGAGCGGCTCCGGCGGCCCGGGCCGCGTCGCAGTTCTCGTAGTACACGCTGCCGCTCGAGGACCCGGAGCTCGGCGCCCGAGGCACCGCTCGCCGCGGGCTCCTGCTCCGCGCCCGGGTCGCTGATCCGCTGGTCGACCCGCGTCGGCGCGTGGGTCACGTCCTCGGTCGCCGGCAGGTCGGGGCATCGGGAGAGCTGACGGGCCATCTGCGCCTTCTCGGAGGCGGTGACCGCCAGCCGGTACTTCGCCTTCACCGCGACCTGGCGGGCGACGTACGCGCAGCGGTAGGACTTGTTCGGCGGCAGCCAGGACGCGGCGTTGGCGTCGCTCTTGCTCCGGTTGGCGCCGGCGTCGACGGCCAGGAGGTTCAGCGGGTCGTTGGCGAGGGCTGCTCGCCGTCGGATGTCGAACCGCCACGCGCCGCTGGTCCAGGCGTTGCCCAGCGCCACGACGTGGTCGATGTCCACCGAGTAGCTGTCGCCCCGGACGAAGTCGATGCGCGTGCGCGTGTAGGGGTCGTCGAGCACGCCGCTGAGCACCACGCAGCCGTTGGTGCCGGCCTTGATCGTCTGCTGCTCGAGGTCGCGTCGGAGGATGTCGTTGCGGGTGTCGCAGCCGTTGCGGTCGGCGTCGAGCCAGGCCTGCCCGAAGCGGTCACGGTCGTAGCCGGTCATCGGCGCCCTGCCGGCGACCCTCAGGGTCGCGAGCTGCGCTGCGGCCGTGCGGGACGACCCGTCGTCGGTGGGCGGCGCACTGGTGGGCTCGGGCTTCGCGGGTGCGCTCGGCGTCGGTGTCGTCCGCTCGACGTCCTTCGCGGGTCGCTCGGGCTCGGCCTGCTCGGTGGGCGGCTCCGCCGCCTGGTCGTCGCCGCCTTGGTCGTCGCCGCCTCAGGCGGTGGCGGGGACTGCTCGAGGTCGGCGCACGCAGAGACCGCGAGCACCGAGAGCGTCGCCGCGACCACGCGGAGACGCCTCGCCGGCCGGACGCTGACGTTCATCGCGACGCGCAGGTGAGACCGAGAAGCGTGCCGCTGAACATGGATCCCCCGTGAGCTGTGCGTGCCGCCCGAGGCGGAGCACCAGCCTAGGCGGCAGAGGGGCGTACGTCCGGGGAATGGCTGGGCCAACGAGACGCTCCAGCAGGTTTCGATGCCTGCCGGAGCGCCTCGTGGCACTCAGTGCCAGTCGCTGATCCGTACGTCGTCCGGAGCCGGCCGACCCGTGCCGGTCTCCACGTACTCCTTGAGGCTCATCAGGAACGTCGCCCACTTGGTGCTGCAGTGGTGCATGAACTCGACCGCCTCGCGCCAGCCCTCGTGCTTGAACAGGACGATCGTGTACTCGTCGCGCTGCTCGAGCCGCCAGTCGATCTCGGTGCCGACCCACTCCTCGGGCCCGTCGAGCACGCGCCACCGGACGTGGCCAGCGGGGTCGAGCTCCAGGATCTCCATGTCGAAGCCGCCGACGTCCCCGAAGCGGAAGGCGAGCTTGCCGCCGACCTCGTCGGTGCCGACGGTGTCGGTCGTCCACCAGCGGGCGAGGCCCTCGGGGGTGGCCAGGGCGGGGTAGACCTCGTCGAGCGGGGCGACGACCCCGACCCGGTGCAGGATGTCTGGCATCTCAATCTCCTTGCGTCTGTCGGTGCTTGTTCGGTCTCGGTGCGGGTGCGTTCGATCGCCTCGGCGAGGCGCTTGATCCGGCGCAGTCGGGCGTCCCAGGTGGTGCCCACCTCGTTGAGCTGGGCCACGGCCCGGGCCAGCTGGGCCTCGTCGACCCGGTAGTGGCGCTCGCGCCCGACCGGCGCGGCGTGCACCAGTCCGACGCGGTCCAGTACGGCGAGGTGCTTGGCCACCGCCTGCCTGGTGACCGGCAGCTGCTCGCTCAGCGAGGTGGCCGTGCCACGCCCCGTGGCCAGCAGCAGGTCGATCATCGTGCGGCGGGTGGGATCGCCGATCGCCGACCACAGGTCGTCGTCGACCGCGGTGCTCATCGCAGTGCGACCTGCTTGGCGGCGTACTCGACGAGCTGGGGCAGGTAGTGGTCCCAGCCGGTCTCGTGCTCGCGGTACTGCTCCTCGAGCACGGCGATCTCCCAGCCCATCTCGCGGAACCCGCTCTCGGTCATCCGCACGAGCGTGCCGCTCTCGGTGGGCAGCAGGTCGAAGGTGACCAGCAGCGAAGGGTCGTCCGCGCCCGGGCCGGCAGCGCACCACCGGAAGGAGAACCGCTTCGGCGGGTCCACCTCCACCACGGTGAGCGCCACGCTCGTCGTCTCCCCGGTCTCGCCGTTGCGCCACACCAGCTCCCCCGGCGCGCCCTCGACCGACTCGAAGCTGGCGTCGTCGGGCCACCACTCCCGGACGTGCTCCGGCTTGCTGATCACCTCGAAGACGACCTCGGGTGATGCCTCGACCTGGATGTCCCGCTCGATGGTGCCGTGTTCCATGACGTCCGCCTTTCGCAACCTTTGGTTGCTTCAAGGTAGCTCCACCCATAGCTGCATGCAACCTTTAGTTGCGTTGGATCCAGCTCGTGCTCCAGCTCGTCGCCCTCCAGCGCGCCACCCGACAGACGGTCCCTTTTAGTCGACGCTCGCCGTGACTCCGTGACAAGCTGCCGACCAATACGGGGAGGTCCAGTGCAGGAAGGTCTGCACGAGTCGCTGGTAACTCGGGCGCTAGACAGAGAGCTGCTGCATGCTGCGCATCTGGAAGCCCAGCTGGCCGGAGTGGACGAGGCAGATCAAACACACGTCCTGACTCGGCACCTTGCCAGCGTCATCGCGGCCCGCCTCGGCAGCATCCGCAATCCAGCTCAGCGGGTGCACGCGGCCAACGAGATCCTCAGTCAGCTCGAGCAGCAGGACCTCACCGTCCTCGACCCAGTGAGGGAGTTGCACGCCCTAGCGACGCCTTCTGGTCCCGGGGTCATCGCGAGATATGGACAACGACCCCGAACCCCGTTGAACGACGCGGCACTGCTCACCAACGCTCACGGCGAGCCATCTCTCGCCAGCGAGCTGCGCGCCGAGTTGGACTCCGCCGACTCAGTCGATCTGCTCTGTGCCTTCGTGATGTGGCGAGGTGTGCGACTCCTCGAGCGTGAGCTCGCTGCCCTCAGTGAGGCCGGGATACCGCTGCGAGTAGTGACGACGACCTACATCGGCGGGACCGAGCGAGAGGCACTCGATCGCTTGGTTCGCGATTTTGGTGCCGAAGTACGCGTCCAGTACGACGCCGCGCGCACTCGCCTTCACGCGAAAGCTTGGCTCTTCCATCGCAAGACCGGGTTCGATACGGCATACGTGGGATCGTCCAACCTCTCGACCAGCGCTCTGCTGGACGGTGTCGAGTGGAACGTCCGCCTATCGACGGCCGCGACGCCGTCCTTGATGAACAAGTTCCGAGCGACCTTCGACTCGTACTGGAACAGCAGCGAGTTCGAGCCCTACGACCCAGACCGCGATCGCGACCGGCTCGACGATGCGCTGAACGAAGCTTCGGGACGAAGCCAGCCGGATCGAGTCACGATCTCGATCTCGGGGCTGCAGGTGAGGGCGTTCCCCTACCAGCAAGAGATGCTCGATGCCATTGAGGTTGAGCGGCTGGTCCACGACCGGCACCGCAACCTCGTGGTGGCTGCGACCGGAACGGGCAAGACTGTGATCGCGGCACTCGACTACCGACGCTTGGCTGACCGGGCTGAAGGGGCCCTTCCCTCACTGCTCTTCGTCGCTCACCGCAAGGAAATTCTGGAGCAGTCGCTGCGGACGTACCGGGAGGTGCTGAGCGACGCCAATTTTGGCGAGCTGTACGTAGGCGGGGCCCGACCCGAGCGTTGGAAACACGTGTTCGCCAGCGTGCAGTCGCTCCATGCGTACGGCGTCCACAACATCCCCGCCGACGCCTACGACATTGTCGTGATCGACGAGTTCCATCACGCCGAGGCCAAGACCTATCGGCGTCTCATCGACCACTTCAGACCGGGTGAGCTCCTGGGTCTCACGGCGACCCCAGAGCGTGCTGACGGCGTCGATGTTCGCAGCTTCTTCGACGGCCGCACCGCAGCCGAGCTGCGCCTGTGGGATGCCCTGGGCGCCGACCTGCTGTGTCCCTTCCACTACTTCGCTGTCGCCGACGGCACCGACCTGCGAAGCATCACCTGGTCCCGAGGTCGCTACGACGAAGGGCAGCTCTCCAACGTCTTCACCGGCAACGACGCGCGAGCCGCCATTGTGCTGAAGCAGCTGCGGGACAAGGTCGCCGACCTCGGCGCTATGCGCGGCCTTGGATTCTGCGTGAGCGTCGCCCATGCGGAGTACATGGCGCGTGTCTTCGAGGAGGCGGGCATTCACGCTCGAGCTGTCAGCGGGACCACGCCTGCGCGCGAACGGGCAGCGGCACTACAAGATCTCCGCGATCGCCGAGTCAACATCCTCTTCGCGGCCGACCTGTTCAACGAAGGGCTCGACCTTCCCGACGTGGACACCGTGCTGTTCTTACGGCCAACGGAAAGCGCCACGGTGTTCCTGCAACAGTTGGGTCGTGGCCTTCGCCGTACGCCGCACAAGGCAGTGCTCACCGTCCTGGACTTCATCGGCTACCACCGCAAGGAATTTCAGTTTGCGCAGCGCTATCGGGCGCTCACGGGCGGGACCAGACGCGAGGTCGAATCCCAGGTGGAGAAGGGTTTTCCGTTCTTGCCGTCGGGTTGCCAGATCGTGCTCGACAAGCAGTCGCAAACCCTCGTCCTGGAGAACATCAGGTCCCAGATCGCGAATCGCTGGCAGCAGATCGTCGCCGAGCTGCGGCAGTACGGCGACCAAGAGCTCCCGATATTCTTGCGCGACTCCGGCCTCGAGCTCAGCGACATCCTGCGCCGCGGCAGTCACTCGTGGACGAGGCTGCGACGCGATGCCGGGCTGCAAACCCCACCGGGGTCAGCCCTCGAGGAGAGGCTCCTGAAGCGCGTGCGTGCCTTTGCTCATGTTGACGACCCCGTGCGGGCCAAGGCGTACTCGACTCTCCTCTCCGAGGCTGCTCCGCCCTACTCGCAACTATCGCCGGCCGAGCAGCGGTTGGCACGCATGCTGTTCTATTCGCTGTGGTACGACGGTGGCGGTCACGACTCGATTGAAGCGGGACTCGACGCTCTGCGGCTGGAAGAGGCGACACGCTCGGAAATCTCCACGGTCGTCGACATCTCTTTCGAGGCAGCTCGACACCTGACCCTCGGGCTTGGACACGAACTTGCGGACGTCCCGCTGATGGTGCACGCGAGGTATCAGCGTGAGGAGATCTTGGCCGCGCTCGATTTCCCACGGACTCCGAACAGCTTTCGCGAAGGGGTCTGGTACTCCCGGGAACGCAACATCGACGCCTTCTTCGTCACGCTCAAGAAGTCCGAGGCCGACTACTCCCCGACCACGATGTACGCCGACTACCCGATCAGTCCCACGCTCTTCCATTGGGAGTCACAGTCGACGACGTCGGTGGAGTCACCAACGGGTCAGCGCTACATCAACGGGACCAGCACGGTGCTGCTCTTCGTTCGGCACGAGCAGAAGGACGAGTTCGGCACTTCGCCATATCTTTTCTTGGGTCCGGCGCACTATGTCAGCCACCAAGGCGACCGACCTATCGCCCTCACGTGGCAGTTGGAGTTACCGATGCCAACAGACTTCTTCAACCTGACTTCGGCAGTCGCCCAATAGTGAGCGATCCGAGGCCACTCCGCAGCCTGACACCCCAGCTGGCTCCCGCTCCAGCGACACCTCGCACACGCCGCGCGCAGCGGCGAGCTGCCGCTGATCGGGTCGCTGGGGGTCTGGGGCAGCACCAGGTTGAGGTTCGCGCTGCCCGGCCCGTACGGCGGGGAGCCGGGCAGTCCGAGCTCCTCACACGCATGCCACCAGCCGTGCTGGGCGAAGACGACCTGCGGGTCGAGGTTGGCGTTGAGCTTCGCCCGAGCCCGGACGCTGCCCTGGGGCTGGCCAGGGAGACCTAGTCCGCAGCCCTGTGCTCCGTCGCTCGTGCGGGAGGCTCCGACCCGCCGGTGCGTTCGTTCACACCGGTGCCCTACAGCAGCCCGTGGACGAGGGCGTCGCGGATGAACTCGGCGTACTGGTCCAGGCTCCACCCCCGTCGGTGCACCAGCAGCTCGAACATCTCTGGTGCGGTGACGGTCCACATCAGGTCCGCCGCGTGTTCGGCGCTGACCCCCGGGCGCAGGTGGCCGGCCGACTCCAGGAAGCGGGCGTTCTCCCGCATCCTCGACAGCCGGTTCTCGTCCAGCTCGTCGAGGAGTCCCTGCAGCTCCGGCTCGATGAGCGCCGCGTCGCGGACCAGGAGCTGGACGGCGGCCACGCTGGGACCGACCTCGGTGGCCAAGTGCGACCAACCCCGGATGACCTGGTGAGGGTCGGCTTGCGACCTCAGGCTGTCGGAGCGTTCATAGGCGGGCACCGGCCCCTCGCCGAGGAGGGCCACGTGGTACAGCTCCTCGATCAGGCCGGCCTTGCCACCGAACGACTTGTACACCGTCTCCTGCGAGACACCGGCCCGCGTCGCGATGGCCGCGATCGTCGTACGGGCGAACCCGTCGCGCAGGAACAGCTCACGAGCACTGACCAGGACGGTCTCGCGCCGGGCCTGCGCCTGGGCGCGACGGCGGGAGGCGTCATAGGACCGCTGGGCCTTGTCTGTACCGCTCTTGACGGCTCGAGGCACTCGGGTTCACACTCCGAATATATGGATACAGGGGACTGTATCAAAAGTATCGGAAGGGGTCGTCATGACCCAGGAAGCAGACTCACCCGCCACCGTCGCGCACCGGATCTCCGCAGCCGCGAACAGCCACGACCTCGAGCGGCTCGTCGAGTGCTTCACCGAGGACTACCTCAACGAGGCCCCGGTCCATCCAGCGCGTGGGTTCCGCGGGCGCGAGCAGGTACGCCGCAACTGGACTTCGATCTTCGCAACGGTGCCGGACATCCAGACGCACGTCCTCCGCGCCGACCAGATCGACGACCAGGTCTGGTCCGAGTGGGAGATGCGGGGCACCCGCCTCGACGGGGCCGCGTGGCACATGCGCGGCATGATGCGGTTCACCGTGCAGAGCAACCAGGCAGCAGCTGTCCGCTTCTACCTCGAGCCGGTCGATGCGGACGAGCGTGGCCCCGACGAGGCCATAGAACAGCTGCTCACCGAGACGAGGCCAGGAGCCCTGGTCGGTGGTGAGATCCCGGGCACTTCGAAGGAGGGATCGCGATGATTCTCGTGATGGGTGGCACCGGGGAGCTGGGCGGACGTGTCGTGAAGCTCCTCCGTGAACGGGGCGAGCCGGTGAGGTGCCTCGTCCGCACCCACACCGACGACTCGGAGCTGCGCCACCAGGGCGTGGCGGTGGTCCGTGGCGACCTGCTCGACCCAGCCGGCCTCGGGGCGGCCTGCGAGGGCGTCGACACGATCGTCGCCACCGCCACGGCGATCGCTCGGCGCCTGGCGGGGGATCGCAGCGCATCGATCCACGAGGTCGACCAGGTCGGGATGTCGGCCCTCGTCGATGGGGCGGAACGCGCAGGCGTCGAGCGGTTCGTCTACGTGTCCGGCGCCGGCATGGACCAGGGGCCGGGCTCACCGCTGGAGCGGGCCAAGCTCGCGACCGAGCGGAGGCTGCGTCGGTCCCCGATGCGGACCGTGGTGGTGCGACCTGACGCCTTCCAGGAGGTGCATCTCACCCCGATCGGCCGCTTCGACCTGGCCGGCGCCAAGGTGTCGGTGTTCGGCAGCGGAGACACGAAGCGACGTTGGGTCAGCATCGACGACGTGGCCAGGCTCGTCACCGCGGTCGCGCTGGAACCCGACCCCCCGGCCATGGTCGAGTTCGGTGGTCCCGAGGCGATCAGCCGCAACGAGGCCATCGACGTGGCCGAACGGGCCACCGGTCGGACCATCAAGCGCCAGCGCATGCCGTTGCCTGTGGCCCGGCTGGGTATGCGCGTCCTTGCGCGCCCGAATGCCGCGTTGGCATCGGTCTTCGGCGCCGGACTTGCCCAGGACCTGGTCCCGGCCGGCTGGGACGACACACCCTTGCACCAGCGCGGGATCAGCCCCAGGTCGGCGACGGACTTCATCCGCCAGCAGGCCGAAGCACTGCGCTGACGTGGTCAGCCGCCTGTAGGGACGGAGGCACCGAGCGGCTCCACCTCGCACACCCCCGCCCGCAGCGGCGAGCTGCCGCTGATCGGGTCGCTGGGGGTCTGGGGCAGCACCAGGTTGAGGTTCGCGCTGCCCGGCCCGTACGGCGGGTAGCCGGGCAGTCCGAGCTCCTCACACGCCTGCCACCAACCGTGCTGGGCGAAGACGACCTGTGGGTCGAGGTTGGCGTTGAGCTTCGCCCGAGCCCGGACGCTGCCCTGGGGTGTGGCCAGGGAGACCCAGTCCCCCGCGGCGATCGCGCGCGCCTCGGCGGTCGCGGGATGGATCTCGAGCTGCGGGTCGCGGGCGCTCTTGCGCAGCGAGGCGACCTGGCGGTGCTGGGTCTCGCAGAAGAACAGCGACTTCGCGCAGCTGAGCACCAGCGGGAACTGCTCGGCGAGATCCGGGCGTGAGCGCGGGCTGATCGCCGGCTCCTCGAAGCTCGGCAGGGGGTCGTAGCCGTGCGCGGCCAACGTCGCGGAGTACAGCTCCACCTTGCCCGACGGCGTCGCGAACCCGGTCCCGGCGTACTTGCGGTGCCGAGTGGTCAGCGGCACCCGGATGCCCTCGGGGTGGGCGCGCAGCTCCTCCAGGGTGATCCCGCTCGGCTCGAGCTGGTGGCGGAACGCTGCCTCGATGTCGCCGCCCCAGAAGTGCTCGCCCAGCCCCAGCCGGGTCGCGAGGTCGAAGACGATCTGCAGGTCGGAACGGGCTTCGCCGCGCGGTGCCTCCAGCGGCTGCCGCAGCTGCACGAGCGACTGCGCCTCCTGGCTGTACTCGAAGCCGATCTTCAGCGCCTCGGACTCGAACGGCGTCGTCACGGGCAGTACGACGTCCGCCAGCTCGGCCGTCGGGGTCATGAACAGGTCGGCCTGCACGAAGAACTCCAGCTCCCGCAGCGCGTCACGTCCTCGCGCGCTGTCGCCGTGGGCCATCACCGGGTTGCCGCCGAAGCTGACCAGCTGCTTGATGCGCCCACCGAGGGCCGCGGTGTAGAAGTCCTCGCCGGTGACGAAGCCGAACCGCGCCGGCCCGAGCGGGCGCTCCTCGACCCCCACCGCCGGTGGCGTCTCCTTGGTGAGGAACTCGATGCCGTCGATCCGGTTGGCCGGGACCGCCTCGAACAGCACGTTGCCGCCGGCGACGTCGAGGCAGCCGGTCAGCGCGTAGAGCACGTTGATGGCGCGGATCGTCTGCGTCGCGCCGCTCTGCTGCTCCAGCCCGCTCCAGGTGTAGAACGCGAGCGGTCGCGCCTCCCACAGCGTGCGGGCCGTCGCGACGATGTCCGCCGCCGGCACTCCCGTGATCGCCTCGGCCACGTCCGGCGGGTACGCCGCGCAGCGGTCCACGAGGAGCTCCCACACCGACCGGCCCTCGACCTCGTCGGCCGCGTTGGTCCAGTCGCGGACGAAGTCGGCGTCGTACCAGCCGTTCTCGATCATCACGTGGGCCAGCGACAGGGCCAGCGCGCCGTCGGTGCCGGGCCGCACCCGCAGCCAGTGGTCGGCCTTGGCGGCCAGACCCGCCTTGCGCGGGTCGATGACGACCAACTTGGCGCCGTGTGCCACCGCGGCGGCCGTGCTCGTCGCGTGGGCGAGCCGGGCCACGGACGGGTTGTAGCCCCAGAACAGGATGCAGCCGGCGTTCTCCAGGTCGGGCAGGTAGTCACCAGGCACGGGTGCCCCGAAGGTGTAGAGCGGCGCGAGGTACCGGCCCCAGCCGCACAGCTCCATGTAGGTGCAGAAGTTCGGGGTGCCGTACGCGCGGATCAGCCGCTGGACGAAGTCGATCGAGTCGCTGATCGCGGACGTCGAGGGCGAGCTCGAGCTGAACGCCACCGACTCCGGCCCGTGGGTGGCCGCAGCCGCAGTGAGGTGCTCGGCCACCGCGTCCAGTGCCTCGTCCCAGGTGATCTGCTCCCAGCCCGGGTCCGCGGCGTCCTTCGGGGTCGTCCTGCGCAGCGGGTGCAGGAGCCGCTCGGGGTGGTGGACGATGTCCGGCGCCGCCTTGCCCTTCACGCACAGCGCCTTGCCGGTCGGGTGGGACGGGTCTGGCTTCAACGCGAGCAGAGTGCCGTCCTCGACCGTGGCGCGCGCTCCGCAGCGCGACACGCACAGGGGGCAGAACGTCGGGACGGAGTCCCCACTCATCTCTCGATTGTCACGCCGACCCCGGGCGAAGGCAACGGCCACGGGCTGCTCCCGTGGGACCGTGGGGTCCGTGCTCTCGGACCACCCTCTTGCACCAGTCCGGAAACTCCTCCGGATCGGGAACCAACCAGACAGCCCGCTGCGCCGTCTTAGTTGGTACAGGCAGAGGAGGACGGGATGAGCAGACCGCCCACGGACGCGGAGTACTCCGAGTTCGTCGCGGCCGCGTGGGGGCCGCTCTACCGCACGGCGTACCTCATGGTCGGCAACCGCGCGATGGCCGAGGACCTGGTGCAGACGGCGTTGACCAACACCTATGCGGCCTGGCGCAACGTGCGCGAGGTGGAAGCCGCCCATGCCTACGCCCGTACGGCGGTCGTGCGCTCGGTCGCGTCATGGTTCCGGTCCCGGGTCCGGCTGCGTGAGCAGCTCACCGATGAGCCCCCCGACACGGGCTACTCACCCGACCACTCGACCCGGCCGGCGCTGATGGAGGCGCTGCGCCAGCTGCCCGCTCGCCAACGCGCGGTGGTGGTGCTGCGGTTCTACGAGGACCTCAGCGTCACGCAGGTCGCCGAGACCATGGGCTGCAGCGAGGGAACGGTCAAGAGCCAGACGTCCGCTGCGCTCGCGAAGCTCCGGCTCATCCTCGGCGAGAGCGTCGTCCACAGCATCGAAGGAATCCCGTCATGAGCGAGAAGCTGCAGCAGCTGCTGCACGACGAAGCCGAGCGGATCGACGTCCCGCCGCCCCCGGTTGACGCGATCCTGACCGGAGTGCGACGCCGCGGCGAGCATCGGTGGACCTGGGGTCTGGTCGCCGTCGCCGCCACGGCAGCTGTCGTGGCCGGCTCCCTGATCGGCGTGGACCGGCTGCTCGCGGACGTCGGCGGCACCTCCACGGGCCCTCCGGCAGCCGGTGGCGGCACGAGGGCTTCGGCCACCCCGACGCAGGGCCCCTTGGCGGTCTCCGGCTCGGGCGTGGAGGACCAGCCCTTCGGTGCTGACCAGGACGATGTCGTGACCGCCTTGGGCTCTCGCTACGGGAAGCCAGACATCAGCATGGAGACCCAGCGCTACGTGCGCATCCCCGGCCAGCTGGGCTGGTTCGAACGTGCCGACGATCCGCTTTCCCTGAGCTGGCAGTACGAGTACACGTCCCTCCGGTGCTGGGGCACGCTGTGCCTGATCTTCGGAGGAAACGACGCCGAGACCCTGCAGCTGCGTGGCTGGGAGATCACGAGGAACAAGACCTGGCCCACCACACCGTCGCCGGGCACGTCGTCGACCGCGAAGCCGACCAGGCCACGCTCCCCCGACGTACGCCTGGCCGGCACCGGGATCCGGCTCGGCGACAGCTGGAAGAAGCTCCACGCCGCCTACCCGGACACCACCGTCGGTGGCGCGGAAGGCGCGTCCCTGGCGGTGAAGAACATCCCGTGGGCCGGGATCTCCGACGGTGTCGGCGCCTGGCGGCTCTCGGGCAGCTGGGACTACACCCGACCGAGGCACGTGCCTGCCGGAGCGAAGGTGACCCGGCTCTCGGCGGGCGAGGGGCCAGAACCCGGCTGCTGCTGACCCGGCTCAACCCCCGCCGGCGACGGGGACGACCGGCTCACCGCACTGCGTGCACTGGAGGGTGTCGACTCCCTCGTCGGTCTCCGTGCTGCCGCTGTAGCCGCACCACTCGCAGGCCCAGTCGACGCGTCGTGCCATGGCTCCTCCTCGTTGCGACAGGGGATGGAAACGACGAAGGGCGTCCGACCGGATCCGGTCGGACGCCCTCCCCTGAGGGGGTCGGTCAGAAGGCGCTCACGTCGAGCAGGCGCTCCTTGGTGTTGTCACCGTCGTCGGCGTTGTTCCAGTCCAGCGTGCCGGCGTTCTGCAGCGCGGACTTGACCGCCGCCGGGGAGGCGCCGGGGTTGTTGGCCTTGTACAGCGCCGCGGCGCCGGCCACGTGCGGGCTGGCCATCGACGTACCGGAGATGGTGTTGTACCCGCCCAGCATCCAGGTCGAGAGGATGCACACGCCCGGAGCGATGATGTCGACGTCCGCGCCGTAGTTGGAGAAGTCGGCGAAGGTGTCGTCGACGTCGCTGCGGCAGGTGCTCGGCGCACCGCCGCCCGGCTTGCCGTTGAAGTCGGCCAGCGCGCTGACCGTGATCACCTCGTCGTACGCCGCCGGGGTGAAGTTCTTGGCGTCCTCGGAGTCGTTGCCGGCCGCGACGACGTAGGTGATGCCGGCAGCGACCGACTTGCAGATCGCCTTGTGCATCGCATCCCCGTTGGTGTTGCCGCAGTTGCCGTCGTCGGTGCCCTCGCCGCCGAGGCTCATGTTGGCGACCTCGATCTTCGAGGCGTTCGCGGTCACGTAGTCGATGCCGCAGATCACGTCCGAGTTCAGCCCGGTGCCGGCGTCGGTGAGCACCTTGACCGGCCAGATCCGTGCACCCGGTGCCATGCCGACCACGCCGGCGCCGTTGTCGATGGCGCCGATCGTGCCGGACACGTGGGTGCCGTGGCCGTGCATGTCGTTGGCGTTGATCGCGCCGATCGAGCAGTTCTTGGCGCCGGCCTTGTAGATGTTCAGGTCGGGGTGGGTCAGGTCCGCACCGGTGTCGATCACGGCGACGTCGACGTTCACGCGCTCGTCTGTTCCGTTGATCTTCGCCGTGGGGCTGACGTCGGCGTTGGCACGGTCGATGCCGGTCGGGGTGGTCTGGGCGTCCGTCTTCACCGCCACGTCCTTCTGCACCCAGCGCACGCCCGGGGTCGCCTCGATCGCGGCAGCCACGGCCGGCGTCATCGTGGCGGAGTAGCCCTGCAGCGCGGAGGTGTACACGTGCCCCAGGTCGAAGCCGAACTGCTTGGCCTGCAGCGGCGCGAGCGCGGCGGCGTCGGCGCTGTCCTGCAGCACGACGACGTACGGCGCCGGGGCGCCGGCGGCCGCGGACGCGACCGGCACTGCCTGGGCCGACTGGGCGGACAGCGTTGTCACGCCCAGGGTGAGGACGGCGGAGGCCGCGAGCGCAGCCTTGGTGAGGGGACGCATGGATACCTGTGCTTTCGGACGGGTCGCTGCCTCGTGCAGCCGGACAGCGTCCCAACTACCCGGGGCGGTCTGGCGTTACGCCCGATTCGCCCTCATGTTTGCGCACTGCACGAGCGTGCACCCTCTTGGCGCCGGGCGAGCGCGTACGACGGCGGCCCGCGCGCCCGAGCCTGCGTCGTACGGTGGCGGGGTGGTGGATGCGAGCAGCAGTCCGGTGATCGTGATCGTGGGCGCGGGTCCGGGCGTGGGTGGCTCGGTGGCGCGGCGCTTCGGCCGGGAGGGGTACGCCGCCGCGCTGGTCGGGATCGACGAAGCGGTCCTGACCGAGCTCCAGCAGGACCTGGCGACCCAGGGCATCGTCGCGGAGTGGGCGATCGCCAGTGTCACCGACGCCGACGACCTGACCCGCGTGATCCGCGAGTCGGGAGAACGCCACGGACGGATCGACGTGCTCCACTTCAACCCGAGCGCCTTCCGGCAGAAGGACCCGCTCGAGCTGACCGTCGCCGAGCTGCTGGAGGACGTCGCCCTCGGGGTGGGCGCACTGCTCACCGCAGTGCAGGCCGCCCGGCCGTACCTCCGCCGCGGCAGCCGGATCACGGTGACCGGCAGCATGGCAGCGGACAAGCCGTGGAACCAGGCCGCTTCGCTCGGGGTGCAGAAGGCCGGGGTCCGCAACCTGATCCGCAGCATCGACACGACCCTCGAGCCCGAGGGCATCCGCGCGGTCTCGGTCACCGTCCGCGGCTCACTCGCCCGGGAGGGTGCCTTCACCCCGGACCGGGTCGCGGACGCGATCCACGCCGCGGCCATCCAGCCCGAGGACGACTGGCGCACCGAGATCCCCTACGAGGGCTGAGCCACGGCCGGGTTCACGAGCCCCGCAGGGCCAGGACCGCGCGGGCGTAGGCGTCGTCGGCGCCGAGGTCGATGTGCCGTTCCTCGGACCCGCCACGCTCGATCCGGACGATGAAGCCCCCGGGCGTGCTCTCCAGCGCCACGAACGCCTCGCCCAGCATGGCCCGCAGCTGTGCCTCGCTGGGCAGCCAGACCACCTCGTGCTGCTCGATGGCGTCCAGCGCCCACTCGGTGGTGCCGTTGAATGCGAGGATCCGCCCGGTCGGCAGGTCCAGGACCTCCACCACCGTGTCGCTCACGGCGAACACCAGGTCGTCGAGGTCGCGGTCGGGCACGACGAACAGGTCACCGGGCGCGGGGTCCCACGCGATCCCGGCACGCTTGAGCCGTAGGGCGAGGTCGATGCTGACCATGTCCTCCAGTGTGCAGACCCACTCCTACCGGCAGCTTTCTGCGAGACGAGGTCGCCGACCACGTCACCGACGACCGTGCGGCTGCCGCTCCCAGGCCCACAGCCCGACTGCCAACGCCGCCCTCTCGCGGAACACGCGCGGGCTCGCACCGCTCAGCTCGTGCACCCGCTTGAGCCGGTGCCGCAACGAGTTGGGGTGCAGGAACAAGGTGTCCGCCGTCGCGGTGAGGGCGCCGTCGGAGTCGAGGAAGACCCGCAGGGTGTGCACCAGGGCGGTGCCGTGCTCGCGGTCGTGCCCCACGAGCGGGAGGATCAGCGCCTCGGCGAACGGGGCCAGCCGTTCGGGCGCCTGCTGCTCGAGCAGGCCCTCGAAGCTGGTCAGCTCCCGGTAGGTCACCGGCGCGCCGCGGGTCCGGGCCAGTCGGAGGGCGGCCAACGTGGGGCGGATGACCCGGGCCAGATCGCCGAGCCGGGCCGGCTCGCCGACGCCGCACGGCAACGCGGAGTCCCGCGCGACCGCCAGCACCAGCTCGTGGTCGCCACCGAGGCTGACCGTGACGTCGCCGAAGTCCGCCAACAGGCAGCCCTCGAGCAGCGGACCCAGGAGGCCGGCCGCGCGCTGCGGCCAGGCGGCCACCCCCATCGGCTGCTCGGTGTCCACACCGACCGCGACCAACGGGTGGTGGAGCACCTCCGCGTCCGCGCGACCGTCGATGACGAGCTCGACCAGCCGCCCGATCTCCGTGCGCCGGTTGGCCTGCTCGGTGTCCTCCTCGTGCTGGCGCACCGCGAGCACCCGGGCGAGGTGCTCGAGGAAGTCCTGACCGGGACGGACGTCGGAGTCGTGCACCGGCGACCAGTCGAGGACACCCGCCCGGAACCGCACCTTCCCGCCGAGGTCGTCGTCGATGATCGCCTCGAGGTCGGCCATGCCGGCGTCCAGCGCCATCGCGTCGAGCAGGCGTACGACGAGGCGCTGCACCCGACGGCTGCGAGCGGTCCGCGCCTCGGCGCGCCGGTCGGCCAGCATCTCGGTGATCAGCTGGAACGGCACCCCCATCGGCACCTCGACCAGCGGCAGGCCGCGGGTCCGGCACTCCTCGAGCAGGGCCGCCGGGACCTCCTCGGTCACGTCACCGACGCCGTACCCGAGCGCACTGGCGCCCGCCTCGAGCACGTGCCCCACGAAGTCGCGGCAGTCCTCGTCGTCCCCGAGCGAGGACCCCACCGTCAGCACCAGCTCCTGGCCGGTCAGGTAGGCCCGGGGATCGAGCAGCTCGGTCGGGTGTGCCCAGCGCACCGGCACGTCGACGAGGTCCGGCGCAGCGCGCAGCCGCAGGCCGAAGGAGCGCACGCTCAACAGGTCGCGCAGGCTGACCGTCGCAGCAGTCCCGGATCCTGCCGCCACCGGCGTGGCGGGGCTCATGGAGCGACCCTAGCCCGACCGGTTGTCCGAACGCACTGTTGGCGAGCTCCGCCCTTGTCGGTTCCCACTGTCCGGGCTCTGAATGCTTGCCGCGCGGGCCCGGCAGGCCGAATGCTGACGCGCATTCCTAGCACTGGAGGCACCCTCGTGGCGCTCAACGACCTTCCCGTGGAAGACGTCCACGCTGACCATCGCCTGAAGCGCGAGTTCTCGCTCTGGTCGGCGTTCGCGTTCGCGTTCGCGTTCATCTCGCCGATCGTCGCGCTGTACGGCATCTTCGGCATCTGGCCTTCGGCACCGCCGGGCCGGCGTTCTGGTGGGCCTTCCTGCTCGTCTTCGCCGGTCAGCTGCTCGTGGCGCTGGTCTTCGCGGATGCTCGTCTCGCGGTGGCCGCTCGAGGGCTCGATCTACCAGTGGTCGCGCCGCCTGCTCGGCACCGGCGTACGGCTGGTTCGCCGGGTGGGCCTACATGTGGACCCTCGTCATCGCGATGTCCGCCGTGGCCCTCGTCGCGGCCGGGCTTCGTCGCCAACATCGTCGGGTGTGGAGGCTCGGCACGGGCCAGCACGCGCTGATCGCGTGGGTGATCCTCCTCGCTCGGCACCGTCGCCAACCTCGTCGGCCGGCTGGCGCTGAAGGTCTTCATGGGCGCCAGCATCATCGCCGAGGTCCTCGGCTCGATCGTGCTCGGCGCCTGGCTGCTGCTCTTCCACCGGGAGAACCCGCTCTCGGTGCTCACCGAGCGGGTGTCGGCACCGACGGCTACTTCTCGCTGTCGGGCCCGTTCCTGGTGGCGATGGCCTTCGTCGGCTTCTCCTTCGTCGGCTTCGAGAGCGCCGGCTCGATCGCCGAGGAGGTCCACGACCCCCGGCAGAACCTGCCGAAGGCGGTCATCTTCTCGATCAGCTTATCGCGCTGGTCGTGATGTTCTCGGCCCTGCGATCATCCTCGCGATCCCGGCCTCGACGCGTCGCCGCGAACAGCAGCCGACCCGGTGTACGACACGCTGACCTTCCACGCTCGGCCCGGTGGTCGCCAAGCCGCGTCGAGGTGCTGTTCGTCGATCGGCTTCCTCGCGTCGTTCCTGGCGCTGCAGACCTCCGCGTCGCGCGTGATCTGGTCCTACGCCCGCGACCGCGCCCTGCCCGGCGGCCGCGGCGCTCGCCCGGCTCACCCCGGGCCAGACGCAGCCGTTGGTCGCCCTGGTCGTGGTCACCACGGTCGGCTCGGTGATCATGCTGTTCTGCTGAGCCACCGTCGCCGGACGTCTACACGCTGATGATCAACTTCACCTCGGGCGGCTTCTACCTCGCCTTCCTGTTCCCGCTCCTCGGCCTTCGTGGTCGTGCGCCTGCGCGGCGGCTGGCGGCCCGGGCCCGTTCACGCCTGGGCCGCTGGAGCACGCCGATCTCGGTGGTGGCGGCCGTGTGGGCGGTGCTGCAGTTCCTCAACATCGCCTGGCCGCGCAAGGCCTACCCCGACACCCGCTTCCTCGACTGGTCGGTGTCGCTGGCGGTCATCGCTTGGGCGTGATCGGCCGGGCATCTACCTCAGCGTGCGCGGCGGGATCACCACCTTCCCGACGTTCGAGGTCGACGACCCGGACGACGACCCGCAGACCCGCGACTACCTCGACCACGAGGAGCCGGTCGGGTGAGGGCGCCGGTCGCCGTCGTCACCGGCGCCGCCAGCGGGATCGGCGCCTCGTTCGCCACCGCGCTGTCCGAGCGCGGCTGGCAGGTCGGCGCCCTCGACCTCGCCCACTCCGACTGGGACGCGAGCTTCGCGGTCGACGTCTCCGATGCAGGCGCAGGTCAGCGACGCCGTCGACCGGATCGAGCAGGACCTCGGCCCGATCCGGGCCACTGTGTCCGCAGCCGGCCACTACGCCATCGTCCCGGTCGGGGAGATCAGCCACGACGCACTGGCTGCGGATGCTGCGGGTGCACCTCGGCGGTGCCCTGCACCTGGCCCGGGCCGTGGCCGCCCGCCATGGTCGCGCGCGGGGACGGGTGCATCGTGGCGATCACCAGCGAGCTCGCGATCGGTGGCGGCGGTGGCGACGCCCACTACGCCGCCGCGAAGGGCGCGGTGATCGGGCTGGTCCGCAGCCTGGCCGCCGAGGTCGCCCGGGTCCGGTGTGCGTGTCAACGCCGTGGCCCCGGGGCCGACCGACACCCCGCTGCTCGCCGCCGACTCCCCCTGGCGCGCCCCCGACTACCTGCGACCCTGCCGCTGGGCCGGCTGTGCCCGCCCGAGGAGGTCGCCCTCGTGCGTGGTCTACCTCGTCGACGACGCGACCTTCACCGTCGGCGAGGTCATCTCGCCCAACGCCGGGGCGGTGATCTGACGTGGACGGATCGCCCTCAGCCCCTCGCTGGCCGGGTGGCGCTGGTCACCGGTGCCGCCAGGGGATCGGGCTGGCCATCGCCCGCGCGGCTGACCGCCGACGGCGCCACCGTCGCGGTCAACGGCCGCACCGCGGACCAGCGCTGGCCGACGCCGCGGTGGCCGACCGGTGGCGCGCCCGGCCCCGGCCGACATGGCCGACCCCGAGGCGGTGCGCGCCATGGTCGCGGACGTCGAGGACGACCTCGGCCGGATCGACGTCGCTGGTGGCCAACCACGCCTACATGACCATGGGCGCCGCTCGCCGACTACGACCTGACGACTGGTGGCGGGTCGTCGACACCAACCTCGGCGGCACCTTCGCACCTGGTGCAGGCGGTGCTGCCCGCACATGCGCCGCACCGGGGGCGGCCGCATCGTGGTGATCGCCAGGAGTGGGGCGTCACCGGCTGGCCCGAGGCCACCGCGTACGCCGCCTCGAAGGCCGGGCTGATCGCGCTGGTCAAGACGCTCGGGCGCGAGCTCGCGCCCGAGGGGATCATCGTCAACGCGGTCGCGCCCGGGCGTGATCGACACCCCGCAGCTCGAGGTGGACGCGCGGCGCGCCGGCGTGAGCCGCGAGCAGATCGTCGCGACGTACGCCGAGGTCATCCCGCTGCGGCCGCTCGGCCGACCCGAGGAGATCGCCGCGGCGGTCGCCCTCCTGGCCGACCCCGCGCCTGTGCTCGCCTGGTCGGCCAGGTCGTCCAGGTCAACGGGGGCACCACCCGCACCCGCGCCTGACCCGACCACCGCACCCCACCCGACGATCTCTGGAGCTGAGCACCGATGCACGAACCCCGCGTCACCGAAGGCGGCACCGTGGGCCAGGTCGACGGGCTGCAGGTCCCCCGCTACGCCGGCCTGACCACCTTCGCGCGGCTCCCCAGGCGAGGACGTCGAGCGCTACGACGTCGCCGTGGTCGGGGTGCCCTTCGACTCCGGCGTCACCTACCGGCCGGGGCCCGGTTCGGGCCCGCCGCCATCCGCCAGGCGTCCCGGCTGCTGAAGCCGTACAACCCGGCGCTGGACGTGACGCCGTTCGCCGGCGTCAGGTCGTCGACGCCGGCGACATCGCTGCCAACCCGTTCGACATCGCCGAGGCGATGGCGCAGGTCGAGGCCGGTGTCACCGAGCTGACCGCCGACGGGCGACCGGTCGCCGTCCTCGGCGGTGACCACACCATCGCGCTGCCCGCGCTGCGGGCCCTGCACGCCCAGCACGGGCCGGTGGCGCTGGTGCACTTCGACGCCCACCTGGACACCTGGGACACCTACTTCGGCGCGCCGTGCACCCACGGCACCCCGTTCCGCCGGGCCTGCGGAGGAGGGCCTGCTGGTCACAGGACCGCTCCGCGCACGTCGGCATCCGCGGGTCGCTCTACGACCGGCGACGACCTGCTCGAGGATGCCGAGCTGGGCTTCACCGATCGTGCACTGCCCGCGACATCGACCGCATCGGGGTCGACCGGGTGATCGAGGGATCCGCGAGCGGGTCGGCGACGCACCCGGTGTACGTGTCGATCGACATCGACGTGCTCGACCCGGCTTCGCGCCGGCACCGGCACGCCGGAGGCGGGCGGTATGACCAGCCGCGAGCTGCTGGCGATGCTGCGCGGATTCGCGGCTGCCCACTCGTCGGCGCCGACGTCGTCGAGGTGTCCCCGGCCTACGACCACGCCGAGGTCACCGCGGTCGCGGCCGCCAACCTCGCCTACGAGTACCTCTCCCTCTTCGCGCGGGCAGCCCGATGACGGCGCCGCGGGGGCGAACCGCGGCCCGGCGCCCGCCGTCCCGGTGCCCTGGCCCGACGGCCGTCCGGGCCGCCGCGGCGTTCACCTTCGACGTCGACGCCGAGTCGGCCGTGCTGTGGGGCCGCGCCGGGTCGCCGCACCGGATGCCAGCATCATGAGCCACCAGTCCTACGGGCCGCTCGTCGGCGTGCCCGCGGATCCTGGAGCTGCTGGAGCGCCACGAGTGCGCGTCGACGTTCTTCGTGCCCGGCTACACCGCCGAGCGCTATCCCGGACGCGGTGCGCGCATCGTCGCCGCCGGCCACGAGATCGCCCACCACGGCTACCTGCACGAGCAGCCGACGGCGCTGACGCCGACGAGGAGACCGGCTCCTCGACCGCGGGCTGGAGGCGCTCGCCGGGTCGCCGGCGTCCGCCCGGTCGGCTACCGCGCCCCGATGTGGGAGCCTACCTGGCGCACACCGCGGCTGCTGGCCGAGCGCGGGTTCCTCTACGACTCCAGCCTGATGGACGCCGACTGCCCTACGAGCTGGCGGTCCGGGGTGACCGGCGTCGACTCGCTGGTCGAGATCCCGATCCAGTGGGCGCTCGACGACTGGGAGCAGTACTGCTTCCTGCCCGGCATCTCCGGCAGCGGGCTGATCGAGAGCCCGCGCAAGGCACGTGAGCTGTGGACCCTGGAGCTCGACGCCCTGCGCGAGGCGATCGGGTGCTTCGTGCTCACCAACCACCCGTTCCTCACCGGGCGCCCGTCCCGAGCGGCCGCGCTCGAGCAGGTCATCCAGCACGCGCTGCGACCACGGCGACCTCTGGATCACGCAGCTCGAGCGCGATCGCGGAGCACGTGCGCGGCCTCGGGCTGGCCCCACGGACGCTCGTGGCACCCCAACCGCCCGCTCGCCGGCTGACGCGCCGCGCACCGTCTCCAACGCCTCCGTCCTGCGCCACTGGCACCCGCTTGCGTGCTGCGGTTGTGTGGGGTGTGACACGACCCGACCCGAGGAGGACGCACGTGCGCGCGATCGGATACCGCACCACCGGAGACGCCGAGGTGCTCGAGGACGTCGAGCTGCCGGACCCCGCCCCGGGCGACCGCGACCTGCTGGTGGAGGTGCGCGCGGTCTCGGTCAACCCGGTCGACACCAAGGTGCGGCGACGTACGGGCCCTGCTGACGGCGAGGAGGTCAAGGTGCTCGGGTGGGACGCCGCCGGGGTCGTGCGCGAGGTCGGTGCGTCGGTCGAGGGCTTCGCGCCCGGCGACGAGGTCTGGTACGCCGGGGCGCAGGTCCGCCCGGGGTGTGACAGCGAGCTCCACCTCGTCGACGAGCGGATCGTCTCGCACAAGCCCACCAGCCTCGACTTCCCGCAGGCGGCCGCGATGCCGCTGACGGCGGTCACGGCGTGGGAGCTCCTGTTCGACCGGCTGGGGGTGGCCCGCAAGGGCGGCGAGGGCCAGAGCCTGCTGGTGGTCGGCGCCGGAGGCGGGGTCGGGTCGATCCTGGTCCAGCTCGCCACCCGGCTCACCGACCTCAGGGTGATCGGCACCGCCTCGCGGCCGGAGACCGAGGAGTGGGTCCGGTCCCTGGGCGCCGACGACGTGATCGACCACGGGAGGCCGCTGGTCGACCAGCTGCACGACCTCGGACTCGACCACGTGGAGCTCGTCGCGGCGCTGACCCACACCGGCGACCACTACGACCAGATCGTCGAGGCGCTCGCGCCGCAGGGCCGGATCGGGGTGATCGACGACCCCGCCGACGGGCTCGACGTGATGCCGCTGAAGCAGAAGTCCGGCTCCCTGCACTGGGAGTTCATGTTCACCCGGTCGACGTTCGGCACCGACGACATGGCCGAGCAGGGCCGCATCCTCGCCGAGGTCGCCCGGCTGGTCGACGAGGGCGTGCTGCGCACCACGACCGAGGCGACCCCCCAGCCCATCACCGCCGCCGACCTGCGGGAGGCGCACGAGTTCATCGAGTCCGGCCGCGCCGTGGGCAAGGTCGTGCTCGCCGGCTGGCCCGAGCGCTGACGCCCCCACAGTGCTCGCGCAGCACCCCAGTTCGAGCTGCCGCTACCCCGACCACCTCGTCGCAGAGACCCGAGTCGGTGGCCCCTTCGACGTCCCGGGAGCCGCACCCACCGGAGCACTGGCTGGCTGGGGTCGCCACGACGACGAAGCCCGCGCCCGACCCGCCCGACCTCAGTCCAGCTGGACGGGCAGCACCGCGACGGGGATCGTCCGGCCGGCCTTGCGCTCGTACCGCGCGACCTCCGGGGCCTCGGCCAGGATCACGTCGCGCCACATGGCGTCGCGCTCATCGCCGTGCAGCTCGCGTGGTGCCACCTCGTAGGTCCGGTCTCGCACCTGCACCACCGAGGTCGGTGCGCGGCGCAGGTTCTCGAACCAGTCGGGGTCGTGCGGCGAGCCCGAGCCGGTGCCCCAGACGACCAGGCCTCCGGGCGTCTCGAGGTAGCGCATGCACGTCGAGCGCGGGATGCCGGTGCGCCGGCCGGGGCTCGTGATCATCAGGACGTGCACGTCCTTGCTGCCGCTGGACAGCCGTCCGTCGAGCGTGCGGTACATCCACACGCCGATGCGGTTGCCGAAGCGGGTCCACCTCCGCCTCGCCGAGGTGCCGATCCGCTTCCGGGCTGCGAGGCCCATGCCTTGAAGGATAGGCGCGCGAGACGCCGACAGCACCGGCGGACATCGGGCTCCGTGCCGCCCTGGTGACCGGCACCGACTGCAATCCGGCTCAGTGGGGCGCTAGCTCGCCGCCGCAGCGATCCGGAAGCCGCAGGGGTACAGCTTGCCGGGGTGCGGACCGTGCCTGCGGCTGCAACGAGCAAGGTCACCGAAGCGGGAGAAGCTGCCGCCTCGCGTGACCGGGTACTCCCCGAGCAGCTCGACCAGGTCGTCCCGGATGGCCGGACCGCCGGGATACGGGACGAAGCTCGAGCTCGTCAGCTCCTCGACGTTCCCGGCCATGTCCCAGGCACCGCACCACGTACGGCCCCGGACGAAGCAGCCCACCGGAGTCGTCGTGCCGAGCCCGAACTCCTGGGTGTTCGCCGCAGTGCGGTCGAAGCTCTCGCCCCACGGGAACTCCTGATAGGCGGGCCCTCGGGCGGCGTACTCCCACTCGTGCTCGGTGGGCAGGCGGCACCGCAGACCCTCGCGTTCGCTCAACCAGTCGCAGTAGGCCAACGCATCCTCGAGCATCACGCCGGCTACGGGATGGTTCGACCGGTCCCACGGGTAGGCCCCGAGCGTCCACGTGGAGGGGCGAGTCGGCCAACCGGATTCTTCCAGGAAGGCCTGGTACTGCCCGTTGGAGACCGGGAACTCACCGAGCTGGAAGGACTCGATCACCACCGTGTGCTCGGGTGTCTCCTTGCTGATCCACGATTCCTCCACGCCGACCACCGCCCACTCGTCGACGACGTCGCGCACCCGATCGGGCGACAACCCGATCGTCGCCTCTCCGCCGGGCACCGGCACCAGCCGCGGCACGGTCGGATTGCGCTCATCACCAACCACACCGACGATGACCCCCGCGGCGATCCGCTCATGGGGCGTTCCCGTGGTGGAACGCAGCAACGCACGGGCGTCCTCGACACTCAGGTCCCCTGGTGCGGGCAAGGGGCCCGACAGGGGCATGACCTCGGAGAAGTGCGCCTCCTGGACCGAGTCAGGCATCCAAGTGGCTCTCGAGGGCCAACCGGTGGCCGGCTATCGCCGCCTTGTCCCGCAGGTAGCGCGAGTTCTCCTCGGTGAGGTGTACCTCCGTACTCACCATCTCGACCACGTTGATTCCTTCCGCCGTGAGAGCGTCACGCTTCTGCTCATTGTTGCTCAGCAGGCGGATCGTGCCGAGGTCGAGGGCCTTGAGCATCGACGCGCACTCACTGAAGCTGCGTTCGTCCGCACCCCGTCCCAGGTAGCGGTTCGCTGCGAAGGTGTCCAATCCTCCGTCCTGGACCCGGTAGGCATCCAACTTGTTGTACAGGCCGATGCCACGCCCCTCCTGACGCATGTACAGGAGGACCCCGCCGTGGTGGTGGAACAGCTCGAACGACTCGCTCAGCTGTTCGCCGCAGTCACACCGGGCCGAACCGAACAGATCACCGGTCAGGCACTCCGAGTGCACCCGCACGAGCGGAACTCCCTGCAGGGGCGGCACCACGATGGCGACGTGCTCCTGGCCCGAGGGGAGGTGCCAGAAGCTGACCATCTCGGCAGCGCAGCTGACATCGGGGGTCGGTCTGAGACGGAACCCCACGCGGTTGCGGACGACGACCACCGGCGCTTCTACCGCTCGCACGTCAGCTCCGTCGTGTCGAGCAGGTGGATCTGACCGTCGCCGACGCCATAGCGGCTGACTCGGCGGTCCCATCCTGCCACCACGAAGTGATCGGGTCCGGACGCGATGATGGACGAGATGGCCTGGTCGTGCGTCGCAAAGCGTTCCCCGCTGATGAGCGGCTCGAGCGAGTCACCATCCAGGTCGACCGACCATGCGTAGAGGCCGAAGTCGTAGGAGCCGGCGACCACCACTGGCCGTTCCGGCGTTCCCACAATCGCCACCGCCTTGATGGACTCGTCCGGTCCGAGCAGAACTCGTTGTCTGCTGACGGCCTCATCGACCCCCTCCGGCACCACACCCACGCGAACGGTGCGGTCGCGAGAAGCACTGGCCACGACCCGGCCATCGAGCTGGGCCACGGCGTTGACCAGGTTTCCGTGGCTCCACAGCACGCGCCTCTCCTTGGCCGTTCCCACGGAGACGGTGTGGTCGGTCGAAGCGGCCGCCACCTGGGTCCCGTCGATGCGGGCCAGGGACTTGATCGAGCCCTCGTGCACGTGGTCGCTGGAGACCACCTCGAGGGACGACGCGTCCAGGCCGATCAGGTCGCCTCCGTACGTCCCAGCCACCACAACCTCGTCCAGCACGGCGAGCGACGGGAGCGGCGCCCCCAGCTTGCCCGAGACGGCGATCCCCTCCCCGTCGATCCGGAACACGAGTCCCGAGTACGTGCTGCCGAAGACCACGTCTCCTCGGGTGGCGAGCGCCAGGACCGGGCTGTCGAGGACCTTGGTCGTCCGGTCCAGCGACAGACCGTCGACGTGGAGGTGCAGGACCTCTCCCGAGTCGGTCCCGATGACGACCCGGTCGCCCGACATCGCCATCGCGTTCGGTCCCCGGCGGGCCACGCCGGTCTCGACGGGAGACTCGTCGCGCAAGGTGCAGTAAAGCTGCGGCGTGGACGTGAAGCTCCCGACCACGAGGCGCTCGTCCGAGCAGGCCACGGAACGCGGCCACGCTCGGTCATTGAGGAGCGCGCGGACCTCGGAGCTGTCCCGGTTCACGATGTAGACGGCGCCGTCATAGGTCCCGGCGACGATCTCGATGTCACCGTTGGCCCACGCCACAGAACGCACCGCGCTGCTCGCCAGGGAGTAGCGAGCGTGCGTGGACAGGTCCTCACGGCGGATGATCTCGAGGGCCCCGCTGTCCAGGGCCAGTGCGAGCAGCTGTCCGTCGGAGGACCACGCGCACCCTTCGATGGAGGACTCGTAGGTCCGGGAGAGTCGCTCGCCGTCGAGATCGCCACCCAGCGTGACCGAGACCAACCCGTCCTCGCCGACGCTCGCGATGTCACCCGCGCAGCTCACGGACACCGCCATGCAATGGGCACGGTGAGCCGCCAGGCTACCCAGGAACTCAGAGGTCGTCGCATCCCAGACCGACACGTGCCCGTCCTCGGACACACACACGATGCGTTTTCCGTCAGGCATCCAGCTGATGCTGTTGACGTCGTCGGTGTGTCGCGACATGAGGGAGACGAGGGGGTCACCCTCACGGGAGACGTCCCAGATGGCCACCGTCTTGTCAGCCGAAGCGGACGCCAGGAGGTCCGGGGAGACAGGGTTCCACGCGACCGAGTTCACCAGTCGGCGGTGGCGAAAGGTCCGCAGCGACGACAGTAGACCGTCGCTCTGTGCCCACACCTGCACCGTCCCGTCGTAGGAACTGGTGGCGATCAACCCATCCGACCGCATCGCCACCCCGGTGATCGGCGCCTCGTGTCCTGCGCCGGTGGCCTCCAACTTGATCGTCTTCATGCCTCGACCTTCTCCATTTCGTTGCGTTTCGATGACGTCTTCTTCTTCAGCACTCCCAGGCCGACCACGCTCGCGAGCGTCACCACTCCCAGAGCGACGAAGACGGCCCGCGTGCCCAGGAGCGGGACCAGGCCGGCGACGGCCAGAGGTCCGAGAACGGCTGGGACGCCGTGGATGAGGCGGAGCACCCCGGATGCCCGCCCGAACACCTCCTCGGGGATGTAATGCACCATCAACATCGACTGCGCCGAGGATGCGGCGCCGTCGAGGAACATCAACAGGACCAGCGCCCCCACCACGACCGCGATCACTGGAACGGCTGCGCCGAAGAGCGCGAGCGCGACCAGCACGGTGATGGCGTTGACGACGAACACCGGCCGGAAGACCTTCCGCTCCGACACGGTGAGCGCTCCCGCCAGGGCCGCCACGTTCATCACCGCGAAGACAGCCGCGACCACGGTGGCCGAGATGCCCAACGTGTCTCGCAGGTGGTACAGCGCCAGGGTCGGCGTCGCGGCGGACGCGACGAACTCGAAGGGCAGCAGCAACAGCGTCAACCGACGCAGGGTGGGCACGTCGCGGAGGACCTGCAGGCCCACGACCAGGCCGGTCCACACCTCGGACCTGCCGATGTCCTCGACTCGTTTCGTGACGGGCCGGATCCCCGCAGCGAAGACGACCAAAGGAGCCACGAACGAGAGGCAGTTCAGCCACAGCAGCCCGGCATAGCCCAACCACGGCAGCAGCGCACCGACCAGTACGGGCCCGATGATCGTGGTCGCCACGAAGAGGCTGGAGAGGGTTCCGCGGGCCCGCACGGGAGTCTCGGGAAACATCCCCGGAACGCCTGTCATCCAACCCACTCGGTAGGTGGCCCCGGCCACCTGCAGGATCGTGGCGAGCACGATCACGGCGGCCACGTCCAAGGTGTCTGCGGTGACCAGGACGCTGAGCAGGACGGCTGCCCCGAGCTGAACCGTCAGGCCACTGAGCACGAGGCGGCCGGCGCCACGCGCGTCGGCGACGGCCCCCAGAACTGGTCCGAGCAGCAGCGTGGCGGGGGTGAGGGCGGCGACGAACGCCATGATGACGACCGACCCGGTCTCCGCGTAGATGAGGAGCGGAAGCGCGATGTCGTAGATCGCCTCGCCGACGTTGTTCACCGTGTTCCCGGCCGCGAACCACCGAAAGCGCCGGATCCGCCAGGGGCTGAGGCCTGGGTCAGCCGCCATGCTTGGTCACACCGACGCGTGGGGGCGCCCACGCGCCGGACTTCCCGATCCACTGGAATCTCACCGGCGCCACCGACCCGTCCTTGCTGATCGCGAAGCTCGCGAGGTAGCCGCCGCGACCCCCCACCAGCAGGGTGTCCCGACCGTCCGGCGAGCTGGCGATGTACATGGCCTTGGGGAAGTCGGGGAGGACGCCCTCGAGAACGCCCAGGAACTCCCCGGTGTCGACCTCGAACGCCGCCAGCTGCGAGTCGTAGGTGACGGCGTAGAGGTAGCCGTTGTGCGTCAGCGCGTTCTCGCACGTGTTCGACAGGGTTTCAGACCAGTGACCAGTCCGCTCCCCCGACGTCACGTCGAACCTGCGTACGCCTCCTCCACCCGTCACCAACAGGGACCCGTCCGAGTCCTGGTACATCCGCTTGGGATAGTCGCCGATCTCGAACGACAGCACGGTCTGCCGCGACCCGCGGGCGCGGACCTCTGCCAGTCCGGCGTGGGTCGCGATGACCAGCTGGGCGTCAGTCGTGAAGCAGCAGGCCCAGACGGGGGACCCGTCGATGTCGTAGCGGGCCAGCTCGGTGCCGGTCGCGGCGTCGAACTCGACCGCGCCCACATTCGATGCCACGACCACGCTGGTCCCCTCGGGGTCGACCGCGAGAGTGTGGATGAGTCCCTCCAGCTCGGACTCCCAGACCAAGGCACCGTCGTGGTCGTAGCGCCGCACCCAGCACTCGCGCGTGACGACACAGACTCCGCCGTCCGGCAGGACACCGACTCGCCTGCTGAATCCCCGGTCGTGCGGCGTGACGCTCTCGGTGAGCAGCTCCAGGACGCCGAGGTCGGACCACCGGGGGGTGACCACGGCGTGGCCGCCGTCCGTGGCCAGGACGAGGTCCGTGCCGCCGTGGGCATCGTGTCGCGGGGCGGCGTCCCAGATGCACTGGCGCTCGAAGTCGAGGGTGTCCACCACCACGCCCTGCTCGTCGATCCTCGACAGCACACCGTCCTGGCACAGGACGTACATCGAACCGTCCTCGGCCAGAGCGATGTCGGACACCTGGTGGGAGAAGGGGCCGAACGTCCGTGCGCGCACCAGCTGAGAGGTCGAGTTGTCGAACTCCTCGATGACGCCGTCGAATCCGCCGGCGTACACCCTGGAGCCGTCGGCCGAGATGTCGAGGCACTCGATGTCGTCGAGCGCGAACCGGTACTCCTGGTCCACCTTGCCATCCGGGAAGACCGTGACGACCCCGTTGGAAACGGACGCGTGATCACCGCTTCCCTCATCCTGGATGACCCAGAACCGGTCGTGGCGGGCGTCGTAGCGCACTCGATGCAGGTTGCTCTTGTCGTCGAGCTTCAGCACGACCGGGAAGTCGTTGCTGGGCAGGTCACCGAGGAACAGCCGGCCGTCCTTGTCGGTGATCGCGTGCAGGGTCGGGTGATCGACGCAGATCCACTCGATAGGTGTGTCCCCTGTGGGAGAGACCCGGATGTCCTCGATCGAGAAGCTCTCCAGGTCGATCACGAGCAGCTGCATGAATCCGTTGTTCAGATAGAGCTTGCCGGCGTGCTCGACGATGCCCCTGGAGATGGTGAGGGACGGGTCCTCGTCCTCCCACAGCCCGTCCTGACCGGCCGTGGAGCGCGCGTCCAGCCAGTGCGTCAGCTGCAGAGTGTTCGCGTCCCATCGCGCGATGTTGCCGAGCTTGTCGCGTCCGACGATCCATCGGCCGGCGAGATGCAGCGTGTAGAACGGCTGGGCGCCGCTGTGCGAGGGGGAGCTGCGAAGGAGCCGCAGCTGTGCGTCGAACAGGTGGATGCGTCCTGCTGCGTCCGACGCGAGGATGTTGCCCTCGTCCGTCCGGATGATCCGACACAAGCGCTCTTGGAACTTCATCTCGACAACCTCGTTCTGCTTCAGGGAGCACCCGAGTGCTCCCTTGTCGGTGGGCGGGGTGGCGGGGCGAACCCCCGCCACCCCGAGTTATCACTTGGCGGAGTTGACGTAACGACGCTTCGGCTTACGCATGCTGAACCTCCTCTCTCAGGCGACGACAACCTCGGTCGCGAACTGCTCGAGCCCGAAACGGAGCTCAGAGAGTCGCGAAGCCTGCTTCCACTCCTTCGCGCCGCACGGCGACGCGTCGGACGAGACGCTTGGTCTCCTCGGGAAGGACGATCGTCGTGTTGAGATCGCCGTAGTCGTTGGCGTGGACGTTCTGCTCGTGGACCCGTTCGCCGTGCTCGTTGAGCAGGACGACGCGGTAGGGCTCTGAGCCGTCGCGGCCGCTGACCGCGCACACTGACAGACCGTCCGGGGTCAGCGATGCACCAGCGGTGACGGCCGTTCTCTCGGCCCTTCCGCCCAGGCTGAACATCCCGTCGTGCTTGACGAGCGGTCGCGGAGCGGGGTGCTCCCCGTGCACGGCCGTGACCTCACCGATGACCATCGAGTACTCGGGCAGCGGCACCCGCTGCGTCGTCGAGCACTCCAACGCGACCACGCCGCCCTTGACCCACGGGGTTTCGGTGGTCCTTCCCACGCCGAACTCGAGCCGGTCCGAGGACATCTTCGCGACATCCCTCCCCGAGAAGCTGCCGCAGAAGTCGGCCAGATCGGCTTGCGACTCCGAGCACAGCGTGACCGTGAACTCGCTCGACTCCGCGAGCAGGTCGTGGCTGAGGTTGCTCTCGTGGATGACCACCGCCACCGTGATCGGCGACTTGGCGACGAAGTACGTCCACTCGGCCGACTGGACGTTGACCGTCTCCCCGTTCCGCGTCGTGACGAGACCGACCGTGCTCGTCAACAGTTTCCAGAGCGGATCCGACAACGACATGTGTGCCAAGACGAGCCTCCCGAGTGTCTTGTCGAGGGCCCGATCCCTCGGCAAGGTAACGAGTGAAGACAGGTCGGAAGGCATCTGTCAAGGTCCGAATCGAATGCGTTTGGTGCGGTTCTCGGACTCATGAATGTTGAAGAATCAAGGTCCATGGGGGCGGAGAGATCGCCCCTCCCGAGACCTGATACCAAGGCCGGGGGAAGGCAGGCTCCCGTCACGTCGGACCTGGGTGACGGTCCTCCAGCAAAGTTCGGCAAAACCCCGCCGGGTCCGCGGCCAGCAGCTCCTCACCGGCGGCGACGAGGCACGGCGCAGACCCGAGAAGGGCTCCAGACCCGGGCCGGCTCAGGCCGAGGCGACGCCGTCCAGGAAGCTGTCCACCAGCCGGTGCGAGCGCGCGCGGGCCTCGGCCTCGCGCTCGGCGGTGGCCCGGACCAGGTCCTCGGGGTCGCGGCCGCTACGGCGGACCTGCTCGGCGCCGCCGTTGCCCAGCCAGCCGGCCAGCATCGAGCCGGTCAGCTCGGGGTGGAACTGCACGGCGAGGTTGCGGCGCAGCACGAAGGCCTGCGACGCGGCGTCGTTGCGGGCCACCTCGCGGGCGTCCGGAGGGAGCTGCCAGCGGTCGAAGTGCCACTGGAACCACGGCCCCGGCGGCACCAGCGACTCGTCGTCGGTGTCGATGTCGCTCCAGCCGATCTCGGGCACGTCGGAGCGGTGCACGCCGCCGCCGAGCGCGGTGGCGAGCAGCTGTCCGCCGAAGCAGATGCCGAACACCGGCACCCCGGCCTCGTCGGCGCGGCGCAGCTGCTCGATCTCGGGCAGCACCCAGCTGCCGATCAGGCCGTGGTCGTAGGTCGACCACGGGGCACCCATCGGCACCACCGCGTCGAAGTCGGTGAAGTCGGGGAACTGCGCGTCCACCCCGGGACGGTCGAAGTGCTCCTCGGCGACCACGTTGTGCCGGGTCGCGTCGTACCCACGCTCGGCGAAGCGCTCCTCGATCGGGCCGAGGGGCGAGGCGTGGTCGTGCTGGATGACCAGCAGCCGCATGGCGGGGTCCTCTCTCGTGCAGGCCACAGCAGGCCGGTCGTCACAGGTGGTAGGTGTACTCCCGGAACTCCCAGTCGGTGACGAAGTGGGAGAACCGCTCGAGCTCGTTGCGCTTGTAGGTCACGAACGCATTGGCGAACTCCGGGCCGAGCAGGTCCTTCAGCTCGGTGTCGGCCTCGAAGGCGTCGAGCGCGGCGCACAGGTCGGCGGGCAGCATCTCGGCCTTGCTGGTGTCGTAGCCGTAGCCCTCGAGCTTGGCCGGCGGCTCCAGCTTCTCCTTGATGCCGAGGTACGCCGCACCGAGGAACGACGCGACCGCCAGGTAGGGGTTGGCCGAGGCGTCGCCGAGCCGCAGCTCCATCCGCGACGCGCGGCCGCGCTCCGGCGGGATCCGCACCATCGCGCTGCGGTTGTCCAGCCCCCAGTCGACCAGCCACGGGGCGAGCGTGTCCGGGCCGAACCGCTTGTAGGAGTTGATCGTCGGGTTCTGCAGGGCCGCCAGCGCCGGTGCGTGCTTGAGCACGCCGGCCACCGCCCAGCGGGCGACGTCGGAGAGGCCGTCCTCGCCGGTCGGGTCGTCGAAGAGCGCGTCGCCGTCCTCCGACCAGGTGGAGAAGTGCACGTGGAAGCCCGAGCCGCCCTCGTCGTTGAACGGCTTGGCCATGAAGGTCGCCATCCGGCCCTGCATCCGGGACAGCTCCTGCACGGCGGTCTTGAACCGGAACGCCCGGTCGGCGGCGTCGAGCGCCTCGGAGTGCCACAGGTTGATCTCGAACTGGCCCGAGGAGAACTCGTGGTTGGCGGCGACGACGTCGAGGCCGTAGTCGGAGAGGTGCCGCAGCGAGCGGATCAGGGTGTTCTCCGGGTCGCCCTTGTAGCCGGCGGTGTAGACGTTGCCGGTGCCCTCGCCGTACCGCTTCCAGCCGGTCGGGGACTCCGCGGACGCCTCGAGCACGTAGAACTCCAGCTCGGGCCCGACCATGGGCGTCATCCCCAGCTCGGAGAAGCGCTCGAGCACCCGGCGCAGCACGTTGCGCGGGCTCTCCTGCGACGGGGAGCCGTCGGGGTTGAACACGTCGGCGATCATGTGCGCCACCCCGGGCTCCCACGGGACGTGCTGGACGGTGCTGACGTCGGGCACCGCCACGATGTCGGGCAGCCCGGCGGAGATGCCGCCCTCGATGTCGACCACGTCGCCCATCGGCGAGGTGCCGTAGACCGAGCGGCAGAAGGCGACCCCGTCACCGACCGTGCGGGCGAACCGGCGGGTCAGGATGTCGCGGCCGCGCTCGGCGCCCATCAGGTCGCTGTACCCCAGCCGTACGACGTCGATCTCGTGCTCGGCCAGCTCGGCCTCCGCGGCTTCCATCGCTGCCGCATCCACGTGGACCATCGGTTCTCCTCACGTCCGCACCACGTCCACCCGCTGCTGCGGTGTCCGCGTGCTGTTGCCTGCTGTCTCCGGGCTCGCTACGATCGTACGGATACAAACGATCCTGTCAAGGGACCGCATCTCCTCCCGTCCACCTATTCTCGACCTCACCGGGACATAGCATCCGCACATGAGTGATCTGCGCACCCTCGTCGAGACCGAGCGCGCCATGCGCGACCGGGTCACGGCCCTCGAGCTCGACTTCGAGGCCGCCCACGCGGTCTCCAGCATCTACCGCGCAGCCAACGCCGTGCGCGCGCACGTCACCAACGAGGTGCTGCGTCCGGCCGGGCTCACCTGGACCGGCTTCGTGGTGCTCTGGGTGGTGTGGATCAGCGACGGCATGGAGACCCGGCACGCCGCCGAGGCCGCGGCGATCTCCAAGGCCACGCTCACCGGGGTGGTCAAGACGCTGGAGAGCGGCGGCTGGATCGAGAAGCACGGCCGCGAGGACGACCGGCGCCTGGTCGAGCTCCACCTCACCGACTCCGGCAAGGCCCTGATGGAGCGGCTCTACCCGCAGTTCAACGCGATCGAGGCCCGCGTCGTCAACGGGCTCACCAGCCAGCAGCAGCAGGACATGACCGCCAGCCTGCGCGCGATCGTGACCTCCATCGAGGGCGAGGCTCATCCGGCCGAGGAGACCTGAGCCCGGTCGCGACCCCGTCGGATCGCCTCCACGAACGCGCCGAAGACACCCGCCTGCTGCGGGTCGGTCGCCGCCGTGTCCTCCGGGTGCCACTGCACGCCGAGGTACCAGCCGTCGTGGCCGTCGAGCGCGACCGCCTCCACGGTCCCGTCCTCGGCGTACGCCGAGGCGCGCAGCCCCTCGCCGAGCGCGCCGAGACCCTGGTGGTGGTAGCAGGAGATCGTCATCTCCTCGCCCGGGACCACCTCGCGCAGCGGTGAGTCCGGGAGGACCTCGATGGTGTGCACGAGGTGCCGGTGGTCGGTGCCGACGGTCTCGGTCAGGTCCTGGACGAGGTCGCCCCCGCGGGCCACGTTGACCACCTGGGTGCCGCGGCAGATGGCCAGCAGCGGGATCCGGTCCTCGATGGCCACCCGGGCCAGGGCGAGGTCGAAGGCGTCCTGGGTCTCGTCGACGTCGTACTGGGAGTCGTGGGCCTCCTGGCCCGCCCAGTGCGCCGCGAGGTCGCCGCCGCCGGGCAGCAGCACGCCGTCGGCCATCCAGATCCGCTCCCGGACCATCGCGTCGAGGTCGTCCTCGGAGAGTCCGGACGGCACGTCGGGGTGGAAGGTCAGCGGCTCGCCGCCGGCGGCGTGGACCGCCTCGACCAGCTTGGCGGCGCTGACCTCGGCGCGGTAGCGCAGCGCCGAGGCGCTCGCCGAGAACCGGGCCGGGACCACCACCAGGGGCCGGGCCCCGGCCGGGCGCCCGGAGCGGGACGCCCGGGGCTCAGCCATGGTTGATCCACGTCGTCTTCAGGTCGGTGTACTCCTCCAACGCGTGCCTGGACTTGTCGCGACCGTTGCCGGAGAGCTTGACGCCGCCGAAGGGCACGCTCATGTCGCCCTCCTCGTAGCAGTTCACCCAGACCGTGCCCGCCCGCAGCGAGCGCGACATCCGGTGCGCGCGACCGAGGTCGGAGGTCCACACCGCGGCGGCGAGGCCGTAGTCGGTGTCGGAGGCGATCTCCAGGGCCTCGGCCTCGTCGGCGAAGGTCTGCACCGCCAGCACCGGACCGAAGAGCTCCTCGCGCACGAGCACGTTGTCGCGGGTGGCGTCGGTGACCACGGTCGGCTCAAGGTAGGGGCCGCCGGAGTCCGGTCGGGCCCGTCCGCCGCCCGTGCGCACCCGTGCGCCGTCGTTGACGCCCTGCTCGAGCTGGCCGAGCACCCGCTCCAGGCTGCGCTCGTCGACCATCGGGCCCATCACCGTGTCCGGCAGCAGCGGGTCCGCGGGCGCCCAGCCGGCCGCGGCCTCCACGACCCGCTCGACCACCTGCTCGGCGACGTCGCGGTGGACGACCAGGCGCGAACCGGCGGTGCACATCTCGCCGGTGTTGAAGAAGATCGCCCACGCGGCGGTCTCGGCGGCGGTGTCCAGGTCGGCGTCGGGGAAGACGATGTTGGGCGACTTGCCGCCCAGCTCGAGGTGGACCCGCTTGAGGTTGCTGTCCGCGGCGTACCGCAGGAAGTGCCGTCCGACCGGCGTGGAGCCGGTGAAGGTGAGCACGTCGACGTCGGGGTGCTCGCCGAGGCGGCGGCCGACGACGGTGCCGTCGCCGGAGAGCACGTTGAGCACCCCGGGCGGCAGGCCGGCCTCGAGGCCCAGTGCGGCGACGCGCTGCATCGACAGCGGCGACTGCTCGGCGGTCTTGAGCACGACGCTGCAACCGGCGGCCAGGGCCGGTGCGAACTTCCAGCTGCCGATGGTCAGCGGGAAGTTCCACGGGACCACCGCCGCCACCACGCCCGCGGGCTCGCGGGTGACCAGCGCCAGCTGGCCCTCGACGGTCGGCGGGATCTCGCCCATCACCTTGTCGGCGAGCCCGCCGTAGAACTCCAGGCAGCGGATCAGCGCGCGCAGCTCGATCTCCCACGCGTGCCGGATCGGCTTGCCCATCTCCAGGCTGACCAGGAGTGCGATCTCGTCGCGGTGCTGCTCGACCAGCGCGGCGAAGCGCAGCAGGGTGGCACCCCGGTCACGGGCGCTCATCCGCGGCCAGGGACCGGAGTCGAACGCGTGGCGGGCCTCGGCGACCGCGGCGTCGGTGTCCGCGACGTCGGCCCAGGCCAGGTCGCCGAGCAGGCTGCCGTCGCGGGGGGTGTGCACCGCGCGCTGCGCTGCGGCGGACCGCTCCTCACCGCCCACGAAGAGTCCTCCGGGCAGGGTGACCTGCCTGGCGGCGGCGTCCCAGTCCACCGCGGCGACCGGGTCGGCGGGGCTGTCGGCGGGGTTGTCGGTCTGCAGGTCCGTGGGGGTGGTCATGGAACCTCTCAGCGGGTCTTGCTCAGGTCGGGCTTGCGGATGCCGCGGAACTCCCAGTCGCCGCCCTTCGCGGTGGAGAGCACCTCCTCGCTCTCGGTCGGCTGGGCGCCGACGTCGCTGCGGATCGGGGTGGGCCCCTCGACGATGTGGTTGCGCAGCGTGCCGAGCCCCTCGACCTCGACCTCGACGACGTCGCCGGGGTAGACGGTCCGCGAGATCGCGGGCGTGCCCGACATCAGCACGTCGCCGGGCTGCAGGGTGATCGTCCGGGCGATGTCGGCGACGAGGTAGTGCATGTCCCACTTCATCTCGCTGGTGTTGCCGTCCTGGCGCACCTCCCCGTTGACGATCGTGCGGATCTGCTTGTCGTGGAAGTCCCAGCCCTCGACCAGGCCCGGCCCGAGCGGGCACAGCGTGTCGGCGCCCTTGACCCGCAGCATCGACCCGGAGTCGGTGTCGCGGAAGTCGTGCAGGCCGTAGTCGTTGCCCACCGTGTAGCCGCGGATGTAGTCGCCCGCCTCGTCGGGGCTGATGTTGCGCGCCGTCCGCCCGATCACGATCGCGATCTCGCCCTCGTAGTTGAGCCACTTGCACCCGGCGGGGCGCACCACGGCCGCCTCGTGGGCGTTCAGGGCCGAGACCGGCTTGTGGAAGTACGTCGGCGCGGGCGGCAGGTCGGTCTGCATCTCCTCCACCCGGGAGGAGTAGTTGAGGTGGACGCAGACGATCTTCGACGGCGTCACCGGGGCCAGGTGGGTGGCCTCGGCGATCGCCACCTCGCGGCCGTCGTGGGCGACCAGGGTGTCGTCGCGGCGGACGACGTCGACGACGTTGCCGTCGAGCAGGATGCGGCGGGTCTCGCGCAGGGTCATGGGTGCTCCTCGTGGGCGGCGGGCTCAGCCCGCGGCGGTCAGGTCGGGTCCGGCGGTCTGGCGCAGGTAGTCCGGGTCGGGCTCGGTACGCCGGGGGCGCGGGAAGCCGCCCTCAGGCCGGTCGAACCACAGGTGCACCTGGGCGGTGCCGATGGAGTTCTCGTACTCGCCGTACTGGCGGCTGGTCGCGGTGCAGTCGCCCTCCCCGAGCGCGCCCATCATCATCAGGTAGTGACCGAACCGGGCCTCGGGCCGGAACCGGTAGTACTCCGGCATGGTGTCCAGCACCCGGGCGTGGTCGCCGTGACGGAACCACTCCAGCCGCTCGGCGTCGGCGGCGACCGCCTCCTGGGTGAAGATGTGCTCGAGCCCTGCGGCCTCGTGGTCGCGCAGCTGGCGCAGCGGCCAGAACGTGTGCGACATCGCGCCGGAGGCGATCAGCAGCACCTTGCGGTCGGACTCGGCGATCGCGTCGCCGAGGGCCCGTCCCAGGCGCAGGTTGTCCTCCATGTCGGCGGTCTGGCACACCCCGATGCTGATCCAGCGCTTGTCGGGCAGGCCCTGGCCGAGGAACTCCCACACGTTGGTGGTCGCGTAGAAGATCGGCAGGTGGTCGTCCTCGATCGCGGTGATCCAGGTGCTGTGCGCCGAGGCCTTGCTCGCCACCAGGTGGGCGAGCTCGGGGTCGCCGGGGAAGTCGTAGGGCCGCTGGGTCATCCCCCGGGGCAGCTCCTCGGAGGTGAACAGCCCGGCCCGGCGTTCGTGCGCGGTGACCACGAACTCCACCGTGGTCGCCCAGTGGGAGTCGAGCACCACGACGGTGTCGTAGTCGGCGGTGTCGAAGACCTCCCGGCGCAGCTGGTGCAGCCCGGAGACGAGGGTGGAGTCCTCGCCGTCGTTGAGCTCGCGCCGGACCTCCTCGGGCAGCACGATCGTGGGCACGTGGGCGATCAGCCCGGCCCCGACTACCTCACCCATCAGGCACCCGCTTCCCGGTCATCGGTGGTCCAGCCGGAGGGGCTGAACACGCTGTTCTTGACGTCGCAGTAGAAGTCGAAGGAGTGGATGCCGCCCTCGCGGCCGATGCCGGACCGGCCGTTGCCGCCGAACGGGGCACCGAGGTCGCGGACGAAGAAGCAGTTGACCCACACGGTGCCGGCGTAGAGCTGCGCGCTGACCCGCTCGGCCCGCTCCGGGTCGCCGGTGACCATGGTCGCGGCCAGGCCGAACCGGGTGCTGTTGGCCATCTCGACCGCCTCCTCCTCGGAGGAGAACGTCTGCACGGTCAGCACCGGACCGAAGACCTCCTCGGTGAGGATCTCGCTGCCGGGCTGGGCGCCGGTGAGGATCGTCGGGGCGAAGTACAGCCCGCCGAGCTCGGTGTTGGGGCCGCCGCCGAGCACCGGCTTGGCGCCGTCGGCGATCGCCCGGTCCACGAACCCGCAGACCCGGTCGAAGTGGGCCCGGCTGACCAGGGCGCTGACGTCGGTGGCCTCGTCACGGGGGTCGCCCTGCACCAGCGCCGAGGCGCGCTCGACGACCCGGGCGAGGAAGGTCTCCGCGATGCTCTCGTGCACGAGCAGCCGGAACGCGCCCAGGCAGACCTGGCCGGCGTTGTCGAACTGCTCGACCGCGAGGTCGACGGCGAGGTCGAGGTCGCAGTCCTCGAAGACCAGGAGCGGGGACTTGCCGCCGAGCTCGAAGGAGAGCGGGACGATGTTGGGCGCCGCCGCGGCGGCGATCACGCCTGCGGTCGGCACCGAGCCGGTGAACGAGAGCCGGTTGATGCCGGGGTGACGGGTCAACGCCGCGCCGGCGTCGACGCCGTTGCCCTGCACGACGTTGAACACGCCGGCCGGCAACCCGGCCTCGGCAGCGATGTCGGCGAGCAGGGAGGCCGTCAACGGCGCCCACTCCGGTGGCTTGAGCACGACGGTGTCACCGGCGGCGAGCGCCGGACCGATGCGCCAGGTGGCCAGCATCAAGGGGGCGTTCCAGGGAGTGATGATCGCGACCACGCCCGCGGGGTCGTGGGTGATCCGCTCCCGGTGGCCGCGTACCTCGAGATCGTCGTGGCGCAGCTGCTCGGCGAAGTCGGCGAAGAACCGGAAGTTCATCCCCACGCGCGGCATCACGCCGCGACGGTGGGAGCGCAGCAGCGAGCCGTTGTCGCGGGTCTCCACGCGGGCGAGGTCCTCGGCACGGGCGTCGATCCCGTCGGCGACGCGGCGCAGGATCGCCGAGCGCTCGGCGACGGGCAGCGCGGCCCAGGCGGGGAACGCGGCCCGGGCGGCGTTCACGGCCCGGTCGACCTCGTCGGCCCCACCGGCGGCGATCTCACCGAGCTCGGTCTCGTCGATCGGCGAGACGTCGGTGAAGGTCCGCGGGGAGGACACCCGTTCGCCACCGATCCAGTGCCGGGTGTCGACCTCGACCCCTTCGACCTCGATGGTGCTCATCGCGCTCCTCCTCCGGCCTTGCCGAGCAAGTCGTTCGGTCCCAAACGATATGTCGTGGACACCATGGCGTCAACCGTGGTCGGTCGTCTCCCAGCCCGCGGACGCGGTCTGCCGGGCCAGGGTGGTGCCGCCGTTCCACTGCACGCCGACCTGGCGGTAGTACCCGCCGATGACCTCGTCCACCTCGAGCCGCGCGAGCTCCTCGGTCGGCGACTCGAAGAGCCGCAGGTCGGCGTCGCCGCTCCACGACGGACCACCGGCGAAGTCGGCGGCCCCCGAGGAGATCAGCTCCGCGAACGCGTCCGGGGCGCCCCGCTCGATGCCGGGGTAGATGCGGTGGTGCGCCATCGGGTGGGCGTTGACGAAGCCGTTGGCGTCGGACTCCTCCCGCAGGGTCAGCACGGCGTCCGCGATCCGCCGGTCGCCGGCCGCGAGGCTGGCGCCGAAGGTGCCGCCCGGGGCGATCTGCGGGGCGGCGTGGGCGAAGGGGTGCGGCCGGGTCTGCCACATCGTGCCGAGCTTCTTGGGGTAGCCCTGGTGCATCCCGCGGGCGATCGCGAAGTCCTTGTCCACCCAGATGTAGACGCAGCGGGAGAACGTCCGTCCCTCGAAGCTGCAGCGCACGACCACGAAGGTCTCCTTGTACTGCGAGCGCACGGGGTCGAGCAGCTCCTCACGGCTGGTCGAGCACGACTGCCAGTCCGCCCAGATCATCGCCACCGCCCCCGGGTCCTCGGGAGCCAGCTCCAGGGGGGCCGGCAGCAGCTCGGCCACCCGGGCGGGGTCGGTGCGGTACTCCACGGTGAGCAGGTCACCGGAGTAGAACCACGGCGGGTCCGGGATCAGCGAGGCGCCGCCGTGCGCCGTACGGGGGTAGAAGAAGCCCTTCACGTCGGTCATCGGTGTCCTCCTGCGCTGGGGTGGGTGGGGATGCTCATCGGCGTCGCTCGTCGGCGACCATCCGGTTGACGATGCGGCGGACCTGCAGGGCGGCGGCGTCCGCGGCGACGCTCACGTCGGGCCGCGGGCCGTCGGTGCTGAGCACGCCCTGCATGGTCTCCAGGATGTCGCGCACCTGGCGGTAGTAGCGCTCGAAGCGGGGTTGCAGGTCGGCCGAGACCTCCTCGCCGGCGGCGACGTTGCGGCTGACCCGCCACACGTGCCGGGTGCTGGTGCGGTCGACCGGGGTGACGGCGTGGGTGAACCGGAAGGTCGCGTCGGTGGCACCGGACCCGCCGCTGCCGACCACGGACCAGCTGTCCACCCACAGGCCCGGGGAGACGAACCGGCCCTTCTCGTGCTGCGCGAACTCGGTCGTCGGGTCGGCGCCGAGCAGCTCGGCGTGCCACGCGGCGAGAGGTGCCGGCGGGTAGTCGCGCGTGAACGACACCGAGGTCTCGCTCACCTCGACCTCGAGCAGCGGCACCGGGCCCGAGCTGAGCACCGGCGGCGCGAAGTCGGGGTCCACCACCGCGACGTGGGTGATGTCGGCGAAGTTCTCGTGCAGCAGCAGGTAGCTGGCCGCCGTGGTCCACTCGCCGCCGAAGGTCGACCACGCCTCGTCGACCAGCCACGGGGTGCGCGGCGGCGTGCGCAGGTCGGCCACGCCGGCGTCGTCCACCCAGACCCAGATCAGCCCGTCGACCTCGCGGAGCGGGAACGCCCGCACCCGGGCGTCGTAGGGGACCTCGGCCTGGGTCGGCACGTGCACGCAGGTGCCGTCCGCGTCGTAGGCGAAGCCGGAGTAGGAGGAGACGATCAGGTCGTCCTCGACCCGGCCGAGGCTCAGCGGGTACGGACTGTGGGCGTCCCGGTCCTCCAGGGCGGTCGCGACACCTGCCCCGGTGCGGTAGAGCACCAGCGAGGTCCCGAGCACGCGGCGGGCCAGGGGCTCGCGGCCGACCTCGTCGCTGGTGGCGGCGACGTACCAGCTCTGCACCGGGTACGCCGGCGCCAGGTGGCCGGTGCTGTCGTGGGTGCTCATCGGTGGTCCTTCTCCGCAGGGGACGTCGGGCTGGGGGTCACAGGTCCAGGGTCAGCCGGGCCGACCGGCAACGCGAGACACAGATCATCATCACCTCGTTGGCCGCCCGCTCCTCCTCGTCGAGGACCGAGTCGCGGTGGTCGACGTCGCCGTCGACCACCTCGGTCTCACAGGTGCCGCAGATGCCCTCCAGGCACGACCCGAGCACGCTGACGCCCGCCTCGCGGACGACGTCGAAGACCGACCGGTCCGGCGGCACCTGCAGGGTCTTGCCGGAGCGCTGCAGGACCAGCTCGAAGCCCTGCTCGTCCTCGGGGGCCTCGGTGGCGCGCGGGGTGAACCGCTCGAGGTGCAGGCTGCCGCTCGGCCACGCCTGGCAGCGCTCCTCCACCGCGGCCAGCAGGGGCTCGGGGCCGCAGGCGTAGACGAGGGTGTCGGCACGCGGCTCGCCGAGGATCGCGTCCAGGTCGAGCAGTCCCTGCTCGTCCTGGGGCACGAGGTGCACCCGGTCACCGAACCCGCGCAGCTCCTCCACGAACGCCATCGAGGACAGCGAGCGGCCGCCGTAGTACAGCTCCCAGTCGGCGCCGGCCGCCTCGACCTCGTGGACCATCGCGAGCAGCGGGGTGATGCCGATGCCACCGGCCACGAACAGGTAGCGCTGGGAGGCCACGACCGGGAAGTGGTTGCGGGGGCCACGGACCCGCACGGTGGCGCCCGGCTGCAGGGCGTGCACGGCGACGGATCCGCCACGGCTCTCGGGGGCGCGCAGGACACCCACCCGCCAGGCGTCGTTCTCGCTCGGTCGCCCGCACAGCGAGTACTGGCGGACCAGTCCGTCGGCGAGGACGAGGTCGACGTGCGCGCCCGGCGTCCAGTCCGGCAGCGTCTCGCCGTCGGGCCGGGCCAGGGTGAGCGCGACCACGTCGTCGGCCACGGACTCGGTCTCGCGTACGACGAGGTCCACCTCGAACTCCCGGACAACGGTCTGCGTCACCGTCACTGGAACCTCCGTCGGTATTCGTTCGGATACGAACGATATGGCCTGCTGGACTCTTTGACAACCCCGGGACCATCCGGGGACCGGTGCGTCAGAGGTCGGCGACGAAGCCGGCCACGTGGTCGACCAGGTCCTTCTGGTGCGCCTCGAGCTGGTGGCCGCCCATGCCCCCGACCACCGGCAGCAACGCGTCGTCGAGCACGTGCACGCCGGCCATGGTCTCGATGGTGGCGAGCCCGCAGAACGGCACGTACACGGGGCTGTAGCCACCCTCCTGGACGAACGCCACCCGACCGCCGAGGGTCTGCGGCGAGGCGTTCAGCACGGTCTCGGTCAGCGCGATGAACCCGCGGGTGGTGATCAGCTGGCGGGCCAGCGGGTCCATGGCGTTGGCGTCGAAGCCGCTGGCGACGATGACCAGCTCCGGGCCATAGGCCTCCAGGGCGGGCCCGATGACCTGCGTGGCCGCGTAGGTGTAGCCGTCGTCCCCGGTGCCGGTGGGCATCGGGATGTTGATGTTGTACCCGTGCCCGGCGCCCACACCCCGGTCCTCCACCAGGCCCGAGCCGGGCGGGAAGCAGCGGTCCTGGTGCAGCGAGATCGTCAGCACGTCGGGGTCCTCGGCGAAGATCGCCTGCGCGCCGTTGCCGTGGTGGACGTCCCAGTCGACGATGGCGACCTTGCCCACGCCCAGCGCGGCCCGGGCGTGCCGGGCGGCGATCGCGACGTTGTTGAAGATGCAGAAGCCCATGCCGGTCTCGGCCACGGCGTGGTGGCCGGCCGGGTTGACCAGCGCGTAGCCGTTGTCCACGGTGCCGGAGACCACGGCCTCGGTCATCGCGATGGCCGAGCCGGCGCCGCGCGCGGCGATCTCGAAGGCGCCCTTGCCGAACGGGGAGATCCCGTCGCCGGCGTCGCCGCCCTTGGGCTGCTCGCTCTCCTGCTTGATCCGCTCGAGGTAGTCCGCGGTGTGCACGCGGAGGATCTCCTCGTCGCTGGCCGCACGCGGGGCGATCCGGGTGAGGTGGTCGACGAGGCCCGAGACGCAGACGAGCTCGTGCATCCGCCGCTTGGTGTCGGGGTGCGCCACGTGGTGGCCGATGGGCTGCAGACCCGCCAGCGGGTCGGCCGGGAACAGCGGCCCGCTGCCGGTGTCGTGCCAGCCGAAGATCTCGTCCCACAGGTATCCGGTGGTCATGCGGTGCTCCTCTGCTCGCGGGCGCGCGTCGGCGACCCGATGATGGGGCTGGGTTCGGGGCTGGGTTCGGGAGGATTGCTCAGCGCTGCTTCACGGCCACCGGGAACTTCTTGATCCCGTTGACGAAGTTGGAGCGGACCCGGGTGACCTCACCGGTCACCTCGATCTCGGAGAGCCGCGGCAACAGCTCCTCGAACATCAACCGCACCTCCATCCGCGCCAGTCCGTTGCCCAGGCACAGGTGCGGGCTGCCCTTGCCGAAGGTCAGGTGGTCGACGTTCGGGCGGCGTACGTCGATCTTGTACGGGTCCGGGAACTGCGAGTCGTCGCGGTTGCCGGAGCCGAACCACATCACCACCTTGTCGCCCTCACGGATCGTCTTGCCGTGCATCTCCACGTCGCGGGTCGCCGTACGCCGGAAGTGGTAGACCGGCGAGGCCCAGCGCAGCAGCTCCTCGAGACCGGGGGTGATGAGGCTGGGGTCCTCCTGGAGGAGCCGGAGCTGGTCGGGCTGGTCGATCAGCCCGAGCATCGCGTTGCTGATCGCGTGCCGCGTGGTCTCGTTGCCGGCGATGACCAGCAGCAGGAAGTAGTTGTCGAAGTCGCGGTCGGAGAGCGGGATGCCGTCGGTGGGCACCTTGTTGGCCAGCTGGCTGATCAGGTCGGTGCCGTCGCCGCCCTTGCGGCGGTCGCGCAGCGCTCGGCCGTAGTCGAAGACGTCCTGGGTGGTCGGCGAACGGAACGGGAGGTGCTTGTACTTCTCGCTCTCCGGGGAGTCCAGCGGGTGGTCGGTGTAGTCCGGGTCGGTGTTGCCGACCATCTCGTTGCCCCACGCGATCAGCTGACCGGTGTCCTCCAGCGGCACGTCGAGCAGCCGGGCCAGCACCTGGATCGGGAAGTCCGCGCTGATCCGCTCCACGAAGTCGAACTCGTCGTCCTGCAGCGCCGCGTCCACGGTCTGCTTGGTCAGCTGGCGCAGGAAGCCCTCGTAGTTCTTCATCAGGTTGCGCGGGCTGAACTCGCGGGAGATCAGCTGGCGCAGCGCCAGGTGCCGCTGCCCGTCGGTCTCGAGGATCGAGCGACGGATGTCCATCAGGTCGTCGTCGACCTCCTCGAGGTTGACGAACTGCTCGGAGGTGAAGGTCTCGGTCTCCTTGTCGACGGTCCAGATGTCCTCGTAGCGGGTGACCGACCAGAACCCCTTGTTGGGCGCCGGCTCCTCGTTCCAGTGGAGCGGGTCCTCGCGGCGCAGGGTGTCGAACTGGCCCCAGCCCCGGTTGTCCCGGAAGCGGTCGAGGTCGGTCAGGTCGACCTCGCTCAGGGGGACGGTCTCCGGCTCGGTCATCGCTCACTCCTGGAGGGTCGGTGCTTGCTGGTGTGGGAGTACGTCGCGCGTGTCGTGCGGCTAGTCGTTCGGTCCCAAACGATAGGCGAGGGCAGGTGGTCTGGCAACCCCCGACGACCGGCTCCCCGCACGCACTCGCTCGTGGTCACCGGCCCATCGCCTCCGCCCGTCGCACCACGTCACGGCAGAACGCGGGCAGCTCGGCCGCGTCGTCGATGAACTGGGAGGGCTTGAGCCCGAAGGTGGTGTACCCGGCGTCGAGCTGCGCGCGGATCGGCTCCATCGCCTGCCCGAGGTCGGCGCAGGATTCGTCGTCGGGGAACACCGCCCTGGTCCCGCCGACGAGCTCGAGCTCGGCGAGGTCGCGCCCCGCCTCGCGCAGGCCCGCGTCGAGGTCCTCGAGGTCGCTGGCTCCCGGGGCGCCCAGGGGGTGGAACCCGTGCCCGTGGCGGACCAGCCGGCGCAGCAGGGGCGGGCTCATCCGGGCCCCGCCGAACCACAGCCGCGGCCCGTCGGCGTGGTGGGCCCGCGGCTCGAGGCTGACGTCGGTGAAGGCGAAGTGCTCGCCTGCGAACGAGAACGGCCCCGGCTGCCAGGCGAGCCGGAGCACTTCCAGCTGCTCGTCGAGGATGCGCCCGCGCCGGGTGAACGGCACCCCGAGGGCGGCGTACTCGTCCCGGCTCCAGCTGACCGTGGGCTGGACGACGAGCCGTCCGGCGCTGAGCAGGTCCAGGGTGCCGAGCTCGCGGGCGAGCAGCAGCGGGTGCCGCAGCGGGGCGATGACAGCAGACGCGACCAGGCGCAGGCGCTCCGTCACCGAGGCCATCGCCGCCAGGAGCAGCAGCGAGCTCGGCCACGGGGTCTCCGGGTCCTGGTTGCCCGGCAGGGCGTACGCGCGGGGGTTGCCCATCACCCCCGCGGCGCTCGCGTCCGGTCCGAGGACGACGTGCTCGCTGAGCATCACCGCGTCGAAGCCCGCATCCTCGGCGATCCGGGCCCACCGCACCAGCTCGGGCAGGTCCCGCCCGGAGGTCAGCGTCCAGTTCTCGCTGAGGATGAGCATCATCCGTGGCGACGTCACCCGGGACTACTGGACGAGGTCGGCCACCGCGGCGGCGTTCTCACCGCGCCGGCGCATCGTGCCCACGACGGTGCCCACGACGAAGACGATGAACGGCAGGAAGACCAGGGTGTAGCCGAGGAGGTTCAGGCCCCAGGCCTGGGTGGTCGGGTCCACCCCGTCGGCCACGGTTCCGGCGAGCAGGCCGAAGCGCGACATCAGGAGGTACTCCCCCAGCGCCAGGCCGAGGGCGGCCAGGATCGGCGCGACCATGGTCTTCAACGGGCTGAGCTCCTCGGGGTGCCGGCGGAAGAAGGCCATCACGGCGAAGCAGACCAGGATCTCGACCAGGACGATCGCGACGACGGCCAGCGCGCTGAACCAGAAGAACAGGTTGAGCACGGGGTCGCGGTCGGTGAGTGCGAAGATCACGATCACGGAGCCGGCGACCACCGAGGTGGCGATCGAGCCCAGCAGCGGGGCGCCCGCCTTGTTGACCCGGTCGAGGAAGGACGGCAGGACGCCGGCGCGGCCCATGGAGTAGAAGTAGCGCGCGGCGGAGTTCTGGAAGGCCAGCAGACCGGCGAACAGGCTGCTGAGCACCAGCCAGCTCATCGCGTCGGCGAGCCAGCCGCCGACGTACTCGCGCGCGACGCTGAAGATGACCTCGGCCGAGTTGACCAGGGGCTCCCCGTCGACCGAGGAGCGCTTGACCACCTCGTCGATCACGGTGCTGGACCCGAGGGCGGAGACCACGGCGAAGGTGGTCAGCGCGAACAGCACGGTGATCGTGATGACGGCCAGGTAGGTGGCCACCGGGACGGTGCGCTTGGGGTCCTTGGACTCCTCGCCGTAGATGGCCGTGGCCTCGAAGCCGATGAAGGAGGCGAATGCGAAGGCGAAGGCGATGCCGGCAGACCCGGTGATGCCGCCGACCAGGATGTTGCCCGGCGAGAACGACGCGCCGAAGTCGAGGCTCTCGGGCCCGGCCCCCTGGGCGAAGACGGCCAGCGCGGTGAGCAGCAGCGAGGCGAGCTCGAGCAGCATGAGCACGCCGAGCACCTTGGCCCCGACGTCGACGCTGAACGCGGACAGGGCGAAGACGACCAGCCACGCCAGCAGCGACCAGACCCACCAGGTCAGGTCGATGCCCAGCTTGGCGTTCATCTCGCCGGACATCACGGCTCCGAAGAAGCCGTAGATGGCCAGCTGGATGGAGACGTAGGCGACCAGGGAGACGTACGCGCTGCCGACGCCCGGGCCGATGCCGAGGCCGCGGCCGACGTAGGCGAAGAACGCGCCGGTGTTGGTCACCCGTTGGCTCATCGCCGCGTAGCCGACGCTGAAGAGCAGCAGCACGAGGCCGACGAACAGGTAGGCGCCCGGCACGGCGGCGCCGTTGCCGAGCACGATCGCGACGGGCAGCGCACCGGTCATCCCGACCAGGGGCGCGGCGGCCGCGATGACGAAGAAGACGATGCCGACGACCCCGAGGCGTCCGCTGCGCAGAGAGGTGCCCTCTGTCTCAGGTGGGGCTGGGGGCAGGCTCACGGTAGTCTCCCTCACGAGATTGTACGGGTCCGAACGAGTTTGTAGATTCTCAGGAGGCGGGCGCCGTGTCAATGGTCCGCGCCGGCGGGCTAGGCCAAGAGGAGGCCAGATGGACCACCAGGGATCACCGCGGACCGAGGTGCGCGCGGCCGTGCTGCGCCGGCCGGGACACCTCGAGCTGGAGTCCGTGCTCGTCGACCGGCCGGGGCCCGAGGAGGTGCGGGTGCGGCCGGTGAACGTCGGGCTGTGCCACAGCGACCTGCACTACGTCGACGGCACCCACGAGACGGCGCTGCCCGAGGTGCTGGGGCACGAGGCGGCCGGGATCGTCGAGTCCGTCGGGGACCGGGTCACCGCGGTCGGCGTGGGCGACCACGTGGTCACCAGCCTGACGATGTTCTGCGGGCGGTGCCGGTACTGCGTGAGCGGCCGGATGTCCCTGTGTGCCGACCGGGCCCGGCTGCGCGCGCGTCCCGAGCCGTCGTTGCTGTCCCCGACCGGTGAGCCCATCGGGGTGATGGGCGGCATCGGTGCGTTCGCCGAGCTGGTCGTCGTGCACCAGAACGCCGTGGTGGCGATCCCGCGGGACCAGTCGCTCGCGGTCGCCTCGCTGTTCGGCTGCGCGGTGCTGACCGGGGTGGGTGCGGTGACCCGGGCCGCGCGGGTCCCGGTCGGTGCCAGCGTCGCGATCGTGGGCTGCGGCGGGATCGGGCTGGCAGCGGTCCAGGGCGCCCGGCTGGCCGGTGCCGCCCGGATCGTCGCGGTGGACCGCGACCCGGCCAAGCTGGCCGCCGCGTCCCGGTTCGGTGCGACGGACACCGTGCTCTCCGACGCCCGCACCCTCGACGCGGTCCAGGCGCTGGTGCCGGGCGGCGTCGAATTCTCCTTCGAGGCCGTCGGTCGGGCCGAGACCGCGGAGCTCGCGTTCGCGATGCTCGCACCCGGCGGGGTGTGCACCGTGCTCGGGATGGTGCCCGACTCCACCCCGATCCGGGTGCCGGCGTCCTCGCTGTACTTCCACGAGCGCCGCCTGCAGGGCGCGTTCATCGGCTCCAGCCGGTTCGTCACCGACATCCCCGAGCTGAGCCTGCTGCACCAGCAGGGCCGACTCGACCTCGAGGCGATGATCTCGCACCGGTTCGACCTCGACGACATCAACGAGGCCTTCCGGGTGCTCGCGGACGGCGAGGCGCTGCGGGTCGTGCTCGACCTGCCGGGCGCCACCACACCCTGACGGGTCCCGCGCCGGTGCGCCCGGGCGCTCAGGGTCGGAGGTCCCGAAGGGCACGGGCGTCCGCCCCTGCCGACCTCGCGCGGTTGGAGCCAGTCTGGACGAAAGCCTGACCGGCACCCGTCCAGGAGGACCCCATGCACCACGTCCCAGGCACCATCGTCGTCGGCGTCGACGGATCCGAGTCCGCCGACCGAGCCCTGAAGTGGGCCGCACGTCAGGCCGAGGCCCAGAAGCTCCCACTCACCCTGCTCCACTGCGTCCACTCGATCACCCGCTCGTACGCCGAGACCAGCATCGTCGACGTACCCGAGACCCGGCAGGCGCTCCGGGCCCAGGGGCACCAGATCCTCGAGGCCGCCCGGGAGACCGTGGCCTGGACGGCCCCCGACATCGAGGTCCACGAGGTCTTCGAGCTCGCTGACCCCCGCGACGTCCTGCTCCAGCTCTCGAACGACGCCGCCATGGTCGTGGTGGGCTCACGCGGGCTCGGCACCGTGCGCAGCCTCCTGCTCGGCTCGGTGAGCGTGGCCGTCGTCCGGCACGCGCACTGCCCCGTCGTGGTGCTGCGACCCGAGCACGACGTGGACGACCGGCTCGGCATCGCCGTCGGGGTCGACACGCTGCCGGAGTCCCAGCCGGTGCTCGACTTCGCCTACCGCGAGGCCGCACTGCTGGACCTGCCGCTGACCCTCGTCTACTGCCTGCACGACCTCCTTCCCGGTGCGGTCGGCGCGCTGCTGGAGCCCAACGACGTCAACGACGTCGAGAACGAGCGGATCGCCGTCGCCGAGGTGGTCGCCGGCATGGGTGAGAAGTACCCCGAGGTGCGCGTCACCACCCGGCTGGCCCGCGGCCTGCCGCAGGAGGTGCTGACCAAGGTCAGCGGCTCCATGGACCTCGTCGTGGTCGGTGCCCACCAGCCCGGCCGAGCGATGCAGACGCTCTTCGGGTCGGTCTCGGTGGCGCTCGTCGAGCACGCCGACTGCCCGGTCGCCGTCGTCCCCCTGGCCCACCTGGCGACACACGCCTAGTCAGCACCGGCCGCTCAGCCGGGCGGCCGCCGCACGAGAGGACAGCACCATGACCGAGAACCTCACCCGACCCGTGGTCGTCGGAGTCGACGGCACCCCCGCCGGTGAGCGCGGCATCAGGTTCGCCGCCCTCGAGGCCCAGCGTCTCGGCGTACCCCTGGCGATCGTGCACGCGACCCCCGGCTACGCCGCTGGGCCGCGACCGCCGATCGTGCCGGAGGCGAGCCTGCGGACCTACGGTCTCGAGCTCCTCGAGAAGGCCGGGGCCATCGCCGAGGACGCCGTGCCCGGTCTCGAGATCGAGACCGACCTGATCACCGGCCACGGCATCGTGAACTCGCTGGCGGCCTGCACCGCGCAGGCCGGGCTGCTGGTGCTCGGCGCCGAGCGGCGCTCGGTCGTGGGCCGGCTCTGGACCGGTGACATCGTCGCGGGCGTTGCCGCCCAGGCCGAGTGCCCCGTCGTCATCGTCCCCCCGGAGTGGCAGCCGCACGGAGTGCACGGCCGCATCGTGGTGGGGGTCAAGTCCTACGAGTGGGCCGAGGACATGGTCGCCGCCGGACTGGCCCTGGCCGACGAGTGCGACTCCGAGCTGGTCGTGCTGCACGCGTGGAAGCTCGCCTCCGGCTACGACGACATCGTCGCCAACCGGGTGGCACGTGAGGGCTACGCCTACGAGCAGACCGCGCTGATCGAGCCGCTCGTGAAGACCACCCGCGACGAGCACCCTGATGTGCCGGTGCGCATCGAGATCCAGCACGAGCAGCCCGCCGCCGCCCTGGTGGCCGCGTCGGCCACCGCGGACCGGGTGTTGATCTCGCGGCCACGCTACGGCGGCTACTACCACCGTCTCGGCGGCATCGGACGCGCCGTGCTGCACGACGCGGTCTGCCCCGTCGAGGTGCACGCCCCCGACGAGTCGATGTTCGTCGGCCCGGACAAGACGGAGCAGGACCGATGACCGACCACGCCGGGACCATCGTGGTCGGCGTCGACGGCTCGACGCACTCCGCCCAGGCCCTGGGCTGGGCCGTGCAACAGGCTCAGGTGGAGCAGCGCACCCTGACACTGGTGCTCACCGTGCACCCGCCGCACGGTGCCTGGCTCGACCCCACCTCCGACAACCCGCGCGAGGGTCACAAGGCCGCGCTGCAGGCCGAGGGCCGCGAGGTGATGTCCCGCGTCCGCGAGGAGTCCGCGGCGCTGCTCGACGGCCTCGACGTGCAGTCGATGATCGTCGTGGGCGACCCGCGCGAGGTGCTGCTCGAGATGTCTGCCAAGGCCGAGATGGTGGTGCTCGGGTCACGAGGTCGTGGCCCACTGCGCAGCGTGCTGCTCGGCTCTACCTCCGCGGCCGTCGTACGTCGCGCCGAGTGCCCGGTCGTGGTGCACCGGCCGACTCCCGCCGGTGACCGGCGGGGCGTCGCCGTGGGCGTCGACCTGCGGCCGGACTCGCGGCCGGTCCTGGAGTTCGGCTTCCGGGTGGCGATGCTGCGTCGCGAGCCGCTCACCGTCGTCCACGCCCAGGCTCCCTCCGAGGCCGCGGTGCCCGAGGCGGCCGACCCCACCGCCTGGAGCCAGGAGGGCGACGCACACGTCGCGGCGTGGATCGCCGAGCTGCGCGAGAAGTACCCCGAGGTCGAGGTCGAGACCCTGCTCGGTCGCGGCCGTCCCGAACGGGTGCTGCTCAAGCTCGCCGACACCTTCGGTCTGCTCGTGGTGGGCGTGCACCAGCGCGGCCGGATCGCCGAGCTGACCTTCGGCACCACCGCGGTGTGGATGATCGAGCACGCGCGGTGCCCGGTCGCTGCCGTCCCGCTGACCGCGTCCGCTCCGGACTGAGGGCACGGAATGCCGACGACGCTGGTCTCCGGCACCGGGCAGTCGGCCTCGGTGGCCGCGACTGCTCGCACCGCCTGGGCCAGCGTGCTGGTGGCGCTCGGCGTCGTCGCGGCCACCGCCTACGGGTTGGCCAGCGCGGAGCCCTACCGCGGGTTGTCCGAGGCCACCGTCACCCAGGCGCGCGCCCAGGACGTGCTCAGCGTGGGCGCCGCCGCCCTGCTGCTGCTCCTCGCAGCACGCACCACGGCGCGGGCCCACCTGGTACGGCTCGGCCTGTTCGCCTACGTCGCGTACACCTACGCCACCTATCTCATCGGGATACCGATGAACCGACTCTTCCTCGTCTACGTCGCCCTGGTGACGATCGCCGGTGCGGCCCTGCTCGACGGCGTGCTGCGGCTGCGGCCGCACGCCTGGCCGCGTACGGCGCGCCGCGGGCTCGAGCGCGGCACCGGTCTGTTCCTGCTCGCCGTGGCGGCCCTCTTCGCCGCGCTCTGGCTGGTGGAGCTGGTGCCGTTCGCACTCGGCGGGTCCGCGCCCACCCCGGCGGGCCCCGGCGGCGTCGCGTACCCGATCTACGTCCTCGACCTGGTCATCGTGCTCCCGTGCGTCGCGGTCGTCGGGCACCTGCTGCTGCGCGGCCAGGCGATCGGCGGACCGCTGGGGGTCATCGTGCTGGTCAAGATCGTCACGCTCTTCACCGCGCTCTGGGCCGGCGTCGGAGTGGGGCTCGCAGCCGGAGCGGACGTGGCCCTGGGGCCCGACGCCGTGCCCAGCCTGGTGATGCTGGTGGCCTGCGTGGTGTTGCTGGTCAGCTGGCTGCGGGCGCTCGATCCCGACGAGACCCGGTTCGTCCGGCGTACGTTCTGGTCGCTCGACCCGTTCGCCTAGCTGTCGGCCGACCCGTGGCCGGCGGGCACCGACCACGTGATCGTGGTGCCCGTCTCGGAGGTCTCCACCCGGCACTGGCCGCCGAGCAGGTCCGCGCGGTCGCGGATGTTGCTCAGGCCGCTCTCCCGCACCCCGGTGGGCAACCCGTGGCCGTCGTCGGCGACGACCAGGGTCACCTGGTCGCCCGCCTCGACGCGTACGTCGATCCTGGTGGCGTCGGCGTGCCGAGTCGCGTTGGAGAGCGCCTCGGCGAGGACGGCCAGCACGTGCGGGGCGAGCTCCTCGCCGACGACCGTGCGCACCGGCCCCTCCAGAGTGAGAGTCGGCCGGAACTTCAGCGTGCTCGCGGCGCGGTCGACCAACCGGGTGAGCTCGGTCTGCACGTCGGCGGACCCCTCGGTGGTGCCGAGCGCGAAGATCGAACGGCGGATGTCCTTGATGGTGGCGTCGAGCTCGTCCACGGCCGCGGAGATGCGCCCGCCCGCCTCCGAGTCGGTCACCTTGCCGTTGATGGACTGCAGGCTCAGCCCGACGGCGAACAGCCGCTGGATGACCAGGTCGTGCAGGTCGCGACCGATCCGGTCACGGTCCTCGAAGAGCGCCAGCCGCTGCTCGTACTCCCGCGACCGGAGCACCTGGAGGGCGAGCGCGGCCTGCTCGGCGAAGCTCGCCGGGAGCCGCGGGTCCACGCTCTGGTGCTGCTCCGCTCGTTCGCGGGTCCACCCCAGACCCACGGCACCCACCACCTCGGTGCCGGCCCGCAGCGGCACCGCCATCGCCGGCCCGACCTCGGGCCAGCCGTCGATGTGGTTCAGCTTGAGCGCGCGACCGTCGCTGGTGACGTCGGTGCTCGAGACGGGCTTGCCGGTGCGGATCACCATGCGGGACAGGGAGTTGTCCAGCGGGACCTTGCGCATCTCCTCGATCGGCACCGGCGGCCCGGCGACGGCCTTCAACGACAGGTCGTCCGGGGTACCGACCACGATCCAGGCGACGTCGGCGTCGGCGAGACGCCGGGCGCGGTCGGCCACGAGGGGCAGCGCCTCCTCGATGGCGCCGGCACCGGTCAGCAGCCCCGTGATCTCCGCCGTGGCGGCGAGCCACTCCTCGCGACGACCGGCCTCCTCGTAGAGGCGGGCGTTCTCGATGGCCACACCGGCCGCGGCGGCAAGGGCGATCACCACCTCCTCGTCCTCGGTGGTGAAGTCCCCTTCGCCCGGTTTCTCGGTGAGGTAGAGGTTGCCGAAGACGCGGTCGCGGATGCGGATGGGCACCCCGAGGAAGGAGCGCATGGGCGGGTGGCCGGGTGGGAAGCCGTAGGACTCCGGGTGGGCGGCGATGTCGTGCAGCCGCAACGGCTCGGGTCGGTCGATCAGCAGGCCGAGGATGCCGTGGCCGGTAGGCAGGTCGCCGATCTCGGCCACCGAGACCGGGTCCATCCCCTGGTGGACGAACGTGCGCAGGCCCTTGCGCGGCCCCGAGGCGAGGACCCCCAGGGCGGCGTACTGAGCACCGGTCAGCCTGCGGGAGATCTCGACGATCCGGGTGAGCACGCCGTCGAGGGTGAGGTCGGCCGCCATCGAGACGACCGCATCGAGCAGCAGGCGCAGTCGCGCCTGCTCGTCGAGGGCGCCGTTGACGCGGGCGAGCACCTCTCGCAGGAGGTCCTCGAAGTCCGCCCCCTCGACGGTGGCTGCGTCGTCCGCCCTGCTCACCGCGCGACCGCTCAGTCCTGGGGATGCTTGAGGGAGAAGATCGCGGCCTGGGTCCGGCTCTCCAGCCCGAGCTTGGCCAGCATCGAGGACACGTAGTTCTTGACCGTCTTCTCGGCGAGGAACATCTCCTCGGCCATCTGCCGGTTGGTCATGCCCTGGCCGATCAGGTCCAGGATGCGCTGCTCCTGGTCGGTGAGCCGCTCCAGCGCTGGGTCGACCTTGGGTCCGCTGCGGACCCGCTCGAGCACCTGGGCGGTCACCGCGGGGTCGAGCATCGACTGACCGGCCGCGACCCTGCGTACGGTGTCGACGAAGTCGTTGCCGCCGATCTGCTTGAGGATGTAGCCGGCGGCCCCGGCCATGATCGCGGAGAACAGCGCCTCGTCGTCGTCGTACGACGTCAGGATCAGCGCCGCGATCTCCGGGTTCTTCGAGCGGATCTCGCGGCACACGTCGATGCCCGAACCGTCGGGCAGGCGCCCGTCGAGGATGGCGACGTGCGGCCGCAGGGCCGGGATCCGTCGCGTCGCCTCGGCTGCCAGGCCGCTCTCGCCGACCACGACGATGTCGCCGGAGCTCTCCAGCAGGTCCCTGATGCCGCGCCGGACCAGCTCGTGGTCGTCGAGCAGGTAGACCCGGATCGGCTCCGGGGGCGTCCCCGACATCGGTGCGTCTGCCATGCCTGCGAATCTACGCGCCGGCCGTGACCGGCGTCGACCACGCATCGGCCCGCGCGGACAGGACTTTCGTCCCTGCACCGGCGCCCCGATCCTCGGCACGCTGGAACCATCCCCGAACGAGCACCAGCCAGACGAGTCCGAAAGAGCGGTGACGACGATGTACGTGCCCGGCCTCATGCGTCGCACTCCGGTGTATCGCGCCTTCTCGGCCTGGGCGAGACGACCAGGGCGCGGCCACCACCTGCACGGGAACCTCCACGGGTACCTGCAGGAGCACGTCCTCGGACGGGGGCACCGCCGATGAGCACGCCCTCGGTCGACCTGCTGCGCGAGGTCGTCTCCCTCGCCTGCCGCGCACCCAGCGTGCACAACACCCAACCCTGGCGCTGGGGCCTGCGTGGAGACAGCACCATCGACCTCTACGCCGACCGCTCGCGCCAGCTGCCGGTCGCGGACTCCAACGGGCGCAACCTCGCGCTGAGCTGCGGCGCCGCCCTGCACCACGCGGTCGAGGCCGCCCACCTGCTCGGACTCACCGTCACCGTCGACGTGCTGCCCGACGCGGACGACACCGACTTCCTCGCGCGCATCCACCTCTCCCCCGGCACCCCCCCGGCAGACGCCCGGACCCGGCGTGAGGTGCTCGAGCTGCGCTGCACCGACCGGCGCCGGTTCACCTCGTGGCCGGTCCCGGACTCGCGCCTCCACCGGCTCGCCGAGGGGGCATCGGGCTGGGGGGCCTATGCCGTGCCGGTCATCGACGTCACCGCGAGGTTCCGCGCCGAGCTGCTCGTCGACCGGGCACTGACCCACCAGGCCGCGGACCCCCGCTACGCCGAGGAGCAGGCCCGCTGGGTCGAGCGCAGCCGGGCCGACGGCGTACCGGTGAGCAGTGCCGCTCCGCCCCGGTCGCTGGCCCGCGCCGAGCGACCCCAGCGGTACGCACCGAGGACGGCACCGCCGGAGAGCCAGCGACTCGTGGAGAGCTCCGACGGGCTGATCGCGGTGTGCACCATCCACGACGACCAGCTGCGCTGGCTCCAGGCCGGCCAGACGCTGAGCGCCGTGTGGCTGCACGCCACCCGCGCCGGCCTGTCGATCGTCCCGCTCAGCCAGGTGATCGAGGTGCCGCAGACCCGCGTGGAGCTCGAACGTGAGGTCTTCGCCGACCTGGCCCTGCCCCAGCTCCTGCTGCGGGTGGGCTGGCAGGAGATCGCCCGCACCACCCTCCCCAGAACCCCGCGCCGGCCGCTCGAGGACGTGCTGACCTCATGAGCGGCCGGTCGCGGCCCGGATCCCGCGCCGACCGCTCTGGGTCGGGCTGATGCCCTGAGCGGCCGGTGCGGCCTTCCGGCCCGGAGGGCCGGGGCCCGGCGGCGCGGAGGAGTGGTCCGCGCCCGTCGGACGTGCCCCGCACGGAGACGTCCAGAGAAACGGCGTCACGTGCGGGGTTCGTGCTGTCCCGCGGGACGTGCTGTCCCGCGGGACGTCATACGAGGTGGCTGCTCCGACGACCAGGTCGTATGACGTTGCGCGGGACGTCATACGAGGTGGCTGCTCCGGCGACCAGGTCGTATGACGTTGCGCGGGACGTCATACGAGGTGGCTGTTCCGGCGACCGGGTCGTATGACGTTGCGGGGACGTCATACGAGGTGGCTGCTCCGGCGACCAGGTCGTATGACGTTGCGCGGGACGTCATACGAGGTGGCTGCTCCGGCGACCAGGTCGTATGACGTTGCGCGGGACGTCATACGTGGTGGCTCCCCGGGCGACCAATTCGTATGACGCAAGGGGCCGCCACCGACGCAAGGGGCGCCACCGGCGCACGGGGCCGCCACTGACGCAGCCCACCGGTGGGACGGGCTCGTCGGGTCGGTGGACTCAGCCGGTGCTGGGGACCGAGACCCGGAGCGCCTCGCGGCGTGCCGGGTCGTCCCGGTGACGGCCCCGCGGGTCGACCACGACCACGGGGCAGGCTGCCAGGGCCAGCACGGCCCGGGTCACCGGCCCCAGGTGGGAGCCCAGCGGTAGCCGGGGCTCGTGGCGTCCGACGACCACCCGTCGGCTGGAGTGTGACTCCGCGACGAGCACGTCGGCCGGACGACCGTGGGTGGCGACCATCTCGCAGCGCACCGCAGGATGCTGCTCGAGCAGAGCCCCGAAGTCGCGCTGCATCTCCTCACGCACGGCTGCGGACTGCACGAGGCCCGCCTGTCCGGCGAAGACCTCTGCGTCGAAACCCGCCGAGAAGTACCAGGCGCGCACCAGTCGCACCGAGGCGCCGAGCCGCTCCGCCTCCTCCAGGGCCCAGGAGACGACGTGGTGGGAGCTCTCCGCGTCCTCCACCCCGACGACGATCACGTCGTCCTCCCGCTCGCTCTCGCGCCAGGCGTCGGGCACCGCCACCACCGGTGCGTGTGACCGTGCGGCGACTCCGTTGGTCACCGAGAGTGCCGGCACGTGGCGCGGCTGGCTCATCCGGTGGTGCTGGAGCACCACGAGGCCGGCGTGCTCGCTGATGTCGACCAGGGCCGGCACGACCACCCCGTGGGTGATCTCCGTGCTGACCGGGAGGTCGCCCAGCCGACGGCTCAGCGTCCGCTCACAGGCGATGAGGAAGTCGGTGCCGTACTTGCGCCACTCGTCGTCGACCATGGTCAGGTCCGAGGCGTCACCCCGGCCCACCCACAACGGTCGCACCGCGAGCGCGAGGTGGACGCCACACTCACGGCGCTCAGCCTCGACCGCTGCGAAGTCGAGGGAGGCGGCGCAGTCCTCGTCGGGACTGACGCACACCAGGATCTTGCGAGGTTCGATGTCCAGCATGGTGCTCTCCTGATCTCAAGCTCGGAGCCGCCCGCGACGCGGGTGGCTTCAGGCGTCCACGGCGGCACGATGGCCGGCCGTCTCGGTGGTGGTCGTCTCCCCGTCCGCCGGTGGTGTGATGACGACCGGTCGGTCGCACTCCCGGAGCAGGGCACGGGCCGTGCCGCCGAGGTGTCGTCCGGGGAAGGCGTGGGCGCGCCGCGCGAGCATCACGACGTCGGCCTCCTGCGCCGCCTCCAGCAGGACCCGTGCGGGCTGGCCGCGCACGACGCGCACGTCCACACGTACCTCGGGGTAGTCCTCCGCGGCGGCGGCCGCGCTCAGCTCGATGGCGTGCCGCGCGCGGCCCTCCCAGGCCGCGCTGTCCACGAGCGAGTCGAGCAGGTCGTCGTACTGCATCGGCAGCTCCCAGGCGTGCACGATCAGCAGCCGGGCACCGTGCTGCGCGGCAGTCAGGAACCCGCGCCGCAGCAGTGCGGCGGAGTGCTCGGTGGACTTCATCCCCACCAGCACGCAGTGGTGCTCCGTCTCGGGGGTCCACTCGGTGGGAACGGCGATCACGGGGCTCAGTGCTCCAGCTGCGACAGCGGTGACCGTGGCCCCGGTGAGCAGCCGATCGACCGTCGAGCGACGCTCGTGGCCGAGTGCGATCATCAACGACTCATCGGCCGCCTGGACGAGCGCCGCGATCCGTGGGCCGTCGAGCAACGCGCTGCTCACCCGCTCGGCCGGCAGCAGCGTGCGTGCCTCCGCCTCGGCCCGGCGCAGGATGTCGCGGCCGGTGTCGCGCAGGTCGGCGGGGAGCAGCGGCAGCATCGGCGCCAGCGGCAGGTACGTCGGGACCACGTGGACGAGGCGCACACTGGCGCCCAGCCGCTCCGCCTCGAAGGCCGCGTAACGGATGGCTGCCCAGCTGTCCTTGGAGCCGTCGACACCGACGACGATCGGCGGGTTGTGGGTCATGAGCTGTCCTCTCGGGTCCGGCCGGGCCTCACGCCGAGGCTCCCCTCAGGCTCGCGTGGAACGCCGCCGCTCGGCAGGGTCCGGGGCCACGGCGACGGGGGACCTTCTTCCCGGAGCCGCGTCCCGGCCGCGGATGCCCGGGCCATCAACCGCACCGCACCGACACCCGTCACCGCCGCCATCGTCACGGCCATCGCGGCCCCACCGACGCCGCCGATCAGCACGATCAGCCAGAGCGCCTGACCCTCGCGCCACAGCGGCGGAGCCACCGCGAAGAACGCACCCAGCCCGACGAGCCAGCCCAGCGCGGTCCAGCCCACCCAGCTCAGCGGGCGCCGTACCGGTCGAGGCGTGACCAGGGCCTGCGCCACACCGATGCTGAGCAGCAGGCCCGCCCCCATCGGGATGCCCAGCAGCACGGTCCAGACCACCGGCCACCCGGACCAGGTGTCGTACGTCGCCGACGGCAGCAGGCCGAGCAGCCAGGCGACCCCCGCCGCGAGGCTGGTCGCCGCGACCCAGGCGCCGGTGCGCAAGCCGGGCACCACCGGACGCAGGACGTACGTCTGGGCGAGGCCGAGGACCGCGCCCTCGCACATCCCGGCCAGCGGCAGCACCACGAGCTGCACCGGGGCTGCGGCGTCACGCGACCAGACGCCGGCGATCGCCGGCAGCGCGAAGCCCACCAGCTCTCCGGCCGTGACGACCACGAGCCAGCGTCGCCACCACCGGCGCCGTTGCGGGGCCGACGGGCTCGACACAGTGACGGTCAGGCGGGGATCGAGATCTCGAACCGGCGGCCGGTCACCGCCGTCGGGGCGATCTGCACCACGTTGTACTTCGGCGTGGTCACCCAGGGCAGCGTGGCGAGGTGGTCCGCGACGTGTGCCTCGTCCTCCTCCAGACGCCGTGCGGTCCCGCGCACGACCACACTCTCCGCCTGGTGCTCGTCGTGGCGGTCGATCTCGAAGGCCACCTGCGAGCCCATCACGATGCCGAGCAGCTTGGTGCCCTCTCCGGTGATGAACAGCAGCGTGCCCTCGTGCACGGCGTAGTTGACCGGGGTGATGTAGACCTCGTCCACCACGCGGAACGCGAGCCGGCCGAGCTGCTCGGCCCGGAGCAGGTCCCAGCTCTCCTCGCTGCTCAGCTCGGTCATGGGGTTGTCGTCCATGTCGCCTCCTGGGGTCGTGACCCCATCGAAGACCGCAGGGCCGAGCCCGGGCCAGTGCCTCCCGTCCCGGGCCGATGGGACTTCCTACCGGCCGAGGTCGAGCACGGCCGCGCCGGTGACCTCGCCGCCAGCCAGGTCGTCGAGCGCACGGTCCGCCTCCTCGAGGCGGTAGGCGGTGACCACCGGACGCAGGCCGAGCCTGGCCACGAGCCGGAGCAGCTCCTCCCCGTCCGCGCGCGTGTTGGCGGTGACGCTGGTCAGCGTGCGCTCGCGGAAGAGATGCCGCTGGTAGTCCAGTGCGGGTACGTCGCTCAGGTGGATCCCCGCGACCGCGAGCGTGCCGCCCTGGTCCAGCGCCGCGAGCGCGACCGGGACCAGCTCGCCGACCGGCGCGAAGAGGATCGCGGAGTCGAGCGGGACCGGCGGAGCGTCCGCGGCGGCGCCGGCGGAGGCCGCCCCGAGCTCGAGCGCGAGGCGACGCGCGGCCGCGCCGCGGGTGAGCACGTGCACCTCGTGGCCCTGGGCGAGGGCCAGCTGGGCAGTGAGGTGGGCGCTGGCCCCGAAGCCGTAGATGCCCAGCCGCCCACCGGGCGGGAGCAGGGCACGCGTCAGTGCGCGGTAGCCGATGATCCCGGAGCACAGCAACGGGGCCAGCTCGGTCGCGGGGACGTCCTCGGGGAGCCGGTAGGCGAAGGCCTCCGGCACGACGGCGTACTCCGCGAAGCCGCCGTCGGCGTCCCAGCCGGTGTACTGCGAGGCGCGGCAGAGGTTCTCCCGCCCTGCACGGCAGGCGCTGCAGCGTCCGCAGGTGCGTCGCAGCCAGGCGATGCCGACGCGGTCCCCCACGGCGAACCGGTGGGCGTCGGTGCCTCCGTCCACCACCCGGCCGACGACCTCGTGGCCCGGGATCCGCAGCGGCGCGCGAGCCGCCAGGTCACCGTCGGCGAGGTGCAGGTCGGTGCGACAGACCCCACAGGCCTCGACCTCCACCAGCACCTCGTCGGGTCCCGGGCGCGGTGCCGGACGCTGCACCGCCACCAGACGGCCACGCGCGCCCGGGTGCCCGGCCACGGCCCAGCCGCGCATCGCAGTGAGAACCATGCTCCTGATTCTGGCTCCTGCGCAGCCCGTGGGGCCCGGGGCTCCGTCCCGTCCTCCGGTGACCTTCGACCCTGCGCCGTCCGCCGCCCAGCGGGTGTGATGGGTCCATGGAGGTGGAGCCGTGCTGCTGAGCGACCTCCGGGCCCATGCCCGGCACCGACCCGAGACCGCGGACGTCTTCGGTGAGATCGTCGTGCGCCGCCCGCCGGAGCTGGTCTTCGACTTCTTCGCCGACGCGCGCAACGAGCCCAGCTACCACCCGTGGGTGGGGGCCGCGGAGAAGGCGAGCTGGGGTCCCCTCGGGGTGGGCACCCGCTGGCGGAGCACCGCCACCACCTCCCGCGGGCACTCCCGGTGGCGGTCCATCGAGGTGACCGGGTTCGACCGCCCGCACCGGGTGGCGCAGCGGATCTACCTCTCCTCGATGCACCTCGACGGAGCCGTGACGTTCACCGCCGTCCCGCAGGGCACCCTCGTCTGCTGGCGCTGGGACCTCCACCCGCACGGCTCGCTGCGCTATGCCCGACCCCTGCTGGCCGGCCTGGTACGCCGCAACGAGCGGTCGACCTGGACCAGCATCAAGCACCTCCTCGAGGCGCAGCTCGACCATCGGTCCGCTCGCTCGCCGATGCCGGCGGACCCGCCCGTGTCGTTCGCCACGCTCCTGCACGGCCTGGGTGCGCGGCCGGACGACCGGCCCGACGGGGACCACGACCGGTGAGGACGACGCGATGACCGCGCGCCCGACGTACGCGACCGACACCCCGGCGATCCGCACCGAGGCGCTGACCAAGCGGTTCGGACGCTCGCGGGCGCTGGACGGCGTCGACCTCGTCGTACCGCGGCACGTGGTCTTCGGCTACCTCGGGCCCAACGGCTCGGGCAAGACCACCACCATCCGCATCCTGGCCGGGCTGATGCGCCCGACGTCGGGACGGGCCGAGGTGCTGGGCCACGACGTGGGCCGTGACCGCGAGACCGCCCAGGCCTGCATCGGCTACCTGCCCGGCAACTTCGTCGGCTACCCCGACCTGACCGGCCGTGAGTTCCTGACCTACCTCGCCAACCTGCGCGGTGGCGTGGACTGGGCGCGGGTCGACCTGCTCGCCGAGCGGCTCACCCTCGACCTCGAGCGTCGCCTGGGGACGCTCTCCCACGGCAACCGGCAGAAGGTCGGCATCGTCCAGGCGATGATGCACGACCCCGAGCTGTTGATCCTCGACGAGCCGACGTCCGGCCTCGACCCGCTGGTGCAGCGCGAGTTCCTCGCACTGCTGCGCGAGGCCCGCGACCGGGGACGCACGGTGTTCTTGTCCTCGCACGTGCTCAGCGAGGTGGAGGCGGTGGCCGACGAGGTCGCCATCCTGCGCGAAGGCCGCCTCGTCGTGGCCGACCGCGTGGCCGCGCTCGAGCAGCAGGCCGTACGCCGCATCGACCTCGTGTTCACCACCGCACCGCCGGTCGGTGTCCTCGACGCCGTCAGCGGGGTCCGGGACGTCCGGGCACACGAGCGCAGCGTCACCTTGACGGTGGAGGGGTCCACGGCCGCGCTGATCGAGGCGGCGGCGCCGTACGGGGTGGAGAACCTCGTCACCCACGAGCCCGACCTCGAAGAGGTCTTCCTCGACTGGTACTCCCCCGAGCAGGAGGCGGCGCCGTGCTGAGCAGCGTGTTCGCCAAGTCCGTGCGCGACCAGCGCTGGGCGTTGCTGGGCTGGAGCATCGGGGTGGTGCTGCTGGTCCTCGTCGAGGCGGCGGTGTGGCCCACGATGCGCGACCTCCCGGCGTTCGAGGAGATGCTCGCCGGCTATCCCGAGGCGCTGCGCGACCTCTTCGACCTCGGCGCGATGTCCACCGGCGTCGGGTTCTTCAACGTCGAGCTGTTCAGCCTGCTGCTGCCGATCCTGTTCGTCGTCTTCGCCGTGGGGCGAGGCGCCCGGTTGATCGCGGGCGAGGAGGAGCAGGGCAGTCTCGACGTCGTCCTGGTCACGCCCGTGTCGACGACCTCGCTGCTGCTGCAGAAGGCCGCGGCGCTGGCCGTGGGCGTGGCGGTGCTCGCTGCGGTGGTGTTCGTGGCGGTGCTGGTCTGCGTGCCGATCTTCGACCTCGGTTTCGGCGTACGTGAGCTGGCGCCGGGGGTGCTGGCGATGTGGCTGCTGGGCACCGAGCTCGGCTGCCTGGCCCTGGCCGTGGGCGCGGTCACCGGACGCCGGCCCGTCGCGCTGGCGGTCGCGGGCGCCGTCGCGGTGGTCAGCTACGTGCTCTACGCGCTGGGGCAGATCATCGAGGCGATCCAGCCGTGGCACCGTCTCTCCCCCGTCGACCAGGCCGTGAGCGAGGGCCCCCTCGGTGGCGGAGTACCCCTGAGCTTCGCCTGGCTCGTCCTCGTCACCGTGCTGGTCGTCCTCGCCGCCCTGCCCGCCTTCGACCGCCGCGACATCCGCACCGCCTGAGCAGAAGAGGAGACACCCATGCACACCCTGGTCGTGTACGAGTCCATGTGGGGCAACACCCGGGAGGTCGCCGAGGCGATCGCCACGGGCGCCCGTACGGCGGGCGTCGAGGAGTCGACTCCCGACGCGCCGCCCTTGACCGCCCCGGTCGGGGCCGCGCCGGTCGAGGTCACGCTGCTGGAGGTGGGCGACGCCCCGGAGCAGCTGCCCGACGACGTCGACCTGCTCGTCGTCGGTGGCCCCACGCACGCGTTCTCGATGAGTCGCGCGAACACCCGGCTCGACGCCGGCCGCCGCGGGGCTCGAGAGTCGCACGACGGCCCCGGGGTCCGCGACTGGCTGCACACCGTGCAGGCGACGACCCGGGAGCCGGCGGTCGCCACCTTCGACACCCGCATGCAGTCCGTACGCCGGCTGCCGGGGTCCGCGGCCCGGGCGGCCTCGCGCGTCGTACGCCGCCAGCACCTCGGCCGCCTCGTGGACCGGGAGACCTTCTACGTCGCCGACATGGAGGGCCCCCTCCTCGACGGCGAGCTCGCCCGCGCCCGTGCCTGGGGCCGCCGCCTCGCCGCCGACCGCCTCGCCGACGCCACGACGGGGCGCCGCCGGGGGCGGTGAGCGGATGCATGGTCCTACCGGCGCTCCAGCACCCGCCCCCGCTGCTCGGCACGCTGGTCCGTGCCGTGGCGACGGGCGTAGAGGTGGCGGCCGGGGGCGGAGGTGAGGCCGAAGGCGACGATGCTCGCGACCACGGCGAGGCTCCCGGCCGCGAACAGTCGCGGGTCGGTGACGCCCTCGTGCTCCGCGTGCGCGAGGTAGAAGACGGCGCTGACGCCGATGGGCCCGAACCAGCCCGCGAAGGCACCCTGGGCGCGGTCGAGCCCCAGCAGCCGGTGGCCGGCCAGCCCCAGGGCCAGCACCACGGGCAGCCGCCGCAGCAGCAGCACGACGCCGACGAACGCCACCGCCGCCGGACCCAGGTCGGCCCAGCCCGACCAGGGCAGGACCACGCCGAGCACCAGGAACAGCGGCAGCACGGCGAAGTTGTTCACCGCCTCGTCGATGCTCTCCTGCGGTCCCCGGTGCCCGCGACCCACGCCCCGGTTGTAGGCGAGCCCGGCCACGAAGACGGCGAGCACGCCGTCGCTGCCGAGGACCCGGGCCACGCCGAGCACGGCGATCGCCAGCACCAGGGTGAGCACGAGCTCGGGACCGTGGCCCAGCGTGTGGTCGCGGGTCGCGAGCCGCGTGGCCCAGCCCGTGACCGAGCCGAGGACGACACCGAGGACGACCGCCGCGAGGATCGACCACACCATGGTCGCCGCCTCCTCCGCGACCGACGTGGTCTCCACGGCCACCGCGGTGGCCAGGGCCACCAGCGGCAGGGCGAGGCCGTCGTTGGCGCCGCTCTCCACGGTCAGCAGCTGCCGCAGCCGCGCGGGCAGGTCCCGCTGGGCCGCGTCACCCGACACCACCGACCCGGCCAGCACGGGGTCGGTCGGTGCGACGCAGGCCCCCACGACGGCGGCCAGGGCCACCGGGAGGCCCAGCAGGAGGGCTCCTGCCCCGGCCACCAGCGCCATCACCGGCATCACCACCACCAGCAGCACCGCGGTGGCCCGTCGCAGCGACCGGAGGTCGGAGACCGGGAACCGCAGCGCCGCCGACATCACCGAGACGGCGAGCAGGACCCGCGTGACCTCGAGGAGCACGGTCGTGCGGGTGCCCGGCGGCAGGTCGACCAGAGCCAGCACCTGGGGTCCGAGCAGGATCCCGAGGAGCAAGGTCACCAGGGGTTGGCTGACCGGGAGCTCGGTCAGCCTGCGGCTCACCAGTGCGAGGACCAGCGCGACCAGCCCGAGCACGGCGTATCCGACGTACAGCGACTCCATGGACTCCTCCCCTCGACGACGGCCCGACGTATTTCCCATGCCCGCAGGCGGCGCTGTCCATGCATGCGTCCGGTCCCGCGCCTGGCCTGGGCACCCCCCGCCGGTCGTGGCACGAGCAGGCCACGCGGGACCGACGGGCGACGCGGCGGCACGACGTACGCCGTCGTTGCCTAAGGTGGTGCGGTGGACCACGCCTCGCAGGACCTCGCGACCGCTCGTGAGGAGCCGGCCGTGAGCTCGCCCGACCGGGACGAGCGACCGGACCGGTGGCTCGATCGGATGGTCCCGCGGCGGCTGCAGTTCCTGGTGTCGCTGGCGACGCTGATGCTCGTGGCCGCGGTCGTGGTCTCGCTGGCCGTACGGCTGCCGATCCAGGACCCCGACGACACCTTCGGCCCATCGTGGGTGCGGTTGCCGTTCATCCTGCTCATCGCCGTCCTCGTCGACGTCGTCCCCCGCATCGGGTGGCGCACGCGCACCGGCGTCGGCGTCCCGGCGGCCGCGCGCGCGGTCCTCGCCGAGCGCTGGACCCGGGCCCAGGTGCGCTTCACGCTGATCGGGCTGGTCGCGTGGTACGTCACCTACGGCACCTTCCGGAACCTCAAGAACGCCGTGCCGTTCGTCAACGACCGCCTCTGGGACGCACCGCTCGCGACCATCGACCGGGTGCTCTGGCTGGGCAACGACCCGGCCGACGTGCTGCACGCCGCCTTCGGCACCGGTTGGGCGGCCGCCTTCTTCGCGGCCGTGTACGTGGCCTGGATCGGGCTGATCCCCGCCTCACTGGCGTGGGCGCTCGCATGGACCCGCAACCACGCGGTCGCGGCGTGGCTGATGACGGCCCTCGCGCTCGACTGGGCGCTCGGCGTCGCGGCGTACTACGTGCTCCCGACGCTCGGGCCGATCTACACCCACGCCAACGACTTCATCGACCTGCCCGCGAGCGCCACCTGGCTGCAGGCCAGCATGATCGCCGACCGGTCCGACGTACTCTCCGATCCGCGCGCCACCGACACCCTGCAGACGATCGCGGCCTTCCCCTCGCTGCACGTCGGGATGATGGTGACGCTGTGCCTGATCGTGCAGGCGACCAGTCGCAGCCGCCTGGCCCGCGTCGCGTGCTGGACGTTCATGGTGCTCACCTGCCTCTCGACGCTCTACCTCGGCTGGCACTTCTTCGTCGACGTGCTCGGCGGTGCGGTGGTCGGTGCCCTCGCGGTGGGGCTGGGCGCGCTGGCCACCGGTGTCCGGTGGAGCACCCCCGGACGGAGCCGGCCCGCACCGGTCGCGAACGAGCCGGTGGTGGAGGCCGCCGGGTGAGCGAGCCGCCGGTGGCGCCGCGTCGCGGCCGGCCCGGGTATGACCAGGAGACGGTGCTGCGCCGGGCCATCGAGGCGTTCAACCGCCAGGGCTACGACGCGACCAGCATCGGCGACCTGGCGCGCGAGCTCGGGCTGACCAAGTCGGCGATCTACCACCACGTGCCCAGCAAGGAGGCGCTGCTGGCCGCGGCGCTCGACGAGGCCCTCGGTGGGCTCGGCGCGGCGATCGACGCGGCGGCGCGCGAGGCCGACGGGACCAGTGCGTACGACCGGCTGCGGACCGCCGTACGCCGCTCGGTGGAGATCCTCGGCGACCACCTGCCGGCCGTGACCCTGCTGCTCCGCGTGCGCGGCAACAGCGAGGTCGAGCTCGCCGCCCTCGAGCGCCGCCGGGTGCTCGACGACAAGCTGGCCGCCCTGGTGCGGGCCGCGGTCGAGGAGGGCTCGCTGCGCGCCGACATCGCACCCGAGCTGATCAGCCGCCTGCTGTTCGGGATGGTCAACTCCCTCGTCGAGTGGTACCACCCCGACGGCCCGGTCTCCACCGCCGAGCTCTCCGCCGCCATCGTGGACCTCGCCTTCGAGGGCCTGGCGGTGCCGGGAGGACCCGGGCGGGCCGGGTAGGTCGGGGCGGCTGGTCGGGCGGGCCGGGTGGGTCGGGCGGGTCGGGTGGCTGCCGGGTGGCTGCCGGACTGGATAGTCCGATACGAACGGCACCGTACGACGGCCGTTCGAAGTGCCGTTCGTATCGGACTATCCGGGTGCCTCGGCGATCGGTACGACGGGGGCGGGTGGTGAAGACCGGACCGAGCCGTCCGGCGCTGGTCGTGCCCGGCAGATCTACCCTCGAGGTGAGCGTTCGGGGCCCGGCCCTCGGGCCGGCCCCCGGCGGCCGGACCGGAGGAGGCGCTGTGATCGTCGTACGTTTCAAGGTGAAGTGCCGCCACGAGCGGATCGAGGACGCGCTCGCAGCCTTCGGCGACGTCGTCGCCCCCAGCCGGGCGACACCGGGAGTGATCTACTTCGACATCGGCCGCGACCTGGTCGACCCCGACTCGATCATCGCCACCGAGGTGTTCGACGACCGGGCCGCTCTCGAGCGTCAGGAGTCGCTGCCGGAGGTGGGGACGGTGATGAGCCTGTTCCCCGAGCTCATCGCGGGCGAGCCGGAGGCCACGGTCTATGAGGTGGCCGCGACGTACCCGTACTCCGAGTAGGCGGCCCCGACCCGGATAGTCCGATACGAACGGCACCGTACGACGGCCGTTCGAGGTGCCGTTCGTATCGGACTATCCGGAATTCGGGATCCGGTACGGCGGTCGGCGTGTGGGTGGATCACCCGTCCAGCGGGCGCCCCGTCGACCGGCTGCGGCCGCGGAACTCGGCGACGACCGACTCGTCGGAGGTGCGGGTGACGGTGACGTCGTAGATGCCCGAGCGGCCGCGGGTCGAGCGCTCGCTGGCGACCGCGCGCAGCTCGTCGCCGAGGCGGGCGCCCTCGAGGAGGGTGATCTCGAAGCCGGAGGCCACGGTCGCCGTACCCCGGGAGTTGCAGGCGAACGCGAACGCGCTGTCGGCCAGGGTGGCGATCAGGCCGCCGTGGCACAGACCGAGCCCGTTGACCATGTCCTCGCGCACGGTCATCGACAGCGTGGCCGTGCCGGGACCGACAGCGACGATCTGCATCCCCAGCATCTGCGAGGCGGCGTCACCCGCCCACATCGTCTCGGCGCTGCGGCGGGCGAGGGCCTCGTCGGGCTCAGGCATCGAAGTCCACGGTGACCTCGTCGGTCAGCGGGTGCGACTGGCAGGTGAGCACGAACCCCCGCTCCACCTCGTCCTCGTCGAGCGCGTAGTTGCGCCGCATGTCGACCTCGCCCGCGACCAGGTGCGCCCGGCAGGTGCCGCACACGCCGCCCTTGCACGCGAACGGCAGGTCGGCGCGGGTCCGCTGCGCGGAGTCGAGGATCGTCTGGTCCTTCGGCATCGGCGCCGTCGTGCTGCGCCCGTCGAGTACGACGGTCACGTTGCTCGTCTCGCCGGTCGGCACCACCTCGGGCCGGTTGACCTCCGGGGGCGGCTCGTCGACGTAGAACAGCTCGAAGTGCACGCGGTCGCGGGCCACCCCGAGCTCCTCGAGCACCTCGCGCGCGTCCGAGATCATCCCGAACGGACCGCACAGCCACACGTGGTCGACCGCGTGCAGCGGGACCAGCAGAGACAGCAGCTGTCGCAGCCGGTCGCCCTCGAGCCGGCCGGAGAACAGCTCGACGTCGCGCGGCTCCCGGGACAGCACGTGCACGAGGTCGAACCGGGGGCCGTACCGGTTCTTCAGGTCGGCCAGCTCCTCGGCGAACATCACCGACGACGTGGTCCGGTTGCCGTACAGCAGCGTCAGCCGCGACTCCGGGTGCTGCAGCACCGTCGAGGCGATCGACAGCATCGGCGTGATCCCCGACCCGGCCGCGATGCACAGGTGCCGCCCGCCGTCGGGAGCGGCGCGGAAGCTGCCCCGCGGGGTCTGCACGTCGATCTCGTCGCCGGGCCGCACCTCGTTGACCAGCCACTCCGAGAACCGGCCGCCGGGGATCAGCCGCACCCCGACCCGGGGCCGCTCGCCCACCGGCGCGCAGATCGAGTAGTCGCGGCGGTGGTCCTCGCCGTCGATGATCCGGCGCAGCGTCAGCGACTGCCCGGCCTCGAAGTCGTACGCCGACCGCAGCTCCTCGGGCACGTCGAAAGTGACCGCGACCGCGTCGTCGCACAGCCGCTCGACCGCCGCGACGGTCAGGGTGTGAAAGGTGCCACGGGTGGTGCGCTCGGGGGTCGTCGCGACCATCAGATCTCCTTCACGTGCTCGAACGGCTCGAGGCAGTCGGCACAGCGGTACATCGCCTTGCACGCGGTCGGCCCGAACTCCGAGGTGAGCTCCGCGCGCGCCGAACCGCAGCGCGGACAGGTCACATCACGCCGCGTGGGCAGCAGGTCGATCGCGACGGGACCGTCGCGACGCGGGGCGGCGCCGGGGGCCGAGAGCCCGTGCTCGACCAGCGCGCGCCTGCCGCGCTCGGTGATCCAGTCGCTCGTCCAGGCGGGCGACAGCCGGACCCGGACCTCCGCGTCGAGGCCGGCGTCGGCGAGCCGGTGCACCAGGTCGTCGCGCATGGTCGCCATCGCCGGGCAGCCGGAGTACGTCGGCGTGATCGTCACCACCACCCGGTCGTCCTCGAGGGCCACCTCGCGCAGGACCCCGAGGTCGACCAGGGTCAGCATCGGCATCTCCGGGTCGGTCACCGAGGAGGCAGCGCGGCGGGCCCGCGCGAGCGTGGTCTCGACAGGCTCGACCACCGGGTGGTCGCCCTCGGCGTACGCCGTGCGGGTGGTCTCGACTGACCGCTCGCCGGCGCTCGCTGCTCGACCACCAGAAGACCGCTCGCTGGCGCTCGCTGCTCGACCACCAACAACCGGCGCGGTCTCGACTGACCGCTCGCTGGCGCTCGCTGCTCGACCACCAACAACCGGCACGGTCTCGACTGACCGCTCGCTGGCGCTCGCTGCTCGACCACCAGAAGACCGCTCGCTGGCGCTCGCTGCTCGACCGACACGTGGGTGCATGGTCACCACCTCCCCGTGGGGTGGGCTCGGGCGACGGACTGCATCTCGGCCAGCAGGTGCGAGAGGGCCTCGGTGTGGCGGCCGTCGCGGCCGGCGCCACCGGCGACCGGGCCGACCTGGGCGACGTCGTGGCGCTCCACGCCGCTGACCGAGAACACCTGCTCCAGGACCACCCGCACCTCGTCGGCGACCGACGAGGGCGCGACCCCGACACCGGCGGCGGACGCGCGGGTCTCCACCGGGTGGTCGGCGAACAGCTCGTCGACGAAGCAGAGCACCTGCGGCAGCGCCGCCAGCAGGCGGGACCGGGACTCCTCGGTGCCCTGGGCGAGGGTGAGGAACCAGCGGCCGGCGTAGTCGCGGTGGTAGGTGACCTCCTTGACGCCCTTCTCCGCGATGGCGGAGAGCACGGCGTCGCGCGAGGAGCTCAACCGCTCCAGCAGCGCGAGCCGCCAGGTCGCGAACACCAGCAGCCGCACGATCGTCACCGCGAAGTCGCCGTTGACCGGCTCGACCAGCCGCACGTTGCGGAAGCCCGCGTCGTCGCGGAAGAACGCCAAGGCGTCCTCCGGCGGGACCGGCGACCCCTCGGGCAGCGCCGGGACCACGTCGTCGGACGCCGCCGCGGCGCGGGCCAGGAGCAGCCGCGCCTGGCCGAGCAGGTCCAGCGCGATGTTGGCCAGCGCGATGTCCTCCTCGAGGTCCGGCGCGCGGCTGCACCACTCGGAGAGCCTGTGGGAGTAGACGAGGGCGTCGTCGCCGAGCATCAGGCAGTACGCCGCGAGGTCGGCCGGGTCGACGCCGTCCGGGATGGTCGTGTCCACGCCGGCCAGCGGGTCCTCGAAGTCCTGGCCGAAGGCCCACTGGGAGTCGTCCATGACGGTGTGGTGGTCCAGCAGCCCGTCGTACGCGCTGTCGTGGAAGTGCTCGTCGTGCCCGGTCGCGCCGGGGCCCGTCTCGGGGCCCGTCTGGGGAGTCGTCATCTCGTCGCGCCTCACATGTGGGGGACGTCGTCGGGGATGGAGTAGAACGTCGGGTGCCGGTAGACCTTGTCGTTGGCGGGCGCGAACAGCGGGTCCTTCTCGTCCGGGCTCGACGCCGCGATCGCGTCGGAGCGGACCGCCCAGATGCTCACGCCCTCGTTGCGCCGGGTGTAGACGTCGCGTGCGTGGCGCAGCGCCATCTCGTCGTCGGCGGCGTGCAGCGAGCCGACGTGGACGTGGTTGAGGCCGCGCTTGCCGCGCACGAAGATCTCGTACAGCGGCCACTCGTCCTGCGGGGTCATGGTGGCGCCTGCTTCCTGGCTCACGGGGTCTCGACCTGCCCCTCGGTCGCGGCGACGGGTGGTCTCGACTGATCACTCGCTTCGCTCGCTGCTCGACCACCGTGCCGAGCGAAGGCGCTTGCTGCCTCGCGGACCCAGGCGCCGTCCTCGTGCGCGTGGCGCCGGTGGGCGATCCGCTGGGCGTTGCAGGGGCCGCCGCCCTTGACCACGCGGGCGAACTCCTCCCAGTCGGGCTGACCGAAGTCGTGGTGCCCGCGCTCGGCGTTCCAGCGCAGGTCGGGGTCGGGCAGGGTCACCCCGAGCGCCTCGGCCTGCGGGACGGTCATGTCGACGAACTTCTGCCGCAGCTCGTCGTTGGTGTCGCGCTTGATCCCCCAGGCCATGGACTGGGCGGTGTTCGGCGAGTCGGCGTCGGGCGGGCCGAACATCATCAGCGCGGGCCACCAGAACCGGTCGACCGACTCCTGCACCATCGCCTGCTGCTCCGGCGTACCCCGCATCATCGTGGCCAGCAGCTCGAAGCCCTGTCGCTGGTGGAAGGACTCCTCCTTGCAGACCCGGATCATCGACCGGCCGTAGGGCCCGTACGACGTGCGGCACAGCGGCACCTGGTTGCAGATCGCCGCGCCGTCGACCAGCCAGCCGATCGTGCCGACGTCGGCGTAGGAGAGCGTGGGGTAGTTGAAGATCGAGGAGTACTTCTGCCGGCCCTCGATGAGCATCTCGGTCAGCTCGCGGCGCGAGGCGCCGAGGGTCTCGCAGGCGGAGTACAGGTAGAGCCCGTGGCCGGCCTCGTCCTGCACCTTGGCCAGCAGGATCGCCTTGCGTCGCAGCGAGGGCGCCCGGGTGATCCAGTTGCCCTCGGGCTGCATGCCGATGATCTCGGAGTGGGCGTGCTGGGCGACCTGGCGGATCAGCGTCTTGCGGTACTTCTCCGGCATCCAGTCGCGCGGCTCGATCCGCTCGTTGCGCTCGATGGTGCGGTCGAAGGCGGCGAGCAGCGCGGCCTCGTCCGGCCCGTCGTGCGCGGGCGGGACCTCGGTGGTGGCCGTCATGGGGTTCCTCCAGGGCGGTGCGTGGCCGGAAGGCCGGGCGGAAAGCCGGGCGGACGCATTTACAGACCGCTCGGTCAGTAACTACTGTGGCACGAGACCCGACCGCACGCAACGAAAGGTCCTTCCCGTGAGCGCACTGCTCGAGAGCTACTCCGCCGGCCGCTGGTTCCGCTCCTCCGAGGAGGGTGCGCCCCTGCTCGACGCCGTCACCGGAGACGAGGTCGCCCGGATCTCCTCCGCCGGGATCGACCTGGCCGCGATGGTCGACCACGCGCGCAGCGTCGGCGGTCCCGCGCTGCGCCGGCTGACCTTCCACGAGCGCGCGGCGCTGCTCAAGGAGACCGCGAAGATGCTCGGCGAGCACAAGGACGAGCTCTACGCGATGTCCACCCGCACCGGCGCCACCCGCCGCGACTCGATGGTCGACATCGACGGCGGCATCGGCACGGTGTTCTCCTACGCCTCCAAGGGCACCCGCGAGCTGCCCAACGACACCGTGCTGCTCGACGGGCCGCCGGAGCGGCTGGGTCGCGAGGGCACCTTCGTCGGTCAGCACGTCTACACCTCCCGCCCGGGGGTCGCGGTGCAGATCAACGCGTTCAACTTCCCGGTCTGGGGCTTCCTGGAGAAGCTGGCCCCGGCGTTCCTGGCCGGGCTGCCGAGCATCGTCAAGCCGGCCAGCCAGACGGCGTACCTCACCGAGCTCGCCGTACGCCGCATCATCGAGTCCGGGATCCTGCCCGAGGGGACCCTGCAGCTGCTCTGCGGCAGCCCGGAGGGACTGATCGAGGAGCTCGGCCCGCAGGACTCGGTCGCCTTCACCGGGTCCGCCGCGACCGGCGCGCACCTGCGCCAGCACCACGCGGTCCTGCACGGCGGGGTCCGCCTCGGTGTCGAGGCCGACTCGCTGAACTGCTCGATCCTCGGCCCCGACGTGACCGCCGAGGACCCCGAGCTCGACCTGTTCGTCAAGGGCGTGGTCACCGAGATGACCGTCAAGGCCGGCCAGAAGTGCACCGCGATCCGGCGGGTGCTGGTGCCCGAGGCGATGGCCGACACCGTCATCGAGGCGATCACCGCACGGCTGGCGAAGGTCACCGTGGGCAACCCCGCCGACGAGAGCGTGCGGATGGGCGCGCTCGCCAGCCTCGACCAGCGCGACCAGGTGCGCAAGGCCGTGCAGGCGCTGCGCGGCTCCGCGGAGATCGTGTACGGCGACCCGGACTCGGTCGAGCTCGTCGACGCCGACGCCGAGAAGGGCGCGTTCATGTCGCCGGTGCTCCTGCGTGCCGCTGCGGGCGCCCGGGAGCCGCACGACGTGGAGGCGTTCGGGCCGGTCTCCACGGTGATGACGTACGGCGACCTCGACGACGCGGTCGAGCTGGCCGCGCGCGGGTCGGGCAGCCTGGTCGGCTCGCTGGTCACCCACGACCCCGAGGTCGCCCGGAAGGTCACCCTGGGGGTCGCGCCCTGGCACGGCCGGCTGCTGGTCCTCGACCGCGACGACGCGGCCGAGTCGACCGGGCACGGCTCGCCCCTGCCGATGCTGGTGCACGGCGGACCGGGGCGGGCCGGAGGCGGCGAGGAGCTCGGCGGCATCCGCGGGGTGCGGCACCACCTCCAGCGCACGGCGATCCAGGCCTCCCCCGACATGCTGACCGCGATCACCGGGCAGTGGACGACGGGGGCGACGCGCACCGAGACGCCCGAGCACCCGTTCCGCAAGAGCCTGGCCGACCTGGCGATCGGCGACACGATCCGCTCGGAGTCGCGGACGGTGACGCTGCAGGACATCGAGCACTTCGCGGAGTTCACCGGCGACACCTTCTACGCCCACACCGACGAGGAGGCGGCGCAGAAGAACCCGCTCTTCGGCGGGATCGTCGCCCACGGCTACCTGATCGTCTCGCTGGCCGCCGGGCTCTTCGTCGAGCCCAACCCGGGCCCGGTGCTGGCCAACTTCGGCGTGGACAACCTGCGCTTCCTCACCCCGGTCAAGGCCGGCGACGAGATCACGGTGACCCTCACCGTCAAGCAGATCACCCCCCGGCGCAGCGCCGACTACGGCGAGGTCCGCTGGGACGCGGTCGTCACCAACGCCGCCGGCGAGCCCGTCGCGACGTACGACGTGCTCACGCTGGTGGCGAAGGAGTGGCCGCAGGGGTGAGCTCCCCCCGCCCCGGGACGTCATACGACCCGGTCGCTCCGACGACCACCACGTATGACGTCCCGCCGCGCCGCCCACGACGTCATACGACCTGGTCGCCGGAGCGACCACCACGTATGACGTCCCGCGGGCCCGGCTAGTCGGAGCGCCGTCGGGCCGATCCGATCCGGGCGAGGCCCGGGATCCGGAGCCCGTCCGGGGTGAGGTACGCCGCGAGCCGCTCGCGGACCGCGTCGCGCACCGCCTCGAGCCCGTGGCCCTCGAGCGCGGCCAGGCGACGCTTCAGCGGGCCGGCCAGGTCGGTGCGCAGCTGCCAGTAGTCCTCGAAGGAGGCGTCGTGGGTCGGCAGCTGCACCTCCTGCACGTCGACGTCGACCAGGCCAGCCCCCGTGAGGACCTCCTCGAGCGCGCCCTCGGCACCGAGCGAGAACGGCCCGGGGGTTCCCGGTGGCGGCACGGCCAGGCCGGTGTGCTCGTGCACGACGTCTGCGAGCACGCCCAGCCACGGGTTCTGCTCACGCGTTCCCCACACGGCCACCCCGAGCCGTCCACCGGGCCTCAGGACGCGGGCGATCTCGCGCGCCGCCCGGGCCGGGTCGAGGGCGAACATCAGCCCCTCGCGGCACACCACGACGTCGAACGAGGCGTCCGGCACCGCGATCTCCTCCAGGTCGAGGACCTGGGCGCGCACCTGTCCCAGCGCGTCGTCCGCTTCCGCCGCGAGCGCGGCCCGAGCGGCAGCGATCGCGACCATCTCCGGGGCCACGTCCGAGATCACCACGGAGCCACCGGGTGCCACGAGAGGTGCGACGGTCAGGCCGAGACCACCGGCGCCGGAGGCGAGCTCGAGGACGTCGTCGCCCGGTGCCGGCGCCACGGCTTCGATGATCCGCCGGGTCGCGGCGGCTGCGCGTTCTTCGACATGGGCGGCGTGCTCCTGCCAGGCGGGTGCGACCGACCCCCACATCTGGTGGACCCGAGCCCGGATCTCTTCGCTGCTCGACGTGGCGGTTGTCGACGACATGATGACCTCCTCGGTACTTCGTTACACGCGATGTGTAACGAATACGTCTAGAGTAGATCCATGCCCGACGAAGTCAAGAGGTCCCGGACCTACGACTCCTCCCGACGAACCCAGCAGGCCGCCGCGCGACGGGTGGCCATCGCCGAGGCAGCGCGGGTTCTCTTCGTCGAGCGCGGCTATCCGGCCACCACGATGGAGGGCGTCGCGCAACGCGCTCGCGTCTCGCTCAAGACGATCTACAACGCCTACGGCACCAAGTCCGCACTGCTACGGGCTGTCTGGGACCTGTCCCTGAAGGGTGACCTGGACGATGCGCCGGTGGGCGAGCGGGACTGGTACACCGCCGTGCTGTCCGAGCCCGACCCCCGTCGGCAGCTCGCGCTGACGGCCGAGAGCTCGCGGGTCGTCAAGACCCGGATCGGGCCGGTGCTCACCGTCATCCGCGACGCCGCCTCGGCCGACGAGGACCTCGCCGCCCTCTGGGAGCTGATCCAGACCGACTTCTGGGCCAACCAGCGAGCGATCGTCGAGAGCCTGGCCGCAAAGCGGGCGCTCCGGCCGGGGCTCGACGTCGAGCGCGCCACCGACCTGTTGTGGACGCTCAACTCCCCGGACGTGTGGCTCCTGCTCGTCGTACGACGCGGGTGGTCGCCCGAGGCGTGGCAGGACTGGTTCGTGCAGGCGTGCGAACAGCAGCTGCTCGCCCCCGACTGACCCATCACCTACGCCCCGCGGACCCAGCGGGGGTGCCGAAGCAACAAGCCGCGCCGCGACCGTCAGCTGCCGATCGCCAGCACCAGCACGACCCCCAGCACGGACAGCGCCGGGAACAGCCAGGGGTGGATCGCGGCCGTGATCCGGGTGGCGCGCGGCGTCGGGTCCCCGCGCAGGGGGTCGGTGATCGTGTCCGGCTCCGGGCCCCGGCGGGTCCACAGCGCACCGGCAGTGAGCAGGGCCACCGAGGCGAGCGCCGCCACCGGGGTCGGCAGCTCGAACGCGGGCGAGCCGAGCGCGACCGTCACCACCGTGAACACGCTCGCCGCCAGGCCGACCAGGACCGCGAGCACCCACGTCCGGGCCGCGACCAGGTGCAGCCAGCGGACCAGGGCCACGGAGACGGCGAGGATCATGACGACTCCCAGCACGACGCCCCAGCTCACCGCGGTGGGCTGGTCGGTCTGCCACGCGTCGGCGGTCGCGAAGGCGAGCATCATGCCGGCGAGGCCGACCAGGGCCGGCAGGGCCGCCCTGGTGAGCTCCGGGGCGCTCTCGGGCTGCTCGTCGTCGCTCAACGGGACCGCGGCGGCGTACTCCTCGGCAGGACCGAAGGCCTCCTCGGGGCTCTCGCCGCTCTCGGCGCAGTGGGCCTGGGCCTCGGCGAGCACGTCGCCGATGGTGGCGCCCGAGGCACCGCGCAGCCGCAGCTCGAAGGCCACGGTGTCTCGCCAGCGGCGGGGCAGGTGGGTGTAGAAGCCGTTGCTCGGCGTGGGTCGAGAGGTCGTCATCTGCCGCGTCCTTCCAGGTGGGGTTCGGAGACGAAGCGGGCGACCTGGGTGGCGAAGTCCGCCCAGGCCCGGCCCTGCTCGCGCAGGTGCTCGCGCCCCTCGTCGGTGATCTCGTAGTACTTGCGTCCGGGACCGCCCTCGCCCTCGCGCCAGTGGGCGACGACGTGACCGGCCTCCTCGAAGCGCCCCAGGAGGGGGTAGAGCGTGCCGCCCTTGATGGTCCCGAAACCGGCTTCGGCCAGCTCAAGAGCGATGGCGTAGCCGTAGGTGGGGCCTTCGGCCACCACCCGCAGGACCGCCAGCCCCAGGACCCCGCGGAGCCACTCACCGGGGTAGCCGGCTCTCGGGTCATCGGGCACGACTAGATCGTATGGCAATGTAGTCAGGCTGTCTATCTAGTTGGTCGAACCGTCGTTCGACGTGGGGTCGGGGTCCGGTCGCGGCTCGAGCCGGGTCGGCCCCGAGGTCAGGCGGCGCGGACGAGGCCGACCACGTCCCATCCCCGGCTGCGCGTGGACAACTCGGGGGTCAGGCCCTGCCGCTCGAGCACGCGCACCATCTCGCCGGCCGGGTGCACGAAGGCCCGGAACGGGTTGCGCTGGATTCGGCGCACCAGGTTGTCCGCGCCCATGACCAGGCGGCTGACGAGGTTGTCGGGCGGGTGGCTGAAGGCGAGGGCGCGCCGCGCGTGGCTGCCCGCGGCGCTCAGCAGCCGCTCGTAGTCGGCGTAGCAGCACACGACGCGGTGCATGACCACGAGGTCGGCCGCCTCGACGTCGTCGGGCGACTCGGCGATGTCGATCAGCCGACGGGTGACCCGGTCGCGCACCCCGCCCTGCTCCAGGAGCGCTTCGGCCTCGGCCTCGTAGCTGTCGGAGATCTCCAGGTTGGTGACGTGCGCGGCCCCGGCGCGGAGCAGCTCGAGCTGGAGGTTGCCGACACCACCCCCGATCTCGAGCACGGTCGCGCCGCGCAGCCCCTGGTCGCCGAGGAACCGTACGAGATCGGACGCCGAGGGGGTCAGCCCGCGCCGGCGGTAGCGCTTGGCGGTACGACGGGCGAAGCGCCGGTCGAACGTCTCGTCGTACCCCTCGGAGTCGCAGCAGTCACCCATCCCCCCAGTATCCGCCGCCGGGCACCGACTGCCACCCCGGTGCAGCCTCCGGGTCCGATTCGATGCGCGCTCGTGCGGACCCGGCGGTTCAGACCCCGTAGTACGGCGCCTGCAACGGCCAGTCGTCTGCGATCCAGCGCGGCACGAGCTCGGCGAGGGCGACCTCGACCGTGGAGCCGACGTACTCGTCGCGGACCCACCACGAGATCACCGCATCGGCGCCGGCCCGGTCCGAGGGGTCGACGTAGACGCAGCCGATCAGCTCGGTCTCCTCCGCGTCGAACAACGCGTAGTTGAAGGACTCGTGGGCCAGCGACTCCTCCCAGTGCCGCTGCAGGTCTTCGCGATCCTGCTCGGCGGTCATCGTCGCCGGCGGCCAGCCCCAGGCCTCGCCGTAGATCGACCACAGCCGCTCGCGCGAGCCCATCACCGCGGCCATGTCGAGCTCGGTGTCGTCGGCATGGATCGGCCGGAGGTGATGGCCCGTCGACAGCTCGACCCGTGCGGGGTGCTGCCAGTCGTCCGGCAACCAGCCGGTGCTCGCGTTGCGGTCGCCCATGCGCCGACTGTGGCACAGCGGGGCGCGCGGCGTACGTCGTGCGCGGGGCGCGGACCATCCCGGTGGGTGAGCGGCTGGTGCGCAGGCACCTCGTGGCCCCAGCTCGAGGACTTACAGTGCCGGGCATGACGGGACTCGGACCGGACTGGCGGACGATCGAGGGCATCGCGACGGCATGGTTCGACGCGCCCTCGCTGAGCGCGGGGGCTGCGCTCGCAGGACGCGTCGTGGAGGTGTCGCCCGAGGCTCTCGTCGATCTGCGCGCGACAGGAGTGCGGGTGCGCCTCGACTCGGCCGAGCACGCGGAGGCGGTGTCGGACGCCGCGCGGGAGCTCGGGCTGGCCGCGGACCCCGGCGTGCTGCAGCACCTCGGCGTCGTGCTCGAGTCCCCTGACCCGTCGGCTGTGGGGCCGTTCTGGCAGCCGGTCCTCGACTACGCGTCCACTGGGGACGGCGGGCTCGCGGATCCCCTGCGGCGCGACCCCGCGGTCCGGTTCCGGCAGTCGAGCGAGCCGCGGCCACTGCGCCACCGCATCCACCTCGACGTGGTGCGGCCCGCGCCGGTGGTCGAGCAGGTGAGTCCCGGTGAGGCGGGGGGACCGTACGGCGTCCGCCACGCCGACCCCGACGGCAACGAGGTCGACCTGGTGCCGGGCGGCCCGCTCGGCGAGACGGCCGAGATCTCCGACTGGCAGGCGGTCTTCGCCGCGATGGCCTGCTACCGCGTCACCTCGTCGGCGCAGCAGCGCGACCTGGCGGCCGCAACGGCGGCACTGGCCGACGAAGCGCGCTTCCCGCTGCTGGTGGACCTGCGCCCCGGGCTGGTGATCATCGACAGCGGCAAGGACCAGGCGGAGCAGGACGCCCACGGCCTCGACCTCGACTTCACCGACCTCGCGGCACGGATCCAGACCGCTGCCCGCGACCTCGGCGCCACCGCGGATCCGGCTCTGCCGCGCTTCGTCCAGCTCTTCCTCGACGCCGCCGACGTCGCGGCGGTGCGCGCGTTCTGGGTCGCGGCCCTCGGCTACACCCCGGACCGGCGAGAGGGGGTCACCGACATCCACGACCCCAGGCGGCTGAACCCGGTGCTGGTCTTCCAGGCGCTCGACACCGCAGACACCGAGCGCCGACAGCAGCGCAACCGCATGCACGTGGAGCTCGCCGTGCCCTCGGACGTCGCCGAGATGCGCCTGGCCGACGCCGTCGCCGCCGGCGGCCGCCTGCTCGAGGAGACGGAGAACCGCTGGCACCTCGCCGACCCCGAGGGCAACGACCTGGTGATCCTCACCGGATCCTGACCACCGTGCACGCCGTGGCGCGCCGAGCGGGCAATCCGTGCACGCCGTGACGCGCCGACCGGGCAATCCGTGCACGCCGTGACGCGCCGAGCGGGCAATCCGTGCACGCCGTGACGCGCCGACCGGGCAATCCGTGTACGCCGTAGCGCGCCGAGCGGGCAATCCGTGCCTGCCGTGGCACGCCGAGCGGGCACGTACGCCGTGACGCGCCGAGCGGGCCATCGGTGCGCGTGTCGAAGCGAGCAGACAGTCGAGACCCCGTAGCCGAGAGGCAGCCGTAACCCACGCTGGTTGAGCTTGTCGAAACCACCATGTACGCCGGGGTGCGCCGAGCGGGCAATCCATGTACGCCGTAGCGCGCCGAGCGGGCACTCCGTGCACGCCGTGGCACGCCGAGCGGGCCATCGGTGCGGGTGTCGAAGCGAGCGGTCAGTCGAGACCCGTACGCCGAGAAGCAGCCGCGACCCACGCTGGTTGAGCCTGTCGAAACCACCTCATCACCCGGCACCGAGTCCGCACGAGCCGGTAGCCAAAGTTTCTTTCCCTCGGGTCTCGCATGCTGAGCGAAACCGCAGGTCAGAGGCGGTTCTCTGTCAGTGCTCGGTGCTTGAATTCACCCATGAGCAGCAGTCGGGACGAGGGTCGCCAGCAGCACCCGGTGACCGACTGCGCCCACCAGGTCACCGGTCTGCTCGACGGGGTCGCGGAGGTGCCGCTGCTCTCGATGAGCCCCGCGGAGACGCGGCAGGCGCTGGTGGATCTGGCACGTCACGAGGCCCAGCTCTCGGCGCTGCGGCTGCGGCTGCTGGTCCACGCCGAGCAGACCGAGGCCACCGTGCAGACCGGTGCCCCGACCGCGGCGGACTGGGTGGCGGTGCAGACCCGGCAGGTACGCCGCGACGCCCGCTCGGACCTGCGCCACGCCCAACGCCTGGAGCACCACGACGTCCTGTCCGACGCGATGGCACACGGCGCATGTGAACGTCGCGCAGTCGCGCGCGATCGTCGCGGCGCTGGACCGGCTGCCGCGCACCGGCGCCTATGCCGTCACCGCCGAGCAGAGGCTGGCGGCGGAGCAGCACCTGGTGGAGCTGGCCGCGCACCACGACGCCAAGGAGCTGCGCATCCTGGGCCGCCGGGTCTTCGAGGTGATCGCCCCCGAGGTCGCCGACCAGTTCGAAGGCAAAGCTCTCGAGCGCGAAGAAGCCCAAGCACTGCGCCGCACCACGCTGAGTCTGTGGGAGGACGACGAGGGCACCTGCCACGGCCGGTTCCGGATCCCGGCGCTGCACGGGCAGATGCTGACCAAGATGATCCTCGCCCTGGCCTCACCCAGCCGCCCCCGCTGGTCGAACCCGTCGCAACCCCCCGAGGGCACGGCCGAGGGCGCCGTGGCGATGGACCGGGACTCCGGGATCGACCCCGACCTGCCCACCCCGGTCCGCCACGGCATCGCGCTGACCCAGCTGCTCGAGTCCATCACCGCGAAAGACCTGCCCAGGACCGGCGGCTGTGGGGCGACGGTGGTGGTCACCATGACCCTCGACCAGCTGCTCGCCGACCTCGAGACCGCCGGGGTGTGCACCCTGGACACCGGCGGCCGCATCTCCGCCACCGAAGCACGGCGGCTGGCCTGCCGCGCCGGCATCATCCCGATGGTCCTCGGTGGTCGCAGCCAGGTCCTCGACGTCGGCCGCCAACGACGCCTGCACACCGAAGCCATGCGCCTCGCCATGGCCGTGCGCGACGGCGGCTGCACCACCCGCGGCTGCCAGACACCACCGGGCATGTGCCACGCCCACCACGACACCCCCTGGGCCCACGGCGGCACCACCAACGTCCAGACCGGGCGGCTCCTCTGTCCGCACCACCATCGCCGCGTCCACGACCCCACCTACGACACCCGCCACCACCCCGACGGCACCATCACCTTCCACCGCCGAGAGTAGGAAGCGGATCACACGTCTCTTGTTCGAAGTCGACGCAGCGCGGCGCGAGCAGGGTGAGGACGCCGAAGCGCATTCGACCCCGTCGAGTCGGCCGGGCTCGTTGTCGCCGCCGAGCCCTGGGAGTGGCGGTCGGCCGGTCGTAGCATCGAGAGATGCCGGTGCGCGGCCTCTTGCCTGTGCTTCTTGGCCTTGCACTCACGTCCTGCACCGGTCAGCGGAGCGATGAGCCGGTGCGGACCATGCCCCCGCTTGATCTGTCGAAGTCACTGCCGTGCGACGACGCAGTGAGGACCAGCCCTCTGCCGCAGTGGGCACTCGCAGGCTTCAGCCGTCCCGACACTCCCTGGGCCCACGTAGTCGGCGTACGCGGCGACATCGTCGGGGTCGTCTTCGGCTATCCACTCCACGCTCCGGGACCCGCGCCCGGGCGAGGGAACAAGATCTTGTGGGTTGCCAATCCCGACGGACCACCACCAGCCGCACCGAAGGCAGACCAAGCACCAGGCGCACTCGACATCCACGCGACGCTGAACGGGTCCCGCCTCGTCGCTGATCGAACGGTCGCGGTCGGCCCCTCGTACGTCGACATGCCTCGCGCAGGCTGCTGGACGTTCACTCTGTCCTGGAGCGGACACCGAGACCAGGTCGCTGTCCCCTACGAGCCGGCCACTCCATCCTCGCGATGACGGGACCTGCGTGCACCCTGGCCACCGGTGGCCGCATCTCCGCCACCGAAGCCTGACGGTTGGTCTGCCGGGCCGGCATCAGCCCGAGGGCCTGGGCGGTCGCAGGCAGGTCCTCGACGTCGGCCGCAAACCCTGTCTACACCGAAGCCGTGCACCTGCGCCGCTGACCGAGAAAGTTCCGCTCATCGTGATCCGATTCGCCTGCCACACGCGACAGTGTGTTCGTGCAGCAGCTCTCCGACTCCGAGCTCCTCGGCCTGATCGCCCAGCGCGACGAGGCTGCCTTGCGCGAGCTGGTGGAGCGGCACTCGGCGTGGCTGCTGCTGAGGTTGCGGCGGCGTACTGCTGACGAGGACCTGGCGGCCGAGGCGCTGCACGACGCGTTCGTCGCCATCTGGCGGAGCCCGCGCTCGTTCCGGGGCGACGGGGACGTGGGTGCCTGGCTGTGGGGGATCGCGATCCGGCAGCTGGTCTCCCGGCTGCGCAAGCGGGCTCAGCCGGTGCCCATGGAGACCCGGATGCTCTCGGCCCTGTCGCCGACCGTGCGCAGCGCGGAGGACGAGCTGCTGGTCGCGGTCGAGCACGGATCGGTCGGCGACGCGCTGCGCTCGCTCTCGCCGGAGCTGCGTCAGGTGTTGCAGGCGACGGTGATCGACGGGCTCTCCACGAGGGAGTCAGCCCATCTCCTCGGCATCCCGCAGGGCACGGTCAAGAGCCGCGTCCGCATCGCGAAGTCGAAGCTGCGCGAGCAGCTGATCTCGTTGGAGGCACAGTGATGACCTGGCACATCGATGCGCCCGTCTGGGAGGCGTACGCCGCGGGGCGGCTCGAGCCGGCCGCCGAGCTGAGCGTCGAGTCCCACCTGGTCGGATGTCATGAATGCCGCTCCTCAGCGAGGTCCCAGGTCCCGACGGGGACCGCGGACGCGGTGTGGTCCGGCGTACGCGCCACGATCTCCACCCCTGTCCCGTCGTTGCCGCAACGCGCCGTGCAGCGGCTCGGCGTCACACCCGATGACACCGTGCTCGTCTCCGCGGACGCGTTCGTGGTCCCGTGGGCGGTCGCCGTCGGCTTCGCGGTCGCGTCCGCCTGCATCGTGGGGCTGGCGGGTCTGGGCCCGGCCAGCCGCGACGCGGCGTTCATGGCACTGGCCCCGCTGGTTCCCGTGCTGGCGGTGGTGGCGTCGTACGACGCACTCGACCCGCTGCGTGAGCTGATGGTCACCACGCCCTACAACAAGCTCCGGCTCGCCCTGCTCCGGGCGACCGCCGCTCTCACGGTCGCGGTGCCGGCCACGATGGCGATCGGGCTCGTCGTACCGAACATGGACGACCTCGTCCTGGCTTGGCTCGCACCCTCGCTCGGTCTCACCCTGGCGGCGCTGGTGCTGCTCACGTGGTTCGAGGCGTGGGTGACCGGGGTGCTGGTCGTGTCGGCCTGGGTGACGGTGGTCGCAGTGCTCCGCGCCGACGACCGGGTCGATGCGCTGACGACGCTCGTCGGACAGGTCGGCTTCGTGCTGGGGGCCGGTGTGCTCGTGCTCGCCCTGGTGCTGCGCACCTCGACCCTTCGCCTGCAGGGAGGCGAGCTGTGAGCGCCGTCGCGTCGTTCGAGGCAGTGTCCAAGAAGTACGGCCGCGCTCCGGCACTGAGCCCGACGAGCCTCGACCTGCAGCGCGGCGTGGTGGGCCTGCTGGGGCCGAACGGCGCGGGCAAGACCACGATGCTGCGCCTGCTGTCGACCGCGCTGCCCCCGAGCAGCGGAAGGATCGTGGTCGCCGGCTTCGACGTCACCGAGTCCCACGCAGAGCGCGTCGAGGCCCGACGGCGGATCGGCTACTGCCCGCAGGAGGTCACGTTCCCGCGCGGGATGACGGCCTTCGCCTTCCTGGACTACGTCGCGGTGCTCAAGGAGTGGAAGGACAAGGGCAGGCGCCACACCGAGGTGCACCGGGTGCTGGACCTCGTCCATCTCGGCGACCGGGGCGCCATGAAGATCGCGAAGCTGTCCGGGGGGCAGCGCCGACGGCTCGCCATCGCCCAGGCCCTCCTCGGCTCACCCGAGCTGCTCATCCTCGACGAGCCCACCACCGGGCTCGACCCCGAACAGCGCGCCTCCCTGCGTGGCCTCCTCTCCGGCCTGGCAGGGACGGTGCTGATCTCGACGCACCAGACCGAGGACGTCTCGGCCCTGTGCGATCGAGTGCTCGTCATCGATGCCGGAGCCATTCGCTTCGACGGCACGGTGCCCGAGCTCCTGGCCACGGCAGCCGGCCGTGTCCACCTCGGACCCGCCGCCACCAGCGGCGCCGTCCAGACCTGGAAGACCGGAACCGGGCTGGTCCGGTCCGTCGGGGGGCAGCCCGCTCCCGACTCCTCAGTCGTCGACCCCTCGGTCGAGGACGCGTACCTGCTGCTCCGCTCGGAGCGGCACACACCACAAGGAGTCACACGATGAGCATCACCTACGAGACGGGCTCCACGCTGGGCGTCCTCGCCCGTCAGGAAGTCCGCAACTACCTCCGGCACAAGCTGTTCTGGTTCGGCACCGCGATGACGGCCTTGGTGGTCGTCTCGGCGTTCGTCTGGGACGAGCCCGGCTCTGCCGCCGGCTACATGATCGGTCCCGGGGTGATGCTCGGGGTCCTCGGCCTGGTGGTGATGTTCGGGCTGACCCGTCGCTCCGATCGGGCGGCGGAAGCGGCCGGCGCGGTCGCCGTACCGGAGCGCACCCGCACGTTGGCGCTGGCCTGCGCGATCGTGGTGCCGTTCTCGGCCGCGATGGTCGCCTACATCGCCGCCGTCGTCGCCTGGTACGTCCGGCCACCGCAGGAGTGGATCGTCCCTCCCGGCGTGAGCGACCTGTTCGTCAACGCCCAGATGTTCGGCGACGGCGTCCTCTGCGCCGTGGGCGGACCGCTCCTCGGGCTGCTGCTCGCGCGATACCTCCCCAAGCGTGGGGTGGCGGCGATCGCCTCGGTGCTGCTGGTCCTGGTGACGATCATGGTGCAGGGCAACTTCGCCGGCGGGCAGCCCTACCGGGTGTTCTGGTTCTGGACCTACTTCCTCGGCCAGCTCGGCTGGGGTGCCGACCCCGATGGATCCATCCACTTCAAGACGGCGCCCGGCAACCCGTTCATCTGGGTGCTCTACCTGGTGGTCGTGTGTGCGCTCGGCCTCGTGGTCGCCGTCCTCCACGACCCCGAGTCCGACCGGACCCGGCTGCGCAAGGTCGCGCTCGGGCTGGTCGGGCTCGCGCTGGTGCTCGGTGTGCTGACCATGTACGTCGGCTACCCCGACGTGCTGGTGAACCCCATCCCCTGCCGCAGCTGCTGATGACCGTCTACGTCGCCAGGGCGGTCCCGTGGACACGGGTCGCCCTGGCGGCCGGGCTGGTCGTCGTACTGATGGAGCTCGTCCGTTGGGACCCGTGGGTCCTGTGGCCGCTCGAGGGGACGGCGGTCGGGCTCCTGGCGGGTGCGACGGCGTGGTGCTTCGACGAGACGTCCGCAGCCGTCGTCGACACAGCTCCTCGGGGTCTCGCCTGGCGCATGGTGGCGCGCAGCCCCGGGCCGCTGGTGCTCCTGGGCGTGTGGACGGCCGTCGTGCTCCACGCCGGCGCAGGGAGCACCTTCGGGCACCGCGACGAGATCTGGTTCCAGGGTGTCGCGGCGTGCCTGGCCGGGGCGGCGTACACCAGCTGGCGACGTTCGGGCGGGGAGGCGTCGCCGGGGCTGAGGTTCGCCACGGCGGTCGTCCCGACGACCACGGCGTGGGCGCTGCTGCGCCCGCTGGATCGCCACCTGTCCGTCTTCCCCTACGGCACCACCACGCACGCCGGTTGGGACCACAGCGTCTCCGGCTGGGTCATCCTCGCCCTCGCCGCCGTCGTCACCCTCGCCGCCGTGCTCGCCGACGCCCGCTGGTGGAGATTGCCCCCTGCGATGCAGGGTGGTCGGAGCTGAGTTGGGCGTCCAGCACGCCCGGCACCGCGCCGGTGGGCCCGCGCGAATCCCTCGTCGGGCGCTCATCTTCGAGCCTCGCAGGCGTAGTCTGGTGTGGTCCCTGTTGGGGAGCACCGATGCGTCGAGTCAGCTGGGCAGTCACCGCCTGTGTGGTCTCTCTCGCCTGCGCTTCCTGTGATGGATCCCAGGACGGTGCGGGACCCCGCGACGGCGCCGGTGACCGGGGCGCTCAGGCGCCCGCGCGTTCCGGTGCTGCTTCGCCCACCCCCGTTCCCAGCCCGACTGTCGGCTACCCGACGCTGAGTGCAGCCCAGATCCGGCGGCACCCCGCTGCCACGTTCACCGCCGGCGACGACTTCCCCGCCACGGCATCAGCTGTGGCCGTGCGCGTCTGGTCGGTGTGTCTCGGTGAGTGCACGCGAGCCACCGAACCTGTCCCGGGTGAGCTGCAGACGGCTCTCGAGGTGAGCAAGGACGACTTCGCGACCGGCGCGATCTACGCTCTCGGCCAGTCGGAGAACATCTCCCACGCCGTGGACGACTGGTACGTCATCGACGCCGACGACGGTGCGGCGCTCGTCGACCCACGGGGACATCGCCGCATCCTGCACGTCGGCAGGTCCGTGCCCGTGACTGCCATCGCCGGACCACTGGTCTACAGCAGACAGGGACTCTCGTACGTCGACATGCAGGCCGAGAAGCTGCATCCCATCGAGCGCGAAGGCGAAGCCTTCTGGGACTGGCAGGGAGCGGCTGACACCTGGTTCTGGGGAACGGCCGTGCTGGCAGACACCTCCGTGTCGCGCCAGGCGGCGCTGTGGCGTCGCCCCGACGGCACCTTCGCCGTGCACGTTCTTCCGGTCGACAAAAGCACCGGGGGCCCCGGCATGCTCCGGGCGGGTAGACCCGGCACCATGGCCGTGGTCGAGCACTATGCACAGCCCCGGCGTGCGCACATCAGCACGGACTACGGCGCGAGCTGGCAGATCCGCGAAGTCCCGGCAGGGGTGGACTCCGGAGGCAGTCTCCCTGCCGACTGGCCGAGCTGGCCCACCTGGCCGACCGGCTGACCCGCCGATCCCTCGAGGCGCCGTCGGTCATCCGGGTCCAGCACCGTTCCGAGGCATGAACGGACCGAGTCGGCCCGACCGGAGTCACGGGCTGTCGGCCAGAGCCCGGTCGAAGACGGCGGCTGTCGCTGCGTCCACCCGCCGCAGCGTCCGGAAGGTCTGCGGATCGATGGATCCACGGCGGTTGCGGGCGGGGCTCGCGGGCCGACCATCACTGCCGAGGAAGACCAGTCCGGCGACCTGACGATCTGTCAGGGTGGCCTCCATCGTCGCGCGTCGCACGGTCTCGGGCTGGGCCACGACGTGCCAACGGGCACGCCACAGGCCGTGACGTCCGAGGAGGGCCTCCGCGCGCTCCTGAGGGAGCACATGGCCGACCACCATCGAGGTGATGACGTGGAGCTGTCCACCGCGATAGGTGAGCACGTACAGGCGGTCGCCGACCTCGACCCCGGCGTCGTGGAAACGATCCGAGGCGACGTGATCGACAGGCTTGCCCTCCGCCGCCACAGCCGTCGGTCCGGACCAGTAGGCCGCCCACGTCACCATGCGGCCAGTGTGCCCACCGACCGATCGCGTAACGCCAGGTTCCTTGCCTGATCCGTCAGGTCGGTGCGTTCGAGCCATGGAGCGCTGAACGCCCTCCGCGGCGCTATGGCGCGGCGTGGTTGCGCAGCCATTCGGCGATGTCCGCCACGTCCAGCTCGCCCGCCGCGGCGGCGAGCACCATCTGCTCGGCCTCGTCGGCGGAGTAGCTCAGGTCGCGACCGTTGATGAGGTGGAAGACCCGACCGGCTGACCAGGCCAGGCGCTTGTTGCCGTCGACCAGAGCGTGATTGCGCACCAGCGAGTGCAGCAACGCGGCAGCCTTCTCCTCGAACGCCGGGTAGGCATCCTCACCGAACACCGTGGTCAGGGGTCGAGCCGCAGCGGCCGCGAGCATGCCGGCGTCCCGAACAGCGACGTCGTCGAGCACCCCCGCGGCGATCTCCAGGAGGTCGCCCACGGACAGGAAGTCCACTCGCTCCCCGGTCACCTGCTCAGGCGCTCGAGGAGCTCCTCGTCCTCAGTGCGAACCCGCTCGATGGCCGCGAGCAGTCGCTGCGGACGGTCCGAGACGTACTGGGCGATCGCCGTCTTCGCGACCTCCTGCATCGATCGCCCCTCCTGCTCGGCCTTCGCGCGCAGAGCCTCGCTCTCCTCGTCGCTGAGTCGCAGGTTCATCGCCATGCTCAGACGGTACCACGCTGGTACCAGCAAACCCGGTGGCCACGGGCATTCACGACGGACAGGATCGACACCTGACCGCCGCCCCGGCAACCACCAGCCCCTCACACCCGACTGCGAACCACCCGCGCAGCCCAGGGCCCCAGCGGCGCCGTGGCCGCGGTCCCGGCCGGCTCGTGGGTGAGCACCACCTCGGCGTCCGCGGACAGGGGCACGCCCTCGGCCTCAGGGTCGAGGCCGTCCGCGGAGGAGAGGTTGGCGAGCACGGTGAGCCGGACGCCATGCAGCGTCCGGGTGTAGGCGTAGAGCTGCTCGTGGTCGGGGACCAGCATGGTGAAATCGCCGAGCGCAACGCAGGGCTCGTCGTGGCGCAGCGCGATCAGGCGGCGGTAGTGGGAGAACACGGAGTCGGGGTCGTCGTACTGCGACGCGGCGTTGATCTCGCGGTGGTTGGGGTTCACCGGCAGCCACGGCTCGCCGGTCGTGAAGCCGGCGTGCGGCGAGTCGTCCCACTGCATCGGGGTGCGCGCGTTGTCGCGGCTCTTGTAGCGCAGCGCGGCCAGCACCTCCTCCGGGTCCTCGCCCCGCGCCGTCGCGGCGGCGAAGTGGTTGACCGACTCCAGGTCGCGGAAGTCCTCGACGCCGGCGAGGGGCGCGTTGGTCATCCCGAGCTCCTCACCCTGGAAGACGTACGGCGTGCCGCGGTGCAGGTGCAGCACCGTCGCGAGGGCCTTGGCCGACCGCACCCGGTGGGTCGGGTCGTCGCTGCCGAAGCGGCTGACCGCGCGCGGCTGGTCGTGGTTGCTCCAGTAGAGGCTGTTCCAGCCGACGTCGGCCAGGCCGTCCTGCCACCTCTGCAGGCTCTGCTTCAGCCGCGGCAGCGGGAGGGGTACGACGTCCCACTTGCCGCCCGGGCCGGAGTCGAGGTCGACGTGCTCGAACTGGAAGACCATGTCCAGCTCGGCCCGGGCCGGGTCGGTGTAGAGCCGGGCCTCCTCGACGGTGGCGCCGGGCATCTCACCCACGTTGAGCAGCCCCGGCGGCCGGCCGGCGAAGACCTCCTGGTGCATCTCGGCCAGGAACTCGTGGATCCGCGGGCCGTTGAAGACGTACGCCGCCGGGTCGCCGTAGCCGTCCGGGCCGGGCGTCGCGTCGGGCAGACCGGGCGAGCCCGCGACGGTGTGCTTGGAGATGAAGTTGATGACGTCCATCCGGAAGCCGTCGACGCCGCGGTCGAGCCACCAACGCATCATCGAGTGGATCTCCCGGCGCAGCCGCGGGTTCTCCCAGTTCAGGTCGGGCTGTCCAGGGGCGAACAGGTGCAGGTAGTACTCGCCGGTGGCCTCGTCCCAGGTCCACGCGGGGCCGGAGAAGAACGAGCCCCAGTTGGTCGGCTCCGCCCCGGGCTCTCCGCCGACGTGGCCCTCGCGCGGGGGCCGCCACCAGTAGAAGTCGCGCTTGTCGCTCTCCCGCGACGACCGCGCGTCGACGAACCAGGCGTGCTGGTCGCTGGTGTGGTTGACCACCAGGTCCATGATCACCGCGAGCCCGCGGTCGTGGGCCGCCGCGAGCAGCGCGTCCAGCTGCTCCAGCGTGCCGAACACCGGCTCCACGTCGCGGTAGTCGCTGATGTCGTAGCCGTTGTCGACCATCGGCGAGCGGTAGACCGGGCTCAGCCAGACCGCGTCGACGCCGAGGAGCGCCAGGTGGTCGAGACGCTCGATGATCCCGCCGAGGTCGCCGATCCCGTCGCCGTCGCTGTCGGCGAAGCTGCGCGGGTAGATCTGGTAGACGACCGCCGACTTCCACCACTGCGGGTCGCGACGGGCCGAGCCGACGGCGTCGCGGGAGGATCCCTTCACCCGACCTCCGCCGTCACCGAGCCACCTTGCCCAGCCGCTGCCAGGTGTCCACCACCGTGTCGGGGTTCAGCGAGATCGACTCGATGCCGAGGTCGAGCAGCCACTCGGCCATGTCCGGGTGGTCGCTGGGGCCCTGGCCGCAGATCCCGACGTACTTGCCGGCCGCCAGGCACGCCTTGATCGCGCGCTCCAGCATGAACTGCACCGCCGGGTCGCGCTCGTCGAAGGACCCCGCCACCAGCGAGGAGTCGCGGTCCACGCCGAGCACCAGCTGGGTCATGTCGTTGGAGCCGATGGAGAAGCCGTCGAAGTGCTCGAGGAACTGCTCGGCGAGGATCGCATTCGACGGCACCTCGCACATCATCACGACCTGCAGGTCGTTCTCGCCGCGCCGCAGGCCGTGCTGCGCGAGCAGGTCGATCACGCCCTCGGCCTCGGCGACGGTGCGCACGAACGGGATCATGATCTTGACGTTGGTCAGCCCCATCTCGTCGCGCACGTAGCGCAGCGCCTCGGCCTCCATCGCGAAGCAGTCGGCGAACTCCTCCGAGAGGTACCGCGACGCCCCGCGGTAGCCGATCATCGGGTTCTCCTCCTCGGGCTCGAACAGCTCGCCGCCGACGAGGTTGGCGTACTCGTTGGACTTGAAGTCGCTCATCCGCACGATCACCGGCTCCGGGGCGAACGCGGCGGCCAGCGTGGACACGCCCTCGGCGACGCGCTGCACGAAGAACTCCCGTGGGCCCGGGTAGGCGGCGATCGTCTCGGTGACCTGGCTGCGCAGCGGCTCCTCGAGGTCGTCGAGGCCGAGCAGCGCCTTGGGGTGGATCCCGATCTGCCGGTTGATGATGAACTCCAGCCGGGCCAGGCCGACGCCGTGGTTGGGCAGCATCGCGAAGGAGAACGCCTGCTCGGGGGTGCCGACGTTCATCATGATCTTGGTGCCGATCTCCGGCATCTCGGTCAGCTCGGTCTCCTCCACCGTGAACGGCACCTCGCCGTCGTAGATGTAGCCGGTGTCGCCCTCGGCGCAGGACACCGTCACCACGCGGCCGTCGGCGAGCTCGCGGGTGCCGTTGCCGGTGCCGACCACGGCCGGGATGCCGAGCTCGCGGGCGATGATGGCGGCGTGGCAGGTGCGGCCACCACGGTTGGTGACGATCGCGGAGGCCCGCTTCATGATCGGCTCCCAGTCCGGGTCGGTCATGTCGGCGACCAGCACCTCGCCGGGCGAGAACTCGTGCATCTCCTCGATCGAGGTCATCACCCGTACGGCGCCGGCGCCGATCTTCTGCCCGATGGCCCGACCCTCCACGACCACCTCGCCGCGCTCGTCCATCCGGAACCGCTGCTTGACCCCGGCCCGTGACATCACCGTCTCGGGGCGTGCCTGCAGCACGTAGAGCTGCCCGTCGATGCCGTCCTTGCCCCACTCGATGTCCATCGGGCGGCCGTAGTGCTCCTCGATCGTCAGCGCCTGGCGGGCCAGCTCCTCGACCTCCTCGTCGGTGAGGCTCAGCAGCCGGCGCTCGGCCTCCTCGGTGTCGACGAACTCCGTGGTCCGGCCCACCGCCGAGTCCTCGGTGTAGACCATCTTGGTGGCCTTGGACCCGACCCCGCGCTTGAGCACCGCCGGCCGCCCGGCGCGCAGCGCGGGCTTGTAGACGTAGAACTCGTCGGGGTTCACCGCCCCCTGGACCACCGCCTCGCCCAGCCCGTACGACGAGGTCACGAACACCGCGTCCTTGAACCCGGACTCGGTGTCGATGGTGAACATCACCCCGGACGCGCCGACGTCGGAGCGGACCATCTGCTGGACGCCGGCCGAGAGCGCCACCGCGTCGTGGTCGAAGTGGTGGTGCACCCGGTAGGCGATCGCCCGGTCGTTGTAGAGCGAGGCGAAGACCTCGCGGATCGCCTGCAGGACCCCGTCGATGCCGGTGATGTTGAGGAAGGTCTCCTGCTGACCCGCGAACGAGGCGTCGGGCAGGTCCTCGGCGGTGGCGCTGGAGCGCACCGCGAAGGACACGCCCTCGCGGCCGTCCACCAGGGTCTCGTAGGCCGCCCGGATGTCGGCCTCGAGGTCCTCGGGGAACTCCCGCGTGACCACCGACTCCCGGATCTCCCGACCGACCTCGGCGAGGCGCCGGGTGTCCTCGGTGTCGAGCTCGCGGAGCTTCGTGGAGATCTCCTCGGCCAGACCGGTGTCCCCGAGGAAGCGCCGGAACGCGTCGGCGGTGGTGGCGAACCCGTCGGGGACCCGCACCCCGAGCGAGGCGAGGTTGGCGACCATCTCGCCCAGCGAGGCGTTCTTGCCACCCACCTCCTCCAGGTCGTCGAGGCCGATCTCGGAGAAGGGCCGGACGTTGGTCGACGGGCTGCTCTGCGCGCTCATGTCGTGCTCCCTGACTGACGGGCCCGGGTTCGCGCCGGGCGCTGGGTGGACTGTCTGCTCTTCAGGCTCTGCAGGATGATCGTGGAGATCTCCTCGACCGACTTCGTCGAGGAGTCGACCACGGGCAGGTCGTGGGCCCGGAAGATCGCCTCGGTGCGCCGCAGCTCGAAGGTGCACTGCTCCAGCGAGGCGTACTGCGAGCCCGGCCGCCGCTCCTGCCGTACGGCGGAGAGCCGCGCCGGGGTGGTCATCAGCCCGAAGCAGCGCTCGGGGAACTCGCGGACCGGCCGCGGCAGCTCGCTGGTGTCGAGGTCCTCCTCGACGATCGGGTAGTTCGCCACGAACAGGCCGTGCTGGAGCGCGAGGTACATCGCGGTCGGCGTCTTGCCGCAGCGCGACGGCGCCACCAGGATCACCTCGGCCTTCTCCAGGGCCCGCAGGCTCTGCCCGTCGTCGTGCTCGATGGTGTACTCGACGGCCTGCATCCGGCTGTTGTAGCGCTGCACGTCGCCGACCCCGTGGAGCTGGGCGGCCACCCGCTCGCCGTGCACGTGCAGGATCTCCTCGACCCGCGCCATGTGCATCTCGAAGAAGTCGATCATCGGGCAACGGCTCTCCCGCAACGTACGACGCACCTCGTCGCTCGCCGCGGTGGTGAACACCAGCGGCGTGCGCGGGCTCTCGTCGAAGACGGCGTCGAGACGGGCGACCACCCGCCGGGCCTCCTCCACCGAGGAGATGAACGGGATCAGCGTGCGCTCGAAGCGCAGGCCCGGGAACTGGATCAGCAGCGCGTTGCCCATCGTCTCCGCGCTGATACCGGTGCTGTCGGAGAGGAAGTAGACCGGCACCACGTCGTCGTCGGTCTCCGAACCGTTGCCCGTCACCGCACTCCCTCCCGGGCGTGGCGCACGCCCGCCCGCCCACATCATGCGACAGATCCGCCGACTCCGTTCCCCGGGGGCCGCTTGCGAACACCCCTGCTGGGCACAATCAGCCCGTGACCACCACTGCGTTCGTCCACGGCTCGGTCTTCGACGGCCACCGTCACCTGGGGCCCGCGACCGTGCTCGTCGAGGACGGTCGCGTCATGGCGGTCGGCGACGTCGAGGCGCCTCGTGGGGCCCGGGTGGTCGACGCGGGCGGCGGGCTCGTGGTCCCCGGGTTCGTCGACGCGCACGTGCACGCCGTCCAGGGCGGGCTCGAGCGGGTGCGCTGCGACCTGTCGGTCGCGAGCACCCGGGAGGAGTACCTCGCCCTCGTCGCGGCGTACGCCGACGCGCACCCGGACCTGCCCTGGATCCTCGGCGGCGGCTGGGCGATGGCTGCCTTCCCCGGCGGTACGCCGACCGCGGCCGACCTCGACTCGGTCGTCCCCGACCGGCCGGTGTTCCTGCCCAACCGCGACCACCACGGCGCCTGGGTCAACACCCGCGCGCTCGAGCTCGCCGGGGTCACCGCGCGCTCGCCCGAGCCGCCGCACGGCCGGATCGAGCGGGACGCGGACGGGCGGCCGACCGGGACGCTGCACGAGGGGGCCATGTCGCTGGTCTCCCGGCTGGTGCCCGAGACCACCCCGGAGGCCTACTACGAGGGGCTGCTCGCGGCCCAGGCCCACCTGCACTCGCTGGGGGTCACCGGCTGGCAGGACGCGATCGTCGGCAGCTACGCCGGGATGGACGACCCCGGGCCGACGTACCAGGAGGCCGCCCGGCGCGGCGACCTCACCGCGTGGGTCGTCGGCGCGCTGTGGTGGGACCGCGACCGCGACGAGGAGCAGGTGGCGTCACTGGTGGAGCGGCGCCGGGAGTACACGTCCGGACGGTTCCGCGCGACCAGCGTGAAGATCATGCAGGACGGGGTGGCCGAGAACGGCACGGCGGCGCTGACCGCGCCGTACCTCGACCGCTGCGGGCACGCCACCGACAACAGCGGCCACTCGTTCGTCGACCCGCGGGCCCTGCGCCGCTACGTGCGGCTGCTCGACGCCGAGGGCTTCCAGGTGCACGTGCACGGCATCGGCGACCGCGGGGTGCGCGAGGCGCTGGACGCCTTCGCCACGCTGCCCGAGGGAGGCAGCGGCCGGCGGCACCACATCGCGCACCTGCAGCTGGTGCACCCCGACGACGTGCCCCGCTTCGCCGAGCTCGGGGTGGCCGCCAACCTGCAGTCGGTGTGGGCCTGCCTCGACGACCAGATGGTCGACCTGACGCTGCCGTTCATCGGCGAGGAGCGGGCGAGCTGGCAGTACCCGTTCGGGGCGCTGCACCGCGCGGGCACCCGGCTCGTGTGCGGCAGCGACTGGCCGGTCGACACCCCGGACCCGCTGGCCGCGATCCACGTCGCGGTGAACCGGTGGACCCACGGCGCGGAGGGCCGGGAGGGCAGCGAGCCGTTCCTGCCGGAGCAGGCGCTCGACCTGACCACGGCGTTCGCCGCCTACACCAGCGGGTCGGCCTGGGTGAACTCCCGCGACGACGCCGGCGTGCTCGCTCCCGGGGCGGTCGCCGACGTGGTCGTCCTCGACCGGGACCCGTTCGCCGGCGACCCCGCGGACATCGGCGCCACCGGCGTGGTCTCCACCTGGGTCGACGGCGTCCGGGTGCACGGCGACTGAGCGGCCCGGGTGCGTGGGTCGCGCGCGGGACGTCATACGAGGTGGCTGCCGGGGCGACCAACCCGTATGACGTAGCGCGGGACGTCATACGAGAGTGGCTGCCGGGGCGACCAGCTCGTATGACGTAGCGCGGCAGGTCAAGCCCGGAGGCGGCTCAGAGGATGGTGGCGACGTCCTCGCGACCACCGTCGCCGTGGATGTGCGCGGTGAGCTGCTCGCGCGACTCGACCGGGAGGTCGACGCCGGCCTGGTCGATCGCCGCGTCGAGCTCGGCGCGGATCTGCTCCGGCGTGGCGCTCTCCTCCCAGGAGTTCACCCGGTCGTAGACGGCCTGGATGACCTCGAGACGCGGGTCGTCGTGGTCGATCGGGTTCTGGTTCTCGCTCATGGGCCCAACCTAGGCAGGCCCCCGCGCGCACCCAAGCGACGTACGTCACGTCCCGCGGGACCGCGACCCGGCGGTCTCAGCCGCCGGACTCGCGGGTGTCGCCGAGGTAGCGCTCCCAGTCCAGGTCGAGCAGGTCCTCGGGGGCGGAGGCCACGTGGACGGCACCGGCCTCGGTCAGCTCGGACTCGCTGTACCCGCCCGAGAGCAGCCCGATGCAGGGGATCCCGGCCCGCTCGGCCGACGCGACGTCGTACGGGGTGTCGCCGAGCATGACCGCGCGCGAGGTGCCCAGTGCGTCGAGGGTGACCCCGATCAGGTCGGGCTCGGGCTTGGAGCCCTCGACGTCCGCGGAGGTCTTGAGCACCGCCACCACGTCGCGGATGTCGAGGTCGTCGAGCGCCTCGTCGGCGAACTCGGGGTCGCCGGAGGAGGCCAGCGCGACGACGTAGCCGTCGTCGGCGAGCTTGCGGACCAGGTCGGCCGCGCCGGGGAGCGGGAACACCTCGGCCTTGATCTGGAGGTACTCCTCGCGCCAGGCGGTGCGCAGGTCGTCGCCGAGGCGCTCCTCCACCTCGGCACCGGCCACCTCGGTGACCAGCTTGTCGCCGCCCATGCCGATGGTGCGGTGGATGCGCCACAGCGGCAGGGGTACGTCGTGACGGTCGAACGCCCGCTGCCAGGCGATGGCGTGGTGGTAGGTGGAGTCGACGAGCGTGCCGTCGATGTCGAAGAGGACCGCGGGCCGGCCGGTCGTGTCCTGGGTGTTCTCGGAAGTCGTCATCGCTGTGTACGTGCCCTGCACCGGTGGGCGCAAACCCGCGTCACCGGACCGTCACCACGGACTTGCCGAGGGTGCGCCGCTGCTCCATGTCGGCCAGCGCGCGGCCGAAGTCCTCGAACGGGTAGGTCTCGCCGATGGGTGGGTCGATCACGCCGGACTCCATCATCGGCAGCAGCTCCTCCCACTGCCCGCGCATGTAGCCGGGGCGGACCATCGCGTAGGCGCCCCAGCCGACACCGCGCACGTCGACGTTGTTGAGCAGCAGCCGGTTGAGCTTGACCGTCGGGATCGACCCCGCGGTGAACCCGACCACGAGCAGACGGCCCTGGGCGCGCAGCGAGCGGAGCGAGTCGGTGGTCAGGTCGCCGCCGACGACGTCCATGATCACGTCGACGCCCTCGCCACCGGTGAGCTCGTGCACCGCTTCGCGGAACCCGTCGACCATGACGACCTCGTCGGCCCCGGCCCGGCGGGCGATCTCGGCCTTGGCCTCGGTGGAGACCACGGCGACGGTGCGGGCGCCGTACCCCTTGGCGACCTGGAGGGTCGCGGTGCCGACCCCGCCGGCGGCGCCGTGCACGAGGACGGTCTCGCCCTGCTTCAGCGAGCCGCGCTCGGCGAGGGCGAACTGCGCGGTGAGGTAGTTCATCGGGATCGCGGCCCCCTGGGCGAGGCTGAGCGCGTCGGGCAACGGGAAGACGCTGTCGGGTCCGACGCCGACGACCTCCGCGGCACCGCCCTGGCCGAGTACGGCGGCCACCCGCTGGCCCTCGACCAGCCCCGACCCCTCCGGGGCGGAGCGGACCACGCCGGCGAAGTCGACCCCGAGGGTGAACGGCAGGTCGGGCTTGAGCTGGTACTCGCCCTTGCTCAGCAGCAGGTCGGGGAAGGAGATCCCGACCGCGTGGGTCTCGACCAGCACCTGTGGCCCGAACGGCCCCTCGGCCGTCGGCTCGGGCACCTCCTCGATCGTCACGGCGGAGGGGCCCTCGAGGGTCGTCACTCTGGCTGCGCGCATGTGCCGAGGTTAGGGGGCGGGGGGATGGGAGCGGGTGGGTGGCTGCTGCCAGCCGTGCCGGAGTACGCCGCCCCCTCAGCGGGCCTTGACCAGCCGGGCGAGCTCGAAGTGCATCGGGTCGGTGTAGTTCCAGTCGCCGCCCCAGGCGAAGCCCCACTTCTTGAAGATGGCCACGACCTGGCGGTCCATCTTGCCGGGGATGCCGCGGTAGTTGTCGCGGGCGTTGAGGTCGATGGCGGTGCCGTAGGTGTGGAAGCTGAGTCCCTTGGACGGGTCCTTGGCGATGAAGCGGGGCACGTAGCAGCCGTCGTAGGTGTAGATCTTGCTCGACAGCCCGCGGGTCACCACCTCCCGCAGTGCCGCGCGCAGCTGCGGCAGCATCACCACGTTGCCGGTGACCCGGCCGATGATCGGCATCTCCTCGGTCCGGATCTTGGCCGCCACCCACTTCGGGTCGGGGGTGACCGTGCCGTCGGGGTTCGCGCGATAGCTGAACGAGCCGACCTCGCGGGCGACGTTGCCGCCGGTGAGGAAGGCGGTCTGGGTGACGCCGATGTCGAGGTCGGGCCCGAGGATCTGCACGCTCGCCTTGGTGCCGGCGTACTTCTGCAGCGGCTTGCGGACACTCTGCGGCGACCGCGACCCCATCGCCACGATCACCGCGTTGTCGCGGCGCATGCCGAGCCGCTCGACCCACTTGTAGTTCAGGACGGCGTCGACGCGCCGAGCCTTGGTGGGGTCCAGCAGCTGGGCGTAGGCGCCGATGTGGATCCGCTGCGCGTCGGACTCGTTGCCCAGCCGCAGGTAGCCGTCGTCCTGCTCGAGCCGCTTGGCGATGCCGGGGTCGACGGCGATCTCGCCACCGGCCACCCGGTCCCACACCGCCTGGGTCTGGGCCGTCCCGGGCGGGGTGAAGCGCCGGAACGTCGCGGGGTCGACGGCGGCGTACGTGACCTCCTGTCCGGCCACGAAGAAGGAGCCCATCGAGATCGCCTCGACGGCCTCCACTCCCTTCAGCTTCCGGATCTGCGCGATGGTGCTCTCGGCGAGGCTGCTCTGCCCGTAGACCAGCACGTCGGAGGAGAGCAGCGGCTCGTCGAGCTTCGGCGGTGGGTCCATCGCGACGTCGTCGAGTGCCGGCTCCGCCGTGCCCTGCGGAGCCTTCCCACCGCCCGTCGCGCCGTCGGTGCCGCCGTCGGTGCCCGATCCCGAGGCGCGCGGGGGCCCCTCGCCCGCGGCACCGCGGTCCAGCGCGCCGCAGGCGCTGGCCGCCAGGCCCACGCCGAGCAGCGCCGCGAGCTCGCGGCGCGACATCTGCACCATCGGTCTGCCTCTGCTCCCCCGCCGCTCCCACGCGCCGGTCCCGCTGACGAGGGTAGCCGTCCGGGGGAGCGACGATCCGGGAGCCGGGCAGTCGTCCCGCACCGTGACCGTCGACGAGGGACCGCTACTCGCCGCCGAGGACGCGCCGGGAGATCCAGGCGACGGTCGCCGCGGTCTCCTCAGGCTCGGCGGTCGGCTGCATCACGTGGCTGAGCACCAGGCGCACGACCATCTCGATCAGCACCTCGAGCCGGGGCTGGCCCAGCGGTACGTCGTAGCCGGCGACGTGCTCCCGGATCATCTCCACGGCCGCCTCCAGCAGCGCCTGGGAGTTCGTGGTCAGGAGCGGCAGCAGCTCGCTGTCCGCGCCCTGGCTGCTGCTCAGGATCGCGTGCAGCAGCGGGTCGGTGCGGGCGAGCTGGAGCACCCGGTACGCCGCCGCCTCGATCGCCGCGATCAGGTCGTCGGGGTTGTCCACGAACGCCGAGTCGACGCGGTCGAGGAACAGCGCCAGCTCGCGCATGACGATCGCCTCGGCGAGCTGCGACTTGCCGCCCAGCTCGTTGTAGACCGTCTGCCGGCTCACCCCGACGAGGTCGGCGAGCTTGCCCATCGTCAGCGCCCCCCACCCGTGCTCGGCGGTGAAACCGGCAGCCGCCGCGAGCAGCCGGTCCCGCTGGGTGGGCGAGGGCGGGACCCGGACTCCGGCAGTGCTCATGGGAGACAGCCTAGGCAGCACCGTGCGAGCCGTGCTCGGTTCTGCGTGCGGACGGCTGCACCCTGCCTCGCCCCGACGGGTACGCCGGGCCCGGGGAACCTGGGGTCGGGGCTAGCCGGTGGTCTCCCGGTCGCGGAGGTCCACGGGCACGAAGTCGACCTTGTCCCGCACGCCGCAGTCCGGGCAGCACCAGGTGTCGGGGACGTCGGCCCAGGCGGTGCCGGCGGCGAAGCCCTCGTGCTCGTCGCCGCGCTCCACCTCGTAGGTGTAGCCACAGCCGGGACAGCGCGCGGCCAGCACCTCGGCCGGCACCGGGACCTCGGCCGCTCCCTCGGTGCCGGAGGCGGACCCCTGGCGCTCGGTGCTCGAGGGACCAGGCGTGCCGGTCTCGGCGGCAGGTGCGTAGCGCGCCAGGATGCGTGCGCGCTTGCGGGGGCTGATGTTGGCCCGGGTCACGTCACCGTCGAAGTGGGCCAGTACGCGGGGGTCCATCACCCGGCGCCACAGCGGCGGGAACAGCGCGAGCACGATCATCCCGGCGTACCCGGTGGGCAGCACCGGGGACTCCTCGAAGTCGCGCAGCGTCTGGTAGCGCCGGGTGGGGTTGGCGTGGTGGTCGCTGTGCCGCTGCAGGTGGTAGAGCAGCACGTTCGTGGCGATGTTGTTGGAGTTCCAGCTGTGGCTGGGGTCGACCCGCTCGTAGCGCTGGCGCTCGCCCACGCCGACCTTCTGGCGCAGCATCCCGTAGTGCTCCATGTAGTTGACGACCTCGAGCAGCGAGAAGCCCATGATCGCCTGGATCACCAGGAGCGGGAGGATCTGCCAGCCGAGGACGGCCATCATCGCGCCCCACAGGACCGCCGACATCAGCCACGCGTTGAGCACGTCGTTGCCGATGCGGAACGGATGCTGCTGGTGGCGGGCGTAGCGCCGCTTCTCCAGCCGCCACGCGCTGCGCAGCGAGCCCCACACGGTGCGTGGCCAGAACTGGAAGAAGTTCTCACCCAGCCGGCTGCTGGCCGGGTCCTCCGGGGTCGCGACGCGGACGTGGTGGCCGCGGTTGTGCTCGATGTAGAAGTGGCCGTAGAAGCTCTGCGCCAGCGCGATCTTGGACAGCCACCGCTCGTGGCTCTCCTTCTTGTGGCCCAGCTCGTGGGCGGTGTTGATGCCGATGCCGCCGATCGCGCCGATGGAGACAGCCAGGCCGACCTGCTCCCAGGTCGACAGCGGCGCGACCCCGAGCCACTCCGGGCGCGCGATCCAGACGAAGGCCCCGACGAAGCCGAGGTACTGCACGGGCAGGAAGGCGTAGGTGATCCACCGGTAGTACCGGTCCTGCTCGAGCCGGTCGATCACGTCGTCGGGCGGGTTGGACCGGTCGAGGCCGGCGACGAGGTCGATGGTGGGGACGACGACCAGGATGACGACGGGGCCGATCCACAACCACGCGCTCCAGCCGGTCAGCTGGTGGGCGCCGAAGGCGATGAACGCCAGCGACGGGACCACCAGGCCGATCAGCCACAGGTAGCGCTTCTTGTCCGTCCACTGCGCGCTCGACCCCTCGGGAACGGTCGAGTTGGCCACGCGGTCCGAGGTGATCGCCATCGCGCTCTCCTTTACATCCGTTGACCAGATGTAAAAGACGCTAGGACACATCGATCTGTTTGACAAGAGTGTCGAAGATGTAAACCGCTCGTGCTAGACCAGTCGCGGTCCAGTCACCGCTCGGATGGTCCGCCCAAGCGCTGGTCACGACGGGATCCGTAGCCACTGCCCGGACATTTCTGCGGAACCACTTGCCGACTCCGCTGAGACGCCACTACTTTTCCCTCGACCGGATCGGGCCGGTCGCCACGCAGTGCCGACCGGGGGCAGGTGCTCCCCTCACTGAGGGATGTGGTTGCGATCGCCCGACGCCCCCTGCCCGCACGCACCGGCCGCGCTCTCGCAGCCCTGGTCGCGGTCGTCCTGGCCGTCACGCTCGGAGGTGCCGCGGCACCCGTGGCCGCCTCGGGGAAGGCAGCCGTCGCCGGCGCCGGGACCGCCGACTGGACGATGATGATGTACGTCGTCGGCGACACCCAGAACGTCGCCGAGGTGATGGTGCGCAACCTCAACCGGCTGACCTCCATCCCGGACGCCGACAACGTCAACATCGTCGCCCTGGTCGACCTGCCGGAGCGGACCGACAGCGGTGCACCGCAGAGCGAGATCCGAGGCGTGGGGCAGTTCACCACCGCCAAGCTGTTGCAGCTCGAGGGCGGCCGCTGGAACGAGGTCCGCGACCTGGGCGAGGTCTCGATGGGCCGTCCGCAGACCCTCTCGGGGTTCATCGCCGAGGCCGCCGACCGCTTCCCGGCGCGCAAGTACGGCCTGACGCTCTTCGACCACGGGGGCGCCTACACCGGCGGGTACGTCGACATCGGACCGCCGGGCACCGACGACCTCCCGGTCGCAGAGATCCGGGCCGGGATGGCGGCCGGCATGCAGGCGGCCGGCATCCCGCGGTTCGAGCTGCTGTACCACGCCGCGTGCCTGATGTCCTCCTACGAGACCGCCAGCGCCCTGGCCCCGTTGGCCACGACCATGGCCGGCTCCGAGGAGCTGATGTTCTCCACGCCGATCCTGCCCGACGGCTACGTGCGGATGGCCCAGGACGCCTCCGGGGCCCAGGTGGCGGCCGGCCTGGTGGACGGCTACGCCGAGTTCCTGCAGCAGAACTCCAGCCGGGACAGCGAGAACCTGCGGGCGCTGGCCGCCATGTCGGTCGTCGACGCCGACCGCATCCGCGCCGTCGACCTCGCCCTGGAGGCCTTCGCGAGGGCGGCCCAGTCGGCGCCCACGGAGATCGCCCCGGAGATCGCCCGCGCCCGTGCTCGCGCCCTGGAGTTCATCGTCGCCGTGGATCCCGAGGGTCCCTCGATGGACCTGGTCGACCTGGGGGACTTCCTGCGCAGCCTCGGACCCCTGCCCAACGACGTGGCCGTCGCCCGCAACGCCGTGTACGCCGCCATCCGCAGCGCGGTGACCTACCAGGTCACCGGCGCCGGCACCCAGCAGGCGACCGGGCTGAACGTCTTCCTGCCGACGCGGGTCGACTCGGTCGGCACCTACCTGCAGGACGGCATCGCCCCCCGGGGGTGGGGCGCCTTCCTGAGCTCCTTCCTCGGCGTGGTGGCCGCTTCCACCGACGGTGACGCGGACGCACAGTTCACCGAGCAGGCCCCGCGACTCGAGCTGCTGCCCGAGGGCGCCCGACTGACCGCCAGCCTGCGGGCGGGTGACGGCGCACGCGCGGTGAGCGCGCGCACGCGCGTCCTCGCCGACGTCAACGGGTTCAAGGATGCCCTGACCCTCGTCCAGCCCGGCTACCTCGGGGCCGGCGGCGCCGACCAGGTCCAGGGTGTGTGGGACTACGGAGCGTTCGTGATGACCGACGGCCGGGCACGGGTCCCGCTCACCGCCGTGTTCCGGGCCCAGGCGAGCGGGCTGATCGGGTCCGCCTTCGCCGCCTACACCTCGCCGCGCGGCGAGGAGGGTCAGGTCACCTTCCGGTTGCTGCTCAGCAGCGAGGGCGACATCAAGAGCATCTCGCCCAGCGTGGTGGCCACCAACGGCAGCGCGGCCGGCATCCGGCTGGAGCCGGGCGGAACGCTGAGGCCGCTGATGCTGGTGCAGACCCCGTCCGGCTTCGACACCAGGACCGCCGACGTGCCGATCCGGATCGGGGAGTCCCTGCGCTTCGGGTTCGACGGGCTGCGCCCCGGCACGCCGTTCTCCCTCGGCCTGCTGGTCGCCGACGTCAGCGACCAGCGCGACATCAGCTTCGCCACCGGCAGGGTCCCGTGACCCCCATCCACCCAGGAGGACTCCGATGACCATGCCCCCGGACCACGGGACCGGCTCGTACCCCGAGCCAGGTGCACCTGCCCCGACCAGCCTGCCCGGCGCGCGGTTCGACCCGTTCACCGGCGAGGACCTGACCCACCGCGACGGCGCCGGCCGTCGGGGCAGCTATGCGCTGCAGCAGGGCGAGCCGGTGATGTCGTTCAACCTCGTGTCCTCGCTGCTGCCGCTGGCGAGCGGCACCGCGCCGCAGACCTACCGATGGGCGCTCGGGCTGGCCCTGCTGGTCCCGGTCGTCGCCGGTGCGCTGGGCTTCCTGGCCTTCGCGTTCGTGGCCGCGGCCCTGGTCGTGCCGATCGTCTACACGGTCTACATGTACGACGTGAACCAGTGGGACGACCAGCCCCTGGGCGTCACGCTGGGCACGCTGGGCGCCGCCGGCGTCCTCGGCGTGGGCTTCACCTGGCTCTGGCACGGGCTGCTGGACACCGGGGCGGCGACTGCCGGGGCCGGCGTGGGCCTGGCGGGGATCCGCTGGTCGAGCCTGCTCGTGCTCTGCGTCCTGGTGCCGGTCGTCTCCGAGGTGCTCAAGCAGGCGGGGCCGGTCTTCCTGTCCCGGCTGCCCGCGTTCGACGACCTCATCGACGCCCTCACCTTCGGCGTCGCCGCCGGTGCGGCGTACGCCGCGGCCGAGACGATCGTGGTCAACCGCGCCCTGTTCAGCTCGCTCGGCGCGGTCGACCGGGTCGACAGCGGCTTCTGGGTCTCACTGGTGCTCTCGGCCGCGATCGTCAAGCCGATCGTCTACGGCGCCGCCACCGGCATCGCGGTCGCGGCTTTCTCCGGAGTCGGACGTGGCTACGAGGGCTTCAAGCTGCCCTACGTCCGTGGCCTGGCCGAGGCCATCGCCGCCAACGTGGTCTTCCAGCTCGCGATGTTCCTCGCCGGTCGGGTCGGGGGGCAGCAGGGCGCCGTCCTGGGCCTGGTGCTGGGGGCTGTCGTGGCGGCCGTGCTCGTCCTGCGCCTGCGGCACCTGCTGCACGTCGCGGTGCTCGAGGCCGCCCTGGAGACCGCCTCGGTCGGCGCCGGCCCGCGCGACACCGTCCACGGCACCGCGTGGTGCCCCTCGTGCGACCTGCCGCTCGTCGACGGCGCCAACTTCTGCGTGGCCTGCGGCACCTCCGTCCGCGCGGCCAACCGGGCCACCCGTCGGCGCAACGCGACGCCGGACGAGCTCACCCGCTCCACCCCGGTCGCTCCGGGCACCGTGCCGGCCACCGGCGCCGCCGCGGGCGGGGAGGTCCCCAGCGACCACAAGCGCACTGCGCTGGTCGTCGGGTCCGCGCTGGTCGTGGTGATCGCCGCGGGCCTGGTCGCCCAGATCGCAGCCGCGGCGGCCTCCACCGTGGAGACCGTCGGTGGCGCGGACATCCGGATCGCCCCGGACCTCACCGGACCGACCATCGAGCCGGCGCCGTCGCCCGCGCCGGCGCCCGGCCCGTCGGTCTCGCCGTCGGCCACCGCCGAGCCGTCAGCGCTGCTCAGCGAGGGCAGCACGTCGCAGCCGCTGCTGCGCGAGGCCGACGAGCCGGTGGTGCCGCTGGGCTCCCGGGCCGCCGGGGTGTCCTTCAAGCTGGCTCCCGGCTGGGAGGTGGTCGCCTCCTCCTCGACGCGGATCGTCGCGGCCAAGGGTGCCGCCGTGGTCACCCTCGACCTCACCGAGCCCCCCGCGGAGCCCGGAGGGATGATGCAGTCGCACCTGCAGGGGATGCTCGACCGCGGCGTGCAGGACCTCGAGGTCACCCAGCCGGTGCAGGAGGCGCTGCCCAACGCCAACTTCGTGGCCGCCCAGCGGATCAACTACCGGGGGCTGCTGGCCAGCCAGCAGGGCGGCGCCGTGCCCATCGAGGGCTTCGCCTTCTACCTCGTCCGCCAGGACGGCCTCGGCATCACCTTCGCCGGGATGTTCGCGCAGGGTGAGATCGACCGCAACCCGAGCGTGGTCCAGGACTACTCGCTGATGCTGAGCTCGGTCTTCGCGGGGAGCTGACCACGTCCTCGATCTCGGAGCCACCCCCGGACCGTCGCCGGGGGTGGCTCCCGGCCGCCGCGGTCGCGGTCGTGTCCGTGGTCGTGCTCACCGGTTCCTGGTACGCCACCCGGGACGTGACCGCCGCGGACTCCAGTGGCGCCGCGGCCTACCTGCCCGAGGACGGTCACCGCGCGGTCAGCCGCACGGACGGCCGGATCGTGGTCAACGAGGACGCGCTGCTGCCCAGCTCGATCGCGGCCCTGTCGATGCCGACGGCGGTCAGCGCCCAGGTGGCGAGCAGGCACAGCGACCTGATCACCCGGGGCGTGCCGATGTGGCGCCAGACCGCGACGCCGTACGGCGAGCAGGCAGCCCAGTCCGGTACCCAGTCCGGTACCCAGTCCGGGACCCAGGCCGGGACCCAGTCCGGGACCCAGTCCACCGCGCTGTTCGCCCGCACCGAGCGGGGCCTGGTGCAGCTGGCGTACGCCGACGCGCAGCTGGCCCTGGTCTTCGACCCTCCGGTGCTCGTGCTGCCCGAGGACCCCGAGGACCGTGGTCGGTGGCGCGACGAGGGGGATGCGCTCGGTGGCCTGGTCGACTACCGCGCCGACACGACGATGCACCGGGACGGACGCTGCTGGGCGTACTCGACGCAGCTCGGGCTCACCCGGCACGACGACGGGTCCTCGTTCCTCGACGCCAACAGCGAGGGGCGGCTGTGCCCGGGCCGAGGCCTGCTCTACGGCGAACCGACCCGGCCGCCCAGCCCGGCCGAGACGGCACCCGGCACCGACAGCCGGACCGGTCCCGACGAGCCCGACGGTCAGGTGCTCGACGGCCTGACCACCGCCACCGAGCTGGAGCTGGTCTCTCCCAGCCCGCTCGGTGAGGCGACCCTGTCGACCCTCCGGCTGGAGCTGCCTCCCGTGGTCCTCGCCGATGGCCGGATGGTGCTGCCCGACGCCAACACCCGCGACCTGGTCAGTGTCCGGCGCGACGACGACCGGCTGCTGGTCGGGTGGCGGGCCCATCCCGGCGGCACGATCACCTCGTTGAGCGTGGTCGGCGACGTCGTCCTGGCGGGCACGAGCGAGCGAGACCTGTGCGCCTACGGCGCCGACGGCGGCTGGCTGTGGTGCCGGGAGCTGGGCGACCTGGTGGACCGTCCCGGCGTGGCGTTCGGCCCCCGGACCCTGGCGGTCCTCGGCCAGGACGGTGTCCTGCGGGCCGTGGACACACTGACCGGCCGGGTCCGCTGGCGTCGTTCCGGCGTGGACTCGGCGCTGGCGCCGGTGCGGCTGGGGACCCTGGTCGCGGTGGCCGAGCGCGACGGCACCCTGCGCGCCTGGGACTCCGGCACCGGGCGCTCCGCCTGGACCACCGAGGGCGGTGACCCGCCCGAGACCGTCAGCGTCGCCGGGGACGTGCTGGTCGTGCACGGCCTGCGGACCTCCCGCTACGACGCCCGCGACGGCGAGCTCCGGAGCCGGCAACCGCTGCGTGTCGCGGTGACGCGCTCGGCCTCCGTCGGCGACCTCTCGGTGGTCACCGGCTCCGACGGCACCCTCGCCATGGCCGCCGACGGGCGTCGCCGCTGGAGCAGCACGGCCTGGCGCACGATGTGGACCGACGGCACCGGGTTGCTGGCGGTCTCGGGCGACCGCGCGCTGCTGGTGGACCCGGCCAGCGGACGCGAATCGAGGGCCTGGCCGCTGCCCCACCGGGGCGGCACCTGGTGGGTCGTCCGGCTGGGAGACCGTCCGGTCCTGGTGCACTCCGGCGCGCAGGTCGTGGGGTTGTCGTGACGCTCGCCTCCGACCGCACCCGGCGAGCACCCGGCCGCCGGACCTCGACCCGCGCCTGGCTGCTGCACGCCCTGCTCGACGTCGTGGCCGAGCCGGTGCGCAAGGGCCGCCTGCGGGGAGACGGCTGGCACCCGGGGCTGCGGGCCACCGTCGCGGTGACGCTGGTGCTCTACGCCGGTGCGCTCGCCCTGCTGACGACCGCGCCGCTGGTCCGGGCCCACGACGAGCTGGTCGTGGTCGGCTCGATGAGCCTGCCCCGCTCGACGGTGTTCTTCTTCGTCGCCGTGATCGTGTGGTGCCTCGGCCTGCTGCAGGCGGCCAGCCTGCACGCGCCGGTCTGGGCACGCCTGGGCACGCTCGTCCTGGTCTCGCTGACCATGGCGACCTTCGCGATCGGTGCCGGAGGTGACGGCGTCGTCTGGTACCCAGCGATCGCCGGGGTGGCCGGCCTGGTGCTGCTGGTCGCCGCCCGCTGGCGCCGGCCCCCGGCCTGGTGGGAGGTCCCCGCGTGCCTGGTGCTGGTGGCCGGGCCCTCGCTGATCGGGGTCACGCTGGGCAGCGCTCGGCTCCAGGCCCTCGGCGCGGACGCGATGCCGTTGCTGCTCAGCCTGCAGATGCAGCGGCTCGGCGCCCTGGCGATGCCCGCCGCGCTCGTCGCCGGTGCCGCCGTCGCCGAGCTCGCGGTGTCCAGCGCGGACTCCGTGGCCCGGGCCGGGGCCCGCTTCCCGAGAGTCCTGGTCCCGCTCGTCCTGGCGCTGGGCGGCTGGCGGTTGGTGGAGGTCGCCCTCTCGGCAACCCGGATCGGCACCACCTCCGAGCCCGTGTGGGTCGAGTGGCTCGCCGCGTCGGCCCTGCTCGTGCTCGCGGGCGCCTGGGGCTGGTGGCTGGTGCGACGGTCGCCGCGCTCGTCCTCGCCACGGATCGAGGACACCGGCGCCGAGATCGGCGTGGTCGGCACCCCGGTGGCGGTGGGACTGCTCGCGCCGCTCCTGCCCGCGACGCTGCTGATCTCGGCGGTCGCCGTGCTCTCCGCGTTCGGGCGCGAGGGGGCGCTGCTCCAGGACCTGAGCGACCGGCTCACCACGACCGACGCGATCACCTGGTCACGCATCGTGGTCGGCTTGGTCCTGCTGGTGCTCGCCGTACGACTGGCGAGACGCGGCCCGGCGGTGCGCAGCCTGCTGCTCGGCGAGATCGGGCTGGTGCTCGTGCTCGTCCACCTGGCCACGGTCACCGACGGTCGCGTCCGGCTGCCGTGGACCTTCGACGCCGTCGTGGACGTGGCGGCCGCGGCGGCGCTGGCGGCGTTCGCCGGCTTGCTGGTGCGCGGCCAGCTCACCGCGGCCAGGGCGGCGGTGCTCGGCACCATCGTGGTGGTGCCCTGGGCGTTCCGGTTCGCCGACGTCATCGATGCACCCTTCGTGACCCTGCTCGGTCTCGGCGGCGTCGGGGTCACCGTGTTCGGCCTGGTGTGGGCGTTGCTCACCGGCGCCACCGACGCCAACGGCGACTCCCTGCGCTACCCCCGGCAGACCCGCGTGCTGCTGTTCCTGGCCCAGTCGCTGTTCGGCCTGCTGTTCCTGGTGTACGCCGGGGTGGCGCGTCGTGGGAGCGAGGGGGTCGCGTACTCCTCGAGCGGCACCTCCGAGCTCGGTGCGACCGTGCTCGGGATGCCGCTCCTGCTCGCGGCCCTCGTGGTCATGGTGTGGCGGATGTCCGCGGCGCCCGGGGACGCCGGTGCCGACCGCTGAGCAACACCGTGCGAGCGGCCCGCTCAGCTCCTGTCCTTGACCACCCTCAGCGTGGTCGTCGTCCGCGACGACCGCGTCTCCTCGGTGCCGAGGTAGGTGACCGTGAGGGTGTGCAGTCCCGGTCCGAGGTGCTTGTCCAGTGCGATCGAGGCGACGCCGTCCGCCACCGCCCCCCGGCCCAGGCGTCGCCCGTGCTCGGTGACCGTGACCCAGCCGCCGTCGACCGTGCCGTACGGCGAGGCCACCTCGGCCTCGACCACCGGCCGGTCGACCCGGTGCCGCACCGGGTCGGGCGTGACCCGGGCGGCAGTGGAGGTGGGCACGGCGCCGAGGGGCAGGTCGAGCCCCACGACGAGCGGGTCGTGGTCGGAGGCCCGGTAGGGCCCGGGCGCGTAGAAGTCGGTGGCGTTGTAGTTGTGCCGGCTGTACTCCAGGGCGACCGGCTCCACCGAGTTGATGTTCCACACGTGCGCACCGGTGACGGTGTCCACCGCGGCCTCGTTGCCGAGCACGTGGTCGAGCGAGCCGACGGTCCCGCCGTACAGGTAGGTCCGCTCCCCGGGTGAGAGCTCGGCCCCGAGGTCGGTGTACCCGGCGTCGTGGAGCACCTGCATCGGGTCCTCGCGCGTGTAGGCGTTGAAGTCGCCGGAGAGGAACACCCGATCGCTGCCGAGCCGCGACTCCATCTCCTCGGCGAACCGGACCAGCTCCTGCGCCTCGGCCACCCGCTGCGGGTTGGAGTTGCCCTGGCCGGTGCCGTCGTCGGGGCCGGAGCCCTTGGACTTGAAGTGGTTCACGATCACCACGAACCGGCTGTACGACGTGCCGCCGACCGGCTCGAAGGCCTGCGCCAGCGGGTCGCGGGCGACGTCGAAGACCGGCACGTCGTCGATGACCGACTCCCCGACCGGCTCGACCGCCGAGGTGCGGTAGATGAACGCGGTGCGGATCACGTCCTCGTCGGCCTGGTCGCCGGCGTCCGCCGGGGACGGCACGTAGGCCCAGGTCCCGGCACCGGCCTCGGCGTTGAGCGCGTCGACCAGCGTGGCCACCGCGGCGTCGCGGGGCCGGCCGAACTTCGCGGAGTTCTCGATCTCCTCCAGCGAGACGACGTCGGCGTCGAGGCCGTTGATCGCGCTGACGATCTTGGTCTGCTGGCGGGCGAGGTCCTCGGCCTCGGCCGCACCGCGCGGCCCGGCCTCGCCGCCGGGACCGGTGCAGGTGCGCACGGTGACGTGGTCGCCGGCGCGGTCGTCGTACCAGCTGCACTGGCCGCCGGCCGCGACGAAGTCGGACCCCGTGGTGGGGAAGTAGTTGAGCACGTTCATCGAGGCGATCCGCACGTTGCCGCCCACCGGCTCGGGCGCGCCTGTGCGGGTGTGGCCGAAGGTCACCGGCAGCGGGTCGCCGGCGCTCAGCGCGGCGGTCGGCTGGAAGCGCCAGGCACCGAAGCGCCAGTCGAGGACCACCGGCTGCTCGAAGCCCACCGGAGCGCCCACCCGCAGCTGCGGCTGCTGGGTGAGGTAGGGCAGCGGGGTGTCCTGGTCGGTGAAGAAGTTGGTCGACGCCCCGTCGTCGAGGGTGACCGCGCGGGCGGCGTTGTCGGCGGTGACCGCCTCGATCGCAGCCGCGTCGTGCGGGTCGGCGACGTCGGTGGGGGTCGGCAGGGGCTCGGTCCCGGCGGCGAGCCCGATCTCGGCGTACCGGTTGAGCGCGTAGTTGTCGGCCACCGTGAAGGGGCCCTGCGGTGCGAGCAGCATGCCCTCGAGACGCTCCCGCTCCGCGTCGCTGCGGGGCCAGGCGAGGGTGGCGGGCTGCACGGTGGCCGGGTCGGCGAGCACGCGTACGTCGGCGGCGGCGGGGGTGATCTCGGTGAGGCCGGCGTACTCCGTCACCGGCCCGGTGACCTCCACGTGGTCGCCCCGCTCGACCTGCGCGGTCGCCGCACTGCCGTAGACGAAGACCGCGTCGGACGCGTCGTGCTCGGCCGGGTCCACGGCGCCACCGGTGCCCGGCGTCTGCAGGTAGAAGCCGTTGAAGCCACCCGTCGGGTACGCCGCGGTGACCACGCCGGTGGTGGTGACGGTCCGGCCCTCCAGCGGCGAGCGGTCGCCCGTGCCCTGGATCTCCGCGATCGTGGCCGGGACCGGCGGCTCGCCGGGACCCGACTCCGGTCCGGCGCCGGGAGTGCCCGTGCCGACGGCGAGGTCGGCGGAGTTGTCGTCGGTGTCGGTGCCCTCCGCGCCGCGGGCCACGGAGGTCGTCGTGCTCGTCGCGGCGGTGGGCGCCGTCTCGTAGGTGTTGGTGCCGCCGTAGCCCACCAGGTCGATCACACCGGGATGCTCGGTCAGCGAGCCGGTGGGAGGCGTGGTGAGTGCGGTCGGCTGGTCGGCGAGGAAGACGGTGGCCGCGCTGCCGCTCATGGCGATCGAGCCGCTGGCGTCCGGCGGAGGGAGCGCCTGGCCGATCGATCCCGCGGCCTCGGCGACCAGGAAGTACCCGTGCGCCGGGACCGTCCCGCTCAGCGGGGTCACGCCGGTCGGGTCGGAGGTGCCCTTGGAGGAGCGGTACTGCACCGAGGTGCCGGCGAGGTCGACGGGGGCGTCCGTGGGGTTGTACAGCTCGACGTAGTCACGCTGCCAGGCCGACGTGGCGCTGCCGCCTCCGCCGTACACCTCGGAGATGACGACGCCGTCGGCGCCCAGGAGGGTGCCGGCGGCCGTCGCCGGCGCGGCCAGCGTGAGCGCGAGCGGGGCGAGACCCGTGGCCAGGGCGGTGGCCAGGACGAGCGACCGGCGTGGGGCAGGGCGTGGGGCATGGCGGGATGACATGAGGCTCCTCGAGAACGTGCGTGGATCACACAACCAGGACCTTCCTATCCCGGATCGTGGCTCGGCGGCAGGTCGCGGGAGCTAACAGTTCGGCAACCCTGCCCGGCTGCCGGGCGCGGCGCTAGGTTGGCGGGCATGGCAGACCCGATCGGCATCGACTTCGGCGGCAGCGGCATCAAGGCGGCCCCGGTCGACCTCGCCAGCGGCGAGTTCTCGGCCGAGCGGGAGCGCATCGACACCCCGGAGAAGTCCACGCCCGAGGCCGTCGCGGAGGTGATGGTCGAGCTGCTGGACCGCTTCGACGACTCCGGCGGCTCACCGGTCGGGGTGACCGTCCCCGGGGTGGTCCGCAACGGCGTGGTCGGCTCCGCGGCCAACATCGACAAGCGCTGGATCGGCACCGACGCCGACAAGCTGCTGACCAAGAAGCTGGGACGCGACGTGCACGTCGTCAACGACGCCGACGCGGCCGGGATCGCCGAGACGACGTACGGCGTCGCGCGCGGCCGTCCCGGCCTGGTCATCGTCACCACCCTGGGCACCGGCATCGGCTCGGCGCTGATCCACGACGGGGTGCTGGTGCCGAACAGCGAGCTCGGCCACCTCGAGGTCGACGGCAAGAACGCCGAGAGCCGGGCCGCCAACTCCGCGCGCAAGGACGAGGACCTGTCGTGGGAGGAGTGGGCCGAGCGGCTGACGCGCTACTACCGGGCCGTGGAGATGCTCTTCTCCCCCGACCTGATCGTGGTCGGCGGCGGGGTCAGCAAGCACGCCGCCGAGTTCGTCCCGCTGATCGACATCGACACCGAGATCATCTCCGCCACCCTCCGCAACACCGCCGGCATCGTCGGCGCGGCCCGGCTGGCCGCCGACCTGCTGGGGTAGCGCGGGCTGCATGAATACCGGCACCCCTCACTGCTCGCTCGAGGCCGCCCACAGGTTGATGCCGGCGTCGACGGCGTTCTGGTCGATGGCGGCGAGCTCGTCGTCGGTGAGGGGCGGGCCGTCGAGGGCGTCGAGGTTGGTGTCGAGCTGCTCGACCGAGGAGGCGCCGATGACCGCGGAGGTGACCCGGCGGTCGCGCAGGGCCCACTGCAGGGCGAGCTGGGCGAGCTTCTGGCCGCGGTCGCGGGCGATCTCGTTCAGCGCCCGGACGTGCTTCAGGGTCGCGTCGTCGAGGTGGTCCTCGCCGATCGTGCTGCTGCTGCGGGCGGCACGGGAGTCCTCGGGGACCCCGTCGAGGTAGCGGTCGGTGAGCAGCCCCTGGGCGAGCGCGGTGAACACGATGCAGCCCATGCCCTGCTCCTCGAGCTCGTCGAGCAGGCCGCGCTCGATCCACCGGTTGAGCATCGAGTACGACGGCTGGTGGATCAGCAGCGGCGTCCCCAGCTCGCGGGCGATCGTGGCCGCCTCCCTGGTCCGCTCCGGCGAGTAGGAGCTGATCCCGGCGTACAGCGCGCGCCCCGAGCGCACCGCGGTGTCGAGCGCCTGCATCGTCTCCTCGACGGGGGTGTCGGGGTCGAAGCGGTGGCTGTAGAAGATGTCGACGTAGTCCAGCCCCATCCGCGCGAGCGACTGGTCGAGCGAGGCCAGGACGTACTTGCGCGAGCCACCGCCCTGCCCGTACGGGCCCGGCCACATGTCGTAACCGGCCTTGGTGGAGATCACCAGCTCGTCGCGCAGCCCGGCGAAGTCGGTGCGCAGGTACTCCCCGAAGTTCTCCTCCGCCCGGCCGTACGGCGGGCCGTAGTTGTTGGCCAGGTCGAAGTGCGTCACGCCGCGGTCGAAGGCCCGGCGCAGGATCGCCCGCTGCGTCTCCTCGGACCGGTCGGTGCCGAAGTTCTGCCACAGGCCCAGCGACAGCGCAGGCAGCTTCAGCCCGCTGCGTCCGCAGTGCCGGTAGTCCATCGTCTCGTAGCGGCCCTCGGCCGGGACGTAGTCATTCATGCGGCCCATTGTGGGGGTCGCCCCCAACGGCCCCGAGCGGGCCCGCCGACCCCCGTACTACCGTCGGCCCCATGCCGGCGACCCGAGTGCTGCCCACCGAGGAGGCCACCGCCCTCCTCGAGCTGACCCGCGACCTGGCCACCCGCGAGCTGCTGCCCGCGGTGGTCGAGGCGGAGGCGACCGAGACCTTCCCGCGCGAGGTGTTCCGCACCCTCGGCCGCGCCGGGCTGCTCGGACTGCCGTACGCCGAGGAGTACGGCGGCGGCGCCCAGCCCTACGAGGTCTACCTCCAGGTCGTCGAGGAGATCGCCACCGCGTGGGCCAGCGTCGGGGTCGGCGTCTCGGTGCACGCGCTGTCCTGCTTCGGCCTGGTCACCCGGGGCACGGAGGAGCAGAAGCAGCGCTGGCTGCCCGACATGCTGGGCGGCGAGCTCCTCGGCGCCTACTGCCTCTCCGAGCCGCACGCCGGCTCCGACCCCTCGGCGATGAAGACCCGGGCGCGGCGCGACGGCGACGAGTACGTCCTCAACGGCGCCAAGGCCTGGACCACCCACGGCGGCCACGCCGACTTCTACAAGGTGATGGCCCGGACGGCGGAGCCGTCGTCCGGGGGGAGCGGCATCTCCTGCTTCCTGGTCCCCGCCGACTCCGAGGGACTGAGCGCGGACCCGCCGGAGCGGAAGATGGGACTCACCGGCTCGGCCACCGCCACGATGCGCTTCGACGACGTGCGCGTGCCGGCGGACCGGCTCCTCGGCGAGGAGGGCGACGGGCTCAAGATCGCCCTCGCAGGTCTCGACTCCGGTCGCCTCGGCATCGCCGCGGTGGCGGTCGGTCTCGGGCAGGCGGCGCTCGACCACGCGGTGGCGTACGCCGGGGAGCGCGAGCAGTTCGGCCGCCCGATCATCGACTTCCAGGGACTGGCCTTCCTGCTCGCCGACATGGAGGCGGCGGTCCAGTCGGCCCGCGCGATGATGCTGCACGCCGCGCGCCTGAAGGACCGGGGCCTGCCGTTCTCCCGGGAGGCCTCGATCGCCAAGCTCACCGCCACCGACGCCGCGATGAAGGTGACCACCGACGCCGTGCAGGTGCTCGGCGGCTACGGCTACACCCGCGACTTCCCGGTGGAGCGGTTCATGCGCGAGGCGAAGGTGACCCAGATCTTCGAGGGCACCAACCAGATCCAGCGCCTGGTGATCAGCCGCTCGCTGGGCAAGGACCGTGGCGGCAGGCTGGTGACCGACCCCGGGGCGTGAGCTCGGGGTGTGGCGCGGGGTCGTGAGCCCAGGGCGTGAGCCCGTTTTGTGAGGCGCACCACGCGGCGGGTTGGACCGCCCACCTCCCGGGCAGGCTGGAGGGGAACCCCACCTCTCGAGGAGACCCATGGACACCCCCGCCCTGCCCGGCTTCAAGCCCCGCGACCTGCCCGACCTCACCGGCACCCGGGCCGTGGTCACCGGCGCCAACAGCGGCATCGGCTTCCACGCCGCGGCGGCGCTGGGTCGGGCCGGGGCCGAGGTCGTCCTCGCCTGCCGCAACACCGACGCGGGCGCCGAGGCGGCGAAGAAGATCCGCGGCCGGGTCTCGGTGGAGCGGCTCGACCTCGCCTCGCAGACCTCGGTGCGCGAGTTCGCCGAGCGCCTCGAGGGGTCCCTCGACCTGCTGGTCAACAACGCCGGGGTGATGACGCCGCCGAGCTACCGCGAGACGCCCGAGGGCCACGAGCTGCAGTTCGGCACCAACCACCTCGGTCACTTCGCGCTCACCGGCCTGCTGCTGCCGCGGCTGCTGAAGTCCCCGACGCCGCGGGTGGTCACGGTCGCCTCGATCGCCCACCACCGCGGCGACGAGTCGGTGCTGGAGGCCAACCCGCCCACGTCGTACGAGCCGTCGAAGGCCTACGGCAACAGCAAGCTGGCCAACCTGCTCTTCGCCTTCGAGCTGCACCGGCGCTCCGAGGCGGCGGGCTCGGCGCTGGTCTCCACCGCCGCCCACCCCGGCGTCTCGGCCACCAACCTGGTCGGCTCCTCCGACGGGATGGGGTCCAACGCGCTGGTGCGCGCGACGGCGCCGTTCTTCATGCCGGTGCTCTTCCAGTCCTCGGCGGCCGGTGCCAACCCGACGCTGTGGGCCGCGACCTTCGGCCAGCCCGGCTCGTACGTCGGTCCGACATGGCTGATGGAGAGCCGGGGCCGCCTCGGTGAGGCCAAGCTGAGCCGCCACGCCCGCAACGAGGACCTCGCCCGCCGGCTCTGGGACCTCTCCGAGGCGACCACCGGCGTGACGTACGACCTGACTCTCTGACCGCACTCCGAGGACCGCCTCCGAGGACCGCCTCCGAGGACCGCCTCCGAGGACAGCCGGACCCTCAGAGGTACCGGGCGATCCGGCGCATGACGTAGGGCGCCAGCGTCCGGGCGTAGGTCGCCGAGACGTGGTTGTTGTCGTGGTAGACGTTCACCCCGCCGATCACCACCGGGCAGGTGCGCCTGTCGCAGTAGAACCGGGTCAGGTCGACGACGTGGGCGCCCGGCGTACGTCGCGCGGCGACCGAGAGGGCGTCGTACCAGCGGGTCAGGCGGTCGGCCCGGTCCAGTGCGCACCGCTCGTTGGCCAGCGACGCGTGGACCTCGGCCAGGCACAGCTGGGGGTTCGCGGCGGGGTCGCGCGCCTGCGGGTTGTCGCGCAGGGCCAGCACCGGCACCCCGGACTCGGTGACCCGGCGCCACGCGGTGACCAGGTCGGTGACGCGGTCCTCGGGGTCGCCGCGCAGGGTGCTCAGCCGCGCCGAGGTCGCGACCGCGTCGTACTCGGCGGCCGCCCGGTCCAGCCGCCGCCCCAGCTGCCGGCGGAAGTCCGCGCACGCTGCCCCGGACTCGGTCCGGCGGCTCGACGGCGTGGCCGTCCACGGGCACCCGCTCAGCGCGTAGAGGTCGGCGGTGATCCGCCCCCGCTCGACCAGCGGCTCCAGCATCGCCATCAGCACCCGCGCGTGGGAGTCGCCGACCACGGCGAGGTGCGGCACGCCCCGGCGTGGCGTACCGAACTCGCACGGTTGCAGCGACCTCCGGCCGACGGGTGTGGAGGTCTCGGGTGCCAGGGCCTCGTGGGCGGAACACTGCGGGAACCGGGCGTAGTCGCTGCGCGCGGCAGCCGGTGAGGGGACCATCGTCCCGGTCAGCTCGGGGTTGGGGCAGCCCTTGGTGCGCGGCACGCGCGCCGCGGCGCCGAAGCAGTCCGGTGGCCGGGCCGCCAGCGCCGAGGTCGTCTGCCCGGTCCGGGCGACCTCCTGCTCGACGGCGTACGACGGCAGCACGCACAGCGTCGCCACCAGGAGCGTGCCGACGGCAGCGGAGGTGAACGTGGACCCGGTGCGCAGCCCTGCGGCCTGGTGGTGGGCGCGCACGGGGTCCTCGATCCAGTACTTCGTGGCCGCCGCCAGCACCAGCGTGCCGAGCACGATCCCGACCTTGTCCCCGCCGGTGAGCGCGCGCTCCGTGGCGTAGGGGACCAGCACGATCAGCGGCCAGTGCCACAGGTAGACCGAGTAGGAGATGTCACCCAGGAACCGCACCGGCGCCAGCGACAGCAGCCGGGCGCTGGAGAGCGGGTGCGCGGGAGTGCCGACCCAGATCAGCGCCGCCGAGGCGAGCACCACCCAGACCGCTGCGGTCCCCGGCATCGGCGTGCCGGCGTCGAGGACCAGGGCGGCCACCACCAGGGTGGCCATCGCGGCCCAGCCGAGCAGCATCCGGGCGAGCGAGGAGAGGTACGACGCGACCGCCGGCGCGAAGGCCAGCAACGCCCCGGCGCCGAACTCCCACGCCCGGGCCGGGGTGACGAAGTAGGTCCACGCCGGGTCGGTGGCAGTGACCACCAGGGAGTAGCCGAGCGACAGGGCGAAGACCGCGCCCAGCACCAGGAGCAGGCGCGTCCTCAGGGGGTCTGCCCGACGCAGGGCACGCCGGCGCCCACCGGCGAGCCACGCGCCGACCAGCATCAGCACCGGCCAGACCAGGTAGAACTGCTCCTCGACCGCGAGGGTCCAGTAGTGCTGCACCGGCGAGGCGGTGTTCCCGGACGCCAGGTAGTCGACCGAGGCCACCGCCAGCGCCCAGTTCTCGACGTACAGCGCGGAGGCCAGCACCTCGCCGAAGAACTGCTGCCACAGCACGCGCGGCACCAGCAGCAGCGTGCCCAGGGCGGAGACGAGCAGGACGAGGTACGCCGCAGGCAGCAGGCGACGCACCCGGCGGGCCCAGAACTGGCGCAGCCAGACGGTGCCGGTGCGCTCGACCTCGACGAGCAGGTGCGCGGTGATCAGGAAGCCGCTGATCACGAAGAAGACGTCGACCCCGACGTAGCCGCCCGGCAGCTGCTCGGGCCAGAGGTGGAAGAGCAGCACGAGGAGCACCGCGAGGGCTCGCAGCCCCTGGATCTCCTGTCGCACTGCCCGATTTTAGTCGGGACAGCCGGTCGGAATGGGCTATTTGCGGTTTTCCTCGCGGTTGCCCCGCGGGACCGCGTCGGGGCCGGCCTCGCCCTCCTGGACCTCGCCGCTCTCCGAGTCCGGAGCCCCGGCCGTCGCCTGGTCGGGCATGATCGGCTGCCCCGCTCCCGCCTCGTCCATGCCCGAGACCTCCGAGACCTCCCCTCCCGAGGACTCCGAGCCCTCCTCGGGCCCGTCGTCGCGGCGGTCTGCGCGGTCGGCGCGGTCGCCCGTCGTCTCGCTCATCGCGGTCACTCCTGCTCTCTGCTCAGTCGGTCCCTCCTCCGAGGGACCCGCTCCCAGTGTGCGGGGTGGCCGGTCACGTGGTCCCGCGCGCGCCCGGTCCGCCCGTGAGGTCCCCGGGGAGCCGTCGCCTAGCCTTGGCCGATGAGCGACGTACGCCGGCCCCGGCACCTCCTGGACCCGGACGACCTCGCGGCCAGCCACCGGCGCACCCAGTCGACGCGGGAGTCGCTCACCCAGGTCCAGCGCTGGGTCTTCTCCGCGCTCGCCGTCAGCACGATCCTGCACCTGGCCGGCGGCACGGTGCTCCTGGCCGCCGCGGTCGAGGACGCGCGCACCTACGCGCGGATCGGGCTCAACCTGGTCGCGGCCGCCATCGGCGTGGTCGCGGTCGCGACCGGACTGCTGATCCACGGCAAGCGGCCGCTGAGCCCGTGGCTGCTGCTCGGCCTGCTCCCGGGGATCCTCGGCGCCTGGCTCACCCTCTGACGCGGGTGCCCGGGCCGGAGCTGACGGTGGCCGCGGCCGAACGACGGCGTACGGGGTCTCGACCATCCGCTCGCTTCGCTCGCTGCTCGACCAACAGTGGTCGAGCTTGTCGCCGACGGTGGCCGCGGCCGAACGCCGGCGTACGGGGTCTCGACTATCCGCTCGCTTCGCTCGCTGCTCGACCAACAGTGGTCGAGCTTGTCGCCGACGGTGGCCGCGGCCGAACGACGGCGTACGGGGTCTCGACTATCCGCTCGCTTCGCTCGCTGCCCGACCAACAGTGGTCGAGCTTGTCGCTGACGGTGGCCGCGGCCGAACGCCCGTTACGGGGTCTCGACTATCCGCTCGCTTCGCTCGCTGCTCGACCACCGGTGGCCGCGGCCGAACGACGGCGTACGGGGTCTCGACCATCCGCTCGCTTCGCTCGCTGCTCGACCAACAGTGGTCGAGCTTGCGCGACCACCGGTGGTTCGAGCTCCGCTCGCTTCGCTCGCCGCGTCGACCACCGGTGGTCGAGCGCGCCGGCGCTCAGGCGAGGGAGAGGAAGAGCTTCTCCATCTTCTGCACGTCGACGCTGTTGACGTCGTCGTCCTTGGTCAGGCACTGCTGGAGGCCGGTGGCGACGATGCTGAAGCCGGCCCGGTCCAGCGCGCGGGAGACCGCGGCGAGCTGGGTGACGACGTCCTCGCACTCGCGGCCCTCCTCGAGCATCCGCACGACGCCCGCGAGCTGGCCCTGGGCGCGCTTGATCCGGTTGATCGCGCCGGTCATGTCCTTGGGGTCGAGCTCCATCACGAGCCCGACTTCAAGGCTTCGAAGGCCGCGCTGAGGCGCTGCTTGGCGTCGGCGGCGACCTCGTCGAGGTCGCCGTTGTCCGAGAGGCCCATCATCGCGTCGGGGTCGAAGGCCTCGACCACGGTGGTGTCGTCGTCGACCGAGCGCACCACCACGTTGCAGGGCAGCACGGCGGCGATCGACGGATCGGCCTGGATCGCGGCGTACGCCAGCGGGGGCCGGCAGGCACCCAGGATGACCTGGGGCCTGATGTCCACGTCGAGCTTCTCCTTCAGCGTGGCCTTGAGGTCGATCTCGGTCAGGATGCCGAAGCCCTGGTCGGTCAGGGCGCTGCGCACGGCGTCCACGCCGGAGTCGTAGTCGGCGTTCAGGGTGGTGGTGAGCGTGTAGGTCATGTCAGGCACTCCTCTGCTGCTTGGCGGCCTCGGTGCGAACAGTGTCCATGTCGAGCTCGCGGACGGCGGTGATGACCTGCTCCAGCGCGGGGGCGGGCAGGGCGCCGGGCTGGGAGAAGACCAGCAGACCCTCCTTGAACGCCATCAGCGTGGGGATGGAGGAGATCTGCGCGGCCGCCGAGAGCTCACGCTGCGCCTCGGTGTCGACCTTGCCGAACACGACGTCGGGGTGCTGCTCGGAGGCCTGCTCGTAGACGGGCGCGAACTGGCGGCACGGGCCGCACCAGGACGCCCAGAAGTCGACCAGGACGATGTCGTTGGTGGTGATGGTGGACTCGAAGTTCTCCGCGCCCAGTTCGATGGTGCTCATCTGCTGACTCCTTCGCCAGGGGGACGTTTCAGGAAATCCGCCGGGGGGAACCGTCGAGTTTGACGATACCCCCTGGGGTGTTATGGTCTTCACCATACATACCCCCTAGGGTATTCTCAAGACCGTCCGCCGACCACCGGAAGGACCTTCGGCATGAACCTCTCCCAGACCCCCGAGATCGACATCGACACCCTGGCCCGCGCGGGCCAGGGCGCCGTCCTCGTCGACGTCCGCGAGCCCGGCGAGTACGCCCAGGCCCACGTCCCCCACGCCCGCCTGGTCCCCATGGGCCAGCTGCCGAGCCGCCTGGAGGAGCTGGACCGGGACTCGACCACCTACGTGATCTGCGCCTCCGGCGGGCGCAGCAGCGCGATGACCGACTTCTTGCGCAGCAACGGCTTCGACGCCTACACCGTCGCCGGCGGCACCTCCGCATGGATCGGTGCCGGACACCCCATCGAAGGAGGCACCAAGTGACCACGAAGACCAACGAGATCACCATCGTCCCGATCGAGACCCCGACCCTGGGTGACCGCTCCTACGTCGTCCACGACGGTGAGACCGCCTTCGTGGTGGACCCTCAGCGCGACATCGACCGGGTGCTCACCATCCTCGAGGACGCGGGCGTGCGACTGGCCCACATCTTCGAGACGCACATCCACAACGACTACGTGACCGGTGGCCTGGCCCTGGCTGAGCAGACCGGCGCGGCGTACCACGTCAACGGCGAGGACGACGTGTCCTTCACCCGGACCCCCGTCTCCGACGGGGACACGATCGAGGTGGGCCCGCGCATGCAGGTCACCGCCCTGGCCACCCCGGGACACACCTTCACGCACCTCTCCTACGCGCTCACCGACACCGAGACCGACACCTCGGTCGGCGTCTTCACCGGGGGCTCCCTGCTCTTCGGTGCCACCGGGCGCCCGGACCTGCTGGGTGAGGACAACACCGACAAGCTCGTGCGCCACCAGCACGCCTCGGCCCAGCGCCTCGCCGAGCTCCCCGACGAGACCGAGGTCTTCCCGACCCACGGGTTCGGATCGTTCTGCTCGGCCAGCCAGTCCGACGCCTCGGAGTCCACGATCGGCCAGGAGAAGCAGGCCAACCCGGTCCTCACGCAGGACGAGGAGACCTACGTCCGCGAGCTCCTCGACGGGCTCGGCGCCTGGCCGGCGTACTACGTGCACATGTCCCCGGCCAACGCCGAGGGCCCCTCGGCGCCCGACCTGAGCCCGCCCTCGATGGCGGAGGCCGAGGAGCTGCGTCGCCGCATCGAGGCCGGTGAGTGGGTCGTCGACCTGCGCAACCGCACCGCGTTCGCGGCCGGGCACGCCCCCGGCACCCTCAACTTCGGCCTCGACGGTGGCTTCGCCACCTACCTGGGCTGGCTGATCACGTGGGGCACCCCGGTCACCCTGCTCGGCGAGACCGCCGAGGACGTGGCGGAGGCCCAGCGCGAGCTGGTGCGGATCGGCATCGACCGGCCCGCGGCTGCGGCGACGGGCTCCCCCGAGGACTGGGCCGAGGGCGAGCTGTCCTCGTTCGCCACCGCGACCTTCGCCGACCTCGAGCAGGTGCGCCACCACCGTGACGTGGTCGTGCTCGACGTACGCCGTGCCGACGAGTTCGACTCGGCGCGCATCGAAGGCGCGGTCAACATCCCGATCCACGAGCTCCCCCAGCGCGTGGCCGAGGTCCCGGCCGGCGAGGTCTGGGTGCACTGCGCCGGTGGCTACCGTGCCTCCGTGGCCGCCTCGTTCCTCGACGCGGCCGGCCGCAGCCCGATCTCGATCGACGACTCCTTCGACAACGCCGAGAAGGTCGGGCTGCACCTCGTGGGGCCTGACGCCGACGATCCGGCGTGACGCTGGTCCTGGCCGTCCTCGCCGGGCTGCTCATCGGGCTCAGCCTGGGAGCGCTCGGCGGGGGCGGGTCGATCCTGGCCGTGCCGGTGCTCGTCTACGCCCTCGGGCAGAACGCCTCCCAGGCGACCACCGGCTCGCTGGTGGTCGTCGGGGTGACGGCGCTGATCAGCGCAGTCAGCGCGCACCGCGCCGGCAAGGTCCTCCTCGGCCGCGGCATCGCGTTCGGGCTGGTGGCCATCGGCGGTGCCGCCGTCGGGGCCAAGGCCTCGGCGCTGGTTCCTGAACCGGTGCTGCTCGGCTCGTTCGCGCTGCTGATGCTCGTCGTCGGCGGGGTGATGGCCTTCCGCCTGGTCACCGGCCGCCGGCCCGCGGAGGCTGCGGGACCACGCGCCTCGCTGGACGACCCGATCATCTCCTTCAGCCCGACCTTCCTGTGCCGCTGCCCGCAGGCCCTCAAGGTGCTCGTGGCGGCGACCGTGGTGGGGCTGCTCACCGGCTTCCTCGGCGTGGGTGGCGGCTTCCTCGTCGTCCCCGCCCTGTTGCTGGCCATGGCCCTGCCGATGGAGTACGCCGCCGGCACCTCCCTGGTCGTGATCACGCTGACCAGCGCGGCCGCCCTCGTGGTCCGCGCCGGTGTGGGCAGCAGCCCCGACTGGGTGCTGGTGCTGGTGCTGACCGCCGCCGCGGCGATCGGCGGACTGCTGGGCGCGCGCGTGGCCCAACGGGTCTCCACCAAGAGGCTCACCCAGTCCTTCACCGCCCTGGTGCTGGCCGTCGCGGCGTACACCGCCGTCCAGGCGCTCCCGGCGCTCGTCTGAGCCCGGACCCGAACCGAACCGAACCGACTTCCTCCACCACGAAAGCGATCTCGAGATGACCACGACTCTGTCCAGCCCACCCGAGTCCCGGACCGACCCGTCGCCCGGCGACGCCCGGGACCCCGAGCAGAAGCCGCAGCACAAGCGCAAGGCGCACAAGGCAACCGCTGCGGACAACCTGTCCTGGCGTCCCGGACCCCTGGGCCGCCTCGGCCTGTGGGTGATGGACCACGCCCACCTCACGACGGCGGTGTGGATCCTGCTCATCGTCGGCCTCGGCGCGTTCGCGCCCAAGGTCGAGGCGGAGCTGTCGGGTGCGGGCTGGCAGGCGAACGGATCCGAGTCCGTCGCGGCCCGAGAGCTCGCCCGTGACCACTTCGGCGGCAACACCAGCTCGGCCATCCAGGTGGTGGTGCAGAGCGACGACGGCCCGGTCACCAAGGGAGCGGGCAAGCGGGTCCTCGAGCGGGTGACCGCCCAGCTCGAGGACGACCCCCGCATCGCCGAGGTGGTGGCGCCCCAACCGGGGGCCACGCTGAGCGAGGACGGATCGACCGCGATCATCCTCGGCGGCGCCGAGGCGGACACCAACGACATGGTGCGCGCGGCGGACGACCTGAAGGGTCCGCTGCAGGACCTGAGCACCAGCGACGTGACCGTCAACCCGACCGGTTCCTCGCTGCTGTGGTCGGACTTCAACGAGGCCAACCTCGACGCGATGCTCAAGTCCGAGATGTTCTCGTGGCCGGTGACGCTGGCCATCCTCGTCCTGGCCTTCGGCGCCCTGGTGGCGGCCGGACTGCCCCTGCTGCTCACCCTTTCCGGTCTGGTGGCCTCGGCCGGGTCGCTGGTGCTGATCAACCAGTTCGTGCCGGTCTCCATCTGGGCGATGAACTTCGCGATGATGTTCGCCCTGGCCCTGGGCATCGACTACGCCCTGTTCCTGGTCGTGCGTTACCGAGCCGCCCGATCGGGCCAGCTCGAGACGCCGCAGGAGGCCATCGCCGAGACGATGGACACCGCCGGCAAGGCGGTGCTGCTCTCGGGAGCCACCGTGCTCATCTCGCTCTCGGCCGTGATGCTCGTGCCCTCACCGTCGTTCCGCTCGATGGCCGGCGGCATCATGCTCGCCGTGCTGTTCGTGCTCGGTGCGACGCTCACCCTGCTCCCGCTCGTCCTGGCCAAGCTCGACCACCGGATCAACAAGCTGGCCCTGCCGTGGGTGCACGCCGGTGACCACCGCTCGAAGAGGTTCGAGTCCTGGGGCAAGCAGCTGTGGAAGCGGCCCGTCGCCTTCGGCCTCGGCTCGCTGATCGTGCTGCTGGCGCTCGCCGCCCCCGTGCTGGGTCTGAAGACCGCGATGCCCTCGATCAAGGTGCTGCCCGACGAGGCCAGCGCCCGGGTCGGCTACGACCTCGTCCAGGACAAGTTCGGTGAGGGAGCCCCCGGCACCCTCAGCATCGTCGTCGACCCCGCGGAGGCCAAGGCCGCCTCGCGGGTGCTCGAGGACGACCCGGGCATCGGCGGCGCCATGCCCCCGATGCGCGCGCAGGACGGCAGCGACCTGTCGCTGATCCAGGCCGTTCCCACGGTCGACCCGTCGGACCCCGAGCTCTCCCAGACCGTCGACCGGCTGCGGACCGACCTGCCCTCGACCGCCGTCGTCGGCGGTGCCCCGGTGGAGAACCTCGACCTGAAGGCCCAGCTCGACGACTCCACGCCGCTGGTGATCGGAGTCATCCTCGTGCTGGGGTTCCTGCTCCTGCTCGTCGCGCTGCAGGCACCGCTCATCGCGCTGCTCGGAACGCTGGCCAGCCTGCTGTCCACCGGCGCCGCCTTCGGGGTCGCCCGGCTGGTCTTCCAGGAGGGCTGGGGATCGGACCTGATGGGCTTCGAGTCCCAGGGATTCCTGGACGCCTGGGCCCCGGTGTTCTTCTTCGCGATGATCTTCGCGATCGCGATGGACTACACGGTCTTCCTGCTCGCCTCCGCCAAGGAGCACTACGAGCACTCCGGTGACCCGAAGGACGCCATGATCGGCTCCCTCGCACACTCGGGCCGGGTGATCTTCGCCGCGGGGGCCGTGATGGTGGCGGTGTTCTTCACCTTCGCCCTCTCCGGTCCGCTCCCGCCCAAGGAGATGGGCATCGTCCTCGGCGTCGCCGTGCTGCTCGACGCGTTCCTGGTGCGCCTGGTCCTGCTGCCCGTGATGCTGCGGCTGACCGGGAAGGCCGCCTGGTGGACGCCGGACTGGTTGACACGCATGCTGCCGAACATCCGGTTCTCGCACTCCTGACCCCCACTCACAACCACGCACACCCACGAAAGGAACAACGACATGTGTCGTCCCGTCACCTGCAAGAAGTGCGGCAAGACCACCTGGGCCGGCTGCGGCCAGCACGTCGCCCAGGTCAAGGCCTCCGTACCCGCCGGCCAGTGGTGCTCCGGGCACCCCAAGAGCGAGAGCGGCTCCGACTCCTCGTGGTGGGAGCGGCTGCTCGGCCGCTGACCGCAGCCCCTGGGGCCGGTCGGCTCCGGCCTCCGGGCGCTAGGACCTCGGGCCGATCGGCAACGGCGGCTCGGGGGTCCCGGCACCGTCGAACCCGGTCTCGTCGACCGCGGTCTGGTCGACCGCGGCCTCGCGCTCACGACGAGTGCGACGGCCGCGGTGGACGGCGACGGCCGCCGGCACCACCGAGGCACCGGCGATCCCCAGCGTGATCAGCTCGATGTGCGCGGCCACGACAGGGATGGTGCCGAAGAAGAACCCCACCGCGACGATCCCGACCGACCACGCCATGGCACCGAGCAGGTTGACCGCGGTGAACCGGCGACGCGGCATCCGGGCCACGCCCGCGACCACGGGCACGAAGGTCCGCACGACGGGGACGAACCGCGCCAGGATCACCGCCGACGAGCCGTAGCGGGCGAAGAAGCGCTCCGCGTGCCCCACGTGCTCGCGCCGGAAGAAGCGGGAGTCCGGTCGGTTGAAGACGCGGGGCCCGAGCCGGCGTCCGAGGAGGTAGCCCACCTGGTCGCCCGCGGCTGCCGCCAGGAACACCCCCACGGCCAGCCACCAGATCGGCAGGGTGATCACGTGCGCGGCCACGAGCGCGCCGGCGAGGAACAGCAGCGAGTCGCCGGGCAGGAAGAACCCCACCAGCAGACCGGACTCGGCGAAGACGACCGCGAGCACCAGGATCGGCGCCAGGGGGCCGAGGGTGTAGAGCAGGGGGGTCAGGATCGCGGTCACGGTTCGACGCTAGGGACGTTCACCTGACCAGCACCTGACTGCCGCCGCCCCACAAACGCATCAGCAACGCCGTAGCGGCGCCGCAAGGGCGCCGCGGTGCTGCCGGGGCCGGACGTGGCTCTGCCCGGCACGGGTGGGGGGCCGGGCCGGGCAGAGCGTCGGAGGGGTTTCACGGGTATCCGAGGTCGGCCACCTCCTTCACGTCGTTCGCTGTCTTCTCGGGCCCGTCGGTCCGGGACGACCGCTTGGGCGACTCGATCGACGGGCCCTACGGTCAGCGTGCCTCGAGAGACCTGCACGCAACCTGACTGGTCAGCGCCGGGGCAGGGTCAAGGTGAAGGTCGTCGGCGCCGCGGGGCTGGTCAGGTCGACCTGCCCGCCGAGCGTGCGCGCGAGCCGGCGCGACAGCGCCAGTCCCAGGCCGGCTCCGGGGCTGTCCGGGTCTCGGGCGCCCGCGTCGAAGAGCGAGTCGGGGTCGAGCCCGACTCCTCGCCCGTCGTCCGAGACATGCACCGCGACCGAACGGTCCGCGACCGTGCAGCTCAGCGTGACCCGGGTACGCGCGTGCCGGAACGCGTTGTCGAGCAAGGGCGAGAGCGCACGCACCGCCAGCTCGGTGGTCATGGCGAGCGCGACGCGGCCGGCGTCGGCGTCGACGCGCACGTCGAGCCGCTCGTCGGCGTCGAGGTGCCCGAGAGCGCCCTCGAGGGCAGCCCCGAGGGTGCACCACGATCCGGCTCGCTCACCACCCCGAGCGACCGCCAACAGGGTGGTGATCGTGCTGCTCATCGCATCGACGATGGCCACGACCCGCTCGAGGTGCTCAGCGGACTCGGCGTCCGGTGCCTTCATCAGCGCGAGCTCGGCCTCGCCCCGGATGCCGGCCAGCGGCGTACGCAGCTCGTGCGCCAGCTCCGCGGTCAGCAGCTGCTCGCTGCGCAGCGCACCCGAGACCCGGTCGAGCAGGACGTTCAGGGCCCGGCTCAGGTGCGCGATCTCGTCCTCGGAGCCCGGTTGGTCGAAGCGGGCGTCGGGCACGTGCTCGCTCCAGTCGACGGCCCGAGCTGCCATGTCCTCCACGGGACGCAGCGACCGGGACACCGTCCACGCCGCGATGCCGGTCACCCCCGCGGTCACGAGGAGCCCGAGTGAGACCAGCGCGATGACGATCTCGGTCCGGTTGGCCTCGTAGGGCTCGAGGCTCTGCGAGACCACCAGCACCCCGGCCTGCGGGTCCGGGCCCGAGATCCGCACGGGGACGGCCAGATAGGCACGCTCGCGGACGCGGCGGGTGGTCGGGGAGGATGCCGTTCCCAAGGCGTCCGCGACCTGCTGCACCCGCGGCCGTGCGGAGGGGCCGGCCAGCACCTGCCCGGAGGAGCCGTAGAGCCAGGTCGTGTCGTCGATCGCCTCGTCCGGGGTCCGCAGTGCCTCGGCCGGCCCGGCGGGGGAGCTCTCGATCGCCGTGGAGAGGACGCCCGCCCGTGCCTCGAGGGTCGAGTCCACGCTGTGCTGGGTGATCGAGTTCAGGGTCACCACCACCGTGACGACCATGGCCGACATCGCGAGCGCCGAGACCAGCAGCGTTGTCGCCACGATCCGGGTGCGGAGGGTCCGGCGGGGCCACCCGGGCCGCTTCATCGCAGCACGAACCCGACGCCTCGCACCGTCTCGAGGACGAGGGGAGCCTCGACCGCGGTCAGCTTCACCCGCAACCGCCGGATGTAGGAGTCGATCGTGTTCTCGCTGACGATCGCGCCGTCGGGCCAGCCCGCCGCCACGGCCGCTCGGCGGCGTACGACGGTGCCGGGCTCGGCCGCGATCGCGGCCAGCATCCGGAACTCCGTCGGGGTGAGCCGCACCTCCCGCTCCCCGTGCCGCAGCGTGTGCCGGGCCGGGTCGAGGTGCAGCCCGCTGGGCTGGGAGGGCGCCGGGCGGCTGCGCTTGTGCAGCGCGTCGATCCGCACGAGGACCTCGGCGAGCGCGAAGGGCTTGGCGACGTAGTCGTCACCGCCGGCGTTGAAGCCGGAGACGCGGTCGTGGACCGCGTCCAGGGCGGTCAGGAACAGCACGGGTGCGTGCTGGCCACCGGCCCGCAGGGCCTGGCACACGTCGCGGCCGTCGGCATCCGGCAGGCCGATGTCGATCACCAGCACCTCGACCCCGGAGGCCGGCAGGAAGGAACCCAGGGCCTCCTGCCCGTTGCGAGCGAGGACCACCTCGTGGCCGTTGAAGCGGAGCGCGTCGGCCAGGACGCGGCGAACCGCGGCGTCGTCCTCCACCACTCCCACCCGGGTCACGACCTCCATCGTGCCCCACGCAGCGGCCGACGTCCCGGCACCGACGGCCAGCGGTCAGGTTGCGTTCAGGTGCCCGGGCCGACGGTCGTCCAGCGAGCACCGCACTCGGCGGATCCCGATCCAAGGCACCCTCGCTCAGGGGTGCGGGGTGAGCAGCTGGTCGACCGGTGCGTAGTCGTCGGTGAGCACGGGAGCCTCACCGATCCACGTGGTGAGCGCGGCGCCGTCGATGACGTCCCAGCCCAGCTCCTGGCGGTCGAACTCGCGCTCCACCGCCGCCAGGTCGATCGGTGAGTCCGAGGCGATCGCGACCAGGTTGCCGCCACCGTTGCCTGACAGCGTGAACGGGTCCGCGGCCAGGGCGACGTGGTCGAAGACCTCGCGGAACGTGGCCAGCTCCGCCCGGGCGAAGCCCAGTGGCGCGAAGTCGATCAGGTTGGCGGCGTACACCCCGGAGGGGCGCAGCACCCGGCGCACCTCGTCGACCGCCTCGGTGGTGGTCAGGTGCCACGGCACGCTGACCCCGCCGAAGGCGTCGCCGACCACGAGGTCGCGACTGGCGTCGGGCACGTCGGTGATCCCGGTGCGGCCGTCCTCGATCCGCACCCGCAGGTCCGGCCCACGCTCGAGCCCGAGCCGCTCCTCGTCGATCCGCACCACGCCTGGATCGATCTCCGAGACCAGGCTCCGGGTCCCGGGCCGGGTGTCGGCCAGGTAGCGCGGGAAGGTCAGCCCGCCGCCCCCGAGGTGGTAGGCGTCCAGCGGCTCGCCGGCCGCGAAGCTGCCCTCGACCACCCCTGCGAGCGCCTTGACGTAGGAGAACTCCAGGTGCCGCGGGTCGTCGAGGTCGACGTAGGAGTGCCGCAGCCCGTCGAGGATCAGCAGTCGGCCTCCCTGCCGGGCGGGGTCGGCGCGGACCTGGGCGCAGTGGTAGGTGGTCTCCACGTCGCAGTCCTCCGGCGCGACCAGGCCGAGCAGGACGACGACGAGGAGCAGGGCCAGCGGCGCGGCCGGCCGCTGCCGGCGTACGCCGACCTCCACGACCCCCGCCGCCACGACCAGCAGCACCCCGAGGCCGACCATGATCCCGGTGACCGGCACCCGCGAGACCAGCACGAACCCGGTGACCACCGTGCCGAAGATCGCGCCCGCGGTGCCGAGGCCGGAGAGCCGCCCGACGACCGTCCCGGTCTCGGTCAGGCTGGTCAGCATCAGCTTGACCACCATCGGCGTCACCGCGGAGAGCAGCGCGCCGGGCACGATGATCGTCAGCCCCGCGACGAGGAACAGCAGGCCGCCGTCCTGGGCACCGGCGGTGCTGCGCACCACGGCCGGGGTCACCGCGACCGCGACGCCGGAGACCGACAGCAGCGGGGCGAGCACCGCGCGGGGCGAGACCCGGTCCGCTGCCCGGCCGCCGATCCACGCACCGAGCGCGATCGCCGCGAGTGCCGTGCCGATCACCAAGGTGCTCGTCTCCAGGGTCAGCCCCAGGTAGGGCGCGAGCAGCCGCAGCGCGACCAGCTCCACCACCAGCACCGCCGCCGAGGACCCGAACACCAGGGCCGCCGCCGCCCAGCGTGGGAGCGGACGCGGCGCGCTGGAGCGGCTCATCGCAGAAGTGTGTCAGGGTCCCCGCTCGGACGGTCGTGGCCGCAACCGGACAATGGGCGCCATGTCCCTCCCCCGACCGGCGATCTGGCTCAGGCTCGCCGGCCTGCTGCTGATCATCGCCGCGATCGCCACGCTCGCCACGCTCACCGACGTCTCGGACCTCGAACGGCTGCGCGGGTACCTCACCGGCGCCGGACCGGTCGCTCCCCTGGTCTTCGTGCTGATCTACGGCACCTACACGCTCGCGCCGCTGCCGCGGACCGCGCTGTCGATCCTCACCGGCGTGCTCTTCGGCCTGGGGTGGGGCGTGGCCCTGGCCTACGTGGGCTCGCTGCTGGGTGCGGCCATGGCCTTCGGGCTGGCGCGCGTGCTGGGTCGCCAGGCGGTGGTGAGCCTGAGCGGCAGCTACGGCGCCCGCGCCGACGAGATCCTCGAGCGGCGCGGCTTCCCGGCCGTGCTGGCCGCCCGGGTCGTCCCGGTCATCCCGTTCATGGTCGTCAACTACACCGCGGGGGTGACCGACATCCGGCCACGCGCGTACTGGCTGGCCACCGTGATCGGCATCGTGCCCGGCACCGTCTTCTACGTCGCCGTCGGCGCCTACGCCATGGAGGTGCAGAGCGCGTCGACGGGACTGACCCTCGTGCTGCTCGCGGTGGTGGGCGGCACCGCCCTGGCCTACCTGGCGTGGCGCCACCACCGCCGGTCGGCTGCTCGCTGACGGATCGACAGGCAGTTCGTGCCGCGCGTGGGCGTCCTCCCGCCTGAGCGAGCGCGGAGAGCGCCGAACTGCCTGTCGATCGGAGATCGATCGGTGACACGACGAAGCCCCAGGCCGGTCACCCCGGCCTGGGGCTCGTCACACGTGCGCGAGGGGGGAGTTGAACCCCCACGCCCTTTCGGGCACACGGACCTGAACCGTGCGCGTCTGCCTATTCCGCCACTCGCGCGTGAAGCAGCCGTAAGGCTAACCCACGCCGTCTCAGCCACCCAAACCGGCCGCCGGACCGCCCGGGGTGGACCGATACCATCGGGGACGCCCGGACGGGCAACGACCCGTCGCCCGTCCGCCCAGCAGTCGCACGGCGGCCGGGACCAGGCCCGAGAGGAGGCACGATGAGCGCGCTCCAGCGTTTCGAGAACAAGCTCGAGCAGATGATCTCCGGTGTCTTCGCCCGCACCTTCCGCAGCGCGGTCCAGCCCGTCGAGATCGCCTCGGCGCTCAACCGCGAGATCGACAACTCCGCCCAGATCCTCAGCCGCGACCGCCGGTTGGTGCCCAACAGCTTCCACGTCGAGCTCTCCGAGACCGACCACCAGCGCCTCGAGGGACTCGGGCCGCAGCTGCCACGGGAGCTCACCGAGATGCTGCGCGAGCACGCCGCGCAGCAGTCCTACGTCTTCACCGGCCCGGTCAGCATCACCCTGGAGCCCACCGACGAGCTGACGACCGGCCGGTTCCGGGTGCGCAGCCAGGCGGTCGCCAGCTCCAGCATGGCTGCGGGCGACCCCACCGACACCCAGGTACGCCGCGCCAGCGCCACCCTCGAGCTCAACGGGGAGAGGCTCCCCCTCGCCCCGCCCGGCATCGTCATCGGCCGCGGCAACGACGCCGACCTGCGTATCGACGACCCCGGGGTGTCCCGGCGGCACATCGAGATCCGCGTCGAGGAGCCGCAGGACGCGGGGGCCGACCCGCGGGTCACCGTCCACGACCTCGGCTCGACCAACGGGATGTCGGTCAACGGCAAGCGGGTCGAGCAGGCGACGCTCGCCGATGGTGCGACGATCAGGATCGGCAACACGACCATGTCCCTGCACCTCAACCGAGGGTGAGTGAGCCTTGTCCGAGCTGACCCTGGTCCTCATCCGGTTCGCCTACCTGGCGGTCCTGTGGATCTTCGTGCTCTCGTGCATCTCGGTGATCCGCTCGGACATGTTCGGCGCCCGGGTGGCCCGGGCCGACGGCGGCCGCGGCGCGGCCCGCCAGGAGCGGCGCGCCCGCAGCAAGCAGGCCAAGGCCAGCAAGCCCCGCAAGGGCGTGCCCACCCAGGTGGTCATCGTCGAGGGGGCCAACCAGGGCGAGACCGTCTCCCTGGAGGAGGCGCCGCTGCTCATCGGCCGGGGCAACGACGCCGCGATCCGGCTCGACGACGACTACGTCTCGACCCGACACGCGCGCATCGCCAGCTCCGGTGACCAGTGGTACGTCGAGGACCTCGGCTCGACCAACGGCACCTACGTCGGCACCAGCCGCATCTCCCAGGCGACCGCGCTGCAGCTCGGCACGCAGGTCCGCATCGGCAAGACGATCCTGGAGCTGCGCAAGTGAGGCTTCGCTACGCGGCGCTCTCCGACGTCGGGCGCGTCCGCAAGGACAACCAGGACTCCGGGTACGCCGGACCGCACCTGCTCGTCATCGCCGACGGGGTCGGTGGGGCGGCCCGCGGTGACATCGCCAGCGCCGCGACGGTGGAGGTGCTGCGCCGGCTCGACGAGCCGCCCGGCGAGGACATGCTCAGCGGTCTGGCGGGCGCCATCCACCTCAGCCACGACCGGATCGCCGGACTGGTCTCGGAGACTCCCGAGATCGAGGGCACCAGCACCACCGTCACCGCCATCGTCTTCGACGGCGACCGCATCGGCGTGGGCCACGTCGGCGACAGCCGCGGCTACCTCCTCCGCGACGGCACCCTGTCCCAGCTGACCACCGACCACACCTTCGTGCAGAGCCTGATCGACGAGGGCCGGATCACCGAGGACGAGGCCCGGGTGCACCCGCACCGCAACCTCATCCTCCGGGCCGTCGACGGCGTCCACGAGCCGGAGCCGGACGTCTTCCTGCTCGAGGTGGCTGTCGGCGACCGGATCCTGCTCTGCTCCGACGGCTGCTCCGGGGTGCTGGAGGACGCCGAGCTCACCCGCATCCTCGGCGAGGGCACCCCCGACCACGCGACGGTCTCCCTGGTCAGCGCCTCCCTGGACGCCGGCAGCTCCGACAACGTCACGGTCGTGGTGGCCGACGTCGTCGGCGACGACGCCGAGGACGACGAGGACACGAACGCCTCGGCGGTCACCGGACCGATGCTCGTGGGGGCCGCGGCCGCCTCCCCGCGCAAGCGCGCGCCGGGCGCCGGACGCACCCGGGACACCGGCGAGCTGCCGCCGGTCGTCGGCAACGGCGAGCTCGACGGCGGTTCGGGGGGTCCCGGAGGCCCGGACGGCTCGGTCGACCCCGAGGAGATGCGCTACGCGCCCCGCCCGCCCAAGCGCTTCACCTGGCTGCGCCGGTTGGCGGTGCTGTTCCTGGTCCTCGTCGTCGCTGGGCTGATCGGCCTGGCCGGCTACCAGTGGAGCCAGAACCAGTACTACGTCGCCGACGACGGTGACCAGGTGGTCATCTTCCGCGGCATCCAGGCCGACGTACCCGGCATCACCACCCACAGCGTCGAGGAGACCAGCGGCCTGGTCCTCGCCACCCTGCCGGAGTACAACCAGCGTCAGGTCCGCGACGGCATCAGCGCCAACGACCTCGAGGACGCCCGCGGCATCATCGACCGGCTCGAGCGCCTGGCGGTCTGCCCCGACCCGGCCCAGCCCACCCCCAGTCCCAGCCCCAGTCCCGGTGCGTCCCCCGGTGCGGAGCCCAGCCCCGGTGCCGGCCCGACCCGTGGGCCCGGGGCCAGCCCCAGCCCGACGCCGACGGTCGACTCCGCCGACTGCGCCCAGACACCATGACCACCGACACCTCCGCGTCCCACGGACTGATGGGCTTCGTGCACCGGCGCCGCCGCGGCGCCGAGCTGTTCCTGCTCGTGCTCAGCCTGGTCGTCGGCGTCGGTGCCTACGCGGCCGTCGGGATCGGCGTGGACGGCACCCTGCCGGTCGACCTGTTCACCTACGGCGCGTGGCTGACCGCGCTCGTCGTCGTGTGCCACGTGGTGATCCGCATCTTCGCGGCGTACGCCGACCCGATCCTGCTGCCGATCGTCTCCGCGCTCAACGGGCTCGGCCTGGCCATGATCCACCGCATCGACCTGGCCAACGAGGCCCGCGACTCCGCTGCCCGCACCTTCGCCGGCACCCAGCTGGTGTGGATGACGATCGGCGTCGCGCTCTTCGTCGCGGTGCTCGTCCTGCTGCCCGACCACCGACGCCTGCAGGCGTTCACCTACACCGCGGGCCTGGCGGCCATCGTGCTGCTGCTGCTGCCGCTGCTGCCGGGGATCGGCCGCCGGATCAACGGCGCCCGCATCTGGATCAACCTGGGGCCGATGAGCTTCCAGCCCGGCGAGGTGGCCAAGGTGCTGCTCGTGGTCGCGTTCGCGGGCTACCTCGTCCTGCACCGCGACGCCCTGGCGCTGGCCGGACGCCGGCTGCTCTTCGTCGACCTGCCCCGCGGCCGCGACCTCGGCCCGATCGTGGCGATGTGGCTGCTCTCACTGGGCATCCTGGTCTTCCAGCGCGACCTCGGCTCCTCGCTGCTCTTCTTCGGGCTGTTCCTGGTGATGCTCTACGTCGCGACCGAGCGCCCCGGCTGGCTGGTCGTCGGCGGCACGCTGTTCGCGGCGGGCGCCTACGTCGGCTACCTGATGCTGGGCCACGTGCAGCTGCGGGTGCAGGCCTGGCTCGACCCGTTCGACCCGGACGCCAACGCCTTCCAGATCGTGCAGGGCCTCTACGGCATGGCCTGGGGCGGTCTGGTGGGCCGCGGCCTGGGTCAGGGCAACCCGCAGATCACGCCGTTCTCCTACTCCGACTTCATCCTGCCCTCGCTCGGCGAGGAGCTCGGGCTGACCGGGGTGATGGCGATCATCCTGCTCTACGGCATCCTCGTGGAGCGGGCGCTGCGCACGGCCCTGATCTGCCGTGACGACTTCGGCAAGCTGATGGCCGCCGGTCTGGCCGTGGTCTTCGCGCTCCAGGTGTTCGTGGTCCTGGGCGGTGTGACCAAGCTGATCCCGCTGACCGGCCTGACCACGCCGTTCCTCTCCTACGGCGGCTCGAGCCTGGTGGCCAACTGGGCGATCATCGCGCTGCTGCTGCGCATCTCCGACCAGGCGAGGCGGCCACCTCCGGAGCTGGTCGAGCCCGACGAGGACTACGACGCCGATGCCACCCAGGTGGTGAAGATCCGCAGATGAACAAGCCCATCCGCAACCTGGCCGTCGCGTGCATGCTGCTGTTCGTGGCGCTGCTGGTCAACGCCACCTACGTGCAGTACTGGCAGGCCGAGGACCTCACCTCGCTCAGCGAGCACCCCGACAACAAGCGGGTCCGCGACGCCGAGTTCTCCCGGGAGCGGGGCGCCATCCTGGTGCGCGGCAAGGCGGTCGCCGAGAGCAACCCCTCCGACGACGCCTTCAAGTGGCAGCGCGAGTACCCCGAGGGCCTGCAGTACGCCCACATCACCGGCTACTTCACCCGCGACTACGGCCTCGGCGGCGTGGAGGCGACCCAGAACTCCATCCTGTCCGGCAGCGACTCGGCGCTGTTCGTCAACCGGGTCATCGACCTCGTCGACAACCAGTCCCCCAAGGGCGGCAGCGTCACCCTGACCATCGCCCCGGCGGCGCAGAAGGCGGCCTTCGAGGGACTGCGCGCGCTCGGTGAGGACATCCAGGGTGCGGTGGTCGCCCTCGAGCCGAACACCGGCAAGGTGCTGGCGATGGTCTCCAGCCCCAACTACAACCCCAACCGGCTGGCCAGCCACGACTTCGACGCGGCCGGCAAGGTCAAGGAGCGGTTGCTGGAGGCCAAACCGAGCCCGCTGGACAACCGCGCGATCGAGGAGGTGCTGCCGCCCGGCTCGACCTTCAAGCTGGTCACCGCGGCCGCCGCGCTCGACACCGGTCGCTACGACCCCGACACCCAGGTGCCCGGCGGTGCCCGGCTCGACCTGCCGCAGACCGACACCGACCTGGTCAACGAGAGCCGCGGCTCCTGCGGCGGCGACAAGATCACCCTGACCCGGGCACTCGAGGTCTCCTGCAACGTCTCCTTCGGCGCGATCGGGCTCGACATCGGCGATGACAAGATCCGCGAGACCGCGCAGAAGTTCGGGTTCGGCAAGCGCTACTTCGGCGACCTCGACGACTCGCTGACCCGGCAGGCGATCAGCCGCTTCCCCGAGGACCCCGACGAGCCGCAGACGGCGCTCTCCGCGATCGGGCAGTTCGACGTGGCCTCCACGCCGCTGCAGATGGCGATGGTGGCGGCCGGCATCGCCAACGACGGCGTGGTGATGAAGCCCTACCTGGTCGACGAGATCAAGTCGCCCAAGCTCGAGACGATCCGTCGCACCGACCCCGAGCCGATGCCCGGCCAGCCCGCGATGAGCTCCTCCGCGGCCCGCGACCTGACCCAGATGATGGTCGCGGTGGTCGACCAAGGCACCGGCCGGACCGCGCAGATCCCCGGTGTGGACGTCGCCGGCAAGACCGGTACGGCGCAGAGCTCGCCCGACCGCCCGCCGTACGCCTGGTTCGTCTCCTTCGCCCCGGCCCAGACCCCCGCCGTCGCGGTGGCGGTGCTGATCCAGGACGCCGGGGTGGCCCGCGACCAGATCTCGGGCAGCGGCCTGGCGGCCCCGATCGCCAAGTCGGTCATGGAGGCGGTGATCGGGCGATGAGCGAGCAGACCCCCGGCGGGCAGGACCGCTACGAGCGGATCGAGCGGATCGCCACCGGCGGCATGGGCGAGGTCTGGCGTGCCCGCGACACCGTCCTGGGCCGCGAGGTCGCGGTCAAGGTGCTCAAGCAGGAGTACGCCGACGACCCCACCTTCCGGGCCCGGTTCACCGACGAGGCCCGCAACGCCGCCAGCCTGCACCACCCCGGGATCGCGGCGATCTTCGACTTCGGGGCCCAGGAGGGCGAGACGCCGTACCTGGTGATGGAGCTCGTCGAGGGCCGGCCGCTGTCGGACCTGATCGCCGAGGGTGGCGCCATCGACCCCGAGCAGGCGCGTCTGCTGGCCCTGCAGGTGGCCGAGGGGCTGGCGGTGGCCCACCGGGCCGGGGTGGTGCACCGCGACGTCAAGCCGGCCAACCTGCTGGTCACCCCGGACGGCCGGGTGAAGATCACCGACTTCGGCATCGCCCGCGCGGCCGGCGCCGTGCCGTACACCCAGACCGGAGAGATCGTCGGCACCCCGCACTACCTGTCCCCCGAGCAGGCCCGCGGCGAGACCGCGACCGCCGCGAGCGACGTCTACGCGCTCGGGGTGGTGCTCTTCGAGTGCCTCAACGGCTCGCGGCCCTTCGTCGCCGACACCCCGATCGCGACCGCGCTGGCCCACATCCGCGACGAGGTGCCGCCGCTGCCCGGCGACGTGCCCCCCGACATCGCGAGCGTCGTACGGCACGCGCTGGCCAAGGACCCGGCCGAGCGCTATGCCGACGGGAGCGAGATCGCCACCGCGCTGCGGGAGGCCGACGGCAGCGGCGGAGCACTGCCACCGCCGGCCCCGACGCAGGTGATGGCCCCGGCCGCGCCGGTGGCCGCGGCTGCCGCCCCCGTCGCCGCCGCCGCCGCGGCCGAGCCCCCGCCGGAGGAGCGGGTGAGCACGACCCGCCGCGGCAGCCGGGTCCCGTTGTACGCCGCCGCGGCGCTGGCCCTGCTGGTGGTCATCGCGCTGCTGGTCGTCCGTCCCTGGAGCGACGACACCTCCGCGGACCCCGGAGAGGACCCCACACCGGCGACCGTGCTCGTGCGTGCCCAGGACTACATCGGCGACCCGGTCGAGGACGCCGAGCAGGCCCTGAGCGACCTCGGCCTGGAGACGGAGACCAATCTCGTCGACAACCCGGGCGACGAGGAGCAGGACACGGTCGCCGACGTCGACCCCACCGGTCGGGTCGAGTCCGGCTCGACCGTCACCCTCGACGTGTGGGGGGCACCGCCGGACAGCGGCGACGAGGACACGAAGAACAAGGACGATCAGGGCGAGAAGCCGAAGGACGAGGGCGGGGACACCCCGAAGCCCGAGCCGACCCCCACGCAGACCGAGGAGCCCCAGCCCACCGAGGACCCCGCGCCCAGCGAGGACCCGGCGGCCGCTCCCAAGCCCACCAAGAAGCCCAAGAAGTCGGGCGATGCCGGCGGCACCAGCCCGGCACCGGGCGGTCGCGAGAAGACGTCCGAGCCGAAGTCGAAGCCCAGCAAGAGCGCGGCGCCGGGCAGCTCGAAGGGAGACTGAGCCTGCGATGACGCAACCGCAACGGATCGGTGGGCGCTACGAGGTGGGTGAGCTGCTCGGACGCGGCGGCATGGCCGAGGTCCGCAAGGGCACCGACGTGCGGCTCGGACGCACCGTCGCGGTCAAGCGGCTGCGCACCGACCTGGCCAGCGACGCCACCTTCCAGGCCCGGTTCCGCCGCGAGGCCCAGTCGGCGGCCTCGCTGAACCACCCCGCGATCGTGTCGGTCTACGACACCGGCGAGGAGATGTCGACCGACGGCAGCGAGGTGGCGCAGCCCTACATCGTCATGGAGTACGTCGCCGGGCGGACCCTGCGCGACATCCTGCGGGAGGGTCGGAAGATCCTGCCGGAGCGGGCCCTGGAGATCACCTCCGGCGTGCTCGCCGCCCTCGACTACAGCCACCGGGCCGGGATCATCCACCGCGACATCAAGCCGGGCAACGTGATGCTCACGCCGTCCGGCGACGTCAAGGTGATGGACTTCGGCATCGCCCGGGCCGTCTCCGACGCCTCCAGCACGATGACCCAGACCGCCGCCGTCGTGGGCACCGCGCAGTACCTCTCCCCCGAGCAGGCCCGCGGCGAGAGCGTCGACTCCCGCTCCGACGTGTACTCCACGGGCTGCCTGCTCTACGAGCTGCTGACCGGCCGTCCGCCGTTCGTGGGCGACAGCCCGGTCTCGGTGGCCTACCAGCACGTGCGCGAGCAGGCCCAGCCCCCGTCGAGCTTCGACGAGGACCTCACCCCCGAGCTCGACGCGATCGTGATGAAGTCCCTGGCCAAGGACGTCGACGACCGCTACCCCAGCGCGGCCGCGATGAAGGCCGACATCGACCGCTACCTCGCCGGCAAGCCGGTGGAGGCGCCGGCGGTGGCGCCGGTCCCGGCGACCGGCTTCATCCCGGCCGACTACCCGACCCGCACCACCCACGTCGTCGAGCAGGACGAGGAGGAGCCGGAGCGCAAGCGCCGCGGTCCGCTGGTGCTGCTGCTGCTCCTCCTGCTCGCCCTCATCGGTGCGGCGCTGGTCTTCGGGCCCCGCCTCTTCGAGAGCGCCCCGCAGCAGGAGTCGGTGCCGACGGTGACCGGGTTGACCCGCGCCCAGGCCGAGCGGACGATCCGCAGCGCCGGCCTGGAGGTGGGTGAGATCAGCACGGCTGCCAGCGAGGAGGTGGCCCAGGGGCGGGTGGTCTCCCAGCAGCCGCAGGCCGGCGACCTGGTCGACCCCGGCGCGAGCGTCGACTTCGTGGTCTCCTCCGGCAAGCCCGAGGTGCCGCTGCCCGACGTCGTGGGCCAGAACAAGGACGATGCCGCCAGCCAGCTGCGCGGCGACGGCCTGCGCGTGGTGCTGAAGGAGCGCGACGCCGACGACCCCACCGACGAGGTGGTGGAGATGCAGCCGCCCGCCGGCACCGAGGTCGCCGAGGGCTCGCGGGTCACGCTGTTCTGGTCCGACGGCCCCGAGGAGGTCCCCAAGGTCGTCGGCAAGACCGAGGAGGAGGCCACGAAGCTGATCGAGGACGCGGGCTTCAAGGTCAGCCGGGTCACCGACTCCACGACCGAGGCGGAGAAGGGCACCGTGCTCCAGCAGAGCCCCAGCGCGGGGCAGACGCTCGACAAGGGCAGCACGGTGACCATCGTGGTCTCCACCTACGAGCCGCCGCCCAGCGAGTCGCCGTCGCCGAGCACGTCACCGAGCGCCTCGCCGAGCCCCTGAGGGCGGCTCAGTCGCGGGCGGTCTCGACCTCGGTGGGGGTGGCATAGCGGAGGTCGGTGCTGCCCTCGTAGCCCGGCATCGTCACCTCGTCGCTGGTGCTCACCTCGTAGCCGAGGTCGTAGGCCGCGACGTAGGTCTGGTAGCCGGCGATGTACTCGCTGGAGGCCAGCGCGGCCTGGAGGGCGTCGACGTCGCCGATCGCCGTGATGACGTACGGCGGGGCGTACGGGACGCCGTGCAGCACCACGGTGTTGCCGACGCACTTGATGCCGGTCGTGCTGACCACCCGCTGCCCCTGGAGCGTCATCGCCTCCGCGCCGCCGAGCCACAGTGCGTTGGCGACGGCCTGGATGTCCTGCTGGTGGACCACCAGTGACTCCTTCTTGACCCCGCCGCTCGGGTCGAGGCGGTCGAACGCCTCGTCGGGAGCGTCGGTGAGGGTCACCGTCACCGCCGGTCCGCGGACCGGCTCGAAACCGGCCGGCCCACGCAGCTGCTCGACCTGCTGCTGGAGCTCCTCGACCCGGGCGTCGTCGACCGACTGGCCCAGCTCCTCGACCTCGGCCCCCAGCTCGGCCACCCGGGCCTGGAGCACGTCGGCGCGGTCGGCCTGCTGGCGGACCACGGTGTCGAGGTCGGTCACGCTGGAGGCGCGTAGGTCCAGCCCGCGGGCCGCGTGCCCGCTGGTGACGAACAGCACGCCGGCGATCACGAACACGCCCACGGCCGCCACCCGCCAGGGTGCGAGACCGCGCCGGCGGGCCTCCCGACCGCGGGCCAACCGGGCGCCGATCCCGGTGGACAACCAGGTGGTCAACCAGGCGGGCATCCGGCGGGGCAGGGGGCTGGGCGACCCGCGGTGGGCGTGGGTCCCGTGGGACTCCGCCCGGGGTTCCGGGCGGGGCGGCTGCTCCTGGGATGACATGGTCTGACTACGCTAGCCGACGAGCTCGCACCCGCAATTCCCCAGGAGATCGACCGTGTCCAAGCCGTCCGCGCGCAAGCCCACCGTCGTCACGAGTGGGTACGAGACCTCGATGCGGCGGACCGCCCTCGCGGTCCTGGCCGTGGTGCTGGGCATCGCCTGGATCACCGTCTACCTCACCGTCGCCAAGCAGGACGCGGTCATCGGGGCCAAGCAGCCCGACTCGCCGCTGCCCTGGATGACCGACCTGGATCTGTGGAACTTCGCGATCGGCTTCGGCCTGATCTTCCTGGGCCTGACCATCTCCGCGCACAAGCTCACTCCCCTGGGCCGCGGACGGGGTGTGGTCATCGGGATGCTCGGGTGCTTCCTGATCGGCCTGGCCTGGATCGTGGTCTTCTACTTCGCCAGCCAGAACGCCTCGGTCCCGGTGATGAGCGACCTCGGCCAGTACAACCTGCTCGTCGGCATCGGCTTCATGGCAGTGGGCTTCACCTTCGCCACCAAGTGGGAGTGAGGCCGCGCCAGCGGACTCACTGCCAGGTCGAGCACAGTCGAGACCGGGGAGTGAGGCCGCGCCAGCGGGCTCACTGCCGCGCTGCGTCATACGAATTGGTCGCCCCAGCAGCCAGGACGTATGACCTCCGCGCAACGTCATACGAGTCGGTCGCCCCGACAACCAAGACGTATGACCTCCGCGCAACGTCATACGAGTCGGTCGCCCCGACAACCAAGACGTATGACGTCCCCGCGAGGCCACCGGCCCGAGTTACACGCGTGTAGTTCTCCACAGGGTTGTCCCCAGCTGTGGACAACCGCTGCGGGTCAGCCGCCCAGCGCCAGGACGCGTACGACGATCAGCACGATCGAGATCGCCAGCACCAGTCCGGAGACGCCCCACTGCACCAGCGCGCGGCGCTCGCGCGGGGCGAAGACCATCGCCGCACCGATCAGCACCCCGCCGATCAGGCCGCCGATGTGGCCCTGCCAGGAGATGCCGCCGACGGTGAAGGTCAGCACCAGGTTGAGCCCGATCCAGAAGATGATCGGCTGCGCCTGGCCGCGACCCTGGAGCGCGACCACGCCCAGCGCGCCCATCAGCCCGAAGATCGCACCGCTGGCGCCGACGGTCTGGCTGTTGGGCGCCGAGAGCGTCATCACCGCCGCCGAGCCCGCCAACCCGGAGACCAGGTAGACGGTCAGGAACCGCCAGCGGCCGAGCACGCTCTCCAGCACCGGTCCGAGGAAGTACAGCGCGAGCATGTTGAAGCCGATGTGCAGCAGCGCCACGTGGGTGAACTGCGAGGTGAGCAGCTGCCAGTAGGCACCGTCGGAGACTCCCTGGACCAGGGTGATGCTGCCGTCGCCGAGCTGGCGCCGGGCCGAGGCGGGCAGCAGCGCGAGTACGTCGACCAGCCGGCTGGAGCCACCGCCGGTCGCCTGGATCGCGAGCCAGACCATCGCGTTGATCGCGATCAGCACGAACGAGGTCACCCGCGGGTCATCGACCCGGCTCCCGCCGTACACCGTGCGCGCCTGGCGGGTCGTCCGCGCGCCCTCGCGCACGCACTGCGGGCACTGGAAGCCCACGGAGGCGGAGTTCATGCAGTCCGGGCAGATCGGCCGCTCGCAGCGCTGGCACCGGATCCACGTCTCGCGGTCGGTGTGGTTGTAGCAGGTCGGCGCGGCGCCGGGGACGCTGGCCGTCCCGCCCGGTTCGGCACCGGGCGGTCCGGGAGGCGAGGTCACGCCCGGGTCACCCCCGCTCGATCTCCACGGTCTCGATGACCACGGGCTCCACGGGCCGGTCGCCGGGACCGGTCGCGGTGGAACCGATCGCGTCCACCACGTCGCGGCTGGCCTGGTCGGCCACCTCGCCGAAGATGGTGTGCTTGTTGGTCAGCCAGCCGGTCGCCGTGGTGGTGATGAAGAACTGCGAGCCGTTGGTGCCGGGCCCGGCGTTGGCCATCGCCAGCAGGTAGGGCTTGTCGAAGGCCAGCTCGGGGTGGAACTCGTCCTTGAAGGTGTAGCCGGGGCCGCCGGTGCCGGTCCCGAGCGGGCAGCCGCCCTGGATCATGAAGCCCTCGATGACCCGGTGGAAGCCGAGACCGTCGTAGTAGCGCTCACCGGAGCGACCGGCGTCGTCACGGTAGTCCTTGGTCCCCTCGGCCAGGCCGGTGAAGTTCTCCACCGTCTTGGGCGCGTGGTCGGGAAACAGGTCGAGGACGATGTCGCCACGGTTGGTCTTCAGCGTGGCCTTGAGGTCGGACATGGCTGCCTTTCGTCGGCGTGCAGGAGGTCGGTGTGCCGGTGCGGGGCGCACGGGCGCGGACGCTCTCGTGGACGCGACCGGGCCCGGAAGACGACCGACACGCCCTCGATCCTGCCACGTGCCGCCACATCGACCGAGGCCGGTGCGTGCTGCCGGTCCTCCGCGGGAGGCACGCGACAGCTCTACCCAGCGCCCGCGGGCTGACACGGGTTTATTTCGCCCGTCCGGACGGGCATGATCGGGTCTCTACGCCCGAGATGCATGCAGAGAGGGAGTTCCCCAACCATGTTTGCCAAGAGCCGCAAGGAGAAGCTCGTGGACCAGGCCCACGGCCTCGCCCACGACCTCACCGAGGCCATCGCCCCGCACGTCGAGAAGGCCCGCGACGAGCTCGCACCCCGGGTCGCCGACGCCCGCGACCAGCTGGCTCCCCGCATCGCCGACGCCCGCGAGCAGATCGCGCCCAAGATCGCAGGCGCACGTGACCAGATCGCGCCGCGGATCGCCGAGGCGCGCGAGCAGGCCACGCCGTACGTCGACTCGGCGCGCGAGCGCTGGACCAAGGACGTCATGCCGGCCGTGCAGCAGGCCGTCAACGACGCCCGCGAGCAGGCCGGGCCGGTGGCCGAGGAGGCCCGTCGTCGCGGCAGCCTCGCCGCCGCCGCGCTCAAGGGCGAGCCGGTCGAGCAGAAGAAGAAGGGCAAGAAGAAGTACGTCGTGCTCGTGGCCCTCGCCGGCCTCGGGGCCTACGTGGCCAACAAGATGCGGGCCAACGACGAGTCCGCCAACTGGCAGACCTCCTACACGCCCAACCCCGCTCCCGCGGCTCCCCCGGCCCCGCCGAGCCCGTCGGCACCGATGGCCGGCAGCCACAGCGCGGACACCGCGGTCGACCAGTCCGCGACCAACGCGGGCGACCCCGCCGGCGCCAGCCCCGGCGAGACGCTGGCCGACGCCACCGAGGCGCCGCACCCGGTGACCACGCCCGACGCTCCGGCGGAGGACGTGGACGTCACCGAGGTCGAGGACCCCGAGAAGAAGTCCTGACCTGACCGACTGCCCCCGGCCCGCCACACCACCGGTGTGGCGGGCCGTGGCCTGTCCAGGCGTGTCGTGCCGTGCTCCGGCCCGGGCCGCCGACGGCGCGGCTCAGCGGCGCGGCAGGTCCACCGGCCGGTGCTGGTCGACCCAGTCGTCGACGCGCTCCCACCACGCGAAGAGCCACTCGATGCGCGCCTCCCGACCCTCGGGGATCTCCGCGCGCGGGATCCGCCACCAGCGCATCACCAGCCGCTTGTCCATCGGCAGCGAGTGCCACACGTCGGCGACGGTCATCACGTGGTCCAGGCCCGTGTGCGCCACCAGCAGCACGTCGGCCTCGGGTGCGGCGTCGAGCGCGGCGAGTACGCCGCCGGGCCGCGGCGCGAGCACGTTGATCATCTCCGCGGCGCGCTCGGCCATCCGGTGCAGCCCCAGCCGCCGCAGCCGCGCGATCGCGCGCTCACGCCGCTCAGGGGTGAAGTTGCCGCCCTCGGGGAAGATCACGAACGCGTCGTTCTCGTCGAGGTTCGAGGCCAGCTCGCCGACCTCGGTCTCCAGGTCGCGCCCGGGTCCGCCGCGCCCGGACACGAACCGGCTCGGCACGCGGCTCAGCAGCACGCCCAGCGCGGGGTCCCAGGCGAGGGTCTCCTTGAGCACCACGCGCGGCTCCCGCCGGTACCAGTGCATCAGCGCGTACATCACCAGGAACGAGTCGCCCGGGCCCGCGTGCCGGCTGAGCACCAGGAGCGGCTCGCCGGGGTGGGCGTCGGGGGCCGGTCCCACGGTGCTGATGCTCAGCCGCAGCACCCGCCGCGCCTCGCGGAAGAAGATCACGAGGTAGGCCCGGGCGAGGTCGTAGTGGATCCGCTCGAAGAACGGTCGCCGGAGCAGCACCCCGAACCCCGAGGCGACCCACAGCCCGAACAGCTCGACGAGGATCACGCTCTCCAGGGTCAGGTGCACCACCATCACCCACAGCAGCCGCAACGGCCGCAGCCATCCCGGCGCGAACGGCGAGAGCAGGCCGGCGCCGAGCAGCCACAGCGGGAGCGAGACCCACAGCAGCACGGTCAGGCCGATCACGAGGGGCGCGATCACCGCCCGCTGCAGCACCAGCGTCAGGAGCCGTGGCATCAGCGGTGCTCCTCGAGGTAGGCCCGGCTGCCGGCGTACGCCGCCTCGATGCGTCGCGCCACCTGCGAGGTGTCCCGGTAGGCGCGGACCGAGTCGTCGCGTGCGGAGCCACCCGCCGGGAGCACGTGCGCCTCCACGCCCTCGGGGAGCGCGGCGAGCTCACGGACGAACCGATGCCGCCGGGCGATCTCGAAGGACACCCGGGCCACCTGCCACGGCTTGCGCGGCGGTTGCAGCGGGCGGTCGATCCGTCCGACCTGGAGCACGTAGATCGTGGTGGCGCCGAGCTCGACGGCCCGGCCGATCGGGATCGAGTTCACGATCCCGCCGTCGAGGTAGTGCTCCTCGCCCACGCGGGCGGGCGGCAGCAGCCCCGGGACCGCGGCGCTGGCCACCACCGCCGGGACCACCGGCCCCTCGCTGAACCAGGTCTCCGCGGAGCGCTCGATGCTGGCCGCGCAGCACTGGAACGGCACCGCGAGCTGGTCGAAGGTGAGGTCGCCGAACTCCCGCTCCAGCCGCTCTCGCAGGGGCTGGGCGGAGTGCAGGTGGGTGCCGGTGCGCATGGCCCGGGTGACCTGGCGCCACGTGGGGTCGCTGTAGAGCTCGTTGCTCTCCGCGACCGAGCGCCACAGGTCCAGCAGACGGTCGACCACGTCCGGCTTCGGGTCACTGGCCACCATCAGGCCGTTGAGCGCACCGACCGAGGTGCCGACGACGAGGTCCGGCGTCACGTCGTACTCGAACAGCGCGCGCAGCATGCCGACCTCGACCGCACCCAGCAGGCCGCCGCCGCCGAGCACGAAGGCGGTACGTGCGCCGGTCGCCGGCCCGGTCGTCGACCCCGTCGTCGACCCGCCTGTCCGCCCCGTCATGGCCCGGTCGTCGACTCAGGCGCCGGTGGTGGCCGGCTCGGGGCGCTCGGCGCGGACCCGGCGGGTGACGGTGTGCTCGACCCAGAAGATCAGGATCGGCACCAGGCCGGCCAGCAGCACCAGGGCGGTGAACGGCACCGACCACCGGTGGCGGCGGGCCAGGAAGAAGCCGACGCCGAGGTAGCCCATGTAGATCCAGCCGTGCGCGATACCGACGAGCGAGGTGAGGAGCGTGCCGGTCTCGGCGAGGGAGGAGCCGTCGGCGGTGAGGTACTTCAAGGGCATCGCCACGAAGACCAGCACGGTCAGCAGCACGCCCACGACGATCGCGAGCACGCGGTAGGCGGTGAACAGGTTGCGCACGCCGCCAACTTATCCGGCGACCGGCTGCCCGGTGTCGGCAGCGTCGCCGCGGGGGTCCTCCCCCGAGGCTTCCCGGTGTCCGGTGCCGGAGTGGGGGTCGACGGAGTCGCCGGGGTCCTCGTCGGGGCCGTCTGGGCCGGGGCCGCCGGCCGCGCGGTGGTCGCCGAGCTGGTCGCGGCACCAGCGCTGCCAGATGTAGACCGCGAACCCGCCGAAGATCCACCACTGGATCGCGTACAGCAGGTTGCGCAGGTGGGTGGAGGACGACACCTCCGGCACCGCCGCCGGGGTGACCGGCGTGAGCCCCGCCGAGCCGTCCCCGGTGGCCGAGCCCTCCCCGGTGGCCGAGCCCTCCCCGGTGGCCGAGCCGTCCCCGGTGGTTGAGCCGTCCCCGGTGGTCGAGCCGTCCCCGGTGGTTGAGCTCGTCGAAACCACTTCGTCCGCGACCACGTACGCGCTGTACAGGTCGGCGTCCACGTGCTGCACGACGCTGGCCACCCGCATCTCGGGGAGCACGTCGTCGTCGAGGTCGTCGTCGCGGCGTCCGCTGCCCTCGGAGGCCTGCAGCCAGCCGCGCACGCGGACCTCCCCGCGCGGGACCGGAGCCTCGGGGCGTGCCGACCAGCCGCGGACGACCGGCATCGCGCTGTCCCCGACGAGCACGGGCGTCATCACCCAGTAGCCACGACGTCCGTCCTGCTCGCGGTCGGCGACGTAGAGCGTGCCCTCGGGCAGCCAGGCACCGTCGAAGGCGACCGGCTGCCCGAGGAAGTCCCCCGGGAACGGGTCGTCACCGCCCATGACCTCGGCCAGCGGCAGCGCCGGTGCGTCGGAGAGGTCGCGTGCCTCGGCGGCGCGACCGGCGGTCCAGGCGCCGTACTGCCAGAGCCCGAGCGCCACCGCTGCGGCGAGCGCGAGCACCATCAGCAGGTGTGCGCCCCAGTAGCGCGGAGTGAGCAGGAGGGGCACCCGGCAAGGGTACGCACCGCGGCGAGCGCACCGGTGCGGGTCAGCCGGGCTCCCGGCGCATCCACTGGTGCAGGATGCCGTCCTCGTCGTACGGCGCCCCGACGGGCGCGAAGCCCAGCCCGGCGTAGAACGCGGTGAGGTGCGCCTGGGCGCCGAGCTCGATCGCGACCTCCGGCCAGTGCTCGGCGCACGCCGCCAGCGCCTGCTCCATCAGCCGCCGGCCGACCTGTCGTCCGCGTGCCGGGCCGTCGACGATCACCCGGCCGATCCGGACCACCGGCCAGGTGTCGTCCGGCGGCAGCACCCGCGCGTAGGCGACGATCCGCTCGTCGAGTCCCAGCACGTGGCGGGTCCCCGGGACCAGGTCGCGCCCGTCGACGTCCTGGTAGGCGCAATCCTGCTCGACGACGAACACCGCGGAGCGCAGCCGCAGCACGTCGTACAGCGTCGCGGCGTCGAGCTCGTGCGCCGCCACGACGCGCCACCGGAGCCCGGGACCCTCGGCCCCGGGCTCCGTGCGCTCGACGTCGGACATCAGTGCTCGGGCAGCGCGGCGAAGGTCTTCTTGACGTCGCGGTACCAGCCCAGGGACGCCTTCGGGTGCTTCCACCGGCCCTTCATCTCCTGGTGGCTCTCCTCGTGGGTGGAGTCGCCGGCCGCGACGGCGTCCTTGAGGTGCCGGTCCTGGCTCTTGATGACGTCGTCCGCGCTGGCCCCGGTGTGCTCGACGTCGCAGGGTCCGCCCAGCTGCCGGCAGGTCATGGTCTTCATCGTGTGCGTGCCTTCCTGTGGTTCTCGGTCAACGGTTGGGACTCGCTGTGCGATCCCGTGTGACTGGCTGACGTCGGCGCGGGCGGGAGTGTGACCGTCGGGGCGCCTTTCGATTGTGCCTCTCAGCCGCGCGTGGCTCGGTCGCGGGCTGTCGGGTCGGGCGCGGTCCGGTCGGGTGCGGCGGCGCGTACGGCGTCGGCCGGATCCGCGCGGTCGCGCCGGACCACCTGCTCGAGCACGCTGGGGTCGGCGCGGAAGTCGATCCGGCGTACGCGACCGTCCTCGACGGTGAAGTCGAAGGCGACCTTGACCTCGCCGCGGTGCAGCCACGCGGCGCCCGGGCGGTCCCCGACGAAGACCGGCACCGCGGCCTTGGCGGCGCCGTCGAACATCTCCGCGACCCGCTGGCCCCCCTCGAGGCGCGCGGGCGTGCCCAGGGCGAGCGCGGCGGCATCGGCGACGGTCACGGCGTCGGGTGCCAGGAGCTCCATGAGCCGGGTGAAGTCACCGCCCCGAGCAGCGGCGAGGAAGGCGTCGACGACCTCCCAGTCGGCGCGGTGCCCCTCGGCCGCGGGCTGGGCGATGCGCGCGCGGGCGCGCGAGGCGAGCTTGCGCGCGGCCGCCGGTGTGGTGTCCAGGATCGCGGCGATGGTGGGGAACTCGATCCCGAAGCTGTCGTGGAGGACGAAGGCGACCCGCTCGCCGGGCGTGAGCCGGGCCAGGACGACCTGCAGCGCGACCCCGACCGTGTCCGCCAGCGCGACCTCGTCGGCCGGGTCCGGGACGGCCCCCGGCGGCTCGACCTCGGCGGTCGGTTCGGGGGTCCTCGCGCGCAGCCGGTCCAGGCACAGGCGGGTGGTCACCGTGGTCAGCCAGCCGGGCAGGTTCTCGATGTCGGCCTCGGTGCGCTGCAGTCGCAGCCAGGCACCCTGGACGACGTCCTCGGCCTCGACGGGGTCGCCGAGCACCCGCCCGGCCAGGCGCACCAGCCGTGGCCGCTCGCCCTCGAACACCGCCGTCGTCTCCATCGCGCCCATCCTCCCGCCCGTGGTCACCTCATCACAGTGACGTACGCCGGAGGCTTCGTGTGACCGGAACCTCGGCGTCGGGCCCGAGGCGGGTGGTCGCGTCCGGGACGTCATACGAACTGGCTGTCCGAGCGACCAGGACGTATGACGTCCCGCGCCGCACGCCAGGACGTCATACGGAGTGGCTGTCCGAGCGACCAGGACGTATGACGTCCCGGGGCGCACGCCAGGACGTCATACGAAGTGGCTGTCCGAGCGACCAGGACGTATGACGTCCCGGGGCGCTGCGGGTGGTGGAGCCTAGGGGACTCGAACCCCTAACCCCCTGCTTGCAAAGCAGGTGCGCTACCAATTGCGCCAAGGCCCCGAGCCGGTGGCCGAGCGAGGCCACCGAGTGACGTGCGAGAGGTCGCTCAGGCCTTGTCGACGGTGTCGGTAGCCTGCTGCCAGAGAGCCTGCTCCTGCTTGCCCTCATCGAGCTTCTTCTTCGCGAGGACGGCACCAGCGGCGGCGACCGCGACGAGCAGGATCTTCTTCATGGTCGTCTTTCCTCCAGCTGTCGAGAGTGGGCCTAAGAGGACTTGAACCTCTGACCTCTTCCTTATCAGGGAAGCGCTCTAACCGTCTGAGCTATAGGCCCGGGTGGATGGCCCTCCCGCCGCACGGCGGGTGGACCGACAGGGAAGGCTACCCGATGCCCAGCCGCCGCCACAAAACGGCGGCGGAGGGGCCGTCGGGTGGCCGATCCCGTGGTCAGCGGTCCTCGGCGAGGGTCACCTCGATGCCGCCGAGCAGGGCGGCGGAGAGGTTGTAGAGGAACGCGCCGAGGGTGGCGATCGCGGTGATCAAGATGACGTCGAAGACCGCCACGAGCATGGTGAACCCGAGGACCCGCGAGGTCCCGGCGTACTCCTGGATGTCGAAGGCGCTGCCGTTCTCGGTGCCCACGGTCTGCCGCACGATCGAGTTGATCGAGTCCCAGACCCCGGCGGCGCCGAGGACCGACCAGATGATCGCGACCGCGACCACGAGGACGATGCCGAGGGCGATCGAGAGCAGGAACGAGGTCTTCATCACCGACCACGCGTCGATCTGCACCAGCCGCAGCTGCGCTCGCCGGGTACGGCGCGGAGCGGACTTGCCGCTCGCCTTGGTTCCGGACCCTCGCGAGCGCTTGCCGGACGGCGCGGACTCGGTGGTGGACCTGTCCGTCGAGGCGGTCGACGTGGTCTCAGCGGATCGATCCACCGGCTTCTCCGAGCTCTCGGCCGGCTCGGCCGGCACCTCCGCTGACTTCCCTGCTGACTTCCCTGCTGACTTCTCGGCCGACTTCTCCGCCGACTTCTGGGCCTTCTCGTGCTCCTTGCGGGCCTTGGCGGCGTCGCGCTCGGCCTGCCGCCGCTCACGCTCCTCCTGGGCCCGCGCCGAGCGCTCCCGGCGCTCGGCCAGCTGCTCGGCCTTGCGCCGGTCCTCCGGCGTCTGCGGTGGTGGTGGCGGCAGGATCGGGCCGCCCAGGCCCCGGGGTGGAGCTATCGGACGGTCCTTGCCGCTCTCGGCCATCAGCCCTCCTCGGGCTCGGTGTCATCGGCCACGTCGTCCCCGGGAGCGATTCTTGCACTCCCGTCCACGTCGCTCGACTCCGCGCCGGACTCCTCACCCGACTCCTCGGAGACCTCCGTGGCCTCGGACCCCTCGGGGGCGCCCACCTGGTCGCCCTCCGCGGCGGCCTCCTCGATGGCTTCCTCGACGGCCTCGTCCACGGCGGCGTCCTTCTCCACGCTGCGGGCCACGACGGCCACGCTGTCGCCGTCCTTGGGAGTCACGAACCGCACCCCCATGGTCGAGCGCCCGGTGGGACGGAACTGCTCGTCGATCGGGCTGCGCACCACCTGGCCGCCGGAGGTGATCGCCAGGATCTCGTCGCCCTCCACCACGATGAAGGCACCCACGAGCACGCCTCGCTCCTCGTTGGCCAGCGACATCGCCTTGATGCCGAGACCGCCGCGCGACTGGGTGCGGTAGTCCGAGATCCGGGTGCGCTTGGCGAAGCCACCGTCGGTGATCGTGAAGACGTACTGCTCGACCACCTCCGGCGCGTCCCCCGCGTCCCCGTCGACGGCCTCCTCGGCCGCGACCTGCTCGGCGCGGATCACCGACATCGACAGCAGCGAGTCGCCGTCGCGGAACTTCATCCCCTGCACGCCGCTGGTCGCACGACCCATCGGTCGCAGCTGGGAGTCGTCGGCGGTGAACCGGATCGACTGCCCCTTGCGGGAGACCAGCAAGATGTCGTCGCCGGGGTTGACCAGCTCGGCACCGATCAGCTCGTCGTCGTCCTCGCGGAAGTTGATCGCGATGACGCCGGCCTGCCGGGGGCTGTTGTAGTCGGCGAGCCGGGTCTTCTTCACCAGCCCGGCCCGGGTGGCGAGCACGAGGTACGGCGCCTGGTCGTAGTCGCGGATCGCCAGCACCTGCGCGATCTCCTCGTCGGGCTGGAAGGACAGCAGTCCGGCCACGTGACCGCCCTTGGCGTCGCGCGAGGCCTCGGGCAGGTTGTAGGCCTTGGTCCGGTAGACCCGGCCGGCCGTGGTGAAGAACAGCAGCCAGTGGTGGTTGGAGGTCGCCATGAAGTGCTCGACGACGTCGTCGCCGCGCAGCGCCGCACCGCGGACGCCCTTGCCGCCCCGCCGCTGGGTCCGGTAGTTGCTGGCCAGGGTGCGCTTGGCGTAGCCGCCCCGGGTGATCGTCACGACGAGGTCCTCGTCGGGGATCAGGTCCTCCATGGACAGGTCGCCGTCAGCGGCGATGATCTGCGAACGGCGCGGGACGCCGTACTTGTCCACGATCGCGGCCAGCTCCTCGCTGATGATCGTGCGCTGACGCTGCTCGCTGGCCAGGATCGCCTCGAGCTCGGCGATCTCGATCTCGATCTTCGCCAGGTCGTCGACGATCTTCTGCCGCTCCAGCGCCGCCAGCCGCCGCAGCTGCATGTCCAGGATCGCGTTGGCCTGGAGCTCGTCGATGTCGAGCAGCTCGATCAGGCCGGTGCGGGCGTCGTCGACCTCGGGGCTGCGCCGGATCAGCGCGATCACCTCGTCGAGCATGTCCAGCGCCTTGACCAGGCCGCGCAGGATGTGGGCGCGCTCCTCCGCCCGGCGCAGCCGGAAGCGGGTACGCCGCTGGATGACCTCGATCTGGTGGGCCACCCAGTGGCTGACGAACTGGTCGAGCGCGAGCGTGCGCGGCACCCCGTCGACCAGCGCGAGCATGTTGGCCGAGAAGTTGCTCTGCAGCTCGGTGTGCTTGAACAGGTTGTTCAGCACCACCCGGGCGACCGCGTCGCGCTTGAGCACGACGATCAGCTGCTGGCCGGTGCGCGAGGAGGTGTTGTCCTTGACGTCGGCGATCCCCTGGACCTTGCCGGAGTCGGCGAGCTCGGCGATCTTCAGCGCGAGGTTGTCCGGGTTGACCTGGTAGGGCAGCTCGCTGATCACCAGCTGGGTGCGGCCCTTGGCGTCCTCGTCGATGGTGACCACCGCGCGCTGGGCGACCGAGCCGCGCCCGGTGCGGTAGGCCTGCTCGATGCCCTGCCGGCCGACGATCATCGCGCCCATCGGGAAGTCGGGGCCCTTGATCCGCTCGAGCAGCGCGTCGAGCAGCTCCTCACGGGACGCGTCGGGGTGCTCCAGCGCCCACTGCACCCCGGCGGCGACCTCGGAGAGGTTGTGCGGCGGGATGTTGGTGGCCATGCCGACCGCGATGCCGGCCGAGCCGTTGACCAGCAGGTTGGGGAAGCGCGAGGGCAGGATCGAGGGTTCCTGGCTCTTGCCGTCGTAGTTGGGGACGAAGTCGACGGTCTCCTCGTCGATGTCGCGCACCATCTCCATCGCCAGCGGCGCCATCCGGCACTCGGTGTAGCGCATCGCGGCGGCCGGGTCGTTGCCCGGGGAGCCGAAGTTGCCCTGCCCCTGCACCAACGGCGCGCTCATCACCCAGGGCTGGGCGAGACGGACGAGGGTGTCGTAGATCGCGGTGTCGCCGTGCGGGTGGTACTGACCCATCACGTCACCGACCACGCGCGAGCACTTGTTGAACCCGCGGTCGGGGCGGTAGCCGCCGTCGTACATCGCGTAGAGCACGCGGCGGTGCACCGGCTTGAGACCGTCGCGTACGTCGGGCAGCGCGCGACCGACGATGACTGCCATCGCGTAGTCGATGTAGGACTGCTGCATCTCGTCCTGCAGCTCGACCTCGCGCACGCGCGGGTTGTCCAGGGGGCCCTCGGGGGGGTTCTCAGTCATGTGTCCTCGGTGGTTGAGCTCGTCGAAACCACTACGGCGCGGACGGTGGTGGTTTCGACAGGCTCAACCACCGTCCGCGAGATGATCAGATGTCGAGGAATCGGACGTCCTTGGCGTTGCGCTGGATGAACGAGCGCCGCTGCTCCACGTCTTCACCCATCAGCACCGAGAACATCTCGTCGGCGCGGGCGGCGTCCTCGAGGTTGACCTGGAGCAGCAGGCGCTGGTCGGGGTCCATCGTGGTCTCCCACAGCTCGTCGGCGTTCATCTCGCCCAGGCCCTTGTAGCGCTGGACCGGCATGTCCTTGGGCAGCTTCTTGCCCGCGGCGATGCCGTCGCGGGTGAGCGCGTCGCGCTCGGCGTCGGAGTAGACGAACTCGTGCTCGTGCGGCTTGTTCCAGCGCAGCCGGTACAGCGGCGGCTGGGCCAGGTAGACGTAGCCGTGCTCGATGAGCGGCTTCATGAACCGGAACAGCAGCGTCAGCAGCAGCGTGCGGATGTGGTGGCCGTCGACGTCGGCGTCGGCCATCAGCACGATCTTGTGGTAGCGCAGCTTGTCGAGGTCGAACTCGTCGTGGATCCCGGTGCCGAGGGCGCTGATGATCGCCTGGACCTCGTTGTTGGCGAGCACCTTGTCGATGCGGGCCTTCTCGACGTTGAGGATCTTGCCGCGGATCGGCAGGATCGCCTGGATCCGCGGGTCGCGACCGCCCTTGGCCGAGCCGCCGGCGGAGTCGCCCTCGACGACGAAGACCTCGCACTCCTCGGGGTTGGTCGACTGGCAGTCGGCCAGCTTGCCCGGCAGGCCACCGCCGCCGAGCAGGCCCTTGCGGGAGCGGGCCAGGTCGCGGGCCTTGCGGGCCGCCATCCGGGCCGACGCCGCGGCCTGTGCCTTGCGGATGATGTCGCGACCCTCGGCGGGGTTCTTCTCCAGCCAGTCACCGAGCTGGTCGTTGACGATGCGCTGGACGAAGCCCTTGGCCTCGGTGTTGCCGAGCTTGGTCTTGGTCTGGCCCTCGAACTGGGGGTTGGCCAGCTTGATCGAGATGATCGCGGTCAGGCCCTCGCGGATGTCGTCACCCGACACCCGGTCCTCGCGCTTCTTGATCAGCCCCCACTCCTCGCCCCAGTTGTTGACCAGGGAGGTGAGCGCGGCCCGGAAGCCCTCCTCGTGGGTGCCGCCCTCGTGGGTGTTGATCGTGTTGGCGAAGGTGTGCACGGACTCGTTGAACGAGGTGTTCCACTGCATCGCCAGCTCGAGGCTCATGTGGGTCTCGGCGGACTCCGGGGTCTCGGCCTCGAAGCTGATCACGCTGGGGTTGGCCTTGTCCTTGCGGCGGTTGAGGTGCTCGACGTAGTCGACCAGCCCCCGCTCGTACTTGAACCGGCGCTCCATCCCGCCGGTCGCGGTGCCGTGGACGGCATCGGCTCCGGTGGCGTCGATCTCGTTGGAGATCGTCTCGTCCTGGACGGCCTCGACGATCTCGGCCGCCTTGGGCCGCTCGTCGCGGACGACGATCTCGAGGCCCTTGTTGAGGAAGGCCATCTCCCGGAACCGGTTGGTGATCGTCTCGAAGGAGTAGTCGGTGGTCTCGAAGATGTCCTCGTTGGCCCAGAACCGGGTCGTGGTGCCGGTCTCCTCGGTGGGCTCGCCCTTGACCAGCGGCCCCTCGGGCACGCCCATGTTGAACGACTGGAACCAGTGATACCCGTCGCGCTTGATCTCGACCTCGACCCGCCGGGACAGTGCGTTGACCACCGAGACGCCGACGCCGTGCAGCCCGCCGGAGACCTTGTAGCCGCTGCCGCCGAACTTGCCGCCGGCGTGCAGCACGGTGAGCACCACGGTCACGGCCGGGAGCTCCTGGCCGGGCGGGATGTCGACGGGGATGCCACGCCCGTTGTCGCTGACCTGGATGGCGCCGTCGGGGAGCACCGTGACCTCGACCCGGTCGCAGAAACCGGCCAGGGCCTCGTCGACGGAGTTGTCCACGACCTCCCAGACCAGGTGGTGCAGGCCGCGCTCGCCGGTGGAGCCGATGTACATGCCGGGCCGCTTGCGGACGGCCTCCAGCCCCTCGAGCACCTGGATCGCGCTCGCGTCGTAGGAACCCGCGGCCACGGCGTGTCCCTCGATGATGCTGGCGGGGACCACGTCGGGGGCGGTGGGGACCGGGTCGATCGCGGACAGGTCGTCGGGAGACCTGTCGTCGGGAGCGGGGGCTTCGGACGCTGGGGTGGTCTCGTCGGCCACGTACTTCCTCTTCTGCTGTGCGACCCCGCGCGCGTGCGCGCGAGGACGGTGTGATGGCAACACAATGGCCGCCTCTCGGATGGGCCGGCGACCAGAGGCCAGTCTACCCGTCAGCGGCCCACAATCACGCCTGCCGCCCGGGAATCGGGGGGATCCTGGGCCGAAACCGGCCCTCAGAGGCCCAGAACCGGCCCCGCCAGCCTGTCGCAGGGGTCCGTCCGACTCCCCATACGTCGACGGAGGCGTTCAGCGGCCTGTGCCGGACCTCGGGGGCGTGACCACTGGGCGGACTCAGCCGTAGGTGTCACGGGGTCCCCGGCCCTTGACCCGCAGCCGGCCCCGCTTCCAGGACGGGCCCCGCGGGCCGGCGACGTCGATCACCCGCACGGTCTCGTCGCCGAGCACCTCGTTGAGGCGCCGGACGAGGTCGGCGGCGAGCAGCCGGATCTGGGTGGCCCAGGCGGTGGAGTCGGTACGCACGACCAGGCGGCCGTCGGCGAAGCTCTCCGGGGTGGCGTGCTGGGCCACCTCGTGTCCGACGATCGCCTCCCACCGGGAGAAGACCCCGTGCACCCGCAGCTCGGTCTCCCAGCCGTGGTCGCTGACGAACCGGCCCAGGGTGACGTCCAGCGTCTGCGGGTCCCGGTCGTCGGGATGGGCGCCGCTGCTGGTGGGATCGCGGCGCCGCCTGCGCAACCCGCCGCCGGGGCGGGTCGTGCGCGGGCCGGTGCGACCCGCGAGGCCGCGCGCGACCGCGCGGGCCAGGTCGAGCCCGGTGACCTCGTGGTCCTCCTCGGGCGCCTGCTGCTCCCGCGAGGGCTCCACCGGGGGCTCGGACGGGGGCTCGGACGGGGATCCTGGCTCACCCAACCGGGGTCACCTGCCCGTCCGCGACCTCGAAGCGTCGTCCACGCAGCGCCTCGGGAATGTCCTCGAGGACGGCCGCGGTGACCAGCACCTGCTCGGCACCGGAGACCAGCTCGGCCAGCTGGGTGCGGCGGCCGGAGTCGAGCTCGGCGAAGACGTCGTCGAGGATCAGCACCGGGTCGTCGCCGGTCGCGCGCAGCAGCTCGTAGGACGCCAGCCGCATCGCCAGGGCGAACGACCACGACTCGCCGTGGCTGGCGTAGCCCTTGACCGGGAACTCCCCCAGCGAACAGGTCAGGTCGTCGCGGTGCGGCCCCACCAGCGAGACCCCGCGCTCGAGCTCCTCGGGGCGCCGCCGCGCGATCTCCGCCAGCATCGCCTGCTCCAGCTCGGCCGCCGTCAGTCGGGCAGAGTCGAGACCGTCGCCGGGGTCTCGACTGTCCGCTCGCTGCGCTCGCTGCTCGACCCCCAAGCCATCCTCGGCCGCCGGTCGAGCCGAGTCGAGACTCACCGTCGCCGGTCGAGCCGAGTCGAGACCCTCGGGGTCTCGACTATCCGCTCGCTGCGTGGTTCCTGAGCCCAGTCGAAGGGCTCGCTGCTCGACCCCCAAGCCATCCTCGGTTGCCGGTCGAGCCGAGTCGAGACCACCGGGGTCTCGACTGTCCGCTCGCTGCGCTCGCTGCTCGACCCCCAAGCCATCCTCGGTCGCCGGTCGAGCCGAGTCGAGACCCTCGGTCGCCGGTCGAGCCGAGTCGAGACCCGGGAGGTCGAAGCTCGGCCTGTAGGCCAGGCGGGCGTCGTCGCGGGCCGCGCCTCGGGCGACCGCCTCGTAGGCCTTGCCCAGCAGCGGGTTGAGCTCCTCGACCAGCCGGCTGCGCGAGGCCATGATCTCCGCGCCGAGCCGGGCCAGCCGCTCGTCCCACACCTCGAGGGTGGACAGCGCCGCCTCGGCGGCCGACCCGCGCACCCGGGCGGTCTTCAGCAGCGAGCTGCGCTGCCGCAGCACCCGGTCGTAGTCGCTGCGCGTGCCGGCGTACCGGGCCCCCTGGTGCAGGACCAGCAGGTCGTCGGCGAACCGCCGGCGCTCGGTGGGGTCGCCCTTGACCAGGGCCAGGTCGTCGGGCGCGAACAGCACGCTGCGGACCAGTCCCAGCAGGTCCCGCGCCCGGGGCAGCTGCCCGCGGTTGACCCGGGCCCGGTTGGACTTCCCCGGCGTGATCTCCACCTCGAGCACCGCGCGGCGCTCGTCGCGGACCACCGCCGCTCGGACCACCGCCTGCTCGGCGCCCCTGCGGACCAGTGGCAGGTCACCGGCCACCCGGTGCGACCCGAGCCGGGTCAGGTAGTCGACCGCCTCGACGATGTTGGTCTTGCCCTGCCCGTTGCGCCCCACGAACGACGTCACTCCCGGCTCGAGCTCGAGCTCCAGCGCCGGGTAGGAGCGGAAGTCGTGGAGCGAGAGGTGGGCGACGTACACGGTCTTCGAGGCGTTGGATCAGAAGTCGGCGGGCGAGTCGACGTCGGTGGTGGTCGGGGGGCCCTCGGCCCGGGTGGCGTGCCCGCCGAACTGGTTGCGCATCGCGGCGACGGCCTTCATCGCCGGGCTGTCCTCCTGGCGCGAGGTGAACCGGGCGAACAGCGAGGCTGCGATCACGTTCATCGGCACCGCGTTGTCGATGGCCGCCTCGACGGTCCAGCGTCCCTCGCCGGAGTCCTCGGCGTAGCCGGCGATCTGCTCCAGGTGGGTGTCGTCCTTGAGCGCGGCGACGAGCAGGTCGAGCAGCCACGACCGGATCACGGTGCCCTCGCGCCAGGAGTCGAAGACGTCGGTCACGTTGTCGACCAGGTCGACCTTGTCGAGCAGCTCCCAGCCCTCGGCGTAGGCCTGCATCATGGCGTACTCGATGCCGTTGTGGACCATCTTGGCGAAGTGCCCGGCCCCGGGCTTCTCGCCGGCGTGGACCATGCCGGCGTCACCCTCGGGCTTGAGCGCGTCGAAGGCCGGCTGGACCTTGGCGACGTTCTCCGAGGAGCCGCCGAACATCAGCGCGTAGCCGTTCTCCAGGCCCCAGACCCCGCCGGAGACGCCGCAGTCCACGAAGCCCACGCCCCGGTCGGCGAGCAGCTCGGCGTTGACCTCGTCGTCGGTCCAGCGCGAGTTGCCGCCGTCGACGACCACGTCGCTCTCGCCGAGCAGGGAGCCGAGCTCCTTGATCGTGGAACGGGTGGCGTCGCCGGCCGGCACCATCACCCAGACCACCTTGGGGGAGGGCAGCTTGTCGACCAGCTCCTCGAGGCTGTCGACGTCGCTGACGTCCGGGTTGCGGTCGTAGCCGACCACCGTGTGTCCGGCGTTGCGCAGGCGGGTGCGCATGTTGCCACCCATCTTGCCGAGTCCGACGAGTCCGATGTCCATCCGGTCCGTCCCTTCCGCCTCGGCCGAGGCAGTCGTCATGGGCGTGCGGGGCGTGCGGTCAGGAGAGCAGGCGGCGCGGCATCAGCAGGTAGCGGAAGTCGCCGTCGGACTCACCCTCGAGCGAGTCCACCCCCGACAGTACGACGGGCTTGCTGGCCTGGGTGAACGCCAGCTCCACGAACGGCGACTCCAGGGCGGTGAGCCCGTCGAGCAGGTACGCCGGGTTGAAGCCGGTGGTGATGTCCTCCCCGGTGACGTGGGCCTCCAGCGACTCGCTGGCCATCGCCTCCTCGCCCGAGCCGGCGTCGAGGGTGAGCATGCCGTCGGTGAAGGCCAGCTGCACGGCGGTGTTGCGCTCGGCGACCAGCGAGACGCGCTTGACCGAGTCGACCAGCGCGGCCTTGTCGACCCGGGCCACGGTCAGGTGCTCGCTGGGGAACAGCGAGCGCACCTTGGGGAAGTCGCCGTCGAGCAGCCGGGTGGTGGTCCGCCGGATCCCGCCGCCGGCCGAGCCCTCGAAACCGATGATGCCCTCCCCGGCCCCGCCCGTGCCCGGACCCGAGAGCGCGATCGAGATCTCGCTGCCGCCGACCAGGGCCTTGGCGGTGTCGGCCAGCACCTTGGCCGGCACCAGCGCGGCGGCCTCCAGGTCCGGCGCGGCCGGCGACCAGGTCAGCTCACGCTGGGAGAGCCGGAACCGGTCGGTGGCCAGCATCGCGATGGAGTCGCCGTCGAGCTCGAGGCGGACCCCGGTGAGCACCGGCAGCATGTCGTCACGGCCCGCGGCGGTGACGGCCTGGGCCACGGCGTGGGCGAACGCCGCACTGCCGACCGTCCCGCGGGCCTCCGGCATCGCCGGCAGCGTGGGGTAGTCCTCGACCGGCATCGTCTGCAGGCTGAAGCGCGCGGAGCCGCAGGTCAGCGTGACCTTGGGGCCGTCGATGGTCAGCTCCACGGGCTTGTTGGGCAGGCTGCGGCAGATGTCGGCCAGCAGCCGGCCGGAGACCAGGGCACGCCCCTCCTCGCTGATGTCGGCGTTGAGGGTGGCTCGCGCCGAGGTCTCGTAGTCGAAGGTCGAGAGCCGCAGTCCCTCCCCCTCGTCCTGGTCCCCGAGGGACCCGGCCTCGATCAGCAGGCCGGCGAGGACCGGCGCGCTGGGCCGGATCGGCAGGGCGCGGGCCGTCCAGGCCACGGCGTCGGCGAGGACGTCACGTTCGACGCGGAACTTCACGGATGGTTCCTCTCTGGTGCTGCACGACGGGGGTCTGCGTGGGGGCCGGGCTCCGGAACCACACCGGTACGGGGGCTCGGAGTCGGGGAGAGCATCCTGTCACGCCCGAGGTTGTCCACACCGCACGCAACCACCGGTTGTTGCTCGACGAGGAATCAATTGGGAATTCAGTCGTCGTAGTAGGGGCGGTGGATTCTGTGGACAACTGCCGTCCGCGCAGGTCAGGTGCCAGAAGTTGACGAGCGAGGCCTGTGGACGCCACCGGTGCAAACGACAGGTTCCTGTGGTTCGCGACCCCGGATGTGCACCGCGGGCGCCGGCTGTCCACACGGTCTCCCGGGGTGCGTCCACCGGAATTGCCCCCTGGAACCACATCTTCCAGGCGTGTAGTTCGCGCGGCTGCGCCCCGGTCCGGTGAGCACGGACGTCCGGTACGTCGCCGCGCGCCGGGGCCACCGGAGCGGGCCGGGCGCGCCGCCCGGCTCACGCCTGCTTGGCCTGCTGCTTGATCCGGGTGGTCAGCTCGGTGACCTGGTGGAAGACGTTGCGGCGCTCGGCGAGGTCCTTGCGGATCCGCCGGTCGGCGTTCATCACCGTGGTGTGGTCGCGGCCGCCGAACTGCTGACCGATCTTGGGCAGCGAGAGCTCGGTGAGCTCGCGGCACAGGTACATCGCGATCTGACGTGCGGTCACCAGGGCCCGGGTGCGGCTCGGACCGCACAGGTCCTCGATGGAGAAGCCGAAGTACGACGCGGTCTGGGCGATGATCAGCCCGGCGGTGACCTCGGGCTCCCCGCCCTCGGGGATCAGGTCCTTCAGCACGATCTCGGCAAGGGTCATGTCGACCTCCTGCTGGTTGATGCTGGCGAAGGCGGTGACCCGGATCAGCGCGCCCTCGAGCTCGCGGATGTTGGTCTGGATCCGTGAGGCGATGAACTCCAGCACGTCGGCGGGCGCCGAGAGCCGGTCGGCGGCGGCCTTCTTGCGCAGGATGGCGATGCGCGTCTCGAGGTCGGGCGGCTGTACGTCGGTCAGCAGCCCCCACTCGAAGCGGTTGCGCAGCCGGTCCTCGAGCTGGGTGAGCCGCTTGGGTGGCCGGTCGGAGCTGATCACGATCTGCTTGTTGGCGTTGTGCAGCGTGTTGAAGGTGTGGAAGAACTCCTCCTGGGTCTGCTGCTTGCCCTCGAGGAACTGGATGTCGTCGACCAGCAGGACGTCCACGTCGCGGTAGCGACGCTGCAGCGCGGCCGTGTTGGCGTCCTTGATCGCGTTGATCACGTCGTTGGTGAACGCCTCGGAGGAGACGTAGCGGATCTTCGCCCCGGTCCACAGGTTGCGCACGTAGTGCCCGATCGCGTGCAGCAGGTGGGTCTTGCCCAGCCCGGAGTCGCCGTAGACGAGGAGCGGGTTGTACGCCTTGCCGGGCGCCTCCGCGACGGCCACGGCCGCGGCGTGCGCGAACCGGTTGGAGGAGCCGATCACGAAGGTCTCGAAGGAGTAGCGCGGGTTCAGCGGGCTGTCCGGGATGCCGGTCGCCAGGGAGGCGCTGACCATCTTTGTCGACACATCGCTATGGCGATGAGTCGATGAGGATCCGGGTCGCTGAGACTGCTCGGTCGCCGCATCCGGGCTGTGGCTGTGCCGGCCGCGCACGGTGAGGTGGTCGTCGGCGTCGTCGTGCGCCTGCCCTTCGGCCGCTCCGAACCCGGTGGCGTCGTGGGCTGAGCCCGGATCGGCGCCTCCGGGATGCACGAGCGTGGGATCGACACTGACCGCGAGCCGCACCGGCTTGCCGAGCCGGTCGCTCAGGGCGTCCTCGATCCGGGTCCGCAGCCGCCCCTCGAGCTGGTTGCGGGTGAACTCGTCGGGCACCGCGACCACGGCGGTGTTCTCGGCGAGCATCAGCGGCTTGCTGGCCGCGAGCCAGACCCGCTGGTTGGGCGGGAGGTTGTCCACGATGCCGGGCCACAGGACCTCGAGATGGACCGCGCGGTGGTTGCCTCCCGTCGCCTCGGTGCTGCCGTCTGACTCCGGACCGGTGCCCTGTGCGTCGTCCACGCGCGGTCGCGCTCCCATCTTCGGTTCGTGCCTGCCGCCGGACCGCGGACGCTACCTCCCTCGACACACACCTTTGTCCACAGGTTGTGCAACGTCGAAGGACGCCCTGGCTGAGGTCCCGCCGTTCCTGGTCCGGTGCTCGTCTCCGACGCCCTGGTCCTACGCCGGCGTCGGTGCTCGACACGCTCGCGCGGGGACTCAGCCTGGGATTTCCTCTCATGGATCGCACACGAGGAGAAGTCACAGAATTGCCCACCAGCGTGGGCGAACGGCGCCGTGGATGAGGCTGCCCGGGTCATGGACGCTAACCCCTCGGGGTGGCCGGATCAACCGGTTGTCCACAGGGGTTGGCCCAGTTGTCCCCAGGTGGGCGGCGTGTCGGACGACGACACGCCGACCCGGCGCGATCCGGGTCCCAGACTGGTCCGGACCGGGCGTCGAGCCCGGGTCGGGAGTGGACGCCGGGATGCGTCCGGGTCGGTCCGGCGTGCCCCCCGGTCGGCGAATTGACCCTGTCGATCGCCACCGCGTACCGTTGGCAGGTCTGCACCGGCGTCGACCGGTGCCGCATGTCCATGACAGCACGATCCGACTGCCCGTTGCGCGGGTCGAGGTCGTGGGCGAGCGGTGCCAGTTGACCACAGGCAACTGGCGATGTCTCTCGCCCGACACGACCCCGGTGGACACGCTGTTGCATCCAGCCCCTGAGTGGAGTGAGTACGTTGAGCAAGCGCACGTTCCAGCCGAACAACCGGCGCCGGCACAAGACCCATGGCTTCCGCCTGCGCATGCGCACGCGTGCCGGCCGCGCGATCCTGTCCTCGCGACGCCGCAAGGGCCGCAACCGCCTCGCCGCCTGAGGCCGGGGCCGGACGCAGCCACCGGGCGTGCTCTCCACCAGCAACCGCCTGACCTCACCTGCTCACTTCCGGGAGGTCGTGCGCCGGGGCCGTCGCCGCGGCGGGCGCCTGATCGTCCTGCACCTGAGGACCGCGTCCACCGACACCGATGAGGTCGCCGATGCGTCGGCGCCCCGGGTCGGTTTCGTCGTCTCCCGCGCCGTGGGCAACGCCGTGACGCGCAACCTGGTCAAGCGCCGGCTGCGCCACCTGCTCCGCGACCGGCTGCAGCAGTTGCCCGCCGGGAGCATGCTGGTGGTCCGGGCACTGCCGGCCGCGGCACGGGCCGGGTATGCCGAGCTGGCCGCCGAGGTCGACCGCACGCTCGGCGCGCTGGTGACCTCCTCCGAGGCGGAGCCGACAGAGCAGTCGAAGGCGGTGGCCGGATGAAGTTCCTCCTGATCGGTCTGCTGCGCGGTTACCGCTTCCTGATCAGCCCCCTCTACGGTCAGGTGTGCCGCTACCACCCGACCTGCTCGGCCTACGCCCTCGAGGCCATCACCGTGCACGGGAGCCTGCGCGGCACCTGGCTCGCCGTACGACGCGTGTTGCGCTGCCATCCCTGGGCTTTGGGTGGGTATGACCCTGTTCCTCCGCGTTCTGAGATGACTCAAGGAGTCTGAGTGTTGTCCTTCTTCAAGGGAATCGGCAGCTTCATCATGACGCCGCTGTATTTCGTGATCAGCGCCGTGCTGCTGGGCTGGCACAAGCTCTGGGGCGGTCTGTTCGGTGAGGCCTCCGGAGCCGCCTGGGTCTTCTCGATCATCGGGCTGACCGTGTTCATCCGAGCGCTGCTGATCCCGCTGTTCGTCAAGCAGATCAAGTCCAGCCGCAACATGCAGCTGCTGCAGCCGCGGGTCAAGGAGCTGCAGAAGAAGTACGGCCACGACCGGGAGCGTCTCGCCAAGGAGACGATGGAGCTCTACCGGGAGACCAAGACCAACCCGTTCTCCTCCTGCCTGCCGCTGATCATCCAGATGCCGATCTTCCTCGCGCTGTTCCGGCTGATCGACCAGGCCGCCAAGGACCCCGAGGAGGTCCGCGGCCTGATGACGGTCACGCTCAACGAGCAGTTCGGCGACGCCGTCTTCCTCGGGGCGAAGATCTCCGACACCTTCACCTCCACCGACTCCGCCGGGGTGCGGATCCTCGCCGGGGTCCTGGTGCTGGCGATGACGTCCACCACCTTCTTGACCCAGCGCCAGCTGATGAGCAAGAACATGCCGGCCGACGCCCTGACCGGTCCCTACGCCCAGCAGCAGAAGCTGCTGCTCTACGTGCTGCCGCTGGTCTTCGCCGTGGGCGGCATCGCCTTCCCGATCGGCGTGCTGTTCTACTGGACCACCTCGAACCTGTGGACGATGTGCCAGCAGTTCTACGTGATCCGCAGCAACCCGGCCCCGAACACCGAGGCGTTCGCGGCCAAGCAGAAGCGGGACGAGGAGAAGCGCAAGCGCAAGGGCCTGCCGCCGCCGGAGGCCGAGAACGGTCAGGTCACGGTCGTCGAGCCCGAGCCGCAGCGCCAGCCGCCCCGTCAACAGCCCAAGAAGCAGTCTCGCTCCCAGCGACGCAAGTCCGGTCCCAAGCCGGGCGGCGCCTCCGGGCAGCAGACCCCACCCCGGAACGACGAGGGAGAATCCGCATGACCGAGCAGACCAGCGAGCTGAGCGAGCAGACCGAGGACGCGGTCGCCACGGCGCCCGACGACACCGTGGACACCGACGAGGTGGCCCCGGCCACCGAGCCGGTCGAGGAGACCGACGAGGTCGAGATCTCCGAGGACGACGACTCCGAGGACGACGACTCCGAGGACGACGACTCCGAGGACGACGACTCCGAGGACCACGACTCCGACGGGACCGACTCCGACTCCGAGGGCTCCGACTCCGGGGACGAGGAGGGCTCCGACGAGGCGTCCGACGCCGACGGTGCCGCCGGCTCCGGCTCCGGGCGACGTGCGCGGCTCGAGCAGGAGGGCGACATCGCCGCCGACTACCTCGAGGAGCTCCTCGAGATCGTCGACCTGGACGGTGACCTGGACATGGACGTCGAGGGCGACCGGGCCACGGTCTCCATCGTCGGCGCCGACCTCCCCCAGCTCGTGGGTGAGGGGGGCGAGGTGCTCGAGGCGTTGCAGGAGCTGACCCGGCTGGCGGTCTACCGCGAGACCGGCGAGCGTTCGCGGCTGATGCTCGACGTGAGCGGCCACCGGGCCAACCGGCGTACGGCGCTCGAGCAGCAGGCCGAGGAGGTCATCGCCCGGGTGCGCGAGACCGGTGAGCAGGCCTCGTTGGAGCCGATGTCCCCCTTCGAGCGCAAGGTGGTCCACGACGCCGTGGCCGCCGCCGGCCTCACCTCGGAGTCCGAGGGTGCCGAGCCGCGGCGCTACGTGGTGGTCCTCCCCTCGTGATCGCGTGACGGACCCCGTTTCACGTGAAACAGCACCTCCCGCGCCGGCCAGTGCGCGGGAGGTGTTTTCACGTGCGCTGCCCCTCGCGGAGCAGTACGCCGACCTGCTGGCCACCGAGGCCACCGTCCGGGGCCTGATCGGGCCGCGCGAGGTGCCCCGGCTTTGGGAGCGTCACCTGCTCAACTGCGCCGTGATCACCGAGCTGATGCCGCCCGGTGCGTCCGTGTGCGACATCGGCAGCGGCGCCGGGCTGCCGGGACTGGTGCTGGCGATCCGACGACCGGACCTCCATCTGACTTTGGTGGAGCCACTGCTGCGTCGTACCACGTTTTTGGACCTCGCCGTGCGCAGAATGGGACTCAGCAACGTGACCGTCCACCGCGGACGGGCCGAGGAGCTGCACGGTCGCGCTGCCGAGTCCGAGGAGTTCGATGTGGTGACGTCGCGAGCGGTCGCGCCGATGGAGCGGCTCGCGCGATGGTCGCTGCCGCTGGTGCGCTCCGGTGGGCTCTTCCTCGCGATGAAGGGATCCTCGGCCCAGGCGGAGCTCGACGGGGCTGCCCGGGTGATCGGGCGGCTCGGCGGCGTCGACGCCCAGGTCCGGACGGTGGGCGGGCAGTGGCTCGACCCCGCCGTCACGGTGGTCAGCGTGCGGGCCCGATGAGCGGGGTCCGGGAGCGTCCTCTCGGCTGGCCCGGGCGGGCCCGCCAAAAGTTATCCACCGGTCTGGGGTGGCCCGCTGAGCGTGGCCGTCCACAGGTTGGCCCAGTTTATCCACAAGGAGATCCCGTTTCACGTGAAACCGAGCCCGAGGACCAGACGATGGATCCAGCGATGATGGCGGCGGAGACGACCGCCGGTGCAGCCGCTCCTCCGCCCGCGTCCGACCCCGCCGTCGACCCCGCCGTCGACCCCGCCGTCGACCCGGGGACCCCCGGCGCCGCAGCGACGGTGGTGACCGTGCCGCGCCCACGCGTGCGCACGGCGGCCGAGGTCGCCGGTGCGGAGGAGACCGTGGCGGCCACCGGCTTCGACGCCTCGACCCCGATGGCCCGCGAGGTCGCCCGGGCGGTGGCCCACGAGCGGTTCGTGCGGGAGGGGGTGCCGTACGGCTCGCCCCTGCCACGCCCGGCCACCACCCGGGTGATGGTGGTCGCCAACCAGAAGGGCGGCGTGGGCAAGACGACCACGGCCGTCAACATGGGCGCCGCGCTGGCCCAGCACGGGCTGCGGGTGCTGGTCGTCGACCTCGACCCGCAGGGCAACGCCTCCACCGCGCTCGCGGTGGAGCACCAGCGCGGGACGCCGTCGACGTACGACGTCCTCGTCGACGGGGTGCCGTTGGCCGACGTGGTGCAGGAGCACCCGGAGGTGGCCAACCTGTTCGTGGCTCCGGCCACGATCGACCTGGCCGGTGCGGAGATCGAGCTGGTCAGCGTGGTGGCGAGAGAGAGTCGCCTGCGCAAGGCGATCCAGGCGCACCCGCTCGTCGGTGGTGAGGCCGAGGACCGCTACGACTACGTGCTGGTGGACTGTCCCCCGTCGCTGGGCCTGCTCACCCTGAACGCGCTGGTCGCCGGGGCGGAGATGATGATCCCGATCCAGGCGGAGTACTACGCCCTCGAGGGGCTGGGCCAGCTGCTGGAGACGGTGGAGATGGTGCGCACCCACCTCAATCCCGCGCTGGAGGTGAGCACGATCGTGATCACGATGTACGACTCGCGGACCAACCTCGCGGCCGGGGTCGCGGCCGAGGTACGCGCCCACTTCTCCGCCCAGGTGCTGCGCACGGCGATCCCGCGCTCGGTGCGGGTCTCCGAGGCGCCGAGCTACGGGCAGAGCGTGATGACCTACGATCCGGCCTCACCCGGAGCACTCAGCTATCTCGAAGCCGCTCGTGAGCTGGCCCGGCGCGGTGCCGGCACCGGCACCTCCCAGGAAGGACACCGATGAACCAGCCCCACCCGCCCCCGCCCCGCAAGGGCCTCGGCCGCGGTCTCGGATCGCTGATCCCGACCGCGCCGCCCGCTCAGCCCGCAGCCCGGGCCGAGGAGATGGACGGACCCGGCTCCGCGACCACCGGCCGGCACTCGGCCGACGGCGGGGCGACTGGCGTCGAGGCCCACTCGGAGCCCGGATCCGGTGGCGTGGGCACGCTCACCGAGGCCCGACCGGGCGACGGTGCGGCGAGCCCGGATGCTGGGCCGAACACGGTCGCCGGCGCGTACTTCGCCGAGCTCCCGGTCGGGTCGATCAGGCCCAACGCGCGCCAGCCCCGCCAGGTCTTCGAGGAGGAGGCGATGGCCGAGCTGGTGCACTCGGTCAAGGAGATCGGCCTGCTCCAGCCCGTCGTGGTCCGCCGGACCGGCGAGGCGGCGTACGAGCTGATCATGGGGGAGCGCCGCTGGCGCGCCACCCAGGAGGCCGGGCTGGAGACGATCCCGGCGATCGTGCGGGAGACCGGCGACGACGCGATGCTGCGCGACGCGCTGCTGGAGAACCTGCACCGCGCCCAGCTCAACCCGCTGGAGGAGGCGGCGGCGTACCGGCAGCTGCTCGACGACTTCGGCTGCACCCACGAGGAGCTCGCCGGCCGGATCGGGCGCAGCCGGCCGCAGATCAGCAACACCCTGCGGCTGCTCAACCTCTCCCCGGCCGTGCAGCGGCGGGTGGCGGCGGGCGTGCTCAGCGCCGGTCACGCGCGTGCGCTGCTCGGCGTCACCGAGCCCGCGGCCCAGGACCGGCTCGCCGGCCGGGTCGTCTCCGAGGGGATCTCGGTGCGCGGCCTGGAGGAGCTGGTCGCCGTCGGGGGGCACGACACCGAGGACGACCGGCCGGTGGTCCGTCCGGCTCGACCGACGGCTCCGGGGTTGAAGGAGATCGACGAGCGCCTCGGTGACCGGCTCGAGACCCGGGTGACGGTGTCCCTGGGTCGCAGCAAGGGCAAGATCGCGATCGAGTTCGCCTCGCTGACCGACCTCGAGCGGATCGTGTCGATCATCGACCCGCGCAACCGGGAGGACCGGCCGATCTGAGGCTGGGCCACATCTCGATGGAACGACACATGGCTTTGTCGACAAAGACAGAGATTGACCAGTCGGTTCGTCGCTGAGGCGCCGTGCAGACGATGGCCCGGTCGGGCTGCTGCGGCGTACACGGAATGCCCGGTCGGGCCGGTGTGCGTGTGCTATCAGTGCCCGATCGGGCGGGGACGCGGCGGTAGAGCCCGGTCGTCCACGGCTGGCTGGGGCCATGGATTGCCCGGTCGGGCTGCTGCGGCGTACACGGATTGCCCGGTCGGGCCGTTGCGACGGGCATGAATTGCCCGGTCGGCGCGGTGCGGCGTACGTGGATTGCCCGGTCGGTGCGGTGCGGCGTACGTGGAGTGCCCGGTCGGGCCGTTGCGACGTGCATGAATTGCCCGGTCGGGGATGTCTGGCGTACGTGGAGTGCCCGGTCGGTGCGCTAGTCGGCGCGCTGGGCGCGGCGGGCGGCGCGGGCGGCCTTCTCCTCGGCGTCGAGCTCGGCGGCCCGTGCGGGCGTGGGGGCCGAGCCGCCGCGGGAGGCCGGCAGCCACCAGGACCCCGGCGGCTGTTCCTCGGGCGGGTAGTCGTCGATGGCCTCGTCGACCAGCACCTGCAGGCGCCGGCGCAGCTCGGCGGTCTCGGCGACCGGGTCCTCGCCGGTGGGGTACATCGGCTCACCGACGCGGATCCCGATCGTCTTGCCGCGGGAGAAGTCGCGTGGGTGGTCCTTGGTCATCAGCCGCTGGGTGCCCCACAGCGCCACGGGGAGCAGCGGCACGCCGGCCTGGGCGGCGATCCGGGTCGCCCCCGACTTCAGCCCCTTGACCTCGAAGGAGCGGCTGATCGTGGCCTCCGGGAAGATCCCGACCACCTCACCGTCCTGCAGGTAGCGCAGCGCCTCGTCGAGGGAGGCGCCGCCGTCGTCACGGTCGACCGAGATGTGGTGCATCGAGCGCATCACCGGTCCGCCCACCGGGTGGTCGAAGACCTCGCGCTTGGCCATGAACCGGACCAGCCGCCCCGAGGGCTGCGCAGCGAACCCGCCGAGCACGAAGTCGATGTAGGAGACGTGGTTGAACGCCAGCAGCGCGCCGCCCGAGGTCGGCACGTGCTCGGTGCCGGCGAGCTGGAAGCGCAGCCCCAGCGCCCGGAAGAGCACCTTGGCGCTGACGATGACCGGCGGGTAGCTCAGATCGCGCATGCGCGTGATCGTGCCACGTGCACCCGGAGGTACGACGGGCGCGCCACCCTCCGGGCGTGCGGCAGGCCGCGCCGGCTGCTCTGCGAGACTGGGCGCATGCGCCCGATCGTCCAGAGCCGCAAGCTCCAGCACGTCCGCTACGACGTACGCGGGCCGATCCTGGTGGAGGCCCAGCGCCTCGAGGCCGAGGGCCACAAGATCCTCAAGCTCAACATCGGCAACCCCGCGCCGTTCGGCTTCGAGGCGCCCGAGGCGATCGTCGCCGACATCGTGCACAACCTGCCCGAGTCGCAGGGGTACTCCGAGTCCCGGGGCATCTACTCCGCGCGCACCGCGGTGGCGCAGTACTACCAGGCGCGCGGGCTGACCGAGACCGCCGTGGACGACGTCTTCATCGGCAACGGCGTCTCCGAGCTGATCTCGATGGTGCTCCAGGCCTTCCTCGACGACGGCAACGAGATCCTCGTGCCCGCGCCGGACTACCCGCTGTGGACGGGGGCGGTCACCCTGTCCGGCGGGACCCCGGTGCACTACCGCTGCGACGAGGAGAACGGCTGGGACCCCGACCTCGCGGACATCGAGGCCAAGATCACGCCGAACACCCAGGGCCTGGTGATCATCAACCCGAACAACCCCACCGGGGCGGTCTACAGCGAGGCCACGGTCAAGGGGCTGGTCGACATCGCCCGGCGGCACCAGCTGGTCGTGTTCAGCGACGAGATCTACGAGAAGATCCTCTTCGACGACGCCCAGCACCTGCACACCGCGGCGTACGCCGGGCCCGACGTGCTCTGCCTGACCTTCAGCGGACTGTCCAAGGCCTACCGCGTCTGTGGCTACCGGGCCGGCTGGGTGATGGTCTCGGGACCCAAGCACGTCGCGGAGGACTTCCTCGAGGGGCTGACGCTGCTGGCCAACATGCGGATGTGCCCCAACGTGCCGGCCCAGCACGCGATCCAGACCGCGCTCGGCGGCTACCAGTCGATCAACGAGTACATCCACCCCGGCGGCCGGTTCTACGAGCAGAGCAAGACCGCCTGGCGGCTGCTCAACGAGATCCCCGGGGTCAGCTGCGTGGAGCCGCGTGGGGCGCTGTACTGCTTCCCGCGGCTGGACCCCGACGTCTACCCGATCAAGGACGACGAGCAGTTCGTGATCGACCTGCTGCGCGCCAAGAAGATCCTGGTCACCCACGGCACCGGCTTCAACTGGTTCGAGCCCGACCACTTCCGGCTGGTCACCCTGCCCGACCTCGAGACCCTGACCGAGGCGATCGGCCGGATCGGCGACTTCCTGGCGACCCAGCGCTGACCGGCGTACCGGATAGTCCGTGACGTTCCGCAGCGTCGTCGGGGCACAACGGATGTCGAACGTCACGGACTATCCGGAATTGGGCCGGGATCCAGGACAACCCCGGACCTAGGATGGCGGGGTGGGACGCAAGATCGAGCGGCTGACCCTCGACCACCTGGACCAGCTCCCGGGTGGGTGCGGGACGTGCGTGTTCTGGGAGCTCGATCCCGTACGCCGCGACGCGGTCCGCGGGCACGAGGCCGAGGAGAAGGCCGCGTGGGTCTCGATGGTGCTGCGCGAGTGGGGGTCCTGCGGTCAGGTGGCCGTCGTCGACGGCGAGGTCGTGGGGCACCTGATCTGGGCTCCGCCGGTGCACGTGCCCGCGGCGGACGGGTTCGCCACCGCGCCGATCAGCGCCGATGCGGTCATCATGACCACCGCGCACGTCGAGCCCGAGCACCGGGGCGGCGGCCTGGGCCGGATGATGGTGCAGGGGATGGCCAAGGACCTGATCCGGCGCGGCGGGGTCAAGGCGGTCGAGGCGTTCGGCGACACCCGCGGGCGGAGCGGCCGGTGCGTCGTACCCGCCGACTTCCTGCTGGCCGTGGGCTTCTCCACCCACCGCGCGCACGCGGTCACCCCGCGGATGCGGATGGACCTGCGCACCACGCTGTCCATCCGCGAGGAGCTGGAGCGGGGGCTGGAGACGATCCTCGGCGCGGTCTCCGGCAAGCGCGCTCGGCACCCGGTCGCGCAACCGGGGGGCACCGGCCGGTCCACACGGCACGGCGGCTGAACCACGCCGGTGGCGCGGCTGGTCCCGCCATGACTCAGGTGCCCTGGAAGGACTCCCGGATCTGGCTGATCCGCAGTACGCCGGTGTGCGCGTCCTCCTCGGGGCTGAGGTAGAACCGCTGCACCGAGACCACGATCGCCTCGGCGAGCACGTCGCGGAAGGCGGGGTCGCGCAGCCGCGCCGCGTCACCGTCGTTGGTCAGGTAGCCGGCGTCGAGCCGGATGGCGGGCATCCGGGTCAGGCGCAGGATGTCCCAGGTCTTCGGGTGCGAGCGCAGGTCGACGAGGTCGCTGCGGGCGACGATCTCGCGCTGCACGAGGCCGGCGAACCGCTCGCCGACCGAGGACCACGTCTCGGGGGCGGTGTCGCCGAAGAAGTACGTCGAGACGCCGCAGGCGTCGGGGTGGGCCGAGGTGTCCAGCGCCAGGGAGACGAACAGGTCCGCGCCGGTCCGGTTGGCGAACGCCGCTCGGTCACCCTCCTCGCCCGGGGCGTGCGCCCAGCGCGGGGTGGTCAGGTAGGCCTGGACGCCGATGGCCACCAGCCGGCCCTCCACCCGTTGGGCGAGGTCGTGCAGGATCGCGTCGGAGACCGAGGCGTGCTCCTCGGGCAGGTTGTGGCCCCGGCCGACGTCGATGACCACGGTCTTGCCGCCCAGGTGCGGGCCCGCCTCGCGGATGCTCTCCTCGGCCCGCAGGGCGTTGGGTGCCCCACCCTTGACCATCGGGGAGAGCCGGGTCAGCGCCTTGAGCGTCGCCGGTCCACAGGTGCCGTCCGGCGGGATGCCGAAGTTGCGCTGGAAGTCGCGTACGCCGCCCTCGGTCTCGGGCCCGAAGTAGCCGTCGACCCGGCCGACCTTGAAGCCGAGGTCGAGCAGCCGGCCCTGGAGCGCGTAGACGTCGTCACCGGCCATCAGGTCACCGGGCAGGTGGGTCAGGATCCGGTCACCCAGGCGCCAGCGGGCCTCGTCGAGGCGACGGAAGGTGAGGGGGCCGACGACCCCGTCGACGGTGAGGCCGCGCTGCTGCTGGAAGCTGCGCACCGCGAGCTCGACGCGGTCGTCGTACGTCGCCTCGACGTCGTCCGCGGAGCCGTGCCCGGAGCCGTGCTCGGACGGGTCGGGACGGGACGCAGCGTCGCCCAGAACACCGATCCGCGTGAGCAGAGCGATGATCTGGGCGACGGCGGGACCGGAGTCCCCGTGTCGGAAGACCGTGGTCAAGCAGGGCCTTTCGTTCGGTGGGCTCAGGCGATGAAGTCCGAGAGCTCCTTGAGCAGGGCCGCCTTGGGACGGGCGCCGACGATCTGCTTGACGACCTCGCCGTCCTTGTAGACGTTGAGCGTGGGGATACCGCTGACCCGGTACGTCGAGGGGGTCACCGGGTTCTCGTCGACGTTCATCTTCACGAAGGTGACCTTCTCGCCGTGCTCGGCGGCCAGCTCGTCGAGGATCGGACCGACCTGGCGGCACGGGCCGCACCACTCGGCCCAGAAGTCGACCAGCACGGGCTTGTCGGACTTCAGGACCTCGGTCTCGAAGTTGGCGTCGGTGACTGCCGGGAGGCTGGACATGAATGCTCCTCGTGGTTCGAAGTCTGGGAATGTGCTTGCGGGGGAAGAACACCGGCGTCAGGACAATTCTTCCCGCTCATCCTGCCTGCTGAGCCGCTGAGGTCAAGGGCGGACGCGCTCGGGGACGCCGGGAAGCCTGCGGGACCGGGTCGAGTGCGTGCGGTCGGCCCGACCCGGGCCGGTGCGCTCAGGCGTGGGCGCCGACGGTGCTGGCACCCACGGCGGTCGCGGCCGTGGCGGCGTGGTCGAGGTCGGCCAGGAAGCGCTCGGCGTCCAGGGCTGCCGCGCAGCCGGTGCCGGCGGCGGTGACCGCCTGACGGTAGTGGTGGTCCACCAGGTCGCCGGAGGCGAAGACGCCGGGGATGTCGGTGCGCGTCGAGGGGTGCTCCACCAGCACGTAGCCGTCCTGGTCGAGGCGGACCTGGCCGTGCAGCAGCTCCGAGCGCGGGTCGTGGCCGATCGCGATGAACAGGCCGGTGGCGTCCAGGGACCGGGTCTCCCCGGTCGTCGTGTCGCGCAGGGTGAGTCCGGTGAGCTTCTCCTCGCCGTGGATCTCGGCGACCTCGGAGTTCCAGGCGAACTCGATCTTCGGGTCGGCCAGCGCGCGCTCCTGCATGATCTTGGAGGCGCGCAGCTCGTCGCGGCGGTGGATCAGCGTGACCTTGGAGGCGAACCGGGACAAGAAGGTGGCCTCCTCGACGGCGGAGTCGCCGCCGCCGACCACGGCGATGTGCTGGTCGCGGAAGAAGAAGCCGTCGCAGGTGGCGCACCAGCTCACGCCGTGGCCAGACAGGCGGTCCTCGTCGGGCAGGCCGAGCTTGCGGTAGCCCGAGCCCATGGCGAGGATCACGGCGCGCGCGGTGAAGGTGCCCTCGGCGGTGCGCACCGACTTGGTCTCGCCGGTCAGGTCCATCTCGAGCACGTCGTCGGCCACCAGCTCGGCACCGAACCGCTCGGCCTGGGCGCGCATCTCGTCCATCAGGGCCGGGCCCATGATGCCGTCGCGGAAGCCGGGGAAGTTCTCCACCTCGGTGGTGTTCATCAAGGCGCCACCGGCGGTGACGGAACCCTCGAAGACGAGCGGGGCGAGGTTGGCGCGGGCGGCGTACACCGCGGCGGTGTAGCCCGCCGGGCCGGACCCGACGATGATCACGTCGCGGGTCGTCGTTGTGTCGGTCACTGGCACTCCTTGGATACGTGCGGTCACGCCTGATGAACAGATCCTAGGCACCGCGCATTCCTGCAGCGGCGGGGCCCGGGCGTCGGGGGAGCGGCGGCGGGCGGACGGCCGGGGGTCGGCCGGGGTCTGGCCGAGACGCGTGTGACGGGCGAGACAGGCGGGTCAGCTGAGGGAGACGAGGTGGGTGAGGTCGTCCTCGGGCAGGGTCGGCGCCACCGTCGCCCCCACCTGCATGCTGCGCAGGTCGGCGCGGCCGGACTGCACGGTGAGGAACGCCGTGTCGGAGGCGTCGCGCCCGGTGGCGATGCGCACCAGCGCCTGCCGGGGGGCCAGCGCGGTGGCGTCCACCGCGCGCCAGGTCCCGTCGATGGCGGCCTCGACCACGGCGTGGAAGTCCATCGGCTGCAGCCCCGGGGCGTAGACGGCGACCAGCCGGGCGGGGACGTTGCGGGCCCGGAGCATCGCGATCACCAGGTGCGCGAAGTCGCGGCACACGCCCTGGCGGGCCAGCAGCGTGTGCGTCGCCCCGTCGGTGGGTCGGCTCGACCCGCTGACGTAGAACAGCTGGGTGCCCACCCAGGAGCTGACCGCGTCGAGGAGCTCCTTGCCCTCGAGGTCGGAGAACTCGGCCCACGCGGTCGGTCCGAGCTCGTCGGACTCGGCGTAGCGGCTCGGGCGGCGGTAGACGATGTCGTCGACGGGGTCGACCAGGGCCGGTGCGGCGGTGCCGAGCACCTCCGCGGCGTACTCCAGGCGGAGCGTGCCCGGCGGGGCGGTGCACAGGTGCAGGCGGCCGCCGTCGGCGACCTCGAGCTCGTGGACCTCGACGGGGCGGCCGTCGACCGTCACGCTCAGCCGCTCCCCGGCGAGCTCCGGGCCGCGGGCCACCGCGACCGACCAGACCAGCTCGGCGCGCTCCTGCACCGTCAGCTCGACCTCGCAGGAAACCGAGCGGGTGGACGCCGGGCGGGGGCCGGCGCTCTGGGCGGGAACCGTCATGCGCCCAGTCTCCCGGCGTGGAGCGCGACTGGCGAATCCGGGGCCCCAGCCTCCTCGCGGTGGGCCGATGGTTGCGGCCGGACGTCATACGAGTTGGCTGCTCCGGCGACCAGGACGTATGACGTCTCGCGGGACGTCATACGAGTTGGCTGCTCTGGCAACCAGTTCGTATGACGTCCTGCCCGCACCCGCCGCCATACGCCCACCCGCACCCCCGCGGCGGCGAACGCGGGGGAGTGGTCAGGGGGCGGGGATGCGGGCGCGGTCGAGGAGGCGGTCGCCGGCACAGGTCCACGCCTCGAGCACCTGCGTGCCCGACGAGGGCGCTCGAACCAGGAGGATGGCGAGCCGGCCGTCGTAGGTGACCGTCAGGCGCCGCACCTCGTCGGCGGCGCGCCTCCCGGTCGGGCCCGGGCAGGCCGGGTTCGAGGGCTCGGCGCCCTCGGTGGCGCCGTCGTCACCACCGCCGTCCTGGGCCTGGCCGCCCGCGGTGCCCTTGCTCTCGCGCGGGGCGGAGGTGGCCGCCAGCAGCGCGGCGGCGTCGTCGGCGAACGCGGAGGACCGCAGCTCGGGCAGCTCCGCCCCGACCAGCGACCGCTGGTCGGCCCCGGCGCCGCCCGGTGTCGACGGAGCAGTCTGCGGGGCCGAGGCGCCGGAGTCGTCGAGCGACTCGGCCTTGCTCTGCCCTCCTGCCGAGGCGTCGTCGGCCGTCGGGGTACCGGTGCCGAGCAGGTCCAGGCCGGCCACGGCCACGCCGCCGGCCCCGAGCACGATGACCGCGGCCGCGGCCGCCGCCCACCGCGACGACCGGCGCCGGCGCCCGCTGAGGGGGACCACCGTCGCGGAGTCCGGGTCGGCGGTGCTCCTCGAACCCTCGCCCGGGCTCCGCGTCGGACCGTCCGCTGAGCTCTGGGCAGAAGTCTGGGCAGGAGTCGGGGCCGGTCCCTGGGCAGCCCGGAGCGAGGTCAGCTCGGCCAGGGTGTCCTCGAGCCGCGCGGTGACCTCCGGGGGCATCTGCGCGGCGGCCGGATCGCTGCCGAGGTCGGCGAGCAGCGCACGGAGCCGCGCCTCCTGCTCCGGGTCCAGGTCGGGGTCGGCTCCCTGTTCCGGATCCAGGTCGGGATCCAGGTCGGGATCCGGGTGCTCGGGCTCGGTGTCGTGCCGGTCGTCGTCACTCACTGCTGCTCACCTCCTCGCGGGGTCGTCTCGGGCCGGGACCGGGTCGAGTCCCCGGGCCGGTTCGGGTCGGGCCGGTTCGGGTCGGGCTGGTTCGGGTCGGGCTGGTTCGGGTCGGGCTGGTTCGGGTCGGGCTGGTGTCGGGTCGGGCTGGTTCACCTCGGGTCGGGTCGGGGGCTCCGGCCGGGTGTGCGGGCCGCCGGGACGTGCGCGCTGGTCGCGCTTCGGCCGGAGGTCCGGTCGCCGGCTCACCTCGATGGGACGCAGGAAGAGCACCGGAGGTTCCCGGCCCCGCATCCGGCCCGGCGGTCGGCTGGTCGCCCGGCTGGTGACCCGGCTGCGCGACCAGGTCCGCGAGGAGTACGGCGAGCCGCGACCGCCCGCGCGCGCACCGGCTCTTCACGGTGCCGACCGGGACCTCCAGGACCGCGGCGGCCTCCGCGACCGGGTAGCCCTCGAGGTCGACCAGCACCAGCGCGGCCCGCTGGTCCGGCGGGAGCTGCTCGAGCGCCGCCCGGACTCGTTCGCGACGCTCGGCGGCCAGCACGTGCGCCTCGGGCCCCGAGCCCCAGCCCGGTTCGGCACCCGAGCCGGAGTGGGAGCGGTCGCCGGCGCCCTCGGCACTGAGCACCGCCCCGCGCCGCGAGTACTCCTCGAGGTCGTCGGGCAGGGAGTCCGCAGCCCGCACCCTGCGGCGGCGCAGCCGGTCCAGGCAGGCGTTGACCACCACCCGGTGCAGCCAGGTGGTGACGGCCGACTCCCCGCGGAAGGAGTCGGCGCGTCGAAAGGCGGAGACCAGGGCGTCCTGGAGAGCATCGGCAGCGTCCTCGCGGTTGCCGGTCGTGCGCAGCGCCACGGCCCACAGCCGGTCGCGGTGGCGGCGGAACAGCTCGCCGAAGGCGTCCGGGTCACCGGCCCGGTGGGCGTCGAGGAGGGCCAGGTCGTCCGGCTCCTCCGGCCCGCCGTCACCCCCGAGCGTCACGACCTGACCGTGATGTCCGAGATCTCACCGCGGAACCCGCCCTCGGCGGGCGGCAGCTTGGTCAGCCAGACCAGGAGGTAGCGGGTCGTGGGCTTGGGGTCGAGCTGCAGGGTCGCCTTCGCGGGTGCCTCGTCCTGCCCGCCCACCCGGTCGAGCTGGTCCAGGGAGTCCGGGGACTTCGTCACGTCCTCGGGGGCGGCGTACACCTCGACCGAGGTGGGGGAGTTGGCGAACTCCACGGTGACCGCCGAGACCTGCTGCTCGCTGCCGAGGTCGAGCATCAGGCCCACGCCGGGCTTCAGCCCGCCGAGCTCCGGGTTGCCGCGGTAGGTGAGCGTGGTCCACTCGGTGGCGGGGTCGCCGTCGATCGCGTTGCCCACCGACTCCGGGTTCTCCTCCGGCGGATCCCCGGCGGGGTCGAAGTCGCGGACCCCCGCGATCTCCACGGGGCCGGCGGCGGCCGAGGGTGACTGCGAGGTGCCGTCGTCGGTGCCGGCGGTGCCGCCGTCCTGCCGGCCGCGGTTGAACGCCACGGCCATGGCGATCACGAGCACGATGAGTACGCCGACCACGATCGCGGTCCGCAGCCAGCCGCGTCCCTCCTTCCCGGTGTGGACCTCGCTCTTGGCCTCCTCCTCGTCGGTGAAGGGCCAGAACCCGGCGCCGGTGTCGCTCGTGCCGCCCGCCGTGGTGTCCACCCCGGGTTCCGAGGACTGGTGCGGGGGTGTGATCCCGGCTGCTGCCTGGGCCTGCGCGGCGGCGCGGGCCGCCTCCGGCACCCGGCGCTCCCCGTCGGCGAACAACGGCCGTTCGGGCAGGTCCTCGAAAGGCGGCGGCGGCGACGCCTGGCGGCGACTGCGCGGGGCGAGGGCCTCGGGATCCTGGTCGAAACCCGTCGGCACCTCCTGGTGGTACGCCGTGGCCTCCGGATCCGGCGCGGGGTCCGACTCGTCGGGCTTCCCGGAGGCGCCGCTCGCCGCGAGGCCGGAGATCGCCTGCGTGGGCTCGGGCTCGGTGCGTTCGGAACCGGGCGGCGGGGTCCCGGGATCGGACGCAGAGCTGGACGGAGGGTCGGAGGGTGAGTCGGTCCCGGAGCCGGAGGAGCCGGTCTCGGCGGCGGTCGGCACCCGCACCGCCTGGGTCGCCTCGGGATCGAACGGCGCCGGCTCGGTCGGGAGGTCGGCTGCGGAGATCGTCCGGGTCGCCTCGGGGTCGGAGACCGGCTCGTGGGAGACCGGCTCGTCGGACATCGTCCCCTGCCGGTCGTCGGCTCGCTCGCCCGCGTCGCCACCTCCCGCGCCCGGCGCGTTCACGGGCACGCTCGCGGCGGCGGCCGGGCCGCCCTCGGCACCCGCCTCGACGGTGCCGTCGCCGACACCGTGCGGCAGGGCGTCGCGGTGCAGCGAGACGGTCGGCTCGGCGTGCATGCCGGCGACGTCGAACGGCGCCGCCAGCCCGGACTCGCCGAGGTAGTCGGCCAGTGCGGCGGCGATCTCGTGGGCCGTCTCGATCGGCATCGCGTGCTGGGAGGCCTCCTGGTGCAGCACCCGCTCGCAGATCACGTCCAGGGTCCGGGGCACGCCGGCCCGGACCTGCCGCGGCCGCAGCGGCCGTCGGCCCTCCCGGGGGGCCCGGGGGACGTCGGAGGGGGCCACTCCGGGCCAGCGGCCGGTGAGGGCGGCGTAGAGGATGCCGGCGAGGTTGATGACGTCGGCCTCGCGCTCGTCGAGCTCGCCGTACAGCGGGTCCGGGGGCCGGGGACGGTCCAGGCTCGCGTCGACGACGTAGCCGATCAGCTTGACCGCACCGGCGTGGGTGACCAGCACCGCCTCGGGGTTCAGCCGGCCGTGCGCGATGCCCTGGGCGTGGCCCGCGGCGATCGCCTCGGCCACCTCGCGGGCCAGCCACGCCGCCCGGGAGGGCGGCAGCGTGCCCTGCTCCAGCATCAGGTCGAGCGAGACACCGTCGCCCCACTCGTTGACCACCCAGGTGATCCCGGCGTCGTCGTCGCAGTCCAGGACCCGCAGCAGGTGCGGGTCGGTCACCGTGGCCGAGACCCGTGCGGCGTCGAGGAGCGCCGGGGCCCGCTCGTCGTCGCTGGGTACGGCGTGGATGGCGACGCTGCGGGCCAGCACGGTGTCGGTGGCCCGCCAGAACCGGGCTCCCTCGCTCTCGGCGAGCAGGTCGTCGAGACGGTAGCGACCGGCGAGCAGCGTGCCCCGGCCCATCGGAGCGCTCACCGCGACCCCCCGGAGTGCAGGCGGTGGACGGGGCGCGGAGCGGTGATCGCGGCCGACCGGGCCGGTGGCTGGGTCGTCACGTCGCTCCTCCCTCTCGTGAGCACCTCGGAGGCCGGTCGTGGGCCGGTCGCGGGCGTACGCCGCCCGCTGCTCCCCGAGGCCCATGGTAGGTGCCCGGACCGATCAGCGTGGCCCGACCCTGCGGCCGGGCAGGCGTCGGGTGATCACCGAGACGACCTCCCAGACCTCTGCGATGCGCAGCGCCCGCGCCAGACCGAGGTAGACCGCGAGGTACACCGTCCCCACCACCGCGAGGTCGAGCAGGGCGGTCCAGTTGCCGGTCCCGGACAGCTGCCGGTCGAGCAGCTCGCGGACCCCCCAGGCCACCGCCGCACTGATCCCGACCGCCAGCGCGAGCCGGACCAGGAAGCGCACCAGCCGGCGACCCGCCAGCCCGCCGACCGTCCGGGCGAGCAGCGTGTAGGAGATCGCCGCTCCCACGGCGTAGGAGGCGGCGTACGCCATGACCAGGCGCGGCGCGGTCTGGGCCGGCGGGGCGCTCATGGTGAGCACGATCGCCGCCACGATGTTGGTCGCGGCGATGGCGCACTGGATCCAGAACACCCGACGGGTCTGCTCCAGCGCGTAGAAGCCTCGCAGGGCGAGGTAGTGCGCGGTGAAGAGCACCAGCCCGAGGCCGAACAGGGCCAGCGAGGGCGCGAAGTTCGCGTAGTCGTCGGCCGCGCTGCCGTAGCCCCAGATCACCTGGGCGGCGTCGGTGGCCATCACCGCCAGCAGCGCCGCGACCGGCACCACCAGCGCGTACGCCGAGCGCAGCGTGCTGGCCACCGACCTCCCGATCGAGGCGAGGTCGCCGGTGGCGGCGTACCGGGAGAGCAGCGGCAGCATCGCCGTGGCCAGCGAGACGGTGATGATCGAGTGCGGCACCATCGTGAGCAGGAAGGCGTTGGAGTAGATCGTGTAGCCGGTGCCCGCGTCCGGCGCCGGGCCCACCGAGTCCGCCGAGCCCACGGTGCCGCTGCTCGCGATCCGGACGACCACCGTGTAGGCGATCTGGTTGACCACCACGAACAGCACCGTCCAGACCCCGAGGCGCAGGGTGTGGCCGAGCCCGGTGCCGCGGAAGTCGAACCGCGGCCGGTAGCGGACGCCCGCGGCGCGCAGGTAGGGCACCAGGACCAGCAGCTGGACGACGATCCCGACGGTGGAGCCGATGCCGAGCAGGGCCTCGGCCCCGGCCCCGAAGCCACCCTGCTTCTCGGGTCCGCGAGCAGGTCCGATCGTGAGCAGGTAGGTGACCAGGACGGCGACCGCGACCACGTTGTTCGCGATCGGCGCCCACATCATCGGCCCGAAGCGCTCGCGGGCGTTGAGCACCTGACCGACGAGGACGAACATCCCGTAGAAGAACACCTGCGGCAGGCAGTAGCGGGCGAAGTCGATCACCGACTCCCGCTGCGCGCTCAGCGCGGGGGTGAAGTACTCCGGGTCAAGGAACAGCCGCATCAGCAGTGGGGCGCCCAGGACGAGCAGCACCGTCACCACGAACAGGAACAGCGCGGCCAGGGTGATGATCCGGTTGGTGTAGGCCTCGCCGCCGTCGGGGTCGTTGCGCATGGCCCGGACCAGCTGCGGCACGAGGACCGCGTTGACCACGCCTCCCGCGAGCAGGATGTAGAGCATGTTCGGCACCGTGTTGGCGATGTTGAACACGTCGGCGTGCAGCCCCACGCCCAGAGCCGCGGCGAGCAGGATGCCGCGCACGAAGCCGCTGAGCCGGGAGACGATGGTGCCGGCGGCCATCACCGCGCTGGAGGACAGCAGCGAGCGGGAGCCGGGTTCCGGGCTCGGGTCGGTGGTCGGGTCTGCGTCGGGCTCGGCGCCCGGCTCGGTGTCCGGCTCGGACCCGGTGTCCGGTGGCTCCTGGCTCACGGCTCCTCCACCCGCCAGCGGCGCAGGCGGATCCGCAGCACGATCCGGCGGATGATCATCACCGCGACCAGCACTCCGGCGGCCGAGATGATGTACCAGATCAACCGGCCCACGTTGCTGGTGCGCAGGCTGAAGCTCAAGGGCAGGCCGGCGACCTCGCCCTCGGTGGTGACCGGGGCCAGGGTCACCTCGTGCACGCCGACCGGGCTGGCCACCTGCAGCCGCAGGGTGATGCGCTCACCGGGCTGCATGTCCACCGGCTCGGGGATCTCCACGTCGACGCCCGGGTCGTCGGTGCGGGCGCGCAGGCCCACGGTGACCGGTTGCCCGAGCCCGTTGACCAGCGTGACCGTGACCGTGCCCGAGCCTCCGGAGAGGGTGACGAAGTCGGTGCCGGTGACCCGGACCCCGTCCATCCGCCGCCGAGTCGTGGCGTCGAGGGCGAGGACCTGCTCGGCCGCGACCCGCAGCGTCGGCCGGGCGAAGTACGACGAGGCCTGGAGCGCCGCCCCGGTGAGCAGGTCGGTCACCTCGGAGGGCTCGGCGAGCAGGTCGTCCAGCGTGGTGCTGGTGTTGACCAGCCGTCGGGTCGCGGCGACGTTGGCGGCCGGGATCTCCTGGCCCGACCGGCCGTAGACCAGGGTGCCGTCGTACGCCGTGGTGGCGCCGCGGGACAGGGGCACCAGGTCCACCCACGGCACCTGGAGCCCGGCGAAGAAGTCCGCCTCCGGCCACTCGGCGCCCGGGTTCCACCGCGCGGGGAGGCTGATCACCAGTGGCCGGGCGGGGGCCGAGCCCTTCGTGGCCTCGAGGGCGGCCTCGGCCAGGATCCGCTGGCGCAGGGCCAGCGGGCGGCGGGCCGACGTCGGGCCGGGTCCGCCGGCGAGGGCCCGGGCGTCGCTGAGCACCAGGTCCTGGCCGGTGGGCAACCGCGAGACCGGGGGGTCGCGCAGGCGCTCGCGGTCGGTGAGCAGGAGCAGCGAGCCCTCGGGGAGCGCGGGCAGCAGGTCCGGGTCGAGGTAGCCGCCGGGCGGCGCGACGACCGGCGAGCCGGTGACCCCGTGCTCGGTCAGCCGGGTGGTGGACAGGTCCTCGGCGCGGCGCAGCAGGGCGGGTCCGCGGCGGGCCAGGGCGACGACGTCGGGGTCGGAGTAGCCCAGGGCGAGCACCGGGGCGGATCGGATCGAGCCCAGCAGGCGCTGGAGGACCTCCTCGGCGCGGGTCTGGGCATCCGCGCCCGGGGTGTCCGCACCGGGGGTCGGCGCCGCGTCGGCGGTGGGGTCGGCACTCGGCGACTCCGAGGCCTCGTCACCCGGGTCACCCGCGTCGCCCGGTTGGTCGCCCGGTTGGTCGCGCTGATCGGTGCCACGGTCGCCGCCGCCACGCCTGCCGCCGAGCTGCAGCGGCGGGTTGCCGGCACCGTAGTCGGCGAGGGCGTCGAGCACGGCCGGGTCGACCAGCCAGGTCAGTGGCGTGCTGCCGGCGGAGGCACCGAAGTCCGCGATCCGGCGCAGTCGGCCCTGCGGACCGGTCAGGGCGTCCCAACGATCCGGCTTGGCCAGACGGCCGTCGCCGGCACGACGGGCGCGTTCGCGCACCGGCAGCACCACCGAGATGGGGACCGACCGGCGCCGGGCGACCGCGTTCGGCACGAGCGGGATGAACGTGCGCACCCGTCCGTCGGCGACCAGGTCGCGTCCGTCGACCGAGGTGCCGAGGGCGTGCACGCCGATCCAGTAGACGCCCGGGTCGCCGCTGATCGGCAGGGCGGACCGCGGCACGCGCAGGCTGAAGGTGGCGCTCTGTCCGGGTTGGAGGTCCCCGGCAGCGGCCGTGACCCCGGGGGCCGTGAGCCGGTCGCCGACCGCGGCCGCCTCCTCGGTCTCCGCCGCCTGCGCGAGCTCCGAGCGCGTGGTGATCGGCGTCCGGGAGACGAACGGCGCCACGTTGATGTCGGTCCACTCGATCGGCGAGGTGTTGGCCACGCTGCCGGTGAGGGTGACCGCCCCGCGCGCGGGCAGCACGGAGGGGCTGATCTGGGTCAGCTCCAGCGTCAGCGGGCTGGCCTCGCGCTCGTCGGCGCGGCCGACACCGAGCGGGCGGGCCGTGGAGGACGCCGCGGCGACGACGGCGGCCGGGACGCCGGGGCGCACCGCCGCAACGGCGTCGCCACCGGGCCGGCCACCCGGGAGCAGGTCGCCCGCGAGGAGCAGGGCCAGGAGCAGCGGGAGGAGCGTCAGCACCGCCAGCGCGCGCGTCGCCAGCCGGGTGCCCCTCACCCACGCGATGCTATCCACGTGCGGGCACCGGACCGGCGAGGCCGGGCCGGGAGGCCCGGGTGGCCCGGGAACCGTGGGTGTGCCGACCGCCTAGAGTGGTCTCCCGTGTCCGAGGAGCCCCTGCTGATCAGCGACGTCCAGACGCGCGTGGTCGCGGAGCTCGCCCGGATCGCGCCCGTCACCGAGGAGCTGGGCCGCCGGTTCGCGGCCGCGGGCGAGGAGATCGCCCTGGTCGGCGGCCCGGTGCGCGACGCGATGCTGGGTCGGCTGCACAACGACCTGGACTTCACCACCTCCGCCCGGCCCGAGGTCACCGAGCGGCTGTTGAAGGGGTGGGCCGACGCGGTGTGGGACATCGGCCGCGACTTCGGGACCATCGGCTGCCGGCGGGGGCCGTGGCAGGTGGAGATCACGACCTACCGCTCCGAGGCCTACGACCCGGAGAGCCGCAAGCCCGACGTCCGGTACGGCGACTCGCTCACCGGTGACCTGGCCCGCCGCGACTTCACCGTGAACTCGATGGCGCTCTCCCTGCCCGACCAGCAGCTCGAGGACCCCTTCGGCGGGATCGTCGACCTCGCCCACCGGGTGCTGCGCACGCCGGGACGCCCGGAGGACTCCTTCTCCGACGACCCGCTGCGGATGATGCGCGCCGCGCGGTTCGCCGCCCAGCTGGGGTTCACCGTGGCGCCCGAGGTGCGGGCCGCGATGGCCGACATGGCCGAGCGGATCACGATCGTCTCGGCCGAGCGGGTCCGCGACGAGCTGGTCAAGCTGGTGTGCTCCCCCGACCCGGTCCGCGGGCTGCGCCTGCTGGTGGAGTCCGGCCTGGCCGGGCACGTCCTGCCCGAGCTGCCCGCCCTCGCGCTGGAGCGCGACGAGCACCACCGGCACAAGGACGTCTACGAGCACACCCTCACCGTCCTCGAGCAGTCGATCGACCTCGAGCACCGGCTGGCCACGGACGGCACCGCTCCCGACTTCGTCTCCCGGTTCGCCGCGCTGATGCACGACGTGGGCAAACCGCGGACCCGGCGCTTCGGTGAGGACGGCGTGGTCACCTTCCACCACCACGACGTGGTCGGCGCCAAGCTGACCCGCAAGCGCATGCAGGCGCTGCGCTTCCCCAAGGACCAGATCGACGCCGTCTGCGCCCTCGTCGAGCTGCACCTGCGCTTCCACGGCTACGGCTCGGGAGAGTGGACCGACTCCGCCGTACGCCGCTACGTCCGCGACGCCGGCGACCAGCTCGAGCGGCTGCACGTGCTGACCCGCGCCGACTGCACCACCCGCAACCAGCGCAAGGCCGAGCGTCTGCGGCGCACCTACGACGACCTCGAGGCCCGCATCGCGCGGCTCTCCGAGGCCGAGGAGCTCGCCTCGATCCGGCCCGACCTCGACGGCAACCAGATCATGGAGATCCTCGGCATCGGTCCGGGCCGCGAGGTCGGTGAGGCCTACCGGCACCTGCTCGACCTGCGGCTGGACCGGGGTCCGATGAGCGAGGCCGAGGCGACCGCGGCGCTGCGCGAGTGGGCCGCGGGACGCTAGGCCCGCCCCCGTCGGCGGTGTTCCGGCCCGGCGCCGTGTGCTGTGGCCGTGTGCTGTGGCCGGGCTCACGGCCCGACAGGCGAGATCGGCGCGAGGGCGCCGCAGGTCCACGCCTACCGTCGATCGGACATCCTGGCCACACCCGACCCGAGGAGAACCCTGTGCCGCTGACCGACGTCGCTCCCATCGAGGCCGAGACCGAGATCCAGGCCCCGCCGGCAGTGGTGTGGGAGGTGCTCTCCGACCTCTCCGCGATGCCGCGCTGGAGCCCTCAGGTGCTGAAGACCTTCGTCCGGGGCGGCCGTACGCGTGCGGGCGCGAAGATGGTCAACCTCAACCGGCGCGGGCTGCTGGTGTGGCCCACCCAGTCGATGGTGACCGAGTACGTGCCCGAGCAGCGCCTGGCGTTCCGCATCAAGGACAACTGGACCGTGTGGTCGTTCACCCTCACCCCCACCGCGACCGGGGGCACGCGGCTCGTCCAGCGCCGGGAGGCCCCGCGCGGCATCTCCGACATCTCGGTGAAGCTGACCGACGCGCTGCTCGGTGGCGTCGAGGACTTCACCGAGGAGCTCCGTGCCGGCATGCAGCGGACGCTGGCCCGGATCAAGGACGACGTGGAGCAGGCGGCCGCGTAGCGGCGTACGCCGTGGTGGGTGCGGCTCGTGCAGGTTTCCCCGGGCGCCCGGTGACTCCTGCACCGGACGGGTGAAGTTTCGCCTGTCCGGCGCCAGTTTCCCCGGGCGCCCGGGGAAACCGACACCCGCCCCGCGCGCGCTCCTAGGCTGGAGCCATGAAGAGCGAGCTGTTCGACCCCACCAACCTCGAGGTCAGCGACGGACAGCGGTTCGCGCTGCAGAACTCCCAGCTGCTGCGGGTGGGCCTGGGCCCCGACGTCCTGGCGGTCAAGGGGTCGATGGTCGCCTACCAGGGCCAGGTTCAGTTCCTGCACGAGAAGGCCGGCAGCGTGACCAAGGTGCTCAAGAAGCTGGTCACCAGCGAGGACATGCCGCTGATGCGGGTCACCGGCCAGGGCGAGGTGTTCTTCGCCAACGAGGCCGGCTACGTCTACCTGCTGACCCTCGAGGGCGACGGGATCAGCGTCAACGGCCGCAACCTGCTGGCCTTCGACGCCTCGTTGGGCTGGGACATCAACCGGGTCAAGGGCGCCGGGATCATGGCCGGTGGGCTCTTCAACACCACCGTGAGCGGGGCCGGCACGGTGGCGTTGTGCACCGTCGGCAAGCCCGTGGTGCTGGACTGCTCGACGCAGCCGACCTACGTCGACGTGCAGGCCGCGGTCGCGTGGTCGGCGAGCCTGGTGCCGCAGGTCGTGTCCAGCATGAACATGCGCTCGATGCTGCGTGGCGGGTCGGGCGAGGCGTTCCAGTACGCCTTCCACGGTCCCGGCTTCGTGGTCGTGCAGCCCTATGAGTTCGTGGCGCCCAGCTCCGGGTCGGGCAGCTCCGGGGGCGGCGGCATCGGCGAGCTGTTCGGCAACTAGCCGCGTTCGCTGCCCCAGCGCCGCAGGGTCCAGCCCTCCCCGTCGTGCTCGAGCTCGACGGTCTCGGTGTTGCCCAGGTCGTGCTCCAGTGCCCAGTCGACGTCGAGCTCGGGGACCAGCGCCGGTACGGCGATCCCGAGCGCGGTCTGGTGTCCCACGACGAGGGCGGTCTCCCCGCGATGGGCGTCGGCGATCTCCTCGAGCTGGGTGCGGTGCCGCGCGATGACGTCGGCACCCGACTCGCCCTCCTCGAAGCGACGGTCCAGCTCCCCGGCGTACCAGTGCCGACAGACGTCCTCGATGCGTCCGTAGTCGAAGGGCTGGCCCAGGAGCGTGCCGACGTACACCTCGCGCAGGGCCGGCCGGGCGTTGACGACCGGCACGTCGAGCCGGGCGGCGACGATCTCGGCGGTCTGCACGGCGCGGGAGACGTCGCTGCACCAGACCGAGGCGATCCGGTGCCCGCGCAGGCCGTCGGCGAGGGCCCGCGCCTGGGCCCGGCCCTCGGTGGACAGCGAGCCGCCCTCGTCGGTGAACGCGTCCTCGACGAAGGCGGCCTCGGCGTGCCGGGCCACGACCAGCGTGGCCGGGCAGTGCAGTGCGGTCACCCGGAGTCGCTCACCCCTCCTTGAGCACCTGGGTGCCGGCGAACTTGTCGGTCCACGGCTTGCGCTCCACGGGGTCGTTGTTGATGCCGATGGCGATCATGATCACCGCGGCGAGCTGACCGAGCGAGGCCACCAGTCCGCCGATGATCGGGACGATCCCCAGGATCGGCAGGCCCATCCAGATGTTGCGCTTGAGCGCCTCCTCCAGCGTCGGCTTGCCGCCGCCGGACCCGATCACGCGGAGCTTCATCACCATCTTGCCCACGGTGCGTCCCTGGTTGGACTCCATGAACCCGAAGTAGCCGAGGTAGATCACCGTGCTGAGCACGGCGGTGACCGCACCCGCGGCGAAGCTGGTGCCGATCCCGAAACCGGTGGCGCCGTCGATGCCCAGGGCGGCGATCAGGATCGGCACGATCAGCACGAGGTTGACCACGAACAGCAGCACGCTGTCGATCAAGCGGGCGAGGAACCGGTCGAGCAGCTCGCCGGGACGTGGCCCGGTGGGTGGAGGCGGCGGAGCGGGCTGGTAGCCACCGGCGGCGGCGCCGGTCTGACCGGGGGGCTGGCCGGGGGTCTGGCCGGGCGGTGGGGTAGGTGGCGGCTGCTGGCCGGAGGGTGGCGGCGGCGTCTGTCCCGCGCCACTGCCGTAGGGGTTCTCAGGAGGAGGGGGCGGGTTTCCGGTTCCTTCGCTCATGGTCGAAGGCTAGAGAAGGTCGCGGGACCTGTCGATGGTGGAGCATTTCGCGCGATTCGCCGCACCCGGGCCGTTCAGCACTCCCACGCGGACGTGCGACGACCGCAGGACCGGCCGGTCCTGCGGTCGTCGTCAGCAGTCGGTGAGGCAGGTGCAGCGGGTCAGCGCTCCACGTCGCCGCGGATGAACGCCTCGACGGAGGCGGCACCCTCGTCGTCGGGGCGCTGCACCGGCGGGCTCTTCATCAGGTACGACGAGGCCGAGAGGATCGGGCCACCGATGCCGCGGTCCTTGGCGATCTTCGCGGCCCGGATCGCGTCGATGATGATGCCGGCGGAGTTCGGGGAGTCCCACACCTCGAGCTTGTACTCGAGGTTCAGCGGCACGTCACCGAACGCGCGACCCTCGAGGCGCACGTAGGCCCACTTGCGGTCGTCGAGCCACTGCACGTAGTCGGACGGACCGATGTGCACGTTGCGCGCACCCAGGTCGTGGTCGAGGTTGGAGGTGACGGCCTGCGTCTTGGAGATCTTCTTGGACTCCAGGCGGTCGCGCTCGAGCATGTTCTTGAAGTCCATGTTGCCGCCGACGTTGAGCTGGTAGGTCCGGTCCAGCACGACCCCGCGGTCCTGGAACAGCCGGGCCATGACGCGGTGCGTGATCGTGGCACCGACCTGGGACTTGATGTCGTCGCCGATGATCGGGACGCCGGCGTCCTCGAACTTCTTGGCCCACACGGGGTCGGAGGCGATGAAGACCGGCAGCGCGTTGACGAAGGCGACGCCCGCGTCGATGGCGCACTGGGCGTAGAACTTGTCCGCCTGCTCCGAGCCGACCGGCAGGTAGGAGACCAGCACGTCGGCCCCCGACTCCCGGAGCGCCGCCACGACGTCGACCGGGTCGGCGTCGGACTGCTCGATGGTCTCGAGGTAGTACTTGCCGAGCCCGTCGAGCGTGGGACCGCGCTGGACGGTGACGCCCGTGGGCGGTACGTCGCAGATCCGGATCGTGTTGTTCTCGGAGTTGTTGATCGCGTCGGAGAGGTCGAACCCGACCTTCTTGGCGTCGACGTCGAACGCCGCGACGAACTCCACGTCGGAGACGTGGTACTCGCCGAACGTGACGTGCATCAGACCCGGGACCGAGCCGCTGGGATCGGCGTCCTTGTAGTACTCCACTCCCTGGATCAGGGAGCTGGCGCAGTTGCCGACTCCGACGATGGCTACGCGTACCGCTGACATGGTTCTCCTCATTTCACGACTGCTGCTGGGTGGAAGGTGCGGGGTGCCTGGTGGTGCTGGGGGTCCCTGACGCGGAGCCGGCCGAGTCGCGCCCCGGGTCGGGGGCGTCCGGACCGTGGGGTGCCCCGGGACCGTCGGGCTCGGGGGGAGGTGCTGTCCCACCTCCGCCGGGCCGCTGCTCGGGGCCGTTGCGTTCGGCCGCGATCAGGTCGGTGAGCCAGCGGACCTCGCGCTCCACCGACTCGATGGAGTGACGCTGGAGCTCGCTGATGTAGCGGTCGGAACCCGCCGAACCGCGGTTGGTGCGGGCCCGGTCCAGACGTTCCTGGAGCCGGCTGCGCCGGCCCTCGAGGATGCGCAGGCGCACCTCGGAGTCGGTGCGGGAGAAGAACGCGAACCGCATGTTGAAGTCCTCGTCCTCCCAGGCGGAGGGACCGACGTCGGTGATCTTGCCGGCGAAGTACTCCGACCCCGCGGCGGTGATCTGGTAGACGATCCGCTGCCTGCGCGAGACCCCGGGCGAGGCGGTGGCCACCTCGGTCACCAGTCCGGCGCGCAGCATCCGCTTCAGCGCGGGGTACAGCGAGCCGTAGGAGAGCAGGCGGGTCCAGCCGAGCAGCAGGTTGAGCCGCTTGCGCAGCTCGTACCCGTGCAGCGGGGAGTCGTGCAGCAGTCCGAGGACTGCCAGCTCGAGGGTTGCTCCCTTGCTTGCCACGACGGGCCTGCTTCCTACCGTTGTCGTCCCGCTGGTGCAGCGGGCGTGCTATCGCCCCAATCTATCGCATCGATATATCATGGTCCAAGTTCGCGGCCGCGTGTCCGGGAGCCCGCCGGCCTCTGCGGTGACCCCGTAACCTTCGGGGCAGACCACCGCGCCCGGAGCGCGTTCGCGCGCCTGCCCGGCGCACGCCGGGGCGAGCCCGCGAGCACCCGAGTTGGAGAGAAGGACCAGTGAGCGGCAACCGCAGCAACCCCTCGAGCGGCGGCCGGGCGACCCCAGGGGCCGGTGCCGGGAAGGGCCGGAAGCGGTCGGAGCAGGGGTCGGGCCGCGGGAGGACTCGCCCCAAGGGGCTGGCCAAGGGGTCCCGGCTGCGCGCCGTACTCATGTGGCTGACGGTGTCCGGCATCGTCGCGGTGCTGGCCCTGGTGGGGATCTTCTACTTCACCTACAAGAACACCACCATCCCCGACGCCAACAAGGCCTTCGAGGCCCAGTCGACGTTCGTCTACTACGCCGGTGGCAAGGGCAAGATCGGGAGGTTCGCCGAGCAGAACCGCCAGTCGATCCCGCTGGCCGACATCCCCGACTCGATGCAGGACGCCGCGATCGCCGCGGAGGACCGCACCTTCTACACCAACAACGGGATCGACCCCAAGGGCATCCTGCGGGCGGCGTTCTCCAACGCTCAGGGCAACGCCACCCAGGGTGCCTCCACGATCACCCAGCAGTACGTGAAGATCCTCTACCTCAGCCAGGAACGCACGCTCTCGCGCAAGGTCAAGGAGGCGTTCCTCTCCCTGAAGGTGCAGCAGGAGCAGTCCAAGGAGGCGATCCTCGAGGGCTACCTGAACACCATCTACTTCGGTCGGGGCGCCTACGGCGTCCAGGCCGCGGCGAACGCCTACTTCGGCAAGCCGGCCAGCAAGCTGACCGTCCCCGAGTCCGCGATGCTCGCCGCCGTGCTGAACTCGCCCGGCTACCTGAGCCCCGACAAGGGCGCCGACGGCCGCGAGGCGCTGATCGAGCGCTACGACTACGTGCTGCGCGGCATGGTCTCCATGGGTGAGCTCGACAGTGCGGAGGCCGAGAAGTACCTCGGCACGCTGCCGAAGCTGGCCAAGCCCAAGACCAGCAACATGTACGGCGGCCAGCGCGGCTTCATGCTGACGATGGTCAAGGACGAGCTCGAGCGGCTCGGCTTCGAGGAGTCCGAGATCGACTCCGGTGGGTTGCGGGTCGAGACCACCTTCACCCGCAAGGCGATGCGCGCCGCCCAGCGGGCCGTCCTGGACGAGCGCCCGCCGGGCCTGAAGAAGCTGCACGTGGCCACGGCGTCCGTGGACGTGCAGACCGGGGGCCTGCTGGGCTTCTACGCCGGACAGAACTACCTGGACAGCCAGCTGAACTGGGCCGTGCTCGGCGGGTCGCCGGGCTCCTCGTTCAAGCCGTTCGCGCTCGCCGCGGGACTCAAGGAGGGGTTCTCGCTCAAGGACCGCTTCGACGGCAACGCGCCGTTCGTGCTGCCCGACGGCAGCGAGGTGGGCAACCAGGGCGAGGGGCAGGGCCGCAGCTACGGCTCGGCGATCGACCTGGTCACCGCCACCGCCAACTCGGTCAACACCGCCTACGTCGACCTGACCACCTCCATGGAGAAGGGTCCGGAGAAGGTGGTCGAGATGGCCACCGACCTCGGGGTGCCCGAGGACGCGCCCGGTCTCGAGCCGAACGCCGGGGTGGCGCTGGGCTCGGCGACGGTCAGCCCCGTCGACATGGCCAACGCCTACGCCACCATCGCCAACGGCGGCGTGCACCACGACTGGTTCACGGTCAAGAAGGTCAGCCGCGCCTCCGACGACGAGGTGCTCTACAAGGCTCCGAAGAAGACCAACCGGGTGCTGCCCGAGGACATCGCCAGCGACGTGAGCTACGCCCTGCAGAAGACCGTCGAGGACGGCACGGCGAGCACCGCCCGGGGCCTGGGCCGCCCGGCCGCGGCGAAGACCGGCACGGCCACCAACGCCGACGACGACGTGTCCTCGTCGTGGTTCGTGGGGTTCACCCCGCAGGTCTCCACCGCGGTGATGTACGTGCGCGGCAAGGGCAACGAGGCCCTGAACGGCTACCTGCCCAGCTTCTACGGCGGCGCGTTCCCGGCCAGCACCTGGACCGCGGTGATGCGCGCGATGATGGACGGCGTCGAGGTGGAGGACTTCCCCGAACCGGCCTTCGTCGACGGGGAGGCGCCCACGTCCGGGCACGAGCCCTACACCCCGCCGCCGGAGCCGGAGCCGGAGCCCGAGCCGAAGAAGAAGCCCAAGCCGAAGCCCGAGCCCGAGCCCTCGCAGACCCAGGAGCCGAAGCCGCCCAAGCCGCAGCCCTCCGAGCCTGCACCCTCCGATCCCGCACCCGGTGGCGGCGGCAACGGTGGCGGCAACGGCGGCGGCAACGGTGGTGGCAACGGTGGTGGGCGCGGCAACCAGTGCACCCCGACGGACCCGACCTGTAACCCGTGACCTCCGGTCGGACCACGGCCACGGGCGAGGTGGTCGCGCCGACCCGGACCGACCCGTTCGCCCGGTCGATGAGCGAGGGTCTCGGCGGCCCCGTGGGGCGGCACGCCCGTCCGCACCGCTGGTGGGTGCCGGTCCGCGTGGTGCTGGCCCTGTTCACCGTCGTCTTCGCCCTGGTCGTGGTGCACCACGAGCCGTGCCTGCGCACGGGCTGGGCCGACGACCAGGCCCGCTACGGCAAGGCGTGCTACTCCGACATCCCCTACCTCTACACCGGGCGTGGCTTCGCCGAAGGGGCCTGGCCCTACGCCGACAACGACGGCCGGTACGAGGCGATGGAGTACCCCGTCGGGATCGCCTACCTGGCCTGGGTGACTGCCCGGGTCACCCAGCTCGACCCGTCCGGACCGCCGCTCGAGCAGCGTCGGGCGGAGGATCCCGGCCGGCTCTGGTCGCTGCCGGGCATGGCCCAGGAGGTGAACAGCTACTTCCTGGTCACCGCCGTCTTCCTGTTCGGCTTCGGCCTGCTGGCGGCCTGGTTCGTGACCCGGACGGACCCCCGGCGCCCCTGGGACGCCCTGCCCTTCGTGCTCTCACCGAGCCTGCTGCTGACCGGGCTGATCAACTGGGACCTGATGGCCGTGGCGCTCGTCGCCGGGGCGCTGTGGGCGGCGGCGCGTGAGCGCCCCGTGCTGACCGGGGTGCTGGTCGGGCTCGGGACCGCGGTCAAGCTCTACCCGCTGTTCCTGCTGGGGCCGCTGCTGGTGGTGGCCTGGCGACGACGACGGCTGCGTCCGTTCCTCGTCACGACGATCGCGGCCGCGGTCACCTGGGCGGTGGTGAACCTGCCCGCCTGGGTCACCGGACGCGAGCAGTGGCTGGTGTTCTGGCAGTTCAACTCCGACCGAGGAGCCGACCTGGGGTCGGTGTGGCTCGCGCTGACCCACGCCGGGCAGTCCTTCGAGGTGGCCACGATCAACACCTGGTCGTGGGTCCTCTTCGGGGCGGTCTGCCTCGGCGTGGCGGTCCTCGGGCTGCGCGTGCGGCGCACGCCGCGGGTGGCGCAGCTGGCGTTCCTGGTCGTCGTGGGGTTCCTGCTGGTCAACAAGGTCTACTCGCCGCAGTACGTGCTCTGGCTGCTGCCGCTCGCCGTGCTCGCCCGTCCGCGGTGGCGCGACCTGCTCATCTGGCAGACGGGTGAGGTGCTCTACCTGCTGGCGGTGTGGGCCTACCTCGGCGGCTGGCTGGAGGAGGCCGCCGGAGGTGGGGCGCCGGTCTACGACCTGGCGATCTGGGTCCGCGTGGCCGCGCAGCTCTACCTGGCTGCGGTGGTGGTGCGCGACCTGGTGCTGCCCCAGCACGATCCGGTCGACGCTCCGGCGGAGGAGCGCACCGAGGGACGGGTCAACGGCGTCCGCGCCGTCAGCTGACCAGGACCCGGTCGAAGCTGGTCGCGGTGAAGCGCACCCGGCAGCCGATCTCCTCGCCCACCTCGGGCACCTCGGTGCCCGAGGGGATGAACAACATCGAGACCTGCATGTGCGGTGGCTCGGCGAAGAGGCGCTGCTTGCCGGCGACGGAGAACGGCGAGCGCACCAGTCCGGCCGCGTCCAGCCCGCCGCGTGCCAGTGACGCGGCCCGCGCGCGCAGGCTGGCGTCCCCGGTCGGTGCCTCCAGCCCGATGCCGTGCGCGGTGCCACCCGAGACGACGAGGATCGTGCCCGAACGGGGGGCGGTCCGGCCGCGGTAGCCGTAGGTGTCGCCCCGCTGGACGGCGTGCGCGTCGAGCACGGTGGCCCGCACCGAGAGCGCCCCGCGGTCGCCGAGCCACAGCGAGGTGCCGATCCGCGGACGGAAGGTGAACTCGGGGTAGCGGCCGGCGAGGATCTCCAGCTCGGCCTCGCTCAGGTGCGAGACCCAGACCGTGGCACAGTGCGGGTGACCGTGACGGGCCAGGTCGCCGACCCCGGCCGCGACGACGTCGGTCATCGCCCGCTCGACCTCGCTGAGGTGCGCCGTGCCCTGCGAGCCCGCCTCCAGGGGGAGGTGCAGGGCGACCCCCGCGACCTCGACGCCGCCCTCCCGGGTGACGACGCCGACCGCGTCGCGGAGCCCGCGCGGGGAGAGGCCGTGGCGCCGCATCGAGGTCATCCGCTCGAGCACGACCCGCGGCCGTACGCCGGCGTCCCGGGCCCGCTCGCGGAAGAGGTCGAGGTCGCCGGGACGACCGAGGGTGTGGATGACCCGCGGGTCCTCGGGAGGCGGACTGAACGGGCGCCACGGCGCGAGGACCAGCACCGATCCGTCGAACCGGGGCAGCACCTCGTCGAGCTCCTCGTAGGTGCCGACCGCGACGGTGTCCACGCCGAGCCACTGCGCCTTGCGGGCCAGCCGGCGCGAGCCGAAGCCGTACCCGTTGCCCTTGATCACCGGGACCAGCCCGGGGTGCCGGGCCAGGACGTCCTTGAGCGAGGCGCGCCAGCGGTCACCGTCGACGTACAGGCTCAGCGTCACCCGCCCTACCCCCGTCGCTTCATGTACACGTCGAAGGCGGCGTACAGCGCCTTGTTGAGCGGCAGGTCCCACTCGCCGGCGTACTCGACGGCCTCGCCGCCGGTGCCGACCTTGAACTGGATCAGGCCGACGTGCCCGTCGTCGGCGTCGAGGGTGTCGGTGATGCCGCGCAGGTCGTAGACGTGCGCGCCGGCGGCGAGCGCGTCCTGGATCATCCGCCACTGCACGGCGTTGGAGCCGCGGACCTCGCGCTTCTCGGTGGAGGAGGCGCCGTAGGAGTACCAGACGTGGGCACCGACCCGGATCGCGATCGTGGCCGCCACCAGGTCGCCCTCGTGGGTGGCGAGGTAGAGCCGGATCCGGTCGGGCTCCTCCGCCCCGAGCGCGTCGACCATGGTCTGGAAGTAGGAGAGCGGGCGTGGGGTGAAGTGGTCGCGCTCCGCGGTGTGCGCGTACAGCGCGTGGAAGGCCGCCAGGTCCGCCGGGTCCACCGGGCCGGTCGAGCTTGTCGAGACCACCACGCCCTGCTTGGCCGCCTTCTTGATGTTGCGGCGCCACTGCTGGTTCATGCCGCGCAGGACGTCGTCCTCGGTGCGCGGCGTGCCCTCGGCGTCGACGAGGGGGATGCAGAAGTTGTACTGCGGCTGGCCCGCGGCGAACCCGCCGGACACCGACTGCGCCCGCCACCCGAGCTCGTCGAGCTGGGAGACGACGCGGGCGCCGACCTGGCTGCGTTCGGTGGGCGGCAGCGCGGTCAGCGAGTGCACCGCGTCGTCGGCGATGCCCTCCTTGACCTGCGCGGCGCTCCAGCGACGGGTCACCACCGGCGGCCCGATCCGGACGCCGAACGCGCCGTGCGCCTTGACGTGCGCAGCCAGGGGGTCGAGCCAGGCGGCGAGGTCGTCGGCGGCCCAGTCGATCACCGGGCCCTCGGGCAGGTAGGCGAGGTAGCGGCGGACCTTGGGCAGCTGGCGGTAGAGCACCAGGGCAGCCCCGACGAGCTCGCCGCCGGACGTGCCCGCGTCGGGCTGCTCGCGCACCCAGCCGATCGACTCGGCCTGCCACTCGGGCTTGACCGCGGCCCAGGCGGGCGTCTGCAGGAAGCTCGCCGACCCTCCCTCGACCGAGGTCACCGACCGGATGAACGCGAGGTGCTCCGCGGCCGTGATCGTGCGCACGGCCAGGGATCCGTCGGCGGGGGAGGTCACCGGGCGAGCCTAACCGGGCCGCACCCGGCCGCACCCGGCCCATCGGCCGTGGTCGCGCCGGGTGGTGCGGCCGCGGCGGTCGCGACCCAGGTCATGCGAATGTCAGCCCCGCTCCCGCACGCCGGCTGCCTCGACCAGCAGCCGGCGCACGGTGGGGAAGGACGGCGCCGCGGGGTCGATCATGTCGTGATGGTCGCCGGGGACCAGGACCAGCTCGGCCCGTCCGCCCGTGGCCCGCGCCTGTTCGACGTACGCCGCGCTCTGCTCGCGCGGGACCACGGTGTCCGCTCGGGCGTGCACGGCCCAGACCGGGCAGCTCGCGGGGGCCAGCAGGGTGGGGTCCGCGACGGCGTACCGCGCGGGCAGGTCCGCCGGCGCCCCTCCGACCAGCCCCTGCACCGGGGCGGCCGAGCCCGGTGCGGTGGCTGCCCGGGTGAGCGCGAGCACGCCGGACAGCGAGACCGCTCCGGTGGGACGCACCCGCGGCGGGCCTCCGGGGGTGCGGGCCGAGCGCGACGCGGCCCACGCGGCCAGGTGCCCGCCCGCGGAGTGGCCCAGCAGCACGACCGGCGCCCCGAGGTCCTCCTCGTCGAGCCGGTCGACCGCTGAGGCCACGTCGGTCAGGGTGCCGGGCCAGGCGCCGCCGGCCCCGGTGCGGCGGTACTCCACGTTCCAGGTGGCCCAGCCGGCGCGCACCATCGTCGCGGCGATCGGCTCCATCGAGGCCAGGCCGTAGTCCGGGAGCCAGTAGCCACCGTGGAGGAGCACCACCGTGCCGACAGGGTCGCCGTCCGGCAGTGCCAGGTCGGCGTACTGGTCGGGATGGTCCGCGGCGTAACGGATCCGGCGGGCTCCCGTGGGCGCCCCGTCGGTCGCCGATGGCGCGGACCGCGTGCCGCAGCCCGCCAGCCCGCCGGTGACGGCGGCCACCCCGAGACCGGCCCCGAGACCGGCGCCGCCGCGGATCAGGGCACGGCGGGTGAGGCTCAGACGCCGTGCTGGCGCAGCCACGCGAAGTCGGCCCGGTGCTCCTCCGGCCCTCCCGGGGTCTCGCAGACGACCGGGGCGCCCGCGTCGCGGACGGCACCGGCGAACTCCTCGGCGTCGAGCTGGCCGGCCCCGAAGTTGGCGTGCCGGTCGGCGCCGGAGTCGAAGGCGTCCCGGCTGTCGTTGGCGTGCACCAGGTCGATGCGGCCGGTGATCGCGCGGATCTTCTCCACCGCGCTGCCGAGCTCGATGCCGCCGGCCCAGGCGTGGCAGGTGTCCAGCACGAACCCGACCTGCTCGAACCCCTCGGCGCTGGAGATGGCGTCCCAGACGCCGGCGATCCGGTCGAGCTGGCGGGTCATCGCGTTGTCGCCACCTGCGGTGTTCTCGATCAGCAGCGGGATCTTCAGGTCGGTCGCCTCGATGGCCTTGCGCCAGTTGTCGAAGCCGGTGGCCGGGTCGTCGGCCTTGTTCACGTGCCCGCCGTGGACGACCAGACCCTTGGCGCCGATCTCGGCGGCGGCGTCCAGGTGCTGCTGGAGCAGCTTGCGGCTCGGGATCCGGATGCGGTTGTTGGTGGTGGCCACGTTGACGATGTACGGCGCGTGCACGTACAGGTCGACCCCGGCCTCCTCGGCAGCGGCTCGCAGGGCTGCGGCGCCGCCGGCGTACCGGATCTCGGGACCTTTGTAGCCCTGCGGGTCGCCCAGGAAGAACTGCACGAGGGTGGTCTCGCGCGCCCGGGCCTCGGCCACCGGGTCGGTCTGCTCGACGTGTGCGCCCACGGGGATGTCGCTCATGTCCCCACCCTAGGACGCGCTGCGTGGACCTATCATCGCCACGGTGTCCCCCTCCCCACTCCGGTGGTGGCCCCTCGCCCTGGCCGCCCTGGCGCCCGTCGTCGCGCTGCACGTCCAGGACGTGCCGCTCTCGGCGACCGCGTGGTTCGTCGTCGTCCAGGCGTTGGGGTACACGCTGCCGGGGACGCTGCTGTGGCGGGCGCTGCACGGCGGGCCCGGGTCCTGGCTGCACGACCTGACCTTCGGCTCGATCCTCGCCCACGCCGCCGTCATCCCGACCTACGTCCTGCTGCGGTGGCTCGACGCCCCCTGGCTGCTGTGGGCGCTCCCGGTCGCGACGGTGCTGGCCTTCGTCCTGTGGCCCCCGCTGCGTCGGCACTGGCGCGGGGACGGGAGCCCGCCACCGCCCGCAGGCTTCGTCTGGCTGCTCGCCGGGCTCGTCGTGGTCGCCAGCCTCTGGTACGGCGGCATCGCGCTGCACACCCCGATCAGCGGTCCGCGGATCGTGGTCCAGTCGACCGACCACACCTTCTTGCTGGCGCTGGCGGCGGAGGTGCGCCACCACCTGCCCCCGATGATCCCCTACGTCACCGGGGAGCCGCTGACCTACCACTGGTTCGGGCTGGCCGACGCCGCCGCGTTCACCTGGCAGAGCCCGCTGGCCCTCGACGTCGTGCTCTTCCGGCTCCAGCCGATGTGGTCGCTGCTGATCAGCTGCGTCGCGTTCGCGCTCGTGGCCCAGCGCCTGACCCGTCGCTGGGCGGCGACCAACCTGACCGTGGTCCTCACCGCGCTGGTCGGCAGCGCCAACCTGACCGCCGACCCGACGGGGTACCTGCGCTACGGCAGTGACGGTGGCCTGCTGCTCGTCGGGTGGATCGGAGGCCCCACCCTGGGCTTCGCGATGGTGATGGCGATCGGCGTGGTCCGGGTCGCCATCGACCTGGTGCGCCGCGACACCAGCGGAGCCGGTCCCTGGTTGGCCCTGGTGCTGCTCACCGTGGCGCTCTCGGGGTCCAAGGTGACGGCCGTGCCCGTCGTGGGCGGGGGCATCGCAGTGGCGCTGGGTGTCCAGTGGTGGCGCACCCGGCGCCTGGGTGGTCCGGTGCTCGGTGTGGGCGTCGTGCTCACCCTCACCATGGTGCTGGCCCAGGTGCTGCTCTACGGCGGGGAGGGCCGCGGCCTGCGAGCACAGCTCGGGGGGGACTTCGCGCGGACCGGGGTGTGGATGGGGCTGGCCAGCGAGGCGGGTGGCTGGCCGATGGCCGTGGCGCTGCTCAGCGGCGTCCTGGCCTGGTTCGGACCGCTGGTCGCCGCCGTCCTGCTCCTGCGCCGGCACCCGGACCTCCGCGACCGACCCGCGCTCGATCCCGCCGTTGCGCTGGTGGCCGGGGTCGCGGTGGTCTCGGTGCTACCGGTCTTCGTCCTGGCGCACCCCGGCTTCAGCCAGTACGCCTTCCTGCGCGTCGGGCTGCCGTTCGGGCAGATCCTCGCCGCCTGGGGTCTGGTCCGCGCCGCCGACGTCGTGCCCGGGCGCCGGGTGGTGGGCCTCGGGGTCGCCTCCGCGGTGCTGGGGCTGGGCCTGGCGTTCGTGGCCCAGGGCTTCGTGGGGGCCGCGTCGCCACCGGACCCGGCCTCGACGAACCGCGCCTTCCTCGCGCTCGTGACCGTGGTCGTCGTCCTCGCCGTGCTCGCGCTCGCAGCCCGCGCCGGCACCCGGTCCGCGGTGCTGGCCTGGGTGGTCGTGGGGGCGTGCCTGCTGGGGATCGGAGCACACCGCAGCGTCGAGCTGGCCCGGCGCTTCCCCGTCCCGGAGCCGTTCTCGCTCGACCGGCCCGAGGACCTACGTCCGCTGCCCGAGGGCGGGGTCGAGGCCGCGCGCTACCTCCGGGACCACTCGGACGCCGACGAGCTCGTCGCCACCAACAACCACTGCCGGCTGCCGATCCCGAGGTGTGACTCGCGAGCCTTCTGGATCTCGGCGTACGCCGAGCGCCGCGTCCTGGTGCAGGGCTGGGGCTACTCCCCCAAGGCCAACGCCGACACGGACTCGGTCGAGGAGGCGCTGCACAAGCCGTTCTGGGACCCCGACCTGCTCCGGCGCAACGACGCCGTGTTCACCGACCCCTCGCGGCGCACGCTGGGCGCCCTGCTGGAGGAGCACCCGGTGCGCTGGCTGGTGGTGGACCGGCGGTTCCCGGCAGACGTCGCGGGGCTGCGCCGTCTCCTGCCGGAGCCGGTGCGCTTCGGGCAGACGATCGTCTTCGAGGTGCCCGCGAACGCCGCGGCCGCTCGCGCGGGGCGGTGACCGGCCAGGCTGTGGACGACGATTTCGCAGGTACGCCGCTGCGTTGGTAGCCTTGCCCGTCGCTGCCTCCCCCGATGGGAGCCGGCACCGAAACGCACAGCCCTCCTGCCACGGAAACGCCGTGGCCGCCTGAGTCCGAAGGAGGTGGAGAACGCTATGCGTGCCTATGAACTCATGGTCATCCTCGATCCCAACCTCGAGGAGCGCACCGTCCAGCCGTCGCTCGACACCTACATGAACGTCGTCCGCAACGACGGCGGCACCGTCGACAACATCGACATCTGGGGTCGGCGCCGCCTCGCCTACGAGATCGACAAGAACGCCGAGGGCATCTACGCCGTCGTCTCGCTGCAGGCCGAGCCTGCGACCGTCAAGGAGCTCGACCGCCAGCTCGGCCTGAACGAGTCGGTGCTCCGCACCAAGGTCATCCGGCCCGACGCTCGCTGAGCGACCCCGTCCGGACGACCGCTCCGAGCAGACCACCCGCACGCACGTCGGCACAGCACCTCAGGGAGACCCACATGGCAGGCGAGACAGTCATCACCGTCGTCGGCAACCTCGTCGACGACCCGGAGCTGCGGTTCACTCCCTCGGGGGCGGCCGTGGCGAACTTCCGGATCGCGTCCACGCCCCGCACCTTCGACAAGCAGGCCAACGAGTGGAAGGACGGCGACGCGCTGTTCCTCTCCTGCGCGGTCTGGCGCCAGGCGGCGGAGAACGTCGCCGAGTCGCTGACCAAGGGCATGCGCGTCGTGGTCCAGGGCCGGCTCAAGCAGCGCTCCTACGAGACCCGCGAGGGTGAGAAGCGCACCGTCGTCGAGCTCGACGTCGAAGAGGTCGGGCCCAGCCTGAAGTACGCCACCGCCAAGGTCGCCCGCGTCCAGCGCGGCGGCGGAGGTGGGGGCTACGGCAGCCAGGGCGGCGGCGGCGACGACCCGTGGGCGTCCAGCCCGGCCCAGTCCGGCGGTCAGTCCGGCGGTCAGTCCGGCGGCCAGCCCGGCTGGTCAGCCCGGTGGCCAGCAGGGTGGCTGGGGCGGCCAGCAGGGCGGCGGTCAGCCGCAGGGCGGTCAGCAGAACGACCCCTGGGCCAGCCAGGGCTCCGACGAGCCCCCGTTCTGACCCCGCTGCACCGGGCTGCACGACCGATGCCCGCGCAGCACCACAACTGAACAGTCCCCCACCGAGCCCATTCCGGTCATCGAGACCGGGCTTCTGCAAGGAGGAGCACCACAATGGCAAAGGCAGTCATCCGCAAGCCCAAGAAGAAGGTTTGCCAGTTCTGCAAGGAGAAGGCGTCCTACGTCGACTACAAGGACACCAACCTTCTCCGCAAGTTCATCTCCGACCGCGGCAAGATCCGCGCGCGTCGGGTCACCGGCAACTGCGTGCAGCACCAGCGCGACGTCGCCACGGCCGTCAAGAACGCCCGTGAGGTCGCACTGCTGCCCTACACGTCCACGGCTCGATAACGGCTGAGCGAGGAGTCGAAACACATGAAGCTCATCCTGACCCAGGAAGTCACCGGTCTCGGTGGCGCCGGTGACGTCGTCGACGTCAAGGACGGCTACGGCCGCAACTTCCTCATCCCGCGCGGCTTCGGCATCCGCTGGACGCGCGGCGGGGAGAAGACCATCGAGTCGATCAAGAAGTCGCGCGAGGCCCGTTCGGTGCGCGACGCCGACCACGCGGCCGAGGTCAAGACCCGGCTCGAGAGCTCGACGTTCAACGTCAAGGTGCGTGCGGGCGAGGGTGGTCGCCTGTTCGGCGCCGTCACCGCCGCCGACATCGCCGAGGCGATCAACGAGGCGGGCGCCGAGGTCGACAAGCGCACCATCGTCGTGGGCAACCCGATCAAGTCCCTCGGCACGCACACCGTGACCGTGCGGGTGCACGACGAGGTCGAGGCGACCGTCAACCTCAACGTCGTCTCCGCCTGACGACGCTCCACCCGGCACGTCCGAAGGCCGTCCCCCTCAGCTCGAGGGCGGACGGCCTTCGCGTTCCCCGGGCCCGCCGGGGTGGACCTCCAGCGGTCCCGGCCCGCCGAGCCAGGTCCGCCGGTGCACCCGGAACAGCACGTAGACCAGCGCGACGTTGACCGCGGTGGCGACGGCGACCGTGGCCGACTCCAGGGCGGCGACCTGACCGCCGAGCGCGAGCACGGGCAGGACGGCGACGGCGACCAGGCCCCAGACCAGCAGCCCGCTGCGCTGGGCGAGGGAGCGGTCGGGGGGTGACTGCCGCGCAGCGAGCAGCCCGATCTCGCGGACCAGGACGAGGCAGAAGAGGATCTGCGGCAGGGACGCGAACCACTCGCCCGACGGGTCGAGCAGGTGCTGCACCTGCGGGAACCACATCGGCACGCTGACCGCTCCGGCGAGCAGGGCCAGCCACCGACTGGTGGCGAAGGTGTCGTCCACCCGGGCCAGGGCGTGCACCCCGAGCACGACCAGCACCCAGCCGACCGGGTCGGGCAGCAGGTCCCAGGTCCGCCACGAGGGCGTGGCGTCCGGGGGCACCCGAGCGCTGACCACGACGATCACCAGCCCCATGGCGATCTTCTGCAGCGGCGACATGGCGTCAGCGTAGGTGCGGCCCGCGGACGTCATACGACCTGGTTGTCGGGGCGACCACCTCGTATGACGTCCCAGGTCGACCACCGCGGACGTCATACGACCTGGTTGTCGGGGCGACCAGGTCGTATGACGTCCCCCGGTTGGACGGCAGCGGTTGGATGGAGGGGGGCATCGGGCCGGCGGTCGCGCCGGCCGATCCCGCGAGGAGGACGACGAGATGGATCTGGACGGCGCCCGGGTGCTGGTCTGCGGGGCGTCCGGGGCGCTGGGCCGCCAGCTCACCGACCTGCTGCTGGCGCGCGGCGCCCGCGTGGTGGCCGCCGGTCGTGACCCCGGCCGCGTGGGGGAGGTCGCGGCCCGGTGCGGCACCGAACCGGTCCTCTTCGACATCGTCGACGGCGACTCCTGCGTCGAGGCCGTCCGCGAGGCGGTCGACCAGCTCGGTGGGCTCGACGGACTCGTCGTGGCGGTCGGAGCCGCCGGCTTCGGACGGGCGGTGGAGGCCGACGCGGCGCTCACCGAGGAGCTGTTCGCGGTCAACACCCTGGGTCCGATGACGCTGGTCCGCGCGGCGGCGTCGTACCTGGAGCAGGGAGGTTTCGTGGCCGTCGTCTCCGCGATCCTCGCCGACCTCCCGACCGCGGGGATGGCGGAGTACTCCGCGGCCAAGAGCGCGCTGTCGACCTGGCTGGCGGTGCTGCGCCGCGAGGAGCGGCGGCACTTCACCGTGCTCGACGTCAGACCACCCCACCTCGACACCGGCCTCGACGAACGTGCGCTGGGCGGGCAGCCCCCGCGCCTGCCCGAGCCGTACCCCTCCGACCGGGTCGTCGAGGCGGTGGTGGGAGCCGTCGAGGACGGCAAGCGGGAGGTGGTCTTCGACCTGCAGTCCGGCGAGCTGGTGGTCCGCTGAGCGCCGGCTCGTTCAGGCGCCGAGGCGCATCCAGCGGTCGCCGCGGGCCCGCAGCACGAGGGTGAGGGCACGCCCGCCCATGAAGCACACCGAGAAGGCGGCCCACAGCCACACCAGGCCGAGCCCGCCGACCAGCCAGACCACGGGGGCGAAGACCAGCAGGGTCCCCACCTGGGCCCAGGCCAGGTAGACGGCGTCACCGGCGCCGATCAGCACCCCGTCGAGGACGAAGACGATCCCTGCCAGAGGCTGGGCCAGGGCCGCGACCAGCAGCACCGGCACGAGCAGGTCGAGCACGGCCGGGTCGGAGGTGAACAGCCGGCCGAGGAACGGCGCCAGCGCGGCCAGACCGAGACCGGTGACCACGCCGCTGAGCCAGCCCCACCGCTCCATCCGGGCCGTGACCGCCCGGGTCCCGTCGGGGTCGCCCGCCCCGAGGTAGCGGCCGGTGATCGCCTGGGCCGCGATGGCCACCGCGTCGAGGGTGAAGGCGAGGAAGGTCCAGATCGTCAGGGCCAGCTGCATGGTGGCGAGGTCGGCCTCGCCGAGCCGGGCGGCGGCGTAGGTCATCAGGAGCAGCGAGGCACGCAGCATCAGGGTGCGCACGATCAGCGGCACCCCGGCCCGTCCGGCGCGGCGGATGCCGGGCAGGTCCGGTCGCAGGGACGCCTCCTCGCGCCGCGCGGCCCGGACGACCACCCAGACCAGGGCGACGGCCGAGCCGACCTGCGCCAGCACGGTGCCCAGGGCGGCGCCGGCGATGCCGAGGCCGGCCCCGTAGACGAGGACCACGTTGAGCACGACGTTGGCCAGGTTGCCGGCGACCGCGACCACCAGCGGCGTCCGGGTGTCCTGGAGGCCGCGCAGGACACCGGTGGCGGCCAGCATCAGCAGCAGCGGGACCGCCCCGAGCAGGGCGATCCGCAGGTACACCACGGCGAGGTCGGCCACCCGGTCACCGGGCCCGAACAGCTCCACGACCGGCCGCACCAGCGGCAGCACCACCAGGGTCATCAGGGTGCCGATCAGGGCCGCGAGCCACAGCCCGTCGATGCCCTGCGCCAGCGCTCCGCGCGTGTTGCCCGCTCCGACCTGGCGCGCGACCGACGCGGTCGTGCCGTAGGCCAGGAAGATGCTCAGGCTGACCAGGGTGCCGAGCACGGCCGAGGCGATGCCGAGCGCGGCCAGCGGCGGGGTGCCGAGGTGGCCCACGATGGCGGAGTCGGCGAGGAGGAACAGCGGCTCGGCGACCAGGGCCAGGAAGGCCGGTACGGCGAGGCGCAGGATCTCCCGGTCCTGGGCCCGGGCGTGCGCGCGCCGCTCCGACCGGGTCACTACCACCCCGCGAGGCTAGGCGGTGGCGAAACCTGTGTAAAACCCGGAATCAGTTGTGCATAGCGCCGGTCCGCGGAGCTTTGTCGACAATGCGACAACGCCCTCGCACCGATGAACGACTGGGAAATACCAGCAGGCCAGAAAACTTCGATCCACACCCGGTGGATCAACGAAAGTGCAGGTCAGCGCCCGGATGGGGGCTCAGGCTGTTTTTGGGTCCACAGGGTCACCAACAGGCTGTGCACACCCGGGGTGGGCGTGTTCCACACGTTCACAGGGTTATCCACAGGGGCCTGTGGACAACGGGGTTGGAGGTGGCTCGGTTTCGGCCGTAAGGTCACCCGACCCGGGGGTTCCGGGGGCGGTGCAGATCCTCGGTCAGGGGCCGGTCAGCGGCCGGTCCGGAACTGGTTCGAGGGCTCGGTCGCCGGGCGTCCGAGGTCCCCTGCGGGCCGGCGGGCGGCTGTCGGTGGGGGGCCCTAGTCTCTCGGTGATGATGTGACGGAAGGGGCCAGTGGGACATGAGCATGACCGACCCGGGCGGCGCGCCGCAGGCCGCCGGTGAGGGCGCGGTGGCCATGAGCGAGTCGTGGCCCGACGCCTACGCCGCCTACACCCCGTCCGGGTTCGGCGAGGAGGTCAGCGGCAACCAGGAGCACTGGTCGGGACGGATGCCTCCCCAGGACCCCGACGCCGAGCAGAGCGTGCTCGGGTCGATGCTGATCTCCAAGGACGCGATCGCCGACGTCAACGAGGTCATCGGCGGCACCGACTTCTACCGGCCCGCGCACGAGGCGATCTACGACGCCGTGGTCGACCTCTACGGTCGCGGCGAGCCGGCCGACCCGATCACCGTCGCCGCCGAGCTCCAGCGCCGCGGCGAGCTCGGCAAGGTCGGCGGCGCGCCGTACCTGCACACGCTCTCGGCCAGCGTCCCCATCGCCGCCAACGCCAGCTACTACGCCACGATCGTGCGGGAGAAGGCGATCCTGCGTCGGCTCGTCGACGCCGGCACCAAGATCGCCCAGCTCGGCTACGCCGGGGAGGGCGACGTCGACGCCACCGTCGACGTGGCCCAGCAGGAGATCTACGCGATCGGCGAGAAGCGCCAGCAGGAGGACTACGCGCCGCTGTCGGCGATCATGGAGGCGACGCTCGACGAGATCGAGGCGATCTCCAGCAACGACGGCACCACCGGCGGGGTCCCCACCGGCTTCGCCGACCTCGACGAGCTGATCAACGGCTTCTCCGGAGGCCAGATGGTGATCGTGGCCGCCCGACCGGCGGTCGGCAAGTCGACGCTGGCGCTGGACTTCTGCCGCGCCGCGTCGATCCACAACAACCTGACCAGCGTCATGTTCAGCCTGGAGATGTCCAAGAGCGAGATCACCATGCGGCTGCTCTCCGCGGAGGCGAAGATCCCGCTGAACAGCATCCGCAAGGGCCCGATGACCGACGACGACTGGAACAAGCTGGGCCCCAAGATGGGCCAGGTCTCGGGGGCGCCGATGTTCATCGACGACAGCCCCAACATGACGATGATGGAGATCCGCGCCAAGGCTCGGCGGCTCAAGCAGCGCCACGACCTGAAGCTGATCGTGATCGACTACCTGCAGCTGATGAGCAGTGGCAAGAAGGTCGAGAGCCGCCAGGTCGAGGTCTCGGAGTTCTCCCGGCAGATCAAGCTGCTGGCCAAGGAGCTCGACGTCCCGATCATCGCGCTCAGCCAGCTCAACCGTGGCCCCGAGCAGCGCTCGGACAAGCGGCCGATGATGAGCGACCTGCGCGAGTCCGGCTCGATCGAGCAGGACGCCGACATCGTGATGCTGCTGCACCGCGAGGACGTCTACGAGAAGGAGTCACCGCGTGCGGGCGAGGCCGACATCATCGTGGCCAAGCACCGCAACGGCCCCACCCGCGACGTCGTGGTCAGCTTCCAGGGCCACTACTCCCGCTTCGTGGACATGGCGCACTGACCCACCCGCGCGCTCTGGGTGGGCGCATGCGCCGCCGGGGCGGGCTCAGTGCCAGGCCAGCGCCTGGTCCAGGTCCCGGTGGAGGTCGGCGACGTCCTCGAGGCCGATCGAGAGCCGGATGATGTCGGCGGACGGGCGAGCCTCCGGTGCCACCGGGCGGTGGGTCAGCGCGGCCGGGTGCTGGACCAGCGAGTCCACGCCCCCGAGCGAGACCGCGTGCGTGAACAACCGCACCCGGCTGGTGACCTGGGCGGCGTGCTCGTAGCCGCCGGTGAGCTGGAGCGCGAGCATCGCGCCCGGGCCGCGCAGCTGGCGGCCGACCAGGTTGAGCGGGTCGCACTCCGGGATCTGCGGGTAGAACACCCGGGACACGGCGGGGTGGGTGGAGAGCCAGGCGGCGGTCTTCTGCGCCGACTCCTGCTGGGCCCCGACCCGCAGGGGCAGGGTGCTCAGGCCGCGGTGCAGCAGGTAGGCGCCCAGCGGATGCATCAGGGCGCCCGTGACCGCGCGGACCCGGCGCAGCGCGGCCGCCCACTCGGCGTCGCAGGCCACCACGCCGCCGACGGTGTCCCCGTGCCCGCCGAGGTACTTCGTCGCGCTGTGCAGCACCAGGGTGGCGCCGTGGAGGGCAGGGTTCTGCAGCACCGGGGTGGCGAAGGTGTTGTCGACGAGCACCGGCCGTCCGTCCGCGGCGTCGACGACCGCGCGGATGTCGACCAGCTCGAGGGTCGGGTTGGCCGGGGTCTCCAGGACGACCAGGCAGGTGTCCTGCCGCACCGAGGCGGCGACCTCGTCGGGCGCGCAGTAGGTCACCTCGACGCCGAGCAGCCCCGAGGCGAGCAGGTGGTCGGTGCCGCCGTACAGCGGGCGTACGGCGACCACGTGCGTGCCGCCGGACTCGGACTTCGCCGCGAGGATGGACGCACTCATCGCGGCCATGCCCGAGGAGAACGCGACGCTCTCCTCGGTCCGCTCCAGCGTGGCCAGCGCGGACTCGAACCGGGCGACGGTCGGGTTCCACAACCGGGCGTAGACGTTCCCGCCCTCGGCAGTGGGGTGCCCCCCGGTCGCCATCGCCTCGTACGACGCCCCGCCGTCCTCGAGGGCCGGCAGCGGGCTGGTGGAGGACAGGTCGAGTGGCAGTGCGTGCACGCCCAGCTCGGTGAGGTCCTCACGACCGGCGTGCACGGCGAGTGAGTCCAGGGCGAGGAGGTCGGGGTTCATGCGCTCAGGGTGCTCTTTTCTGCGACGATGTGGGTCGTCCACCGAAGAACTTGATGCCAGGAAGCCGATTCCTGCAATTTCCTGGAGATGACATCCGTGACCAAGGCTGTCCCGTCGAAGAAGCCGTCAGCCGGTTCGCGTCGGCACCTGGACGACACCGACCGTCGGATCATCGCCGAGCTGCTGGCCAACGGCCGGCTCACCAACGCGGCGCTCGCCTCGCGCACCGGGATCGCGGAGTCGACCTGCATCCACCGGGTCCGTGCCCTGCGCGACTCCGGGGTGATCCGGGGCTTCCACGCCGAGATCGACCTCGGTGCCGTTGGGCTCCCCATGCAGGCGCTGGTCAAGGTGCGTCTGGGCACCCACAACCGGGACGAGGTCAACCGCTTCCACGCCACCCTGGCGGCGATCCCGGGAGTCCTGACGATCTTCCACCTCGCCGGCGAGGACGACTACCTGCTGCACGTCGCGGTCGAGTCCTCGCAGGCGCTGCGTGACCTGGTCCTGGAGCACGTGACCGTCAACCCGGTCGTGCGGCACACCGAGACCCAGCTCGTGTTCGGGGTGATCCCGGCGGCCGGGGTCTCCCCTTAGGTTCGGAGCCCCAGCGCGCAGGACCAATGGCCCTGACCGGTGCGCGCAGGTCTGACTAGCCTCGAAGCACAGGGACGGTCGCTCGTCGGGTCCCGTCCAGCTCGATCGCCCAGCGGCGGACGGGAGCCACTTCATGGTCGACATCGACGCCTCGATCGCGCGCACTGACGCACGGCAGTGGCGCGGGCTCCTCGTCACCGGGGCGTGGTGCGCCTTCGCGAGTGTCGCGTTGATCGTCGTTCAGGTCCCGATCCTCGTCATCTGGCCCCCGCCCGAGACCGCGCAGGGATTCTTCGAGCTGTTGCTGAGCAACCCACTCGGAGGCCTGGTCGCGCTGGACGCGCTGTACATCGTCTCCAACGCGCTGATGTACCTCGTCTATCTCGCGCTGGCCGTTCCGCTGTGGCGGGTCAGCCGGTCGGCCGTCGTGATCGCGCTGTCGTTCTGCGTCGTCGGGGTCAGCGCCTACATGAGCACTCCACGCCCGGTCGAGATGCTCACCCTCGCCCAGGCGTACGCCGACGCCGGCGCCGAGACGCGCCTCGCGCTGCTGGTCGTCGGGGACGGCATGCTGGCGACGTGGACGGGCACGGGCTACGTCATCTACTACTACTTCACCGCCGTGACCCTGGCGGTGCTGTCCGTCCTCATGCTTCGGTCCTCGGTCTTCAGCCGGGCCACCGCGGTGTGGGGACTGGTCAGCGCCGTGCTCATGACCGTCCCCTCGAGCTTCGGCCCGGTGGGCATGGCGTTCGCGTTGGCGTCGTTGGCACCGTTCTCGGTCTTCGCCGCCCTGGTCGGGCTGCGTCTGCTGCAGCTGGCGAGTCCGGCGAGCACTGCGGCGACCACCGGCGGTTCGTCAGTCCGGGCAGCGGTCGGATAGGCGCCCAGAACCCCGGACGTGCCCCCGGGGCACCTCGCTGTACGGTCGCGGCGTGACCCGACACTTCCTGGTCCGACGCACCCTTGCGCGCGTGGCCCTGCGTGCCGTGCGCTGGCGGACGGTGGGCACCGTCCCGGACCGCGGCGTCCTGGTCGGGGCGCCGCACACCTCCAACTGGGACTGGGTGCTGACCCTGCTGCTGGCGTGGGACAACCGCATCCAGATCCGGCTGCTGGTCAAGAAGGAGTTCTTCCGCGGACCGCTCGGACCGCTGCTGCGGGCCACGGGCGCCGTCGCGCTGGACCGGGCCGACCCCGGGGAGACGATCCGCGACCTGCTCGCCGAGGCCCAGGGCGACGAGCCGTTCGTGCTGGGGCTCGCCGCCGAGGGCACCCGCAGCCGGGGTGAGTACTGGAAGTCCGGCTTCTACCGGATCGCGCAGGACACCGGGCTGCCGATCACCCTGGCCTTCCTCGACGCCCCGTCGCGCACGGTCGGCTGGGGGCCGACGTTCTTCCCCAGCGGCGACGTGCGCGCCGACATGGACCGGATCCGGGAGTTCTACGCCGACAAGACCGGTCTGCGCCCGGAGGGCTTCACCACCCCGCGCCTGCGCGAGGAGCCCGGCGCCGCGCCGCGCGAGCGACGCGGATGGCGCCGGCTCGTAGGTCGCCCGTCCGGGCGTCGACGGCACACCTGGCGTCGACCAGCACGGCATGAGGGCAACAGCACGGCGATGAGCAGGGTGGCTTGGGTGTCACCCCAGGGGCGGGTTCCGCAGGCTCGCACTCAGGACGATGGCTGGCCCGAGAGGTGCGTGGACAGTTCGGCGTATGCGGTGAGCATCATTCGGGCCACCTGCTCGACAGCGTCATCGGGCGGCAGGAACTCAGGGTGATGCAATCCCGGCGTGTTCGGATCGCCGTCTCCAGTGCCCGCGAAGATCATCAGCGACGGGAATCGGGTGCCGTAGAAGGCGAAGTCGTCAGCGCCGCAGGAGCGCAGCTCCACACCGTTGACATAACCATTCGCCTCCAAGCCCCGGGTGACCAGCTCGCTCAGGATCGGGTCGTTCATCATCACCGGCTCGCCGAAGCCGTAGGTGACCTCGGCGGAGCAGTCGTAGGCCATGGCAATCCCCTCACACACCTGATGCATTATGTGGTGGAGATCCTGTCGGAAGGTCTCGTCGAAGGTCCTGATCATTCCCTTGAGCGTGACCTCGCTCGGGATCGCGTTGTAGGAACTGCCGCCGTGCACCACGCCGATCGTGAGCACCGTTGGGTTCATGGGGTCGCTGCGCCGCGAGACCAGATGTTGTAGGGCTTGGATGAGTGCGGCAGAGGCGACCACGGGGTCACGCGAGAGCTGTGGATAGGCCCCGTGCGCAGGCCTGCCACGGAGCACGACTGCGATCTCGTCGGCCGAGGCGTTGACCGGACCGGCCGCGGCCGAGAACTCGCCGTCGGGCAATTTGGGCTGCAGGTGGACGCCGACGAACGCGCGGATGTCGTGACGCAGCAGGGCCTGCGCCTCCACCATGTCAGCGGCGCCGCAGGGAAGGGTCTCCTCGCGCGGTTGCAACACGGCCACGAGCGGCAGGGCGAACCCGACGTCGCGCAACGTGTGGATGACTGCCACCAGTGCGGCCAGGTGTACGTCGTGTCCGCACAGGTGGGCGATCCCTGACGTCGATGCCCAGCTGACCCCGGTCCGCTCGAGTATCGGCAGGGCGTCGAGCTCAGCGCGGATGGCGATCGCCTTCCCCTCGGAGGGGCCGAAGCGATAGACCATTCCTTCCTCGACCCACTCGCCCTCGAAGCCGATCGCCTCCGCCATGAGCTTGGTGGTGTCGCGCTCATCACCACTGACGCGGGGATCGGCGTGGACGCTGTGTCTGAGCCTCAGCGCAGCGGGCAAGTGACGTCGTAGTGCTGACTCCATCGCTCGCTCGAGGTGCGGCCTCACTCCGATGTTCCAGTCACTGCTGTCGTCCCACTCTCGTCGATGATCGCGCTGCTGATGCCAGGCGTGTTCCACGCCTCGTCGTACTTCTTGATCCGGTCCGTCGGGGTCGATCCGAGACGGTCCACGACGCCACCGACCAGTGCCTCCACCACACAGTTCGCACCAACCAGGGAGTCGAACGGGCTGGGGGCGTCGATTGCGGCCTGAAGGACGACCTCTGCGCACGCGGCCAAGGGGCTGAACCATCGGTCGGTGAGCAAGATGAGTCGCGCTCCACGGGCTGCCGCTGCGTTCCCGAACGCGATCGTGTCGCTCTGGTAGCGGCGCAGATCGGCAACGAAGACGACGTCGCGTTTGCTGCAGTCGGTGAGCATCGTCGGCCGGTCCTCGGTCTGCAGAAACGTGACCCCGGGTCTGAGGATCTCCAGGTGCAGCGCAAGGCTGCGGGCCGTCAGGGAACTGAACCGGCCGCCAGTGGTGGAGATGCGATGTCGCGGTGCGACGAGGAGCTCCACGGCGCGCTCGAACTCGGCGGGCACGATCAGGTCGAACGTGTCATCGACGCATGCGCCGAAGATCTGTCTGGCTCGTTGCAGGGGGCTCAACGAGTCGTCAGTCGTCGCGTACTGCTTCAACGGCGATTGGTGGCGATGTTGCAGCTCGCTTCGAAGTGCTTGTTGGAAGTCTGCGTAGCTGCCATAGCCGAGCCGATCGGTCAGGCGCAGCACTGTGGGGGCGCTCACCGAGGCTTGTGCGGCGAAGCGGGCGACGGACTGGAGCCCGGCCCCGGGGTACTCGGCGAGCAGCGTGCGGGCAGCCGCCCGTTCGGCCCGTGGCAGCTCCGTTATCGCGGACCGGAGGCGCTCGGCAATCGACTCACGCATGTAATGAATCGTATACACCGGATCGTTGACAGGGTATATCTAACGTTCATACTGTGCGTACCCGTTGCATGGTGACCCCGATCACTAGGAGCCGTAATGCGCCCCATCCTCGCGAGATCGACGCTGCTGACCGCTCTGGCCGTGGGATCGGCGGTGCTGGCCGGATGCGGATCAGGTGGGGGAGGCAACGGGTCCGACGAAGCCATCGTCATCGGTCACCCCGGTGACTTCTCGGGCGACTACTCCTTCTACGACTCACCGATGCGCGCCGGTGCCGAGCTCGCCGTCGACGAGATCAACGAGAAGGGCGGGGTGCTTGGACGCAAGCTGGTCTACAAGCCGATCGACACGCGAAATGACCAAACGGAGGCACTGCGGGCCACCGAGGAGCTCATCGACGACGGTGCGGTCTACCTGATCGGAACGACAGGAACGCCGTGGTCGGCGCAGGCCTCGGTTGCTTGCCAGGCCGGGGTTCCGATCTCCACCGGCGACGGAACCTCACCGGATCTGGTCGAGCAGGCTGAGGGGGACTGCGCCTATCAGGTGATCATGTCCGACAACGTGCAGGGCGCCGTAGCCGCGCAGTACGCGCTCTCCAAGGGTTGGAAGACCGCCCACGTGATGAAGTCGTCGGATGACGCCTACACACTCGGCGTGCCGAAGTACTTCACCGATGCCTTCGAAGAGGGAGGCGGGAAGGTCACCGGCCAGACCGAGTTCAAGATCGGCGCCGGCGACTACAGCGTCCAGGCGACCCAGATCGCGAACCTGCCCGAGCAGCCCGACTTCATCCACACCCCGATCTTCGCGCCCGACACCCAGGTGTTCCTGAGGCAGCTGCGCGCCCAAGGGGTGAAGACCCAGGTGATCGGCGCGGATGGCTCGGTCGACAACTCCGTTCTCGATGCAGGAAAGGCAGCTGAGGGGATGGTCGCCACCTACCACGCATGGCCGTCACCGGACAACACGAAGCTGACCGGTTTCATCGACAGCTACAAGGCTTTCCACAACAAGGAGCCCGACTCGATGGTGACGGGTCTGGGGTACGACGAGATCCACATGGTCGCCCAGCTGATCGAAGAGGCGGGCGAGGCCAGTCCCGAGAAGATCATCGAACAGCTGAAGAACGTGGAGTACGACGGGGTCACCGGCTCATTGAAGATGAACCCCGACACTCATCGGGTCGACAAGGAAGTCACCCTGGTCGAGTTCAAGGACGGGAAGATCAACTACCTCGACTCCTTGGTGCCGACCTACGTCCCTGCCGTTGGTGGTTGAGCGGACTCATGGCCGACGTGCTAGCGGCTTCGGGGCTGTGCTCCGGCTATGGCGCAGTCCGGGTGCTCCATGACCTCGACCTGCGGCTGCAGCGCGGCGAGATCCTGGCCGTCCTGGGAGCCAACGGGGCCGGGAAGTCAACACTGATGCAGACCCTGGTCGGTCTGGTGCGGGCGACCGCAGGCTCGATCTCCCTCGACGGGGAGGACGTGACTTCGTGGCGCCCGGAGCGGATGGTGCGGCATGGCATGACTCTGGTCCCCGAGGGGCGCCGCGTCTTCGCCAAGCTCACCGTCTCGGAGAACCTGACCATGGGCGCGATCAGCCGGTCCGACCGCAAGAAGACCGCGGGTCGCCGGGCAGAGCTGCTGGATCTGTTCCCGGTCCTCGCGGAGCGAAGCGACCAGGCTGCCGGCACTCTCAGCGGCGGAGAGCAGCAACAGCTCGCCATCTGTCGCGCCCTGATGTCGGAGCCGCAGGTGCTGTTGCTGGACGAGCCGTCGCTGGGACTTGCGCCGGTCATCGTGGAGAAGGTGTTCGAGCTGATCGTCAGGCTGCGCGATGAGCTCGGGCTGACCATTCTGCTGGTCGAGCAGAGCATCGGGCAGGCTCTGGCGATCGCGAGCCGTGCACACGTCATGGAGAACGGTCGCTTCACCGCGTCCGACACGGCCGCGAACATGGCCACGGCGCATGACCTCGAGGCGTCCTACCTGGGCAGGCAGGAATGAGTGTCCAGTACCTCACCCAGCAGTTCGTGAACGCCATGGGGCTCGGCGCGATCTACGCACTCCTGGCGCTTGGTCTCGCGGTTGTCTTCCAGGTGTTGGGGCTGCTCAACTTCGCCTACGGCGAGCTGATCACCATCACCGGCTACACCATGTTCTTCCTGGTCCCGACCGTCGGGTTGTGGCCCTCGGCCGCGTTCGGCGTGGTGACCGCCGTAGCGCTCTCCCTCGTGATCCAGCTGGTGGCCTTCCGGCCACTGCGGGGAGCGCCGGCGCATGTGGTGATCTTCGCGTCCTTCGCGGTCTCCATGCTGATCCAGGCAGTGATCCGCAACGTCATCTCCCCCCGACCCAAAGGCATCCCGGTGCCGTCCTGGCTGGACCGCGTCTGGTCCGTGGGCTCCTTTCGTTTCCCGGTGCTCTCGGTGATCACCTTCGTGGTGGCCATCGCGGCGATGCTTGCGCTCACCCTCTTCCTTGGCCGGACCCGTCAGGGACTGGCCATCCGTGCCGCAGCCGAGGACTTCGCCATCACCCGGCTGATGGGAGTCAGCGCCGGACGGATGGTGGTCCTGGCGTTCGCGCTGTCAGGCCTTCTGGCCGGCATCGCCGGCGTGCTGTGGATCGCGCGCACCGGCAGTGTCTCGCCCTCGATGGGATTCAACCCGCTGTTGCAGTCCTTCATCGCGGTCGTTCTCGGCGGTCTGGGGAACCTGCGCGCGGCCATCGTCGGCGGGTTCGCCCTGGCGTTCATCGAAGTCAGCCTGCAGACGTTTCTGCCCCAAGGCGCGGTTCCCTTCACCGCGGCCCTGACGCTCGTGGTCGTGGTCGTGGTCCTCTACCTGCGTCCACAAGGCTTCTCCAAGCTGGCTGCGGAGCGAGTCGCATGAACGCCTGGTCCCTGATGAAGCTCAAGGGGGTCTTGCGCGACTGGCTGGTCCTCACGGCGCTGTTCGTCGGGATCGGCCTGCTCGCCGAGAATGTGCTGAGCTTCAGTGAGCAGCGATTGGCCGTCGAGTTCTTGCTGCTGTGCGCCCTCGTGGTGTCGATACAGACTTTCGTCGGGAACTCCGGGCTTCTCTCCTTCGGCCACGTCTCGTTCTTCGCCGTCGCTGCCTACGTAGCCGCACTCGTGACGATCTCCCCGGCTACCAAGGAGCGCCTGCTCCCTGATCTGCCGCACTGGTTGGCAGGCACCGAGGCCGGCATCCTCGGAGCGGTGGGCCTGTCGGTGCTCGCGGTGGCAGGCTTCGCTGTGTTCACGGGGGTGCCGATCGCCCGGATGCACGAGTCGGTCATCCCGATGGCCACCCTGGCGCTGCTGGTCATGACGTACTCCGTGGTGAACCTGTGGGACGGGGTCACCCGCGGTAGCCGCGGCATCGTCAGCGTGCCGGACCTGGTGGATACCTGGACGGCCGTGGGCTCCACGAGCGTGATCTGCGCCTTGGCGCTGCTCTTCGCGGCCTCGCCGTGGGGGATGCGGCTGCAGGTGGTCCGCGAGGATTCCATTGCCGCCGCCGCCCTGGGGGTGTCGGTGCCGTGGGCCCGCTTCGTGGGCTGGATGGTCAGCGCGGTCCTGATGGCTGCTGCGTCCACGATCTGGGCGCTGAACAGCCTCGCTTTCGGCCCCGAGCAGTTCTTCTTCGAAGAGACATTTGCATTGCTGGCAATGCTCATCATCGGTGGGATGAGGTCGGTGAGTGGGGCAGTCGCGGGCGCCGGCCTCGTGACCCTGGTCAGCGAGGTGCTGCGCAACGTCCAAGGTGGCTTCCGAGTCGGTCCGATCGACATCGGGGACCTCTCCGGTCTCACCTCGATGGTGATCGCGCTGTGCATCCTCGCCGTGCTGGTGTGGCGACCCGAGGGCTTGATGCGTGATCGTGAGTTCGGTTCTTGGGCTCCGGTGCGCAGGAAGACTGCGCCGTGAACGCTTCCGACCAGGGGCTGCACGCCGTGCAGGTGACCCAGCGGTTCGCCGGCCTCACGGCGTTGTCGGAGGTCTCCCTCCACGTGCACACAGGTGAGGTCGTCGGGCTGATCGGACCCAACGGCTCCGGAAAGAGCACGCTGGTCAACGTGCTCAGCGGCATCCTGACCCCCAGCAGCGGGCGGGTCGTGGTCGACGGGACCGACCTCACGGGCAGGTCACCCACCAGGGTCGCTCGGCACGGCCTGGCCCGGAGCTTCCAGACGGTGCGGCTGTTCCCCGGTTTGTCGGTCCGCGACAACGTTGCCGGGGTGATCCGCCGACCAGACCGAAAGCTGGACACTGTGGCGACTGAGCTGTTGGAGCGCCTCGGCATCGCCCATCTGGCCGATCGCGCGGCCGGCACCTTGGCCTACGGGCTTCAGCGACGGGTGGAGATCGCGCGCGCACTCGGCACTCGACCGCGTTACCTGATGCTGGACGAACCCGCGGCAGGCCTGAACGACGAGGAGTCGGCGGACCTGGAGCAGATCTTGCGGCGGCTGGCGAAGCAGGAGTCCGGAGGCCTGGGTCTGCTGATCATCGACCACGACATGCGGTTGATCTCGGCACTGTGCGACCGAGTGCACGTGTTGGTCAACGGTCACAGCTTGACCGAGGGCGCTCCGGCGGTCGTGCGCAAGGACCCGCACGTCATCGAGGCCTACCTGGGAACCCGCGGCCCGTCGGGGGGCGACATTGTGGACGCCTGACCCCTTCCGTTCGCGTTTGCCGCGGCGGCACGCGCGACTGGTGGACGCGTGCCCTTTCGGGCTCTTGGCATCGAGTGGATCGTCGGCTCGATCGTTGCCTCGAGGTGCTCGTCACCGAGGTGCAGATCACCTACGAGCCCAGCCAGGACCAGCCGTCTTCCCAGTGAGCCGCAGTCGTCGCGGCAGCAGTGCAGGAAGACCGAAGCCAGCCGACTTCCCTCGGCTTCTGGATGCTCGCGGCCCATCATGCGGACAAGGAGAACCCCGATGAATGACACATCCATCAGCGAGGTCGTAGCCGAGGTGGGTCTGGTGGATCACCACTGCCACGGTCTGACCACCGAGCCGCTGGACCGGGCCGCATTCGAGCTGCTCGCCACTGAGTCGGACTGGCCGTCGTCGACGGGGGCGACCATCTTCGACAGCCCGGTCGGACTCGGAATCCGGGCGTTGTGCGCTCCCCTGCTGGACCTGCCCAAACACGTCGACGGCGAGACGTACTGGAGCCGGCGGACCGAGCTCGGTGACGAGGAGGTGGCCCGTCGACTGATGCCTGCGACCGGTATCGAACGCTACATCGTCGACACGGGTTTCCAGAGCTCAGCGGTGCAGTCCCCGGAGGAACTGGGTGGGGTCACGGACAGACCGGCCCACGAGATCGTCCGGCTCGAGGCGGTCGCGGAGTCGATCGCGCAGGATGCGACGGCGAACAGCTACGCGGACACTGTGGCAGCGGCGATCGAGTCGGCTGCGCAGGCCGCGGTGGGGCTGAAGAGCATCATCGCCTACCGCTTCGGTCTCGACTTCGATCCCGTCAGGCCCACGGACCACGAGGTGCGGGTGGCCGCGGACGAGTGGCTGAGCGGCTCGGGGACAGGCGCCTCACCCCGAATGGACCACCCGGTGCTGTTGCGACACCTGCTCTGGCAGGGGGTGGACACCGGTCTGCCGATTCAGTTCCACGTCGGGTACGGCGACTCGGACATCAACCTGCATCGTTGCGACCCGACGAAGATGACCGAGTTCATTCGGGCGACCCGGACCTCGGGCACCCGAATCATGCTGTTGCACTGCTATCCGTTCGTCCGTGAGGCAGGCTTCCTCGCCCAGGTCTACCCACACGTGTACCTCGATACCGGAGCGAGCACGCACTACACCGGGTGGTCCTCGCACAATCTGATCCGCGAGTCGCTGGAGCTCGCTCCGTTCGACAAGGTGTTGTTCTCCTCCGACGCCTTCGGCCTACCTGAGCTCTATGTCGGTGGGGCATCGCTGTGGCGACGTGGCATCACCCGGCTGTTCGGCGAGTGGCTGGAACACGATGAGATCTCTCTCGCCGACGCGACGCGCTATGTGGGCTGGATCGCGAAGGAGAACGCACGGCGGGTCTACGGCTGGGGTGATCCGCGGTGAACGCGCACCAGCCGACACCGACTCGGACTGGAGGCGAGGTCTCGTCGGCCCGGTCCCTGCTCACCACCCTCGTCGACAACTCCGGGGCCGTTCGCGCGAAGGTGGTCCCGGGGCCACGGGTCTCCGGTGCCGCCAGCGGTGGCATCGGACTGTCGCCGGTGTTCTCAGTGATGTGTGCGAACGGTGAGATCCTCACGACCGATGCCTACAGTGGCCCGACGGGCGACATGAGGCTCATCCCCGACCTGGGCGCTGCCGCATGCCTCGATGAGGAGGCGGGCCTGTGGTGGGCACCGGTCGACCAGCGCAACCAGGAGCTCGAGGTGCTGCCGGGCTGCCAGCGCAGCGTGCTGCGCCGCCAGTGTGAGACGGCCGCCGCTCGCGGCTACGACTACTTGATGACGTTCGAGCTCGAGTTCACGGTGTACACCGGAGACCGCGAGGCACCGATGGTCGGACACCATGGACCGCCCTATGGGCTGCAGGCGTTCGTCGAGCTGGAGCGTTTCCTGCTCGATCTGATCGACGCCATGTCCGTGGCCGGCCTGCATCCCGAGCTCGTGCATCCCGAGTACGGCCCCGGCCAGGTGGAGTTCTCCCTGGCTCCCACCGATCCGGTCACTGCCGCGGACCATCAGGTGCTGGCCCGACTCGTGACCAGGAGGACCGCGCGCAAGCACGGGTTGCACGTGTCGTTCAGCCCGGTCACCGCGCTCGGTGCGGTGGGGAACGGTTGCCACATCCATTTCTCCGCCTTCGACGACGGACGGAACGTCTTCGCTGGGGACTCGCTGGGTGTCCTTGGCCCTGGCCGGGTCGGTGCCTCGATGATCGGGGGCCTGGTCGAGGAACTCCCTCGGGCGACTGGTCTGTTGGCTCCGAGCCTGCTGAGCTATCACCGGCTGGTCCCCCAACACTGGGCCGGCGCCTACGCCTGTTGGGGGACGGAGAACCGGGAGGCGGCCGTGCGGTTCATTCCCGGCACGGTGTCCCAGCGCAATGCTGCGGCCAACTGCGAGGTGAAGATGGCCGACAGCACGGGCAACCCCTACCTCACTGCTGCCGCCATCATGGCCATGTCGCTGCACGGAGCCGATCGTGCTCTGTCGGCTCCTGCACAGGTCACGGACGATCCACACACCATCGCGATCGAGGAGCGTGAGCGCCTGGGCATTCGACGGCTGCCCACGTCGCTGGAGGAGGCGCTCGACCTTCTCTCCACTTCAGAAGTGCTCCGCGAGGCAATCGGCAGCGACCTGCTGGACGCGTTCCTCGCCGTACGACGTCATGAGGGCAGGATCCTGGCGGAGATGGATGACGACGAGGTGCTAGCGACGACGCGGTGGCTCTACTGATGACGGCGGGCAAGCACAGGTCGTTGTGGCTGCAGGAGGCCCTCGACGGGTCGAGCAGCCCACCGCTGGAGGGACACCAGAGCGCCGACGTGGTCATCGTGGGCGGCGGCTATGTCGGACTGTGGACGGCGCTGCGCATCCTCGAGCTGGCGCCGGACACCGACGTGGCCGTCGTCGAGGCCGACGTCTGCGGCGGCGGGTCCTCGGGTCGCAACGGCGGCTTCGTCCTGTCGTGGTGGCCGAAGGCGAGCACGTTGGTGTCGATGTGCGGCGAGTCCGGTGCGTTGCACCTGCTCGGGGCCAGTGAGCGGGCGATCGACGAGATCGAGGGGTTTTGCTCCGAGCAGGCGCCCGAGGCGGAGTTCCGTCGGGGCGGATTCATGTGGACCGCTACTGCCCCCGCACATGTGGGGTCGTGGACCGCGGTGACACAGGCCGCGGAGAGGCTGGGTAGGGGACCGACCTTCGCCCTGCTCTCACCGGAGGAGGTCGCCCGCCGCAGCGGGTCCCCGAACCATTTGGCCGGAGTTGTCGAGCACAGTGGCGCGACGGTGCACCCCGGTCACCTGGTGCGCGCGCTGCGCCGAGTCGCGATCCGACGTGGCGTAAGGATCTTTGAGAACAGCCGGATGAACCGGTTGCACCGAACACGCAGGCCGGAGGTCGAGTGCCGCAACGGGTCGATCTCTGCAGAGCGTGTGATCCTGGCAATGAACGCTTGGGGCGCCGGGATCCACGAGCTCAGGTCCAAGCTGTTCGTCATCTCCAGTGACGTCGTGGCCACCGAGCCGATGCCGGACCGGCTGGCCGATATCGGGTGGACTGGCGGCGAGGCGATCACCGACTCTCAGACGCTGGTCTGTTACTACCGAACCACCGGGTCTGGACGGGTTGTCTTCGGCAAGGGCGGTTGGACGATCGGCATGGGCGGCTGGATGCCCTCGGCGATGGAGCGACACCGCGGCCGAGCAGAGATGGTGGCGCGGGACTTTCGGCGCTACTACCCCCAGTTGCGCGACGTCGCTCTGACCCACGATTGGGCCGGACCGGTCGATCGGACCTACAACAGCCTGCCGATCTTCGGCCGGCTCGGCGATCACGAGAACGTGCTCTACGGAGTCGGCTGGTCGGGCAACGGCGTAGGACCGAGCGTGGTCGGCGGGAAGATCCTCGCCTCGATGGCGCTGGGGCGGGTCGATGAGTGGTCCGACAATGGACTGGTGAACGCGACACCCCGCAGCTTTCCACCGGAGCCGTTCAGGTTCTTGGGCGCTCACCTGGTGCGGGAGGCGATCATCCGCAAGGAGCGGTCCGAGGCCCTGGACGTCAGACCGAGCGCTCTGGCCTCGGCGATGGCGCGGCTGGCACCGTCCGGCCTCGAGGACAAGGAATAGGAGGCGCAGCATGACCGAGCTGCGCCTCAATCGGCTCGCAGACCGGGGGTCGACCGATCGGGCCACCCTGGACGCGCTGCTCGACGACCAGTTGGTGGGCAGCCTCGCAACCGTGGTCGATGGTCGCCCGTGGGTGGTGCCCATGCTGTTCGCGCGCGACGGCGACCGAATCCTCCTTCACGGCTCGACCGGGGCGGGTGCTCTGCGGCACGTGGCGGCCGGGACGCCCGCTGCTCTGTCGGTGGTGGCACTGGACGGTCTCGTCGTTGCCCACACCACCTTCGACTCCTCCGCGAACTACCGATCCGCGGTTGTCTACGGAACCCCGCGTCGGTTGACGGGCGACGAGCGAGGAGCCGCGCTGGAGAAGCTGTCCGAACGTCTGCTTCCGGGACGCAACGCCGAGGTTCGGCCGACGTCGGCGAAGGAGCTTGCCGCGACGCTCGTGATGGAGCTGACCATCACTCCGGGGGCCTACTTGGTCAAGACGCGCACCGGTGGCACGGGGGAGCCCGATGAACCGACAGATGCATGGATGGGTGTCATCCCGCTGCGGATGGTGGCGGGGGAGCCGATCCCGGAAGAACCTTGTCGGGATCAGGGGTTGCCCGAGTCAGTCGTGGACTTCGTCCGGACGATGAACCGGGCTGGACCGTCCCCTGACGCGGACGGGATCGCGCCACGGCGCGGTCCTGCAGCAGGTACCTGAGTCCACCGGAGATCGAGACCACCTGACGATCCCAAGGACCGGGACGGCCACCGCCGCGACCGCGCGATCCCGCGACTACCCGACGCGGGTGGCTCGGGCCCGGGCCTGGCGTACGCCGCGGTGGAGGCGCTCGCCGGCGGGGGTGAGGCCCGGCGCGCTTCCTGCCCCGCAGTAGTGGGCGTAGCCCAGGCCGCGGGAGGCCAGGTCGAGGGCGTAGTCGGGCGGTTCGGTGACCGTGGCCGACCGCTGCTGCTCGACGCGGGCCACCGCCCGGTACTCCAGGACCGGCAGCACGCCCGGCACGACCAGGACCAGGGTGAGCGCGAACAGCACGGCGGTGAGCAGGGCGACCCGGTGCCACCACGTGGCGTGGGTGCCGAAGGGGTCGGCCAGCAGGGCCACGACCAGGAGCTCGTAGACGATCCCGTAGAGCACCGACCAGCCGACCGCGACCCCGCGCGGGTTGGCCAGCCGCTGGTGCCGCCAGGTGAACAGCACGTTGCCGGACTCGTCGACCTCGGTGGTCCCGGCCTCGTCGACCGCCGGGACCCGGCCCAGCACCCGCAGGTCCCGGCCGCCCCGCTGGGCGACCAGCACGCCGACGACGGTCGCGCCGGCGAGCAGCAGCAGGACCAGGAGCCACTTCGCCGGCCCCGGCCACGACCAGTCGCGGAAGCGCTGCACCCAGTCCGGACCGAGCGCCAGCGCGACCACCGCCGCCAGCGCGGCCAGCACCACCAGGCCGACCAGCACCGGTGCCGCGGAGCGGACTGCGGCCTCCAACCACCGCGACCGCGCCGAACGAGCCGTCGGCGCGCGCCCCTCGCGTGGACGCGTCTGCAGCGGTACGCCGTGCTGGTCGGCGAGCCGGTCCAGCGTGGCGAAGACGCTGCCGTGGGCGGCGCCGAAGCTGCCGAGCAGCATCAACGCCAGCGCCAGCCCGATCACCACGAGGAGCGTGGTGCTGCCCTGCGCTGCGGAGACGTCGTCGCTCTCGCGGGCGCTGACCACCGAGTAGGTCAGCAGAGGGATGACCGGGGAGAGCAGCACCACACCGTGCAGCAGCGTGCCGGTGCGCAGGGCGGCGTACGCGAAGGCGACCAGCACGGCGCTGGCGCCCAGCCCGGTCGCGGGTCCGGAGAGTGACTCCGGCAGCGCCCCGAACAGCGACAGGGCGAGCAGCGTGCCGCCGAGGGCGAGAGCGAGCAGGGACAGGTTGCGAGCCAGGCCGCCCTTGGAGGTCAGCCCGGTGACCACCCAGTACGGCAGCAGCATCGCTCCGCGCAGCGCCTTGGTCACCGGCGCGATCGCCGACAGCCCGGAGCGGGCCGAGCTGAGCACCGTGGTCGCGACCGCCGCGGCCGTGGTCGCCGTGCGGATGGTCAGGTCGCTGCTGCTCTCCTCGCGCAGCGGCTCCCGGCCGATGCCGGCACCGTCGAAGGCGCGCAGGGCGCGCCGACGGTCCTCCGGGGACACGTGCTGCTCCCCGGTGGCCGCAGCCTCGAGCTTCGCGAGCAGGGGCCCCTCCGCGGCCAGGAAGACCTCGCCCCGGGAGCGGGCGTACCCACCCTCCACCTTGTCGGCGCGGATGGCGGTCGCGATCTCGGGGAGCTCGGTGACCACGACCTGCTCGTGGACCGCGCGGGCGAACAGGTCCGCGAGTGCGGGGAGCGCGGCGGGCAGGTCTCCCTCGTCGACCTCGGGGTCGAGCACGGCGGTGAGCTCGGCGGTGGCCTCGGCGAGCAGCGGCCCCAGGTCCGGTGCCCCGTCCCCGAACAGCTCGACGACCAGCTCGGCCACGGTGTCCGCCGCGCGACGCTCCGGGGTGCCCTGCGTGAGGTAGCCGCTGAGCCGGGCGGAACGACGGACGCGTTGCGGCTGCAGGACGGTGCGACAGAGCACGGTGGCGGCGTCGAGGCGACCCCAGGTCCAGTCGTTGGCCCGCCAGGAGCGCTTCACGAAGCCGCCGAAGCGGTTCAGCGACCAGCCGCCGAGCTTGTCGTCGGCGGTGCGGCTGTGCTCGGCGAAGCGGTTCTGCGTCTGGGCGGAGAGCTGGACCAGCTCGACCGGCAGCGTGCCGCCGGTGCTCACCTCGTCGCCGAGGGCGGTCGCCGCGACCTCCAGGTGGAGCAGGCGGGTCAGCAGCACCTCGGCCGAGGTCCCCGGGGCTATCCCCAGGCCGTGCTCCCAACGACCGACCTCGGCCGCCGGAGCGGACTGCTCGTCCAGGGCGCGGGTGTCGACGGCGTGCAGCACGTGGACCACCTGACCGACGACGGCGCTGACCAGCATCGCCACCTGGCCGCCCACGGCCCCGGCGGCACGGTCAGCGAGGACTGCGTCCTGCGCGCCGGCACCGGCGTCCGCGCCGAGGCCGATGCCGGCGGCCGCGGTGGCGACCAGCCGACGCGTCAGCGCACCGCTCACCCGGTCGCGACGGATCGTCCGGGCGGCGTCGGCTGCCGGGCTGCCCGGAGGCTGGGTCCTCGCGGCGAGCCCGCCCTCGAACTCCGCGACCTCGGTGATCCGCCGGCGGACCTCGGCCCAACCGACCTCTCCGACCATCAGGTGGTCGTAGTAGGCCAGCCGGAGCAGCCAGTAGCGCCGGTTGGGGGACAGCGAGCCGACCACCGCGTCGTCGTCGTCCCCGCGGTCGGTGGCCCACGCGTCGTCCACGTCCTTGCGCATCGCCGCGATGCTGGCCTGCAGCTCGAAGGTCCGGCGTCGCGCGGCGGTCGCGACGACGTACGCCTCGTCGACGGTGCCCAGCGCGGAGACCAGCTGGCGCAGCAGCTCGTTGCAGGAGTCGGCGACGCCCAGCGCCCCGGAGATCCCCCAGCCCCACCCGGTGAGGTCCGCCTCGGCCGGGACCTCGGCCGGGACGTAGGGCAGCGTGCGGTCCTGCTGCCAGTCCTGCTGGGCGCGCTCGGCCTCGCGCCGGACCCGGTCGAAGTTCCAGCCGGTCGGCAGCGCCGTGCTGGTCGCACCGTCGTCGATCTTCCCGGTCAGGCGCGAGGCGAGGTCGCGGGCGGCGCGCCACTCGCGCAGCCTCCGGTAGTGCGGGTAGAGCAGGGTGGCGAGCGCCGCCAGGTCCGCCGACGTGCTCTCCCGGAGGATGTCGCTCCGGGTGCCGCGACGTCCCGCGGCCCGCCGGTTGTGCTGCTCGAGCTGGTCGACGTAGGTGCGGCTGCCCTGGCCCGAGAGCGCGCCGAGCAGGCCGTTGACGGCCTCGAAGACCGTCGGCGGGCTGGCCGCGACGTCCGGGGTGTCCTCCTCCGGGGACGGGGCGTGGGGGTAGACCAGCAGCATCACCCGCCGCACCGGACCCTCGGCCTCCATCCCCGCGACGGCCTCCAGGGCGGGGAGCGTCGGGGTGTTGGCCAGCACCCCGCCGTCGACGACGAAGCGGGAGCTGTTCTTGCCCTCGGACCGCTCCCCCCACGAGCGCACGACCCTGCTCATGTCGGGGCGCAGCCGGTGCTCCTCGGTGTCGCGCGGTGGTGGCGTCCCGGGCGCACGGGCGGGGAAGTCGGGGGAGCTCACCGGGACGAACGACGGCTCGAAGGCGACCGGGAAGCTGGCCGTGGACCGCGAGGCCAGCGCGAGCTCGGCGGCGGTGCGGTTGATGTTGCCCGGGCTGAACGGGTCGTCGTGCTGCGGCGTACGTGCGCTGCGGTGCCAGCTGAACAGCCCGGCGAAGACCGTCTGCGGCAGCTGCTGGCCCATCGAGTCGAGGGTGATGGTCTGGTTGCCGCGCAGCACCGTGGTGGTGATGGTGAGGTCGATGGGCGAGGCCTCGGGGCCGCGGTTGCCGGGCTGGCCGGCCAGGCGGGTCATGGCATCGTGCAGGGCCGGCAGGAAGTACTCGTCGCCGCGCAGCAGCGAGGTCGGGTCGCCCTGGAAGGGTGCGCGCAGCAGGGACTCGATGCGTCCCTGCTCGATCCACAGGTCCCGCAGCATGCTCAGGTCGGCGCCCCGGTTGACCTGGGCGAGCGCGAGGGCGGCGCCGTTGATGCCGCCTGCCGAGGTCCCGGCGAACACGTCGGCCCGGGCGGTGCAGCCGGCCAGCTCCAGCAGCAGGGCGTAGGGGTCGGAGCGGCCCCCTCGCTCCCGGGCCTTGGTGAGCCGGTCGAGCTCGTGGACGGTGCCGCCCATCCACACCGCGAGGCTGACGCCGCCGTTGAGGACGACGCCGAAGCGCACCTCCTCGGTCGGGAACTCCCGTGCTCGCGTCGTACCCAACAGTCCGGCCACGGCAGATCACCCCTGGTTCCGAGACTAGAGGCTCGGCCGGGTGCCGTTAAGCCCTGTGCGGCTCGGGCTGCTGCGGGCGGCGCCGGACGCGGGTGGGGGAAGAGGTCAGCGAGAGAGCAGGTTGAGGTCGACGGGACCGTCGATGCCGTCGACCCGGGCCCGGTCGTCGCGCTGCCAGAGCCACCACGAGCCCTGCGGGGGCCTGCTCCCGATGCGCCGGACCCACAGTCGCCGGTCGAGGGCCGCGGCGATGCCGAACCGTGCCTCGAAGTCGGGGTAGGCGTAGACCACGACGCGCTGCCGGGTGCCGCGCTCCACGACGTCGACGAAGGCCCGGATCTCCGCGAGCAACGCGGCTCGCGCCGGCGGCTCGGGACAGTTGCCGGCCAGCTCGAGGTCCACCGCGGGCGGCATCGTCCCGGCCGGGCCGGAGCCGAGCACCGGGTCGAGCACCTCGACGAAGTGCTCGCCCTGCGGGGCGCCGGGAGAGCACAGCGTGAAGTAGTGGTAGCCGCCCACGTGCAGTCCGGCGCGGCGGGCCCGGCGGGCGTGCTCGGCGAAGCGGGGGTCCACGAACGTGCTCCCCTCGGTGGCCTTGAGGTAGGCGAAGCCGATCCCGTCGGCGCGGACCCGGCGCCAGTCGACGGGCCCCTGGTGGTGCGAGACGTCCACTCCCCGGCGCGTCGCCGGACCGGACTGCTCCTCTCGCGGCTCGTCGGGGGTGGGCGAGGCGGTGCGCGGAGGAGAGGCGCGGGGCGTCTCGGCCTGGGTCGTCGCCCCACCCGACGCCCCACCCGACGCCGAGCCCGACGCCGAGGGGGCGGCGCTCGGCACGGTCCCGGACTCCGGGTCGGCCGTCGCGCCGCAACCCGCCAGCCCGACGGCGAGCACCAGGCCGGCGAGAGCGGCGGGGGTACGCCGGGCGGCGCGGCGGACCTGCTCCATGTCCTGGACCCTAGGCAGCCGGTCCGGGGTCGTCACCCCGCGCCCCCTAGGTTGGCCCCATGACGCGCACAGCACTCGTCCTCGGTGGCGGCGGGGTGACCGGCATCGCCTGGGAGCTCGGGATCCTCAAGGGACTGGCGGATGCCGGAGTGGACCTCAGCACGGCCGACCTCGTGGTCGGCACCTCCGCGGGCTCGGTCGTCGGCGCCCACGTGACCAGCGGCCGCACGCTCGAGGAGCTCTACGCGACCCAGCTCGAGCCGGCGGACCGGGAGATCGGGGCCGACCTGTCGCGGCTGACGCTGCTGCGCATGCTGCCGCCGCTCCTCCTGCCCGGCAGCGGCCGGCGCAAGCGGGCCCGCATCGGCGCGATGGCGCTGCGGGCGCACCCGCCCGGCGACGCGGAGCGGCTGGAGGTGATCCGGGCCCGGCTCGAGATCGGGGACTGGCCCGGCCGCGAGCTCAAGGTGACCGCCGTGGAGGCGGAGACCGGTCGGTTCACGGTCTTCGACCGGGACAGCGGGGTCGACCTGCTCCACGCCGTGGCTGCCAGCTGCGCCGTACCGCTGGTGTGGCCTGCGGTGAGGATCGGGGAGCGGCACTTCATCGACGGCGGCATCCGGTCGAGCGCCAACGTCGACGTCGCCGCCGGCGCGGACACCGTGGTGGTGATCGCCCCGCTGCCGCAGTCGCTCACCAAGGCGACCTCGATCGCGGCCCAGCTCGAGCGCACCGGCGCCAGCTCGACGGCGGTGGTCAGCCCCGACCGGGAGGCGCTGGCGGCCATCGGCAAGAACGTGCTCGACCCGGCCAAGCGGGCCGACGCCGCGCGCGCCGGCCTGCGGCAGGCGACCGCGGTCCTCGACGAGGTCGGTGCAGCCTGGCGCGGCGTCGAGGCCGACTCCCAGGGCGACGCGACGGAGGCCCGTGGCGGCTGAGCCCGGGCCTCAGAGGTCCCGGCGGACGCTCTCGGGCTCCTCGCCCCGGTAGCGGTTGATGTTCCAGATCGCCAGCGCCAGACCGCCCCACAGCACGGTCATCGCCACCAGCATCATCACGATCGCGGTAGTCGACATCTCAGCCCGCCTCTCCTGCACTGTCGAGGCCCAGCTCGGGGTCCTCGAGCTTCGTGCGCGCCCGCCAGGGCACGCGGCTGGCGACCAGGCCGAGCACCAGCACGGCGACGGCGACACCCCAGCCGAGGGTGTTCAGCATCCAGCCGGGGTAGTCCTCGTACGGCGTCCTCAGGTTGTCGATCAGCTCGTTGACCAGGATGTAGACCAGGGCCGCGGGGGTGACCACCCCGATGAGCGCGAGCCACCAGCGACCGAGGTGGACGGACCCGTCGAGGTTGAGGTGGTCGCGGATCAGGCTGGTGCGCCGGAAGACCCAGGAGAGCAGCAGCGTGCTGGCCACCGCGACCAGCAGGATGCCGAAGCGGTTGATGAAGTGGTCGACGATGTCGAGCACGTAGACGCCGGTGGTGGTGCCCAGGAGGACGACGCTGATCACCGCGGCCGGCACCCCGACCGCCATCGAGGCGCCCACGCGGCTCATCTCGAACTTGTCGCGGACCGCGGAGATCACCACCTCGATCACGCTGATCAGCGAGGTGACCCCGGCGAAGACGAGGCTGCCGAAGAACAGCACGCCGATCAGCGCCCCGGCCGGCGCCTCGTTGATGATGGCGGGGAACGCGACGAACGCCAGCCCGAGCCCCTCGCTGGCGACCTCGTCGACCGCCACCCCGGAGGCGTTGGCCATGAAGCCCAGTGCGGCGAAGACGCCGATGCCGGCGAGCAGCTCGAAGCCTGAGTTGGCGAAGCCGACGACGAGTCCCGACCCGGTCATGTCGGCGCGGCGACCGACGTAGGAGGCGTAGGTGATCATGATCCCGAAGCCGACCGAGAGCGAGAAGAAGATCTGCCCGAAGGCGGCCACCCAGACCCCGGTCTCCCCGAGGGCGCCCCAGTCGGGGGTGAACAGCGCGTCGAGCCCCTGCCCGGCCCCGGGGAGGAACAGGGCGGCCACCACCAGGGACAGGAAGGCCACGAACAGCACCGGGATGAACACCACGGACGTGGCGCCGATGCCCTTCTGCACGCCCAGGGCCATCACGGCGAGCACGACCAGCCAGACCAGCACGAGGGGCACGAGGACGCCGGGCACGAAGTCCAGCCCGACGCCGGGGTCACCGGCCTGGAGGAACGAGCCGAACAGGAAGCCCTCGGGGTCGTCGCCCCAGGCCTGGTCGACGCTGAACAGCGTGTAGCGCACCGCCCACGCGATCACCGCGGCGTAGTACACGGCGATCACGAAGCAGATCGCCACCTGCCACCAGCCCAGGGGCTCGGCGCCGCGGGCGGCGCGCCGGAACGACAGCGGGGCCGAGCCGCGGAACCGGTGGCCCAGGCCGTAGTCGAGCAACAGGAACGGCAGACCGGCGGTCAGCAGCGCCACCAGGTAGGGGATCACGAAGGCCCCGCCGCCGTTCTCGTAGGCGACGTAGGGGAAGCGCCAGATGTTGCCCAGCCCCACGGCCGAGCCGATGGCCGCCAGGATGAACACGCGGCGCGAGGAGAAGCTCCCGCGCTGGGCCTCGAGCTCCTCGGCGGTGGCGCTCATCGCTGATCTCCTCCACAGGTGACGGCACGGGTGGCGGCACGGGGGTCGCTGAGGTCAGCATGCACCTGCGACGTCCCCGTCCGCCATCCGGGAGGGTGCTCAGGCGTCCTGGTGGCGCTTGCCGGTCACAGCCTCGGCGACGCCCACGAGCAGCACCGCGGCGACAACTGCGAGCACGAACCCGAGGACGTTGAGCTCCCAGATGCTGCCGGTGCCGATCGCGCTGGCGATCAGGCCGCCGATGACCGAGCCCACCAGGCCGAGGCCGAGCGTGGCCAGCAGGCTGAGGTTCTGCTTGCCGGGCTTGATCAGACGGGCGAGTGCTCCGATGATGAGCCCGGCGACGATGAATCCGATCATGACCTGACCTCCGTGAGGGTGGGCGTCGAGGTGCGCGGACCTCCACGGTAGCCGTCCCCTGGTGGCTTCCCCGGGGTCGGGTCGGGCTTGGGCCGGGTCCGGAGACTGGAGCGGTGAGGCGGAGCTGGCGGCGTGGACGCACCGGGCTGATGGTGCTGGGCTCCGGGCTGATCGTGCTCGGGCTCCTGGTCGGGCTCGTCCTGTCCGGCACGGGCGGGCTGCTGCCGCCGACGCGCCAGTGCTCGGTCTCCGCGCAGGGCCGGACCGTCGAGCTGGAGCGCGACCAGGCCGAGGCGGCGGCGGAGGTCGCCGCCCGAGCCGTCCGGCTGGGTCTGCCGCTGCGCACCACGGCGGTGACCGTGGCCGAGACGGTGGAGGGCTCGGCGCGCGACGGCCGTCTGGTCGCCTCCGCCCTGACCGGTCGCAGTCGCGCCGCGTTGAGCTGCACCGACGGTGGGGCGCCCACGACCGAGCCGGACGAGCTGGACGACGCGGGCCTGACCGCCCGGGCCGCCGCGGTGCGCCGCGACCTCGACGCGGCGTTCGGTCGGCAGCGGGTCGGGGGGTTCGCCCCGGGTGGGGTCAGCACCGGTCACAAGCCCGGATCGGCCCACTACGACGGGCGCGCGGTCGACGTCTTCGTCCGACCGGTCTCGGAGCCGAACAAGGCGCGGGGGTGGGCGATCGCGCAGTACCTGGTCGCCTCCGCAGAGCGGCTCGCGGTGGAGACGGTGATCTTCGACGGCCGCATCTGGACCGCTCGCCGCGGCGACCGGGGCTGGCGCGACTACGACCCGGACACCACCGGCCGCTCCCGCCAGGTCGCCGCGATCCTCGAGCACCGCGACCACGTGCACGTCGACGTCACGGACTAGCGCCGAGCGGGCACTGCACGCACGCCGTACGACGCCGAGCGGGCACTGCACGCACGCTGCAGCACGCCGAGCGGGCACTGCGCGTACGCCGGCTCAGTCGGCCGTGAGCCGCTCCAGCCGGGTCTCGAGCGCCGCCCGCCGGTGGGCGTTGCCGCGCAGCCCCACGTACGTCGTGCCGTACGCCGCCAGCAACGCGTCGTCGAGCCGGCGCACCGCCCCCGGGGGGTAGCGGTAGTCCATCCGGTCGCGGATCCGCTCCTCGTCGCCCGCCCGCAGCACCTCGCCGAGCTCGTCGAGCCCGACGATGCCGAGCTCGAGGAGCAGCCCGGAGATCCAGGCGTAGTGGTCGGTGCGCGACCAGCCGGCCTCGGCGTACTGGCCGGCGAGGAACGCCGCGAGCTCGCGGGGGTCGATCCGCGGGTCGTCGTCGGCACCGGCCGGCTCGGTCGCCCCGGCGACCGAGGAGCGCAGGGTGTCGCGGATCGTGGAGAACTCCTGGTCGGCGAGCTCGAGCAGCCCCGCGGCCAGGGTGAAGCGCCGGTCGAAGTCGCGGGCGTGCTCCTCGGGGATCGACCCCTTGTAGCGGATGTCGTGCTCGAACTCCGCCCACGCGTGCTGCAGCACGGTGCGCACCTGCACCGAGGCGCTGCGACCGCGCATCTGCTCGTACGCCGGGTGCCCCTCGCGGGCGGCGTCCAGCCCGATGAGCAGGTGCCGGCTGGCGTAGCCGAACCGGCCCTCCTGGGCGGTCTCCTGGCCGAGGTCGCGGTCGTCGTGGATCACCACCTGGTCGCGCAGCAGGTCCGCGACGGCCGACACGTCGCTGTGCACGTAGGTGATCACCCGGATGCCGATGGTGTCGGTGATCTCGCGCAGCGGGTCGGCGTACATCGGGACCCCGTCGCGCAGGCGACGCGCCTTCTCGGCGAACGACGCCACGGTCTTGGTGCGGCCGGTGACGCTGAGGTAGTTGATGCCGGCCTCGTCCAGGATCCCCGTCACCAGGGCGAGGAACTGCTCGCCGGCGGCCACCAGGCCCGGGTGCTGCAGGGCGTACTCGCGGACCGGGTCGGCGGGGACCGCCGGCGGACGCGGTGGCCGCGGGCTGGGGGTGCTGCCGTCGGGCAGGGTCGGGGTGACGATGTAGCCGGTCTCGAGGTCGCCGTACGTCGTGACGGCGTCGGGCCGGCGGGCCGCGAACAGCGCGACGTAGGCACAGACGACCGCGTCGACCTGGTCCTCCACCACCCGCAGCTCGCTCTTGCGGGTCGCGGTCTCGACCGCGAGGCGCAGCGCCGTCCACCCCGGCCCGGGCGAGGCCGACTGCAGGTCGAGCGGGGGATCGGCGTCGGCGAGACCCTCGAGGAACCCCATCAGCGCAAGCAGCTCGGCCCGCAGGCTGTCGAGGTCGCGCCCAGGCTTCTGCTTGTACTTCAGCGTCCGCCCGAGACCGAAGAGCGCGACCGTCGCCGGGTGCGGGTAGACCTCGATCGCCCGGCGCGAGCGCCCGGACCGGGGGTTCATGTCCAGCCCGAGCGCCTGGCACAGCGCGGCGCCGCGCGGCGTGCCACGCAGCTCGGGCTTGCCGGTGTTGGCGGGGTGCGCCCCCGCGTCGAAGCGGGCGAAGTCCTTGTTCAGCGCCGCCTCGGCCGGCCGGTTGCCGGTGGCGTTGCGGACGATCAGGGGCGCGTCGATCGCGACCAGGCAGCCGCCCTCGACGTACGGCGCCAACGCGTCCTGGATCTCCTCGTCGGTGCGCACCGTCGAGACGTGCACCAACCGGCCCGCCTCGTCGAGCACGGCCAGGCCGGTGGGGCGCTTGTGACCCCAGGCCAGGTCGACTCCGATGTGGAACACACCGCCAGCCTGCCGTACCGGCACCCCGATCTCCTCACGCAGGGGGCGTGCCGCCCGGCCGGTCGCCCAGCAGGTCCCGCAACCTGTCCTGCAGCCGCACGATCGTGGACACCCCGCGGGAGGTCACCGGGACCTCCAGCAACCGCTCGAGCGCCCGGGTAGCTCCGCTGGTGCGGGGCCCGTCGTTCGTCGAGACCGCGTGCTGCCCGTCCGCGCGCAGGACGGTGAGGCCCGCCTCCGGCACCCGCCACGGCAGCGGCTCGGGGAACGGGTCCGGACCCTCGAACAAGGACACCTCCGCATCCGCCGGATCGGGCACGCTCAGGTCGAGGTCGAGGAGCCAGGCCGCGGGGCGGACGAGCACGGCGCCGGCGTACCCGCACACCGGTCCGAGCAGCCGCACCACCTCCTCGGCCAGCGCCCGGGCGTCGCCGTCGGTCGCGAAGACGACGGTGCCGTTGACCTGCACGTTGGTCGCCGAGGTCGCGCCCGCCCGCGCGAAGGCGTCGAGCAGCTGGAGCCGGGTGGGGCTGTGCGAGCGCTGCTGCCCGAGGTTGAGGTTGCGGAAGAACGCCACCGAGTCGCTCACGGGTCCAGCATGCCCTCTCGCCACTCCGCGACCACCGCGTCGCGCACCTCGCCCGCCAGCCCCTCGCCGTTGCACAGCACGACCAGCTGGACGTCGTCGTCCGGCCACCGGTGGATCACTACCTCGACCCCCGGATCGCCGCCGCCGTGCCCGTAGCGCCCGTCGGGGTAGAGCAGCACGCCGTACCCGTGGGCGAAGCCGTCACCGTCCTCGGCGTGCCGGGTCAGCACGACCTCGCGCAGGCCGCCGAGGAGGTCGCCGGCGTAGGCGCGCAGGAACCGGTCGAGGTCGCTGGCGGTGCTGAACGCGCCCCCGTCCGCACCGCCGATCACCGGTACGCGGTGGACGTTGGTCCGCCACGGCCCGTGCGCGGAGGTGCGCGGCAGGTACCCCACCGCGACGTCTGGCACGGCCTCGTCCAGCCGGAAGAAGCCACTGCGGGTCATGCCGACCCGGTCGAAGACCCGCTCCTGCACCACCTCGGTGAACGGGCGCCCGGTCAGCTCCTCGACGACGAGGCCGAGCAGGACGTAGCCGGCGTTGGAGTACTGCGTGCGCACGCCCGGCGGTCGGTACGGCGGCAGGTCGCCGAAGAGCGGCAGGAAGTCGGCCGGTCGCTGCATCGCGTACGACGGACGCTCGTCCCACAGCGAGCCGTAGTCCTCCAGGTACGCCGGGGAGTCCTCGTCCTCCTCGCAGTAGTCGGCGATCCCCGAGGTGTGGCACAGCAGGTGGTGCACGGTGACCTCGGGCAGCAGGGTCGAGGGACGGCGATCCGCCGGCAGCACGTCGTCGACCGGTGTGGCGAAGGAGAGGAGGCCCTGACCGACGAGGTCGACGACGGCGACCGCCGTGAACATCTTGGTCACCGAGGCCAGGCCGAACCGGGTGTCCGGGGTGACCGGTGTCCCGGCGGCCCGGTCGGCGAACCCGTGGCAGGACTCGAGCAGGACGTCTCCGCCCCGCGTCAGCAGGACCGTCCCGGACAGGTCCCGGTCGCGCTCCCAGTCGGCCAGCAGCGCCCCCAGACCCGCCATGTCTCAGACCCTGACCGCCGGGACGTCGGCGAACGACCCCTGGCCGAGCCACGCCGGCACCTGACGGCGTACGTCGCTCGGCGCCTCGATGCGCAGGGCCCCGTTGCCCACGGCGCGGTCCCAGCCGACGTCGCCGCGCCACACCTCGGTCATCGTGCGCAGGCTCGTGCGCACGGTGGCGGTCACCTCGAACCCCGGGTCGTAGTCGCACACGTCCACCTCGCCCCCCGCGACGACCATCCACCAGCGCACCTGGCGAGCCGGCACGTCGTCGAACTCGAGGGCGAGCACCGTCCGGGCGCGGGGCCACTCGTCCACCGGGACGGTGCGGCGCATGTCCCACAGCAGCAGGTGCGGGTCGAGGTCCTCGTCGCCGAGCTCGCCGATCCAGCGCATCCCCCAGGCACCGAGGGTGCGCACGACGGGCTCGAGCTCCTGCCCGGCCTGGGTGAGCACGTACGACGCGTGCCCGCCGACGGTCTCGCGACGGACCACGCCGGCCAGCTCGAGGGAGCGGAGCCGTTTGGAGAGCAGCGCCGGTGACATCCGCGGGTTGCCGCGGCGCAGCTCGTTGAACCGGCGGCTGCCCAGCAGCAGCTCGCGCACGACGAGCAGCGTCCACCGCTCGTCGAGGACCTCCATCGCCTTGGCCACGGGGCAGAACTGGCCGTATCCGGACACGAGTGGACTCCTAGGTGCTCGAGGAGTCCAGTACACGCCCGATCGACCCGGACCACCAGTACAGATCCTGTACCGCGGCTGCTACAGATCCGGCACTGGAGCGGGACCCGACGTGGCCGGAGGCTGGTGGCACCGCGCCGAGCAGGCGCACCTCCACCCATCGATCACCCGGAGACACCGATGACGACGACGCAGCGCACCGGCACCACCCCCACCTCGACCACCCGCACTCCGGCCCCCACTCCGGCCCCCACTCCGACCCCCGCCCCGGCCGGCCCCACCGACGCCGAGCTGAAGGCCCGGCACCGCGGCATGTGGGCGCTCGGCGACTACCCGAGCGTGGCCACGGAGGTGATCGCCGAGCTCGGGACCCTCCTCGTCGAGGCCACCGGGATCGGGCCCGGCGACCGCGTCCTCGACGTCGCGGCCGGCAGCGGCAACGCGTCGTTCCCGGCGGCGCGCGCGGGAGCCGAGGTCGTCGCCAGCGACCTGACCCCCTCGCTGCTCGACGCCGGCCGGTCCGCCGAGGAGGGGCTCGCGATCACCTGGGCGGAGGCCGACGCCGAGGACCTGCCCTTCGAGGACGCCTCGTTCGACGCCGTCATCTCCTGCGTCGGGGTGATGTTCGCCCCGCACCACCAGGAGGCGGCCGGCGAGCTGCTCCGGGTGAGCCGGCCAGGGGGCCGGCTCGGGCTGGTCAGCTGGACTCCTGAGGGCTTCATCGGCCAGATGTTCGCGACCATGAGGCCCTACGCGCCCACCCCGCCGCCCGGCGTCCAGCCGCCCCCGCTGTGGGGCGACGAGGCACACGTGACCGGGCTGCTCGGCGACGGCGTCGAGGACGTCGCGTGCACCCGGCAGCGGTTGCACGTGGACCGGTTCGCCTCGGCGGGCGAGTTCCGGGAGTTCTTCAAGGCGCGCTACGGGCCCACGATCGCGATCTACCGGGCGCTGGCCGACCAGCCCGAGCGGCAGGCGGCGCTGGACCGCGACCTCGACGCCCTCGCCGAGCGCTTCGGTGCCGCCAGCGGGTCGATGGAGTGGGAGTACCTGCTGCTCACCGCGACGCGACGCTGAGCGCTCAGGGCCGCGGGACGAGGGTGTTCAGGGCGCCGAGCCAGTCGAGCAGCACCGGCCCGGCGGTCCCGCCGAACGTGGTGTCCACGCCGAGGTAGCGGATCCCGACCACCCCGAGGGTGACCAGCGCGAGCACCAGGCCCACGGAGGCCAGCAGACCGCCCGAGCGGGTCGGTGCGCTCGCCCGCCCGAGACCGACCACCCCGGTGACCAGGGCGATCGCGGCCAGGCCCAGGCACAGCGTGTGCGCCACGGCGAACGGTGTCGCGAGGAACGCCGCCAGTCCCAGCACGAAGGAGGTCTGGGCGGCCGCGGAGGTCGACACCACCCGCCGAGGCGAGCCGTCGAACAGCGACGGCAGCGCCTCGGCCTGCTCGAGCTGCGAGGTCGTCATGGACGAAGCGTAGGCGCGCGTCGCTCGATCGGGCCGCCACCGAGGCGTGTCGCGACGGCCGGGCCCAGAGCTCGATACGGACCGCGGTGAGGCCGCGCGAGAATGCCGGAGTGAGGACACCGTTCGCCAGCGTGGCCGCCGACAGCGGCGAGGTCGCCGCGGCCCGCGCCGGGGACGACCTGGTCGCCGACGCCGACGTGGTCATGGACCGGGGTGTCGACCTGCCGGCGTCGCCCGAGCAGGTGTGGCCGTGGCTGGTGCAGCTGGGCAAGGACCGAGCCGGCTGGTACCTCCCGGGTCGCGTCGAGCGCCTCCTGCCGGCCCGGCACCGCGCGCTGCGCCGGATCGACCCGCGCTGGCAGGCACTCGCACCGGGCGACCGGGTGCCGGACTACGGCGGACCCACGGCGTACTTCGAGGCGGTGGCCCTCGCGCCGGCCGAGCACCTCGTCTACCGCTCGCGGCGTGGGCGGATGCGCCTGTCCTGGTCGCTCACGCTGAGCGCGGCCCCGACCCCGACGGGCCTCGGGACGCGACTGCACCTGCGGCTCCGCCTCGCGCCCGTACGCCGGGTCCGGCTGGCCCGCACCCTGGGCGAGCTCGTCGATGCGGTGACCGTCGCCGCCATGGCAGCCGGCCTCCGCGAACGACTGCGCGAACAACTGCGCGAGCAGCGCCCGCACCGTCCCGAGGCGGGGGAGGATCCCCGGACGTCCTAGAGGTCGACGGTCTCGTTGTGCCCGGAGGGACGCGTGCCGGTGAGCCTGCTCTTCACGAACGCCAGCGCCGAGGCCACCCGACCGCCGGGGGTGTCCCAGTACTCCGCGGAGTCCGGCTCCACGTGCAGCAACGCCACCTCGGGCGAGTGCGGGCCGTCGGGGAACCAGGCCGCGACCATCGGGTTCCACAGCTCCTCGATCTTCGCCTGGTCGCGCAGGACCACGCCGTGGCCGGCGACCGAGAGCCAGGTCGAGCCGTCGGAGAAGGCCAGGTTGACCCGCTTCTCGGCGTCGATGTTGGCCGCCTGCTCGCTGCTCCGACCCAGGAAGAACCACACGTCGCCGTCGTCGGTGACCTCCTGCGGCGTCATCGGGTGCGCGTGCAGGCGGCCCTCCGGGCCGACCGAGGTCAGCATGCAGAAGCGGTCGTCGCGCATGATCTCGACCACCGCGTCCTGGGCGAGCTGCTCGTTCTGGTCGTTCATGGGTCTCCTCCGAGTCGGTTCCGCTGCACCGGCCACGGTAGCCAGGCACCCCGAACGACAGCCGGCAGCTTGGGAGTGCCCGGATACGTTCGCAGCCATGAGCACCTCGCGCGACGAACCCCTCGCCGCCCACCGCCGTCCGGCCGGGGTCAGCGACGAGACGGTGTCCGCGCTGGGCAAGCTCTCCGAGGCACTCGAGGCGGTCGAGGCCGCCCGAGGCCACCTCTACTCCTTCCACCGGCTCTGCGGCACCGCGGACCTGACCCTGGGCCAGGCCGTCGAGGAGCTGCGCGAGGCCGGACACGACGAGCTCGCCGATCGGGTCGACCGCGAGCTGGTGGGCCGCAACATCCTGGAGGGGCGATGGAGCTTCCAGGTGGTCGAGGAGTACGACGACACCTACTACGCGGCGTTCCGGTCGCTCGAGCAGCAGGCGCGCGACCAGCTCGTCGAGGGGCGGCGGCACCTCTTCGAGGCCGAGATGAAGGAGGACCGTCGTACGCACGGGCAGCGGCACCACGAGGCCGTGCCCGACGACAGCGGTCCCCAGTCCCCGGCCTGACCCGGGCGACCCGACTTCCCAGCACCATCCCGTTCCACCCGAGAGGACCCCATGAAGCTCCAGCGCACCGTCGAGACGACCGCCAGCCCGGCCGCCGTGTTCGCCTACCTCAGCGACTTCACGCACACCAACGAGTGGGATCCCGGCACCGTGCGCACCGAGCGCGTCTCCGGCGACGGCGGGGTCGGCACGAAGTACCACAACGTCTCGAAGTTCATGGGCAAGGAGACCGAGCTGACCTACGAGGTCGTCGAGCACCGACCCGACTCGACCTTCGCCCTGCGTGGGGAGAACTCCTCGGTCGTCGCGCACGACTCGATGGAGATCGCCCCGCTGGGCGAGGGGTCGACGGTGACCTACACGGCCGACTTCGAGTTCCAGGGCGTCGGCAAGCTGGTCGCACCGCTGCTCGCGCCGGCGCTGAAGAAGCTCGGCGACGAGGCGGAGACCGGCCTGCGCGAGGCACTCGCCAAGCTCTGAGGTCCGCGGAGCACCGCCGGGCCTGCTGGGCCGTGCTGTCTACGGTGGCGACATGACGCTCTCCGCGCGACGGCTGGCCTCCGGGCTGGACACGCTGATGGACCGGACCGTGGCCCCGGGGTTCACCCGGCTCGGCCTCGCGGTGCGCAGGCGGCTGCCCGGCTGGCCCGACGACCCCGCCCCCGGCTCGCTGACCGGCCGCACCGCGGCCGTCACCGGCGCCACCTCCGGCCTCGGGCTGGCCACCGCGGCCGGCTACGCCCGGCTGGGCGCCGACGTCCGGCTGGTCGTGCGCGACGTGGAGAAGGGCGTCGAGGTCCGGCGCCGGCTCGAGGCCGAGGTCCCCGGTGCGAGCTTCACCGTGGACCGGTGCGACGTCTCCGACCTCGACGACGTACGCCGCTTCGCCGCCACCCTCGTCGCGGACCTGGACCGGCTCGACATCCTCGTGCACAACGCCGGCGCGCTGCCGGGCACCCGCACCGAGTCGCCGCAGGGGCACGAGCTGACCATGGCGCTGCACGTGCTCGGGCCGGTGCTGATGACCGACCTGCTGCGACCCGTGCTGCGCGGCCACGACGCCCGGGTGCTCTTCGTGACCTCGGGCGGGATGTACGGCCAGGCGCTGCGTGCCGACGACCCGGAGTACCACCGTGGGGAGTACTCCGGCACCACCGCCTACGCCCGCAGCAAGCGCGCCCAGGTGGAGCTGCTGCCGGTGCTCGGCCGCCGCTGGTCCGCCGACGGGATCGGGGTGCACGCCACCCACCCCGGCTGGGCGGACACCCCCGGCGTGCTCGACTCGCTGCCGACCTTCCACAAGATCACCGGGCCGCTGCTGCGTGACGCGGAGGGCGGGGTGGACACCACCGTCTGGCTCGGCGCGGTGGACCCCCAGCCGGAGTCGGGTCGGCTCTGGCACGACCGGCGTGCCCGCCCGGCCCACCTGCTGCGGCGTACCCGCACCGGCGAGGTCGAGCGGGAGCGGATCTGGAGCTGGGTCTGCGAGCAGACCGACCTGTCCCGGACACCCGCCTGACCGCGACCACACCCTGCTCCGCCCCAGGGGCCCCAGCGGTTACATTGCTGGGGTGAGCGAGCGCGACGAGACCGCGGCCCAGCGCTCGGACCGCAACTGGGCGGAGCTGGTGCAGGAGCTCCGCGTGGCCCAGACCGGGATCCAGGTCCTGGCCGGCTTCCTGCTGACCCTGCCGTTCACCGCTCGGTTCGCCGAGATCGGCCAGGCCCCCAGGCTGCAGTTCCTGGTCGCGTTCTCGCTGGCCGTGGTCACCGTCGGGCTGATGACCGCCCCGGTGTCGCTGCACCGCTTCCTGTTCGGGCGGCACAAGAAGGACACGCTGGTCTCCGTGGGCTCCGGCTTCGCCAAGCTGGGCATGGCTTCGATGGGGCTCACCCTCGTCGCCGTGGTCGTGCTGATCTTCGGCGTGGTGGTCGGCACCGGAGCCGGGTACGTCGCCGGCGTCCTGGTGCTGCTGTTCTACACGGCCGCCTGGGTGCTGCTGCCGCTCGCGGTCCTGCGCCGGACGGGGCAGCCCACGTGAGCGCGCCCCAGGAACGACGCTCGGCCCAGCGCACCGTGGAACGGGTGCTGGCCATGGAGATGGCCCGCGCCGAGCAGCGCGGCGCCGCCCGGGTGCGCGCACAGCTGCGCGCGACGCTGGAGGAGAACCGGCGGGTGGTCCGGGTCAGCGACCAGCAGGTCGAGGTCGTCGAGGTGGCAGCGCTCAACGAGGTCCTCGACACCTGAGCCCGACACCTGAGCCCGGCCGGCTTGGCCGCGTCGGTGAGGATGGGCCGCATGGCTGACGTGGAGACCCGCAAGAACGAGGATGCCCGCCGCTACGAGGCGTACGTCGACGGCGAGCGGGTCGGCCTGGCGGCCTACCAGCTCACCGACCAGCTCGTGGTGTTCACCCACACCGAGGTCGAGGACCGCTGCGAGGGTCTGGGTGTCGGCTCGGCGCTGGTCCGCGCGGCCCTGGACGACGTCCGCGCCGAGGGCGGCCGCAAGGTGCTGCCGCTGTGTCCCTTCGTCAAGGGCTGGATCGTCCAGCACGAGGACTACCGCGACCTGGTCTACGGCGCCCCGCAGAGCACCGCCCGGGACTGAGCCTGCGCCGCGGCCTCAGAACGGCGCGAGCACCGGGTACGGCTCGCGATGCATCGCCGTGGTCGGTCCGCCGGCGATGAAGTCCAGGGCCCACCGGTTCTGGTTGCCGAACGCGTCGCGCGCGGCCCCGGCCTCGACCCGGACCGGCGCCCCTGACCGGGCGGGCACCACGTAGCGGCCGCGGTCGTCCGCGGTGACCCGCAGCGCGCGTCCGTCGACCAGCACGTTCGCGGTGCCGGGGGCCGCGTCGACGGGCCGGTAGGTCAGGTCCTCGTACGGCGTGGCCTGCGGATAGCGCAGGACGAACGCGGCTCGCCCCTGCGGGGCGTCGACCGGGACGACGGTGAGGCGCCGTGCGGGCTGCACGCGGAAGGACCGCGAGGCGATCCGGTAGCGGTTGCCGGTGACGACGAAGCGGTAGGTGCCCGCGGCGGCGTCCGCCGGGGCCTCCCAGCTGGCGCGGTAGGTGCCGGTCTCGGCGGGGTCGACGTACCCAGGACCCAGCGGCACCTGCTCGTCCCCCTCCACCTTCCACAGCACGGTCGTGCCGAGGTCGGAGTAGGCGTCGCTCCACCCGTCCGCACCGCGTCGCTGCACGGTGACGAAGGCTCGGTCCAGGGGCCGGTCGATGCCGCGAGGCCCCCCGTGCCAGGAGAACGTCGCCCGGTCGAGGCGGCGCACGCCGTCGGGCTGGGCGACCACGTCGGCGGACGCGGGGCCCTGCGGGAACGGGGTGTGGTCGGGCCGCATCCCGTTGGTCGGGTCGAACGGGTGTGCCGCCGGCGCCGGCCGACCGGTCGCCAGGGTCCGGGCGAGCGCCCTGGTGTGCTCGAGCAGGAGGTTGGAGCTGTAGGTGCCGAAGTTCGTCTGGGCCGCCTCGTAGGACTGCCAGCGGTACTCCGCCGGCGTGGTGAAGTAGCCGACGTACTCGTTGGCCAGGCCGGTGATCGCCACCGACGAGACCCCCGTCCCGTCGAGGGCCCGCCGGGTCGCCTGCTTGATCCGGCGGCCGACCTCGACGGTCACCTCGCCGGGGTTGGACACGATCGCGCCGTCACCGATCCGGGCGACGGTCAGCGGCGCACCCGGCGGCACCGGGACCCCCTGGGGCTGGAGCTGGATCTTGTTGCCCTGGGGACCGACGTCGGTGGGCAGGCGGCGGCCCTCGAGGACCACCCCGGTGTGGTCGTGCAGCTGGCCGCGGTGCTCGTCGGACCCGGAGAGCAGGGGCAGGCCCGGGACCGCCTTGTCGTCCACGCGTCCGCCGTCGGTCTCCTGGCCGCAGAAGCAGAACCGGGTCCACCGCCAGTCCAGGCGCGGGGTGCTGCTCAGCCGGCGCCCCGCGTCGCGCCACGCGCGCATCATCGCGAAGCCCTCGACTCGGCCGACGTAGTCGGCCGCGGCCGGGCCGGTGCGGGTGAGCGCCGAGGAGGTGTCTCCCTCGTCGGCGTTGGAGAACGCGCTCACCACGTCCTGCCCGTCCGGGACGTCCGCGCCGGCGCGCAGGGCGTCCTCGGTGGCCAGCATCGCGGCGCCGAGGTGGTCGCCGTTGTAGGCCTTGGCCATCACCCCGAGGTTGACCGTGCCGTGGTTGGCGAACGTCGACCACAGGCCCACGGGTACCGACCGGCCGCCGATGCGCTTGTCGACGCGCAGGACGTCGAGCGCCGGGTCGATGGTGTGGTCCACGCCCTGCGGGTCCTCCTCGGCGCGTCCCTCGCCGAGGTCCCGCTGGATGCCCTCGTTGGCCAGGTGCGCCTCGATCGAGCGGTTCCGGGTCAAGCCCTCCCGGATCCGGGTGTGCCCCCACGCCACGGCTCCGGGCGCGAGGTCGGCGTCCGCGCGCTCGATGGCGGTGGCCAGTCGGCGGGCGAGGAAGCCGTAGAGCTGGGGATCGGCCTGCAGGCTGAACGAGGTCGCGGTCTCGAGGTTGGGCAGGGTCAGGTCGTAGGCCGCGAACGGGAAGTACTGGCCGGGTGCGCTGTGGGTGTGCGTGGCCGAGACGATCATGTTGGTCTCGTCGTACCCCCGTCCCTCGAGCCGCCGAGCCGCCTCGGTGAGCAGGCCCCCGGCCACGCAGCAGAGGTCGGTGACGACCAGCGCGAGCTTGCGCTTCCCGCGCTGCAGCACGATCGCGCGCGCCTGCAGGCGGGTGTGCTGTCCGGTCGCGCGCGCGTCGGAGCGGACGTTGCCCATCGTGAAGTAGCCGGTCGGCGGGGTGATGTCGGCCCGGCCCACGCCCACGCGCAGCGCGGGCAGGTCGGCGTCCGGACCGCGGGTCTCGGTGCTCGCCGTGCGGGCGCCGGCCGGGGCGGCGGGGACCAGGCTGGTGAGCAGCGTGGCGAGGACGGCGGTGACGAGGGTGGCGACGGTCTTCGGGCGCAACGCGGGGCCTCTCAGGAGTACGGGTTCCCAGCGCTCAACGAGGCGGCCGCGCAGCGGTTATCGGCGTCGGTGGTCGAGCACCCTGCTGGCGACCGCCTGGTGAACCGCGTTCAGTGAGGCATAACCTCGCGTCCCCGTCGGCGTTGGATCACGCATGCACGCTGCGTCTTCTCGGGTCCTGGCCGCCTGCCTCTCCCTGGGGCTGCTGCTCGCGCTCCTGTCCGCCTGGCCGGGCGGGGCCTGGCCCGCCGAGGCGAGCACGGGCGCCGGATCCTCGACGCGGGCCTCGGGCGACTACCGAGCCACGATCACCCGCACCGAGCACGGCATCCCGCACATCACGGCCCGCGACTTCGGCTCGCTCGGCTTCGGCTCGGGGTACGCCGCCGCCGGTTCCTCGATCTGCACCCTGGCCGACACGGTGCTCACCGCGCGCGGCCAGCGCTCGCGCTACCTCGGCGGCTCGGCGACCTACGACGACCAGGTGGCGATGAAGGGGACCAACCTCCAGGTCGACACCCTGGTCACCGACCTGCACGACCGCCGGGCGGTGGAGCGGCTGCTCGACTCCCCGGCCGGTCCCGGACGGCAGGCCCGCCGGATGGTGGAGGGGTACGCCGCCGGGGTGAACGCCTGGCTGCGCGACCAGGGCGGAGCGGCCGGGATCTCCGACCCGGCCTGCCGCGGTGCGGCGTACCTGAAGCCGAACGCGACCGCGCTGGACCTCTGGTACGGCGTCTACCTGGCCAACCTGATCGCCTCCACGGGCTACTTCCTGCCGCAGATCACCGAGGCCACCCCGCCCTCCGCGACCGACCCGGGCCTGCCGGCACGCGCCGGCGCCACGTCGTTCGCCGCGCCCCCGCGGAGCACCCCCGACCGGACCGACCTGCTGGCCGCGTTGGGCAAGGACCCGCACTCGCCGTTCGGCTCCAACGCGACCGCGGTGGGCGGTGCCTCGTCGTCCACCGGGCGCGGGATGCTGCTCGGCAACCCGCACTTCCCGTGGCGCGGTCGCTACCGGTTCACCCAGCAGCAGCTGACGATCCCGGGCTCCTACGACGTCGCGGGCGCCAGCCTGATCGGCTCGCCGGTGGTCAACATCGGCTGGAACAAGGACGTGGCCTGGAGCCACACCGTCTCCACGGCGTACCGGTTCACGCCGTACGAGTACCAGACCCTCGGCAGCCCGACCAGCTACGTCACCACCGAGGGGGTCGAGCAGCTCGACGAGCGCACCGTGCGGGTGGTCGTCCGCGGCGAGGACGGCCGCCTGTCGACGGTGACCCGCCACCTCTACCGCACCGACGAGGGCTACGTGCTCGAGGCGCCGGACGCGTTCATGCGCTGGACCCCGACCAGCTTCTTCGCGCTGCGCGACGCCAACGCCGAGCAGCTGCGCACCGTCGACACCTTCCTGGAGATGGGCAAGGCCACCAGTGCCCGCGACCTGCTCGCCCGTCAGGACCGTGCCGGCGGGATGCCGTGGGTGAACACCACCGCCGCCGACCGCCGGGGCCACGCCCTCTACGCCGACCACTCGGTCGTGCCGCACGTGACCGACGCCCAGGCGCAGAAGTGCCTGACCCCGGTCGGCCGGGTGCTCTACGAGGTGGCCGGGCTGCCGGGCCTCGACGGGACCAGGGCCGACGGCGAGTGCGCGTGGGGCACCGACGCCGACGCGCAGCGGCCCGGCATCTTCGGACCGGGCAACCTGCCCGAGACCGTGCGCCGCGACTGGGTGATCAACGCCAACGACTCCTACTGGCTGCCCAACCCCGAGCAGCGCCTGGAGGGTTACGCCCGGATCATCGGGTGCGAGGAGTGCCAGCGCACGCTGCGCAGCCGGATGGTCTACCGCTACGTGATGGACCGGCTGCGCACCGGCCCCGTCCGCCCCCGCGACCTGCGCGGCTTCGAGCACCAGAACCGGGTCATGGGCGCCGAGGTGATGGGGGCCGGCAACGACCTGGTGGAGGCCTGCGAGGCGGCCGAGGGTGGCGACGCCTGCCCGGTGCTCGGCGCCTGGGACCGTCGCTCGGACGTCGACAGCGTGGGGACCCACATCTTCGAGGCGTTCGTCACGCGGCTGCCCGAGCAGGCCGTGACGGGTGCCGAGACCTACTGGGAGGTCCCCTTCGACCCCGACGACCCGGTGCACACCCCGCGCGACCTCGACGAGGACGACCCCGACGTGGTGCAGGCGATGAAGGACGCGATCGCGTCGCTGCGCAGCCGGGGCGTGGCGATGGACGCGACCTGGGGCTCGCTGCAGGTCGCCGGGGACACCGGCGCCTCGCCGATCCCCCTGGGGGGCGGGCTCGGTGACCAGGCGGGCAACGCCAACGCGCTGGCCTCGCGCAACCCGGTCGACAACCTCGACCGGCTCAAGCCGGTGACCTACGGCTCCTCGCACGTCCAGGCGATCTCCTACGGCGACCGCGGCGTGGACGCCCGGACGATCCTCACCTACGGCCAGTCCGAGGACCCGGGCTCGCCCTGGTCGCAGGACCAGACCGAGATGTTCGGCCGGCAGCAGTGGGTGCGCTTCCCGTTCACCCCCGCCCAGGTCCGCGCCCAGCAGGTCTCCACCCGCACGGTCACTGCTCCCCGCTAGGACTGGGCGGCGGCGGTGACCCGGTAGCGGACGAACGCCGGGAAGGCGACCACGGCCAGCACGGTGCCGACCACGACCAGCAGCCCGCCACCGGCCGCGGTCGCGGCCGTGCCCACCGAGACCGCCACCGCCCCGTGGGCCACGTCGGCGATCCTCGGACCGCCCGCGACCACCACCGTGAACACGCCCTGGAGGCGCCCGCGGACGGCGTCCGAGGCCGCGCTCTGCAGCATGCTCACCCGGAACGCCGCCGAGGCCATGTCGGCGGCACCGCCCACGACGAGCATCAGCACGGCAGCGACGAGCATCGGGCCGCGCCAGGTGTCGGCGAGCCCGACCGCCAGCTCCGAAGCCGAGCATGGCCAGCCCCCACACCAGGATCGAGACGACCACGGCCAGTCCGTGCCGCTCCACCTTGGAGACCCAGCCGGAGAAGACCCCGCCGAGGACCGCCCCGGCGGGGATCCCGGCGAAGAGCAGCGCGAAGACGAGCCCGCCGGCCTGGGGTCCGCCGAAGTCGAGGTGGGCGATCTCGGGGAACAGCGCCCGTGGCATGCCGAAGACCATCGCGATCAGGTCGACGACGAACGACATCATCAGCACCGGGTGGCCGCCGAGGTAGCGCAGCCCGTCGACGACGGCGCCGAGGCCGAGGTTGCGGGTCGCGCCCTCGATGGGCAGCCGGGGCAGCGCCAGCACGGCCCCCAGCGTCGGGACCAGGGTGAGCGTGTCGACCAGGTAGAGCCAGGAGAACCCGAGCACCGGGATCAGGGCGCCGGCGATCAGCGGGCCGCCGATGGCCCCCGCCTGCATCACCGTCATGTTCAGCGAGTTGGCCGCGGGCAGCAACGGCAGGGGGAGCAGCCGGGGGATCACCGCGCTGCGCGTGGGCTGGTTGACCGCGAAGAACGCCTGCTGCACCGAGAACAGGCTGAGCAGCAGCCACACGTCGGCGCCGCCGAGGAACGCCTGGAGCCAGAACAGCGCACTGGTCCCGATCAGGCCGACGGTGGTGATCACCAGCAGGGTGCGCCGGTCGAAGATGTCGGCGAGCGAGCCGCCCCACAGTCCGAAGACGACGAGCGGCACCAGGCCGAAGACGCCGGTCAGCCCGACGTACGCCGAGGAGCCGGTCTGGCTGTAGATCTGTGCCGGGACGGCCACCACGGTGAGCTGGGCCCCGACGACGGTGACGATGTTGGCGGTCCAGAGCCGCCGGAAGTGCGGGTCACGCAGTGGCCGGGTGTCGGCCATCCACGATCTCAACCCCGGTCGACCAGGGCACGCACCTGCTCGAGGCTGCCGCAGCCCTCGTCCAGCATCCGGTTGCGCTCGGCCAGCCACGCCGCCCCCAGGCGGGCGCGCTCCTCCTCGCCGACGTCCTCGCGGGCCGGGTTGAGGATGTCGCGCTCCTCCTCGTCGAGGTGGTGCAGCAGGGTCTCGCTGAACTCGTGCAGGTTCTCGCTGAAGTCCTCGTCGTAGAGCTCGGTGGCCTCGAGCAGCGGCAGCAGGGCCGCGTAGCCCTCGTCGTGCTCCTTCTTGCCGTGCTCGGCCTCCTCCTCGTCGATCGCGTCCTTGCGCTCGAGCTGCGGGTAGACCTCGCTCTCCTCGGCCTCGCCGTGGGCCACGAGCAGCTCGGCCATCTGCCGGCGCAGCGCGTCGCGGTCGTTCTGCTCGTTGCGCAGCTCGCGCAGCAGGCTCTCGAAGAGCCGGTGGTCCTCGAGGATCAGCTCGACGATGTCGCCCTGCTCGGGGCGCGGGAGGGAGGCGGGGTGCTGGGTGGCCATGACGGGAATCTATCCAGATCGACGCGGGCCGATCGCGCCCGGTCGGACTAGGTTCGTCCCATGACCCCCGAGCAGGTTCTCGAGGACTGCCTGGCGCTGCCGGGAGCCTGGCCGGACGATCCGTGGGGTCACGAGTACCCGGTGGTCAAGGTGCACGACAAGATCTTCGCCTTCGTCGGTGCGCGCGCGATCGGCGTCAAGGCCGGGGCGACGCGCGAGGTCGCCGACGAGTGGCTGGCGCGCTACCCCGAGGACGCGAGCGTGATGGCCTACATCGGGCGGTCCGGCTGGAACGACCTGCGCCTCGGCGGCGCCATTGACGACGACGAGCTGCTCGAGGCGGTCCGGGACTCCTACCGGCTGGTGGTCGGCAAGCTGGCGAGGAAGCACCGCCCGGAGGGCTGGGCCGACGTCTGACCCGTCCGCATCCGCGGGAGTGCACTGCGGCTGGGGTTCCGTGGATGCGGCTAGGATCGCCGCGTGGCGACGTACCGGATCAAGCACGCGGCCGAGCTCCTCGGCGTCAGTGACGACACCGTGCGCCGGTGGGCCGACTCGGGCCGGCTGAGCACGCACACCGAGGGGCAGCGGCTCGTCGTCGACGGCGCCGAGCTCGCCCGGCTCGCCCAGGAGGTGGCCGGCAGCGGCGAGCACCACGACCCCGGTCCGGTGGTGCAGGCCTCGGCGCGCAACCGGTTCGTGGGCCTGGTCACCCGGGTGGTGCGCGACACCGTGATGGCCCAGGTGGAGCTCCAGGCCGGTCCGCACCGGGTGGTCTCGCTGATGAGCCGGGAGGCCGCCGACGAGCTGGCCCTCGAGCCCGGGGTGCTGGCGATCGCGGCGGTGAAGTCGACCAACGTGGTGGTCGAGCTGCCGGAGGCCCGATGAGGCGGCGCACGCGGGCCGGGCTGCTCGGTGCCCTGGCCCTCGTGCTCGTCGGTGCCGCCGGGTGCGGCAGCGGCTCGTCCGGCGGTGGAGGTGGCGACACCTTGCGCGTGTTCGCCGCCGCCTCCCTGACCGGGTCGTTCACCGAGCTCGCACATACCTTCGAGGCCGACCACCCCGGCACGACGGTGCAGCTCAACTTCGGCCCCAGCTCGGGGCTGGCCGAGCAGGTCCGCAGCGGGGCTCCCGCCGACGTGTTCGCCTCGGCGAGCCCGGAGGTGATGGACGGGCTGGTCGAGGACGACGCGGTCGAGGAGCCGCGCGACTTCGCCCGCAACCGGCTGGCGGTCGCCGTGCCGCCCGACAACCCCGGCGGCATCGCCTCGCTCGCCGACCTGGCCCGGCCCGGCGTGAAGCTGGCGGTGTGCCAGGCCCAGGTGCCGTGCGGCGCCGTGGCGGCCGAGGTGCTCGACCGCGCCGGGCTCGACGTACGGCCGGCGACCGAGGAGGTCGACGTCAAGGCGGTGCTGACCAAGGTGACCCTGGGTGAGGTGGACGCCGGGCTGGTCTACGTCACCGACGTACGTGCGGCCGGAGACGACGTGCGCGGCGTGGAGATCCCCGAGGACAGCAACGCCTCGACCACCTACCCGATCGCCGTGGTCGGCTCCACCGAGCAGCAGCGGCTCGCCCAGGAGTTCGTCGACCTCGTCCTGTCCACCCGCGGGACGGGCGTGCTCCGCGACGCCGGGTTCGCGAGCCCGTGACGACCGCCGGCACCCGCGCGCCGCGAGCCCGCGTCCCGTGGCAGCTCGGCGCCCCGGCCGCGCTCGGTGCGGCCTTCCTCGTGCTGCCGCTGCTCGGGCTGGTGCTGCGCGCCCCCTGGGGCGACCTGCTCACGATCCTCGGCACCGCCGCCGTGCGCGACGCGCTGTGGCTCTCGCTGCTCTCGGCGAGCGCGGCCACGGTCATCTCGCTGGTCCTCGGCGTACCCCTGGCCTGGGTGCTCGCCCGCTCGTCGTTCCCGGGGCTGCGCCTGCTGCGGGCGCTGGTCACGCTGCCGCTCGTGCTGCCGCCCGTGGTCGGGGGTGTGGCCCTGCTGCTGGTGCTGGGTCGCAACGGCCTGGTCGGCCAGTACCTCGACCTCTGGTTCGGCGTGACGATCCCCTTCACCACCGTCGCGGTGGTGCTGGCCGAGACGTTCGTGGCGATGCCGTTCCTGGTGATCGCCGTCGAGGGTGCGTTCCGCTCCGCGGACGTGGGGTACGACGAGGCCGCGGCCACGCTCGGCGCCAGCCGGCTCACCGTCTTCCGCCGGGTGACGCTGCCGCTGATCCGCCCGGCGCTGGTCGCCGGCGCGGTGCTGTGCTGGGCCCGCGCCCTGGGGGAGTTCGGGGCCACGATCACCTTCGCGGGCAGCCTGCAGGGCGATCACCCGGACGGCCCCGCTGGAGGTCTACCTGCTCATGCAGACCGACACCGACGCCGCCATCGCCCTCTCCCTGGTGCTGCTGGCGATCTCGGTGGCCGTGCTGTTCGCCCTGCGTGGTCGCTGGATCGGCGCGGGAGGCACGGCATGAGCGCGGTGACGACCGGCCTGCGTGCGAACGGGCTCTCCTTCGACGGCTCGGTCCGTCGCGGCGGGTTCGCGCTGGAGGTCGCGCTCGACGTCGCCCCCGGTGAGGTGCTGGGGGTGCTCGGTCCCAACGGGGCCGGGAAGTCCACCTTGCTGCGAGCGGTGGCCGGGCTGGAGGCGCTGTCCACCGGCAGCGTCCGGGTGGGGGCGCGGACCTGGCAGCAGGCCGGTGAGTTCCTCCCGGCCGAGCAGCGCCGGGCCGGCGTGGTCTTCCAGGACTACCGGCTCTTCCCGCACCTCGACGTGCTCGACAACGTGGCCTTCGCCGCCCGCGCGGCCGGCACCCGCCGACGAGCGGCGCGCGCGCTGGCCCGCGACTGGCTGGACCGACTCGGCCTGGGCGAGCTCGGCGACCTGCGGCCCGCCCAGCTCTCCGGCGGCCAGGCCCAGCGGGTGGCGCTGGCCCGCGCGCTGGCGCGCGACCCGGACGTGCTGCTGCTCGACGAGCCGATGGCCGCCCTCGACGCCGGGGCCCGGGTCGAGGTGCGCACGTTCCTGCGCGACCACCTCGGGACGTTCCCCGGCCCGGTCGTGCTGGTCACCCACGACCCGCTCGAGGCGATGGTGCTGGCCGATCGGCTGCTGGTGCTCGAGCAGGGCCGCGCGGTGCAGTCGGGAACCCCCGCCGAGGTGGCCCGCCGGCCGGCGTCGCCGTACGTCGCCCGGCTCGTCGGCCTGAACCTCTGGGCGGGCACGCTCGGCTCCGAGGGCGTGGTCGACCTCGAGGACGGCCAGGGGCGGTTGGCCGCGGTGGGCGACGTCTCACCGGGCCCGGTGCTGGTGGCGCTGCGCCCCAGCGCGATCACCGTGCACACCGGCCACCCCGAGCACACGAGCACCCGCAACGTCTGGCCGGGTCGGGTCCGGGCCATGGAGGTGCTGGCCGACCGGGTCCGCCTGGAGGTCGCGGGCGCCCCGCCCGCCCTGGCTGACGTCACCCCGGCGGCCGTGGCCGAGCTCGACCTGCACGTGGGGCAGGACGTGTGGCTCTCCGCCAAGGCGACCGAGACCGAGGCGTATGCCGACCCTGGTCACCGGGTCCCACTGTCCACTCCGCCACGCCCCACCGCCGGGGGAGCGTGAGAGGATGCACCGTCCGTCGTACTCAAGACACGGGAACGACCTTGTTCTGAACGAGGATGCCTGAGATGTCCACCACGATGCCCGGCGAGCTGCTCGCCACGTTCCGTGCCCTGGCGGAGATCGTCTATGCCGGCGACTCCTACGACTCGGTCTACGACGGCGTCTGTGCGGCCGCCGTCTCGCTCATCGACGGCTGTGACCACGCCTCCTTGATGTTGCGCCAGCGCGACCGGATCAGCACCGTCGGCGCGTCCGACGACGTGGCGCAGCACATCGACGAGGTGGAGAAGGAGCTCGACGAGGGCCCCTGCCTCGACGCCATCGACGAGGACTCCCCGGACCAGCACATCTGCTCCGACCTCACCGCCGGCGGCAGCCAGTGGCCCGCGCTCGCCCGCAGGATCCTCGACGAGACCGAGGTGCGGGGGATGGCCGGGTTCCGGCTGCGCCAGGACGGACTCCGGGTCGGTGCCCTGAACGTGTTCAGCGACACCCCCGGTGCTCTCACCGAACGGTCGCTGGAGCAGGCGGCCATGCTCACCGCGTTCGCCTCGGTCACCCTGACCGCGGTCTCGCACGGCGAGGAGGCGAGCACGCTGCGCCGCGGCCTGCAGAGCAACCGGGAGATCGGCAAGGCCGTCGGGTTGCTGATGGCCATGCACTCGATCGACGACGAGCGTGCCTTCGAGATGCTCGCCAAGGTCTCCCAGGAGATGAACGTCAAGGTCGTCGAGGTCGCGGCCCAGGTGATCGCCCACCACCGGCAGTCCAGCCAGAAGCCTGGCCAGTAGGTCGGGAGACCGATCGCTCGGTGGAGGTGTCGTCCGCGCCGGACGGGGTACATCAAGGGCCGGGAGGTCGAGCCGACGGCCACCCGCGACTGTGCGGCGTACGCCTTTGTGGCCTCTCGGACACGCTCCGCGTGGGTCCTCCGGCGTCCGCCGCACGACCGTGAACGAACCAACCGATGTGAGGAGAAGCCATGAGCACCGAGGACAAGGCCAGCAACAAGGCTGAAGAGCTCAAGGGCAAGGTCAAGGAGACCACCGGCAAGGCCACGGACGACGAGTCCATGGAGGCCGAGGGCAAGGCGGACCAGAGCAAGTCCTCGCTGAAGCAGGCGGGCGAGAACGTCAAGGACGCCTTCAAGAACTGAGGTTTCTCGGACCTTGCGGGACCTGTGTCGCGCCGGCGGCCCCACTCCGCCGTCGGTCGTCCGGCGCGGCACAGTCCAACTCCCAGCACGCCGCCCCCTGGTCAGTCGAGACCGGGCCGCGACGCTGGTCGAGCTTGTCGTGACCCCCGCTGGTCGAGCAGTGAGCGAAGCGCTTGTCCTGAGCTTGTCGAAGGGAGCGGTCAGTCGAGACCCAGTGAGCTGAGTAGCAGCCGCAACCCCGCTGGTCGAGCAGTGAGCGAAGCGAGCGGTCAGTCGAGACCCAGTGAGCCGAGAAGCAGCCGTACGCCAACCGCTGGTTGAGCTTGTCGAAACCACGACGTCTTGCTGGTCGAGCGCAGTCGAGACCCCGTACGCCGAGGAGCAGCCGTACGCCCCCGCTGGTCGAGCAGCGAGCGAAGCGAGCGGTCAGTCGAGACCCGGTGAGCCGAGAAGCAGCCGTACGCCAACGCTGGTTGAGCTTGTCGAAACCACGACGTCTTGCCGGTCGAGCGCAGTCGAGACCCGGTGAGCCGAGAAGCAGCCGTAACGCCCCGCTGGTCGAGCAGCGAGCGAAGCGAGCGGTCAGTCGAGACCCGGTGAGCCGAGAAGCAGCCGTACGCCACCGCTGGTTGAGCTTGTCGAAACCACGACGACTCGCCGGTCGAGCGCAGTCGAGACCCCGTACGCCGAGCAGCAGCAGCGGTGACCCACCGCTGGTTGAGCTTGTCGAAACCATGTCTGGGCGTGGGTGTGGCCCCGACCTGGGCTGGGTGGTCGGGGTCCGGGGTGGTCAGGTTCGTCGTCGGGGTTCGGGGATGGCGGGGATGGCTGGGATGGCGGTCAGTGGCGTAGTCATCGCGGCGGGTCGTGGTGGTGGGCGTCGGTCGGGTGGACGTACCTGGAGTTGGTGGCCGGTGGGGGCGGTCCAGGTGTAGGTGCCGTCGCGGTTGCGTCGGTAGGTCCACTGACTGTGGGTCTTGACGCGGTGGTGGGTGCGGCACAGCGGCGCGAGATTCGCCAGGCACGTCTGGCCGGGCGGTCCGCCGTCGTCGAGGGGTTGGTAGGGGTTGATGTGGTCGAGGTCGCAGGCCCGGGAGTCGCGAGCGCAGCCGGGGAAGACGCAGGTGGCGTCACGCAGCACGGCGGTTTCGCGCATCCAGTCCGGGGGGTCGTGGGCATCGACGGCACGGGGGTCGGTGGGGTCGAGGACGGGGCGCACGATCACCCGCCCGTCGGTGCCGGTGTCGGTGCCGGTGTGGCGGGTGAGCCAGTCGGTGAGCAGCCGGGTGGTCGCGGCGCCGAGGCGTTCGATGGAAACCGCACCGGCGCGGCCCTCGAGGTCGTCGACGAGGTCGTGCGGGGTGAGGTGGAGGTAGAGGTTCGCGGCCCCGAACCCCGAGCGGCCGGGGGTGGGTGCGGCGCCTTCGCGGCCGGACATGAGGTCCAGGGCGTACTGGGGGTCGGCGAGGATGCCGACGGCGCGGGCGCGGCGGGTGTCGAGGGGGTCGGTGTCGCCGAGCTGCCTGAGGTCACCGGCAACCCTCGAGACGGTCTGGTCGAACAGCAGCGCGTCGGGGGTGTCGAGGGTCATGAACACCTCGGTGGTCGCCGGCGCGCCGCCTGAGCGCAGCCAGACGCCGCGCTTGGCGAGGGCTGCTTCTTCGTCGGCTGCGGCGCGGTCGGGGTCGAAGTAGAGGCGGGCTTCCTGAACCAGTCGGGTGGCGTCGACCTGGTTGATCTTGGTGGGGGTGGCGGAGATGAGCCGGTCGGCGAACCCGACCGCTTCCAGGGAGAGGTCGTGGGTTTCGCGGGAGATCTGTCGGGCTCGCCATACCGGCACCCGGCCGGCGCGGGCGTGGTCCCACAGGCGGGGCAGGCGGTAGGTCAGCTCCAGGGCGTCGGCGATCAGCTGCCGCCCGGCGTCCAGGCTGATCCCCAACGCGCCGGCCAGGGTGGCGGGGGCGAACTCGGCGACCTCCGGCGTCCCGGGACCGGCCAACGAAGCATGGCCTTCACCGAACAGGCCGTCGGCGTGCGCCCACGCTGCGGGGGTCTCACCCGCTGCGCAGGGGTGCAGGTGGGCCCACTGGACGGCGAGCTCGATCTCCTCCACGGCTGCCTGGTGGGCACGTGCCCGGGCGGCGCGGACACCGTCGAGCACCTGGGCCGCGGACAGGCCGACGACCCGTGCGGTGGGAGGAGCCGGGGTGGTGTCCATGGTGAAATGCTAGAGGGGACCACTGACAGTATCGATAGTGTTTTCGAATCTGTGTACAACTTCTTCCGGCTTCGTTGTCACCGGCTCAGCCGGCGTTTGGGTGCGGCTGCTTGCCGGCGTACGGGGTCTCGACTGATCGCTCGCTTCGCTCGCTGCTCGACCAGCAACCAGGTCGCTCCCTTCGACAGGCTCAGGACAAGCGCTGCTCGACCAGCGTCGATCGCCGTACGCCATGGTTTCGACAGGCTCAACCAGCGTCGGTTGCGGCTGCTTGTCGGGGTGCTGGGTCTCGACTGATCGCTCGCTCCGCTCGCTGCTCGACCAGCATGTAGGTCGCTCGCTCCGCCCCCTCGACAGGCTCAGGACAAGCGCTGCTCGACCAGCATCGGGCCGGCGTACAGCTTGGTTTCGAGGGGCTCAACCACCGTGTGGTTGCGGCTGCTTGTCGGCGCACGGGGTCTCGACTGATCGCTCGCTTCGCTCGCTGCTCGACCTGCAGGTGGGTTGCTCGACCATGAGCGGGTCGGCGTACGGCTTGGTTTCGACAAGCTCAACCAGCGTGGCGTGCGGCTGCTGGTCGGCGTACGGGGTCTCGACTGATCGCTCCCTCCGACAGGCTCGGGACAAGCGCTGCTCGACGAGCGGGCACGTCGGCATGCGGGGTCGTGTCGCGTCACGATTTGTCCGGCCTCCTACGGCGTGGTCGGATCGGGCCCATGAGTCCGCTCGTGGCGCGCCGAACGATCCGTACGAGGTCCGTGATCGGGGGCGTGCTGCTGCTCGGGGCCGGTCTGCTGAGCGGGTGCAGCGTGCCTGGGTTCGGTCCCGACCCCGAGGAGGCGCTCGACCGGCTCGCCACGGCGCTCGCCGAGCGCGACCTCGAGGGCGTCGAGCTCGCCGGGGGCCAGTCGGTGCAGAAGGCGACCGAGGAGCTGACGACGATCACCGAGGGCCTCGACCCCGAGGCCGGCTCTGAGGCCGACCCCGAGGCCGATCCCGACGCCGACCCCCAGGACGGTCCCGAGGTCGAGGGCGAGCTGGACACCAGCGAGGACGGCAGCGCCACCGGGACGCTGCGCTGGACCTGGCCGGTGGGTTCCGAGCGCTGGTCCTACGAGACCACGGTGCGCCTGACCAAGGGTGAGGGTGCGGACGGCGAGGCCTGGCTGGTCCGCTGGGGCCCCAGCGTGGTCGAGCCCTCGCTCGAGGCCGGGGAGCGCCTGGTGGAGACCTCGGTCACGGCCGAGCGCGGAGAGATCCTGGGCGCCGACGACGAGCCGATCGTGACCGAGCGGCCGGTCCTGCGGGTGGGCCTGGACAAGAGCACGCTGACCCGCCGCGAGGCAGTGGTCGCCGGCCGCCGGGTGGCCCAGCTGCTCGGGATCGACGCCGGGGACTTCCTCGCCCGCGTCCGGGCCACCGGCGACCGGGCGTTCGTGGAGGGCATCGTCTACCGCCGCCAGGAGGCTCCGGCCGACGTGCTGGACGGCCTCCGGGCGATCGCCGGCGGTCGGGCCATCTCCGACTCCCGGCCGCTGGCCCCGACCAAGGAGTTCGCCGCCGCCCTGCTCGGCACCGTCGGCCCGGCGACGGCCGAGCTGGTCGAGGACAGCAAGGGGCGGATCCGGCCGGGTGACGACGTCGGGCTGTCCGGACTGCAGCGCCGCTACGACGAGCAGCTCGCCGGCACCCGCGGCGCGACCGTCGCGGCCGTGGACGGCGAGGGCGAGCGCCGCACGCTGTTCACCGCCGAGCCCGAGCCCGGCACCCCGCTGCGTACGACGCTCGACGTCGCCGCCCAGACCACCGCCCAGGAGGTGCTCGCCGACGTCGGTCCGGCCAGCGCGCTGGTGGCGATCCGGCCCTCGACGGGCGATCTCGTCGCCGTGGCGAGCGGACCCGGGTCCAAGGGCTACAACACCGCCACCTTCGGCCGCTACGCCCCGGGGTCGACGTTCAAGGTGGTCAGCGCCCTGGCCCTGCTGCGGGCCGGGGTCACTCCGCAGACCCAGGTGTCGTGCCCGCCCACGACCGTGGTCGACGGCAAGACGTTCAAGAACTACGACGACTACCCGTCCTCGGGCCTGGGCCGCATCTCCTTCGAGGACGCGCTGGCCAACTCGTGCAACACGGCGTTCATCTCCCAGCGCGAGGAGCTCGCCCCGCAGGCGCTCGCGGAGGCCGCGGCCGCCCTGGGCTTCGGGGTGGACCGCGACACCGGGTTCCCCAGCTTCTTCGGCGAGGTGGGCGCCGCCGGCAGCGAGACCCAGGCGGCCGCGAACCTGATCGGCCAGGGGACCGTGCTCGCCTCACCGATGGCGATGGCCACCGTGGTCGCCTCGGTGGCCGAGGGCGCGGCCGTCGTACCCCGCCTCCTGCCCGAGCGTGAGCCGGCGCAGGAGGCGACGCCGGACTCCCCGCTCACCGAGGCCGAGGCCGACGACCTCCGCACGATGATGCGTGCCGTGGTCGAGCGCGGGAGCGGCCGCCTCCTCGCCGACCTCCCCGGCGGCCCGGTGATCGCGAAGACCGGTACGGCGGAGTTCGGTGACGAGCCACCGCTGCCGACGCACGCCTGGATGGTGGCCGGACGGGACGACCTGGCGGTCGCGGTGTTCGTCGAGCGCGGCGACTCCGGCTCCGGCACGGCCGGCCCGGTGCTCGAGCAGTTCCTGCGCGAGGTGCGCTGAGTGGCAGCCGACCAGCCCGACCCGGTGCGCACGTTCCGGCCGGTCGACCCCGCCGACCGGCCGTGGCGCCGGCGGCGTACGGCGCGCGTGCTGGTCGTCGACGACCGCGGACGGCTCCTGCTCTTCGCCGACTCCGACCCGGGGCTGCCCGGCGTGCGCTGGTGGATCACCCCCGGCGGCGGGGTCGAGCCGGGCGAGTCCGACCTCGACGGCGCCGTGCGCGAGCTGGCCGAGGAGACCGGGCTGGACGTCGAGGCCGCGGACCTCCGGGGGCCGCTGGCCCGCCGGCACGTCCGTCACGGGTACACCGACGTGGTGGTCGAGCAGGACGAGGTCTTCTTCGGGCTCACCGTGCCGGCCTTCGACGTCGACGACGCCGGGCACACCGAGGAGGAGCGGCTCACCATGACCGAGCACCGGTGGTGGTCGCGCGCGGAGCTGTCCGCCACCACCGAGACCGTGTGGCCCGCCGACGTGCTCGCCCTGTGGGCGAGGATGGACGCGCCCTCACCGGAGGGTCCGGTGCCCGACCTCGGCGACGTCGAGGAGTCCACGGTGCCGGTCGAGCACCGTCCCTGAGGAGCCCGCATGGTCCAACCCCTGCGTGCCGGGGGCGTACGCCGCGGGCTGACGTCGGGCTCGACCCCGGACGTCGTCGCGGTGGCCGTGCTCTTCCTCGGCAACGGGCTCGCCGTCGGCACCTTCGGCGGGTCGCTGCCCGGGCTCCGTGCGGTGCTCGAGCTGGGCCCGGGACAGATCGTGGGCCTGCTCGTCGCGGCCGCCCTCGGTGCGGTGCTGGCGATGAACCTCACCGGCCCGCTCGCCGACCGGGTCGGTGCCCGCCTGCCGAGCCTGCTGGGCGGGGTCGTCATGGCCGGCGGCGGTGTCGCGATGGGTGCCGCACCGGGCTACCCGGCCCTGGTCGCGGGCGCGGCCGTCTTCGGTCTGGGCAACGGGACGATGGACGTGGCGATGAACGCGCTGGCGGTCAGTGTCGAGCAGGCCCGCCGCCGGCCGGTGATGAGCCGGCTGCACGGCCTGTTCTCCGTGGGCAACCTGCTCGGCGCCCTGCTGGTGGTCGGGCTCGGGCACCTGCTCGCCGGCGAGGTCACGCCGCGTTGGGCGCTGTGGGGTGGCGCTGCCGGGATCCTGCTGCTCCTCGGCGGCGTGCGGTCCGCGCTGCCGCAGTCACCGGTCCTGGTGACGAAGGGCACTCCCGCCGCCGCGGTGCCGCCGGTGGCCTGGCTGCTGGCGGCGATGGCGGTGTGCTTCGGGCTGACCGAGGGCACGGCCGTCGACTGGTCCTCGTTGCACGTCACCGACGTCGCGGGGGTCCGGCCGTCGACGGGCGCCTGGGGGCTGGCCTGCGTCAGCGGGTTCATGGTGGTGATCCGGCTGATGGGCGACGCGGTCGTCGAGCGGTGGGGCCGCGCGGCCGTCGTACGCGGCGGGTCCGCGTGCGCCCTGGCCGGCTACCTGCTCACCGCCTTCGGCAGCGGCCTCGCGGTGATCCTGGTCGGCTGGTGCCTGGTCGGGCTGGGCGTGGGCCTGGTCGCTCCCCAGATCTACGGCCTCGCCGGGCACGTCGGCGGTGGGCGCGCGCTCGCGATCGTGGTCAGCTTCGGGTACGGCGCGTTCCTGGTCGGGCCGGCGCTGATCGGCTTCGTGGCCGCGCAGTCCGACCTCCAGCGCGCCATGCTCGTCCCGGTCCTCACCGCGGTCGGGCTGATCGTGATGTCGCTGCGGCTGCCGCGGGAGACGACCGCCCGCCCCCTACCCTGAGCGCATGCCGAGCCTCCAGCACGCGGCCGTGAGCCGGATCGTGCCGCTGCTGCGGCGCAACCTCCCCGTCGACGACCTGCCGGCGATGCGGGCCGCGCTGACCGCCGCCAACCGGGCGGCCGACGAGGGGCCGCCCGCCCGGGTGCGCCGCGGGCACGAGGAGCAGGTGACCAACGCGCTCGGCTTCCCGGTCTTCACCCTGTGGCGGCCCGGGGCCGGTCTCGGGGGTGGCGCGGGCTCGCCCCGACGCAGCGTCGTCTACCTGCACGGCGGCGCCTACGTACGCCCGGCCCACGCCCGGCACTGGCAGTTCGCGGTCGGTCTGGCCGACGCGCTGGACGCCCGGGCGGTGCTGCCGACGTACCCCCTCGCGCCGGAGTTCACCGTCGAGGACTCCTTCGAGCCGATGGTGGCGCTGCTCGAGGAGGTCGCCGCGCAGTCCCCCGACGGGGTGGTGCTGGCCGGGGACTCCGCGGGTGGCGGCTACGCCCTGGCCCTCGCCCAGGCGCTGCGCGACCGAGGCCTGACGCAGCCGGACCGGCTCGTGCTGCTCGCGCCCTGGGTCGACCTCACCGGCAACGCCCCGGGCACGCTCGAGGCGGCCGCGCGCGACCCCTGGCTCTCCCACGCGCACCTGGCGGTGTACGCCGAGATGTGGGCCGGCTCCGCGGACCCTGCGGCGCTGGCCGACCCGAGGGTCAGCCCCGGACTCGGCGACCTCGCGGGCCTGCCTCCGACTCTGATGCTGTGCGGCACCCGGGACCTGCTGCAGCCCGGCTGCGACGCGCTGTTCGCCCGCGCCGAGGAGGCCGACTGGCCGCTGGAGTACGTCGTGGCACCCGGCCTGATCCACGTCTACCCCCTGCTGCCGGTCCCGGAGGCTCGCGACGCCTTCGCGCACGTCGTGGCGTTCTGCACCCCCGACGCCTAGCGCGTCGAGGACCTCCCGCGCACGACTTCGGCCCTACGTCGCATGCTGCGCCGCGCCCTGGTCCAGACCATGGGGCTCGCCCGGGTCGGATCGATGGGTGTGCGCCGTGGTTGCTCGGCGATACTTCGTCCTCATGGACGCCACCGACGTGGCCGTGATCGGCGGCGGAGTTGCCGGCCTCACGTGCGCGTTGGCGTTGGAGGAGGCCGGGCTCGACGTACGCGTCCTGGAGCGCACCAAGCGTGTCGGGGGTCGGGTCGGGACCGACGTGATCGGCGGGTTCCGGTGCGACCGCGGGCTGCAGTGGCTGAACACCGGACACCCGGACGTGCGCGCGGTGACCGACGTGCCGGCCCTCAACCCGCGGGCGATCGAGCCGGGCATGGTGCTCGCCCACCCGCAGGGCTACCGGATCCTGCGCGGCCCGCAGCCTGCGCTGATCGCCAGCCTGCGCAGCGGGCTCGGCACCCCGCGCGACATCGCCCGGCTGCTGCGCTGGTCCGAGCCGCTGCGCTCGAGTCCCGACCGGGTGCTCGCCCGCGCCGACCAGTCGCTCGCCGAGTCGCTCGACCGCCACGGGATCTCCGGGCCGATCCGCGAGGAGGTGCTCCGGCCGCTGTTCCGGCTGGTGTTCGCCGACGACGACCTGAGCACGTCGTACCAGTTCGTGATGCTCGGTCTGCGGGCCCTGCTGGCCGGGATGCCGTCGGTGCCCGCCCTGGGGATGCAGGCCCTGCCCAACCAGCTGGCGATGAACCTCGACCGGGCCGTGCAGGTCGGGGTCGACGTGCTCGGCGTACGCCGCGACACCGGGGACGGGGTCGCCGTACGGACCGGTGCCGGCGAGCTGCGCGCCCGTGCGGCCGTGGTGGCCACCGACCCGGCGACCGCCTCCTCGCTGCTGGGGCTGAGCATCCCGGCGATGCGGGGCCTGTCCACCTGGTGGTTCGCCACCGACGTGCGGCCGACCTCGATGAAGATGCCGTTCGTGAACCCCCTCGGCCGGGGCGCGGGGCCGCTCTCGCACGCGCTGGTGGTCTCCAACGTCGCACCCCGCTACGCCCCCGTCGACCGGCACCTGGTCGCCGCCGTGGTCGTCCCGGTGGCGGACGGTGTCGTGGGGGTGGAGACCGAGGCGGAGGTGCGCGCGCACCTGGCCCAGCTCTTCCAGACCGAGACGGCTCGCTGGGACGTCGTCACCCGCTCGGTGCACACCGCGGCCTGGCCGGTCGCGCGGCCGCCGTTGGTCCTGGGGCGCGACCACGACCTCGGCGACGGGCTGTTCGTCGCCGGCGACCACCGGGAGACACCGAGCATCCCCGGTGCGATGCGATCGGGGCGGCGGGCCGCGGGGGCCGTGCTGGCTCGGTTGGGCCAGCCGGCCAAGGAGTGACGCGGCGGCGTACGTGCAGTGCCCGCTGGGCGTCGTACGGCGTGCGTGCAGTGCCCGCTGGGCGTCGTACGGCGTGCGTGCAGTGCCCGCTCGGCGAGCTAGGGGGCGAGCAGGTCGAGGACCTTCTCGGCGGCGGGGACGGCCAGGGCGCGGTCCTCGGGGACGAGCCCGATCCGGGTACGGCGGTCCAGGAGGTCCTCCACGGTGACCGCACCCTCGGCGGTGACCCCGAAGACCAGCTCGGCCAGGGTGACCGGGAGGCCGGGGGCCACCGGGGCGAGCAGCTCCTCGACGGGCAGGCCGGTGGCCGCGGCGGCCTCACTCAGCACCGCGGGGGCCTCGGTGCCGTGGCGGCGCACCAGGCGGCCGGGGGCGTCCACCTCCGCGAGCTCGGCAGCCGAGCCGGCGCCGAGCAGCGGGAGGGTGGCGGTCCGGCACGGTCCCACCGACAGACCGGCCAGCCCGTCGAGGGTCAGCGCGCGGTCGACGGCGTCCTGCGCCATCCGGCGGTAGGTGGTCAGCTTGCCCCCGACGACGCTCACCACGCCGCTGCGCGAGACGAGCACGGCGTGCTTGCGGGAGAGGTCGGCCGTGCTGCCGTCGGTGTCCAGCAGCGGGCGGAGCCCGGCGAAGGCCCCGACCACCTGGTCACGCCGTACGTCGCGGCGCAGTGCCCCGTTGAGCACCCGCAGCAGGAAGTCGATGTCCTCCTCGGGCGCCTCCGGGACGTCGGGGACCTGGCCGTCGACCTCCTCGTCGGTCAGCCCGACGTAGAAGGTGCCATCGGGCTGGGGGAGGGCGAAGACGAAGCGGTTGCTCGCGCCCGGCACCGGCGCCATCACCGCGCACCGCAGCCCGGGGAGCGTCTCGCGGCGCAGGACGAGGTGGGTGCCCCTGCTGGGCCGTAGGCGGATCTCCTCCACGACGTCGCCGGCCCACACCCCGGTCGCGTTGACCACCGCCCGGGCCCGGATCCGGCGGGTCGAGCCGGTGCGGGTGTCGGTCAGCAGCGCACCGGTCCCGGTCGCCTCGGAGACGCGGACCCGGGTGTGCACCCGGGCGCCCTCCCGGGCGGCGGTGCGCGCCACGGCGAGCACCAGCCGGACGTCGTCCTCGAGCTGGCCGTCCCACGACAGCAGCGCACCGCGCAGCCCGGCGCGGTCGACGACCGGCGCCAGCGCCAGGGTCTCGGTGACCCCGATCCGGCGCGGGCGCGGCAGGGTCTCGCGTCGCGTCCGGGCACCGAGCCGGAGCAGGTCGCCGGCGCGGATCCCGGCCCGGGCCAGCCCCTCCTGCACCCGGCCGACCTCGGCGGTGAGCGGCAGCAGCATCGGCAGGGCGCGCACCAGGTGGGGCGCGGTGGTCTGCATCAGGATGCCGCGCTCGACCGCGCTCTCGTGGGCGACGTCGACCTGCCCGCGGGCCAGGTAGCGCAACCCGCCGTGCACCAGCTTGGAGCTCCAGCGGCTCGTGCCGAAGGCCACGTCGTGGGCGTCCACCGCCACCACCGAGAGCCCGCGGCTGGCCGCGTCGAGGGCCACCCCGGCCCCGGTGACGCCCAGTCCGACCACGAGCACGTCGGTGGACTCGGGCACGTCGTCGAGCCCGACCCGCAGGCGCGTCATGGCCGGAGGTACCGGCGGACGAGCGCGTCGAGCTCGTCCTCGAGCCGGGACAGGTCGCCGGAGTCGTCGGCCATCGTCTGCGCGGACAGGGTGAAGCCGTGGCAGGCCAGCACCAGGGACCTGGCGAGCAGCCTCGGGTCGCCGGCCCGGACGCTGCCGGCCGCCTGGCCCCGCTCGATCAGGCTCGCCAGCGCCGAGACGACCAGCTCCTGGCTGCGCCCGCGGCGCTCGAGCAGGTAGGGGAGCAGCACGTCGGGGTCGACCTCGACGATCCGGCGCAGCAGGTCGTTGCCACGCAGCGAGGCGATCGTCGCGACCGTGCCCCGGGCGATCAGGTCGAGCGGGTCCCCCGCGTCCTCGGTGACCCCGGAGGCGGTGACCACGCGGGTCCACTCGCGGGTCATCAGGTCGGCGAGCAGCGTGCGGGTGTCGGGCCAGCGGCGATAGAGCGTCATCCGGCTCACGCCGGCCCGCCGGGCGATGTCGGTGAGCGTCGTCCGGCTCCAGCCGACGGCCAGGATCGCGGCTCGGGCGGCGTCGAGGTAGTCGTCGTCCGGCCCCGGGGCGGCGTCCGAAGTGCCCGGGACCCCGGCGGGGGAGTCGTTGTGACGAATGGACGTCATGTGTCACACTGTAACACGTGAGCGCACCCGAGATGCACTGGTCCCGCTGGGGCGACCCGGCCCAGGCCGGTCCCCTGCCCGAGAGCGCCCTCGCGCTCGTCGACGCCTTCCTCGGCACCGCGGACACGCCCGCCGTGGACGCCGCCGAGGTCCGGCTCAGCGAGCCGCTCGCCGCGGGCCTGCTGGACGGGCTGGTCGCGATCGTCGGGGCCGAGCACGTGCTCACCGACGACCACACCCGGCTGCACCGCACCCGCGGCAAGTCCACCCCCGACCTGCTCCGGCTCCGTGCCGGCGACGGCACCGACTCCCCCGACGCGGTGGTCCGCCCGGCCGACCACGACGAGGTCGCCGCCTTGGTGGACTGGGCGGTCGAGCACCACGTGGCCCTGGTGCCGTTCGGTGGCGGCACCTCCGTGGTCGGCGGTCTCGTGGCACGCCGGGAGGGGTACGCCGGTGTGGTCTGCCTCGACCTGGTCAGGCTCGACCGGCTGGTCGACGTCGACCCCGAGTCGATGACCGCGACCCTGCAGGCGGGACTGCGCGGTCCGGCCGCCGAGGCGCTGCTGGCCGAGCACGGGCTGACCCTCGGTCACTTCCCGCAGTCCTTCGAGTACGCCTCCATCGGCGGCTTCGCGGCGACGCGGTCCTCGGGGCAGTCCTCCTCCGGCTACGGCCGGTTCGACGCACTCGTCGTAGGCGTCCGGGTGGCCACTCCACGGGGCGAGCTGGTGCTGGGCTCCGCGCCCGCCAACGCGGCCGGGCCGGACCTGCGCCAGGTCGTGCTGGGCTCGGAGGGCGCGTTCGGCGTGGTCACCGAGGTGACGGTGCGCGTGCGGCGTACGCCGGCGGAGCGGGTGTACGAGACCTGGCGCTGGCCCACGTTCGCCGCGGGGACCGAGGCACTGCGCACCGTGGTCCAGTCGGGGATCTCGCCCACCGTGCTGCGCCTCTCCGACGAGACGGAGACCCAGGTCAACCTCGCCCGGCCCGCGGAGGTCGGGGCCGACTCGGCCGGCGGGTGCCTGATGGTGGTCGGGTACGAGGGCACCGCGGCCCAGGTGACCGCCACCCGCGCCGGGGTGACCGCCCTGCTCGACGAGCTCGGCGGGACCGCGCTCGGGGAGGACGACGGCTGGGCGACGGGCCGCTTCCACGGGCCCTACCTGCGCGACTCGCTGCTCGACGTGGGCGTGCTCGTGGAGACCCTCGAGACGGTGACGTTCTGGTCCAACCTGCACCGGGTCCGCGCAGCCGTGCAGGACGCGCTGACCGCGACCCTCGGCGAGGCGACGCTCGTGCTGTGCCACGTCTCGCACGTCTACGAGACCGGGGCCTCGCTCTACTTCACCGTGGCGACGCGCCAGGCCGACGACCCGGTGGCGCAGTGGCTGGCGGCGAAGGCCGCGGCGACGGACGCCATCGTGGGCTGCGACGCCTCGATCACCCACCACCACGCGGTGGGTCGCGACCACCTGCCGTGGCTGGAGCGGGAGATCGGTCCCGTCGGCGTGGGGATGCTGCGCGCGCTCAAGGCCGAGCTCGACCCGACCGGGGTGCTCAACCCCGGCGTGCTCATTCCCTGAACGACCACACCACCAGCTCGCAGTCGGTCTCGGCGACCAGGGTGCGGCCGCCCTCGTCGAGCAGGCGGGCGGCGTCGCCGGGTCGCAGCAGGCGCTCGCCGAGCTGGGCCTCGCCTGCGGCGACGAAGACGTGCAGGGCGGGGCGGTCGGGCAGGTCGAGCCGGTCCCCGGCGGCCGGCCGGGCGACGTGCATCGCCGTACCCGACGCGGCCAGGGGTACGACGCCGTCGCCGTCGCCGTCGCCGTCCGCGACGCAGGTCCAGTCGCGCGCTGCGGCCACCGGGGCGGAGACCCACTCGGGCGCCAGGCCGGACTCGTCGGGGCGGACCCAGGCCTGGAGGAATCGCGTCTCCTCGGGCCCGTCCGCGACCTCGGAGTGCACCACCCCGCTGCCGGCCCGCAGCCGCTGGACGTGGCCGGGGCCGAGCACCCCGCTCCCCACGGCGGAGGTGTGCCGCAGGGCGCCGCCGAGCACATAGGTCACGATCTCGAGGTCCGCGTGCGGGTGCTCGGCGTACCCGGTGCCGGGCGGCAGCCGCTCCTCGTTGTGCGCCACCAGCGCCCGGAACCCCACGTCACGCGGGTCGTAGTGCGCGCCGAAGGAGAACGAGTGCCACGTCGTACGGCCCTCCGCGTCGGTCCGGAACCGGTCCTCCGCGCGGCGGTACTCGATCACCGGCTCATCGTGGCAGACGGATAGTCCGATACGAACCGCACCGTGGAGCAGCGGATCGGGGTGCCGTTCGTATCGGACTATCCGGGATGGCGGATCACCGGTTAACTCCTTCCATGACGTCCGGACATCCGCGCCTGCCTCCGGGGTTCCTGTTCGGGACGAGTACGGCGGCCTACCAGATCGAGGGGGCGTGGAACGCCGACGGCAAGGGGCCGAGCATCTGGGACACGTTCACCTCCGAGCCGGGACGGATCAAGGACGGCAGCACCGGCCAGGTCGCCTGCGACCACTACCACCGCTCCGACGTCGACGTGGCGCTGCTCGCCCAGCTCGGCGCCGGCGGCTACCGGTTCTCCATCGGCTGGCCGCGGGTGCAGCCCGAGGGCAGCGGCCCGGCCAACGCGGCCGGACTGGACTTCTACGACCGGCTGGTCGACGACCTCGTCGCTGCCGGCATCGAGCCGATGGCCACCCTGTTCCACTGGGACCTGCCCCAGGCCCTGCAGACCCCGGCCTCCGGTGGTCCGGGTGGCTGGGAGGAGCGCGCGACCGCGGAGCGGTTCGCGGAGTACGCCGCCCTGTGCGCCGAGCGCCTCGCCGACCGGGTCGTGAAGTGGGTGCCGATCAACGAGCCCAACGTCGTGACCGTGCTCGGGCACGCCACCGGCGAGCACGCGCCCGGCCGTCGGCTCGGCTTCGACGCGCTGCCGGTGGCCCACCACCTCAACCTGGCGCACGGCCTGGCCGTGGCCGCGCTGCGGGCCTCCGGTGCTCGCGAGGTCGGCACGGCCACCAACCACACCCCGGTGTGGGCGGCCTCCGACCGGCCCGAGGACGTGGCGGCGGCGCACCTGTTCGACGACGTGTGGAACCGCCTGTACGCCGACCCGATGCTGCTCGGCCACTACCCCGAGGGCTACGCCGAGGTGCTGCCCGTCCGGGACGGTGACCTCGCCCGGATCGCCGCGCCGCTCGACTTCTACGGCTGCAACTACTACAACCCGACCCGGATCAGCGGCGCCCCCGACGGCGCCCCGATCCCGTTCGTGCAGGAGGAGATCACCGGCTACCCGACCACCGACTTCGGTTGGCCGGTGGTCCCCGAGGGCCTCCACCAGGTGCTCGTGCAGCTCACCGAGCGCTATCCCGGCATCCCGCCGATCCTGGTCACCGAGAACGGCTGCTCCTACGCCACCGGCCCCGACGCGCACGGCGTCGTCGACGACCAGGCGCGCATCGACTACCTCGCGGCCCACCTGGACGCGGTCGCCGCGGCCGTCGCCGACGGTGCCGACGTGCGCGGCTACTACTGCTGGTCGCTGCTGGACAACTTCGAGTGGGCCGAGGGGTACGCCCAGCGCTTCGGCCTGGTCCACGTCGACTACGAGACGCTCGCCCGCACGCCCAAGCGCTCCTTCCACTGGTACGCCGAGACGGTCGCCGCCTCCCGGGCCTGATCGCCGGGCCTGATCGCCGGGCCTGATCGCCGGGCCTGATCGCCGGGCCTGATCGCCGGGCCTGATCGCCGGGCCTGCCCACCGGCACCCGACCCCTCAGGCCGCGGAGTCCCCGAACGCGAACCTCGCCAGCTCGGTCGCGGTGTCCCCGGACCCGGCGAGCAGCACCGCCTCGCGGGCGTGCACCTCCAGCGGCGTCGGCACGTCGTACTCCGGGGGCAGCGTCACGTGCGGCACCACCACCTCCAGCGAGGTGGTCGGGCCGATGACCTCGGGAAAGGCGCGGCGCAGCCGGTGGGTGATCCGGCGGAACACCGTGACCGGCTGGGGTGGCAGGTAGGCGGTGCCGCTGGGGAACCGGGCCGGGTCCCCGAGCACGTAGGCGAACGGCACCAGGTCGGAGAACAGCTCGCGCAGCTCGGCGAGCACGCCCTCGTCGATCTGGTCCTCCGGCAGGAACGGGTCCACCAGGGTCACGTGCGCACCCGGGACACGGCTGGTGAGCTCCGCCACCGGCACCACCAGCCGGGTCGGAGAGGTCTCGCTCACGGCGCACACGCTAGCCCCCGGGCGTGGTCCTGTCCCCGGTGGAGGAGGTGGGGCCGGTCACTGCACCGATCGGCCCCTACCCTGATCGGCATGGGCGCAGGACACGACCACGCGCACGCGGCCGGACGGGCCGAGGACCGCTCCCGGCTGCGGCTGGTGCTGCTCGTCACCGCGGTCGTCGCCGTCGTCGAGCTCGTCGGCGCGTTCCTCTCCGGGTCCCTCGCGCTGCTCGCGGACGCCGGGCACATGCTCACCGACGCCGCCGCGATCCTGCTGGCCCTGTCGGCGTCCTACGTGGCCACCCTGCCCGCGACCCCGCGGCGCACCTTCGGCTACCACCGGGCGGAGATCCTGGCCGCGCTGATCAACGCCGTGGTGCTGCTCGGCGTGTGCGGCTACCTCGCTTTCGCCGGCATCCGCCGCCTGCTGGACCCGGTCGACGTGGAGGCCGGGCAGATGCTCGCCTTCGCCGCGGTCGGGCTGGCCGCCAACCTGGTCTCGCTGGCGCTGCTGGCGCGTCGCCGCAGCCAGTCGCTGAACATGCGCGGCGCCTTCCTCGAGGTGCTCGGCGACGCCTTCGGCTCGGTCGCGGCCATCGCCGCAGGGGTGGTCATCGCGACCACCGGCTTCACCCGGGCCGACTCGATCGCCTCGCTGCTGATCGCGGTGCTGATCCTGCCCCGTGCCTGGTCACTGCTGCGTGACTGCCTGCAGGTCCTGCTGGAGGGCACGCCGCCGGGCGTGGACATGGAGGTCGTACGCCGGCACCTGGCCGCGGCCGACGGGGTCACCGACGTGCACGACCTCCACGCCTGGTCGATCACCAGCGGGATGCCGGCCCTGTCCGCACACGTGTCTGTGACCGAGGAGGCCCTGGCCGCCCGCGGCGTGGGGCAGATCCTCGATGAGCTGGGGCAGTGCGTGGCCACCCACTTCGGCATCGAGCACGCCACCTTCCAGGTCGAGCCCGAGGCCCACCGCAAGCACGAACCCGGCGGTGCGCACGCCTGAGCGAGGCCGTCCCGGTCCGGTCACAACCGGGTCACGACCCGGCGCGACCGGGACCCCGGTGCTGGTCACAAGATCACAACCATGGTTGGGTGATCACCGCTCCGCTGCCCAGATCAACCTCGTGTGGGGGTATTTGCCGACGTGTGGGACTTCCTGGTTGACCGCTCCGAGCAGGTGTTCACCCTGGCCTGGGGCCACGCGCTGCTCGTCGCCGTGGCCGTGCTGCTGGCCACCGTGATCGCCATCGCGGCCGCCGTCGGGGTGACGCGTGCGCCGCGCCTGGAGCCGGTGGCCAACGCGATCAGCTCGATCGGCCTGACCATCCCGTCGTTCGCGCTGGTGGGTCTGCTGCTGCCGGTCCTCGGGCTCGGGTTCTGGCCCTCCCTGGTGGCCGTCGGCTTCTACGCGGTCTTCCCGGTGCTGCGCAACGCCGTGGTCGGCCTGCGCGGCGTCAGCCCCGACCTGCTCGAGTCCGCCCGCGGCATGGGCATGAGCGAGGCCCGCTCGCTGGTGCAGGTGCGGCTCCCGCTCGCGTGGCCGGTGATCCTCGCCGGGGTGCGGGTCTCCACCCAGATGTCCATGGGCGTGGCCGCGATCGCGGCGTACATCCTCGGCCCCGGCTTCGGGGCGTGGATCTTCACCGGCCTGGCCCAGGCCGGTGGCAAGAACGGCGTGAACTACGCACTCAGCGCGACGATCGGCGTCGTGATCATCGCGCTGGTCTTCGACCTCCTGCTCCTGCTCCTCGGCCGTGCCACCACCTCGAAGGGAATCCGGGTCTGACATGACTGCCACCGACACACGCACCGAGGAGTCCGGCGCCGCGATCTCCGGCGCCGAGATCCGCCTGGAGAACGTCACCAAGCGCTACCCCGGCCAGAACGCCGCCGCGGTCGACGGGCTCAGCCTGGTCATCCCCGCGGGCGAGATCGTGATGTTCGTCGGCCCCTCCGGCTGCGGCAAGACCACCTCGCTGAAGATGATCAACCGGCTGATCGAGCCCACCTCGGGGTCGATCCACATCGGCGACGAGGACGTCCGCTCCCAGAGCGTCGACCAGCTGCGCCGGCACATCGGCTACGTCATCCAGGGCGGCAGCCTGTTCCCGCACATGACCGTGGCCAAGAACATCGCGATCGTGCCGAAGATGCTCGGCTGGGACGCCGACCGGATCACCAAGCGCGTCGACGAGCTGCTCGACCTGGTCAACCTCGACCCCAAGAAGTACCGCGACCGCTACCCCCGTGAGCTCTCCGGCGGCCAGCAGCAGCGTGTCGGGGTCGCCCGCGGCCTGGCGGCCGACCCGCCCGTGATCTTGATGGACGAGCCTTTCGGCGCCGTCGATCCGATCACCCGTCAGCGGCTGCAGGACGAGCTGCTCTCGATCCAGCGCGAGCTGCGCAAGACGATCGTGTGCGTCACCCACGACATCGACGAGGCGATCAAGCTCGGCGACCGGATCCTGATCCTGCAGGAGGGCGCGCTGGTCGCCCAGTACGACACCCCCGAGGCCGTCCTGGCCAGCCCGGCCAACGACTTCGTGGCCGACTTCGTCGGGGCCGGCTCCTCGCTGAAGCAGCTGAGTCTCTCGCGGATCTCCGACCTCGAGCTGCGCGAGGCGACGACGGCGACGATCGGCGAGCCCACCGCGGAGGCCAGGGCCCGGGCGGAGGCCAACGGCGACAAGGCGGTCATCGTCCTCGACGAGCACGGCCGACCCACCGCCTGGCCGTGGCTGCGCCAGCTCCAGGGCGAGACCATCCACGCCGGCGAGGAGGACCTGATCAACCTCGACCACCGTGCCACGCTCAACGACGCGCTGGACACGATGCTGACCAACAGCCACGGCGGCGCCGTGGTGACCGGCGACCGCGACCGCTACCTCGGCGTCGTCGACTTCGCCGCGGTCACCGACTTCATGCGCACCCAGCAGGAGCAGCTGGAGAACGCCGCGGGCGGCGAGGTCCACGCCGAGTCCAACCCCGAGGACGAGCACGTCGAGGAGATCACCGGCGACGACGGGTCGGAGGCCTGAGATGGCCGACACCACCACGACCGAGGCGCCGGCACCCGCCGGGGCCGGCGACGACGCGGCCGGCTCGACCCCGACGTCGAGCTGGGCCCGTTTCCGCAGCCGGCTCAACGCCGAGGCCGCGATCGTGCTCTTCGCGATCCCGGTGATCGTGGCGGTCGGCTTCGCGACGTACGCCATCTGGCGCAACACCGCCGAGCTGGACTCGGTGGAGGAGAGCTCGCTGGCGTGGTCGACGATCTGGCTGCAGATCGGCGAGCACGTCAAGATCACCTTCGTCTCGGCGTTCTTCGTCATCCTGGTGGCGGTGCCGCTCGGCATCCTGCTCACCCGTGGGCGCGCCAAGGCCGCGGCGCCGCTGGTGGTCGGTTTCGCCAACGCCGGGCAGGCGGCTCCGTCGGTGGGGCTGATCGTGCTGTTCGCGATGTGGCTCGGCTTCGGCTTCAGCACCACGATCATCGTGCTCACCGTCTACGCCGTGCTGCCGGTGCTGCGCAACACCATCGTCGGCCTGCAGGGGGTCGACCGCACCCTCATCGAGGCCGGACGTGGGGTGGGCATGTCCGCCGCCGCCGTGCTCGTGCGCGTCGAGCTGCCCCTGGCGCTGCCGGTGATCATGGCCGGCGTGCGCACCGCCCTCGTCCTGCTCGTCGGGACCGCGACGCTCGCCACCTTCATCAACGGCGGCGGTCTCGGCGCCACGCTGCAGGCGGGGATCTCGCTGCTGCGCTACCCGGTGATCGTCTGGGGTGCCGTGCTGGTGGCGCTGCTCGCGCTGCTCATCGAGTGGCTGGGCCGCGTGCTCGAGATGGTCGCCCAGCCGAAGGGAGTCTGAGCATGAGCCGTCTGCGCCGTACCGCGCTCGCCGTCGCCGGGGCCGCGTGCTCCGTGCTGCTGGCCGCGTGCAGCCTGCCCACCGCCGGAGGCTTCGTGCCCACCGGTCAGCTGACCGGGCCGCTGGAGGACGTCGAGAGCCTCGACGGCGCCGACATCGCGGTGGGGTCGAAGAACTTCTCCGAGAACGTCCTGCTCGGCAAGATGGCCATCATCTTGTTCCAGTCCGCCGGTGCCAACGTCACCGACCTGACCAACATCCCCGGTTCCGCGGCGGCCCGCCAGGCGATGCTCGACAACCGGATCCAGGCCATGTGGGAGTACACCGGGACCGGGTGGATCACCTACCTCGGGCACGAGAAGCCGATCCCGGACGAGGAGGAGCAGTACCAGGCGGTCAGGGACGAGGACCGGAAGAAGAACGACCTGGTCTGGCTGCAGCCGGCGCCGATGAACAACACCTACGGCTTCGCGGTGACCCAGGAGGTCTTCGACGAGCTGGGCATCGAGAAGCTCTCCGGGCTCAGCGAGGTGCCGGTCGAGGAGCGCACGTTCTGCGTCGAGTCCGAGCTGATCAACCGGCCCGACGGGCTCAAGGGCATGCTCGAGACCTACGACGTCCCGCTCGGCGGCCCCCAGGGCGTGCCCCGGGACAACCTGCGGACCTTCCAGACCGGGGCGATCTACGACGCCACCGCCAAGGGAGCCTGCAACTTCGGCGAGGTGTTCACCACCGACGGGCGCATCGTGGCCCTGGACCTGAAGGTCCTGGAGGACGACCGGAGCTTCTTCCCGAAGTACAACGTCTCGCTCGTGCTCACCGAGCCCGTGGCCGAGGACTACCCGCAGATAGCGGACCTGATCGCACCCGTGGCCGAGAAGCTCACCAACGAGGTGCTGCTCGAGCTCAACGCGCAGATCGACGTCGAGGGCAAGGAGCCGGCCGAGGTCGCCTACGACTGGCTGAAGCAGGAGCGCTTCGTCGAGGACAAGTGAGTCGTCGGGGCCGGTGGGTTGAGTAGTCGTGCTCAGGTGCCCGGGCCCGGGGTGCGGGACGATCGAGGCATGAACGACGCCCTCGAGACCGACCGCGCCACGCGTGCGGTCGACGCCCTGACGCAGGCCCGGCTCCTCGACCCCGCACAGCGGGAGCGAGCCCGTCAGGTCGTGGCCGGGGCCCTCGCCGAGCAGGCGCCGCAGCCCACGGGCGACGCCCCGGGGCTGTCCCGACTGGTCGAGGTCGTTGCCTACCTCGGCGGTGCCCTGGTCCTCGCGGCCGGCGCCCTGTTCCTGTTCCAGGAGTGGGAGGACCTGGGCTTCGGCGCCAGGGTCGCCCTCCTGGGCGTGGTCACCCTGGTGCTGCTGGTCGCGGGGGTGGTCACCGCCCGGGTGCCGTCGGCGGACCTGGGGCTGGACGACCCGCGTCACGACGTACGCCGGCGGCTGGCCGGGGCCCTGCTGACCTTCGCGGCCCTCGCCGCCGCCTTCCTCGCCGGTCACGTCGTCGACCGGGTCGGTCCGGGCACGGGAGAGATCTACTGGCCCGCCGTCGTCGGAGGCCTGGTGGGTGCCGCCGGTGCCGCCGCGGGCTACCGGGTGGCGCACGGCGCCGTGGGCCTCGTGGGGACGATGGCGGGCCTGGTCACGGTGGTCGGGGACCTGGCGTCGGCAGCGGACCGCTACGAGACCGAGACCGTCGGGGTCGCCCTGCTGCTCGTGGGGCTCGGCTGGCTCGCCGGCACCGAGCGGCACTCGGTCCGCGAGGCCATGGTGGCGCGTGCCCTCGGGGTCGCGGTCGCGCTCGTCGGTGCCCAGGTCCCGGTGATGGCAGGTGAGCACGCCTGGATCGGATACCTGCTCACCACCGGGGTGGTCCTCGCCGGGGTGGTGGTCTACCTGCGGCTGCTCGCCTGGCCCTACCTGGCGGCGGCCGTGATCGGGGTGACCCTGGTGGTGCCCGAGGCGGTCTCGGACTGGACCGACGGCTCGCTCGGCGGGGTGGGCGCGGTGCTGGTCACCGGCGTCACGCTGCTCGTCGCGTCGTTCGCGGGCTACCGGATCCGGGCCGGGGCGACCGACTGATCCGGCCCGTCGGCAACGGCGTCAGGCGACGGTGACGTGACCCTCGTCGTCGCGCACGGTCACCGTGAGCGGCTTCTCCTGCGAGCCCAGCGTGAGCCTGCAGTCCAGCTTCGACCCGACCTTCGCCACCACGTAGGCGCCGCCGCAGTCGACATCGGCTCCCTTGAAGGTGCGCGGCAGCGTGGTGCGCACGTGGTCGCGGACCCGGTCGGCGGCGAGCAGCACGCCCGCGGGCCGGGCCTTCACCGTGACCTGCTCGGTGCGGACGTCGGTCAGGGTCACCCGGAACGGCAGCTCGGCACCGGCGACGGTGAGGGTGCAGGTGAAGGTCATGCCCTCGAGCAGGGTGAGGTCGGTCGGGCAGGTCGCCCGCTCCACCTCCTGGTCCCCGAACAGGGCCGCCTGGCTGGTGCGCAGGTGGTTCTCCACCGGGCCCGCCTGGTAGCCGGGCTGCTCCCCGCAGCCCGCGAGCAGCGACAGGCCGGCGCCGGCGATCGCCAGCCGCACCAGTGCACCCCGGCGGTTCACGACCGCTCCTCGTCCGGAGGGCCCGCCTGGTGGGGGACCTGGGGTGGGTCGTCCTCGTGCGCGGGTGAGTCCACCTGGCTCCGGGCGGGGGCCAGGGCGACGCCACCGCTCGTCGAGGGGGCCGGGGCCGTGGCCGCGGCGGAGGTCTGCGTCTCGGCCGGGGCGGGCTCGGTGGTGCCGGCGTCGACGACCTCCTCCGGCGCCTCGCGCGTGGGCCGCAGCCGGAAGTAGAGCCAGAACAGCCCGGAGGCCACGCCGAAGGCGATGAACAGCGCCAGCGTCACGGTCACCGAGGCGGCGGTGGACCGGCCGAGGTAGCCGGACTCGGGCAGCAGGAGCACGTGCACGAAGGCGTACAGGACGGCGAGCATGAGCGCTCCCCACGCCAGCCAGCTCCACGCCTTGACCCGGGCGCCGGGGAGGAAGCGGAGCGGGATCAGGCCGAAGAGCAGGCCCTCCAGCCCGCCGATGAACAGCGCGGCCAGGAACGAGTCGGCCGACAGCAGCAGGAACGACGGGTCGGCCCCGGTGACGTCCCGGGACACGACGTCGAAGCCGACCCAGGCCACCAGGGCCACGGCGAGGCCGACGACCATGACCATGACCTCGGCCCGGCCCTCCGAGCGGCGCTCCAGCGCGCCGGCGAACACCGCTCCGCCCAGGACGCCGTAGAGGTAGCCGGGCTCGAACGACGTCAGCCGCGAGACCACCACGCAGGCGACGGCGATCAGGAGGGCCGACGGGATGGCCTGGAGGTACCAGTCGGACGCGCGGTGCGTGGCCGAGCGGAACACCCTCCCGGTGAGTGCCGCGACGAGCACGGCGAGCAGCACCGAGGCGAAGATGCCGATTCCCAGGGCGTACGACGCGGTGTTCGGGCCGAACTCCGGGTCGAGGAGACCACCGAGCAGGGTGCCGATCACGACGCAGGCGAGGAACACCAGCAGGCGACGGGCGCGCGGGGGCCGCGGAGGTGCGGCGGAGGTCGGTGCGGCGTCCTCCCCGGGCAGCCGCTGCTCGGGGATCTCGGGGGCCTCGGGTCGCACCGGTCGACGCCGCCGCAGCCGCAACCGCGCGAGCTGGCGGTCGATCCGCTCGTGGTTCTCCTCGTAGGTGCTGTTGAACACCTGGGCGGGGAAGACGATCAGCAGGCCGAGGAGCGCCACCAGCAGGAGGTCCTTGGGTAGGCGCTCCCCGACCGTGCGGATCGCCTCGGACGGAGTGACCAGTGCTCCCGGGACCGAGGAACGGGTCCCGCTGGCCACCGCCGCGGCGCTGGCGCGCTGCCGGTCGGTCTGCGGCAGCGTGAAGGCGGGGATGGTGCCGGTGGCCGCCGCGGCGTCCGGCTCGACGCCGAACGCGGCCGGCGGGCTCGAGGACTTCGGCGCGGCCAGCGGCGTCAGCGTGGCGGTGAGCGTGGACCGCTCGGTCACCGTGAGCGCGCTGGTGGGCGGGATCGTGCAGTTCTCGGCCCGTCCGGCTCCGTTGACCGAGATGCGCTGGACCATGCTGCCGCGCATCGCGGTGACGTAGGTGACCCCGTCGCGCACGGCGGTGGCGCTGGGCACGAGGGTCGCCTGCAGGCTGAAGTCCGCACCGCCCGGCGTGCGGAGAGCACCCGTCTGGGTGTCGTAGCAGTCCAGCTTCTCCGAGACGCTCCACCGCATGCCGCGACCGCCCGACTTCATCGTCGTGTCGACGACGTCGCCGTTGCCGGTGGTGCGGGAGATCGGGCACGACGACCCCACCGCGCACCCGGCTCCGAACGTGTAGGTCCGCAGGCCGGGCTTGCTCTTGAAATTGTCGGGCATATCGCTCTTGCCCGGCTTCACCTTGACGTCGAACGAGCCTGCGATGACCGGCGACTCGGCACCGGAGGCAGACACCTGTGTGGCCGCGACGAGCAGGAACCCGCTCGCGACCCCCCCTGCCAGGAGTCCTGCCCAACGACGGACCATCGTGTGCCCCCACTCGACGTGCTGGTGCTTGGAGGGTAAGCAGCGACCGGGTCGCTTCCCACCGGCACGATGGGGTCATTGACAGTGGCCCGTCCGGGCCAGGCGGCCCTGCCCCGACCGGGTCAGGTCGGTGCCCGCGTGGTGCGGGTTCGCGTGGAGTGTCCGACCCGTGCGGTCGCTCTCAGGCGCCCGCGGCCAGGGCCGTTCCCTGGGCGATGGCGCGCTTGGCGTCCAGCTCGGCGGCCACGTCCGCCCCGCCGATCAGGTGCACCGGACGCTCCGGGTCGCGGGCCACGAGGTCGTCGTACAGGGCCCGGTTGGACACCTGCCCGGCGCAGACGACGACGTCGTCGACCTCCAGCAGCCGGGGAGTGCCGTCCACGAGCAGGTGCAGGCCCCGCTCGTCGATGTGCTCGTACGTCGCACCGCTGACCTGCTCGACCCCGGACTGCTTGAGCACCGCCCGGTGCGCCCAGCCGGAGGTCTTGCCGAGGTCCTTGCCGATGGGGCTGGTCTTGCGCTGCACCAGGTAGACCTGCCGGGCCGGGGTGCGCGGCTTGCGCTCGGTGAGCCCACCCTGGTGCAGGGAGGGGTCGCCGACCCCCCAGTGCGCCAACCACTCCTCGAGGTCCTCCTCGGTGTGGGTCAGCCAGTGGGACACGTCGACCCCGATGCCGCCGGCACCGATCACCGCGACCCGGTCGCCGGGGACGGCGGTCCCGGCGAGCACCTCGGCGTAGGACAGCGCGCGCTCGATGCCGGGGATCTCGGGGATGCGGGGCTCGACGCCGGTGGAGACGACCACCTCGTCGAAGCCGTCGAGCAGGTCCGCGTCGGCGGCGGTCCCGAGCCGGACGGTGACCCCGAGCACCTCGAGTCGGCGGCGGAAGTAGCGCAGCGTCTCGGCGAACTCCTCCTTGCCCGGGATCTCCTGGGCCAGCCGGAACTGGCCGCCCAGCTCGGCGTCCTTCTCGAACAGGGTGACCGCGAAGCCGCGCTCGGCGTACGACGTCGCCGCGCTCAGCCCCGCGGGTCCGGCGCCGACGACCGCGACCGTGGGGACGGCCGGCGTCGCGGCCGGGGTGTCCGCGCCCTCCGGCACGCCGGAGCGCACGCCCGGCAGCGGCAGCAGCACCAGCTCGGTCTCGTGACAGGCGCGCGGGTTCACCAGGCAGCTGGCCCGGCGGTTGGCGAAGGCGTGGTCCAGGCAGGCCTGGTTGCAGGCGATGCAGGTGTTGATCTCGTCGCCGCGACCGGCGGCGGCCTTGGCGACGAAGTCGGGGTCGGCCAGCAGGGGCCGGGCGAGCGAGACGAGGTCGGCGTCGCCGTCGGCGAGCAGCTGCTCGGCCAGCTCGGGGGTGTTGATCCGGTTGGAGGCGCACACCGGGACCGAGACCTCCTCGCGCAGCCGGCGGGTGGTCCACGTCCAGGCGCCGCGGGGGACCTGGGTGATGATCGTGGGCACCCGGGCCTCGTGCCAGCCGATGCCGGTGTTGAGCACGGTGACCCCGGCCTGCTCGAGGAGCAGGGCGAGCTCCACGACCTCGTCCCAGGTCTGGCCGCCCTCGACCAGGTCGAGCAGCGACATCCGGTAGACGATCGGGAATCCGTCGCCGACGGCCTCGCGGGTCCGGCGCACGACCTCCAGCGGGAAGCGCATGCGACGAGTCGGCGTACCGCCCCAGGCGTCGTCGCGGTCGTTGGTGCGCTCGGCCAGGAACTGGTTGATCAGGTAGCCCTCGGAGCCCATGATCTCCACGGCGTCGTACCCGGCCCGCTTGGCCAGCGCGGCGCTCGAGGCGAAGGCGGTGGCGGTCCGGTCGACCGTGGCCGTGGACATCGCGCTGGGCCGGAACGGCGTGATCGGCGACTTGGCGGTGCCCGGCGCCTGGGCGAACGGCGTGTAGCCGTAGCGGCCGGCGTGCAGGACCTGCAGCGCGATCGCTCCACCGGCCTCGTGCACGGCGCCGGTGACCTCCTTGTGCCGCTCGGACTGCAGCCGGGTGGTCAGCTCGCTGGCGAACGGCTTGAGCCACCCCCGCTTGGTGGGGGCGTAGCCGCCGGTGACGATCAGCCCGACCCCGCCGCGGGCGCGCTCGGCGAAGTAGGCGGCCAGCTTGGGCAGGTCGCGGACCCGGTCCTCCAGCCCGGTGTGCATCGAGCCCATCACCACGCGGTTGCGCAGGGTCAGGTCGCCCAGGGTGATCGGGGCCAGCAGGTGGGGGTAGTCGCTCATGGGTTCCTTCGCTCGGTCGGGCGGTGGGCTGAGTGGTCGGCTGAGTGGTCGGTCGAGTGCTCGGTGTGGTGGACCCGCGACCAGGTGTCGAGGTACTCGGTCAGCCACTCGATCCAGAACTGCTCCTGCTTGATGCCGCCGCGCAGCACCAGCCAGGTGTCGAGGTCGTGGTCGCGCAGGGCGGTGGTGTCGGGGAACTGCTCGCGCTCGAGCCGCTCGAAGTGGTCGCGCCTGCCCCGGTGCTCGGCGCGCACCGTCTCGAGGTGTGCGAGCAGGGAGGCGCGGTCGCCGTACGCCGCGCCACGCATCTTCACCGCGAGCTCCGAGCGGGTGGTGGCCACCGCGGTGGGTGAGCCGACCCACTCGGCGAGGACGGCCTCGCCGGCCGCCGTGAGCGAGTAGCGGCGCTCGCTGCTGCGGCCGTCGCCGGCCTCGGAGGTGACCCAGCCGTCGGCGGCCATCCGCTGCAGCACCTTGTAGATCTGCTGGTGCGTGGCCCGCCAGAAGAAGCCGATCGAGGCGTCGAAGCGCCGGGTCAGCTCGATGCCGGTGGCGGGTCGCTCCCGCAGGGAGACCAGCAGGGCGTGCTCGAGGGCCATCCCGGCAGCCTGCCGGTCCCCACCCCCTTGTGCAACTAGTTGCACGAGTGATCCCGGTCACGGCGTTCGGGCCGCGCGGGGGCGGCTGACACACTGCCCGCCATGGGCTACGCACTCGGACAGGGCTCCGGACCGCTGGCAGGGATCCGGGTCGTCGAGCTCGCCGGCATCGGGCCCGGGCCGCACGCCTGCATGATCCTGGCCGACCTGGGCGCCGACGTGATCCGGGTCGAGCGGCCCGGCGGCCAGGCGCTCACCGGTGGGCCGCACGACCTGCTCAACCGGGGCCGGCCCAGCGTCGCGCTGGACCTGAAGAACCCCGAGGCGATCGCGACCGTCCTCGACCTCGTCGAGTCCGCCGACGTGCTGGTCGAGGGCATGCGACCGGGCACCACCGAGCGGCTCGGGCTCGGTCCGGAGGTGTGCCGGGAGCGCAACCCGCGCCTGGTGTACGCCCGGATGACCGGCTGGGGCCAGACCGGGCCGCTGGCCTCGAGCGCCGGGCACGACCTGAACTACATCGCGATCACCGGCGCGCTCTTCGGGATGGGGCAGGACCCGGCCCGGCCGCACTTCCCGGCGAACCTGGTCGGCGACTTCGGTGGCGGCTCGACCTACCTGGTGATCGGGGTGCTCGCCGCCCTGCTGGAGGCGCGGGTCTCCGGGCAGGGCCAGATCGTGGACGCCGCGATCGTGGACGGGACCGCGCACCTGAACGCGATGGCCTCGGGGTTCGCCGCGGCCGGCACCCTGCTGGAGCAGCGGGGGGCCAACCTGCTCGACGGGGGCATGCCGTTCTACGACGTCTACGCCACCTCGGACGGGCGGCACCTCTCGGTGGGCCCGCTCGAGCCGCAGTTCTACGCGGAGTTCGTCCGCCTGCTGGAGCTCGAGGACGCCCCGGACCGCTACGACTCCGAGCGCAGCGAGGAGCTGCGCGGGCTGATCGCGGCGCGGATCGGCACCCGCACCCAGGCCGAGTGGACCGAGGTCTTCGAGGGCACCGACGCCTGCGTGGCCCCGGTGCTGCCGCTCGGTGAGGCGATGGAGCACCCGCACCTGGCCGCCCGGGAGGTCTTCGTCGAGCACGAGGGCGTCCGGCAGCCGGCCCCGGCGCCGCGGTTCTCCCGTACCCGCGCCGACCTCGGCTCCCCGCCCCCGCCCCGCCCCGGCGCGGACACCCGCGCAGCACTGAGCGCCTGGGGCATCACCGACGTGGACGGCCTGCTCGACCGCGGCGTCGCCGTCCAGGCCTGACGCACGCCGAGCGGGCACTGCACGCACGCCGTACGTCGCTGAGCGGGCACTGGACGCACGCCGTACGTCGCTGAGCGGGCACTGGACGCACGCCGTACGCCGCTGAGCGGGCACTGGACGCACGCGGGCCACCGGGTGATCCTGGCCACAGCCGGCACCACGTGGATCGTGACAGCATTACTGTCACAATGAGAGCGGCGGCGCCGTGCGCTGCCCCCGTCCGCCCGTCCGTGACCACAGAAGCTGGGACGACACATGGCACCTGAAGCATTCGTCTACGACGCCGTCCGCACCCCCCGGGGGAAGGGCAAGAAGACCGGAAGCCTGCACGAGGTCAAGCCCGTCGACCTCGTGGTCGGCCTGCTCGACGCGGTCAAGGACCGCAACCCCGGCCTCGACGCCGCCCGGGTCGACGACGTCGTCCTCGGGGTCGTCTCCCCGGTGGGCGACCAGGGTGGCGACATCGCCAAGACCGCGGCGCTCGCCGCCGGCTACCCCGACACCGTGTCCGGGGTCCAGCTCAACCGGTTCTGCGCCTCCGGCCTCGAGGCCGTCAACCAGGCGGCGTCCCGGATCCGTGGCGGCTTCGAGGACCTGATCCTCGCCGGCGGTGTGGAGTCGATGAGCCGGGTGCTCATGGGCAGCGACGGCGGCGCGTGGGCGATGGACCCCGCGACGGCGTTCGCCACCGACTTCGTGCCCCAGGGGATCGGCGCGGACCTGATCGCCACCGTCGAGGGGTTCTCGCGCGAGGACGTCGACACCTACGCCGTGGAGTCCAACGCCCGCGCCGCCAAGGCCTGGGCCGACGGCCGGTTCGCCTCCTCGGTGGTGCCGGTGCGCGACGCCAACGGGGTGGTCGTGCTCGACCACGACGAGTTCATCAAGCCCGAGTCGACCGTCGAGGGCCTCGCCCGCCTCACCCCGTCGTTCGCCGGCATCGGCGACCAGGCCGGCTTCGACGCCGTCGCCCTGGAGAAGTACCACTGGCTCGAGCGGATCGAGCACGTCCACCACGCCGGCAACAGCTCCGGCATCGTCGACGGTGCCGCGCTCGTGGCGATCGGCAGCGAGCAGGTCGGCACCGAGCTCGGCCTGACCCCGCGGGCCCGCATCGTCTCCGCGGCCGTGTCCGGGTCCGACCCGACGATCATGCTCACCGGCCCTGCGCCCGCCAGCCGCAAGGCGCTGGCCAAGGCCGGCCTCGAGGTCGAGGACATCGACCTGTTCGAGATCAACGAGGCGTTCGCCGCGGTGGCGATGCGGTTCATGCGCGACCTGGGCATCTCCCCGGAGATCACCAACGTCAACGGCGGGGCGATCGCGATGGGTCACCCCCTCGGCGCCACCGGCGCGATGATCCTCGGCACCCTGATCGACGAGCTCGAGCGTCGTGAGCTCAAGCGCGGCCTGGCCACCCTGTGCGTCGGCGGCGGGATGGGCATCGCCACGATCGTCGAGCTCGTCTGACGGCTCTGCCGGCCGGCCCCGCCGTACGACTCCCTCCCGATGGCCGACTCCCTCCCGATGGCCGACTCCCTCCCGATGGTCGAGCACAGTCGAGACCGTGACCCCGAAGGACACCCCATGAGCGAATCCGCAGTGACCTACGAGAAGGACGCCGACGGCATCGTCGTCCTGACCCTGGACGACCCCACCGCCCGGGCCAACACGATGAACGACCTCTACCGGGAGTCCATGGCCGCCGCCGTGGACCGGGTGTACGCCGAGCGCGACTCCGCCGAGGGCGGCGTGACCGGGGTGGTGGTCACCTCGGCCAAGAAGACCTTCTTCGCCGGCGGTGACCTCAAGGGGATGCTGGCCACCACGCCGGAGGACGCTCCCGCCGTCTTCGAGGCGGCCGAGGCGATCAAGGCCGACCTCCGGCGGCTGGAGACGCTCGGCCGCCCGGTCGTGGCCGCCATCAACGGTGCCGCACTCGGCGGAGGGCTGGAGATCGCCCTGGCCTGCCACCGCCGGATCGTCGTGGACGACCCCAAGGTCGAGCTGGGCCTACCGGAGGTGACCCTCGGGCTGCTCCCCGGCGGCGGCGGGGTGACCCGCACGGTGCGGATGTTCGGCATCCAGTCCGCGCTGATGGACCTCCTGCTCGAGGGCACCCGCTTCAAGCCCGCCGCCGCCAAGGAGAAGGGCCTCGTCGACGAGCTGGTGGCCGACCGGTCCGACCTGGTCCCGGCCGCGAAGAAGTGGATCCTGGCGCACCGTGACGACCCGGCCGCCGCGACGAACCCGTGGGACCGCGACGGCTTCAAGATCCCCGGAGGCAGCCCGTCCACGCCGTCGCTGGCGCAGTTCCTGCCGGCGTTCCCCGCGATGCTGCGCAAGCAGACCAAGGGGGCGCTGTACCCCGCCCCGCGCGCGATCATGTCCGCCGCCATCGAGGGGGCGCAGGTGGACTTCGAGACCGCCACCCGGATCGAGTCGCGCTACCTCGCCCGGCTGGTCACCGGCTCGAACGCCAAGAACATGATCCAGGCGTTCTTCTTCGACCTCTCCGCGATCAACTCCGGCCTGCTCCGTCCCGAGGGTGTGCCGTCGTTCACCGCCACCCGGGTCGGCGTACTCGGCGCCGGGATGATGGGAGCCGGGATCGCCTACACCTGCGCGCGTGCCGGCATGGAGGTCGTGCTCAAGGACGTCAGCCAGGAGGCCGCCGACCGCGGCCGCGCGTACAGCGAGAAGGTGCTGGACAAGGCGGTGCAGCGCGGCAAGCTCGACGCCGCGAAGAAGGAGGAGGTGCTCGGCCGGATCGTCGCGACCACCGAGGCCGACGAGCTCAAGGGCTGCGACCTGGTGATCGAGGCCGTCTTCGAGGACCCCACCCTGAAGGCCAAGGTCTTCGCCGAGGTCCAGGACGTGGTCAACCCCGACGCCCTGCTGTGCTCGAACACCTCGACCCTGCCGATCAGCGAGCTCGCGCACGGCGTCGACCGGCCCGACGACTTCGTCGGCCTGCACTTCTTCTCCCCGGTCGACAAGATGCCGCTGGTGGAGATCATCCGCGGCGAGCGGACCACCGACGTCACCGTCGCCAAGGCGCTCGACGTGGTGATGCAGCTGCGCAAGACCCCGATCGTGGTCAACGACAGCCGCGGCTTCTACACCAGCCGGGTGATCGGCACGATGGTCAACGAGGGCCTGGCCATGCTCGGCGAGGGCGTCCACCCGATGTCGGTGGAGCGCGCCGCGACGCAGGCCGGCTACCCGGTGGGCACCCTGCAGCTCTCCGACGAGCTCAACCTCGAGCTGATGGCGAAGATCCAGAAGGCGACCGCCGACGCGGCGTCCCGCGACGGCGTCGAGCTGCCCGAGCACCCGGCGACCGCGGTGGTGGCGGCGATGCTGGAGGCCGGCCGGCCGGGGCGCTCGCGGGGCGCCGGCTTCTACGAGTACGACGAGCACGGCACCCGGACCTCGCTGTGGAGCGGGCTCGGCGAGCTGTTCCCCTCGCGCTCCGAGCCGGCCGACCTCGAGGACCTCAAGGACCGCTACCTGTTCATCGAGGCCCTCGAGACCGCCAAGTGCTTCGAGGAGGGCGTGATCGAGTCCGCGGCCGCCGCCAACATCGGCTCGATCATGGGCATCGGCTACCCGGCGCTGACCGGCGGGACGGTCCAGTTCATGCAGGGCTACGACGGTCCCACCGGCCGCGGCCTGCCCGGGTTCGTCGCCCGGGCCCGCGAGCTGGCGGCGGCGTACGGCGACCGGTTCGCCCCGACCGACCGGCTGGTCGAGATGGCTGAGCGCAGCGAGCGCTTCCCGACCTGACCCCGGGCCGCTGGGCGGGCTCGGCGTACGCGGGGGAGGGCCGGCGGCGTACGCCGGGGAGGGCCGGAGAGCACCAGACGGACATAACCGACAGGCGAGCAGGTGACCCCTGCACCGGGCGGGCGTTCCTTCACCCGTCCGCTTCAGGTTTCCCCGGGCGCCCGGGGAAACCCGGCAACTTCGCATTTCGGACGCGCACTCCCCGGATCTCGGAGAGAATGGCGCCCGTGGACGAGGGAGCCGACGGCCGGGTGCGGGTCGAGATCGCCGGGCTGTGGGTGCGCTTCGGCGCCGTGGCCGCGGTGCGTGGGATCGACCTGACTGCTCGGGCGGGGCGGGCCACGGCGCTGCTCGGCCGCAACGGGGCGGGCAAGTCGACCACGATGCGGGTGCTGGCCGGGGTGATCCCCCCGACCGAGGGCGTGGTCCGGGTCGACGGCATCGACATCGAGGACGACCTGCTCGCGGTCAAGCGGCTGACCGGGTACTGCCCCGACGTCGGCGGCCTGGTCCCGCGGGCCACCCCGTGGGAGCACCTCCAGCTCGCCGCCCGGCTGCGGCGCCTCGAGGGCTGGGAGGACCGGGCGCACGACCTGCTCGAGCGCTTCGACCTCGGTGACGCCGCGCACCGGGTGACCTCCGGCTTCAGCCACGGCATGGGCCGGCGGCTCTCGGTCATCCTGGCCAGCTTCCACGACCCGGCGGTGCTGCTGCTCGACGAGCCGTTCGACGGCGTCGACCCGCTCGGCGTCGAGGCGACGCTGGAGGTGATCGCCGACGCGCGGGCGCGCGGTGCCGCGGTCCTGGTCTCCACCCACCTGCGTGACCTGGCCATGACGGCCTGCGAGAACGCTCTCGTGCTGCGCGGCGGCGCCAGTGTCGCCGAGCTCCGCTCGCACGAGCTGGTCGGCGAGGAGGGCGCCGGTGTCTACCGCGCTCTCCTGGACTGAGCTGCGGGCCGCGCGCGGCGACCTCGGCGCGCTGCTGGCCTTCCGCCGGTCGGGCGTCACCGCCGCCGGACGCCGCCGTCTGCGGGTCGTGGCCGTGGCCGTCGTCGTGCTGACCGTGACGGTCGTCGTCGCCCCGGCGTACCTCGGCGGCGACTTCCCGCGCCCGCGCAGCGGCCAGATCCTCGCCCTGCTGCCGTCGGCGTGCCTGGCCTTCCTCGCCCTGGCGGTCTTCACCGCCGCGGCCTCGGCCGGTGGGCGCGAGGTCATCCCGCGCGACCAGGCCGTCGCCTTCCCGGTGTCCACGACGACCGACCACCTCGGGGCGCTGCTGCTGGCCCCGCTCAACATCGCCTGGATGATGCAGGCCTGGATGCTGCTCGGGATGACCTCCTACGCCCTGGGTCCCGACAAGGTCTGGGCCTACGAGATCCCGCTGCTGGTGTGGATCCTCACCGCGACGGCGCTGGCCCAGGTCGCGGGCTGGCTGGCCGAGGGCGTACGCCGCGGGCCGTACGGCATCGCGGTCTTCCGCACCGTCGTGGTCGTGCTCGCCGGCGGCCTGGCGACCCTGATCGCCACCGGACACCTGGCTCCCGTGCTCGATGCCAGCCCGACCAACCGGATCCTGGTCGTCGTGCTCTCGGCCCAGGCCGGCCACTGGTGGACCTGGGCTGCGGGCGTCGTGGTCCTGGTGCTCCTCGGACTGGCCGCGGTGGTCGTCGGCGCCCTGCCGGCCCGGTGGGCCCTGCACCGGCCGATGCGGGAGGAGCTGCGGCTGGAGTCGGGTCGCTACCCCGCCCGCGCGACCGCGCGCTCGGACTTCGCGATGGTGCTGCGGCTCGACCGGGCAGCCGTGTGGCGCTCGGTCCCCCTGCGGCGCGGGATGACGGTGCTGGCGCTGATGCCCGGTGCGGTCGCCCTGGCCGGTGACCTGGAGTGGCGGATGATGACCGTGCTCCCCGGCCTGGTGGCCTCGGGTGGCGCGCTGCTGTTCGGGGTGAACACGTGGTGCCTGGACGGTCGCGGTGCCCTGTGGCGCGACTCGCTGCCGGTGGCGCCCCGGGTGGTCTTCTGGGCCAGGACGCTCGTGCTGCTGGAGGTCCTGCTGTGCTCGGCGGTGGCCACCCTGGTGCTGGCGGCGCTGCGGGCCGGGCGTCCGAGCGCCGCGGAGGCCGTGGCCGTGCTGTGCTCGACGCTGGTGGTCTCCTTCCAGGTGGTCTCGGCCTCGATGCGCTGGAGCAACACCCGGCCCTTCGCCGTCGACCTGCGCAGTGCTCGGGCGACACCGGCCCCGCCGGTGGTGATGGCGGGCTACAGCGCCCGGCTGGCGCTGGTGACCACGGTCACCGGCCTGATCTTCTCCGGTCTCGCCCAGGTCGACGACGTCCGCTACGCCCTGTGTGCCGCGGTGCTGCTGCTGGCCTGGTCGGCCTGGCGCCTGTACTCCTCCACCCGGCTGTGGGAGGACCGCGACCAACGCTGCCGGGTCGTCGCCACCGTCTCGGGATGACCCCTCGGTGCGCCGCCGCGAGGGCCCCCCGGGGGTATAGACCACCCGGCGGTCCGAAGGGACTGACTGCGCCATCGACGCCCCGGTTTGGACCGACCTGTGTGAGGATTTCCGACGATTGCTCTTTTCGCATCTATCGGGGGACATACCACTATGAACAAGGTTTTGGCCGGGCTGATCGTGGCCGTGGCCGCGCTGCTCTCCGTGGGACTGTCCTCGCCGGCGCTCGCCTACCCCGACACGCCGCCCGCCAGCGAGCTGACGCCGCCGAAGGTCACCAGCGCTGCCCCGGACTCCGCGGAGGCGGCACCGGCCCGCAGCAACGCCACGACGCTGCCGAGCACCGGTGGACCGTCCGTGCTGCTGCTCGTGGGTGGCGCCGTCCTCGTTCTCGCCGGAGCTGGCGTCCTGGTCGTCAACCGCCGGCGTCAGACCGCCTGAGCCACGGCGGACGGATCACCACCGAGCGCGGGCGGGCCCTAGGGTGTCCCGCGTGACGTCCGCCCGACGGATCGTGCCGCACCTCGTGCTGGCGCTGCTGCTCCTTCTCCTCCTGGTCTTCACCTACCAGGTGGTCCGGACCGTGCTCGAGCTGCGCCAGGCCCGGATCGCCGCCAACCAGCTCCCCGGCGAGCTGAGGCGCAACGACACCGAGGCGCTCGAGCAGACGCTGCGGGAGCTCGAGGACAGCAGCCGTACGGCGCACTCGCACTCGCACAACCTGCTGTGGGACGCCGCGGCGGCCCTCCCGTTCCTCGGTGACGACGTCACGGCGGTGCAGGTGCTCTCCGGTGCGCTGGCCGACGCCTCGCGCGACGCGTACGCACCCGCGACCACCGTGCTCACCGAGCTGCAGACCGCGCGGCTCCGGGAGCCGGACGGCCGGATCGACCTCGCTGCGGTGGGACGGCTCTCCGAGCCGGTCGAGGAGCTGGGCACCGTGCTCGCACGCGCCTCCGGTGAGGTGGACGACCTCGAGACCGACTCCCTGCTCGGTCCGCTGCGCGACGTGACGCTCGGCGTCCAGCGCCAGCTCGGCGACAGTCTCGCCGCGACCCGCGGTGGGATGACCCTGACCCGCCTGCTGCCACCGATGCTCGGCGCCGAGGGGCCGCGCCGCTACCTGCTGGTGGTGCAGAACAATGCCGAGACGCGTGCGACCGGGGGGCTCCCGGGGTCGCTGTCGATCCTGGAGGCCCGCGACGGCAAGCTCACGCTCGGCGCCCAGCGGGCGGTGGAGGACTTCGAGGTCCTGGACGAGCCGGTGCTGCCGCTGACCGAGGGCGAGCGGGCGCTCTACGGCGACAACCTCGGCCAGAACATCCGCGACACCAACCTGACCCCCGACTTCCCCCGTGCCGCGGAGCTGATGGCCGCTCTGCACGAGCGCAGCTTCGACCAGCCCGTCGACGGGGTGGTGGCGGTCGACCCGGTCGCGCTGGCCGCCGTGCTCCGGGCCACCGGCCCGGTGAAGGTGGGCGGTGAGCGGTTCACCGCGCGCAACGTCGTGCCCAAGCTGCTCAACGAGGTCTACCTCGAGCTCGGGACCCGCAAGGAGCAGACGGCGTACTTCGACCGCGCCGCCCGCGGGATCTTCGACTCGCTGATCACCCGTGAGGTGCCACCGCTGCGCCTGCTGCGGCAGCTCGGGCGAGCCACCGAGCAGCGGCGCCTGCTGGTGTGGAGCGCCCGGCCCGAGGAGCAGGCCCGGCTCGCCGGCACCAGGTCCTCCGGCGCGCTGCCGCGCGACACCGGAGAGGTGCCGCGGGTGGGGCTCTACCTCAACGACGCGACCGCGGCGAAGATCGAGTACTACCTCGACTACCGCGCCAGCATCCGCTCGACGGGCTGCAGCGTCGACGGCGCCCAGGACCTGCGGGTGGGCATGGTCCTGTCCTCCTCGGCGCCGAGGCGCGGCTACCGGCTGAGCCCCTTCGTCACCGGCGCCGGGCGGTACGCCGCGAAGGGCACGATGCGGCTGAACCTGCGCATCTACGCGCCCACCGGGGGGAAGATCACCGGCCTGACCGCCAACGGCGACCCCGTCCGGCTCGCGACCACCGACGACCGGGGCCGGCAGGTCGCGGTGGTGACGATGTTCATCCGCGCGCGCCAGCAGCTGCGCCTCGCCGCGGAGATCCGGACCGCCCCCGGCCAGAGCGCCGACCCGCGGTTGCGGTGGACGCCGGGTGTGTGGACCGAGAAGAGCGGAACCTCGGCCGCCAGCTCCTGCTGAGCCGGTCCCGGCCCGTCCGGCACCTCGCACCGGCCTCCGGGCCGCTGAGTAGGGTCGCCGCATGGACTTCTCCCCCTCTCCCCGGGCCGCCGAGCTGCTCGACCTGGTCACGGCGTTCGTGCGCGAGGAGATCGAGCCGGTCGCCGCGGAGTACCACCGTGAGACGAGCCGGACGGCACCGGAGGACTGGGCCGAGTCGCCGATCCTGGGGGACCTCCGGAGCAAGGCCCGCGCCCAGGGCCTGTGGAACCTCTTCCTCCCCGAGGAGCACACCGGGGAGTACGCGTCGAAGTACGGCACCCACGGCGGGGCCGGGCTGAGCAACACCGACTACGCGCCGCTGGCCGAGCAGATGGGGCGGGTGACGACCCTGGCGCCGTACGTCTTCAACTGCAACGCCCCCGACACCGGCAACATGGAGGTGCTGCTCCGCTACGGCACCGAGGCGCAGCGAGCCGAGTGGCTCGAACCGCTGCTGGACGGGCGGATCCGCTCCGCGTTCACGATGACCGAGCCGGGCGTCGCCTCCTCCGACGCGACCAACATGGAGGCCACCGCGGTCGTCGACGGCGACGAGGTCGTGGTCAACGGCCGCAAGTGGTGGTCCACCGGCGTCGGCCACCCGGACTGCCGGCTGCTGGTGTTCATGGGGCTCAGCGACCCGGAGGCCGACCGGCACCACCGGCACACGATGGTGCTGGTCCCGATCGACACCCCGGGCGTCAGGGTGGAGCGGCTGCTGTCCACGATGAACGAGTACGACGCACCGGTGGGCCACGGCGAGGTCAGCTTCGAGGACGTCCGGGTGCCCCGGGACAACATCCTGCTCGGCGAGGGCCGGGCCTTCGAGATCGCCCAGGGCCGGCTCGGTCCGGGCCGCGTGCACCACTGCATGCGGCTGATCGGCCAGGCCGAGGTGGCACTCGAGCTCGCGGTACGGCGGGGTCTGGAGCGCACCGCGTTCGGCAAGCCCCTCGTCGACCTCGGCGGCAACCGGGAGCGCATCGCCGACGCCCGGATCGCCATCGACCAGGCCCGGCTGCTCGTGCTCAACGCCGCCTGGAAGCTCGACTCGGGTGGACCGCGGGCCGCGCTGAGCGAGGTCAGCCAGATCAAGGTGATCGTGCCCAACGTCGCGCAGCAGGTGATCGACATGGCGATCCAGCTGCACGGCGGCGGTGGCCTGTCCGCGGACTTCCCGCTCGCCGGGATGTGGACCAACGCCCGGGCGCTGCGGCTGGCGGACGGGCCCGACGAGGTGCACCGCGGGGTCGTCGCCCGCCTCGAGATCGACAAGCACCGCTAGTGCGGGTCCTGGTCACCGGCGGCGCCTCCGGACTCGGGGCCGCACTCGCCGCGGCCTGCGTGGCGCGCGGTGACGAGGTGCTGGTGGGAGACCTCGACGTCGTCCCCGCGCCGGGCGTCACCGGGCGGCGGCTCGACGTGCGCTCCGAGGAGGACTGGGCGGCGGCGCGGGCCTGGGTCACCGAGCAGTGGGGCGGCCTGGACCTGCTGGTCAACAACGCCGGAGTCGCCGGCGGTGGCCGGCTCGAGCACTCCGGGATGGAGGAGTGGCAGTGGATCACCGAGATCAACCTCTTCGGGGTGGTCCGTGGCACCCGGACGTTCGTGCCCATGCTCAAGGAGCAGCGCTCGGGACAGATCCTCAACATCGCCTCGCTCGCCGGGCTGGTCCATCCGGCGGGGATGGGCTCCTACAACGCCGTCAAGGCGGGGGTGGTCGCGTTCAGCGAGACCTGCGCCCACGAGCTCGCGGCGTACGGCGTGGGCTGCGCGGTCGTGTGCCCGTCGTACTTCCGCACGCCGCTCGTCGAGCACATGGAGGCGCTGCACCCGCCCGGAGGTGACGCCGCGATCGGCCGGGTGATCGGCGACCTCGTCGCCTCGGCGCCGCTGGGTCCCGAGGAGATCGCGACCGAGGTGCTGGCCGCGCTCGACCGCGGGGAGGAGCTGATCCTGCCCGACGACGCGGCCCGGTCCGCGTGGCGGCTCAAGCAGACCGACCGGGCGGCGTACGACGCGGTGATGCGCCGCCAGGCGGCCCGCCTCGACGCCCTGGGAGAGGAGCACGACCGATGACGACCGAGATCCCGGGGTCCACCCCGGTCCGCGAGGAGGACCGCTTCGACGTGCTCGCCGTCCGGGCCTGGCTGGCCGGCGAGGGCACCGAGCTCGACGCGGACGTGGAGGTCCGCCAGTTCGGCGGCGGCGCCTCCAACCTGACGTACTCGCTGCGTGACTCCACCCACGACCTGATCCTGCGGCGGCCGCCCGGCGGGCAGAAGGCCCGAGGGGCGCACGACATGGGCCGCGAGTACCGCATCCAGGCCGGCCTGGCGCCGGTGTTCCCGCTGGTGCCCCGCATGGTCGCGCTGTGCGAGGACGCGTCGGTGATCGGCAGCGAGTTCTACGTGATGGAGCGCGTCGACGGGGTCATCCCCCGACGTGACTTCCCCGACGGGGCGACGCCCGACGAGGCCACCACCCGGGCCCTGTGCACCAACGCCCTCGACGTGCTCGTCGACCTGCACCGGGTCGACGTCGCGGGCACCCCGTTGGCCGTGCTGGACAAGGGCCTCGGCTACGTCGGCCGGCAGGTGGCCGGCTGGTCGCGGCGCTTCCGGGACGCCCGCACCGAGGACGTCGGCGACTACGAGCGGGTGATGGCCTGGCTGGAGGACCACCAGCCCGCGGACGTCGCCAGCGTGCTGATCCACAACGACTTCCGCTTCGACAACCTGGTCCTCGACCGGGACGACCTGTCGCGGCCGGTCGGGGTGCTGGACTGGGAGATGGCCACGGTGGGCGACCCACTGATGGACCTCGGCGGCACGCTGGCCTACTGGGTGCAGGAGGACGACGACGAGTTCTTCCGACGGTTCCGACGCCAGCCGACCCACCTGCCGGGCATGCTCTCGCGCGACGAGGTGGTCGAGCACTACTGCCGACGGATGGGCTACTCGCTGACCCCGGAGCAGTGGCGCTTCTACGAGGTCTTCGGACTGTTCCGGCTCGGCGTGATCGCCCAGCAGATCTACTACCGCTACTTCCACGGCCAGACGACCAACGAGGCCTACGCCGTCTTCGGGCCCGCGGCGCGCTACCTCGAGGGCCGCTGCGAGCAGGTCATGGCCGGCTGATGGGACAGGTCCTGCTGGTGCGGCACGGGCAGGCGTCCTGGGACGCCGAGGACTACGACGTGCTCTCCGAGACCGGGTGGGAGCAGTCGCGGCTGCTCGGCCGTGCTCTGGCCGAGCGGGGCGTGGTCCCCGACCTGGTGGTGAGCGGCGGGATGCGCCGCCACCGGGAGACCGTGGCGGCCTGCCTCGAGGGGCTCGGCGGCGCGACGGAGCCCGAGGTCGACCCGGGCTGGGACGAGTTCGACCACCAGGCGATGCTCGCGCGGCACCCGGCCCCCTTCGCGGGGAGCCGGCCGACCCGGGTGGAGTTCCAGGAGTGGTTCGAGGCGGCCGCCGAGCGCTGGACCGGCGGCGCCCACGACCACGAGTACGCCGAGCCGTTCACCGTGTTCACCGACCGGGTCGAGTCGGCGCTGCGGCGTACGGTCGAGCGCGGCGCGGGGACCACGCTGGTGTTCACCAGTGGCGGGCCGATCGCCTGGTCGGCCGCCCGCCTCCTGGCCGGCGCCCCCGACGCCGCCGCCCCGCTGTGGCACCGTCTCAACCCGGTCTGCGTCAACTCCGGGCTCACCCGCCTCGTCGCCGGTCGCCGCGGCACCACCCTGGTCACCTTCAACGAGCACGCCCACCTCGACGGCGTACCGGGGGCGCTCACGTACCGGTGACGGGCGCGCCACCCGCAGCGGCGCGTCCTCCCAACGCCGGGCCGTCAGCCGACCTCGGCGTGCCGCGGGATCCGGCGGGGCCACCAGAAGCGGTCGCCGAGCAGCAGGGCGAGGGAGGGCACCAGCACGGTGCGCACGACCAGGGTGTCGAGCAGCACGCCGAAGCAGATCACCACGCCGAGCTGGGCCAGCACCACCAAGGGCAGCACCCCGAGGACCGCGAAGACCGCGGCGAGCAGGATCCCGGCGCTGGTGATCACCCCGCCGGTCGCCGCGAGCGCGCGCAGCATCCCGGCGCGCGGGCCGTGCCCGGTCGTCTCCTCCCAGGCGCGGGTGACCAGGAAGATGTTGTAGTCCACGCCCAGCGCGACGAGGAACAAGAACGCCAGCAGCGGCATCCCCACGTCCAGCCCGCCGAAGCCGAACACGCCGGTGAACAGCCACCAGCTGGCGCCGAGCGCGGCCACGTAGGTGCCCAGGACGGTCAGCACCAGCAGCACCGGCGCGACCACCGAGCGCAGCAGGAGCAGCAGCGCCCCGAGGACCAGCACCAGGATCACCGGGAAGATCACCCACCGGTCGCGGGTGGCCGCGGCCCCGGCGTCGATCGCCTCGGCGGTGGTGCCGCCGACGTAGCTCTGGCCGTCCACCCCCGCGAGCGCCTCGCGCATGCGCTCCACGGTGCGCGTGGCGGCCTCGCTGTCCGGGCCGTCGTCGAGGATCACGCTCAGCTCGGTCCACCCGTCGGCCTCGTCGCCGGGCCGCACCGAGTCGATCCCGGGCACCTCGCCGAGGGCAGCCTGCGCCGCGTCCGGCGTACGCGTCATCACCGTCGCGGGGTCCGAGCTCCCCGCGGGGAAGTACTCACCCAGCCGCTCACCGGCGGAGATCGCCTCCGGCTTCTGCAGGAACTGGTCCGCGGTGGGCAGGCCCAGGGTGACTCCCGCCAGACCGGAGGAGAGGACGCCGAGCAGCAGCAGCGTGCCGACCACGAACGCGACCGTCCGGCGGCTGACCGCGTCGCCCACGCGGCGCCACAGCGAACGGCCCTCGGCCAGGGAGGTGGTGCCCAGGCGCGGCACCTTGGGCCAGAACACCCACCGGCCGAAGAGCACCAGCGTGGCGGGCAGCGCGACCAGCGCGAAGACCGCGGCCACCACGATGCCCACCGCACAGGCCACACCCAGACCGCGGGTGGTGGGGAACAGCGAGAGCGCCAGGCTGAGCACCCCGACGACCACCGTGGTGGAGCTGGCCAGCACGGCGTGCGACGTACGCCGCAGCGCGATGCCCATCGCCTCCCGGCGGTCCTCGTGGGAGCGCAGCTCGTCGCGGTAGCGGGAGATCAGCAGCAGGGCGTAGTCGGTGCCCGCCCCGAAGACGAGGACCGAGAGGATGCCGGTCGTCGACTCGTCCCAGGGCAGGGACAGCCCGGCGAGGGTGTGGGTGGCGAGCACCGTGGCGGCCTGGTCGGCGATGCCGACGACGGCGAGCGGCACCACCCACAGGACCGGGCTGCGGTAGGTGATCACCAGCAGCAGGGCCACGACCGACGCGGTGGCGGCCAGCAGCCGGAAGTCGGCGCCGTCGAAGACGGCGGCCAGGTCGGCCTGGACCGCGGCCGGACCGGTGACCTCGGCGCGGACGCCCGGAGGGGCGCGGTCCTCGAGCTGACCGCGGAGCTCGGTGACCGCGTCGGCGATCTCGGTGGCGCTGGTCGACTGCACCGCCAGGATGCTGATCGCGGCGCGCCCGTCCTCGCTCGGGATCACGACCGGACCGCCCTGGGGTACGACGACGCGGTCGACGTCGAGACCGGTGACCGTGCCGGTCAGCTCCTCGACCCGGGAGGCGTCGACGTCCCCGGTGAACAGCACCACCGCGGAGGAGCTGTCCTCGGCCGGCAGCCGCTCCTGGAGCTGGGCGACCCGGGTGCTGTCGTAGCCCTCGGGCAGCTGGTCGTCCACGGCGGGGACGTGGGTGGCCTGCCCGAGGCCGACGATGAGCAGCACCCCGAACCCGAGGAGGACGAGGCTGACCGCGGCGCTGGCCCGGCCGACGATCAGGCGCTGCAGTGCGGACACGGCGTACACTCCCCGATGTAGTTCGGCAGATGACTAACTAAGTGAGCAATCTAGTGACCGAAAGTAGCACGGGTCCCGGTGGCCGGGCGCCCTGGGTCGAGGCCTGGGAGCAGACCTCGACGCTGCTGCTGCTGCGCCGGCTCACCCGCGTCGCCGAGCAGACCGCCCCCGCGGTGGCGCGGCGGGCGGCCCTGACCCACAACGAGCTGCGGGCCCTGGAGCACCTGATGGACCAGCCGATGGGACCGGGCGAGCTCGCGCGGCTGCTCGGGGTCAGCTCGGCCGCCGCGTCCGGGATCATCGACCGGCTCGAGGCCCGTGGCCACGCGACGCGTACGGCGCACCCGAGCGACGGCCGGCGTACGGCGGTCACGGTCAGCGCCAGCGGACGCGAGGAGATGCTGGGCCACCTGATGCCGATGTTCCGCGAGCTCGCCGACCTCGACGCCGGCCTCACCGAGCAGGACCGTGCCGTCGTCGACCGCTACCTCACCGGCGCGATCCGGGCGCTCCGCACCCTGCTGTGAGCGCTGCATGAGTACCCGGTCAACCGGGTGTCCCTGGTGTCTTCGGGCGTTGCAGCACCCCGATCGACCATGAGTACCCGGTTGACCGGGTACTCCGGCAGCCCGGCACACTGACCCGCATGGCGACCCCGAAGCGCAGGACGGTCCTGATCACCGGAGCGAGCAGTGGGTTGGGGGCGGAGATGGCGCGGCAGCTCGCGGCGCTCGGGCACGACCTGGCGCTGGCGGCCCGCCGCGTGGACCGGCTGGAGGCGCTGCGCGCGGAGATCGTGGCGGCCCACCCGCAGTGCCGGGTGGCGGTCCGGGCGCTCGACGTCAACGACGACGAGCAGGTCTTCGAGGTCTTCCGCGGCTTCGCCGAGGACCTCGGCACCATCGACCGGGTCGTGGTCAACGCCGGCCTGGGCAAGGGCGCCCCGCTCGGCACCGGCGCCCACGACGCCAACCGGCAGACCGCGATGACCAACTTCGTGGCCGCCCTCACCCAGACCGAGGCCGCCATGGAGCTCTTCCGGGCCCAGGGCGACGGGCACCTGGTGATGATCAGCTCGATGGCGGCCATGCGGGGCCTGCCCAAGAGCATGGCGACGTACGCCGCCACCAAGGCCGGCGTGGCCCACCTGGCCGAGGGGCTGCGGCTCGAGCTGCACGGCTCCCCGATCCAGGTGACCGTGCTCTACCCCGGCTACATCGCCTCGGAGATGAACGACCAGGTCGACCCCAGCCAGGTGCGGGGCATGGTCAGCACCGAGAAGGGGGTCCGCTCGATGGTGGAGGCCATGGAGAAGGAGAAGGACTCCGCGTGCTGCCCGCCGCTGCCGTGGGCGCCACTGAGCCTGGTGATGAAGCACGCCCCGCTGCCGGTGGTCCGCAAGCTCGTCTGACCGCCGCGCATCGGGCCGGACCACTCGGAGCGAGGCCCGCCCGCGCGCTCAGGCCAGGAACGGCGTGACCAGCCCGGGCACGGCGCGCGCCGCCAGCGCGACGGCGGTCGCCTCGGGCACGTCGTGGGCGACGTAGGCCTGCTCGCCGGCCGCGGTGGTGGCCACCAGGGTGACCAGCCCGGCCCGCCGCTGGAACCACGACTGGTGCAGGTTCCACCCGATGATGCCGCTGCGCTGCACCATGTCGCGCCGGCCCCGCAGCGAGCCCGAGCGCACGACGAGGAACTCCTCGGTCAGGCCGTGGCCCAGACGCCGGTAGCGGTCGAAGGCGAGGAACGCGCCGGCCGGCAGGGCGAGCAGCGCGGGCACCAGCACCCACCCGGGCACAGCCGTGGTCAGGACGAGGACGAGGGCCGCGACCGGGAGCACCGCCGCCCCCGTGAGCGCCCGGGTCCAGCGCCGGCGGCGCGCCGCCGGTCCGTGCCGCAGCAGGGCCATCCGCAGGGGCTCGTCGTGCTCCAGGACTCGCGCCCCGGTGGCGTCGACGATCCGGCGCGGCGCCGGTGGCACCAGCTGGGTGCGGCCGGAGTCGCTGCCGGCGACGCCCGTGACGATCGCGGCCAGCCGCCCGGCGTGCGCGAGCCGCAGCCCGAGCGGCTCGTCGACGGAGAGCCCGCGGACCCGCTCGCGCTCCAGGCTGGTCTCGGTGGAGGTCAGCAGTCCGCGACGGACGTGGAAGGAGCGGCCCGCGGTGTCCCGGGAGAGCCGGAAGCCCCAGTTGGCCACGTAGTAACCCAGCACGGAGAACAGCGCTCCGATCACGAGGAACGCCACGATCACGAGCACCACCACCAGCCCGATGGAGAGCCGCTCGACGGTGCCGGTGATCTGCTCGTCGCTCATCCAGCGCGGTCCGAGCGTCTCGCTGAACTGGCCGAACAGCGCCAGCAGGCCGGCGGCGATGACGTTGCCCGAGGACGTCAGCGGGGCGTAGCGCACCCAGCCCGGGTCGAAGGCGAGCAGCAGCTCGTCGTGCGCGTCCGGTGCCGTCGGCACGGCCCCGGAGGTCCCCGGGGCGGGAGCGCTCGCGCTCGCCGAACCCGTGGCGTCCTCGGAGCGGTGCAGCAGCGCGACCCGCATCTGACGGGCCTCGCCCAGCGGCAGCGCGTCCAGGGCGAACCGGTCGTCGTCCTGCTTGGCCGTGCTGGCGGTCCCCACCTCGACCTTGGCCAGTCCGAGGATCCGGTGCACCGGGGTCGAGGTCAGCTCGACGGCCCGCACCCGGTCCAGGGGCGCGGTCAGCACGCGACGACGGACCAGCCCGCGCCGCAGCTCGATCTGGGTCGCGGTGATCCGGTAGCGGGTGGTGAGGAAGCGCAGCACGCCCAGGACCACCGGGACGGCCACGACCAGGGCCTGCCACCAGGCCGGGTCACCGTTGCCGCCGAGCACGAAGACGCCCACGAGCACCGGCAGGAAGCGGGTCAGCTCGTGCACCGGGTGCACCAGCAGCATCCGGGGGTCCAGCCGCTGCCAGGTCTCCTCCGGCTCGATCGGTCCGGGCAGGTACGCCGGGGGACCGGCGGCGACCTCGTCGAGGCGGTCGTACGACGGCAGCGGGTCCGGGGCCTCGGCGGGTCCAGCGGTGGACCCGGCGGCGGGTCCTGCGGCACCGGACCGGTCGGGTGCCGCAGCAGCCGGTTCGGCGGAGTCGTGGCCGGGTCGCTGGGTCACGTGGCGTCCCCGGCCTCGGCCTCGGTACGCCGGGTCAGGTCGTCGACCAGCCGGTCCGCGACCGGCTTGTCGATCGCGGCGATCCGCAGCGGGCCGGCTGCCGAGGCGGTGGTCACGGTGACCGTGGCCAGCCCGAAGACGCGGCTGACCGCCCCCTGCTCGAAGTCCACGGTCTGCACCCGCGACATGGGCGCGATCCGCCGTTCGCGGCTCAACCAACCGGTCTGGGTGTACACCGCGGAGTCGGTGCTCTCCCACCGGTGGATCCGGTAGCGCACCCGGGGCATCGCCACCACGTAGGTCACCGAGGCCACCAGCAGGAGCGTCCATCCCCACCACGGCACGTCGAACCAGCCCGCGAGGTGGGCGACCAGCAGCGCGACGAGCACCACCGTGCAGCGGATCGCCGCACCCACCGCCCACAGCACCGGGGCCTTGGGCGAGACCTGGTGGACGGGGTCGCGCAGCGCCGGGTTGCCGGGCTCGACGGGCCGATCGGGCACCTCGGCCCGACCGGGCTCGGCGTGCGGGGCGGCGTGCGGGTCGGCGTGCGGGGCGGCGTGCGGGTCGGCGTGCGGGGTGCCCGGGGTGTCCGGACCGTCGGGGGGAAGCGTGGTCACCGCTCCAGCCTGCCACTCCCGTCGGACTCGTGTCCGGTTTCGGCCGGATGCGGCGCGGCCGGAGCGGGGCCGCAGGGGCCGGACCGGGGCGGACCGGGGCCGGACCGGGGGCGGTCGCTCAGCGGCGCAGGCCCAGCTGCTCCTCGATGACGACCCGCAGGCGCGGGAGCTCCTCGGCGAGCCCGAGCGGCACGGCCTGGTCCTCGAGCATGGCCCGGAAGAGCAGCGCCCGCTCCACGATGCGGGGATCGACGTGCCCGAAGACCTCCAGGGTGACCGTGCCGTACAGCCCGGCCCAGGCCCGGTCGAGCAGCCAGAGCAGGGGGCGCAGCTCGTCGGGCACCCGGGTCACGTCGGCGGGGGTCCGGGGGTCGCGCAGGATCTCGACCAGGGCGGGATCGAGGTCCTCGAGTCGGGGCACCGGGAACCGGTAGCGCTCCCAGACGGCGAAGAGCAGGTCGGAGAACAGCAGCCCGGTGCTGGACTCGCCCTGGAGCTCCTGGATGCAGCTCACGTCGAGGTTGGTGAACACCAGGGAGAACTCCTCCCGGTTGGCCAGGGCCCACTGGCGGAAGGCCACCGACGCGGCGACCAGGCGGGCGGCCGGGTCGTCGGCGGGCTGCGCGTCGCGGGCGAGCGCGATCTCCGCGGCGGCGCCGGCATCGATGTCCATGGCCACGATGCGCACCAGCTCCTCGTGGTTGTCCACGTAGCGGTAGAGCGCGGGCGCGGTCATCCCGATCTCGGCGGCCACCGAGCGCAGGGTCATCTCCCCGGTGCCGGTCACCTGCCGGCGCGAGGCCTCCACGATGCGCCGCAGGGTCTCGGTGCGGTTCTGTTCGCGCGTGGTCACGGGTCGCGGCACCTGTTCCTCGGTGGGGGATCTCGGGGTTGACAGGATCCGAGTTTACACCGTTAACTGTTAACGCTGTTCACTCTTTGGCCCCGAGGAGTTCCCATGTTGCACCGCTGGTCCACCGTCCTCGTCCGGCACGCCGGCGCCGTCCTCGCGGCGGGCGTCCTGGTCACTCTCGCGGCGGCCACGTTCGGGCTCGGGGTCTTCGGCTCGCTGAGCCAGGGCGGCTTCGACGACCCGGACTCCGAGGCCGCCCGCGAGCTCGCGTCGGAGCGGGCGGCGTTCGGCAACGAGTCGGTCGACGTGATCGCGATCTACCGCAGCGACGACCTCAGCGTCGACGACCCGGAGTTCCGTGCGCAGGTGCAGGAGACGCTGGACCGGGTCCCGGCCGGCAGCACGACCTCGGTGGCGACGTACTGGGAGACGAAGGACCCCTCGATGGTCAGCACCGACCGGCACGCGACCACGGTGCTGGTCTCCCTGGCCGGTGAGGACCAGGCCGAGACCGCCGAGGAGAACGACCGGGTGGTGCCGGCGCTGCAGGCCGACGACCTCGAGACCGACATCGCCGGGCCCTGGGCGGTCTACAAGGGGGTCAACGAGACGGTGAGCGAGGACCTCGCCCGGGCCGAGCTGGTCTCGCTGCCGCTCGTGATCGTGCTCTCGCTGCTGATCTTCGGCTCGGTGGTCGCGGCCCTGATGCCGGCCGTGGTCGGCGGCATCGCGGTCCTCGGGGCGCTCGCGGTGGTACGGCTGATCACCGGGGTCACCGAGGTCTCGGTGTTCTCCATCAACGTGATCACGCTGCTCGGCACCGGACTGGCGATCGACTACGCCCTGTTCGTGATCAGCCGCTTCCGCGAGGAGCTGGGCCGGCTGCCGGAGGACGACCCGCAGGCGCCGGCGACCGCGCTGCGCGCGACCATGGCGACCGCCGGGCGCACCGTCCTGTTCTCGGGGCTCACCGTGGCGGCGTCGATGGCTTCGCTGCTGATCTTCCCCCAGGGCTTCCTGCGGTCGCTGGGGTACGGCGGGATCGCCGCCGTCGTGGTCGCGGCCACCGCCGCGCTGACCGTGCTGCCCGCCATCTTGATGCTGCTCGGTCGCCGCATCGACGCCGGCCGGCTGCCGTGGCGCCGGCACCGCCCGGTCTCCGTCGACACCGACCACGGAGCCTGGGCGCGTCTCGCGCACGCGGTGATGCGGCGCCCGGTCGTGGTGATGGTGGTGGTGACCGCGGCCCTGCTGGCCGTGGCCTCGCCGTTCCTCGGGGTCCGCTGGGGCTCGGTCGACTACCGGGTGCTGCCGCCCGACAACCCCGCCCACGTCGCCGCGGTGAAGCTCAACACCGAGTTCGGCCAGGAGCGGTCCACGGCCAACCTGCTGGTGCGCAACACCGACGAGGCCCAGCTGGCGGCGTACGCCGAGCGCGTCCGCGACGTCCCCGCGGTCCTCGACGTCCGGACCGTCGACCAGCGCGACGGGGTGACCCTGCTGCGTGCCGGCTGGGCCGGCAACAGCCAGACCGAGGAGTCGCAGGACGTCGTCGAGCGGCTGCGTGCCCTGCCGGGCCCGGGCGGCGACTCCGTCCTGGTGGGCGGGCTCACCGCGGACACCGTCGACCTGCTCGACTCGCTGGCCGCGCACCTGCCCTGGATGGCGCTGATCATCGCCGTGGTGATGCTGGTGCTGCTCTTCCTCGCCTTCGGCTCCCTGGTGCTGCCGGTCAAGGCGGTGGCGATGAACCTGCTCTCGATCAGCGCCTCGTTCGGGGTGATCACCTGGATCTTCGCCGACGGCCACCTCGAGGACCTCCTCGGCTTCACCTCGACCGGCTTCCTCGACGCCACCCAGCCGATCTTCATGCTCGCGATCCTGGTGGGGCTCTCGATGGACTACGAGGTGTTCCTGCTCTCGCGAGTGCGCGAGCAGTGGGACCTGACCCGCGACAACGACCTGGCCGTCGCCACCGGGGTGCAGCGCACCGGGCGGATCATCACCAGCGCGGCGCTGCTGCTGGGGGTGGTGATCGGCGCGTTCTCGATGAGCAGCATCGTGTTCATGAAGATGATCGGCATCGGCATGCTCGTCGCCCTGCTCGTCGACGCCACGATCGTCCGCTCGATCCTGGTGCCGGCGACCATGCGCCTCCTCGGCGAGTGGAACTGGTGGGCGCCCGGACCGCTGCGTCGCTGGTGGGAGCGGCACGGGCTGCGCGAGGGCGACGGTGTGCCGCCCGCGGCCGTGGAGGAGCGGGTGGCGACCCCCACCGGATGAGCTGGTCCCGGGAGGTGGTTCCGGGAGCTGGTCCGGGCGCCGGAGGACTGTCGGTGGGCTGCGTTAGGTTGACCGGGTCCTGACGGCGTCGAGGGTGCGGGAGGCAGGTGCGGTGACGCTGATCGTCCACCGGGCAGCGCGCGCCGACCTGCTCGCCGACGGCCTGGCCGACCTGCTGCACGAGCCGCTGGCCGACCCCTTCGCCCAGGAGCTGGTGCTGGTCCCGGCCAAGGGCATCGAGCGCTGGTTGAGCCAGCGGCTCTCCCACCGGCTCGGGCACGGCACGGGGCGCGAGGACGGCGTCTGTGCCGGCGTACGGTTCCGGTCCCCACGCAGCCTGGTCGCCCAGGTCCTCGGCACCGAGGAGCACGACAGCTGGTCCCCCGACCAGCTCGCCTGGCCGCTGCTGCGGGTGGTCGACGCGGTGGCGGGCGAGCCGTGGGCGCGGGTCCTCTCCACCCACCTCGGGCACGGGGTCGAGGACGAGGAGGAGGCCCAGCTGCGTCGCGGACGACGCTACGCCGTGTCCCGTCGGCTGGCCGGCCTGTTCGCGACGTACGCCCTGCAGCGCCCGCAGCTCCTCGAGGACTGGGAGCGCGGCGGCTCGGGCGACGGGGCCGGCGGCCGGCTCGAGCCCGACCTGGCCTGGCAGCCGCAGCTGTGGCGCCGGCTGGTGCAGGAGGTCGGCGAGCCCGGCCCGGTCGCCCGGCACGCCGCCGCCCTCGAGCGACTGCGCGCCGGCACCGTGCCGCTCGACCTGCCCGAGCGGTTGTCGCTGTTCGGGCACACCTGGCTGGCCGCCACCGAGGCCGAGCTGCTCGAGGCCCTGGGCTCCCACCGGGACGTCCACCTGTGGATGCCGCACCCCTCGGAGCAGCTGTGGCAGGCCCGGCTCGACGCGCCCCGCACGGTGTGGCGCCGCGAGGACCACTCCCACGAGGCGGTCACCCACCCGCTGCTCGCCGCCATGGGGCGCGACCTGCGCGAGACGCAGGCGGTGCTGCTGCGCGTCGGAGCCACCAGCGCACCGGCGTCGGGGCCCCCCGTCCGTCCGGAGACCGTCCTGGGCCGGTTGCAGGCCGACGTCGCCGCCAACCGCGAGCCGAGCGGCTGCGGGCTCGAGGACGACAGCATCCAGGTCCACGCCTGTCACGGCCCCGCGCGCCAGGTCGAGGTGCTGCGCGAGGTGATCCTCGGCCTGCTGGCCGACCACCCCGACCTCGAGCCGCGCGACATCGTGGTGATGTGCCCCGACATCGAGACCTACGCCCCGCTGATCACCGGTGCCTTCGGCCTCGGCGACGCGGTCGCGGGCAGCCATCCCGGCCACCGGTTGCGGGTGATGCTCGCCGACCGGTCGCCGACCCAGACCAACCCGCTGCTGGGCGTCCTGGCCGCGATGCTCGACCTCGGCGACGGCCGGGCCGAGGCCAGCCGCGTGCTCGACTTCCTCGCCCTGGAGCCCGTGCGCCGACGGTTCGGGTTCAGCGAGGACCACCTCGAGCGGATCACCCGGTGGGTGACCCGCGCCGGGGTGCGCTGGGCGTGGGACGAGACCGGGCGCGGGCGCTACGGGCTCGCCGAGTTCCAGCAGAACACCTGGCGCTTCGGCCTCGACCGCATCCTCTCCGGCGTGGCCCTCTCCGACGACTCCCACCTCTGGCTCGGCCCCACGCTCCCGCTCGACGACGTCTCCACCACCGACATCGCCGTGGCCGGCCGCCTCGCCGAGGCGGTCGACCGGCTCCAGGCCCTGACCGCGGAGCTCTCCGGCACCCACTCGGTGGAGCACTGGCTGCAGGTGCTGCGCGACGGCGTCGAGCAGCTCGCCGACGTCCCCCGCGGCGAGGAGTGGCAGGTCGCCCAGCTGCACCGCGAGCTCGCCGGACTCGCGGGCTCGGCCGGGGCCGGGCCGGCGGGAGCCGCACCCGCCGCGAGCGGCTCGGGGTCCACGCTCGAGCTCCGGCTGCCCGACGTGCGCGCGCTGCTCGACTCCCGGCTGGGCGGTCGGCCCACCCGGGTCAGCTTCCGCACCGGCACGCTCACCGTCTGCACGATGACCCCGATGCGGTCGGTCCCGCACCGCGTGGTGTGCCTGCTCGGTGTCGACGACGGGGTGTTCCCGCGCGGAGGCGCCACCGACGGCGACGACGTGCTCGCCCGGCTGCCGATGGTGGGCGAGCGTGACGCGCGCAGCCAGGACCGCCAGCTCTTCCTCGACGCGGTGATGGCGGCCGAGGAGCACCTGGTGATCACCTACACCGGCTTCCACGAGGCCACCGGGCAGCCGCGTCCGCCCGCCGTCCCGGTGCGCGAGTTCCTCGACGTCGTGTCGCGGACCACCTCGGCCCAGGTCGTCCAGGAGCACCGGTCGCAGGCGTTCCACCCCGACTACCTCCAGCCACCGCGCCCGTTCTCCTTCGACCCCCACGCCGCCGCGGCCGCGCGGGCGGCCTCCCGGCCCCGGGTGGCGCCGGCGCCGCTGCACGCGCTCGACCTCGGCCCCGCCGCGCCCGGGGACGTCGAGCTCGCCGACCTGGTCGACGCGGTCACCAGCCCGGTGCGCACGTTCCTGCGGCGCCGGCTGGAGATCGACCTGCCCCGCGAGCAGGAGGAGGTGGCCGACTCGATGCCGGTCTCCCTCGACGGGCTCGAGACCTGGCAGGTGGGGGACCGCCTGCTCTCCGAGCTGCTGCGCGGCTGCCCGCTCGACGACGCGCTGCAGATGGAGTGGCGCCGCGGCACGATGCCGCCCGGGCGCTTCGGCTGGCGGCAGACCCAGCGGATCGCCGCCTGCGCCGGTCCGCTCGCGGAGATGTTCGAGACCTCGACGCAGGGCGCCCCGAGCCGGGCCCGCGAGCTCGGCGTCGACCTCGGCGACGGCCGCCGTCTGGTCGGCAGCGTGACCGGCCTCTACGACAACCGGCTGGTCCGGGTCGGCTACTCGCGGCTGCGGGCCAAGCACCGGCTCGAGGCGTGGGTCAGCCTGGTGGCCCTCGCGGCTGCCACCCCCGGACCGTGGGTCGCGCGGGCGATCGGGCGGGCCGAGCGCGGCGACGACCCGGCGCGAGCGACGTACTCCGCGCCGGAGGATCCGTCCGGGGTGCTGCGCGACCTGGTCGCGCTGCACGACCTCGCCCTGACCCGGGTGGTGCCGTTGACCGCCGACTGCGGCCGGCGGTTCGCGCAGACCCGGGACTCCTCGCGTCCGCCGTGGATGGTGGAGCGCGACCTCGCGGACGAGTGGCGCAAGGGCAACCGTGCGATCGAGCTGCAGGTCGCCTGGGGACGCCGACCGACCTGGCCCGACGTCACCGCCGAGCCGGCCGAGCAGTCCGGTCCGCACCGCTTCGGCGAGCTGGCCCAGCGGCTCTGGGGCCCGGTCCTGGCGGCGGAGGTCGAGTGATGGAGACCTTCGACCTCGCCGGTCCCCTGCCCGACCCGGGCGTCACCGTGCTGGAGGCGAGTGCCGGCACCGGCAAGACCTACGCGGTGGCCGCGCTCGCGGCCCGCCTCGTCGCCGAGGGCATCGCGCCGCTGGAGCGGCTGCTGGTCATCACCTTCAGCCGGGCCGCGACCCAGGAGCTGCGCGACCGCGTGCGCGCCACCTTCGTGGAGGCGGCCGAGGCCCTGCGCGCCGACGCCGCCGGCCCGGTCCCGTCACTGCCGCCACTGCACCGGGCGCTGCTCACCCTCGACGGTGAGCCGGTCGACGAGCAGGAGCGGGCCGCGCGCCGCCAGCGGCTGCTCGACGCGATCGCCGGCTACGACGCGGCGACCATCGCCACCACCCACGAGTTCTGTCACGCCGTGCTGCGCTCCCTCGGCGTCGCCGGCAACTCCGACACCGCCGAGCGGCTGCAGGACGACCTCTCCAAGCTGGCCGGGGAGGTCATCGACGACCGCTACCTGGCGTCGTGGGCCGACCTGCCCGAGGCGGTCGTGGACTTCAAGGACGCCCGCCGCGCCGCGACCGCGGCGCTGGACAACCCGCACGCCGCCCTGCGTCCGGTGGGCGCACCGGGCGACAGCCACGCCGGGGCGCTGGTCGGGTTCGCCGACGCCGTGCGCTGCGAGGTCGAGCGGCGCAAGCGGCGTACGGGCGTGTTCACCTTCGACGACGTGCTCTCCCGGCTGGCGACCGCGGTCGACCCGGAGGGACAGGAGCAGTCCTTCGCCGCCGAGCGCATGCGGGCGCGGTGGGACGTCGTGCTCGTCGACGAGTTCCAGGACACCGACCCGGTCCAGTGGGACGTGCTGCGACACGCCTTCGCCGAGCACGCCCGCCTGGTGCTGATCGGCGACCCCAAGCAGGCGATCTACGCCTTCCGCGGTGGCGACATCCCCACCTACCTGCGCGCCGTCGAGGGCGCGACGATGCGCACGCTCGGTGAGAACTGGCGCAGCGACCCTGCCGTCGTCGACGCCCTGCAGGTGCTCACCCGCGGGGCGCGGCTCGGCGACGAGCGGATCACGGTGCACCCCGTGGCGGCGCGACGCGAGCAGGGCTCGCTGACCGGCGGCGACGGCGACCGGGCGGGCGGCGTACGTCTGCGACAGGTGCGTCGCGACGGCTTCCGGCTCAACAAGAGCGGCGGCATCGCCGTGGGCGTCGTTCGCGACCACATCGCCGAGGACCTCGCGGGCGACATCGCCGCGACGCTCGCGGCCGGCGTGGAGTACGACGCCCCCGAGGGCCGGCGCACGCTGTGCCCGGGCGACATCGCCGTCCTCCTGCACTCGGTGAAGGAGGAGGCCCCCCGGATCCGCGAGCAGCTCGCGCAGCGGGGCATCCCCTCGGTGGTCAACGCGGCGGAGAGCGTGATGCTCAGCCAGGGGGCGGGCGAGTGGGAGCGGCTCCTCGAGGCCCTGGAGAAGCCGCAGCTGCCGGGCAGGGTGCGCGCCGCCGCCCTGACGTCGTTCTTCGCCACCACCCCGGAGGAGCTCGACGCCGGCGGCGACGACCTCACCGACACCCTGGCCGAGCGGGTGCGCAGCTGGCTCGACCTGTTCCGGTCCCGGGGGGTCGCCGCGGTGCTGGGGGCGGCCCAGGCCGCCGGGCTCGCCGAGCGCGTGCTCGCCCGTCCCGGTGGCGAGCGGCTGCTCACCGACCTCCAGCACGTCGGCCAGCTCCTCCACCAGGCCGCCCAGCGCGACCGGCTCGGGCTCACCGGCCTGCTGGCCTGGCTGCGCGAGGCCGTGGAGGAGGGCAACCGCAACGACTCCCGGCGTCGCCGCCTGGACGTCGACGCCGAGGCGGTGCAGTTCGTCACCATCCACGGCTCCAAGGGCCTGGAGTACCCCGTCGTCTACCTGCCGCAGCTCTTCGACCGTGCCGTCAAGGACTGGCCCACCATCCACGCCTACCACGAGGGGGACCGGCGCTGCCTGGACGTGGCGGACTCCCCGGAGGCCAAGCGGCAGTCGCGTCTGGAGGAGGCCGAGGAGGAATTGCGCCTGGCCTACGTCGCGATGACCCGCGCCAAGGCGCAGCTGGTGATGTGGTGGGCGCCGACCTACAACGGCCCCAACGCAGCGCTCACCCGGCTGCTGTTCGGCCGGCAGCCGGACACCCCCGAGGTCGCGACGCGGGCCGCCTTCGGGGAGACCGACGACGAGGTCGACGCCGTGCTGCGCCGGTGGGCCGACGCCGGGGCGTTCCGCCTGGAGGCCAGCGCGCCCGCGGACGCCCGGCCCGCCCCGCCGTCGCCCCCACCGCCGATGGAGGAGCGCCGGTTCGGCCGGGGCATCGACACCGAGTGGCGGCGCACGTCGTACAGCGGGCTGATCCGGGTCGAGGAGCAGGTCGTCGGTGGTGCCACGAGCGAGCCGGAGCAGGCGGGCACCGACGACGAGGACGAGCTCGAGGCCGTCGACGGGGCGGACGGGACCGAGGGGATCGGCGGGATCGCCGGGGTCACCGTCGGGGTCGAGGAGACCGTCCCCGACGCCGACCTGGCCTCGCCGATGAACGGGCTGCCTGCCGGTGCCGCCTTCGGGTCACTCGTGCACGCCGTGCTGGAGCATGCCGACCCCCAGTCCGCCGACCTGCGCGCCGAGCTGCTCGCCCGGGTGGAGCAGGAGCGGCGCTGGTGGCCGGTCGTGGCGGGCTCCGAGGAGCTCGCCGACGCGCTCGTGCCGATGCAGCACAGCCCGCTCGGCCCCCTCGCCGACGACCGGACCCTGGCGACGCTGCCGCTGCGCGACCGGTTGCGAGAGCTGGACTTCGAGATCCCGATGGCCGGGGGTGACCGGGCCCGCGCCGACGGCCACGTCCTGGCGGCGTTCGCCGACGCGCTGGAGGAGCACCTGCCGGCCGACGACCCCGTGCGCGCCTACGCCGAACGGCTGCGCAACCCGTCGATGGGCGACCAGCCGCTGCGTGGCTACCTCAGCGGCTCGATCGACGTGGTGCTGCGGGTGGGGGAGCCGGACCACCCGCGCTACGTCGTGGTCGACTACAAGACCAACAGCCTGGGCGACCCGGGCCGGCCGCTCACCGCCCTCGACTACACCCCCGCGCTGGTGACCGAGGCGATGCTGCACTCCCACTACCCGCTGCAGGCGATGCTCTACTCGGTGGTGCTGCACCGCTACCTGCGCTGGCGCCAGCCCGGCTATCTCCCCGAGACCCACCTCGGCGGCGTGCTGTACCTCTTCGTGCGAGGCATGGTCGGCGCGCACACCCCGGTCGTGGAGGGCGGGCCCTGTGGGGTCTTCGCCTGGCACCCGCCCGCCGCGCTGGTGATCGCGCTCTCCGACCTCCTCGACGGTCGGGTCGAGGCGGAGCACCCATGATCGAGGACCCGACCAGCCGCCACCTCGCCCTGCGCGCCGAGCCTGGGCTCGCCGAGCTCAACCGGGCCGGGGTGCTCGACGCGGCCGACGTCCACGTGGCCACCCGGGTGGGGTCGCTGGCCGAGGAGGGGTCCGCGGACGTGCGGCTGGCGGTCGCCCTGGCCGTGCGCGCCGCCCGGCTCGGCGCGGTCTGCGTCGACCTGCGCGAGCTGCCCTCCCCGGGCGAGCTGGCCGAGGACCCCGACCTCGATCTCTCCTGGCCGGAGCCCGAGCCGTGGCTGGAGTCCGTGCGGCGCAGCACGCTGGCGGCCCGCGGGGTGCTGCGCCTCGAGGGCTCGCTGCTCTACCTCGACCGCCACTGGCGCGAGGAGAAGCAGGTCTGCGACGCCCTCGTCGCCCGGCTGGCCCTGCGCCCGCCCGAGATCGAGGAGCCGCTGCTCCAGGACGCGCTGGCGCGGATGTTCCCGCCCGGCTGGGACGAGCAGCGCCAGGCCACCGAGCGGGCGACCCGGCAGTGGACCACGGTCCTCACCGGTGGTCCGGGGACCGGCAAGACCGCCTCGGTCGCGCGCCTGCTGGCCGTGCTCTGCGAGCAGCACGAGGCCGCGACCGGCCGTCCGCCACGCATCGCGCTGGCCGCGCCGACCGGCAAGGCCGCGGCCCGGCTGCAGGAGTCCGTCGCCCGCGAGCGGGAGAGCGGGATGCCGCGCCAGGACGCCGATCGGCTGGTCGGGATCGGCGCCAGCACGGTCCACCGGCTGCTCGGCTGGCGGCCGGACAACGCGACCCGCTTCCGCCACCACCGGGCCGACCCGCTGCCCTACGACGTGGTGGTGGTCGACGAGGTGTCGATGGTCTCGCTGACCCAGATGACCCGGCTGCTCGACGCGATCCGCCCGAGCACCCGGCTCGTGCTGGTCGGCGATCCCGACCAGCTGGCCTCGGTGGAGGCGGGGGCGGTGCTGGCCGATCTCGTCGCCGGGTTCGCGGAGCACGCCGCCTCGCCCGTCGTACGGCTGCTGACGACGCACCGCACCGCCGACGACGACGGTGGCCGGGCCCTGGACGCGCTGGCGACGGCGATCCGCGCCGGGGATCCCGACGCGGCGGTGGCGTTGCTCGGGTCGTCGCCGGCGGTGCGGCTCGTCGACCCGGAGGACCGCGCCGCGACGGTCGCCGTACGGGACGAGGTGGTCGGCCGGGCGGTCGAGATCGCCGACGCGGCCCAGCAGACGGCGGCCGGCCGGGCGACCGAGCTCCTCGAGCAGCACCGGCTGCTGTGCGCCCACCGCGAGGGTCCCTTCGGGGTCTCCGGCTGGAACCGCCAGGTGGTGCACCACCTCGCCGAGAGCGCGGGGGTGGCGCACCTCGACGAGTGGTACGCCGGCCGGCCGGTGCTGATCACCGCCAACGACCGTGGCCTCGGGCTCTCCAACGGCGACCTCGGGGTGACCGTGCGCGCCGAGGACGGTCGGCTGCGCGTGGTCCTCCGGCTGGACGGCGCGCTGCGGTCCTTCGCGCCGACCCGGCTGACCGGGGTGGAGACCGTCTACGCGATGACGGTGCACAAGAGCCAGGGCTCGGAGGCGCGCGCGGTCACCGTCGTACTGCCCCCGGAGGACTCGCCGCTGCTCACCCGCGAGCTGCTCTACACCGCGGTGACCCGAGCCCGGCAGCGCGTCACCGTCCTGGGCACCGAGGCCTCCGTGCGCGCCGCCGTGACCCGCAAGGTCCAGCGCGCCAGCGGCCTGCGCGAACGCCTCCGCACCGCCCTCGGCACCCCCTGACGTCCTACGGTCCCCCGGGGGTTGCGGCGGGACGTCATACGTCCTGGTCGCTGGAGCAGCCAGCTCGTATGACGTCCCGCGCAACGTCATACGTCCTGGTCGCCGGAGCAACCACCTCGTATGACGTCCGGGTGGTGCGGCAGGACGTCATACGACCTGGTCGCTGGAGCAGCCACCTCGTATGACGTCCCGCGCAACGTCATACGTCCTGGTCGCCGGAACAACCAGTTCGTATGACGTCCCGCGCGGCCACCAGATCGAATGACGTCCGCGCGTCCCTGAGATGAGCGGGTCCCGGCGCCCGGCCCCCCACTACCGTGAGCACGTGTCCGTCCCCCCGCGCGTGTCCGCGCCCCGCGCCCGCACCCGAGTCCGCGCATGAGCCGCCCGTCGGGGGACTCCCGCGACGTCACGGCTCCGAAGGGCTCCCGCGACGATCCCGAGCTCGAGGACACCTTCGACCGGCTGGTCGAGGAGGGGCACCAGCGCCTCGACCGGCCGCTGCTGCCCCTCGCGGTGACGGCCTTCGTCGCCGGCTTCGACGTCGGGGTCGGGGTGCTGATGTACTTCGTGGTCGAGGCCGAGACCGGCAACCGGCTGCTCGCCTCGCTGGCCTTCACCGTCGGCTTCGTCGCCCTGCTGCTGGCCAACAGCGAGCTGTTCACCGAGAACTTCCTGGTCCCGGTGATCTCCGTGGTCGCCAAGGTCGGCACGCTGACCCAGCTGGTCCGGCTCTGGGTCGTCTCCCTCGTCGCCAACCTGGTCGCCGGGTACGCCGTGGCGGGGATGATCATCGTCGCCCTGCCCGAGGTGCACGAGGTCGCCGTGGAGACGGGGTCGCACTACGCCCACCTGGGGGTCTCGTGGCGCTCGTTCTTCCTGGCGGTGCTCGCCGGCGGCGTGATCACCCTGCTCACCCGGATGCAGCACGCCACCGAGGAGCGGATGCCGCAGATCGTGGTCGCGGTGGCGATGTCGTTCGTGCTCGTCGGTGGCCAGCTGTTCCACTCGGTGCTGGACTCGATCTTCATGTTCGCCGGCCTGCTCACCGGCCAGGCCGACTACGGCTACCTCGACTGGCTCGGCGCGCTGGGCTGGTCGGCGTTCGGCAACCTGGTCGGCGGCCTGGTGCTGGTCACGATGGTGCGGCTGTTCCGGGTCGCCCACCGGCTCGAGGAGAGCCGGGAGCAGGGCCAGACCGGCTGAGCACTACTGCCGGGGCGTGACCTCGCGGGCGAGGTCGTCGGGCATCGGCTCGTAGGAGGAGAACGTGCGCGTGAACGCCCCGGTCCCGTGGGTGAGCCCGCGCAGGTCGACGGCGTAGCGCACCAGCTCGGTCTGGGGTACGGCGGCCCGCACGGTCGTCCGGTCCGCACCGGCCTCCTCGGTGCCGAGCAGCCGCCCGCGGCGGGCCGACAGGTCGCTCATCACCGTGCCGACGTGCTCGCTCGGGACCACGACGGCGACCTCGTCGTACGGCTCGAGCAGCGCGATCGAGGCGCCGTCGGCCGCCTCGCGCAGGGCGAGCGCCCCCGCGCTCTGGAACGCCGCGTCGGAGGAGTCGACGCTGTGCGCCTTGCCGTCGGTCAGGGTCACCCGGATGTCCACGACGGGGTAGCCGCGGCTGACCCCGCGCTCCATCTGCGCGCGCACGCCCTTCTCCACCGAGCCGATGAACTGGCGGGGTACGGCGCCCCCGACGACCTTGTCCACGAACTCGAAGCCGCCGCCCTGGGGCAGCGGCTCCACCTCGAGGTCGCAGATGGCGTACTGACCGTGCCCGCCGGACTGCTTGACGTGCCGGCCGTGCCCCTTCGAGGCAGTGGCGAAGGTCTCGCGCAGCGGCACCACCACGTCGATCGGCACGACCGCGACGCCGTACCGGCTGCGCAGCCGGTCCAGTGCCTGCTCGGCGTGCGCCTCGCCCATCACCCACAGCACCACCTGGCCGGTCTCGGGGTTCTGCTCGATGCGCAGGCTCGGGTCCTCGGCGCGCAGGCGGCCCAGCGCGGTGGACAGCTTGTCCTCGTCGCTGCGCGACTCCGCCTCCACCGCCACCGGGAGCAGCCCGGTCGGCATCGACCAGGGCTCCAGCACCCGGGGCCGGTCGGGGCTGGACAGGGTGTCGCCGGTCTCGGCTCGGCTCAGCCGGCCGATCACGGCGATGTCGCCGGCCACCACGCGGGAGGCGGGCACCTGGTGCTGGCCGAAGGGGTAGGCCAGGGCGCCGACGCGCTCGTCCTCGTCGTGGTCCTCGTGCCCGGCCCCGTCGGCGAAGAAGGCCGAGAAGTGGCCCGAGACGTGCACCGAGGTGTCGGGGAGCAACGTCCCGGAGAAGACGCGGACGACGCTCACCCGGCCGACGTACTGGTCGCTGCTGGTGCGCACGACCTCCGCGACCAACGGGCCGTCGGGGTCGCAGGTCACCTCCCCGGCCGGCTTCCCCGCCGGGGTGTACGACGGCTGCGGCGGGTGCTCGGGCGGCGACGGGAAGGCGCGCACGCACAGGTCGAGCAGCTCGGCGCAACCGCGGGCGTCCGAGGCGCACGCGGCCAGCACCGGGTGCAGCCGCGCCCCGGCCACGGCCTTCTCGAGGTCGCCGACGAGCAGGTCCTCCTCGACGGGCTCCCCGGCGAGGTAGCGGTCCATCAGGGTCTCGTCCTCCGACTCCTCGATCACCGCCTCGATCAGCGCACCCCGGCGGGGGTCGTCCACCGAGCCGCGCAGCAGTCCGGTGACCCCGTCGCCCTGGGGTACGACGACCGGCAGCACGCGCTCCCCGAAGGCCTCCTGCGCCGCCGCGAGCGTCGCGTCGAAGTCGGCCCGGGCGTGGTCGAGCTTGGAGACCACCACGGCCCGCGGCATCCCCACCGCCTCGCACTCCCGCCACAGCTGCCGGGTCGCCTCGTCCACGGCCTCGTTGGCGGCGACCACGAACAGTGCGCAGTCGGCGGCCCGGAGACCGGCGCGGACCTCGCCCACGAAGTCGGCGTACCCGGGGGTGTCGACGAGGTTGACCTTGCAGCCCGCGTGCAGCACCGGCGCCACCGCCAGCGAGCTGGACCGGCCGTGCGCGCGCTCGCCGTCCTCGTGGTCGCACACGGTGGTGCCGTCCTCGACCGAGCCCGCGCGGTTGATCGCGCCGGTCGCCAGCAGCAGGGCCTCGACCAGGGTGGTCTTGCCGCCCTGGCTGGGGCCCACGAGCACCACGTTGCGGACTCGGTCGGGGGAGACGACGTCGAGCCGTGCCGCCCCCGTCCGGCCGTTGCTGCGCTCACCCATGGGACCAACCAACCCCGATCCGGCGAGACGGCACAAGACCCGGAGGACCCGATTCAGCGGCCGTTCTGCGAGAAGTGCTGGTAGTCCTTCAGCGAACGCCAGTCACCGCCCCAGCCCCACCCGATCCGGGCGAAGGCACGCACGATCGGACCGTCCGGTGCGATCATCCCGGGCCGCTCGCGGCCCCGGTCCAGGTACGACGAGGCCAGCTCGGGCAGCACCACGGCGCCCTTGCGGTAGGGGTTCTGGAAGGGGTTGACGTCCACGGCCAGGCCGTAGGCGTGCTGGGAGTACGTCGAGGCGCCGCGGGTCGCCCGGCACGCGAACGAGCCGGTGTTGTTGCCGTCGCCCGTCGGGGGAGCGGTGAGCTCTGCGGCCCGGGTGACCCGCATCTCCTCGAGCGGGAACCGAGCCTCGTACAACGCGCGGAAGACCGTGACCAGGTCGTCGGCCACGGATCGGTTCACCAGCAGCTCCCCGGTGTGCCGCTCGCCGTCGAAGCCGACGAACGCCACCCGCACCCAGGACAGGTCGGCCCGGCCCACCGGGCAGTCGGGAGCCCAGGTGGAGCGGGCGATCACGCTCTCGGGCGCCGGGGACTGCACATCGGCGGCGAAGCCGCTCCCCGGCAGCGCACCCAGCTTGTCGGGCAGGGTGAAGCGGCGCCGGTCGAGCTCGGGCGGGGTGGGCCGCACCTCCCCGAAGCCGTTGGCCTGCCGGGGCAGCACCCGGGTGCCCAGCCACGACGGCGGGGTGGCGCCGACCACGGGCCGGTCGGTGGGTCGCGGGGTGGGCAGCCGGGTCCCGGCCGATGCGGAGGGGGCGGACGACGCCGGAGCGGACGAGGCGGTGGCCGCGTCGTCCGGGCTCGCGCTCGGCTCCGAGGAGGTCGACTCCCCGGTGGAGCCGCAGGCCGCCACCGCCAGGAGCACCAGCGCGACCAGGACCCCGCGACGGCGTGCGACGGACGGGCGGCTCACACCCCCCATGGTCTCTCGGGGCCCAGCAGGGCGCCCGTGTGCGGCGGGAGTCGGAGGGTCCCCTCGGCGAGGGTGGGGCGACCCGGCGTACCGAAGAGCAGGTGCGTGGTGTCCTCGACCGGCAGCTCCGTGGGCCCCTCGCCGAAGTTGACCACCACGAGCAGGTCGCCTCGGCGCATCGTGAACACCCGGGTCGTCTCGTCGGCCGTGCACGAGACCGCGCCGAACGCCGGGTCGGTCAGCGCCGGGAGCTCGCGGCGCAGCTCGGCCAGGCGCTGGTACGCCGCGAGCACCAGCGCGTGCCGGCCGTGCGTCGCCTCGTCCCAGTCGAGCTTCGAGCGCCGGAAGGTCTCCGGGTCCTGCGGGTCCGGCACGCTCGCCGGGTCCCACCCCATCGCCTCGAACTCGCGGAGGCGGCCCTCGGCGGTGGCCCGGCCCAGGTCGGGCTCGGGGTGGGAGGTGAAGAACTGGAACGGCGTGGAGGCCGCCCACTCCTCGCCCTGGAACAGCATCGGGGTGAACGGCCCGCACAGGGTGAGCAGCGCCGCGCACACGAGCTGGTCGTCGTCGAGGTGGTCGGGAAGGCGGTCGCCGGCGGCCCGGTTGCCGATCTGGTCGTGGTTCTGCGAGCAGACCACGAGCCGCCAGGTCGGCATCGTCTCGACCGGCACCGGCACCCCGTGGTCACGGCCGCGGAAGGAGGACCAGGTGCCGTCGTGGAAGAAGCCCTGCTCGCAGACCTTCGCCAGCGCCGAGAGCGGCGCGAAGTCGGCGTAGTAGCCGCTGGTCTCACCGGTGAGGGCCACGTGGACCGCGTGGTGGAAGTCGTCGCTCCACTGGGCGTCCAGCCCGGTGCCGCCGGCCTCGCGGGGCGTGACCATGGCCGCGTCGTTGAGGTCGGACTCGGCGATCAGGGTCAGCGGGCGGCGCAGGTGCGCGGACAGGGCCGCGACCTCCACGCCGAGCTCCTCGAGCAGGTGGGTCGGTGAGTTGTCGGTGAGCGCGTGCACGGCGTCGAGACGCAGGCCGTCGACGTGGAAGTCACGCAACCACATCAGCGCGTTGTCCAGGATGTAGCGGCGTACCTCCGCGGACCCCTCGCCGTCGAGGTTGACCATCGAGCCCCAGGGGTTCTCGCCCTCGGACTTCAGGTAGGGCCCGAACATCGGCAGGTAGTTGCCGGAGGGTCCGAAGTGGTTGTAGACGACGTCCTGGACGACCCCGAGACCCGCGGCGTGGGCGGCGTCCACGAAGCGCTGGTAGGCGGCCGGGCCGCCGTACCCCTCGTGCACGCACCCCCACAGGACCCCGTCGTAGCCCCAGTTGTGGGTGCCGTTGAAGGCGTTGACCGGCAGCAGCTCGACGAGGTCGACCCCGAGGGCGACCAGGTGGTCGAGGTGGTCGATCGCCGCGTCGAGGGTGCCCTCGGGGGTGAACGTGCCCAGGTGCAGCTCGTAGACGACCGAGCCGGCCAGCTGCCGCCCGGTCCAGCCGTCGTCGGTCCAGGCGAACGCCGTGGGGTCGTAGGTCCGCGAGCGCTCGTGCACCCCGTCGGGCTGGCGCAGCGAGCGGGGGTCGGGTCGCACCTGGTCGTCGTCGTCGAGCAGGTAGCCGTAGTCCAGCTCGACCGGGCCGGTCCCGTCGGCTCCGGGCACCGGACCTGCCGGCGACCACCAGTCGTCGTCGCCGCGGGCCATCTCCACGACGGCGTCACCTGCGGCCAGCCGCACCCGCCGTGGGGTGGGTGCCCACACGTCGAAGTGCCCGCGCGTGGGTGCCACTACTGCTCCCGCACCAGCAGCGCGACGGGGGAGTCCGCCAGCAGGTCGGCGAGCCGGACCTCTGCTCCGTCCTGGCCGGCCGGCAGGTCACCGCCGAGGGCGGAGTGCCAGCTGCCCGCGGGCAGCGAGATCGTGGTGTCCCCCCAGCCGCCGCGAGCTGCCAGCCCGTGCGGCAGCCGGGTCACCACGGTGATCGCGCCGCCCCGGTCGAAGGCCAGGACGTGGTCGGCGGCCGCGCCCGTGGCGGTCACCGGGACGTAGCCCGAGAACAGGTCGGGACGGTCGCGGCGCAGCCGCAGGGCCGTCGCGGTGACGACCTGCTTGGTCACCGCACCCTCGCGCAGGCTGGTCGCCGCCGCCGCGAAGTCGACCGGTCGGCGGTTGTCGGGGTCGACCAGGCTGAGCTGCTCGATCTCGCTGCCCTGGTAGACGTCGGGCACGCCGGGGACGGTGAGGGAGAGGAGCTTGAGGGCCAAGGCGTTGCTGCGGCCGGCCTCGAGGACCTGGTCCAGCAGCCCGTCGAGCACGGCGCGCACCTCCGCGTCGTCGATCGCGGCGTCGACGGCGCCGTGCACCGCGTCCTCGTACGCCGCGTCCGGGTCGGTCCACGTCGTGTGGTCCCCGGCCTCGCGCATCGCCTTCTCGGCGTACCCGTGCAGGCGCTCGCGCAGGTCGTCCGGAGGTGTCTCGCCGGGTGCCACCGGCCAGGCACCGAGGACCGCCTGCCACAGCAGGGACCCGAAGCCGGCGTCCGGCAGCGGCACCAGGTCGAGCAGCCGGTCGAGGGCCTGCTCCCACTGCCCCGGCAGCTCGGCGAGCACGGCGATCCGCGCGCGGACGTCCTCGCTGCGCTTGGTGTCGTGGGTGGTCAGCGTGGTCATCGCGTGCGGCCAGTCGTGCTGGCGCGTCACCATCGCGTCGTGGAACTCCTCGGGGGTGATCGAGAAGACGTCGGGCTCGGCGCCGACCTCGTTGAGCGAGGTCAGCCGCGAGTGGCGGTAGAACGCACAGTCCTCGACGCCCTTGGCCATCACCATCCCGCTGGTCTGCTGGAAGCGCTGGCCGGCGGGGCCCTCGGGGTCGGCGAGCAGCGGGCCGAGCTCGGCGAGCACGTCGGCCAGGTCCGGACGCTCGGACGCAGCGCGGTCGAGCGCGTGGTCGAGGTGCTCGCGACCGAGCGGCAGGTAGGAGCGGTAGACCGGGAAGCAGGCCAGGATCTCCGCGACCGCGTCCTCCAGCCGGTCGTGACCGTGGGGCAGCAGGTCGGGGAGGTCTCGTACGACGCGCCGGGTCTCGGCGAGCAGGCTGCCGTCGGCGACGGTGCGCTTGCGGTCGTGGACGAGCCGGTGCCAGTCCTGCGCCTGTCCGCGCAACCGCGTCTCGAGGTCGGTCAGGGGCCGCTCGCCGGCGGGGTCGGTCAGCACCCGGTCGAGGAGCGCGAGCACGTCGTACCCGGTCGTGCCGTCCATGGCCCAGCCCCGGGGTAGGTCCTCACCGGGCTGGAGGATCTTCTCCACCAGGGTGTAGGCGCCGGCGGTCAGGCCGGCGAGGTGCTCGAGGTAGCCCTCGGGGTCGCGCAGGCCGTCGGGATGGTCGACCCGCAGACCGTCGACCAGCCCCTCGTCGAACCAGCGTCGGACCTCGACGTGGGCCGCCGCGAACACCTCCGGCACCTCGACACGCACTCCGGCCAGCGTGGTGACGGTGAAGAAGCGCCGGTAGTTGAGCTCGGCGTCGCCCCGCCGCCAGCCGATCAGCTCGTAGTGCTGGCGGGCATGGACCTCGTCAGGCGTGCCCTCGCCGGTGCCGGGCGCCACCGGGAAGCGGTGGTCGTGGTACCTGAGCTCGAGGGCGTCCTCGCGGTCCGGGGAGGCCACCAGCTCCAGGTGCCCGATCGGCCGGTCGCCGGTGGGCAGGTCGTCGTCGCCCAGGACCGGGATCCGCAGCCGGCCCAGTCCGTAGTCCCAGTCGACATCGAAGTGCTCGGCGTACGCCGAGTCGCGACCGTGCTCGAGCAGGTCCCACCACCAGGCGTTCTCCGCCGCCGAGGCGACCCCCATGTGGTTGGGCACGATGTCGACCAGCACGCCCATGCCGAGGCGGCGAGCCTCCGCGGACACCGCGGCCAGACCCTCGGCCCCGCCGCGCTCGCGGTCGGTGCGGTCGAAGGCGACCACGTCGTACCCGTGCGTGCTGCCGGGCTCGGCCTGCAGCACCGGTGACAGGTAGACCCAGTCCACCCCGAGGTCGTGCAGGTAGGGCAGCTGCCGGGCGGCCTCGAACAGGTCGAACCCCGCGTGGATCTGCAGCCGGTAGGTCGAGGTCGGCCGGCGTGCGGCACTGCCCTGGGTCACGCGCGGCCCCCGCCCTGCGCCAGCGAGGCCGCCAGCGACGCGGCCACGGAGTGGTCGGGCTCGGCGGTCGGCTCGCGGTGCTCGCGGAGCACGACCAGGGAGCGGTGCTGGACGTCGAAGGTGTCCCCGGCCAGGTAGGTCCGGCCGTTGTCGGCCACACCGCCGGTGTCGATGATCATGTCCCAGCGCTCGGCGTACTCCGCCGGGGGCAGGGTGAGCTCGAGGGCGTCGCCGACGTTGAAGAACAGCAGGAAGTGGTCGTCCACGATCGGGTTGCCCCGGGGGTCGCGGCCGTCGATGCCGTGCCCGTTGAGGTACATCCCCAGGGTCTGGCCGCCGGCCTCCCAGTCGGCCTCCTCCATCGTGCGCCCGTCGGGGTGCAGCCAGACGATGTCGTCGAGCTTCTGTCCGCTGCGCACGGCGGTGCCGGTGAAGAACCGCTTGCGCCGGAAGGTCGGGTGCTCCTTGCGCAGTCGGATCAGCGCGGCGACGAACTCGGTGAGCGGCTTGTCGGTCTGGTCCCAGTGGACCCACGAGATCTCGGAGTCCTGGGCGTAGGTGTTGTTGTTGCCGTCCTGGGTCCGGCCCAGCTCGTCGCCGTGCAGGATCATCGGCACGCCCTGGCTGAGCAGCAGCGTGGCGAGCAGGTTGCGCTGGTCGCGGGCCCGCAGGGCCAGGACCTCCGGGTCGTCGGTCGGCCCCTCGACGCCGTGGTTCCACGACCGGTTGTGGCTCTCGCCGTCGTTGTTGTCCTCGCCGTTGGCCTCGTTGTGCTTCTCGTTGTAGGAGACCAGGTCGCGCATCGTGAAGCCGTCGTGCGCGGTGACGAAGTTGATGCTGGCGAAAGGACGGCGTCCGGAGTTCTCGTAGAAGTCCGAGGACCCGGCCAGGCGCGAGGCGAACTCGCCCAGGGCCGGCTCGCCGCGCCAGAAGTCGCGCACGGTGTCCCGGTAGGCGCCGTTCCACTCGGTCCACTGCGGCGGGAAGTTGCCGACCTGGTAGCCGCCGGGACCGACGTCCCAGGGCTCGGCGATCAGCTTGACCTGGCTGACCACCGGGTCCTGCTGCACGAGCTCGAAGAAGGTCGCCAGGCGGTCCACCTCGTAGAACTCCCGTGCCAGCGTGGAGGCCAGGTCGAAGCGGAAGCCGTCGACGTGCATCTCGGTGACCCAGTAGCGCAGCGAGTCCATGATCAGCTGCAGGGAGTGCGGGTGGCGGACGTTGAGGGAGTTGCCGGTGCCCGTGTAGTCCATGTAGTACTGCGGGTCGTCCTCGACGAGCCGGTAGTAGGCCTGGTTGTCGATGCCCTTGAAGCTCAGCGTCGGACCGAGGTGGTTGCCCTCCGCGGTGTGGTTGTAGACCACGTCGAGGATCACCTCGATGCCGGCCGCGTGCATCGCCTTGACCATCGACTTGAACTCCTGGACCTGCTCACCCAGGGACGAGGGGTGGTCGGCGGTCGCGGCGTACTCCGCGTGCGGGGCGAAGAAGGCCAGGGTGTTGTAGCCCCAGTAGTTGCGCAGACCCTTCTCGAGCAGGGTGTTGTCCTGCACGAACTGGTGGACCGGCATCAGCTCGATCGCCGTGACGCCGAGCCGGGTCAGGTGCTCGGTGACCTTGGGGTGGGCCAGGCCGGCGTACGTGCCGCGCAGCTCCTCGGGGATCTCCGGGTGGAGCTGGGTGAGGCCCTTGACGTGGGCCTCGTAGATGACGGTGTCGTTGTAGGCGATGTCCGGGGCCCGGTCACCCTCCCAGTCGAAGAAGGGGTTGATCACCACACCGTGCAGCATGTGCGCGGCGGAGTCGTCGTCGTTGCGCGAGGCCGGGTCGCCGAACTCGTAGCCGAACAGCGAGGGGTCCCAGTCGATCTGACCCGTCGTGGCCTTGGCGTAGGGGTCGAGCAGCAGCTTGTTGGGGTTGCAGCGCTGGCCGGTCTCGAGGTCCCACGGTCCGTGCACCCGGTAGCCGTACCGCTGCCCGGGACGGACCGAGGGCAGGTAGCAGTGCCACACGTAGGCGTCGACCTCGGTCAGCTCGACGCGGGTCTCCTTGAACTTGCCGCGCGGGCCCACCTCGAACAGGCACAGCTCGACACGGTCGGCCACCTCGCTGAACAGCGCGAAGTTGGTCCCGGTGCCGTCGAACGTGGCGCCGAGCGGGTAGGCCTTGCCGGGCCAGATCTCCACAGTGTGCTCCTCGGGGTGTTGCCGTGGGTTGTAACGATCAAACTACTGCGTGACGGGTACCCACAGCCGCCCGGTCCAACCGTGGAGGTGGGCACGCTCACACTCCAGCAGTCCTTCACCGGACCGCCACCGGGCCTCCACCGGGCCTCCACCGGGCCTCCGTCACGCCTCCGTCACGCCTCCGCCGGGACTCCACCGGGCCGCCGTCACGCCTCCGCCGGCGGAGGCGACCGCGAGCGTCGCGGGTCAGACGCCGATCCGTCCCCACGGGCCCCAGATCGCGAACGACATCCCCTTGCTCGCCTGGATGTTCACGAACAGCGTGCGGCCGTCGCTGCTGAACGTCGAGCCGGCGAACTCGTCGCTGTAGCGCTCAGTGCCCGTGGAGCTGGTCAGCCGGTTCAGCGCGATGTCCCAGATCCGGCCCCGCCGGGTCAGCCCCCGCAGGTAGTTGTCCCCCGTGCTGTCCTCGCACAGCACCAGCGTGCCCCGCTTGGAGGCGGTCACGTTGTCGGGCAGGTCGAGGGTCTCCTGGTTGGGGGACTGGTAGACGCAGGTCAGCGTCTGCCGGCGGGTGTCGTAGCCCCAGACCTGGCCGAACCCGTTGCCGTACCCGTTGCCGTCGTCGGCCTGGACTCCCTTCTCGGGGTCCCCGCCGCCCTGGGTGGAGGTGAAGTAGACGACGCCGTCGTCGTAGACCTGGCCCTCGAGGCGGGAGAAGTACGCCGCACCCTTGGCCCGGCCCTGGTCGCCGACGAAGACGATGGCCTCGTCGTTGGTGGTCGGCGCCTTCTGGCCCCGGGTGTAGTCGAACTCCGGGTCGGGGTCGTCGATGCGCACCCACTCGACCCGGTAGGTCCGACCGCGCTGCTGGCGGCCCTCGAGGTGCAGGTTGGGGTGGCCCTTGACCGCCAGCATCTCCAGTACGCCGTCGTTGGCCAGGTAGCCGCACTTCATCGGGTTCCTGCGCGGGGTGTAGCGGTAGAAGCCGGAGGCGAAGCCGAAGTTGTCCTCGGTGAGGTAGAGCGAGCCGCCGCGAGGGTCGAACGAGACGGCCTCGTGGGCGAACCGGCCCGCGCGGGTGATCGGCTTCCGGTTGGACTGGCCGCCCACCGGCACCTCGAAGACGTAGCCGTGCGGCTTGTGCAGCTCGGTGTTGGGCTGGCCGGTGAAGTCGGGTCCGACGTCGGGCCCGTTGACGGTCTCCTCGCAGGTGACCCAGCTGCCCCAGGGCATCTGGCCGCCGCTGCAGTTCATCATCGTGCCGTTGAGGCTGGTGAAGGCGTTGAGCACCCGGCCGTCGTCGGTCACCCGCACGGTCGTGGTGCCGCCACCGGCCATGGGGTCGTACGGCCTGCCGGGCCCGAAGGCCGGGCTGGGACTGTTGATCTCGTGGTTGCGCACCAGCACCGTGGTCTTCCCGCGGCCTCGGAAGGCGCCCATCCCGTCGTGCTTGCCGGGTAGCCGCGTGCCGTCGTCCAGTGTCACCGGGGACTCGGTGTCGTGGAAGGAGCGGTAGTGGAAGCCCTGGGGCAGGTGCAGCCGCACCTTCCCGTCGCGCTCGTCGGCCACGGGCACCAGCTCGAAGTCACGCCGGCGTCCCCCGCCGCGGGTGTGCGCCTCGGCGGGCATCGCGGCCAGCCCGGCGAAGGGCCCACCGGCGAGGGCGGCGACGGCTCCGGATCGAAGGACGGTACGGCGGTCCAGGCTCATGAGGGGTCCTCCCGAGGGGTGGGGTGGCAGAAGCCGCCACCCTATGACGTGGGTCACGTGGCGGGAAGGGTGGCGGCGCTCACGGGGCCGGCGGCTACCCGTGAGTAGCCCGCGAACCTACGATGGAGCCATGCACCGAGACCTCTACGACGAGGACCACGAGGCGTTCCGCGCGTCGGTCCGCGAGTTCCTGGACCGCGAGGTCCGACCCCACCTCGAGGAGCACCTCGCCGAGAAGACGCTGGGGCGTCAGTTCTGGCTCGCCGCCGGCAAGCAGGGGCTGCTCGGTCTGGAGATCCCCGAGGAGTACGGCGGTGTCGGCGCGGGCGACTACCGGTTCAACGCGGTGCTCCTCGAGGAGCTCTCCCACGTCAACGCGGCCCTCTCCTCGTGCGTGGGGATCCACGCCGACATCGTCGCGCCGTACCTCGTGGAGCTGACCAGCGAGGAGCAGCGCCAGCGCTGGCTGCCCGGTGTGGCCGGCGGTGAGCTGTTGACCGCGATCGGGATGACCGAGCCCTCCGGCGGCTCCGACCTCGCCGCGCTGAGGACCACGGCGGTCAAGGACGGCGACAGCTGGGTGGTCAACGGTTCGAAGACCTTCATCACCAACGGCTACTCCGCCGACCTCGTCGTCGTCGCCGCCCGCACCTCTCCGGAGAAGAAGGCCCGCGGGATCACCCTGTTCGCGGTGGACACCACCACCGAGGGCTACTCGCGAGGCCGCAAGCTGGACAAGGTGGGCCAGGAGGAGTCGGACACCGCGGAGCTGTTCTTCGAGGACGTCCGGGTCGGCGACGAGGACATCGTCGGGGAGCTCGACCACGGCTTCATCCACATGATGGAGAACCTGCCCCAGGAGCGGCTGGGCTGCGCGATCTCCAACCTGGCCCACGCCCGGCAGATCCTGGTGGAGACGCTGGAGTACGCCAAGGAGCGCAAGGCCTTCGGGCAGGGCATCGGCTCCTTCCAGCACAACAAGTTCCTGCTGGCCGAGATGTTCACCCAGGTCGACGTGACCCAGGCCTACGTCGACCAGTGCGTGGCCGCCCACGCCGAGAAGCGGCTCACCGCCGTCGACGCGGCCAAGGCCAAGTGGTGGACCTCGCAGGTGCAGAACGAGATCCTCGACCACTGCGTCCAGCTCTACGGCGGCTACGGCTACATGAACGAGTACCGCGTCGCCAGGGCCTGGCGCGACGCCCGCGTCTCGAAGATCTGGGCCGGCTCCAACGAGATCATGAAGGAGCTGATCGGCCGGGACCTCGGGCTGTGAGCCCCGGCCCCACCCCATGACCCGGATGTTCGTGGCGGTGGTCCCGCCGGAGGAGGTCGTGGAGGACCTCGAGGAGTTCGTGGGGCCGCGTCGGGAGGCGACGCCGTTCCGGTGGACCCAGCCCGAGCAGTGGCACCTGACGCTGGCGTTCTCGCGCGACGTGCCGGACCGGGCGTACGACGACCTGCTGGACCGCCTCGAGCGGGCGGCCCGCAAGCGGCACCCCGTGCGGGCCCGGATCGCGGGCGGGGGTGCCTTCCCCGACGCGGGACGGGCCCGCGTCCTCTACGCCGGGGTCGCGACGGTCCCCACCGACGCGGAGGAGCTGCGCCGCGCGGCGACCGGGGCCCGCGCGGCGATGGCCAAGGCGGGCGCCGAGGTCGACGGGCAGCGGTTCACCCCGCACCTGACGCTGGCGCGCCTGGGCCGCCCGACCGAGGCGACGCGCTTCGTCCGGCTGCTCGACGCCTACACCGGTCCGGAGTGGACCGTGTCCGAGGTGGTGCTGATCGCCTCCCACCTCGGCGAGGGTCCGCGCAAACGGGCGCGGCACGAGGTGGTCGAGCGGTTCAGCCTCGGCCGCGCTGGTAGCGGTCCAGCGCCCGCTGCCGCTCCTCCGCGTGGTCGATGATCCGCCGCGGGTACCCCTTCGCGTAGCCGTCCTCGGCGTCCCACGGCTCGTGCGCGGCCTTGCCGGGCAGGTGTGCGAGCTCGGGCACCCACCGGCGCACGTACTCGCCCTCGGGGTCGAAGCGCAGTCCCTGGGTGATCGGGTTGAACACCCGGAAGTACGGCGACGCGTCGGTGCCGGTGCCGGCGACCCACTGCCAGCCGTGGTTGTTCGAGGCCAGGTCGCCGTCGACCAGGTGGTCCAGGAAGTGCCGGGCACCGACCGGCCACCACACGTGCAGGTCCTTGGTCAGGAAGCTGGCGGTGATCATCCGCACCCGGTTGTGCATCCAGCCCTCGGCGAGCAGCTGGCGCATCCCGGCGTCGACGACGGGGAAGCCGGTGCGCCCCTGCTTCCACGCCTCGACGTCCTCGTCGGCGTCGTCGTAGGTCAGCCCGGACACCGGCTTCAGGTCCTCCCACGCCGAGCGGGGGTGGTGGAGGAGGACGTCGGCGTAGAAGTCGCGCCAGGCCAGCTCGCTCTCGAAGGTCCGCGCGCCCTTCGAGGGCGACCCGGCCGTCTCGGCGAGGACCTGCCGCGGGTGGAGCACGCCGTACTTCAGGTAGGGCGAGAGCCGGGAGGTGCGGTCGGCAGCGGGGTCGTCGCGGACCTCGTCGTACTCCGCGAGGTCGTGGTCGAGGAAGGCGTCGAGGCGTCGCTTCGCGGCATCCTCGCCGGCAGTCGGCAGGGGGGCGGGGGTGTCGCGCAGCGCCTTGTCGAGCAGGTTGCCCACCCGCTGGTCGTCCTCGGCGCGCAGCCAGTCCACCCCCCGGGGCGCGGGCGCCGGGTCGTCCCAACCGGTGCCGCGCCACGCCTTGCTGAACGGCGTGAACACCTTGTAGGGCTCGCCCGAGCCGTTGGTGACCGTGCCCGGCGCGACGGCGTACGGCGTCCCGGTCGCCACCCCCTCCACGGAGTCGGGCAGCGCGTCGACGACGGCCCGGTCGCGTGCCCGGCCGTAGGGAGTGAAGTCGTTGCTCACGTGCACCGAGCGGGCCCCGACCTCGGTGGCCAGCTGCGGCACGAGCGAGGAGGCTCGGCCCATCCGCACGCACAGCCGCCCGTCGATGGACTCGTCGAGCGAGCGCAGGCAGGCGGCGAGCCAGGCGCGGCGCGCCGGGCCGGCGTTGCGCCACAGCCCCGGGTCGAGGACGAAGAGCCCCAGCACGGGACCGTGCTCCGCAGCTGCCCGCAGTGCCGGGTTGTCCCGCAGCCGGAGGTCGCGACGGAACCACATGATGGCGGTCATCTCCCTGACGATACGAGGGTGCGTGAAGCCGGACGTGGCGCTCGTCACGGCCGGGCTTCGCGACTCCACCCCGCCGCTAGGGTCGAGGCATGCGGGGACTGCGAGCGCTGGCACACGACGTGCGCACCAGCCTCTTCGTGGTCTCGCCGCGCGACCACCGGCAGTCCGAGGCCGACTTCCGTCGACGGCAGCTGGTCAGTGCCGTGGTGGTCGTCGTCGGGGCGGTGGTGCTGGGGTTCTCGCTGCGCATCGAGCCCGGCAGCGCGACCTTCTACCCGGCCACGCTGCTGCTCGCCGCGGTGTGGGCCGTCGGCGCGATCACCTCGGGTCCGCTGCACCTCGGCCGGCTCGGGGACCCCGCGGAGCCGGACCTCGCCGGCCCGCGCCCGGTGGTGCAGCCGCTGCTGATCGGCGCCCTGCTGGCCGTCGTGTTCGTGCTCGGCGCCTTCGTGGTCAAGGAGATCCCCTGGCTGGCCCACCAGGTCGAGCAGGTGCTGAGGCTCGCCCGACAGGGTGACGCGGCACTGCTCCTGCTGGTCACCGTGGTCAACGGCATCGCCGAGGAGCTGTTCTTCCGGGGAGCGATGTACGCCGCCATCCGCAAGCACCAGATCCTGTGGACCACCGTCGCCTACACGGTGGCCACCCTGGCGACCGGCAACGTCATGCTCGGCTTCGCGGCCGTCGCGATCGGGGTCGTCGTCGGGCTGCAGCGACGCGCCAGCGGCGGCATCCTGGCGCCGATCATCACCCACCTGGTGTGGTCGGTGACGATGCTCTACGCGCTGCCACTGATCTTCCTCGGCCACGCCACCTGAGCGGCTCGCCCGCTCCGGTCAGGACGCGCTCTTGCGCTCCTCGAGCGCGCGGCGCACCGAGTCGGCGTACGACATCGGCTCGCCGGGCACGAGCTCGCGGATGGAGTGCTCGGTGACCACCACCTCGGTGCCCATCGAGTCGATCAGGTTGCGTCCCGTGGTGACGTCGACGTCGGTCACCAGCGCGAGCCAGTACGACGACAACCGCGGCGTCAGCACCGGCACCTTGACGATCGGGACCTTGCGGCCGGTGTCGATCTCGGCCGCGATCCGCAGCATCTCCACGTAGTCGAGCTGGTCGGGTCCACCGATCTCGAAGACCCGGCCGAGCGCCTCCTCGCGACCGCAGACGCCGACGAGGTAGCGGACCACGTCGTCCACCGCGATCGGCTGGGTGCGGGTGCTCGCCCAGCGCGGCACCACCATGGCCGGAAGGTTCTTGACCAGCTGCCGGGTCAGCTCCCAGGAGATGCCGCCGTGGCCGACCACGATCGCGGCACGCAGGACCGTCACCGGGACGCCGGTCTCGCCGAGCAGGGTCTCCACCTCGCGTCGCGAGCGCAGGTGCGCGGACATCTCGCTGTCCTCCTCGCCGAGCCCACCCATGTAGATGATCTGGCGGACGCCCTGCTTGGCGGCAGCCTCGGCGAAGGACCGCGCAGCCTCGGCGTCCTTGCGCTCGAAGTCCGGGTCGTCGAGGGAGTGCACGAGGTAGTAGGCGCACTCGATGCCGTCCAGGGGCCCCAGCAGGGAGTCGGGGTCGTGGACGTCACCGGCCACGGGATCGCCGGACCCCTCGTAGCTCTCCGGGTGGCGGGTCATCGCGCGCACCTGGTGGCCCTGCTCGAGCAGGGCGGGGACCAGGCGGCGACCGATGAACCCGGTGGCGCCCGTGACGAGGATGCGACTCATGCCACCAGCCTAGAGACCGGCAGCCAGCACCCTGGGCGCAGCGCCGGTCACGGCCTACGGTGAGGGCATGAGGATCGCCGTGGTCGGCACTGGCACCGTCGGACGCACCTTGGCCCGCGGCCTGCGTACGGCGGGGCACGAGGTCGTGGTCGGGACCCGGGATCCCGACGAGACCTCGAGCCGGGAGGAGTGGGTCGGCTCGGACCTCACGCTCCGGGCGCTCCCGCTCGTCGCGGCGGACGCAGACGTGGTCGTCAACGCCACGAACGGCGCCGCCAGTCTCGCGGCGCTGGGGGAGGTGGGCTCGGACCACCTGGCGGGCAAGGTGCTCCTCGACGTGGCCAACCCGCTGGACTTCTCCGCGGGCTTCCCGCCGACGTTGACCGTCAAGGACACCGACTCCTTGGCCGAGCAGATCCAGCGCGCCTTTCCCGAGGCCCGGGTGGTCAAGGCGCTGAACACGATGACCGCCTCGGTGATGGTCGACCCGGGCTCGGTCGGCGACGGCGACACCACGGTCTTCGCCGCCGGGGACGACCCCGAGGCTCGTGAGGTCGTCATCGGGTTGCTGCGCGACCTCGGCTGGACCGACGTGCTCGAGCTCGACGGGCTCTCCAACGCGCGCGGCCTGGAGATGTGGCTGCCGCTCTGGGTGCGCCTGATGGGTGCGCTGGGGACCGGCGAGTTCAACCTCAAGGTCGTCCGGTGAGACGACATCGTGCAGAAACACGCCTGGACTAGGGTCGTGACATGTCCTACCTGCTGCGGGTCGCGCTGCCCGACGTGCCGGGTTCGCTGGGCCGGCTGGCCTCCGCGATCGGCTCGGTGGGGGGCAACATCGACGCGATCGAGATCGTCGAGCGCAGCCACGACGGCCGTGCGGTCGACGACGTGTTCCTGGTCGCCGAGCCCGGCGTCATGCCCGACAGCATCATCTCGGCGTGCACCGCGCTCGAGGACGTGGAGGTGCTCTGGATCTCCCGCTACAGCGCCGGCTCCAACCTGACCCGCGATCTGGAGGTCGTCGAGGCGATGACCAGCGCGCCCCACCTGGCTCGCGACACCCTGGTCGACCTGCTGCCCGCGACGTTCGTCGTCGACTGGGCGGTCCGCGTGCGACGCGAGGGGGACTCCGGCAAGATCCTGCACGGCTCTCCCGCGGCGCCCACCGAGGTGCCCGAGCACCTGCGCTGGCCGGTCGACGCCACCCGTGGGCAGCGCATCGACGTACGGGACGCGGGCTCGGACCTGCTGGTCGCCGGGTGCGCGTCCGGTGCCGACGAGCTGATCGTGATCTGTCGGCGCGGGGGCCCGGAGATCCTCGACTCCGAGATCGCCCGGCTCAGCCACCTCTCGGCCCTGGCCGACTCGATCGCCCGCTGACCGACCCGTCCTGATCGGCCTCGGCCCGATCTGCTTTCGGCGTACGGGTGCAGGGCGCGTGGGTGTCCGGACCCCCGACCCCCGAGTCACCGAGGGGCCGGGGGCCCGTGGGGCGGGTGGCCGTGGTTTCCACCCGCCCCTCCGTCCCTGCAGGACGCCGTCACCCACCGGGGGAGGAAGGTGTGTGCTACGGCATCGCGGGACGGTGGACCCTCGAGCTGACGGTCGGGTCAGCCCAGGCCGAGCACCCCCCGTCGCGACGCCGATCCGGTCGCACGCCGGCTGCCGAGGACCAGCAGCAGCCCCACCATCAAGATGGCGAAGCCGGCACCGCCGAGCGGCAGCAGCTCGCTGGCCAGGCCGGTCTGCGGCAACGCGCCCGCAGGCTGGCTCAGGGGCTGGCCCTGAGGCTGACCCTGAGGCTGGGACGCCGCGGCCGAGACCGCAGGCCCGGCAGCCGCGTCCGTCGCCTCGCTCCCGGCGAGGCCCGCGTTGTCGTAGGGGCCATGGGTGCCGTCGGTGGCGCCGCCCTGCTGGTCGCCCACGCCGGTCCCCGGCTCGGATCCGGGACCGGATCCCGAACCCGTGCCCGGCTGCTCACCAGGTCCCGAGCCCTCACCGGTGCCGGGGCCGGTGCCAGGTGCGGTGCCGGGCTGCGAACCCGGGTTGGGGTCGCCGGCCTCGTTGCCGTTGTCGTCGCCGATGACGGTGACCTGGTTGCCGCTGGCCTGGATGGGTGCGGTGCCGCCGGTGTCGGTCTGGTTGCCGGACCCGGTGCCGTCCTGGCCGGTGGTGGTGCCGCCCGTGCCCTGGCTGCTGGTTCCGGAGCCGGTGCCGGCAGCTTTGTTGTCGTTGCCGTTGCCGATGACGGTGATCTGGTTGCCGCCGGCCTGGATGGGTGTGGTGTTGCCGGTGTCGGTCTGGTTGCCCGATCCGGTGCCGTCCTGGCCGGTGGTGGTGCCGCCGGAGCCTTGGTTGATGGCCCCGTGGTTGGCGCCGGTGTTGTCGTTGCCGTCGCCGATGACGGTGATCTGGTTGCCGCCGGCCTGGATGGGTGTGGTGTTGCCGGTGTCGGTCTGGTTGCCCGATCCGGTGCCGCGCTGGCCGGTGGTGGTGCCGCCGGAGCCCTGGCTGCTGGTTCCGGAGTCGGCAGCTTCGTTGTTGTTGTCGTTGCCGATGACGGTGACCTGATTGCCGCTGGCCTGGATGGGTGCGGTGCCGCCGGTGTCGGTCTGGTTGCCCGATCCGGTGCCGCGCTGGCCGTCGGTGGACCGGTTGCTTCGGTTGGCGCCGGCCTTCTCGGTGGAGCCGCGGTTGGCACCGTCGTTGCGGTTGCCGTCGCCGATGACGGTGACCTGGTTGCCGGAAGCCTGGACCGGTGCGGTGCCGCCGGTGTCGGTCTGGTTGCCCGATCCGGTGCCGCGCTGGCCGTCGGTGGACCGGCTGCTTCGGTTGGCGCCGGCCTTCTCGGTGGAGCCGCGGTTGGCACCGTCGTTGCGTGTTGCCGTCGCCGATGACGGTGACCTGGTTGCCGGCCACCCTGATGGGCGCGGTGTGTTCGGTGGAGGTCTGGTTGCCGGCCACGGTCCCCCCGGCTCCCGACGTGGACGGCGTGTCTGCCGCCGATGCCGACGTGGTGGCGAAGGCGAAGCCGAGAACCGTGAATCCCCCGGCTATCGCAGTCGCGCACAGCGTTCGGCGTACTGAGGTACGCATGCTGATGCTCCTTGACTGGACTGGTGTGCGCAGGCCCCGGACAGGGCCGGCGAGGATCGTGCGCTCGCACTCGAGCGCAGGACGCCACTCAGTCGGGTGAGGAGCCAGGGGGATGGGAGGGAGCACCCACCGGGACGGTGAGCAGGCACACTGGTCGCGCCGAGCCAGGCGAGGGACGGGCGACCCCGGGTGACGCGGCGGTGGCCCACGCCGAAGCCGACCCGGTGGCCGAGCCCCCGGGGCCGACGCAGGGATCGGTCGGGGACGAAGGCCCGCCCGGACTGCCTGCGGTGACTGCGGTGACTGCGGGTGCTGCGGCGGCGGCCGGGGTCGCGCCGAGGAGCGACGAGGGCGCGGCGGCCGCCGGGGCGGCGCTGGCGGCGGTCGACGCCATCTCGGCGACCGGTAGCCGGTGGCGCGCAGCGCTCGGCTCCGCCCTGGCGGGTTCGCGAGGCGTCGTCCCGGCCGCCGGGGCGGCTTCGCTCGGGTCGACCCGGACCGGGTCCTTCACGTCGGACGGGGGCTCGGGCTCGGTCGGCTGCGCGGTGTCCCGGACCTTGCGGACCACGCGGGTGGCCACCTCGACGACAGGGGTCGAGGTGGTGCGGACGACGCGGGTGATCTCCCGGGCCGGTCGACGGATCGGCTCTGTCGCGCGGCGGACCGGCTCGGTCGTGCGGCGGACCGCAGCAACCTGGCGGACGACGTCCTTCGCGGTGGAGGCCACCCGACCGGGGGCCTGCGGCGTCTGGCTGGTGGCGGTCCGGACGGTCGTCCGGAGGTCGGCGGGACCGTCGGCTGCCTGGGCGACCCCGGCCGTCAGCCACCAGGCGACTCCCAGGCCACCGATCACGACCGCGGAGCGCAGCGCGAACCGGCGGACGCCGTGTCGACGCGCCCGCGCCGGCGTCGGGCACGAGGTGCCCGTCGGGTCCGCTGGGTTACGCATAAACCACTAAACGGACAAAAGGCGTGAGGGTTACGTGCCGAGCGAAAGTTTTTTCGCCGACCGCTTCCGGTCGGTCAGTCGGCGACCGGAGTCAGCTTGAAGACCGGGATCTGCCGGTCGGTCTTCTTCTGGTACGACGCGTACGTCGGCCAGGTGTCCACGGCCAGCTGCCAGAGGTCGGCGCGCTCCTCGCCCTCCACGAGCTCGGCCCGGTAGGTGCGCCGGTCGGCACCGTCCTGGAGCTCCACCTCGGGATGGGCCAGGAAGTTGTAGTACCACTCGGGCTGGTCCTCGGCGCCACCCTTGGACGCGATCGCCACGTAGATGCCGTCCCGCTCCACGCGCATCACCGGGTTCTTGCGCAGGTACCCCGACTTCGCGCCGATCGAGGTGATCACCACGATCAGGTCGTCGGACTCGCGCAGGGTGTTGGCCTCCCGACCGTCGCTCGCCTCGAACGCCGCGACCTGGTCGCGCACCCACTGCGCCTTGCTGGGGACGTACTCGCCTACTAGTGCCATGTCGGGTGCAACACCCGCCGGCTGTCGGGGATTCCGTGCCCGGTGGTCGGACCCGGCCAAGGGTGCCGCATAGTCTCCGGGCCATGAGTGCGATCGACGGAGTCAGCGAGACCTTCGACCCCGAGGCGTGGGACGACGTCCCCGGGTTCGAGGACCTGACCGACCTGACCTACCACCGGGCGCGGGCGCACGGCACCGTCCGGATCGCCTTCGACCGGCCCGACGTGCTCAACGCGTTCCGCCCGCACACCGTCGACGAGCTGCTCCGCGTGCTCGAGCACGCGCGCACGACCAGCGACGTGGGGTGCGTCCTGCTGACCGGCAACGGCCCGAGCGAGAAGAACGACAAGCGGGCCTTCTGCACCGGTGGCGACCAGCGCATCCGCGGCCGCGCCGGCTACCAGTACGCCGAGGGCGAGACCGCCGAGACCGTCGACCGCGCCAAGCTCGGTCGGCTGCACATCCTGGAGTGCCAGCGGCTGATCCGCTTCATGCCCAAGGTCGTGGTCTGCCTGGTGAACGGCTGGGCCGCAGGCGGGGGGCATTCGCTGCACGTGGTCTGCGACCTGACCCTGGCCAGCGCCGAGCACGGCCGCTTCAAGCAGACCGACGCCGATGTCGGCAGCTTCGACGGCGGGTTCGGCTCGGCGTACCTCGCCCGCCAGGTGGGTCAGAAGTTCGCTCGAGAGATCTTCTTCCTCGGCGAGGAGTACTCCGCGGAGGACGCCGTGCGGATGGGCGCGGTCAACCGCGCGGTCCCCCACGCCGAGCTCGAGGCGACCGGCCTGGAGTGGGGCCGGCTGGTCAACGGCAAGAGCCCCACGGCGCAGCGGATGCTCAAGTACTCCTTCAACCTCATCGACGACGGCCTCGTGGGCCAGCAGCTCTTCGCCGGCGAGACGACCCGCCTGGCCTACATGACCGACGAGGCCCAGGAGGGCCGCGACCAGTTCCTGGAGAAGCGCGAGCCGGACTGGTCGCCCTACCCCTGGTACTACTGATCTGGCCTGTTTTCGCAGGTCAGAGGCCTAGTGAGTCTCGATGCGTGGCAGATGCGTGGCAAGAACTGCCGCCGCCATCCCCGAGGCGGCCGCCCGCGTCTTGTCCTCAGCCGTCGGCCACAGGTGGGCGTACGTGTTGAGCGTCGTCGTGGCGGAGGCGTGGCCCATGGCGCGTTGCACGGTGACGACGTCGCACCCGGCGGCGATCAGGCCGCTGGCAAAATAGTGCCGGAGCTCATGCAGCTTGCAGGACACCGGCGGGCGCTTGCCAGAGTTCGACTTCCCGATCCACCGTCACGCAAGTTTTCGACGACGCCGACCGAGTCGCCACCACCGGCTACGTGTACGACGCCCTGGGCCGCACCAAGACCGTGCCGGGTACTGACACCACCAGCAAGCTGACCGCGCCGGGGGACCTCGACGTCGGATACCACGCCAACGACATGGTCGCCACCCTTAGCCAAACCGGGACCGAGAACGGCGTCAGTGTCACCAAAGCCCAAGACTTCACCCTCGACGCTACCGGCAGGATCTCGACTATCAAGAACCTCACCGCCGGGATATCACTCGAAGAGTCGACCAACCACTACGACAACGGGGACGACTCCCCCGGCTGGACCGACACCAAGACCCGCCCGGATTCGTCCAGCAATTGGACGAATACTTGGACGCGCAACATCGTTGGGCTCGGGGGTGACCTGGTCATGATCCAGCCTTCCGACGGGGGGCCGCGAATCCAGATCGGCAACTTGCACTTCGATATTGCAGGTGAACTCGTCGTCGGGGAGACGGCGCCAAGTTCGTATTCTGCCTCTACCGAGTATGGTATCTCGCGCGAACCGGTCGAAGGGTCATCGCGATACGGCTGGCTAGGTGGCCACCAGCGCCAAAGTGGCGGAACCATAGGGGGCGCCGTACTAATGGGTGTTCGCCTATACAACTCCTCTACTGGCCGCTTTCTAACGCGGGATCCGGTCGAGGGAGGGAATGACAATACCTACATCTATCCGGCCGACCCTCTCAACGTCTTCGACCTTACAGGCGAGTGGAGTTGTTCATGGTGTAAAAAGGTTGGAAAGTGGGCCTGGAAACACAAGGTTGATATCGCGCTTACAGCTGCAAGCTTTACTCCAGTTGGCGCTGCCGCGTGGGCGGTTCGTGGCTATAGGGTAACTCGGGTGTTGAGGGCGGCCATGAAGGGGCGCGAGATCCGCGCGAGCAGACACATCACCAAGGCCGCTGGCAAGAAATTCGTGGGTAAGGGCTACACAAAACACAAGAAGGGCGGTTGGTCAACCCGTCTTGCGAGCAAAGATGGCCAGCGGCATTACCGCTATCCTTCGAAAAAGAGTAGTCCAAAGTACAATGGATATTACTCAAACTTCCAAAATAACGCAGGAAGCAGGAGGCAGCGCAACGTGCACATTCAACACCGTAGGTTCTTTTAGGGGCGCGTGTGACAAGTGACGAACTGCCGGAAAGGCTCGACGGAGCTGTGGGCACCTGGTCCCCAGTGGAGACTGAGTCCGTTCGGATAGAGGTCGGCTGCTGGCGACGTGTTCCACGCCTCCATGAACGTCTGGGGGAAATGCTCAGGATGCGGCCATTGGTCTCTCACACCACAAGCTGGCAGATCGACTTTTTCCTGACCGAGGGCTCGGGGAGGATTGCCGACTCAATTCTAAACGGAGAATGGGAACAAGAATTCGCCACGCAGGATGAGGTGCGTCACTACATCCAACACACCTTGGGGAAAGTCTGTTGGTCCTAGCGGCAAATTGTCGCTACTTACTGTCGGCGACACGACGTGGACTGAGACTGCGCCTGGGCCGCAGTGGGCCGCCCGTTCATGATGGGCCGGATCAACAGCAGCTCAACGAACGCGACAACTGAATCACAGAAAGGCGGCCTCGGCCGAGATCGCCGGGGACCAGAACGATCCGGAGGCGGGCTGATGACCATCCGTGCGTGGCAAATGCGTGGCAGGAGCATCGTTCGCGATCGCCCGCGTCCAACATCCGCCAACGCGTTTGCGCAGGTCAGCCGCACAATGCCAACAACGTCCGTCGATGGCCGCTGAGTGTGCCGCGCTTCCCCTGGTACTACTGACGCACCGATCGACAGGCAGTTCGGTCGTCACGACGGCCGGGCCACGCTTGCCCGAGGCGTGCCGGATCCGAACTGCCTGTCCATCCGTCGCCTTGTCGCCGGGGGTGCGGTGCGGGAAGGTCGAGTCATGGATGCTCCCGACTACACCGGCCTGCGGGCCATGTACATCAACTGCACGCTGAAGAAGTCGCCCGACCCGAGCCACACCGACGGGCTGGTCGAGGCCAGCGCCGCGGTGATGCGCAAGGCGGGGGTCGAGGTAGAGGTGCTGCGCGCCATCGACCACGACATCGCCACCGGGGTCTACCCCGACATGACCGAGCACGGGTGGGCCAGCGACGCGTGGCCGCAGATCTACGAGCGGGTGCTGGCCAGCGACATCCTCGTGCTGGCCGGCCCGATCTGGCTCGGCGACAACTCCAGCGTGATGAAGTCGGTGATCGAGCGGCTCTACTCAGGGTCGGGCCAGCTCAACGACGCCGGTCAGTCCCGGTACTACGGCCGGGTCGGTGGGTGCCTGATCACCGGCAACGAGGACGGCATCAAGCACTGCGCGATGAACATCCTCTACTCGCTCCAGCACGTCGGCTACGCGATCCCGCCGCAGGCCGATGCCGGGTGGATCGGTGAGGCGGGTCCCGGGCCGTCCTACCTCGACGAGGGCAGCGGCGGCCCCGAGAACGACTTCACCAACCGCAACACGACCTTCATGACCTGGAACCTGATGCACCTCGCGCAGCTGCTCAAGGACGCCGGCGGCATCCCGGCCTACGGCAACCTGCGCCCGGAGTGGGACGACGGCGCCCGCTTCGGCTACGAGAACCCCGAGTACCGCTGAGCGGGCGCCCCACCGTGCGGGTGGTCGTCCTGACCGGCGCCGGGATCTCGGCCGAGAGCGGGCTGCCCACCTTCCGGGACGCCGACGGGCTGTGGGAAGGCCACGACCCGATGGTGGTGGCCACCCCGGAGGCCTTCGAGGCGGACCCCGACCTGGTGCAGCGCTTCTACGACGAGCGCCGGGCCGCGCTGGCCCGCGTCCAGCCCAACGCGGCGCACCGCGCACTCGCCCGGTTGGAGGAGCGCCTGGGCGAGGACCTCCACCTGGTCACGCAGAACGTCGACGACCTGCACGAGCGCGGCGGCTCCCGCCGGGTCCACCACCTGCACGGCCGGCTGCGCTCGGCGTGGTGCACCACGTGCGACCGGCGCCACGAGTGGGAGGGGAGCCTGGGCGAGCGCCCGCCCTGCCCCACCTGTGGTGCAGCCACGCTGCGTCCCGACGTGGTGTGGTTCGGCGAGATGCCGCACGGCATGGAGCAGGTGGAGCGGGCGCTCTTCGACTGCGACCTGTTCGTCGCGATCGGCACCTCCGGGCTGGTCTACCCGGCGGCGGCGTTCGTGCACTACGCGATCGGCGCCGGCGCGGACACCCTGGAGCTCAACCTGGACCCGCCGGTGGTCAGCGACTTCACCCGGGTACGCCGCGGCCCGGCCACCGAGACCGTGCCGGCGTGGGTCGAGGAGCTGCTCGACGGCCTCGCCCAGCGAGACTGAGCCCAGCCTTTCCTTCGTTGTCCGACGGCCCTCGACCCGGAACCATGGGGGCATGTCCGCCACAGAGCCGTCGCCGGGATACCCCGAGCTGGCCCAGCACGACGACGAGCCCCACCACGACTCGGTGAACAGCAAGCTGAACATCCTGCGCGCCGGGGTGCTCGGTGCCAACGACGGCATCGTGTCCGTCGCCGGCCTGGTCATGGGAGTCGCCGGAGCGACCACGGACCGCCCGACGATCTTCATCGCGGGCCTGGCCGGTCTCGTGGCCGGTGCGCTGAGCATGGGTGCCGGGGAGTACGTCTCGGTGAGCACCCAGCGCGACACCGAGCGGGCCCTGATCGAGAAGGAGTCCCGCGAGCTCGTGGAGGAGCCCGAGGAGGAGCTCGCCGAGCTGGCCGAGCTCTACCGTCGCAAGGGGCTCTCGGAGCAGACGGCGCGCCAGGTGGCGACCGAGCTCACCGCCGGCGACGCGTTGCGCGCCCATCTCGACATCGAGCTCGGCATCGACCCCGACGACCTGACCAACCCGTGGCAGGCAGCCTGGGCGTCGATGATCGCCTTCACCGTGGGCGCGCTGCTGCCCGTGCTGACGATCCTGCTCTTCCCGCCGAGCCTGCGCGTCTTCGTCACCCTGGCGGCGGTGGGCCTGGCGCTCGCCGGCACCGGGTTCGCCAGTGCCCGGATCGGCGGTGCCCGGGCGCGCACCGCCGTACGCCGCAACGTCATCGGCGGACTTCTCGCGATGACCGTCACCTACGGGATCGGCACGCTCATCGGCACCGGGATGGGCTGATCGGGCCACGACGCGCCCGGAATCCCGGGGATTCGGGTGAGACGGTGATCTCAAAGTCCGGATCGGGCACCCATCTCCACTAGGTTCTGTCGGGTGAAGATCGCAGTGGCAAGGGAAACCCGTGAGGGCGAGACCCGGGTGGCGTTGGTCCCCGAGCTCGTCGGCAAGCTGACCGATCTGGGCTACGAGGTGCTGGTCGAGCCCGACGCCGGCCTGCGCGCCGAGTTCGACGACGAGCTGTACGCCGAGGCCGGGGCGGTGGTGACCACCGACCTGCTGCCCGAGGCCGACGTGGTCGTGTCGGTCAACCCCCTGCCCGGATACCGCGCCCGTCTGCTGCGTGACGGGGCCGCCACGATCTCGTTCCTGCCCGTGAACAGCTCGCTCGACCTCGTCGCCGACCTGCGCGACCTCGGCGTGACCTCGTTCGCCATGGAGCTGGTGCCGCGCATCTCGCGCGCCCAGTCGATGGACGCGCTGTCCTCCCAGGCCCTCGTCTCCGGCTACCGCTGCGGGATCGTCGCCGCCGGCCTGCTGCGTCGCTTCTTCCCGCTGAACATGACCGCGGCCGGGACCGTGCAGGCGGCCCAGGTGGTCGTGCTCGGTGCCGGCGTCGCCGGCCTGCAGGCGATCGCGACCTCGCGTCGGCTGGGCGCGGTGGTCCAGGCCTACGACGTCCGCGCCGCGGCCGCCGAGGAGATCCGGTCGATGGGGGCCAAGGCGATCGAGCTCGACCTCGAGACCCTCGAGGGGGCCGGCGGCTACGCCCGGGAGATGACCGAGGACCGCGCCGCTCGGCAGCGCGAGCTGCTGGCGCCGTACATCGCCAACGCCGACGCGCTCATCACCACCGCGGCCGTGCCCGGGCGGACGGCACCGATGCTGGTCACCGCGGAGATGGTGGCCCAGATGAAGCCCGGCTCCGTGGTCGTGGACCTCGCGGCCGAGTCGGGCGGCAACGTCGAGGGCTCGGTGCCCGGCAAGGTCGTGCGGATCGGCCACGCGCAGGTGTGGGGCGGCGACAACGTGCCGGCGCAGATGCCGGGGCCCGCCTCCCGCCTCTACGCGCAGAACGTGGTCAACCTGCTGACGCTGATGACCCGCGAGGGCGCCTTCGACCCCGACTTCGACGACGAGGTCGTCGCCGGCGCAGCCGTCACCCACGCCGGGCAGATCGTGCACGCGCCCACCCGGGAGACCATCGAGGGCGTGGCCGAGGCGCCGCCCGACCCGGTCGACGAGCCGGTCCACGACCATCAGGACGACCAGCGGGGCGACCTGCGGGACGACTTGGACGGCCCGTTCGCGGACGAGGTGGACGAGCCTCGCGAGCCGCAGCCCCGGGAGTCCGGCCGCGGCCGCGGAGCCGCCGACCACGGCCAGGAAGCCCTGGACCTTCCCTTCGACCAGGAGGAGCAGCAGTGAGCGACGCCGTCGTCTGGCTGACCATCTTCGTGCTCAGCGTGTTCGTGGGGGTCGAGGTGATCTCCAAGGTCTCCTCCACCCTGCACACCCCGCTGATGTCGGGGGCCAACGCGATCCACGGCATCATCCTGCTCGGCGCGATCCTGGTCACCGGCACCAGTGAGAACGCCGTGGCCGTGACGATCGGCCTGGTGGCGATCGTGCTCGCCACGGTCAACATGGTGGGCGGCTTCGTGGTCACCGACCGGATGCTGCAGATGTTCGTGCGCAAGAAGAAGGTCTCGACAAGCTCGACCGGCGGGGCCGGCGGGGCCGGCTCGGCCGGCTCGACCGGCGGGGCCGGCTCGGGGGACGGGCGGGGCCGGATCGGCCGGCTCGGCCGGCGGGACGGGGGTCGCGCGATGACCGACACCCCGACCTGGGTGCAGCTGACCTACCTGGCCTGCGCCATCTGCTTCATCCTCGCGCTCAAGGGCCTCTCGGGCCCGAAGACAGCGCGCACCGGCAACCTGATCGGTGCCGGCGCGGCCGTGGTCGCGTGCGTGGTCCCGTTCGTCTACCTCGACCTCGACCACGTGCCGCTGATGGTCGGGGCCATCGCCGTCGGCACTGCGGGCGGTGCGTACGGCGCCCGGCGCGTGCAGATGACGCAGATGCCCCAGATGGTGGCGCTGTTCAACGGCGTGGGTGGCGGCGCGGCCGCCCTGGTCGCCCTGCTCGAGCTGGCCGAGATCATCGCCCCCGAGGCTCCCGGAGGAGGCGACCCGGGCTGGTTCGTGCTGGCCGCCACGGCGTTCACCGTGTTCGTCGGGTCGGTCTCCTTCGCCGGGTCGGCCGTCACCTTCGCCAAGCTCCAGGACCTGATGACCTCCGCGCCGGTGGTCTTCCCCGGGCTGGCGATCGCGTTCGGTGCCGCCCTCGTCGCCGGTGTCGGCCTGTCGACGCAGCTGGTGCTCAGCCCGCTGGTGTGGGTCGGCATCGTGCTCGGCGTCGTGGGCCTGCTCTTCGGGCTGCTGCTGGTGCTGCCCGTCGGCGGTGCCGACGTACCGATCGTGATCTCGCTGCTCAACGCCTTCACCGGGCTGACCGTGGCCGCCGGCGGCTACGTGCTGCAGAACGTGGTGCTGCTGGTGGCCGGCACGCTGGTCGGCGCCTCCGGCACCTTCCTGACCCTGCTGATGGCCCGGGCGATGGGCCGGTCGGTCGGCAACATCCTCTTCGGCGCGCTCAAGGGCGGGTCCACCCTGGGCAGCGGGGTCGCCTCCGACCGTCCCGTGAAGTCGGCGAACCCCGAGGACGTCGCGATCATGCTCGCCTACGCCGACCGGGTGATCATCGTCCCGGGCTACGGGCTGGCCGTGGCGCAGGCCCAGCACTCGCTGCGCGAGCTGGTCGACCTGCTGGGGGAGCGTGGCATCGAGGTGGACTACGCGATCCACCCCGTGGCGGGGCGGATGCCGGGGCACATGAACGTGCTGCTCGCCGAGGCGCAGGTGCCCTACGAGCAGCTCAAGGAGATGGACGACATCAACGGCGAGTTCAAGGACGCCGACGTGGTCCTGGTCGTGGGTGCCAACGACGTGGTCAACCCGGCCGCGAAGACCACCCCCGGCGCGCCGATCTACGGCATGCCGATCCTCAACGCCGACGAGGCCAAGCAGGTCATCTTCATGAAGCGCTCGATGCGTCCCGGCTTCGCCGGCATCGAGAACGAGCTGCTCTTCGAGGAGAACACCACCCTGCTGTTCGGTGACGCCAAGGACACCATGGGCAAGCTGCTCAAGGCCGTCGAGGCGCTCTGACCCGGTCCGCTCGGACTCCGCTGTCGAGGAGTGCCCGGCCGGTGCGTCGTACGGGCGGTGCGTCGTACGGGCGGGCAGGCAGTCCCTGCGCCGGACGGGTGATGTTTCACCTGCCCGCGTCAGGTTTCCCCGGGCGCCCGGGGAAACCGGCCCGGGTCGCCGGTGCGTCGTACGGGCGGGCAGGCAGTCCCTGCGCCGGACGGGTGATGTTTCACCTGCCCGCGTCAGGTTTCCCCGGGCGCCCGGGGAAACCGGCCCGGGTCGCCGGTGCGTCGTACGGGCGGGCAGGCAGTCCCTGCGCCGGACGGGTGATGTTTCACCTGCCCGCGTCAGGTTTCCCCGGGCGCCCGGGGAAACCGGCCCGGCCCCCTACTGCGCCAGGCCGTACAACCGGTCGCCGGCGTCCCCGAGGCCGGGGACGATGTAGCCCTTGTCGTTGAGGCGCTCGTCGAGCGCCGCGGTCACCACGGTCACGGGGGCGTCGAGCCCGTCCAGGCCGCTCTCGAGGTTGGCGACACCCTCAGGCGCGACCAGCAGGCAGATGCAGGTGATGTGGTCTGCTCCACGGTCGGTGAGGAACCGGATCGCGGCGGCCAGGGTGCCGCCGGTCGCCAGCATGGGGTCGAGGACGTAGCACTGCCGGCCGGAGAGGTCGTTGGGCAACCGCTCGGCGTACGTCGAGGCCTCGAGCGTCTCCTCGTTGCGGACCATCCCGAGGAAGCCCACCTCCGCGGTCGGCATCAGCCGCATCATCCCCTCGAGCATGCCCAGACCTGCGCGCAGGATGGGCACGACCAGCGGGCGCGGCCGGCTCAGGTTGACCCCCTCGGTGGGGGCCACCGGCGTGGTGATCCGCACCGGCTCGACCCGCACGTCCCGGGTGGCCTCGTAGGCCAGCAGGGTGACCAGCTCCTCGGTGAGCCGACGGAACTCCGGCGAGGCCGTCTCCTGGTCGCGCAGGGTGGTGAGCTTGTGCGAGACCAAGGGGTGGTCGACCACGTGAAGACGCATGACGTACACCGTAATGCCAGCACCGGTCAGTGGTTCTCGCCGCCGTGTTCTGCCACCATCGAGAGGTGAGCGGCAAGGAGGGTAGGGCGATGACCGAGGTCACCGATGCCGAGGTCGGCGAGATCGACCTGGCCGTCGTCGCCTACCGCGACGAGGGTGACTGGAACGTGGCCGAGCTGCCCGACCGTTCCCTGGACACCGTCGACACCATCGCGCGCGAGCTCCGCCGCTACCCCGGTGACAACGGGGCCCTGGCGCTGATCTCGGTCGCCGAGGACTTCGTGCTGCTGGTGCGCGCCCAAGGACAGCTGGTGCGCGTGCTTCTCTCCGACGCGACCGCCGCGACCGACTGGAGCCTGGCCCGCTCGGCGGTCGACCACATCGGCATCCACGTCGACGACGAGGACGACCAGGTCCCGGCCGGCGACCTGGCCATCGTCGCGGACCTGGGCCTCTCGGCGCCCGACATGGGCGCCCTGCTCGACGACCTCGACCTCTATCCCGAGGAGATCCTCAGCGAGGTGGCCGACAGCGCGGGGTTCGGCGGCAAGTTCGACGACCTCGCCGGTCTCTCCGGGTGACGGCGCCCGCCGCGGGCGGTGGGCCGGCACGGTGGGTCGACCCGATGCGCGCCGCGCTCGAGCTGGGCGCGCAGGCGCAGGGCTGGGGAGACGTGCCGATCGGTGCGGTGGTGCTCGCGGACGACGGCACCGTCCTGGGCCGCGGCAGCAACGTGCGCGAGCGCGACGGTGACCCGACCGGTCACGCCGAGGTCCTCGCCCTGCGCGCAGCAGCCGACGCGGTCGGTGGGTGGCGGCTCTCCGGGTGCACCCTGGTGGTCACGCTGGAGCCGTGCACCATGTGTGCGGGCGCAGCGGTCCTGGCGCGCGTCGACCGCGTGGTCTTCGGGGCGTACGACGAGAAGGCGGGTGCGGTCGGCTCGCTGTGGGACGTGGTCCGCGACCGCCGGCTGAACCATCGCCCGGAGGTGATCGCCGGCGTCCTGGCCGAGGAGAGCGCCGCGCTGCTCGATGCCTTCTTCGCCACCCGCCGGGACTGACCCGCGCGGCCGGCAGCGCCCTCCCGGCGCACCCGTCCCGGGCTCGGCTGATTTCGGCGCCACCGGACCCGTCCGGTAGCCTTCCCGGCGGTGGCGTGTCCGAGCGGCCTAAGGAGAACGCCTCGAAAGCGTTTGTGGGTGCAAGCCCACCGAGGGTTCAAATCCCTCCGCCACCGCCATTGGGATGTCTTGAGGACATCGGCGACACCCGGACCCACGCCAGACGTGGGTCCGGGTGTTGTCATGTCGGGGTTCGTGGCTGGTAGTCCTTGCTGGTGTCGATGGTCAGCTCGCGCAGCAGTTCGCCGGCTGGCGCCGGGCACCACGACCCAGGGTCGTACCTCGCGAACCGGGTCAGGCCCGGACACGACGTCGTGATTACTAGTCCCAACGGGTCATGCGGGTTCCGCAGATCGCGCCTAGCGTGGAGATCGGCCGCTCGGGCGGCCGCTTCCCAAGTGGTCTTGACCGCGACGAACAGCCGTGGCCGGGGTCTCGTCGCTGCACCGCCTCGTGGGGCTCACCACATCAGCGCTCCACGACCCGGGTCGAACGTAAGACCCGGTTGCCGATGCGGCAGTGGACGGACGCCGAAGTGCTGTGACAGCAGCGTTGCGACGAAGGCTCGGACACCAGAGTTGGCACTGCCATGATTCCCCTCAACCCAGACATCATGTTCACCGAGGCCCGCTACCGTCAGGAGCACCTGCGCGCGATCGCGCACCAGGAACCGCTGTTCGGCCGGCTGAGGGCGCGCTGGTCCCGGCGACGTCGGCCCGAGCCGACCACCCTCCCGGTCGAGGTGCGCCCGGTGCCACCGGTGGTGCCTGCGACACCCGAGGCTGCTCCCGCCGTCGAGGTGCACATCCCTGCCCAACGGCTGCCCGGTCAGGTCGGGTCACCGGCCGCGTCTGCGCCGGACGCCGTCCCGACCGCTGACGTCGAGCCGGTACGCCGGCCCACACCGCACTAGGAGGGCCACGGCCCTCGTCGGCTCGGTGCTCGCTCGGCCAGCTCGCCGTGCCGCGTCCACCCGGCTGCCCCGGAGAAGAAGAACGTCCCAACTGGAGATGATGCTCAGTGAACACCCCCGACCCCGATGCCCCGACCCGTCCGGGACCCGTCCGGAGCAGGACCCGCGTGCCGCACCGGAAGGTCTGGCTGCGCCGCGTCCGTGCGCGTCTGCGCGGACACCGGGCCGAACCGTTGCCGCCGGTGCAGCCGCTGCACGTCTCGCCCCCGCCCCGGCATCTCGACGTCGACCCGCCACCCCACCCGCACGACCCGTCGACGCACCCGTTGATCCACGTGCCCGCCGAGGCGGTCGTCGAGGGGTTCGCGGCCGGGTTGGGGTCGCTGCGCTCGCCGCGTCGGCGCCGTCGCACCTGACCCGGACCGGGCCGGGACGGTCAGCCCGCTCCCGAGCCCGTCTCGAGCAGCCGCTTGAGCGCGGCGAGGTCGGCGGTGTTGGCCCGGCGCATCGCGAGCCGCATGGCCGGGGCGGCGACGCCGGCGAAGCCCGCGGGCTCACCGCGGTTGCGCAACGTCACCCGGGTGGCGCCTGTGCCGGCGGCCTCGAACGCGTAGGTGGTCTCCATCGGGAACGGGCCCTGCGCGGTCCGCATGACGAGTCGCGACCGCGGCTCGAGGATCACGATCTCGTAGGTGTAGCGCAGGGTGCGCCCGAGGAAACGGGCCTCGAACGCCAGCCGTGAACCGACCGCGAGCGGCTCGGGGGTCTCCCACGCCACGCGCACGATGTTGGCGTACCACTCCGGCGCGTGGCCCGGGTCCATCACGTAGTCCGCGACCTCGTCCAGCGGACGCTCGATCACGGTCTCGGTGAGCACGTCGACCTTCATCGGGAACCTCCGCCGTCCACGCTACGTCCCTCGGCTGCCGGCGAGGCGGGTCCCGAGGCTCACGGCCAGGAAGGCGATCGCCACGCCGGCGATGTCGTCGACCACGTAGTGCCAGCCCAGGTAGACGGTGGCGACCATCGTGACGGCGAGGAACAGCCCCAGCGCTGCGGAGAGCCAGCGCAGACCGTAGTGCAGGGCCAGCAGGGCCACCACGCACAGCACCCCGGTGTGCAGGCTGGCGAACGCCGAGATCGCCGCGAACGACCGGTCTGCGTCGGGGTCGGCGAGCAGGCGCTCGCGCTGGATCAGCAGGCGGGACTGACCGTCGGCGAAACCCAGCCGTGGGAGGTCCGCGAACCACTCGGGTCGCGTCGCGAACGGACCGAGCGAGGGGATCAGGTAGTAGGAGCCGGTGCCGAGGATCCACACCAGGGTCAGCGACATCACCGCGGCGAAGACGTCACGGATCCGGGGCAGCAGTGCGACGGCCGCGGCCAGCGACAGCGTCACCACCGGGGTGAAGGAGATGTAGACCGCGTGCAGCACGTGCGCGGCGGTGTCCCGACCGAGGAGGTCGTGCAGCAGGGGCGCGGGATCGCGACCCACGAAGAGCCACCGGTCCCAGTCCAGCAGCATGCCGTCGCGGGGCTCGTTGAGGACGTCCCAGCTCTTCAGGTTGCGGTAGCACAGGTAGACGACCTGGTACCCGACCAGCGCGCCGGCCACGAGCGCGAGCCGCGTGGGCCACCAGTGGCGGCGCAGCTCGCCGGCCACCCGGTGCGGCCACCACCTCTCCCCACGATGGACCAGACGCGCCGCCGCCGCGACGACCGCCAGGACGGCGACCAGAAAGGCGAGGCTGCCCAGCCGTGGCCAGAACAGGTTGCCCACGGGGTCGCGCAGCGGGATGTCCACCGCAGCCGAGCGGATCGCGGTGACCACGGCGAACAGGGCGACGACACCCCAGAGCCGTCCCAGCAGCCCGAGGCCGCCGTCGAGATCCTCCGCCGAGGTCGCCAGCAGGTGTCCGCGCTCGTGGTCGGTCTCAGTCCGTGACTGTCGTGGCACCGGCACCTCCGGGGCAGACGGACGGGAGCTCCCGAGCGCCCGCATCGATGTGCACGCCCACACTCTGCCCCATGTCCACCGGCGAGCGGGGGACGTGGCCGGTAGGTTCACTCCGGTGGGCAGGGAGCCGTTCGGGTCGTCACCGGTGGGGCCGGTCCAGCGTTTGACGCTCGGCTCGGCGCCCGGTCCGGTCCTCGAGGTGCTCGACCTGGGTGCGACCGTGCACCGACTGTGGGTGACGTGCGGCGACGGCGTACGCCGCAACGTGGTGCTCGGTCATGCCACCGCCGCGGAGTACCTCGACTCGACCGCCTACATCGGCGGGACGATCGGTCGCTACGCCAACCGGATCCGTTCCGGGCGCTTCCCGCTGGACGGTCGCTCGGCGCAGGTCGCCACCAACGAGGGGGGCCACCACCTGCACGGAGGCCCGGACGGGTTCCACCGCCGGATCTGGGAGGTGACGGACCTCTCCGCGCAAGCGGTGCGGCTGCGCCTGCACAGCCCCGACGGGGACCAGGGCTATCCGGGGGCGCTGTTCGCGCACGCTCGCTTCGAGGTGACCGGCCACCGCGTCCGGCTCGACCTCGACGCCACGAGTGACGCGCCGACCGTCGTGAACCTGACCAGCCACACCTACCTGAACCTCGACGGCGACGAGGGCGGCACCGTCGAGGACCACCTGCTGTCGGTCCCCGCACCGACCTACCTGGCCGTCGACGGCGAGGGCATCCCCGGTGACCTGGCGCCGGTCGCCGGGACGCCGTACGACCTCCGGTCGCCGAGGCCGCTGGGGGAGTGCCTGGCCGCCGTTGCGGGCTCGACCACAGCTACGCGCTCCCCGGCGCTGGCCTGCGGCCCGCCGCGGTGCTGGAGGCGCCGGCCACCCGCACCCGGATGACCCTGCACACCGACCAGCCCGCCCTGCACGTCTACCCGGCGACGACGTTCGACGGCACCACCCGGTCGGTGGCCGGCCACCGTCACCAGCGAGGCGCCGGGGTCGCCCTGGAGGCGCAGCGCTTCCCCGACACCCCCAACCGGCCCGACCTCGGCTCGGCGGTGCTGACACCGGGCGAGCACTACCGCTGGCGCACCGAGTGGGAGTTCGCACCGGCCCACCGCGGATGACGCCCCGCTCCGCGCGGCGGGTTCGGGCCGGGGGATGATGTCGAGGTGACCTGGTTCGAGTCCCCGGCCGACGCCGAGAAGCGCCTCGCGGAGGTCGGATACCTCTCCGACCGGGCGACCTCCACGACGACGTACCTCGCCGGGGCCCTGGGCAAGCCGCTGCTCGTCGAGGGGCCGGCCGGCGTGGGCAAGACCGAGCTGGCCAAGGCCGTGGCCCGGGCGACCGGGGCCGGGCTGGTGCGGCTGCAGTGCTACGAGGGCCTGGACGAGGCGCGTGCCCTCTACGAGTGGAACTACAAGAAGCAGCTGCTCCGGATCCAGGCGGCCGGCGACGCGTCGTGGGACGAGACGCACGACGACATCTTCACCGACGAGTTCCTGCTCACCCGGCCGCTGCTGACCGCGATCCGGCGCGAGGAGCCCACCGTGCTGCTGGTCGACGAGGTCGACAAGACCGACGTCGAGGTGGAGGGCCTGCTGCTCGAGGTGCTCAGCGACTTCCAGGTCACCATCCCGGAGATGGGCACGGTGACCGCCGTACGGCGTCCGCTGGTCGTGCTGACCTCCAACGCGACCCGGGAGCTCTCGGAGGCGATCAAGCGTCGCTGCCTGTTCCTGCACATCGACTACCCCGACGCCGAGCGCGAGCGCGAGATCGTGCTCTCCCAGGTCCCCGAGGTGGAGGAGCAGCTCGCGGCCCGGATCGTGGAGGTCGTCGGCCGGCTGCGCGGTCTCGAGCTGCGCAAGGCGCCTTCGATCGCGGAGACCGTCGACTGGGCGCGCACGCTGGTGGCGCTGGGCACCGGCACCCTCGACGAGGCCGCGATCGACGAGACGCTCGGGGTGGTGCTCAAGCACGCCAGCGACCACGAGCGGGCGGTCCGTGAGCTGCGGCTGCGTACGCGGTCGGCGTGATCCGGTGCGGGTGACCCGGTGACGCTGCTCGACCGGCACATCGAGTTCGTCGAGGCGCTGCGGCGGGCCGGGCTGCCGGTCTCGTTGGCCGAGGGCCTCGACGCCGTGGGGGCGATCGACCGGCTCGGCATCGGGGAGCGCGAGACGCTGCGGGCGGCGTACGCCGCGACGCTGGTCAAGCGGCAGAACCACCGGCCCGGCTTCGACCAGGTCTTCGACCTCTACTTCCCGGCCCTGATCGGCGACGGACACCCCGACCCCGAGACGTCGGTGCCCGACGACAGCTCGGGCACGTTGGACGCGGACCCGTCCGCGTCGCCCGCTCCCGCGGGCGGTGACGGGCCCGAGGCGTTGGCGGAGTTCCGCGAGGCGCTGGCCACGGCGATGGCGATGGGCGACCCGGACGCGCTGGCCACCCTGGCGCGGGAGGCGGTGCAGCGGTTCGGGCTGATCCGCGGGCGCGGTCCCGGAGAGCAGCGCTGGTCGGCGTACAACGTCGTCAACCGGGTCTCGCCCGACGAGCTCGTCGCGCGGGCGCTCGAGGGGCTGGGCCTGGCCGGTCTCGACGCCGACCCCGCGCTCACTCGGCTGGTCGAGGCACAGAGCCGCGTGTTCGAGGGGCTCGTGGACGCCGAGGTACGCCGCCGCGCGGCCGAGGTGCGCGGCCCCCAGCACGTCGCCCGGCACACGGTGCGTCCGGCTGTGGAGCAGATCGACTTCACCTCGGCACGGCGCGCCGACCTGGAGCTGATGCGCCGCGAGATCCAGCCGATGGCGCGCCGGCTGGCCACCCGGCTCAGTCGCGAGCAGCACGCGCGTCGCCGGGGGCCGCTCGACTTCCGCCGGACCGTGCGGGCCTCGATGTCCAGCGGCGGCGTGCCGCTGGAGACCCGGCACCGGCCGCGACGCCCGGGCCGCAGCGACCTGGTCGTGCTGTGCGACGTCAGCGGCTCGGTGGCGGGCTTCGCCAGCTTCACCCTGATGCTGGTCTTCGCACTGTCCGAGCAGTTCAGCCGGGTGCGGGCGTTCACCTTCGTCGACGAGATCCACGAGGTGACCGACCGGTTCACCGGCAGTCGTGACCCGGCGCAGACCATGGCCGACCTCGCCGCCAGTGCCCGGCACGCCTCGTTGTGGGGGCGCACGAACTACGGCCGGGCCTTCACCCGCTTCGCCGAGGAGTACGCCGACGCGCTGACCCCGAAGACCAACCTGCTCGTCCTCGGCGACGCCCGCTCCAACCACACCGACCTGGCGCTGCCGGTCGTCCGCGAGCTCGTGCACGCCGCCCGGCGCAGCTGGTGGCTCAACCCCGAGCACCGCCGCAACTGGGACACCGGCGACTCGGCGGCCCGGGACTACGGCTCGATCATGGCGATGCTGGAGTGCCGCAACCTCACCCAGCTCGGGGAGTTCGTCCACGACCTCGCCTGAGCTTCGGCGTACGGTGTCCGGCATGGTGCGGTTCGGGCGGTTCCTGGTCGTGACGACGATGCTGGTGGCGACGGGCTGCAGCGCACTCCCCGGTGCCGATGCGGAACGGCCCGTGGACCGGTCTTCCGTGGACGCCGCAGCGCCTGCGGCCGCCGCCGCACGCGCGTACGTGCGGATCGTGGCGGTCGGTGACATCGCCTGCCAGCCGGGACGGCGCGTCACCCGGACCACCTGCCGCCAGGGTGCGACCGCGGCGCTGGCGCAGCGGCTGCAGCCCGACCTCGTGTTCACGCTCGGTGACAACCAGTACGAGCAGGGTTCCTACGCGCAGTACCGGCGCAGCTACCACCCCAGCTGGGGACGGCTGCGGCCGATCACGCGCCCCGCGCTGGGCAACCACGAGTACGGCGTGGCAGGGGCACGTGGCTACTACACCTACTTCGACCGGCGTCAGCCCGGCCCTCCCGGGTACTACCGCGTGCAGGCCGGCCGCTGGCAGGTGTTCGTGCTGAACAGCAACTGCGACCGCGTCGACTGCCGGGCGCAGGCCTCGTGGCTCAGCCGGGAGATGACCGCCCACCCCAGCCGGTGCTCGGCCGTGGTGCTGCACCACCCCCGGTTCAGCTCGGGCAAGCACGGGTCCAACCCCTGGCTGCGCCAGCTGTGGGCGGTCGCCTACGCCCACCACAACGACGTGGTGCTCTCCGGTCACGACCACGACTACGAGCGCTTCGTGCCGATGGACCCGCGCGGCGGGGTCGACGCCGACCGCGGCATGGTCGAGTTCGTCTCCGGTGCCGGGGGCAAGAGCCTCTACCCGCCGGGCTCGCGTGCGCCGGGCTCGGCGTACTTCCAGGCCCGCGCGCACGGTGTGCTCTACCTCGACCTGCGCAGCACCAGCTACACGTGGGCGTTCCGCAACGTCGACGGCCAGCGGATGGACGCCGGTTCGCACTCCTGCGTGGCCTGAGCACGGGTTCTGCGCACGCGCCCGTCGGCCGGACGGTAGAGTTCTTCGTTCACTGCACCACGGGCCGCCACGGAGGATTCCGCGTTGAACGATGACGTCGCCGCACGCGAGATCGCGCGCGAGCAGGAGTACGTCGACACCGTCTACGAGCAGCTCGAGAAGGCCTCGGTGAACGCCCAGGAGCTCGCCCGGGAGGGCCTCGAGCGGGGCCGCATCGGCAACGAGGGCGGGCTGGTCGAGCGCGACGCGATGGTGTTCCAGGCCGCGCGACGGATGGCCACGCTGGACGCGGCGCACGAGGGTCTCGTCTTCGGCCGGCTCGACCTGCGCCCCGAGGTCAGCGAGGTGCCGCGTTACATCGGCCGGATCGGCCTGCGCGACAGCGACTACGACGTGCTGCTGATCGACTGGCGGGCGCCGGCGGCCGCGGTCTTCTACCAGGCCACGCCGGCCGAGCCGCGGGGCGTCGTACGTCGCCGGATCCTGCGGAGCAAGGGCGTGCGCGTGCTGGGCGTCGAGGACGACCTGCTCGACGCCGAGGCCGAGACCGACCTGCCGATCGTGGGGGAGGGTGCGCTGCTCGCGCAGCTGACCCGGGCCCGCGACCGGTCGATGCACTCGATCGTGGCCACCATCCAGGCCGAGCAGGACCGGGCGATCCGCGCCCCCAACAAGGGCGTGGTGCTCATCACGGGTGGGCCCGGCACCGGCAAGACGGTGGTGGCGCTGCACCGGGCGGCGTACCTCCTCTACGGCGACCGGCGTCGCTACGAGACCGGCGGGGTGCTCGTCGTCGGGCCGTCCGGGGTGTTCATGCGCTACATCGAGCGGGTGCTGCCCTCGCTGGGCGAGACGGCCGTGGCGCTCCGCTCGCTGGGCGAGGTGGTCGACGGGGTCCGGGCCACCCGGCGCGACGACCCGGCGGCCGCGGAGGTCAAGGGCTCGCTCGCGATGGCCGAGGTGCTGCGTCGTACGGCGCGGCAGGGGGTGCCCGACGCGCCCCGCGAGTTCCGGGTCTTCTACCGCGACGACGTGATCCACCTCGGTCCGCGCGAGCTCGGCTCGATCCGCCGCCAGCTGCTCTCGATGGGCAAGCGCAACCGGACGACGACCAAGGTCGCCTCCACGCTGATCGACGCGATGTGGCGCCAGGTGCGCAGCGAGCGCGGCCGGGAGCGCACCAAGGAGGACTTCGCCCAGGAGCTGCGCACCGACGACGCGTTCCTGGAGTTCGCGGCCGCCTGGTGGCCGGTGCTCGACGCGGCGACCGTGCTCGGCTGGCTGCGCGACCCCGACCTGCTCGCCCGGGTCAGCGAGGGCGTGCTCGACGGCGAGGCGACACGGGTGCTGGCGAAGTCGTGGGGTGACTCGCTGTCGGTGGACGACGTGGCGCTGCTCGACGAGCTGCGCTACCTGCTGGGCGACCCGCCGCTGGAGCCGACCGGGTCGGTCGACGACGACCACCTCGCCGTCGAGGACGCCGCGCTGCGGGAGGTGACCACCGCCTCGGAGCGGGAGTACGCCGGCCCGCGCGGGTGGGCCCCGCCGACGAACCGGACCGAGGACGACGCCTTCGCGCACGTGCTGGTCGACGAGGCGCAGGACCTCACGCCGATGCAGTGGCGGATGGTCGGCCGCCGCGGTCGCGGTGCCACCTGGACGATCGTGGGCGACCCCGCGCAGTCGTCGTGGCCGGTGCCCGAGGAGGCCGCGGCCGCCCGCGCCGAGGCGCTGGGCGACAAGCCGCGCCACGAGTTCCACCTGTCCACCAACTACCGCAACTCCTCGGAGATCTACGACTTCGCCGCCGCCTACGCCCAGCGGGTCGGGCTCGAGGCGGACCTGCCCGACGCGGTGCGCTCCACCGGGGTGGAGCCGGCCGAGCTGGTCGTCGAGGACCTCGAGTCGGCGGTCCGGTCGCAGCTCGGCGAGCTCGCCGGGTCGCTGGAGGGCACCGTCGGGGTGGTCGTGCCCACGGCCCGTCTCGGCGAGGTCAGCCGCTGGGTCGCCTCGTGGCCGGAGTTCGCCGAGGAGTCGGGCTCGCCGGACTCGCGGCTCGTCGTACTCACCGGGCTGGACACCAAGGGACTGGAGTTCGACGGCATCGTCGTGGTCGCCCCGCAGGAGATCGAGGACGAGTCCCCGACCGGCCGGGCCACCCTCTACGTCGTCTACACCCGCGCCACCCAGCGGATGGTCACCCTCACCCCTCAGTAGCTGCGCCGAGCGGGCACTGCGTGCACGTCGTAGGGCGTCGAGCGGGCACTGCGTGTACGTCGTAGGGCGCTGAGCGGGCAGTGCGTGTACGCCGTAGGGCGCTGAGCGGGCAGTGCGTGTACGGCGTAGGGCGCTGAGCGGGCAGTGCGTGTACGGCGTAGGGCGCTGAGCGGGCAGTGCGTGCACGATGGAGCCATGCTGATCCATCCCTGGGACGAGGCCACTCGCGCGGAGTGGCAGTCGGTGCTCGCTGCCGCGGACTTCGGCCAGCTGGTCACCGCCGGCCGGGTCGACGGGTACCCGGTCGTCGTACCCACCCACTTCCTCTACGACGGCGCCGACACCGTGCTCCTGCACCTCGCGCGACCCAACCCGGCGTGGCGGGCCCTGGCCGAGGACCCGCACGTGGTCCTCGCGCTGACCGGTGACTACACCTACGTCGAGGCAGCGTGGAACGCAGATCCCGGCAACGACCCGGCCTACGGCGTGCCCACCTCCTACTACACGGCGGTGCAGCTGCAGTGCCACGCCGAGATCGTCGACGACCCGCAGGAGAAGGCCGACCTGTTGGCGCGGCAGCTCGGTCACTTCGAGCCCACTGGGTCCGCGCGCGTGCCACCGAGCCCGGAGCACGAGGGCGACCGCCGTCAGCTGCGCGGCATCCGCGGCCTGCGCCTGGGCATCCAGAGCGTGCGCGCCAAGATGAAGTACGGCGGGAACAAGTCGGTCGAGCACCGGCAGCAGATCGCCTCCCAGCTCGCACGCCGCAGTGGTCCGATGGACGACGCCGCCCGGGCTCACCTGCTGCGACGGCTGGACGGATGAGCACGCAGTGCCCGCTCGGCGCGCTACGGCGTACGTCTAGTGCCCGCTCGGCGCGGTGCGGCGTACGTGCAGTGCCCGCTCGGCGCAGTACGGCGGGTCAGAACGGGGGCGGGCCGACGATGGTCATGCTGCCGGTCGACGCGGCGGCCCGGCCGATGCGGTCGAAGTCGACGGGTGCGGCCGGCTCCCCGACGACCACGGGCTCGCTGGCCGTGCGGTAGAACGCCTCGCCGGTCCCGGGGGTGTGCAGGCACAGCATCCGGGCGCCCTCGGACTGTGCCATGAACGCGTGCGCCACTCCGCGCGGGATGACGGCGACCCCGCCGGTCCGCAGCTCCTGCTCGTGGCCCTCGACGTGCAGCAGGATCGATCCCGCGAGGAGGTAGAACGTCTCGGCCGCCTCGGGGTGGGTGTGCAGCGGTGTCCGCTTGCCCGGGTCGACGGTGTCCTCGAAGAGCAGGAAGCCGCCGTCGACCTCGTGCTCGCGGACCAGCCAGCTGTGCAGGCCGCCACCGTAGAACCAACGCTGCTCGGCCTCCTCAGCGTTGCGCACCAGGGTTGTGTTCACGCTCATGGCGACCTCCCGGTCGTTCGTGGGACTTGAGTCCCATAACGAAACTACGATACCGTGAACGGGATGTCAACGGCCTACGAGCAGACCGGCCGCTCGCGGCAGAAGCAGCGCACGCGGGCCGCACTGGTCGCTGCTGCACGCGACCTGATCGCCGAGGGCGGGCAGGCCCCCACGGTCTCGGAGGCCGCGGAGGCGGCGGCGGTCTCGCGCACCACCGCCTACCGCTACTTCCCGACGCAGAACTCGCTGCTGGTGGCCGCCCACCCCGAGGTCGAGGCGACCTCGATGCTCCCCGAGGACGTGGGCGACGACCCCGAGGCCCGGGTCGAGGCCGCCGTCCGCGGCTTCCTGGCCATGGTGCTCGACACCGAGGCCCAGCAGCGCACGATGCTCCGGGTCTCGCTCGAGGAGGCCGGCGCGCACGAGCTCCCGCTGCGACAGGGCCGGGCGATCGGTTGGTTCTGCGAGGCGCTCGCGCCGGTGACCGACCGGCTCGGCGCCGACCGCGTACTCCGCCTCGCGATCGGCCTGCGCGCCGCGGTCGGCATCGAGTCCCTCATCTGGCTGACCGACGTCGCGGGGTTCACCCGGCAGCAGGCCGTCGAGCAGATGGTGTGGACGGCCGTGGCCATGGTGCGACGGGCCCTCGCCTAGGTGGTGGCGGCGACCTCGGCGGCAGACCGGGACCCGGTGCCGCTCTAGTAGCGTTCCGGGCATGCCCGAGCACCCGTCCGCCAGCGCCGCGCTCGAGGAGCTGACGGGGCACGAGGCGTGGGCGGTCATCCGGCTGCGGGACAGTCCCACGGTCACCCTGGTCGGAGGACCGCTGCACCACGTGGAGCGGCTGGCCGACGTCCCGCTGGAGGACGGCGTGCCCGAGCCGGGCCGGCGCTTCGACCGGCTGGTGGCCGTGCCGTTCCGCCAGGTCACCGAGCGGGGGTTCGTGGCCCACGACGACGGGGCGCCGCTCGCGGTCGTCGAGGTGGTCACCGAGCGCGAGGTGCCGCTGGCCGAGCTCCTCGACGTGCTCCCGGACGAGTCCGTCGGGTTCGAGGACGAGGGCGGCTTCGAGACCAGCGACGAGGACTACGCGGCGGTCGTCGAGCGGATCATCCGCGACGAGATCGGTCACGGGGAGGGCGCCAACCTCGTCGTCGGCCGCCACTACCGCGCCCAGCTCAGCGACTGGAACGCCGCGAAGGCGCTGACCGTGCTCCGCCGCCTGCTGACCAGCGAGCGCGGCGCCTACTGGACCTTCTGCTTCTGGACCGGGGACCGCTTCCTGATCGGCGCATCGCCCGAGCGCCACGTCAGCGTGCACGGCGGTGACGTCCGGATGAACCCGATCTCCGGCACCTTCCGGCTGCGCGGTGCCCGGACCGGCACCGAGGAGACGCCGGCGGCGGTCGACCTCAAGCAGCGCCTGCTGGAGTTCCTGGCCGACGAGAAGGAGATCTTCGAGCTCTTCATGGTCGTCGACGAGGAGCTGAAGATGATGTGCGAGATCTGCCACGAGGGTGGCCAGGTCCTCGGACCGTTCCTCAAGCCGATGACGCACCTGGTGCACACCGAGTACCTCCTCGCCGGCCGCACCCGCGCCGACGTACGCGACGTCCTGCGCGACACCATGTTCGCGGCCACGGTCACCGGTGCCCCCGTGGAGAACGCCTGCCGGCTGATCCACGAGTACGAGTCCGAGGGGCGCGGGTACTACGCCGGCGCGCTCGCGCTGATCGGCCGCGACGAGCAGGGCGCCCCCACCGCCGACTCGCCGATCGTGATCCGCACCGCCGACGTCAGCCCGGACGGCGCGATGAGGGTGACCGCCGGTGCGACGCTCGTGCGCGACTCCGACCCGGCGTACGAGGTGGCCGAGACCCAGGCGAAGGCGGGCGGCATCCTGTCGGCCTTCGGGCTCGTCCCCGGTGCCACCAGTACGCCGACCGCGATCGCCGACCTGACCCAGGACGAGGACGTCCTGATCGCGCTGAACTCCCGCAATCAGCGGCTTGCGAAGTTCTGGCTGACCGACCAGTCCGGTGCTCCGCCGGCACCCTCCCTGGCGGGTCGCACCATCGCGATCGTCCACGGCGAGGACGACTTCGTGAACATGCTGGCGCACGTGTTCTCCGTGCTCGGCATGGGCTCGCGCATCGTGCGGCACGAGTCACTGCTCGAGGAGGGCGGACTCGAGTCGGCGCTCGACGGCGTCGACCTGGTCGTGGTCGGCCCCGGTCCCGGGGACCCCCGCGACCACGAGCACCCGAAGATCGCGGCGTACCGCGCCGCGGTCGACCACCTGCTGGCGGCCGGGACCCCGTTCCTCGCGGTGTGCCTGGGACACCAGGTCCTGTGCGAGCGGCTCGGGATCCCCCTGGACTACAAGGACATCGTCTTCCAGGGCACCCAGTCGCCGGTGCTGATCGGTGGCCGCGAGGAGCGGGTCGGCTTCTACAACACCTTCGTCGGCCGGGTCCCCGAGAGCCTCACGACCGGAGCGGGGCTCCCCGACGGCGTCACCGTCGAGGCCGACCCCGCGACCGGTGACGTGCACCTCGTGGCGGGACCGACCTTCCGTGGCGTGCAGTTCCACGCCGAGTCGATCCTCACCGAGAACGGCTTCGCCCTGCTGCGCGGCCTGCTGCTGGACCTGTTGGGCTGACCGGTGGGGGCAGAGCGGGTCCGGGTGCTCGTGGTCGACCACTACGACTCCTACACCTGGAACCTCGTGCACCTCATCGCCGAGGTGGCCGGTGTGCTGCCCGACGTCGTCGAGCACGACGAGCCCGGGGTCCTCGACCGGGCGCGCGGCTACTCCCACCTCGTGCTGTCCCCGGGGCCGGGCCGTCCCGACGACGCGGCCGACTTCGCCCTCGGCGCGCCGGTCTTCGACCTCGGGCTCCCGGTGCTGGGAGTCTGCCTGGGCATGCAGGCGCTGGTCACGGCGTACGGCGGGACGGTGGACCGGGTCGAGCCGGCACACGGCGAGCTGGCCCTGGTCAGCCACGACCGGGACGGCCTCTTCCGCGGTCTCGTCGAACCCTTCGAGGCGGTGCGTTACCACTCGCTGGCGGCTCTCGCGCTCCCCGCCGACCTGCGCCGGACCGCGGTGGACCTGCACAGCGAGGTGACCATGGGAGTCCGGCACCGCTCCTTGCCATTGCACGGCGTGCAGTTCCACCCGGAGTCGATCCTGTCGCGCCACGGAGCCGACCTCGTCCGGAACTTCCTGTCGTGAACGAGCCGGTCCTGGACACCGTGCGCGACGGGCTGGCCACCAGTGACCGGGTGTTCTGGCTCGACGGCGGCGGTGCGCGCGACTGGTCCGGCCGACGTTCGCTGGTGGGCGTGCTCGGTGACGACGACGTCTCCCTCAGCTACGACGCGGCGACGCGCGAGGTCACCCGGCACCGCGCCGGCACCAGCGAGGTCGTCGGCGACGACGTGTTCGACGTGCTGGAGGAGGAGCTCGCGCCGGACCGGGGTGATCCCGACGTGCACTGGGTCGGCTGCTTCGGGTACGCCGCCCGCCCCGACCTGCCCGCCCGGCCGTGGGGGATCGGGCCGGACGCGGTCTGGATGCGCTCCACCGACGTGCGCTTCTTCGACCACGGCCCGGTGGCCACGCCCGGTCCGGCCGGCACCGGTGGCGAGGGGGGCTCCGCCGATCCCGCGCCGGCTGCACCGTCCTGGTACGCCGACGCCTTCGCCCGGGTCCAGGAGCAGCTGCGTGCCGGCAACTCCTACGAGGTCAACCTGACCTACCGCGAGTCGGTGCCGGCCCCCGCGGACCCGCTGGCGGCGTACCTGCGGCTGCGCGCCAGCAACCCCGCGCCGTACGCCGGCCTGCTGGTGCACCGAGGGACCCACCTGCTCAGCAGCTCACCGGAGCGCTACGCCACCGTCGAGCGGGACGACGGGGGAGACCGGTGGCTGGAGACCAAGCCGATCAAGGGCACGACCGCGCGGGGGCGCTCACCGGAGGAGGACGAGCAGCGCGCGCACCTGCTCGCCACCGATGCGAAGTTCCGCGCCGAGAACCTGATGATCGTCGACCTGCTGCGCAACGACGTGTCGATGGTCTGCGACGTCGGGTCCGTCAGCGTGCCGAGCCTGATGGCGGTGGAGTCCTATCCGAGCGTGCACCAGCTCGTCTCCACGGTCCGCGGGCGGCTGCGCCCCGAGGTGAGCACCGTGGCCGCACTGCGCTCGCTGTTCCCGGCCGGGTCGATGACCGGTGCACCCAAGCGTCGGACCATGCAGGTCATCGACGAGGTGGAGGGGTCGTCGCGTGGGCTGTACGCCGGTGCGTTCGGCTGGGTGTGCGCCGACGGCAGGGCCGACCTCGGGGTCGTCATCCGCAGCCTGCTCGGCGCTCCTGACGGGAGCTGGGCGCTGGGCACCGGCGGCGGCATCACCGTGCGGTCGGACGTGGACGAGGAATGGGCGGAGACTCTCTGGAAGGCGCACCGGCTGCGAGTCAGCCTCCCCCGCTGAACGCCTCGAGGAGAGTCTCCGCCCTGGTCCTCAGGCCATGGCCGCCCCGGCGTCGCGGGTGGCGAACCACGGGTGGTGCAGGTCGAGGTAGCGCACGTCCTGCATCATCGAGAACTCGTTCTCGGTCTCGCGGCGCATCTCCTCGGGCATGTCCGTGGCCTCGCCGGCCCGGGCGGCGTCCTCGTCGCTGAACGCCACCGTCTGGGTGAAGGTGCCGTCGGGCTCGATGGCGATCGTGCCGCCGAGGATCTCCGGACGCGCCTCGTGCAGCGCGTCCATCGGCTGCTCCATGAAGTGCCGGAAGCGCTCGGGATCGCTGAGCCGTCCCTGGATCACCTGGACGAAGCCGGCCTCGTCCGAGCCGCCGCCGAGGAACAAGGTGACGTCCTCGCAGTCGTGGAAGCCGACCTCGCCGTCGAAGCACTCCGCCATCCGCTGCCACCACTCGCCCTGCTCGGGCCGCGCCGAGTTGCGCTCGGCCGCCTCGCGGGAGTCGAACCGGACGACCGCGACGAACTCGCCGTCGTCGGTCACGCCGTAGGTACCGCCCAGCCAGCCATCGGCGCTGCGTCCGAGGGTGTCCCGCCACTCGTCCGTCAGCTCGTGGAGTCGGTCTTCGTCATGGCACTTGCCCTGGATCACCTGGACGAACATCACGACCTCCTCCGCCGAGGCCGCCCCCTAGCTGGGCGGTGCGCGTGTGACGCTACGCCGAGTCCGTCGATCTGGCACCGGCCGGTGCAGACCGGTCCGGAATGAGGCCAAGGTCGACCTTGTCGGATCCCTCCCGGCGGCCGTTGCTCGCGGGCGACGACGCGGGTCGCCGCACCGGCGTCATGACGAACCGGGCCGGGTGCGTCCTACCGGAGGCTGCTCGGGTCGTCCGCGCCGGACGGGACTGCTCCACGGCCGGCTCGGGGCGGACGTCCTGCCGCGGCCGACCCGGCTGCGGACATGAGGCGCGGGCGTCGGCTGTCCTGCCAGACCATGGCACCCCCCGTGGCCCATGCGCCGATCGCCCGCGCCCGAACGCTGATCGCGTTCGCAGACATCGTGGGTCGGCCACCCCTCCGGCGCAAGGGTGAGCGTCCGCCCTTCGACTCCGGGACTAGACCGCCCGGCACCTGCCGCGGCGTGCGCGGCGTACGGGCCATTGACCCGCCGTACCGGACTGCGCAGACTGCCCGGCAGGGGTGTGCCCTGCGCGGCCCGGGGACGTCATACGACCTGGTCGCTGGGGCAACCAACTCGGATGACGTCCCGCGAGACGTCATACGTCCTGGTCGTCAGGGCGACCAACTCGTATGACGTCCGCAGCCGGCTCAGGACGTCGAGGTGCCGGCGTCCGAGCCGAGCTCGACGGTGACCGTGTCGGTCTTGCCGCCGCGCTGGTAGGTGATCTTCACACTGTCGCCGGGGCGGTGTCCGCGGATGGTGGCCACCAGGGACTCCGAGCCGTCGATGACGTGGTCGTCGACCTTGGTGACGACGTCGCCGTTCTTCAGCCCGGCCTCGGCCGCGGCGCCGCCGTTCTCGACCTCCCGGACCAGGGCACCCTGGGAGAGCGCGTCGCCGGTGGCGTCGGTGACCGAGACCCCGAGCCGTGCGTGGGTCGGGTCCTGGCCCTCGGAGATCTGGTTGACGATCGGCAGCACCTCGTCGATGGGGATCGCGAAGCCGAGGCCGATCGACCCTCCCTGGGCGCTTCCTCCGCTGCTGGTGCGGATCGAGGAGTTGATGCCCACCACCCGGCCGGACAGGTCGACCAGCGGCCCACCGGAGTTGCCGGGGTTGATCGCCGCGTCGGTCTGGATCGCGGGGTACGTCGTGCTCAGGTCCTGCGGCGCGAGCTGGTCCTGGCCGCCGAACGGCGACTGCGGCGACTCCTGCGCGGTGGAGACCGAGACGGGCCGGTTCAGGGCGCTGACGATCCCGGAGGTGACCGTCGCGTCGAGACCGAACGGCGACCCGACGGCCACCACGGCCTGACCGACGCTGAGCTCGCCGGACTTGCCCAGCGAGGCCGCGGTCAGCCCGGAGGCGTCCTCGGCCTGGATCACGGCGATGTCGGTGAGCGGGTCGGTCCCGACCACGGTGGCCTTCTTGGTGGTGCCGTCGTTGAAGCTCACCGAGATCGAACCCTGGTCGCCGGCGCCGGCCACGACGTGGTTGTTGGTCAGGATCTGACCGTCCTCACTCAGCACGATGCCCGACCCGGAACCGGCGCCCGAGCCACTCATCACGTTGACCTTGACCACCGACGGCAGCACCGCCTGGGCCACCTTCTGCACGGTGCCGTCCTCGACGGCCGGGTTGTTGGTCGACTGGAACGGGCCCGAGGAGGTGCTGCCCGAGGTGCTGGGGCTGTCGTCGACCAGCGCCGAGTAGGCGGCCGCACCACCCACGCCCGCGGCGCCGCCGAGCACGAGAGCACCGGCGAGCACGGCGCCGGTCAGTCCGCGGCCCCGCTGGCGGGGTCGCTGCTCCGGCGGGGTGTAGCCGGGGGTCCACGGCGCGGGTGGCTGCTGGTAGGCCGGAATGGGTCGCGTCGGCTCGGCGTACTCGCCGAACCAGCTGGTGTCGTCCTCACGCCCGGGCCAGCCCTGCCCGGAGGCACCGGTCCCGGAGGCAGCCGTCCCGGGGGCAGTCGTTCCGGACGCACCGGCCGCGTACGTCGGACCGGGCTCGGCGCCGCGGTCGCCGGGGGTGTTCGCGGCGGTGTCCTGGGATCCCGGGTGGCCCTCGTAGCCCTGGTGGTCCTGGTCGGCTCGCGGCGCTCCCGGCTGCTGGTCACCGGGCGGGGGGTACGTCGGGTCGTGGGAGTCGGGGTTCTGGGGGTCTCGGTTCTGCTCGTCCATGCCCACGATTGTGCGCACTCATCCTGAGAGCCCGCTTTGAACGGGCTACGACCGCGCCAAGACCTCGGGCGGGGCCATCGCGCCGGGGACGTGGAACCAGAAGGCGGCGCCGCCGTCGGGGCCGCGCCCTGCCCGGACGCGTCCGCCGTGCCGGTCCGCGACCGCCTTGACGATCGAGAGCCCCAGTCCGGAGCCGGGCATCCCGCGCGACTCCGTGGAGCGGTAGAAGCGGTCGAAGACGCGCGGCAGGTCCTGCTCGGAGATGCCGGCGCCCTGGTCGGCGACCATCACGGTGCCCTGGGTCAGCTCCACGGTGACGCGGCCACCCTCGGGACTCCACTTCACCGCGTTGTCGAGCAGGTTGGTCACGGCGCGCTCCAACGCAGCCGCGTCGCCCGAGGTCCACCACGGCTCGGTGCGGACGACGAACTCCACGGTGGTCGTGCGGCGCCGGACCCGGTTGACCGCCTGGGTGACCACGGCCGCCAGCTCGACCGGCTCGACGGACGGCTGGGCCGGGTCCTCGCGGGCCAGCTCGACGAGGTCACCGATCAGCGTGGTCATCTCCGAGATCTGGGCGCGGACGTCGGCGAGCAGCTCCTGCCGGGATTCCGCGGAGAGCTGGGTGGAGGAGGCCGCCTGGGCGAGCAGGTCGAGGTTGGTGCGCAGCGAGGTGAGCGGCGTACGCAGCTCGTGGCCGGCGTCGGCCACCAGCTGTCGTTGCCGCGCCTGGGAGGCGGAGAGCGCGGCCAGCATGGCGTTGAAGGCGTTGCCCAGCCGGGCCACCTCGTCGTTGCCCTCGACGGGGATCGGGTCGAGCCGCTCGGTGCGAGCGATGCCCTCGACCGCGGCGGTGAGGCGGCGCACCGGTCGCAGGCCGTTGCGGGCGACCGCCCACCCGGCCAGTCCGGCGCTGATCATCCCGGCGAGACCGAACAGCAGCATCACCAGGCCGAGCCGGTCGAGCATCCGGTCGGTCGACTGCAGCGACTGGGCCAGGATCAGGGCCTGCCCGTCCTGCGCCGGCACGGCCACGACCCGGAAGCGCTCGCCGTCCATGAACACCGTCCGTGCCGACCACGACTCCCGACCCATCGCGACCTGGATCTCCGCCCGGCTGATGGCGTCGACGGCCTCGCTGGTCGACGGCCGGATGGACCGGTCGATCGCGTCGAGGAAGATGATCTTGACGTCGGCGGCGCCCAGAGCCCACGGCGGGATCGCCTCGCGCGACAGCGCGTCGAGCGTGTCGGCGTGCGCGGCCTTCGCGGCGCGGGAGTGCAGCGACTCGTCGAGGCTGTTCATGCTCTGCATCCGCACGGTGGCGTACGCCGCGAACGCCACCCCGGTCACCGCGATCCCGACCGCCATCGTGGTGAGCAGGGTGATCCGACTGGCCAGGGACCGTCGGTACTGCGGTGTCGCCCAACGCGCCACTACGGGGTCGCCTCGCGCAGCACGTAGCCGACCCCGCGCACGGTGTGGAGCAGCCGCGGCTCGTCGTCGGCCTCGGTCTTGCGGCGCAGGTAGCCGACATAGACCTCGAGGCTGTTGGCCGTGGTGGGGAAGTCGAAGCCCCAGACCTCCTCGAGGATGAACGAACGCTCCAGCACGCGGCGCGGACGGCGCAGGAACAGCTCCAGCAGGGTGAACTCGGTGCGGGTCAGCTCGATGAGCCGCTCGCCGCGGCGTACCTCGCGCGAGCCGAGATGCATGGTCAGGTCGGCGAAGCGCAGCTGCTCGTCCGCGTCGGCCCCCTCCGGGGCGACCCGCCGCAGCAGCGCGCGCAGCCTGGCCAGGAGCTCCTCGAGGGCGAACGGCTTGGACAGGTAGTCGTCGGCGCCCGCATCGAGTCCCTCCACCCGGTCGCCCACCGCGTCCCGCGCGGTGAGCACCAGGATGGGCACGCTGTTGCCGACCTTGCGCAGGGCCCGGGTGGTCTCCAGCCCGTCCAGCCGCGGCATCATCACGTCCATCACGACCGCGTCGGGGCTGATCCCACTGATCCCCGCCAGCGCCTCGGCGCCGTCGGAGGCCGTGGAGACCTGGTAGCCGTTGAACTCCAGGGAACGGCGCAGGGACTCGCGCACCGCACGGTCGTCCTCGACGACGAGGACGTGCGGGCGTGCCTGGTCCTGGGGGTCGGTGGCGCTCACGCGTCAAGGGTGCCACCGGCGGCTGAGCAATCGCTGAGACGGGGCCGGGCCCCGCTCCGGTGTCGAGCTCGGCGGTGGTCTCAGCCCAGACTTCGTCGGATCGACAGGCAGTTCGGCGCCGGCCCCGGCACTGCCCCGCCTGGAGCCGGGCCAGGTCCCCCGAACTGCCTGTCGATCGTGCAGGCTCGCCCGCGTCTGGATCCTCTGTCGGGGCCTGGGCAGGCCCCAGACACCGGGACCCATCGAGTCAGAGGCGGGCGGCGGCCTCGGCGGCGCGGCGGCCGTAGTGGCCGCCGAAGAGGGCGGCGTGCACGAGGAGGGGGAAGACCTGGTGCACAGCCTGGCGCTCCTCCCACCCGTCGGCCAGCGGGTGCACCTCCTGGTAGGCGTCCATCAGCCGCTGCAGGTACGGCAGACCGAAGAGCGCGAGCATGGCCAGGTCGGTCTCGCGGTGCCCGCCGTGCGCCGCGGGGTCGATCAGGGTGCCGTGCTCGGCCGACCAGACCACGTTGCCCGACCACAGGTCGCCGTGCAGCCGGGCGGGCGGTTCCTCGTCCCCGGCGATGCCGGTCAACCGACCCACCATCGCCTCCACGGTGGCGACGTCGGCGGGCTCGACGTGGCCGCGGTCGGCCGCGAGCTTGAGGTAGGGCAGCACCCGCTTGGTGGCGTAGAACTCCGGCCACGTGTCCGCCGTGCGGTTGGGCAGCGGCAGCGAGGCGATGTAGCCGTCCGCCTCACCCCCGAACCGGTCGGCGCCACTGTCGTGCAGGCGGGCCAGCGACCGACCCAGCGCCGTCGCGGTCTCGGCCGTGGGTCGGGCCGGTTCGATCCAGCGCAGCACGAGGGCGTCCTGCTCCACGGCCAGCACCTCGGCGACGTCGACGACACCGGGCTCGGCCAGCCAGCGCAGCCCGTGGGCCTCGGTGGCGAAGAAGTCCTCCGGGGCGCCGGGGCGGGTCTTGACCAGGGCCGAGCTGCCGTCGCTGAGCCGCACCCGGGTGGCCGTGCAGACGTCGCCGCCGGCGACGGGGGAGGTCGCCACGACGGCCTGTCCGAGCAGGTGCTCGACACGCTCGGCGATCCCACGCATCCGGGCCATCGGTCCAGAGTGCCCGTCGCCGGGCGCGGGCGCCAGATCCCGACCGGGCCCACCTGGTCGCACGGCCGTCCGGGACGGGGCCGGGGGTGGAGCCCGGATCAGGCGCGGATCACCCCTGGATCCGCCCCAGGTACGCCAGCAGACGCACTCCCGCGGGGGCGGTGGAGGGCACCGGCACGGGCGGCGCGAACCGGGGCGCCCGGTCCTCGACCGGTACGGCGACCCGCGCGACGTCGTACAGCCGCGCGGCCAGGTCCTCGGGCAGCTGCCGCCGGGCTCCCGCGGCCTGGGTCACGTCCCACCCGTGCACGGCGATCTCCAGCGCCCCCACCAGTGCGACGGTGTCTCGGCCCAGACGGAGGTCGTCGATCCCCACCGGCGCGCTGGTCAGCCGGCACCGCCACGCGGCGCGGGTCGCGCACGCCCGTCTCACGATGTCGTCGACGGCGCGTGCGGTGTCGCGGGTCCCCACGGAGGCGGAGACATCGACGTGCCCGAGCCGGGCGGCCTCCCCGAGGGCGGCCAACGAGTCCTCCATGTGGTCCAGCAGCAGGCCGAGGTCCCAGTCGGTGCAGGGAGTCGGCACGTGGCCGGGGCTCGTCCGGGCGCGCTGCAGGCAGTCGTGGGTCCAGGTCAGCGCGCCGTCGAGCACCGCCACCGAGACCGGCGGTGTCCGCGTAGCCACGGCTCAGCCCGGCGCGACCGTCGTGGGGGCGTACGACGAGGGCAGCGTCGCCGGGAGGCCGAAGGTCTCGAAGAGGCCGGGGTCGAAGAACGCCGTGACGTGCCGCACGCGGCCGCCCTCGACCGAGAGCACCTGCAGCTGGAACGGCTCGAAGTGCCCGGCCGGCCGGCGCATGTAGAGCCCGTACGCCGGCTGGCCGTTGGCCGAGGTCCGCAGCATCGGCATGTCGTGGGTGCCACCGGGGCACTGGGTGTCGATCAGGGCGGCGATGTTGCGGGCGCCGGCGTACCACCCGGTGAACGGCGGCATCTCCCACACGGCGTCGTGCGCCAGCATCGTCACCAGCGCGTCGACGTCCTTGTCCCAGAAGGCCTGGACGTAGCGGTCGAGCATGCGCTCCAGCTCGGGACTCAGGTCGTCCTCCACCGTGCCCTGGCTCAGCTGCTTCTCGGCCAGCTGGGCGTGGGCGCGCTGCAGCGCGCTGTTGACCGCGGCCACCGTGGTCTCCAGCGCGCCCGCGGTCTCCTTGGCCGACCAGCGCAGCACGTCGCGCAGGACCAGCACCGCGCGCTGCCGTGGAGGCAGGTGCTGGAGCGCGGCGACGAAGGCCAGCCGGATCGAGTCGCGGTTGCCGACCACCTGCGCCGGGTCCACGTTGGCGACGTCGACCATCACGTCGGGCACCGGCTCGAGCCAGGGCACCTCGCGAGCCTCGACGAGCTCGTCGCCGGCCTGAGCGCCCGGGAGGCCGAGCCCGGTCGGCAGCGGCCGTCGGGCCTTGGTCTCCAGGTTGGTCAGGCACACGTTGGTGGCGATCCGGTAGAGCCAGGTGCGCAGCGAGGAGCGCCCCTCGAAGTCGTCGAAGGCCCGCCAGGCCCGCAGGTAGGTCTCCTGCACCATGTCCTCGGCGTCGTAGACCGACCCCGTCATCCGGTAGCAGTGCGCGGTCAGCTCGCGCCGGTACTGGTCGGCGACCTGCGGGAAGTCGGCGGGCGCCGTGGGAGCCGCCGTGGAGCCGCAGGGGGTTCGCAGCAGCTGGGCTGGTCGTGGTGGCCGAGGTGGTGGTGTACGGCGGCATGCGTGCTCCTCGAGAGCCGTTGGTCGAGCGGTCGTTGTCGGTCGACCGGTCGTCGTTGGTCGAGCGGTCGTCGTCGGTCGAGCCTGTCGAGACCCTAGGCACAGATACCGACTCGTGGGGAGCCCCGGACTCATCGCTGTCGGGGGGCCCAGCTCACAGGTCGAGCGCCTCGAGCCCGGTCAGGAGCCGGCGGCAGGTGCGCTCGACCATCGCGATCACCAGCTCGAAGCCGTCGTCGCCCCCGAAGTAGGGGTCGGGCACGTCGAGGTCGCCGGGCTCGGCGGAGCCGTCGAGGAGCGGGTCGAAGCAGCGGAACATCCGCACCCGCTCGGAGGGCCCGGCACCGTCGGTGATGTCGGCGAGGTTCTGGGCGTCCATGGCCAGGACCAGGTCGTGGTCGAGCCAGCCGGCGTCGTACTGGCGGGCGCGGTGCCCCGATGCGTCGTACCCCTCCGCCAGCAGCTGGGTGGCCGCCCGTGGGTCCATCGGGTGCCCGACGTGCCAGTCGCCGGTGCCGCAGCTGTTCACCTCGACCTTGGCGGCCAACCCGGCGTCGTCGACCAGCGTGGAGAGGATGACGTCGGCCATCGGGGAGCGGCAGATGTTGCCGAGGCAGACGAAGGCGATCCGGTACGGCGTCCCGGTGGGCGGGGGCAGCGCCGGTGGGAGCGTCATCGGTCGCGCTCCGGGTGGGGGAAGACCGCCTCGAGCAGCATCGAGGCGAGCGAGATCACGATCGAGCCGAACAACGCCACCCAGAAACCGTCGACGTGGAAGCCGAGGTCGACCAGGTCGGCGATCCGACTGGTGAGCAGCAGCATGAGTGCGTTGACCACGAGCAGCATCAGGCCCAGGGTCACGATGATCAGCGGCAGCGAGAGGAAGTTGACGATCGGCCGCACGAAGGAGGTGATCAGGCCGAAGATCGCGCCCACGACGACCAGCTTGACCACCCGGTCGGTGTCGCTGGTGCCGGTCAGGGTGATGCCGTCGAACATCCAGGTCGCGACGCCCAGCGCGATCGCGTTCACCGCCAGCCACGTCAGGAACCGCATGCGGCCAGCCTAGTCAGGCGCGTTCACGACGCTGCCGGTGGTCGAGCGGTCCCGGTGGTCGAGCGGTCCCGGTGGTCGAGCCCTCCCGGTGGTCGAGCCCTCCCGGTGGTCGAGCCCTCCCGGTGGTCGAGCCTGTCGAGACCCGGTCGTCCTAGGGTGTGCCGGTGACCACCGAAGCGCCCCGTCCCCGCGAGACCGTCGCCGCCATCCCCGCCTACGTCGCCGGCAAGCCGCCGGCGCCCCGACCAGGGCAGCGGGTCTACAAGCTCTCCTCCAACGAGAACCCCTACGGTCCGCTGCCGGGTGTGATGGCTGCCGCCGAGGCTGCGGTGGCGCAGATGAACCGCTACCCCGACATGGGCAACGCCGCGCTGTACGCCGCGCTGTCGGCCCGCCTCGGCGTACCGGAGGAGCGGTTGGCGGCCGGCACCGGCTCGGTCGCGGTGCTCTACCACCTGCTGCAGGCGTTCTGCGACCCCGGCGACGAGGTCGTCTACGCCTGGCGCTCCTTCGAGGCCTACCCGATCGCCGTGTCGGCGACCGGCGCGGTCTCCGTCCAGGTCCCGGTCGACGCCGACGGCCGGCACGACCTCGAGGCGATGGCCGCGGCGGTCACCGACCGCACCAAGGTGGTCGTGGTGTGCACGCCGAACAACCCGACCGGACCCTCGGTGACCGGGTCCGAGCTGCGCGCCTTCGTCGAGCGGGTGCCCGCCCACGTGCTCGTGGTCGTCGACGAGGCCTACCGCGAGTTCGTGCGGGAGGACGACCCCGTCGACGCGGTGCCGCTCGTGGCCGAGCACGCCAACGTCGTCTCGATGCGCACCTTCGCCAAGGCCTACGGGCTCGCGGGCTTCCGCGTGGGCTACCTGGTGGCGCACGCCGACGTGGCCCGGGCGGTGCGTGCGTGTGCGCTGCCCTTCGGCGTCTCCAGCGTCGCCCAGGCCGCCGCCGTGGCCAGTCTCGAGGCGGAGCCCCAGCTGCTGGAGCGGGTGGCGGCGCTGGTCGCCGAGCGGGACCGGGTCGTGGCCGGTTTGCGGACGCAGGGTTGGGCACCGCCCGTGCCCCAGGGCAACTTCGTCTGGTTGCCCCTCGGTGAGCGCACCGCCGACTTCGTCGCGCTCGCCGCCGAGGCCGGGATCAGCGTGCGCCCGTTCGCCGGCGAGGGCGTCCGGGTGAGCATCGGCGAGCCGGAGGCCAACGACCTGTTCCTCGACGTGGCGGGACGCTTCGGCCCGAGCTGATCCCCAGGTCCGACGGGGTCAGGAGAGGGGCGTCTCGGTCGCGGGGGCGTCGTCCGGACGTCCGGCCTCGTCACCGGTCGGGGGGCCGCCGCGGACCACGAAGTCCTGCTGGCGGATCAGCACCAGGCACAGCAGACCGGCGGCCAGGGCGATCGCGGCTGCGATGCCGGTGATGTGGTTCAGGGCGTCGACCACGGCCGAGGTGCCCACCCCGTCGACCAGCTCGAAGGCCCGTCGTCCGGCCTCCGGGCCTCCCGCCGAGGCCGCGGCCTGCCGGGCCGCGTCGGCGGCGGCACCGACCTGACCGCCGGACAGGGCCGCGGTGAGCCCGTCCAGGGCTCGGGCGGGCACGTTGCCGGACAGGGCCGCACGCGCCGCGTCGGCGACCTGGTGGCTGAAGATCGATCCGAGGGCGGCGATGCCGGTGGCGATCCCGACCTGACGGAAGGTCGAGTTGACTCCGCTGGCCATGCCGGAGCGCGCGACCGGCACCACGCCGACCGCCGTCGAGGCCAACGGCGGGTTGATCATCCCCACCCCGATGCCGGCGACGACCAGGCCCGGGACCAGGTGGGTCCACGACGAGTCGTCCTGGATGCCCAGCATCAGCCACAGTCCGGTGGCGAGGATCAGGAAGCCCGGCCCGATCAGCCACTTGACCGGCACCCGCTCGGTGAGGCGCCCGGCCGTGGCCGCGGCGAGGAACGAGGCTCCGGAGAGGAAGAGCAGCCGCACGCCGGTGCCCACGGCGGAGTACCCGAGGACGTTCTGCAGGTAGATCACCAGGTAGGCGAGCAGCGAGAACACCGACGCGGAGACGCCGAATGCGGCGACCAGCCCGCCGGTGAACGTCGGCTTGCGCAGCAGGCCCAGGTCGAACATCGGGTCGCGCTGGCGCAGCTGGCTGACCACGAAGGCGACGAGCAGCAGGCCCGAGCCGACCAGCGAGAGGACGACCCTGGCCTCGCCCCAGCTCTGCTGGCCGGCCTCGATCAGCCCGTAGACGAGGGCGCCCAGGGCCAGGGAGAAGGTGACGAAGCCGATCCAGTCCGGACGCCCGGCGCGAGGATCGCGGGACTCGCGCACCTTGGCCAGGGAGACCGCGATGGCCATCGCGCAGATCGGGACGTTGACGAAGAAGATCCACCGCCAGGACAGCCCGCTGGTGAGCACCCCGCCCAGGACGGGGCCGATGGCCACGGCCACGCCGGTGGTGGCGCCGAAGACACCGAAGGCGGTGCCGCGGTCCTTGCCGGTGAAGGCGCCGGCGAGCAGGGCCAGCGCGGTGGCGAACATCGCCGCCCCACCGATGCCCTGGAAGGCACGGGAGAGCGTGAGCAGGAAGACGTCCTGGGCCGACCCGCAGGCGATCGAGCCGAGGGTGAAGACCACCGTGCCCGCCACGAAGACGCGTCGCCGGCCGTAGAGGTCGGCCAGCGAACCGGCCGTGAGCAGCAGGGCGGCAAGACTGAGGGCGTAGGCGTCGATGACCCACTGGAGGTCCGCGAGCGAGGCGTCCAGCTCGGCCTGGATGTCGGGCAGGGCGACGTTGACGATCGTGATGTCCAGCAGCAGCATGAACACACCGGTGCAGACGGCCACCAGCGTCCACCACTTGGGGTCGGGTCCGGGCGTGGTCCGTGGCGACGCTGTCGAGCTCTCGTGGGTCATGGTCTTCCTTCGTCGCCCGGGCTCTCGGGTGTGCGCACCTGCGGACCGAGGAGCTGCCCGAGACCTTCCCGTGCGATCAGGCGCGCTCGACCTCGCTGCTCAGCTTGAGCACGAGGGTGCCGTCGTCCTGCTCGATCACGTACGCCGGGTCGTCCTCGCTGCCGTTCCGGGTGATCTCGCTGCCCTTGGAGGTGCGGGTGATCGACGAGCGGTGGATCTCGGTGACCGTTCCGGAGGCGCGCGAGCTGCCCCACGCCCAGGTGACCTCGGTGCCCTCCCGGATGCTCACGCGCCGGCCCTCTCCGGATCCGCGTCGCGTGCGTCGGACTCGGCGGCCTGCTTGAGCTTGACCAGCGTGTCCGCGATGCCGCGGCGGTTGCGCTCGGGGAAGCCGGCCAGCTCGATCACCAGTCGCCCCACGAGCGGGTGGCGGCTGTAGTCGAAGGACTCCCGGACCGTCGTACCACCGGCCGAGGGCTCGAGGACGTAGCGCCAGCGGTGCCCGCCGAAGTGCCGCCAGGCGATCCGGCGACCCTCCTCGAACTCCACCACGTGGTTGCGGATCTTGTAGGGCACTCCGAACAGCTTCATGTCCATCCCGAAGGTCGCTCCCTTGCCCAGGCGCTCCGGTCCGGTCACGAGCTCCTGCACCGAGCCGGAACCGTCGATCCGGGAGTGTTGACGCGGGTCGGCCAGGATGGCGAAGACGACGTCGGGGGGAGCGTCGATCTCGACCGACTCGGTGATGATCCTGGGGTGCTGCGGCTGGGGGTCGCTCATGGCGCCGAGTCAAGCAGACCTAGTGTGAGGCCCGACCCCTCCAGGTCTCGGGACGAGGACACATGACGACGCACGGCCGGCACCTGCCGCTGCTGCCGGCCGCCGGTTTCGTGCTGGTGTGGTCCTCGGGCTACATCGCCGGGCCGTACGGCGTCGAGGCGATGTCGCCGCTGATGCTGGTCGCACTCCGGTTCGTGCTCGCCGCCCTGCTGGCCTGGGGCCTGGCCCGCGTCCTGCGCGGTCCGCTGCGGGTCGACCGGGCCGACTTCGTCCGCATCGGCCTGTCGGGCTTCGTGCTCAACGGCGTCCAGTTCGCGGCGATGTACCTGGCGTTTGCCGCCGGGCTCGGGGCCACCCTGGCCGCGCTCCTGCACTCGCTGAGCCCGGTGCTCACCGCGCTGCTGGCCGCGGCCTTCCTCCGGGAGCGCCTCTCCCCGCTGCAGGTGGTCGGCTTCCTGGTCGGCGTCGGTGGTGTCCTGCTCGTGCTCGGCCCCGACGTCGACGAGGCCGGGGGGACGCTCGGCGTGCTCTTCGGGGTGGTGAGCGTGCTCGGCCTCAGCGTCGGCACCCTGGGCCAGCGCTGGATCGGGCACGCCCCGGACCCGCTGTGGTCGGCCACGATCCAGTTCGGCGTCGCCGCACCGCCGTTGCTGGTGCTGGCGCTGCTCACCGAGGGGACCGACGTCGTGCGGGACCCGGCGGCCGCCGGGGTCGCGCTGGTCTACCTCGCGGTGGTCAACTCGATCCTCGGCCTGGGCCTGCTGGGCATCCTGGTGCGGGCGCAGGGCGCCGGCGCGGCCGCCAGCGTGTTCTTCCTGATGCCCCCGGTCACCGCGGTGCTCGCGTGGGTGCTGCTCGGCGAGACCCTGGACACGCGGGAGGTCGCCGGGCTGGTGATCACCGTCGTCGGGGTGGCCGCAGCGACCAGGAGCGGGCCGGCGCGCGCGGACGTCATACGAGCTGGTCGCCCGAGCGACCACACCGTATGACGTCCTGGGGTATGACGTCCTGGGGTACGACGTCCTGGGGTCGGCGCGGCGGGGGGTCGGACGAAAGGTCTCGATTGGGCCACGGCGCTCCGCGTCCGCTACCTTTTGCCTGACGCCTGTGGCGCTGGTCACAAGGTGCCACGACCACCGGGCTGACCGGTCGCGCCACCCCTGTGACCGTCGGCCCACTGCATGCCACGCGACGCGGAGACCCCGCACTCGCCCGGACACAGGGAGTGTTGAATGCCCGATTTCGGTCCCGACCTCGTCGAGGTCTTCGGCCCCTCGCAAGCCGACGGTGGCCCCGAGCTGATCCAGCTGCTGACCCCCGAGGGCGAGCGGGTCCACCACCCCAAGTTCGACCTCGACTTCAGCGCCGACCAGCTGCGCGGTTTCTACCGCGACATGGTGCTGACCCGCCGCATCGACACCGAGGCCACCGCCCTGCAGCGTCACGGAGAGCTCGGCATCTGGGCCCAGCTGCTCGGCCAGGAGGCCGCCCAGATCGGTGCGGGCCGCGCGTTGCGCCCTCAGGACTACGTCTTCCCCACCTACCGCGAGCACGGGGTCGCCTACTGCAAGGGCGTCGACCCGCTCGACCTGCTCGGCCTGTTCCGCGGCGTCGACCACGGGGCGTGGGACCCCGCCGAGTTCAACTTCGGCCTCTACACGATCGTGATCGGCGCCCAGGCGCTGCACGCGACCGGCTACGCGATGGGCATCCAGCGCGACGGCGCCGTCGGCACCGGTGACCCGGAGCGCGACGCCGCGGTGGTGGCGCACTTCGGTGACGGCGCCAGCAGCCAGGGTGACGTCAACGAGGCGTTCATCTTCGCCGCCTCCTACAACGCCCCCGTGGTGTTCTTCTGCCAGAACAACCAGTGGGCCATCTCCGAGCCCATCGAGCGCCAGACCCGGATCCCGCTCTACCAGCGCGCGCTGGGCTTCGGCTTCCCCGGGGTGCGGGTCGACGGCAACGACGTGCTCGCGACGTACGCCGTCACGCAGGCCGCGCTCAACCGGGCGCGCGAGGGCAGCGGGCCGACCCTGGTGGAGGCCTACACCTACCGGATGGGCGCCCACACCACGACCGACGACCCCACCCGCTACCGGCTCTCCGACGACGTGGAGAACTGGAAGCTGAAGGACCCGATCGCGCGCCTGGAGGTCTACTTGCGCCGCAACGGCCTGGTCGACGACGACTTCATCGCCGAGCTGAAGCAGGAGGCCGACGAGCTCGGGCACCACCTCCGCGAGGGCTGCAAGGCGCTCGCCGACCCCAAGGCGCTCGACCTGTTCGCGCACGTCTACGCCGAGGAGACCGAGGAGCTTCGCATCCAGCGCGAGGGCTACGCGGCCTACCTCGAGACCTTCGAGGAGGCCCGCTCATGAGCGACCGGACCCAGCGCATCACCTTGGCGAAGGGGCTCAACATGGGCCTGCGCAAGGCCATGGAGGACGACCCCAAGGTCCTGATCATGGGGGAGGACGTCGGCAAGCTCGGCGGCGTCTTCCGGATCACCGACGGACTGCAGAAGGACTTCGGCGAGGACCGGGTCATCGACTCCCCGCTGGCCGAGTCGGGCATCGTCGGCACCGCCGTGGGTCTCGCGCTGCGCGGCTACCGGCCGGTCGTGGAGATCCAGTTCGACGGCTTCGTCTACCCGGCGTACGACCAGATCGTGTGCCAGGTGGCCAAGATGCACTATCGCTCCAAGGGCCGCTCGCCGATGCCGATGGTGATCCGGATCCCGTTCGGTGGCGGCATCGGCGCGGTCGAGCACCACTCCGAGAGCCCCGAGGCGCAGTTCGCGCACACCCCCGGGCTCAAGGTCGTGGCCTGCTCCAACCCGGTCGACGGCTACTGGATGATCCAGCAGGCGATCGCCTCCGACGACCCGGTGATCTTCCTGGAGCCCAAGCGGCAGTACCACGCCGACAAGGCCGACCTCGACGACACCGCGACCCCCGAGCCGCTGTGGAGCAGCCGGGTCGTGCGGCGCGGCACCGACGCGACGGTGCTCGCCTACGGACCCACCGTGAAGACCGCCATGTCCGCGGCCGAGGCGGCCGCCAGCGACGGCACCTCCTTGGAGGTCATCGACCTGCGCACGCTGAGCCCGCTCGACATGGGCCCCGTCCTGGAGTCCGTACGCCGTACCGGCCGGGCCGTGGTCACCCACGAGGCCCACGTCAACCTGGGCATCGGGGCCGAGGTGGCCGCGCGGATCCAGGAGGAGGCGTTCTACTCCCTGGAGTCGCCGGTGCTGCGCGTCGGCGGCTTCGACACGCCGTACCCCGCCTCCCGCATCGAGGAGGACTACCTCCCCGACATCGACCGCCTGCTCGACGCCGTCGACCGCTCCCTCGAGTACTAGGAGACCTGACGTGGCCGAATACAAGCTCCCCGACGTGGGCGAGGGCCTGACCGAGGCCGAGATCGTCTCCTGGCGGGTCAAGGAGGGCGACACGGTCGAGATCAACGACATCGTCGTCGAGATCGAGACCGCGAAGTCGCTGGTCGAGCTCCCCTCGCCGTTCGCGGGGGTGGTCACCGCGCTGATGGTCGCCGAGGGCGACACCGTGGAGGTCGGGACCCCGATCATCGCGATCGGTGACCCCGCCGACGCCTCCGCGCCGGCAGGCAAGGGCGGCGGGGCGGGCTCCGACCGAGGCCAGGACGAGGCCGAGATCGACCTGTCCAACCCGGCCGCCTCCGGCGGTGGCGAGGGCGAGAGCCTCGTGGGCCGCAACAAGGCCGACCGTGGCCCCGTCCGCCGGGCCCGCAAGGGATCGGCCTCGCCGGCCACCGAGTCGGCCGCCTCGACCCAGATGCAGGTGCAGGGGGCCTTCGCGCCGGGTGGCGCCCAGTCCCAGGACGTCGTGGAGTCCGAGGAGCCGGCGGTCCCCGCGACCTCGGCCCGTCCCCCGGAGGGCGACCGCGACGGTGGTTCCGAGGGTGAGACCGAGGGCGGCGCCGACGTCCGGGTGCTCGCCAAGCCGCCCGTGCGCAAGCTGGCCAAGGACCTCGGGGTCGACCTGACCACGCTCACCGGCAGCGGTCCCCACGGCACGATCACCCGCGAGGACGTCACCGCGGCCGGATCCGGCGAGACGTCATACGAGGCGGTCGCTCCGGCGACCACGTCGTATGACGCTGCGGAGCGCGAGCGCCGGGAGCCGATCAAGGGCGTGCGCAAGATGATGGGGCAGGCGATGGTCGACTCGGCCTTCACCGCCCCCCACGTGACCGAGTGGGTCACCGTCGACGTGACCCGCAGCATGGAGTTCGTCGAGCGGCTCCGGGCGCGACGCGAGTTCCGCGAGGTCAAGGTCTCGCCGCTGCTGGTGCTGGCCCGCGCGTGCATGCTCGCGATGCGGCGTACGCCGGAGGTCAACTCCTACTGGGACGCCGCCGCCCAGGAGATCGTCTACAAGAGCTACGTCAACCTCGGCATCGCCGCGGCCACGCCGCGCGGCCTGGTCGTGCCCAACGTCAAGGACGCCGAGCGGCTCTCCCTGCTCGACCTCGCCGAGGCGCTCAACCGGCTCACCGCCACCGCCCGGGAGGGCAAGACCCAGCCGGCCGAGATGAGCGGGGGCACCTTCACGATCACCAACGTCGGCGTCTTCGGCGTCGACGCCGGCACCCCGATCATCAACCCCGGCGAGTCGGCGATCCTGTGCTTCGGGGCCGTGCGCAAGCAGCCGTGGGTCGTCTCCGGCCCGGAGGGCGACGAGATCGCGATCCGGCAGGTCACCCAGCTGGCGCTGAGCTTCGACCACCGGCACGTGGACGGCGAGAAGGGGTCGCGGTTCCTCTCCGACGTCGCGGCGATCATGGAGGACCCGGCCAGCGCGCTGCTCTTCTGAGGATCTCGTTGCAGATCCCGTTGCAGATCTCGGGGCAGACCCCGAGGCCGACCCTGAGGCAGACCGGGACCCTGCGCGGATAGCCTTGCGCCATGGTCGAGCCAGGGCGCATCATCGCCGATCCCGCCCGCGAACGGCTGGGGACGCCGGCGACCATCGTCACGGTGGTGCGCACCGTCGCCTCGGTCGTGCTGGCGGCCTTCGCGGCCAGCCAGGGCGACAAGACCCTGCTGGTGCTGGCGCTGCTCGTGCACTGGGTCGGGGACTCCCTCGACGGCCTGGTCGCCCGGGTGCTCGACTGCGAGACCCGCACGGGGGCGGTGCTCGACATCATGAGCGACCGGCTGTGCGCGGCGTCGTTCTACATCGGCCTGGCGTGGCTCGAGCCGGGCCTGGCTCCGGCGATCTTCGTCTACCTCGTCGAGTTCATGGTCGTCGACTGCTTCTTGTCGATCAGCTTCCTGGCCTGGCCGATCACCAGCCCCAACTACTTCTACGTCATCGACCGGCGGCTGTGGCTGCTGAACTGGTCCCACCCCGGCAAGGCGGTCAACTCCGGCCTGTTCGCGATCCTGCTGCTGGTCACCGGGTGGATGTGGGTGGGCCTGGCCATCGCCGTCGTCCTGCTCGCGCACAAGCTCGCCTCGCTGGTGCGGCTGACCCGGATCGGACAGCCCGTCCCGGGTGAGGCGTCCCCGGAGGTCATGTCGCGGATCGCGGACGCGACGCCGGCACGCCCGTGAAGCTGTTCTGGACCACGCTGGTCGTCTCCTTCGGCTCCGCGCTGCTGCCGTTCGTCAACATCGAGGCCTACCTGGCCGCCGTGGGTGCGGCCATCGACCGCACGGGACTGGTCAGCGTCGCCGTGGCGGCCGCGGTCGGCCAGACCATCGGCAAGGTGGCGCTGTACTACGCCGCGGACTGGGCCATGCGGCTGCCGTGGATCAAGCGCAAGATGGCCTCCCCGAAGTGGGAGCGCTCCTACGCCCGCTGGCACGAGCGGATCCACCAGCACCCCGGCCAGACCGCGGTGCTGCTCTTCGCCTCCGCCTCGGTGGGCTTCCCCCCGCTGTACGTGATCGCGGTCCTCGCCGGCCAGCTGCGGGTGTCGATCTGGCTCTTCGTCAGCACCTGCCTCGTGGGCCGCTTCCTGCGCTTCCTGGCCCTGCTGGGCGCGGCCGACTGGCTGGTGGGCCTGTTCTGACGGCCCTGTTCCAACGGCAATGCATCGACGGCCCCGTTCTGACGGCGTGCCGCTGCCGGGAGGTCCGGTCGGACTAGCCGCGGGTGGCGAACCAGTCGTCGAGCAGCTCCTGCTCCTCGGCGCGGCTCAGGCCGGTGCGCGGGGCGTCGGGAGTCTCGCGCAGCCAGGCGAGGGTGTCCACCGCGGTCTGCGCGACCGGGCGGCAGGTGAGACCGGCCGCGAACGCCGCACTCACGTCGTGCGAGGTCATCCCGCGGGCCTCCGGGGGGAGCCACAGCGGCAGCGAGCGCGGGCCCGACCAGTGGGTGACGCCCCGCTCGAGCAGGAAGTCCGCCGGTGCCCACACGACCGTGGTCGTCCCGCCCACCGCGGCGTTGATCTCGTCCACGAGGTCACCGATCCGGAGCACCGGACCACTGACGTCGTAGGTGCCGGTGAGCCGCTCCTCGGCACCGAGGACGATCCACGCGGCCAGGTCGCGCACGTCGATCGCCTGGGTGTCCCGGTCGGGCGACTCGGGCGCCAGCACCTCCCCGCTCCCGGCCAGCCGGTCCGGCCAGTAGGTGAACCTCCCGCTGGGGTCCCCGGGGCCGATGATCAGGCCCGGTCGCACGACCAGGGCACTGCGGGCCCGCGCCTGCACGTCGAGCTCGCAGGCCACCTTGTGCCCGCCGTACACCTCGGCGGAGTCCTGCTCGACGTCCGCGGTGATCGGCGCCAGCAGCGGCAGGGTCTCCGGTGTCCCCCCGCGGATGGAGTGGTCGGCGTAGACGCTGATCGTGGAGACGAAGACCCAGTGCGCGTCGGCGAGGTGGTCCAGCGCGGTCGCCACCCAGCCGGGCGTGCGGGCGACGTCGACGACGGCGTCCCAGGTCTCGTCGAGTGCCGTCCAGTCCGGGTCGTCCCGGTCGAGGACGACGTGCCGGGCACCGTCGGGCACCGGCCCCGAGGCGCCGCGTGCGGCGCAGGTGACGTCGTGACCCCGGGCCACCGCGTCCACGGCGACGGCGTGAGACAGGAAGCGGGTGCCGCCGAGGACCAGGATGCGCATGCTCTCAACCTGCCGGTCGGAACGGTCGGCGGCAACCCCGCTCGGCCTCGACCCGGTGCCGGACGCGCGTTCTTGCGGCAACCCACTGCGGATCCGGCGCGCGCAGCCTAGGGTTCTCCGGGTGAGGTCCTGGTGCGCGCTCGTGCTGCTGGTCGGTTCGCTCGTGCTCGCGACCCCGGCGGCGCCGGCCTCCGCCGCGCCGGCCTGGCGTGGCGTGATCACGTTCGAGAAGAACCAGAAGAACCCCGCGAACTCCAAGGTCGTCTGGCGGCTCTACCAGCGCCAGCCCGGGGGTGGCTCCAAGGTCGTGGAGTCGCGGACCTGGCGAGCCGGCTCCGGCATGCTGGGCAGGGCCGGGCGCAACTCGTGCGTCCGCAACCACGGCTGGCTGCCCAACGGCAGCTACGGCGTGCGCCAGCACAACGACTACCACGGCAACCTGATCAAGGGCCGGGCGTTCCGCCTCGACGACGCGCGGTGCAGCAACGGCACCCGGCGGCAGAACCTCTTCCTGCACACCGAGCAGGGTGCACGCAACCGGCAGTGCCCGGACCGCAAGGGCGACCAGGTGTGCCGGTGGGAGTGGCCGAAGTACAACGACTACAAGTCCGCCGGCTGCATCAAGATGGCGCCACGGGACCTCGCGGAGCTGGTACGGCTCTACCAGAAGCACTTCCGGGCCGGGACCCGCTACGCGAAGTCGCAGGTGGTCCTCCGCGTCGTCGGCTAGCCCGAGGGCGTCGGTCAGTCAGGCAGTGCCTTGGTCATCAGGGCCACGACGTGGTCGCCCGCGACCCGTTGGCCCACTTGGGAGTAGCCGCGCGCCCGGTGGAAGGCCAGGGAGGGCTCGTTGGGCGGGTCGAGGTTGACCTCGAGCGCGAACACGGGGCGGCCGCACTCGGCCTCCAGGCGGTCGTAGACGAGCGTGCCGAGCCCGCGACGCTGGTGCGGTTCGGCGATCACGACGCGGTCGAGGTAGGCGAAGTCCTCGTGCCGCTGGGAGAACCACGCGAAGTTCTCGCCGTCGTACGGCGACCCGGCGGCGAAGGTGATCACGAAGCCACCGAAGGTCCCGTCGACCTCGACGACCTCGGCCCGGTCGCACCAGTCGAGGAGCTGCTCGAGACGGGCCCCGTCCAGGGGCGCGAGCAGCTCGACGTGGCGCTCGTTGAGGGCGAGCACCGCCTCGTGGTCCTCCGGGGTCACCGGGCGCAGGCCGACGTGCCGGGGCGGGGGTCGGCGGCTCACGGGTCGAGGTACCTCACGCCGGTGACGCGCTCGCTGAGCTCCCACAGCTCGCGGCGGCTCGCGAGGTCGAGCGCGAGCCGCGGCGGCCGGACGATCCGGGGCTGGCCCTTGAGCTCGAGCGGCCCGTCGGGCCCGAGGTACGTCGAGCCGGGCAGGTCGGCCGTGGCCGCCATCAGCAGCGGCCACGCGGCGCTCTCGGCGGGTTGCCCGACCACGGACGTCGCCGCCTGCAGGATCGTCGAGGTCCGCCGCCGATCCGGTGGTGCGCTCGGGGGGCGCCTCGGACGGGTGCGGGGATAGCCGGGGTGGGCGGCCAGACCGGAGACCGGCACCCCGAGCTCACGGGCCCGTCGATCGAGCTCGAGGACGAACATCAGGGCCGCGAGCGTGGCGGTGGCGTGCGCGCGCCCTCGTCCTCGTCTGCGGTCCGGGTCGAACGGGTCGTCCAACGGTGCGCGGCGGGCGAGGCGGCTGGTGACCGACGCGGTCACCACCACCCGGCCTCGCCCGGAGTCGACGAGCCGGGGGAGGAGGAGCCCGGTGAGCGCGAACGGCCCGAAGTGGTGGCCGGCCAGCTGCCGGTCGAGCCCGTCCGCCGTGGTCTGCCGCGAGCTCGCCGGCCCTCCGGCGTGGTGGACCAGCAGGTGCAGCGGCCGGTCGACCTGGCCGGCAGCGCGGCGTACGGAGGCGAGGTCGGAGACGTCGAGCGCCAGCGGCTCCAGCGCGGCCCCGGGCACGTCGTTGCCGATCCGGGAGATGGTCGCCTCCAGGGCGGCGGGGCGTCGGGCCGCGACGATGACCTCGGCCCCGTGGGCGGCCAGCTCGCGCACCACGGTCTCCGCGAGCAGACTGGTCGCGCCGGTCACCAGTGCTCGCCTGCCGGTCAGGTCGGGGATGTCGGCGGGCGCCCAGGTCACGGGGTGACCGCCAGAGCTCCCAGGACCCGATGGGCCAGCTCCGGATCACCCGCGACGTCGGGGCTGGTCGCGGTCACCGGGCGGCGCCCGCCACCCAGGACGACGAGCTCCTCGGCAGTGAGGGTGATCGTCGTGTCCGCGGTCTCGGTGCCCGGCACGGTCCCGGCGCGACCGTCGGCTCCGACGGCCACCGACCAGACGAGGTCGGCCTCCGGCACCGCGAGACGGACCACGGTCCCGACCGGCGGGGCGACCCGCTTGCCCACGACCATCGGCAGCGCCCCGCCGAGCCGGCGCAGCGCGTGCTGGGCGGCTGGGGCGTCGTACCCGCCCGGACGGTCGATGGCGCGGCGCACGTCCTGCTCGTGCATCCACACGTCGAAGGGCCGGTTGCCGAGCAGGGTGCGCACGTCCCACGGCGCCCCACCCGGGGTGCGCGGTGGCCGGGCCGAGCCGTCGCTGGGCGGTTCCGCGAGCAGCTCGGCGTGGCGGCGCGCGACGGACCGCTCGATCTCCTCGACGAGCTCGGCCATGTCGCGGCCGCGGCGGGCCAGCACGCCCCCCTCGGTGTAGCGCGCCATCGGGCTCCTCAGGTGAGGCGCGTCGGGCACCTCGAGGGTCTCCTCGGGGGCTCCGGCCAGCACCGCCTCGAGGTGGGCGGTGTGCGCCACGTTGTCCTTCACGCTCCAGCCCGGGAGGTCGGTGGGCAGGTCCCACTGCTCGGCAGGGATCTCCCGGGCCAGCGCCACCAGGTCGGCACAGGCGCGGTGCCAGAGCTCCACGAGCCGGAGCAGACCCGGGTCGGGCTCGGGGGTCGGCGTCATGGCGCACAGCGTACGGCGGCCCGTCCACCCGGTTTCGGGTGGACGGGCCGCCGCAGTGGAGCTGGTCGGGAGGGTCAGGCGCGTCAGACCGGCGGGTCGACTCGCCGCTCCTCCACGACGCGGGTCGAGCGGGTCCGCTGGCTGTTCATCACCAGGGCCAGCACGATGGCCAGGGCTCCGACGATGATCAGGATCCACCCGAGCGTGCTGGTGGCGACGACGTCGTCGATGCTGGCCGGCAGGTCGATCACGCCGAGGGCGAAGATCAGTCCGAGCAGCAGCAGTACGACTCCGAGTCCGATTCCCATGGCTGTACTCCCTTCGGGGTCGCCCTGGACAGGGCTGTGCCGAGTGTGCCCCGATCCGGGGCGAATCATGCCGATTGACTGTCGGCGCGTCAGAAGGAGGCTTCGTCCAGCTCCATCAGCGACAGGTCGGTCGCCTGGGCGATGGCCAGCTCGGCGGTGATCTTCGGCAGGTTGTGACGCGCGAAGAACTGGGCCGCCGCGACCTTGCCCTCGTAGAACGCCTTGTCCTCCGCGGAGACCTCGCCGGCCAGCTTGTGCAGGGCCACCTCGGCGCCGCGCAGGAGCAGCCACGCGCAGACCACGTCACCGAGCACCATCAGCAGGCGGGTGGTGTTCAGCCCGACCTTGTAGATGTTCTTGATGTCGCCGCCCTCGGCCGACTCGTCGGCGGCCATCAGCGTGTTGATCATCAGGCCCACCAGGCCCTGGGCGTCCTCGAGGGCCTGGGCCAGCAGCTCACGCTCGACCTTGAGCCGGCCGTTGCCGGCCTCGCTCTTGACGAAGCCGTCGATCTCCGCGGCGAGGTGGCCCAGCGCCTTGGCCTGGTCCTTGACGATCTTGCGGAAGAAGAAGTCCTGGCCCTGGATCGCGGTGGTGCCCTCGTAGAGGGTGTCGATCTTGGCGTCGCGGACGTACTGCTCGACCGGGTACTCCTGCAGGAAGCCGGAGCCGCCGAAGGTCTGGAGCGACTCGGTGCCGAGCAGCACCCAGGAGCGCTCCGAGCCGTAACCCTTGACGATCGGCAGCAGCAGGTCGTTGACCCGCATGGCCAGCTCGTCCTTCTCGCCGTTGTGCTCGGCGATCTGCACCCGGTCCTGCCAGGAGGCCGTGTAGAGAACCAGCGAACGCATGGCCTCCGAGAACGACTTCTGCACCATCAGCGAGCGGCGCACGTCGGGGTGGTGGGTGATCGTGACGCGCGGGGCGGTCTTGTCCGAGGCCTGGGAGAGGTCCGAGCCCTGCACACGGGTCTTGGCGTACTCCAGCGCGTTGAGGTAGCCGGTGGAGAGCGTGGCGATGGCCTTGGTGCCGACCATCATCCGGGCGTTCTCGATGACCTGGAACATCTGGGCGATGCCGTCGTGCACCTCGCCGAGCAGCCAGCCGCGGGCGGGCTCCTTGTCGCCGAAGGTGAGCTCGCAGGTGTTCGAGACCTTGATGCCCATCTTGTGCTCGACGTTGGTCACGTAGGCGCCGTTGCGCTCGCCGGTCAGCTCGCCGGTCTCGTGGTCGAAGTGGAACTTCGGCACGATGAACAGGCTCAGGCCCTTGGTACCGGGGCCTCCGACGCCCTCCACGCCGGCCGGCCGGGCCAGCACGAGGTGGATGATGTTCTCGGTCAGGTCGCTCTCGGCCGAGGTGATGAAGCGCTTGACGCCGGTGATGTTCCACGAGCCGTCGTCGTTGCGGGTGGCCTTCGCGCGGCTGGCGCCCACGTCGGAGCCGGCGTCGGGCTCGGTGAGCACCATGGTGGTGTTCCAGCCGCGGTCGACGATGTGCTGGGCGATCCTCTGGTCGCGCTCGGTGCCGTTGCGGTGCACGATGTCGGCGAACGCGGGGCCGGCGGCGTACATCCACACCGGCGCGTTGGAGCCGAGCACCAGCTCACCCAGCGCCCAGACCAGGCTCGAGGGGGCGGGGGTGCCGCCGAGCTCCTCGGAGATCTGCAGGCGCCAGTACTCCGCGTCCATCCATGCCTGGTAGCTCTTCTTGAACGACTCGGGCACGGGCGCGGTGCTGGTCTCGGGGTCGAAGACCGGCGGGTTGCGGTCGCTGTCCTCGTACGACGCCGCGAGGTCCTCCCGTGCGAGCCGGCCGACCTCGCCGAGGATCGAGCGCGCGGTCTCGGCGTCGATGGCCTCGAAGGGGCCCTGGCCGAGCACCTCGTCGCGTCCGAGCACCTCGAAGAGGTTGAACTCGATGTCGCGGATGTTGGTCTTGTAGTGGCTCACGGACCCACCTTCTCTGGCAGAGGGGACCGGCGCGGGCACTTGCTACCGGTCAGTAACAACCAGTATCGACCGCGGACCTCCCGGACGCAAGCATTTCGTACCTACGTGTGACGTACGCCAAATCCCTGCGCTCATGGGGCAAACGGCTCCTCGTGGCTTCTGCTGACCTCCGAACGGCCTCCTCAGGACCTCCTGCTGGCCTGCTCGGGTCGGTCTCCCGACCACCGCCGGGTTGCTGCGGCACCCGGCGCGGTCCGCGCTGTCTGACAGACTCCGCGCATGCGCGTCTCCGCCAAGGCCGACTACGCCCTGCGGGCGCTGATCGAGCTCGCCCAACGAGACGCCCAACGAGACGACCAGCGCGACGACGGGCTGCCGATGAGCGCCGAGGAGCTCGGCCGGCTCCAGGAGATCCCGCACGGCTTCCTGCAGGCGATCCTCGCGGACCTGCGCCGCGCCGGGATCGTGGTCAGCCAACGCGGTCAGTCCGGTGGCTGGCGGCTGGCCACGCGGGCCAGCGAGGTGACCGTGGCCGACGTCATCCGCGCCGTGGACGGACCGCTGGTCAGCGTCTACGGCCTGCGTCCCGAGGCGGTCTCCTACAACGAGTCGGCGCAGGTCCTCCAGCACGTGTGGATCGCCGCGCGGACGGCCCTGCGCGAGGTGTTCGAGCACGTCACCATCGCTGCCCTGGCGCAGGGGGAGCTGCCGCCCGAGGTCGTCGAGCTCACCGTGGACGACGAGGCCTGGAAGCCGCACTGACCCCGCCGCCAGCTCGTCGCCCGCCCGTCACGCCCGGTTCACCGGCGCGCCGCGCAGCCGCTGTGGTGTGGGTGCCATGGCACGCAGACAGCTGATCTGGCACCTCGGCCTGGCCCACCCCGCCCGCGCGGTCGTCGGCGCCAACCTGACGGAGTACGCCGGCGCGCTCGCTGCGAGCGGGGTGCAGGTCGCGGCCTGCGCTGACGAGACCCGGCGTGCCACCCACGAGATCCTGCGCAGCCATCGCGGCGCGGGGCTGGACCGGGCCGACGTGGAGGGCCGGTGGGCCCGGATCTGCGACCGGGTCTGGGAGCACAGAGGCGTCTCCGTGCTCTCCACGCCGGACCTCTGCGTCGCCGACAAGGACCAGATCCGGCTCGCGCTCGACCCGCTGATCGGGATCGAGGTCCATCTCGTGGTCACCGTGGACTCCTTCTCCCAGCAGCTCTACGGCGGCTGGCTGGCCGAGCTGCGCGCCGGCCGGTCGACGGGGTGGGACAAGTACGTCCGGCGCGCGCTCGACCACGCGGCGGGCCTCGAGCGCGAGCACCGCCAGGCCGAGCGGTTCTGGGAGGGCCACGACCTGCCGACGATCCTGGCCCGCTGGGGCTGGACGTTGCACGACGACCGGCTGCACGTCCTCGCGCACGCCGATCCGGCCCGCCAGTGGGCCGACGTGGTCGCGCTGGTCGGGCTGGACCCGGACCCGCTGCCCGCCGTGCTGCCGCCGTACGCCGATCCCGCCGGGGTCGCCGTGCTCCGCAAGGTCAACCGGCAGCTGGAGACCCCTGTGTGGCAGGAGTCGCTGGACCACCTGCTCACGACGGACGAGGACCTCCCGGCGCTGCCGGTGGCGCCGACCAGCGCGCTCGCACCGCTGGTGGAGCGTTGGGAGACCACCCTCGTGGCGGGCGGCCACGACCTCCGCGGCGACCTTCGCCGACTCCTCGACGAGGGCGATGCGCGCTCCCTCCCCGGACCCCGGGACCAGCTCGGTGTGGCCGTGGACGCCCTGGCCGACGCCGTCGCCGAGAACGACCGGCTCCGCCGCGAGGTCTCCCGGCTGCGGGTGGAGCGCGACCAGATCGACCGCCTGCGCCGACGCTGGAAGAAGCGGGCCCGCAAGCGGGCGTGAGCGCCCTACGCCGGGCCGGCCCACCGACCGACCGACAAGAGTCATGCGAACGTCGCGCGTGGGGTGGGTCGGCTTCCCGTCCGCCCCGGCTGTCACATTCGCATGCCCCGTCTCGGCCGCCGGTCGCCGGCTTCGTCCCGTCCCGTCAGCCGACGACGTCGAGGCGCTCGCGCACCCACTCCACGAGCGGGCGCATCGCGCGCCAGTCGGCGCGGACGTGGTCGAGCAGCTCGGGGCTGCGGATCAGCTCGCCGAAGCCGTAGGACTTGCTGGCCGCCAGCGACTTGTAGCGCAGCAGGTCGATGCGCGGATGAGCGGCGTCGTACCCGCGCGGGGAGGTCTTGAGCTGCTCGCCGCCGATCTCGAAGCCCTGCTCCTCCAGGCTCGCCAGCACCCGCGCGAGCTCCTCGCCGGAGTGCTCGGTGTCGATCGCGGCCCGGATCCGGGCCAGGTCCTGCGACTCGGCGCGGTAGTAGCCGGCGCCGACGCGGACGCCCGCGGGGCCGACCTGGACGTACCAGCCGGTCGAGGGGCCGGCGGCGACGAACGCCCCCTGGTGGGTCTTGTACGGCGTCTTGTCCTTCGCGAACCGCACGTCGCGGTAGGGACGGAAGATCTTCGCCGGCCCGAACTCCTCGGCGAGCGCGCTCGTCAGCTCCACCATCGGGGCGCGCACGGCCGACTCGTAGACGTGCCGGTGCGCCTCCCAGAAGGACTTGGTGTTGTCGAGCTCGAGGTCGTCGTAGAAGTCCAGCGCGGCCTCGGGGAATCCGGTGAAGACCATGTCCGGAGTCTGCCCTGAGCGCGGTCGTCCGACTCCGGGTGGGTGGTGTTGCGGGCCCGTGCCGGCGGGCCTCAGGCCGGCAGCGGCTCCGCGTCCGGCACCCGGCGCACGGGCCTCGTGGCATACCAGTCCTCGGCAGCGACCCGACCGAGGAAGTAGGCGACCACCAGCATCCAGATCGCGTTGACGCCGAACCCCATCCACCAGGTCGGCGTGACCACCGGTGCCAGGGCAGCCAGGGGAGCCGCGATCGCCAGGGCTCCGGGCACGAGGCCGGCCCGCCACAAGGCGGCCACCGCGAGGGGGAGCGCCAGGACCGCGCAGGCGAGCGCCGGGACGAGAACGGCGACGAAGTACGGCATCTGCTCGAGCTCCTTCTCGATCAACGCGGACGTCTCGAGGTCGGCGACGAGCGCGGCAGCGACGCTGCTGAAGTCGAGCAGGACCAGTCCGGGCAGGGTGCTCAACCCGACGACGGCGAAGACGCCGGCGGTGTTGGCCAGCCAGGCGCCGCGCGCACGCACCAGGGCCACCATCGCGTAGACCACCGGGGCGGTCAGGGCGAAGCCGTAGTGGATCAGGTTGGTGTGCAGGCCGGAGCGCGTGAGGTGCGCCGCGTACCCCGCGACCATCTCGCTGCCCTGGGCGTCGGGCGCCGGGTCGACGAACATCGAGACCAGGACGAGCAGCCCGGACAGTGCGGCCGCGCCGATCACGGCGGCACGACGCGCCCGGAGGGCTGAAGGTACGACGGGGGTGGGCATGGTTCCTCCTGACACGTGACCTGACGTAGGAGGAGGTCGTACAGCAGGTCGGTGGAGCCGGGCCACGGATTTTCGGCCGGGGGTCGCCGCGCCGAGTGGCGGAGAGGAGAGGGAGGCGGGCTCGGCGGAGCACCGAGAAGGCGAGGTGGAGCGGATGACGAGATTCGAACTCGCGACATCGACCTTGGGAAGGTCGCGCTCTACCAGCTGAGCTACATCCGCGTGCCGGGCGATCGTGCGTGCCGACGCAGGAGAGGGTACCCGACCCACACCGCCGGGTCGGCAGGCCCCGTCGTACGCCTCCGGGCGGTCCGCTCAGACCGGGCCCAGCCCCGGCCGCTTGGGCGAGATCGCGTCGCCCGAGGACCGGCCGGTCAGGCGACGGTGGACCCAGGGCGCGAGGAAGTCGCGGGTCCAGGCCGCTTCGGCGCGCAGCCGCGCCGTCCCCTGCAGCGCCGGTGGCGGCACCCGAGGCAGCCGGGGCTCGTCGTGGTCGATCCCGAGGGCCTCGAGCACGGCGAAGGCGATGTGCTGGTGACCGACGGGGTTCAGGTGCATCCGGTCGGTGTCCATCACCTCCGCGATCGCCTGGTCCCGCATCCGCCACATGTCCACCAGGGTGGCGCCGTGCCGGTCGCTGATCTCGCGCGCGAACTCGTTGAAGATCGCCATCCGACCGCGCACAGCGGCGTAGATGCCGCGGCTGCCCGGGTCGAAGATCGTGAACATGACCACGTGCGCGCCGCTCCCGGCGAGCCGGCCGACGCCCTCGTCGTACGCCGCAGCGAGGTCGTCGAGGTCCACCCGCGGGCGGAGCACGTCGTTGGCTCCGGCATGGATGCTGACCAGGTCGGGGCGCAGCGACAGGGCCGGCTCCACCTGCTCGGCCAGGATCGCGCGCAGCTTGCGGCCCCGGATGGCGAGGTTGGCGTAGCCGAGGTCCGGCGTACGGCGGGCCAGCACCTCGGCCACCCGGTCGGCCCATCCGCGCAGTCCGTTGGGTCGAGCCGGGTCGGGGTCACCCACGCCCTCGGTGAAGGAGTCGCCGAGCGCGACGTACCGATGGAAGTCCATGGGCGCCATTGTGGGGAGTGCCCGCGGGCCGTCTCCGTGGGGGGTGCCCAGCGGGTAGGTTGTGCGCGTGCTGCTCTCCGACCGCGACATCCTGGCCGAGATCGAGGCGCACCGGATCTCCGTGGAGCCCTACGACGCCTCGATGATCCAGCCCTCGAGCATCGACTTCCGTCTCGACCGCTACTTCCGGGTCTTCGAGAACCACAAGTACCCGCACATCGACCCGGCGGCCGACCAGTCCGACCTGACCCGCGTCGTGGAGGCCGAAGGCGAGGAGCCGTTCATCCTGCACCCGGGGGAGTTCGTCCTGGGCTCCACCCTCGAGGTGGTCAGCCTCCCCGACGACCTGGCCGCCCGCGTCGAGGGCAAGTCGTCCCTGGGCCGGCTCGGGCTGCTCACCCACGCCACGGCCGGGTTCGTGGACCCCGGCTTCAGCGGCCACGTGACCCTGGAGCTGGCCAACGTGGCCACCCTGCCGATCAAGCTCTACCCCGGCATGAAGATCGGGCAGCTGTGCTTCTTCCGGCTCACCTCGCCGGCCGAGCACCCCTACGGCTCGGCCAAGTACGGCTCGCGCTACCAGGGCCAGCGCGGCCCGACGCCTTCTCGCTCGTACGCGAACTTCCACCGCACCCGCATCTGAGGCCCGCCCGGGGAGGCACCGGGGCGCGAGGCCGGGCGTCGGTACGGCGCCGCGTCCTCGTCCGCGTCCTCGTCGCGTCGGCGCGACTGAGGGCGGGTGCGACCCGGTGTGGCCCGGTGTGGCCCCGTGCAGGATTCCCCGGGCGCCCGGGGATACCTGCACCTCAGCGGTCCCGAAAGAGCGGCCCCGCCAACGACAGCGGCCCCGCAACGACAGCGGCCCCGCAACGACAGCGGCCGCCGCAACGACAGCGGTCCCCGGCGCCGTGAGGCACCGGGGACCGTGACGTGTCGGTCGCTCAGAGGTCGAAGAGCGAGCCGCCCTCGCCGATCTCCGCGTCGGTGCGCGGCTGGTGCGCCGGGCCCGACGACGTCGACGGCTGGTCCTCCCGCTCGTCCTGCTCGCCCTCGCCCGACGCCTGGTCCACGTCGGACGGCTCGTCCCCCTCGGACTCCTCGACGGGGCCGGACTCGGACTCCTCGGCGGTCGCCGCGTCGTCGGACTGTGCCTCACCGTCGGCTGCAGCGTCCGGGGCCGAGTCGCCACCCTGGCTGTCTGCGTACTTCGCCTTGATGTCCTTCAGCGAGGTCAGCGGTGCGTCCTCGTTGCTCGGCTGGCTCGGCTCCGGCTCGCTCGGCTCCGGCTCGCTCGGCTGGGACTCCTCGTCGGGGGCCACGTCGGTGTCCGCCGCGTCCTCGCTCCGGTCGACCTCACCGTCGGTGGTGGAGTCGGCCGCCGCGTCCTCGCCCGTCTCGTCCTGCCCGGACTCGGTCTGGTCCGAGGTGCCGCTCGCGGCAGCCGGCTCCTCGGCCGGTGCCTCGATGTCGAAGAGCGACCCACCCTCGGGGATCTCCGTGGCCGGGGTGATGCCACCCGACGAGCGGCTGGTGGTCGGCGCCGAGGGCGAGCCGTCGGCCTCCCCCACCTGCGACGCGTCCGGCGAACCCGGCTCGGTCCCAGTCTCGGTCCCCGTCTCGGTCTCCGCCTTGCTCTCGGGCTCGACCTCGGGCTGGTCCTGCTCCTGGTCGGGCGCCACGTCGGTGTCGGCGGCGTCCTGGCTGCGGTCGACGTCGTCCCCGGTGTCCTCGACCTGCGGCTCGGCCGAAGCCGCGCCGCCGGTGTCGGTCGCGGTGTCGCTCGCGGTGTCGGTCGAGCTGTCGTCGCCGAGGTCGAAGAGTGAACCGCCTGCGAAGCCCTCGTCCGAGGACTCCTCCGCGACGCCGGCAGGCTGCTCGGTCCCGGTATCGGTCTCGGTCCCGGAAGCGGGCTCCGCCCCTGCTGGCTCCGGGGCCGAGGTGTTCTCCGACGCCGGTGCCGAGGGGGTGTCGGCCTCGTCGGACTCGCCCCCGACGTCGAACAGCGAACCGCCGAAGCCCTCGTCACCCGAGTCCGAGTCAGAGTCCGACTCAGTGCTCGAACCGGCCTTGGCAGCGGGCGCAGCAGCCGACTCGTCCGTCGAGGGCGCCGAGTCGCCCGAGTCGTCCCCGGAGTCGTCGCCGAGGTCGAACAGCGACCCTCCACCGGAGGCCTTCGCGGCCGGCTCGTCCTGCGCGGCAGCAGAGTCGCCCGAGTTGTCCCCGGAGTCGTCGCCGAGGTCGAACAGCGACCCTCCACCGGAGGCCTTCGCGGCCGGCTGGTCGGCGTCATCGGCGTCGTCCCCGACGTCGAACAACGAGCTGCCGCCCGAGGCCTTCGCGGCCGGGCCGACGTCCTCGGTGTCGGTGACGGTGTCCTCGGTCTGGGTGACGTCGCTGGCGTCCGGCTCGGCCTTGGTCGCCTCGTCGGTCTCCTCGCGCTCGATCGTCGCGGTCGCGGTCGCGCCACCGGCGGCGCCGGCCTTCGCGCTGGCGGCACCGGCGGTCGCCTTCGCAGCCGGACGCTGCTCGCCCTTCACCGCGGCGAGCAGCATCTGCGCCACGTCGAGGACCTCGACCTCCTCGCGGGCCTCGCCCTTGCTCTGCTGGGAGGTGAGGCCGTCGGAGAGCATCACCCGGCAGAACGGGCAGCCGACCGCGATCTGCTCGGCGCCGGTCGCGACCGCCTCGGCCGTACGGGTCTCGTTGATCCGCGAGCCGATCGTCTCCTCCATCCACATCCGGGCGCCACCGGCACCGCAGCAGAAGGACCGCTCGGAGTTGCGCGGCATCTCGACGAACTTCGTGTCGGGCAGCACGTTGAGCAGCTCACGCGGAGCCTCGTAGACCTGGTTGTGCCGACCCAGGTAGCACGGGTCGTGGTAGGTGATCGGCTTCTGGTGCGGGCCGGCGAAGGAGCGCTCCGGCGTACGGATCGGCGTCAGCTTCTTCTCCCGGACCAGCCGGTTGAGCAGCTGGGTGTGGTGCACCACGTCGAGCTCGATGCCGAGCTCGCGGTACTCGTTGCGCAGCGTGTTGAAGCAGTGCGCACAGGTCGAGACGACCTTCTTGACCTTGTACTCCTTGAACGTCTCGACGTTCTGCTGGGCCAGGCCCTGGAAGACGAACTCGTTGCCCGCCCGCCGGGCAGAGTCTCCCGTGCAGGTCTCGCCGTTGCCCAGGACGCCGAAGCTGACCCCGGCCATGTCGAGGAGCTCGGCGACGGCACGGGTGGTCTTCTTGGCGCGATCCTCGTAGGCGCCGGCACAGCCGACCCAGAACAGCCACTCGACCTCGTCCAGCGACTCGATGTCCTCGCCGACGACCTTGACCTCGAACGGCAGGTCCTTGGCCCAGTCCATCCGCGCGGTGGGGGACATGTTCCAGGGGTTGCCCTTGCTCTCCATGCCCTTGAACAGGCCGTTGAGCTCGCTGGGGAAGTTGGACTCGACCAGCACCTGGTAGCGCCGCATGTCGACGATGTGGTCGACGTGCTCGATGTCCACCGGGCACTGCTCGACGCAGGCACCGCAGGTCACGCAGGACCAGAGCACGTCGGGGTCGATCGCCCCGGCGCCGCTGTCGGGCATGTAGAACCAGTCGTCCCCGGTGTCGCCGACCAGGGGCCGCTCGACCTCACGGGCCAGCTTCTCGTCGCCCTCGAGGAGCGCCTCGCGCTTGTCCTCGTCGGCCAGGAGGTACGGCGCCTTGCCCAGCGTGTGGTCGCGCAGGGCCATGATCAGCAGCTTGGGTGACAGCGGCTTCTCGGTGTTCCAGGCCGGGCACTGGCTCTGGCAGCGACCGCACTCGGTGCACGTGGCGAAGTCGAGGATCCCCTTCCAGGAGAAGTCCTCGGCGGCGCCGACGCCGAGCTTGGCGTCCTCGTCGAGGTCCTCGAGGTCGTCCAGGGTGAGCGCCTTGCCGTTGCTGGTCATCGGCTTGGCCGCGCCGAGGGCCACCGGCGCGCGGCCGAAGAGGACGTTGAGCGGCGCGAGGAAGATGTGCAGGTGCTTGGAGTTGAGCACGAACAGCAGGAACGCCAGCATGACGCCGATGTGCAGCAGCAGGCCGATGCCCTCCAGCACCTCGAGGGCAGCCTCGCTCAGGCCGTCCATGAGCTTGCCGACGCCGATGGAGGCGAAGGCGCCGTTGTCATAGGGGAGGTTGCCCAGCGCGGAGGAGGCACCCCGGAAGAGGAACATCGTCCAGATGACGTTGAAGATCATCCCGAGGGTGATCCAGGCCCCGCTGAGGTGGGACCCGAAGAAGCGGGAGCCGCGGCCGAGGTCCTTGGGGGCGTTCTTGACGCGGATGTAGACGAACGCCGCGAGGCCGAAGAGCGCCATCACCGCGATGAAGTCCTGGGCGAAGCCGAGCAGGGCCCAGTGCCCGATGATCGGGATCGCCCAGTCGAGGTGACCGTCCCCGCCGGTGAAGAGCAGCTTGAGCAGCGAGCCGTACGCCTCGACGTACACGCTGCCGAGGATCACGAAGGCCCAGAACACGAAGAAGTGGGCGGCGCCGGGCAGCGACCACTTCAGCAGCTTCTTCTGGCCGAACACCTCGACGACCTGGCGCTTGAGGGCGGCGCCGATCCGACCGGTCACCCCCGCGATCCGGTCGGGGGCGGGCTGCCCCATGGTGATCGCGCGGTAGAGGAACAGCACGCGCCGGGCGGCCAGCGGCAGCACGATGATGTTGAGCAGCAGGCCGAGGATCAGCACCCAGAGCACTTGTGTCTCCCAATCTGTCGGGCGATTGACGGACGCCACGCACTGCATGTCCGCGTGGGCAGACTACGGGCATCCCGAGGGGCCGGACATGCCCGATCGGTGTGAGGAATGCTACGCGCCGGTAACCCGGCAGCGGTCAGGCCCTGCCGACCTCTCGCACCCGGCCCGCGCCGTCGAAACGCACCGTGACCCGACCCGACGTCGAGCAGTAGGTGAACCGGTTCCCCAGCCGTCGGTCCGGCTGACCCACGGCCTTCAGCGTCGCCCAGTCGCTCATCCCGGTCCGGACCCTGCGCTCGTACGCCGCCGGGCTGAGCCGCCGCGACGCCGGCACGTGGCAGGCGTTCGGCGCGATCCCGTAGGCGCGCTCCCACATCTGCAGGTAGGCCTCGGAGCCGCGGGCGAGGTCGGTGACGATGTCGTCGCCGGCCTGCATCCTCAGGTCCTGGATCCAGTCGGGATAGAGGCCGTAGTGGGCCACGCCGTCGGTGTTGACGTCGTAGACCCGCTCGCCGCTGACCTGCCGGTCGACGCGTACGCCACCGAGGGTGGTGAACGGGTAGGTGACCGGGTTCTCCGCGGCGTCCGGCCGGGGGTCTCCCTGGGCGCCGAGACCGTTGATGTCTGCTCCGAACCCGAAGCCCCAGTAGGTCTTCGGGTTGGCCCAGGTCAGGTGCCGCCGCCACTTGTCCACGAACCCGGTGCTGTCCCCGGCGTACGGCGCGATGAAGCCGCGGTCGGCGTAGATCCGGGGGTAGGCGTCCGGAGTGGACCACGAGTGGCTGGAGACCACGCCGGAGTAGCCCATCGACTCCACCAGGTCGAGCGAGGCCTGACGCGCCTTGACGCTCATGTGGTCGGGGTCGAAGACCATGTGCCGCTCGGCCAGGCCGCGGATCGTGTGCTCGCCCAGGCCGGTCAGGCCGAGGGCGTTGCAGTGGTGCTTGGCCGGGTAGACCGGGGCGGCCGGCAGCTCGATGCCGGCGATCTTCGCCACGGCGCCGAACAGCGCGTCCTGGGCGGGGAGGTCGCGGGAGTCGACCGGGACGGAGTTGTCCTGGTCCCGGTCGTGCACCTCGGGGTCGTTGGGGTCGCAGGTGCGCATCCGCCACGGCGACCCGGTCTCCAGGGTGTTGGCCGAGTTGACCAGGTAGCCGGTCGACCCGGAGTCGCCGGCGACCCCGGCCAGGGCGTTGTCGAACTTGTTCACCAGCTCCATCTGGGTGACCCCCATCGCCCGCACCTCGTCGAGCTGGCGGTCGATGGTGGCGGTGCTGCAGCGCAGGTCGGGGACGCCGAGCTTCTGGGTGCACCCGAACGGCACCGAGGTCTCGATGCCCATCACCACGGCCAGCTTGCCGGCGTTGATGACCCGCCGCGCCTGCGTGGGCGTGGTGACGATCCGGTACCAGCCCCGGCCGGGGCCGCCGCTCTGCGCGTCGACGTACCGCTCGAGCTCGCGCATGCGCTGGGCCTGCAACCTCACCGAGTCCATGTCGTCGCAGGAGTTGTGCTTGAGCGGGTAGAGCTCGCAGAGCTTGTTGTTCTCCACCAGCAGGTTGACCAGGATCCGCTGCCCGGCCCGCCACGACCGCTCCATCCACTTGTAGTAGGTGCCCTCGTGGGTCAGGGACTCCGGAGCCGGCCAGTCCTTGAACGTCGGCCAGCCGACCGGGTCGTGGGTGGGGTTCCCGGAGAGGAACGCCTCCATGGCGGCGCCCTTGCCGTCGGTGGCCTCGTGGTCGGGGCAGTCGCGCAGCGCCGCCTCGACGCCGTACGGCGCCCACGGGCGGCCGCAGTGCACGTCGCCGCCGAGGAACTCGAAGGCCATCCCGTGGGTGTGGGCGTCGATGAACCCGCGCACCTCCTGGGTGCGCGTCACGCCGGCGAAGGGGTCTCCGGAGACGTTGGTGCCGACCTCCGGGAACGCGGTGCAGCCGCCGCGCAGTCGTAGCCGCAGCTGCGTCCCCTTCTTGCTCATGGTGGCCACGCCACCACTGTCGGTGAGGTAGCCGTGGCCCGGGATCTCGAAGCGGAACCGTCCTGGGCGAGGCATCTCGACGACCCAGTCGGCGGTGGGGCCGGCCTGGTCGCCGTACGTGACCGAGGGCGAGCCGCCGTCGAGGAAGGTGCGCGCCCGGGTGTAGAGCAGGTAGCGCCCCAGGTCGGTGGGCTTGAAGTAGAGCGGCGCGCCGGCCCCCCGCGACGGGGCTGTGAAGGCCGGCGAGGTGCTGCCGCTGAGCCAGCGGCCGGTCCGGGTGGACTGCAGTCCGTAGCAGGCGTTGAACATGTTGTAGCGGTCGGTCGGGGAGGAGGCGTGCTCCGGGGTGACCGGCACGTTGGTCAGCGCGGGCTCGACCTGGTCGCGCTGCGCGGCGGCCGCTTCGGTCGAGCGGCGGGCCTGGTCCGGGGTGGTGGGGTCGGCCGTCTCGCCGGTGGGCGTGGGCGCGGAGCGGGAGACGGCGTTCTTGGTGGCCGGGTCGTTGTGGTCGTGGTCGTGCCCGTCGTCGACGGTGCCGTCGGGGTGGCTCCCGTCGGGGAGCAGGCCCGAGTCCGCGTCCCGCGCGGCGGCCTGCCGTTGCGCCGAGGTGAGCTCGTACGCCGTCTTGTGGTCGTCGCGAGCGGAGCCGGACGAGCCGGAGCCCGACGACGCGGAGCCGGTCGACGCGGAGCCGGTCAGTCCGGAGCCGGTCAGGGCCCCGGCGGGAAGCACCAGCGCCGCGACCAGGGCGCCGGTGGACAGGCCGGTGGCGACGAGGAGGCGTCGGCCGGCGCTCGGACGGTGGGGGTGACGACGCATGCGGGTCCTTCCGAGGTGGTTGAGCAGACCAACGAACCACCCCCCTCCCGGTCACGCTCCCGGGTCACCGCAGGACGTCATACGTTGTGGTCGCCGGGACAGCCAACTCGTATGACGTCCCGGTGGGTCACCGCAGGACGTCATACGTTGTGGTCGCCGGGACAGCCAGCTCGTATGACGTCCGCGCAGGTCATCCCACCGGTCGGCCGAGCCGCCGGCTGAGGTCGGCCGCGGTGGTGGACACCGCGTCCACGAGTGCGGGCAGGTCGACGGAGTCGCGGGCGGCGTACGTCGTGGCGATGCTGCCCAACGGGGTGCCGTTGGGGTCCAGGACGGCGACCGCCACGGAGGCGAACCCGGGCGTCACCTCGCCGTCCTCGGTGGCGTAGCCACGTCGGCGGGTCTCGCTGAGCACGCTGCGCAGCGCGGACAACGTCTGCGGCCCCCGGCCGTGCCGGTCGACGAACGCGGAGCGGTCGGGGTACAGCGCCCGCACCTGGCTCCCCGGCCACGCGGCCATGATCGCCCGGCCGCTCGCGGTCAGGTGTGCGGGCAGCCGGACCCCGACGTCGGAGACCAGGGGAGCCCGGCCCGGCGCGCGCTCCTCCAGCACGTAGAGCACCTCCCGCCCGTGCGGCACGGCGAGGTGCGCCGACTGGCCGATGCGGTCGACGAGGGCCGCGAGCGGCCGGTGGGCGATGCGCTGCAGCGGGGCCTGCCGGGCGTAGCCGATGCCCACCTCGAAGGCCGCGACCCCCAGGCAGTAGCGGCGGTCCTCGGCGAGGTGGGTCACGAAGCCCTGCTCGATCATCGCGTTGACCAGGTGGTACGCCGTGGAGCGCGGCAGGTCCAGGGCGGCGGCGAGCCGGTCGAGGGGGACCGGGTCGGGCTGGGCGGCCAGGAACCGGAGCACGCGCAGCGCGCGGGTGGCGGCCGGGACCTGGCTCATGGGCGGCAACCTACTTCTCTGCCGGTTTCGCCGCGCACGAGCGTCCGTTTTGCGAAGATCGAAGTCGTGAGGGCGCCACCCGGCGTCGAGACCCGACCCCCAGGAGCACGCCGTGACCCCCGCCCCCCGCCGCCTTCTCGGCGCGACGCTGCTCGCCGTCGCGCTGGTGATGACAGTGCTGGCCCCCTCCTCCCAGGCAGGAACGCCGAGTGAGCAGAGGTGGGTCTCCGACACCTACAAGGCGATGGCCGGGTCCCGGGCCTACGTGCGCGACCGGGTCGCGCGGGGTGGCTCGAAGCTCGCCATCAACCTCGACATCGACAACACCTCGCTGGCGACGTACTACGACACCGGCAAGCCGGTCGCCGCGACCCTGCGGCTGGTCCGCTACGCCAAGAGCAAGGGCGTGTACATCCTGTTCAACACCGGCCGCCACGTCAGCCTCCGGGCGCGCACGATCGCCCAGCTCAAGCGGGCCGGGTATCCCGTCGACGGACTGTGCGCGCACTACCGCGGGGAGTCGCTGCGCCACAGCAAGCAGCGCTGCCGGGCGTCGTTCGTCCGCAACGGCTTCACGCTGATCGCCAACGTCGGCAACCGCAGCACCGACTTCGTGGGCGGCGACTACGAGCGCGCCTACCGGCTGCCCAACTACGGCAACAGCCTGGGCTGACCGACCGCGGCGTCCCGGACGACGACTCGAACGACGGCGTCCCGGGACGGCGCTCAGTACTGGTGGAACCAGCGGAGCATGTCCTTGGACGTGCCCGGACAGGTGACGTTCATGTCGCGGCCCGCCTCCACCCATTGGGAGATCACGGCCCGGCCCCCCTGGAACATGCGGTCCGGGCCGCACCGGCGCAGTGCCTCGGCGCGCGAGGTCTGCCCGGCGGCCCGCCACTCCGGGATCCCGAGCGCGAGGTCGCCCACGACCTGCTGCCACAGGGCCTGGGTCGAGTAGGCCCCGATGCGCAGGCCGGCGTCGGTGTAGCCGCGGGCGGCGCCGCGGACCACGGCGGCGTTGGCGCCGAGGTCGCCGGACCACTCGAACTCGGGGACCGGCTCGACGTCGAGCCACACCACCGGTGAACGCAGGCCCGCCTTCTCCATCTCGGCGCAGGTTGAACCGGGCCTGCTGGTAGCCCACGTTGCCCAGGGCGCCGAGCCGGGTCGAGCCGTCGTACGGGCCCTGGTCGCCGTACTGCTCGAGGTGGCGCCGCTCGGGATAGCTGATCACCGAGTAGGCGCCGGCGAGCAGGTTGCGGCTGCGCACCCACTCGACCTGGTCGGCCAGGCACGGGTTGGGGTAGAAGCCAGGCCCGTTGGTCAGGCCGAGGATCACGAAGCGAGCTGCGGCGACCGGCATCGGTGAGCCCTGCGAACGCTTCTGCGGGATGCCCATCCCCTGGGGGCACTGGGGCCAGCTGGCATCGGCGCCGAGGACCAGCCCGCGGTAGCGACGGCCCTTCGGCAGGCTCGGGACGGTGATCGAGGGCACTGCCTTGGGCGGTCGCTGCTCACCCTCGAGGGGGTCGGCGGTGGGTGACGCGCTCGGGCTCGGGCTGGTCGAGGGGCTGGGGGCAGAGGTGGAGGAGTCCGGGGTCGGGCTCGGGGTGGCGTCGCGGCGGCGCGACTCCGGCTCCAGCGGTGCCGAGCAGCCCGCGGCGAGGAGCGTGAGCGCCAGCAGCGGGCCGACGAGGCCGGGTGCGCGCATCGATCCCCCTGGGCGATGAGGTCTCGGATCCGAGACTAACCGGTGTTCGCGGGGCTGGTGGCCGGCCCCGGCTGGACGTTGAATCGTCGCATGACCCAGCGTGCCTCCACCAGCGTCGAGACCTCCGTGCCCGTCGACGTGGGACCCCTGTCGTTCGCGGACGTGGTGGCGGTGGCCCGGGACGGCGCTCCCGTGGAGCTCACCTCCGACGCGCTGGCCGCAGTGGCCCGGGCCCGCACGGTCGTGGAGGAGCTGGCCGCGGCACCGACCCCGGCGTACGGCATCTCGACCGGGTTCGGCGCCCTGGCCACCCGGCACATCCCCACCGAGATGCGCGCCCAGCTGCAGCGGTCGCTGGTGCGCTCGCACGCGGCCGGCTCCGGCCCCGAGGTGGAGCGCGAGGTGGTGCGGGGGCTGATGCTGCTGCGCCTGTCCACGCTGGCGACCGGTCGCACCGGCGTCCGGCCGGCGGTGGCCGAGCTGATGGCCGCGATGCTGAACGCCGGGATCACGCCGGTGGTCCACGAGTACGGCTCGCTGGGCTGCTCCGGCGACCTCGCACCGCTGTCGCACTGCGCGCTGGCGCTGATCGGGGAGGGACCCGTGCGGGACTCCGCCGGCACGCTGCTGCCGGCCGCGGAGGCCCTCGCCGCCGCGGGGCTCGAGCCCGTGGAGCTCGCGGCCAAGGAGGGGCTCGCGCTGATCAACGGCACCGACGGGATGCTCGGCATGCTGGTGCTGGCGCTGCACGACCTGACCACGCTGCTGCAGACCGCCGACATCGCGGCGGCGATGTCGGTCGAGGGCCTGCTGGGCACCGACCGGGTCTTCGCCGCCGACCTGCAGGCGCTGCGGCCCCACCCCGGGCAGGCCGCCTCGGCGGCCAACCTGGTGGCGATCCTCGCCGACTCGGGAGTCGTGGCCTCGCACCGCGGACCGGACTGCCACCGGGTGCAGGACGCCTACTCGCTGCGGTGCTCACCCCAGGTGCACGGCGCCGCGCGGGACACCCTGCAGCACTGCGCGAGCGTGGCCGGGCGCGAGCTGGCCAGCGCCGTGGACAACCCCGTGGTCGTGGAGGACCGGGTCGAGTCCAACGGCAACTTCCACGGGGCACCGGTGGCCTACGTGCTCGACTTCGCGGCGATCGTCGCCGCCGACGTCGCCTCGATCAGCGAGCGGCGTACCGACCGGTTCCTGGACAAGGCCCGCAACCACGGCCTGCCGCCGTTCCTCGCCGACGACCCCGGTGTGGACAGCGGGCACATGATCGCGCAGTACACGCAGGCCGCGATCGTCTCCGAGCTCAAGCGGCTCGCCGCGCCGGCCAGCGTCGACTCGATCCCCTCCAGCGCGATGCAGGAGGACCACGTGTCGATGGGCTGGTCGGCGGCCCGCAAGCTGCGCCGGTCGGTCGACGGCCTGACGAGGGTGCTGGCGGTGGAGGTGCTCACCGCGGCGCGGGGACTCGACCTGCGCCGTCCGCTCGCCCCGGCCCCCGCGACCGCCGCGGTGGTCGAGCTGCTCCGCTCCGCGGGCATCGAGGGTCCCGGTCCTGACCGTCACCTGGCCCCCGAGATCGAGAGCGCCGTCGACCTGGTCCGCTCCGGCGCCGTGGTCCGTGCCGTCGAGTCCGTGATCGGGGACCTGCGGTGAGCGCGTCGCCCGGACGTCATACGCAGTGGTCGTCCGAGCGACCAGCTCGTATGACGTCCCGCGTTGCGTCATACGACGTGGTCGTCGGAGCAGCCAGGTCGTATGACGTCCGCGCGCACCCGCACCCGCACCCGCACCCGCACGCGCACACCCACCCGCACGCGCACGCGCACGCCCACCCGCACCAGCACCCCCACCGGCCGAACCGAGAGGAACCCCGATGAACGACCCGACGAGCGCGAGCGACAACCCGCGCCTGCCGATCCACGCGGCCCACGGCACCGAGCTGACCGCCCGGTCGTGGCAGACCGAGGCGCCGCTGCGGATGCTGATGAACAACCTCGACCCGGAGAACGCCGAGAACCCCGCCGACCTCGTGGTGTACGGCGGCACGGGCAAGGCCGCGCGCAACTGGGAGTCCTACGACGCGCTCGTGCGCACCCTGACCACCCTCGCCGACGACGAGACCATGCTCGTGCAGAGCGGCAAGCCGGTCGGGGTGATGCGCACCCACGAGTGGGCCCCCCGCGTGCTGATCGCCAACTCCAACCTGGTCGGCGACTGGGCCAACTGGGAGGAGTTCCGCCGTCTCGAGGACCTCGGCCTGACCATGTACGGCCAGATGACGGCCGGCTCCTGGATCTACATCGGCACCCAGGGGATCCTCCAGGGCACCTTCGAGACCTTCGCCGCCGTGGCCGACAAGCGCTTCGACGGCACGCTGGCCGGCACGATCACGCTGACCGCCGGACTCGGTGGCATGGGCGGGGCGCAGCCGCTGGCGGTGACGATGAACGACGGCGTCGCGATCTGCGTCGAGGTCGACCAGGCGCGGATCACCCGTCGGATCGAGCACCGCTACCTCGACGTACAGGCCGAGTCGCTCGACCACGCCGTCGAGCTGGCCGTCGAGGCACGCGACGCACGCAGGCCCCTGTCGATCGGGGTGCTGGGCAACGCGGCCGAGGTCTTCCCCCGGCTGCTCGAGCAGGACGCGCCGATCGACATCGTCACCGACCAGACCTCGGCGCACGACCCGCTGTCCTACCTGCCCGTGGGCGTGGCCTTCGAGGACTGGCACGACGCCGCACGACGCGACCCGGGCGGCTTCACCAAGGACGCCCAGGCGTCGATGGCCACGCACGTCCGCGCGATGGTGGAGTTCCAGGACAAGGGCGCCGAGGTCTTCGACTACGGCAACTCGATCCGCGACGAGGCCCGCAAGGGCGGCTACGACCGGGCCTTCGAGTTCCCCGGCTTCGTGCCCGCCTACATCCGTCCGCTGTTCTGCGAGGGCAAGGGCCCGTTCCGCTGGGCGGCACTGTCCGGCGACCCCGCCGACATCGCCGCGACCGACCGGGCGATCCTCGAGCTGTTCCCCGACAACGAGCGGCTGCACCGGTGGATCACGATGGCCGGTGAGCGCGTGTCCTTCCAGGGCCTGCCGGCGCGCATCTGTTGGCTGGGGTACGGCGAGCGCCACCTCGCCGGCCTGAAGTTCAACGAGATGGTCGCCTCGGGCGAGCTGAAGGCCCCGGTCGTCATCGGCCGGGACCACCTCGACTGCGGCTCGGTCGCCTCGCCCTACCGGGAGACCGAGTCGATGCTCGACGGTTCGGATGCGATCGCCGACTGGGCGCTGCTCAACGCGCTGGTCAACACCGCGTCCGGAGCGAGCTGGGTCTCCATCCACCACGGCGGGGGCGTCGGCATGGGTCGCTCCATCCACGCCGGGCAGGTCTGCGTCGCCGACGGCACCGACCTGGCCGCGCAGAAGATCGAGCGGGTGCTCACCAACGACCCGGGCATGGGCGTGATCCGGCACGTCGACGCCGGCTACGACCGGGCCGTCGAGGTGGCCGAGGAGCGCGGCGTACGCGTCCCGATGACCGAGGCAGGTCCGGCTGCGCCCACGGACGGCTAGCCGAGGTCGTCCAGCCAGGAGCTCGCCAGGTCGACAGGCAGTTCGAGCGCGATGGCGCGGCCCCACGCGGAGCCGAGCGGGCACGGGCGCCGAACTGCCTGTCCATCTGACAGGGACCGGACCGCTCGGCTGACCGACGGGACCCGCAATTCCGGCGAAACGGTCACCGCAGTGGTTGTTGCCGTGGTTCACTGCCGAGCGTGTCCGAACGACCCGTCCGCGCCCGTACACCGCTTCCCGGCATCAGCTCTCGCGCCTGGGAGCACCCGGCCGACCGGGGAGCGCTGGTGGCCCTGCGCAAGCTGCGGGGCTTCGACACGATCCTCAAGGCGCTCTCGGGGATGTTCAACGAACGAGCCGTGCGGCTGCAGTTCCTGGCCTCCGCGATCCGCGTGGACGAGCGACAGTTCGGTCGGCTGCACCGCCTGCTCGGTGAGGTCGGCGCGGCGCTGGATGCCGCGGAGCTGCCCGAGCTCTACGTGACCGCCTCGCCGACGCTGAACGCGGTGACCATCGGCATGAACAAGCCGATCATCGTGCTCAACAGCGCGCTGGTGGACCTGCTCGACGAGGACGAGCTGCGCTTCGTGATCGGCCACGAGCTCGGGCACGCGCTCAGCGGGCACGCGGTCTACCAGACCCTGTTGCTACGGCTGCTCGCGCTCAGCGGCCTCCTCGGCTCGGTGCCGTTGGGCGGTCTGGGCTTCCGGGTGATCGTGGCGGCCCTGATGGAGTGGTCGCGCAAGGCCGAGCTGTCCGCCGACCGGGCCGGGCTGCTCGCCACCCAGGACCCGGCGGTCGCCTTCCGGGCGCACATGAAGCTGGCGAGCGGCGGGCACCTCGAGGACCTCGACACCACCTCGTTCTTCGCCCAGGGCACCGAGTACGACGAGTCCGGCGACCTGCGCGAGTCGGTGCTCCGGCTGCTGCTGGTGGAGAGCCAGAGTCACCCGTTCGCCGTCGTACGGGCCCGCGAGCTGCGGCGCTGGGTCGACAGCGGTGCCTACACCGCGCTGCTCGCCGGCAGCTACCCGCGCCGGGACGAGGACGCCGACGCGGACCTGTCCGAGGCGGCGCGCGAGGCGGCGCAGAGCTACGCCGAGTCCTTTCGCGGCAGCCAGGACGCGCTCGGCCAGCTCCTCCACGAGACCGCCGGCGTGCTCGGCAGCGTCAAGGGCTGGCTCGACGAGAACCTGCGCCGGGGTCGCTGACCGACCGACCGGCCGGCTCGTCGCTCAACCCCGGCGCCACCAGCGTCTCCGTGTGGGCGTGTCCGCCGTCCGACGCGCGGCCTCCGCGACCTGCTGCCGGCGTACGGCGCGCCGCTCCCGCCATCGGGTGACCTCGGTGTCGACGTCGCGCGTCGGCGTGACGACCGGGGGACCTCCCTGCAGCTGGCGTCGTGCCTCCACGATCCGCCGGTTGAAGTCCTCGACGGTGCGCCGCACCGCCTGCTCCGCGGTCTCCCGGTCCAGCAGGCCGTCGAGCTCGGCGTCCTCCTTGCGCAGCTGGAGCGCGGGAGGGAGTACGCCGGTGATCTGCTCGCGCTCGATCAGCTTCTTCAGCCACCAGTCCCGGTCGTACGGCGAGCCGAGGTCGCCCAGCGGCTTGCCCTGCCCGGGCAGGTCGTCGAACTCGCCGCGCTCCATCGCCCGGGTGATCTGCAGGTCGACCCAGCGGGCCTGGTGGGAGATGCGGGCCGCGGCCGCGTCGCCGCCGGTGCGCTCGTCGCGCTCGGGCCGGCGCAGGCCGGACCCGGAGGCCGTTCCCGACAGCTCCTCCGACAGGTCGTCCCGCTCCGACATGGCGATCACCTCGCGCACCAGCCTACGAACGGGTTCAATGAGCCGCGCCGACGTCGAGCCCGGCGCGGGTGCCGGATCGTGGTGGGAGGACGAGCATGGAGGTCTTCGCGACCGGCCTGGGACTGGGCGAGTCGCCGCGGTGGCACGACGGCCGGCTGTGGGTCTGCGACTGGGTCGCGGGCGAGGTGCTCTCCTTCGCCCCGGACGGCAGCCGCCGGGTGGAGCTGGAGATGAGCCGGGCTGCCGTTCTCGCTCGACTGGCTCCCCGACGGACGGATGGTGCTCACCTCGACCGAGGGCGTGCTCGTGGTCGGCGACGACGGCGTCCCGAGGCCGTACGGCGCGACCGGGCAGGGCTGGAACGAGATCGTCGTCGATCCGCGGGGCCATGTCTTCGTCGACGCGGTCGGCTTCGACCTGATGGGCGGGGAGACGCCGAGAGCCGGGCACGTCTGGGTGGTGCGCCCGGACGGCTCGTCGCTCGAGGTGGCCGGCGACGTGTGGTTCCCCAACGGGATGGCCGTCACTGCCGACGGCAGCACGCTGGTCGTCGCGGAGTCCTACGGCCACCGCCTGACGGCGTTCACGATCGGCTCCGACGGCACCCTGCGCGACCGGCGTACCTGGGCGGAGCTCGGTGACGCCGCCCCCGACGGCATCTGCCTCGATGCCGAGGGGGCGATCTGGTACGCCGACGTGCCCCACCGTCGCTGCGTGCGGGTGGCCGAGGGTGGTGAGGTGCTCGAGACCGTGGAGGCGGACCGCGGCTGCTTCGCGTGCATGCTCGGCGGAGCGGACGGGCGCACCCTGTACGTCGCCGCGGCCGCGTGGGGCGGCACGAGCGGCATCGGCGCGGGCGAGCGCACCGGCGAGATCCTCACCCACCGGGCGCCGGCGCCGCACGCCGGCCGGCCCTGAGGCCGCGGGCCGCTCAGCCCCACAGGCCGAGGACGTCCCCTCCGATCCGGACGACGAACGCGGAGACGACCACCACGAAGAACGTGCGCACGAAGCGCGATCCGCGCGCCACCGCCGTCCTCGCGCCGACGTAGGCGCCGGCCACGTTGGCGGCGCCCATCAGCAGGCCGACGTGCCAGAGCACCGCACCCTGGGGGACGAAGACGCACAGCGCCGCGAGGTTGGTCGCCCAGTTGGCCATCCGGGACTTGGCCGAGGCCTCCAGGAAGTTGTAGCCGAGCAGCCCCACCAGCGCGATGACGAAGAAGCTGCCGGTGCCCGGCCCCAGGGCGCCGTCGTAGAACCCCACCGCGACGCCGGTGGCCATCGCCGCCGCGGTGTGCCGGTGGCCGCTGAAGCGGAGCAGGCTCTCCTCGCCCAGGGTGGGCCGGAGCAGCACCCAGCCGCCGACCAGGACCAGCGCCACGAGCACGATCGGCTCGAACGCCGCGCGCGGGATCAGCGTGGCCACCAGGGCGCCCCCGACCGAGCCGAGGAACGCGAAGAGCATCAGCGGGCCGAACGTGCGCGGGTCGGGCCCCACCCGGCGGTAGTAGGTGGCGCTGCTGACCGTCGTACCGCAGATCGAGGACAGCTTGTTGGTCGCCAGCAGCTGCGCGGGGGACGCGGCCGGAAGGCCGAGGAGCAGCGCGGGCAGCTGGATCAGGCCGCCACCGCCGACGACCGCGTCGACGAATCCCGCCGAGAGCGCCGCCAGCACCAGCAGCACCAGCACCTGCCAGCTCGGGTCCGGGGTCACGGTGCCGAACGCTAGTCGCCCGGTGCGCCGGGGCCTGTCGGTGGGCCGCACTAGGGTCGGGACCACGGCGGAGGGAGCCAGACATGGACTCGGCAGGAAGCGCCCGAGGTGGCGCGCGAGACGAGCAGCCTGCGATCAGGGCCAGGGGGCTGGTCAAGAAGTACGGCGAGGTCACCGCCCTGGACGGGCTGGACCTCGACGTGGCACCGGGCACGGTGATGGGCCTGCTGGGTCCCAACGGGGCCGGCAAGACCACGACGGTGCGGGTGCTGACGACGTTGCTCGAGGCCGACTCGGGCAGTGCCGAGGTGATCGGGCTCGACGTGGTGCGCGACGCCCGGGAGCTGCGCCGTCGCATCGGGGTCTCCGGGCAGTACGCCGCGGTCGACGAGCACCTGACCGGCTACGAGAACCTCGACATGGTGGGCCGGCTCTACCACCTCGGGGCGGCCCGGAGCCGTGCGCGGGCCACCGAGCTGCTCGAGCGGTTCGACCTGACCGAGGCCGCCGACCGGCAGGTCAAGGGCTGGTCCGGTGGCATGCGCCGTCGGCTCGACCTCGCCGGTGCGCTCGTCGCCGAGCCGCCCGTGCTCTTCCTTGACGAGCCCACCACCGGCCTCGACCCGCGGGGGCGGGCCGGGATGTGGGACGTGATCGAGGGCCTGGTCGCCGGCGGCACCACGCTGCTGCTGACCACGCAGTACCTCGAGGAGGCCGACCGTCTCGCCGACCGGATCGCGGTGATCGACCACGGGCGGGTGATCGCGCTCGGCACGGCCGACGAGCTGAAGTCACAGGTGGGCGGCGAGCGCATCGAGGTGGTGGTCTCCGACGCGGCCGACCTCGACCGGGCCCTCACCGAGGCCGAGGGGATCGGGATCGGGCGACCGTGGACGGACCGCTCCGACCGGCGGGTCGTGGTCCCGGTCGACGGGGGCGCCGGTGACCTCATCGAGTTCCTGCGCCGCCTGGACCGGGCGCAGGTCGAGGTCAGCGACGTCGGTCTGCGGCGGCCCACGCTCGACGACGTGTTCCTCCAGCTCACCGGGCACGCCGCCGAGGAGCCCGTCGACGGATCGGCCGAGGACGACGGCGCCGAGGAGAACCACCGGCCCGCGGCCCGCGGCGCGGCGGGAGGTGCGGCATGAGCCAGCTCGCCGAGGCGGTCTCCGACACCGCCACGATCACCCGCCGCAACCTGAAGAAGATCCTGCGGGTCCCCGACCTGCTGGTCTTCACGCTGCTCTCGCCGATCATGTTCGTGCTGCTGTTCGCGTTCGTCTTCGGCAGCGCCATCGGCGAGCAGGACACCGGGATCAGCTACCGGGAGTTCCTGATCGCCGGGATCTTCGCCCAGACGGTGGTCTTCGGGGCGACGTTCACCGGCTACAGCCTGGCCGAGGACCTGCAGAAGGGCATCGTCGACCGGTTCCGCTCGCTGCCGATGTCACCGTCCTCGGTGGTCTTCGGCCGCACCCTGTCCGACGTGGGGATCAACGTGTTGTCCCTGCTGGTGATGGCCGTCACCGGCCTGCTGGTCGGCTGGCGGATCCGCTCCTCGGTGCTGGACGCGATCGGCGGGTTCCTGCTGCTGCTGGCCTTCGCCTACGCGATCTCCTGGGTGATGGCGTTCGTCGGGCTGCTGGTGCGTTCGCCCGAGGTGGTCAACAACGCCTCGTTCATCGTGATCTTCCCGGTCACCTTCATCGCCAACACGTTCGTCTCGCTGAGCAACCTGCCCGGACCGCTGAAGACCTTCGCCGAGTGGAACCCGGTCTCCGCGGTGACCCAGGCCGCCCGGGAGCTCTTCGGCAACACGGTGCCGGGGCTCACCGTGGAGGGGCCGTGGTCGATCGAGCACCCGGTGCTCTACACACTGATGTGGGTGGTGGCGATCGTCGCGGTGTTCGCGCCGCTGTCGATCCGGCAGTACCAGCGCGCCGCGAGTCGGTGAGACCGGCCGCGGTGGCGCGGGTCCTACGAAGGGGTCCAGCGAACGGGTCCAGCAAGAGGGCCCCGAAAACCGCGTAGGTCGGGGCCCTCTCGACGCTGTCGAAGGGAACCGCCGCGTCCCTCGGCCGAAGGCTACGTCAAACCGCGCAAACCGTACATGGGTCGTTCTCGGATCTGAGACGCCGCCAGCCCGCCCCGGCTGGCACCCGACGGTGCGATCCGCTGGACTGGTCCCATGTCACGACGGCTCGCTCCACCCCCCGCGGTGCACCACCTCGGCGAGGTCCTTGCGGGGACGCCGTCGCGGCGAGCCCTGGGCTCCGGGTGTGACGGCCGGGTGCCCGAGGGTGACCGCGCCCACGGGGTCGAAGCGGTCCGGGATGCCGAACGCCGCTCGCAGGGCAGCCACCCGGTCGGGCGGTACGCCGAACAAGCAGGCCCCGAGACCTTCGTCGACCGCGGTCTGCAGGATCAGCAGCGCGGCCATCGCGGCGTCGGTGTGCCAGTACGGCACCGGCCACCTGGCCTCGTCGCGGTCGGTCCAGCCCTTGTCGGGCTCGGCGTAGCGGTCGAGGTAGGCCTGCTTGCTCGAGCAGGGCACGACCACGACCGGCGCGCGCATCATGCCGCGCAGCCAGGTGTCCGGCTCGTCGACCCGGTCGGCGGTGGCCTCCCAGTAGCGGCGTACGTCGGCGGGGGTGTCGAGCACGAGGAATCCCCAGCCCTGGGTGAATCCGGCGTTCGGTGCGCGGACCGCGGCAGCCAGGGCCCGGTCGACGACGGCCGGGTCGACCGGATCGTCGGTGTAGGCGCGGACCATCCGGCGGCGGCGTACGACCTCGGCGAACTCCATGGAGGCGAGCATGCCTGAGGACTTCGAGACGATGTGGGCCGACCTCGCCCCCCTCGGCCGCTCCTCGACGAGCGGCGGCTACTTCCGCCAGCCGTTCACCCCGGTCGAGTCCGAGCTGCGCGCCTGGTTCACCGAGCAGTGCACCGCCCGCGGCCTCGAGCTCGAGGCCGACGGCAACGGGAACCTGCTCGCGTGGTGGATAGTCCGTGACGTTCCGCATCCGATCGGCGGGTCCGTGGATGCGGAGCGTCACGGAGTATCCGGGTCCGACGGCGTGCTGGTGGGGTCGCACCTCGACTCGGTGCTCGACGGCGGTGCGTACGACGGCCCGCTGGGCGTGGTCTCCTCGCTCGCCGCGATCGACCTGCTCCGCGAGCGGGGCGTGGTGCCGCGCCGCCCGGTGGTCGTGGGCGCCTTCGCCGAGGAGGAGGGGTCGCGCTTCGGGCTGGCCTGCCTCGGCTCGCGCCTGGCCACGGGAGCGACGACTGCCGAGCACGCGGGTGGGCTGCGCGACCGTGCCGGGGTGAGCGTGCCGGAGGCGATGGCCGCGTCGGGACTCGAGCCGGCCCTCGGTCGAGCCGACTGGGTCGACCGGGTGGGCTGCTTCCTCGAGCTCCACGTCGAGCAGGGGCGCGACCTCGTGGACCGCGACGCCGTGGTCGGGCTGGCCACGGGCATCTGGCCCCACGGCCGGTACCGCTTCGACTTCACCGGTGCCGCCAACCACGCCGGCACCACCCGGATGGAGGACCGGCACGACCCGATGCTGAGCTTCGCGATGACGGCGCTCGCCGCGAGCAAGCAGGCCCGGCTCGCAGGACAGCGGGCGACCTTCGGGAGGGTCGACGTGGCGCCCAACGGCACCAACGCGATCCCGTCGCGGGTCAGCGCCTGGCTCGACGCCCGGTGCGACAGCGAGGCCGAGCTGGAGCGTCTGGTCGCGGAGATCACCCGCCAGGGCACCGAGCGCGCGGGCCGGGACGGCACCCGGCTCTCGGTGACCGCGGAGTCGGTGTCCGGACAGGTCGCCTTCGACCCGGCCCTGACCGGCTCGCTGCGCGACGGCCTGGCGGAGCGGTGGGGGGAGCTGCCGGTGGTCCCGACGATGGCCGGCCACGACGCCGGCATCCTCGCTGCGTCGGGAGTCCCGACCGCGATGATGTTCGTCCGCAACCCCACCGGCGTCTCCCACTCGCCCGAGGAGCGCGCCGAGACGGCCGACTGCCTCGCCGGGGTCGAGGCACTGGCGGACGCGCTCGAGGTGCTGGTCCGATGAGCGGCACGAGGTCGTCGTACCTGCTCGAGCACGCCCTGCTCCCGGACGGCGTCCACCCCGGCGTACGCGTCGAGGTGACCGACGGGGTGATCACCTCGGTGGAACCGGACGGGCAGTCCATGCACCGGGCGGGTGAAGCATCACCCGACCGCGACAGGTTTCCCCGGGCGCCCGGGGAAACCAGCACCGTCCCCGGACTCACCCTCCCCGGCCTCGCCAACTGCCACTCCCACGCCTTCCACCGGGCGCTGCGGGGCCACACGCAGCGCGAGCGCGGGTCGTTCTGGACCTGGCGGGAGCAGATGTACGCCGTCGCGGCAGACCTGACCCCGGACACCTACTTCGCCCTCGCCCGCGACACCTACGCCGAGATGGTGGCCACCGGCATCACCGCGGTGGGGGAGTTCCACTACCTGCACCACCAGCCCGACGGGACGCCGTACGACGACCCCAACGAGATGGGCCGCGCGCTGCTCGCCGCGGCCGACGAGGTCGGGCTCCGGATCCGGCTCCTCGACACCTGCTACCTGGCCGCAGGTTTCGGCGAGCCCCCGACGGGGGTACAGATCCGTTACGCCGACCGCGATGCGGAACGGTGGGCCGACCGGGTGGCCGCGTTCGACGATGCCCGGGTCGGCGCGGCCATCCACTCGGTGCGCGCGGTGCCGCGCGACCAGCTCGCCACCGTGGTCGAGGCAGCCCGGGGCAGGCCGCTGCACGTGCACGTCTCCGAGCAGGTCGCCGAGAACGACGCGTGCCTCGCCGCCACCGGCCGGACGCCGACCCAGCTGCTCGCCGACGCGGGGGCTCTGGGGCCGCTGACCACTGCGGTGCACGCGACCCACCTCACCGACGAGGACGTCCGGCTGCTCGGCGAGAGCGCCACCAACGTCTGCTTCTGCCCCACCACCGAGCGCGACCTGGCCGACGGCATCGGGCCGGCGCGTCGTCTGGTCGACGCCGGGGCCACCCTCACGCTGGGCTCGGACAGCCATGCGGTGATCGACCTGTTCGAGGAGATGCGCGCCGTGGAGATGCACGAACGACTCGCCACCCAGCGGCGCGGGCACTGGACCGCGCTCGAGCTGCTCGGCGCGGCGACGTACGCCGGCCACCGCTCGCTGGGCTTCGACGACGCGGGGCAGCTCGCCGAGGGACAGTGCGCCGACCTGGTCACGGTCGACCTCGACTCCTGGCGCACCCGCGGCACCGGCGCCGGACCGGAGACCCTCGTGTTCGCCGCGACGGGCGCCGACGCCGCGCCACTGGGAGAGAAGGCGTGATGACCTCGCTGCTGCTGACCGGGGTCGCCGAGCTCGTCACCAACGACCCGGCCCACGACGGCACCCCGCACGGGGTGGTCGAGGACGCCGCGGTCGTGCTCGAGGGCCGCCGGGTCGCCTGGGTGGGGCCGCGTGCGTCGGCACCCGACGCCGACGCGCGCCGCGACCTGGGCGGGCGTGCCGTGCTGCCCGGGTTCGTCGACTCCCACTCCCACCTCGTCTTCGCCGGCGACCGGTCCGCGGAGTTCGCGGCCCGGATGGCCGGCGAGAGCTACGCCGCGGGCGGCATCCGCACCACCGTCGCGGCCACCCGGGCCGCCTCCGACGAGCAGCTGAGCGCGACCGTGGGCCGGCTCGTCGCCGAGATGCGGCGGCAGGGCACGACCACCGTGGAGATCAAGAGCGGCTACGGGCTGACCACGCTGGACGAGGCGCGCGCACTGGCGGTGGCCCGCGAGTACACCGAGGAGACGACGTTCCTCGGCGCGCACGTCGTACCCGCGGAGTACGCCGAGGACCCCGGCGGGTACGTCGACCTGGTCACCGGCCCGATGCTGGAGGCCGCCGCCCCGCATGCGCGCTGGATCGACGTGTTCTGCGAGACCGGCGCCTTCGACGCCGACCAGTCGCGGGCCGTCCTCGCGGCAGGGCGGGCCCGCGGGCTCGCCGGCCGGCTGCACGCCAACCAGCTCGGCCCGGGGCCGGGTGTCAAACTGGCCTGCGAGCTCGGCCTGCACGCCGTCGACCACTGCACCTACCTCGACGACGAGGACGTCGCCGCCCTGGCCGACTCCGGCACGGTGGCCACACTGCTGCCGGGCGTGGAGTTCAGCACCCGGTCGCCGTACCCCGACGCGCGCGCCCTGCTCGATGCCGGGGTCACCGTCGCGCTGGCCAGCGACTGCAACCCGGGCTCGTGCTTCACCTCGTCGCTGCCGCTGTGCATCGCCCTCGCGGTGCGGGAGATGGGGATGACTCCGGCCGAGGCCGTGTGGGCGGCGACGGCCGGAGGTGCCCGGGCCCTGGGCCGCGACGACGTCGGGGTCCTGGCGCCGGGCCGACGCGCGCACCTCACCGTGCTCGACGCGCCCTCGCACGTCCACCTGGCCTACCGCCCCGGCGTCCCGCTGGTCGCCGAGGTGATCGCCTAGCGCCTGCGAGCGTCATACGAGATGGTTGCTGTGGCGACCACGTCGGATGACCTCCTGCCGGACGTCATCCGAGATGGTTGCTCGGACGACCAGCTCGTATGACGCTGCGCGCGGCGTCAACCGGGCCACGGCCGCGCGGCCGGCCGAGCGGTTGAACAACGACAGCAGCTGCACCCGATGAGTTCTGGCCACGCACCGGGTCAACCCACTCAGTCGTCCCTCGGCGACGCAGACGCACGACGAGACAGGACAGCCCATGGACCAGCCCAGCACCCTCAACGCCACGACGCACACCGTCGGCGACGGCCCCGACGAGATCCACTACTACGTCCGCGGAGACCTGCGAGAGGGTACGGCGGACCGCCCGGTGCTCATGATGATCGGGTCGCCGATGGACGCGACCGGGTTCGGCACCCTCGCCGGGCACTTCACCGACCGGCCCGTCGTCACCTACGACCCCCGCGGCTCGGGGGCGAACCCGACGGGCACCTCGCCCATCACGCCCGAGCAGCACGCCGCGGACCTCCACCGGGTGATCGAGGACCTCGGCGTCGGCGCCGTGGACCTCTTCGCCAGCAGCGGCGGCGCGGTCAACGCCCTCGCCCTGGCGGCGGTGCACCCCGACGACGTACGCCGCGTGGTCGCCCACGAGCCCCCGACGGTGGCCCTGCTCCCGGACCGCGACCAGATCCTGGCGGTGACCGCGCACCTGCGCGCCACCTACGAGCGCGAGGGCCGGGGACAGGCGATGGCTTGGTTCATCAGCCTGGTGATGCACCAGGGCCCGGTTTCCGACGACCACCTCGACCGGCCGGCGCCGGACCCGGCGATGTTCGGTCTCCCGACCGAGGACGACGGCTCCCGCACGGAGCCGCTGATGCGCAACATGCCGGCCGTCAACCTCTACCCGCCGGACCTCGAGGCCTTGGCTGCCCTCGGCGACCGCCTCGTCCTGGCCGTGGGTGCGGAGTCCGGCGAGCAGATCGCGGCGCGGGGTGCGCGGTCCGTGGCCGACGCCCTCGGCGTACCGGTCACCGAGTTCCCCAGCGGCCACAGCGGATTCCTGGGCGGTGAGTACGGACAGCACGGTGAACCCGACGCCTTCGCCGCCACCCTGCGCGACGTCCTGGCCTGACGACTCGCCGCGGGACGTCATACGTTCTGGTTGTTCCTGCGACCAGGTCGTATGACGTTGCGCGGGACGTCATACGTTGTGGCTGCTCCGGCGACCAACTCGTATGACGCAACGGGCCGCAACCACCGCAACGGGCCGCAACCACCGCAACGGGCCGCAACCACCGCACAGGGCGGGCACCACCGCACGCCCGACCCCAGCGCGCGGCCGGTCAGCCGGCGGCCGCGCGCACCAGGGCGTCGAAGAGGCGCTGGTCGCGGCCCATCTCGGGGTGCCACTGCACGGCCAGGCAGAAGCGGTCGCCGCTGGCCTCCATCGCCTCGAGGGTGCCGTCCTCGGCCTGCGCCACCGGGACGTAGCCGGGGTGCGAGCGCACCGACTGGTGGTGGTGGCAGTGCACGGTCACGCTGGGTCCCAGGATCGTGCGCAGCAGCGATGACTCGTCGGTGGCCACGGCGATCTCCCCGAAGACGTCGCCGCCCGGGCTGTGCTGCTCGTGGCCGACCAGGTCCGGTGTGTGCTGGTCCAGCGACCCGCCGGCGGCCACGGCCATCACCTGCATGCCCCGGCACACCCCCAGCGTCGGCAGGTTCGCGGCCGCCGCCGAGGTCAGCAGCGCCAGCTCCCAGACGTCGCGGTCGGGCCGCCAGCCCGCGGTCCGCGGGTGCGGCTGCTCGCCGTACTGCCCCGGGTCGACGTCCGCGCCCCCGCTGACCACCAGGCCGTCGAGCCGGGCCACCGTGGCCGCCGCGGCGTCCGGGTCGTCCGTGGCCGGCGGCAGCAGCACGGGTACGCCGCCCGCGCGGGCGATCGCGTCGGCGTACATCACGGGGAGCAGGTCGGCGGCCTGGTCCCACACCCCCCACTGCGCGCGCTCGCGGTAGGTCGTCAGTCCGATCAACGGCAGCACGGCGGCCTCACAACGGAGTGACGTAGGCGCCCGAGATCCCACCGTCGACCAGGAACGTGCTCGCGGTGATGAAGCTGGACTCGTCGGAGGCGAGGAAGAGCACCGCGTTGGCCATCTCCTCGGGCTCGGCGAACCGGCCCATCGGCACGTGCACGAGCCGCCGCGCGGCGCGCTCGGCGTCCTTGGCGAACAGCTCCTTGAGCAGCGGGGTGTTCACCGGCCCGGGGCACAGGGCGTTGACCCGGATCCCCTCGCGGGCGAACTGCACGCCGAGCTCGCGGCTCATCGACAGCACGCCACCCTTCGACGCCGAGTAGGAGATCTGGCTGGTCGCAGCACCCATCACCGCGACGAAGGAGGCGGTGTTGATGATCGACCCCGACTTCTGCTCGATCATGTAGGGCAGTGCCGCCTTGCAGCACAGGTAGACGCTGGTCAGGTTGACCTCCTGCACCCGCCGCCACGCCTCGAGGTCGGTGTCGAGGATGGAGTCGTCCTCGGGCGGGGAGATCCCGGCGTTGTTGAACGCGATGTCCACCGAGCCGTAGGTCTCCTTGGCCGCGGCGAAGAGCGCGTCCACCTCCTCCTTGCTGGTGACGTCGACGTGGCGGTACGTCGCGATGGCGTCACCGCCGAGCTGTCCCACCAGCTCGTGGCCGCGCTGGTCGTCGATGTCGCCGATGACGACGCGGGCCCCCTCCTCGACGAACCGGTTGACGCTCGCCAGGCCGATGCCGGAGCACCCGCCGGTGACGACCGCGACCTTGCCGTCCAGACGTCCTGCCATGACCGTTCCTCTCTCGTTGTCGTGCGGTGGTCTCGACTGACCGCTCGCTTCGCTCGCTGCTCGACCACCAGGGGTGGTCGTTCGTCTCTCTCGTTGTCGTGCGGTGGTCTCGACTGACCGCCCGCTTCGCTCCCTTCGACTGGGCTCAGGACAAGCGCTGCTCGACCACCAGGGGTGGTCGTTCGTCTCGCTCCCTTCGACTGGGCTCAGGACAAGCGCTGCTCGACCACCAGGGGGGCTGCTCGACCACCCGCCCGGGCCGGCTCAGTGGGCGATGAAGACGTTCTTCTCCTCGGTGAACGCCTGGGGGGCGTCCGGGCCCAGCTCGCGGCCGAGGCCCGACTGCTTGTAGCCGCCGAACGGTGTCCAGTACCGCACGGAGGCATGGCTGTTCACGCTGAGGTTTCCGGCCTCGACGCCACGGGAGACGCGCAGGCCGCGCCCCAGGTCGCTGGTGTAGATCGACCCCGAGAGCCCGTACTCGGTGTCGTTGGCCAGGCTGACCGCGTGGTCCTCGTCGTCGAAGGGCATCACCGCCACCACCGGGCCGAACACCTCCTCGCGCCACACGGCCTCGTCGGTGGAGGTCGACTCCACCACCGTCGGCGGCAGCCAGAACCCGTCGCCGTCGGGGCACGAGCCGGTGAAGGCCACGCTGGCGCCGTCGATGTAGCGCTGCACCGACTCGCGCTGCGCGGCGGAGACCATCGGCCCCATCTCGCTGTCCTCCTGCGCGGGGTCGATCACCCTCATCGCCTGCACGGCCTCCTGCAGGCGGCCGACGAACTCGTCGTACGCCGACCGCTCGACCAGGATGCGCGACCGGGCACAGCAGTCCTGCCCGGCGTTGTCGAAGACCGCACCTGGCGCGCTCGCGGCGGCCGCGGCGATGTCCGCGTCGGCGAAGACGATGTTCGCGCTCTTGCCCCCGAGCTCGAGCGTGACCCGCTTCACCTGGTCCGCGCAGCCGCGCATGATCTGCTTGCCCACCGTCGTGGAGCCGGTGAAGCACACCTTGCGCACCGCCGGATGGGTGACGAAGCGCTCGCCGACCACCGACCCCTGGCCGGGGATCACCGTCAGCACGCCCTCGGGGATCCCCGCCTCGACGGCCAGCTCGCCGATCCGGATCGCGGTGAGCGGCGTGAGCTCGGCCGGCTTGAGCACCACCGTGTTGCCCGCCGCGAGCGCGGGCGCGAGGCCCCAGCCGGCGATCGGCATCGGGAAGTTCCAGGGCACGATGATGCCGACCACGCCCAGCGGCTCGTGGAAGGTGATGTCCACGCCGCCGGCGACCGGGATCTGCCGGCCGAAGAGCCGTTCGGGTGCGGCGGAGTAGTAGTTCAGGCAGTCGCGGACGTTGCCGGCCTCCCAGCGCGCGTTGCCGATCGTGTGGCCGGCGTTCTCGACCTCGAGGCGGGCGAGCTCCTCGACGTGGTCGTCGACGACGGCGGCGAAGGCCCGCATCAGGCGGGCGCGTTCGCCGGGGGCGACGTCGCGCCAGGCGGGGAAGGCGTCCGCGGCGCGGCCGATGGCGGCGTCGGTCTCCTCCACGCTGGCGGAGGGGACCTCGGTGATCTCGCGTCCCGTGACGGGGTTGACGACGGTCGTCATGTCACATCCTCTCGAAGGTGCGGTCGAGCTCCCAGTCGGTGACCGCGGCCTCGAAGGCGCTGAGCTCGACGTCGGCCATGTTGGTGTAGTGCGCGACGACGTCCTCACCCAGGGTGGCCCGGGCGACCTCGGAGGAGGCGAACGCGTCGCGTGCCGCGCGCAGCGTGTGCGGCACCTGGGGCAGGTCGGTGGAGGCGTAGGCGTTGCCGACCAGCTCGTCCTCGAGCTCGAGCTCGTTCTCGATCCCGTGCAGGCCACCGGCCAGCATGCCGGCCAGCGCCAGGTAGGGGTTCACGTCGCCGCCCGGCACCCGGTTCTCCATCCGCGCCGAGGCGCCGTGCCCGACCAGGCGTACGGCGCAGGTGCGGTTGTCGCTGCCCCACGCGATCGTCGTGGGGGCGAACGACGCGTCGGCGAACCGCTTGTAGGAGTTGATGTTCGGGGCGTAGAGCAGGGTGAAGTCGGCCGCCGTCGCGAGCACCCCGGCGACGAACTGGTCGTAGAGCGGGGATCGGTCGTGGCCCTCGCCGAAGACCAGGCCCCCGTCCGCCCCGCGCAGGGAGAGGTGGATGTGGCACGAGCTGCCCTCGCGCTCGTCGTACTTCGCCATGAAGGTGATCGACTTGCCGTGCTGTGCGGCGATCTCCTTGGCGGCGGTCTTGTAGACCGCGTGGTTGTCGGCCGTGACCAGTGCGTCGTTGAACAGGAAGCCGATCTCGTGCTGGCCGAAGTTGCACTCGCCCTTGGCCGCCTCGACGTCGAGCCCGGCGGCGTACATGTGGTTGCGGATGTCGCGCAGCAGCGGCTCGACCCGGCTGGTGCCGAGGATCGAGTAGTCGACGTTGTACTGGTTGACCGGGGTCAGACCGCGCCACCGCCGGTCGTGCGCGTCCTCGTAGGTGTTCTCGAAGGCGATGAACTCCAGCTCGGTGCCGGCCAGCGCGACCATGTCCATGGCGGCGACCCGGTCGAGCTGCTTCTTCAGGATCGTGCGGGGCGACTCGGCCACGGGGGTGTGGTCCAGCCAGACCAGGTCGCACTGCACCATCGCGGTGGCGGGCAGGTGGGTGAGCAGCCGCAGCGTGTCCCAGTCGGGCACGAACTCCATGTCGCCGTACCCGCGTTCCCACGAGGAGATGGCGTAGCCGCCGACGGTGTTCATGTCGACGTCGACCGCGAGCAGGTAGTTGCAGCCCTCGGTGCCTCCCTCCAGCGCCACGTCGAGGAAGTAGCGACCGTGCAGCCGTTTGCCCTGGAGCCGGCCCTGCATGTCGGTGAAGGCGAGCACGACGGTGTCGATCTCGTCGGCCTCGATCAACGACCGCAGGCGGTCCAGGGTGAGGTAGCGGTCGTTGGGTGTGCTCATCGTGTCCTCCGGTGGTGGTGCCCGTGGTTCGGTGGGTCGTCGTGCGGTGCCTGGTGCCCGGGGTGTTGGGGGTGCCGGGAGTGCCCGAGATGGACGGTGGCGGTGCTCATCCCAGCAGACCCCGCAGCAGCGCGGCGGTGTCGTCGCAGTGCTCCTGCATCACCTGGTGCGCGCGGTGCTCGCGACCGGCCAGGATCGCCGCGACGATCTGCTCGTGCTGGGTGTCGGAGTGCGCGATGTTGGCCTCGAGCACCGGGATCGCGCTGAGCATGTCGTGCAGGGTGGCCTGCACCGAGGTGACCGCCTCGATCAGCCGGTCCGACCCGGTGAGGGCCGCGATCGTCAGGTGCAGGCGCGAGTCGGCCTGGCGGTGCACGGCAGGTCCGGAGGCGGTGGCCACGTCCTCGAGGGCGGCCTCGAGCCGCTCGCGCTGCTCCGCGTCGTGCTCGACGCTGGCGGCCTGGCGCGCGGCGCCCGGCTCCACGATCCGCCGGAAGTCGAGGGCGTCGATCCAGGCGTCGCGGCGACCGGGGCGCCGGGCGGAGGCGGTGCGGGTGGTCGGCACCGCCGGGCGCATCGTCACCACGGTGCCCCCGCCCCGCCCACGGGTGGTCTGGACCAGTCCGGCCTGTCGCAGCGCGGCCATGGCCTCGCGCAGCGTGGCGCGTGAGACTGCCAGACGGCCCGCGAGCTCACGCTCCGCGGGGAGCACCGACCCACGCGGGTAGACGCCCAGCCGGATGAGCGTGGCGAGCTGCTCCACGCAGGCCTCGAAGGCGTGGTGTCCCCGGACGGGGCGCAGCACTGCCTCGGGAAGCGCGGGATCCGGGGCGGCCGTCACCGGGTCAGTCTTCGAGCCCCGCAGGGTCGCTGTCAATGCCAAAGGTCTGGACTCAAACCTTTTTTGCCCGGAGTTGTGGACGAGGCGTTCACCGCGGGTCTAGCCTCCCGCCAAGGCCCTCACAGTGCAGGAGTTCCCATGTCAGACGCCACTCGCGACTCGGACTCGCTCAACGCCGACGATCAGCTGCTGGCAAAGCTCGGGTACAAGCAGGAGCTCAGTCGGAGCTGGTCGAGCTTCTCCAACTTCGCCATCTCCTTCTCCATCATCTCCATCCTCGCCGGCTGCTTCACCACCTTCGGGCAGGCCTGGAACAACGGCGGACCGGTCGCCATCTCGTGGGGCTGGCCGATCATCTCCGCGTTCATCCTGATCATCGGGTTCACCCTCTCCGAGCTGGTCTCGGCGTACCCGACCTCCGGCGGCATCTACTGGTGGGCGGCCAAGATGGGCGGCCCCGCCGCCGGCTTCTTCACCGGCTGGCTCAACCTGATCGGGTTGCTCGCGGTCACCGCGTCGGTGGCGTACGGCGCCGCGACGTTCCTCGACCTGACCATCAGCACGATCAGCGACGGGTACGCCGAGTCCTACTCGCTGACCCGGGTGTTCCTGCTGTTCGTGGTGATCATGTTCCTGGCCGGGCTCGCCAACATCTTCAGCGGCCACCTGCTCGCGATGATCAACAACATCTCGGTGTGGTGGCACGTCGCGGGCGCCGCGATCGTGATCGGCGTCCTGCTCATCGTCCCGGACAGCCACCAGAGCGCGACCTTCGTGTTCACCGAGCGGATCAACAACTCCGGGTTCAGCAGCGGCGCCTACTGGTTCCTCGTGCTGCCGCTCGGCTTCCTGCTGACCCAGTACACGATCACCGGCTTCGACGCCTCCGCCCACCTCTCCGAGGAGACGCAAGGGGCGGCCATGGGCGCGGCCAAGGGCATCTGGCGCTCGATCTTCTACTCCGCGGTCGGCGGCTACCTGCTGCTGCTGTCCTTCCTGTTCGCCGTCCAGGACGTCGAGGGCGTCAACGAGGGCTTCGGGGCCGTGGACGTGATCTTCGGCCAAGCCCTGCCCGAGGGCTGGCACTTCCTCGTGCTGCTGATCTCCACCGCGGGCCAGCTGTTCTGCACCACCGCCTGCCTGACCAGCGCCTCCCGGATGACCTTCGCGTTCAGCCGGGACGGCGCGATCCCGGGTTCGACCTGGCTCGCGCGGGTGAACACGACCACCAGGATCCCGGCCAACGCGGTCACCTTCGTGGGCGTCGTCGGCATCGTGATCACCCTCCCCGCGCTGAAGAGCGTCGGCGGCGTGCCGATCGCCTTCTACGCCGTGGTCTCGGTCGCGGTGATCGGGCTCTACCTCGCCTTCCTGATCCCGATCTGGCTGCGGTGGCGCATGGGTGACGACTTCGAGCCCGGGGAGTGGACCAACGGTGCGAAGTACAAGTGGATGAACCTGATCGCGATCATCGAGATCGCCATCATCAGCGTCTACTTCATCTTGCCGTTCACCCCCGCGGGCGTGCCGTTCTCCGACGAGTTCACCTGGAGCAGCGTCAACTACGCCCCGGTGCTCACCGTGGGCACGCTGATCGTCCTCGCTGTCTGGTGGAACCTCTCGGCCAAGCGCTGGTTCGCCGGGCCCAAGCACACGATCGACGACGAGGTCATCGCCGCCTTCGACGAGGGCTGAGCCGGGACGCCGGACCGCGCGGCGCCGCCACGGGCGCCGCGCGGTCCGGCCGTTCCGCGACCCCCCTGGTGCGTGGTTGGTTCGATCGGTCAGGATCGGGAACGACAGACGTACGGCGCACGGTGCGCCGACCACCACGAGGAGGACAGATGACCACTCCCACGAACGAGCCCCTGAACGACGAGGAGCTCGACACGACCGCCGGTGGCACCGAGGCGGTCCCCGGTGGCGACGCCGACGGTTCCGACGGCGACTCCACCGACGCTGGTGACGGGGACGCCAGCGACGGGGACGCCAGCGACGGCGACGCGACCGACACCACCGACGGCGACGCGAGCGACGGCGATGCCAGCGACAGCGACGCCAGCGACGGCGACGCGAGCGACGGCGATGCCAGCGACACCAGCGACGGGGACGCGAGCGACGGGGCCTGAGTGACCGACGCGCTCGAGCTGCTGAGCGGGGACGCCCGGGCCTTCGTCGAGAGGACCTGGGCGTCCCACGTCCACCTGCACAAGGCAGACCCCGCCGACCTGACCGGGCTGCTCTCCTTCGACGACGTCGACCACCTGCTGACGTCGACCGCGATCCGCACGCCCGCCGTGCGCCTGGCCCAGGACGGCGCGGTGCTGCCGGCCTCGCGCTACACCCGTAGTGGGGCCACCCTCGCCGGTCAGCCGCTGACAGGGCTGGTCGACGCCCGCAAGGTGATCGACCTGTTCGAGGGCGGTGCCACGGTCGTGCTCCAGGGGCTGCACCGCTACTGGCCGCCGCTGACCCGGCTCGTCGCCGACCTCGAGCTGGCGCTCGGCCACCCCTGCCAGGCCAACGCCTACCTGACCCCGCCGGGGTCGCAGGGCTTCGCCGTCCACAGTGACAACCACGACGTCTTCGTCTTCCAGACCCACGGCGCGAAGCTCTGGGAGGTCCACCCGGCGCCCGCGGAGAGGGACTCCGAGACGGCTGGGGCGGACGGATCCGTCGCGCCGCCGCGCGAGGTGCTGCTCGAACCCGGCGTGAGCATGTACCTGCCCACCGGCACCCCCCACGCTGCCCGCGCCCAGGACACCGTGTCCCTGCACGTCACCGTGGGCATCAACCAGCTCACCTGGCGCACGCTGCTCGACCGCGCCGTGCGACAGGCCATGGACGCCGTGGACGACGCCGACGGGCACCTGCCCGCCGGCTACCTCGACGACCCCGACCGGCTGGCTGCCGGACTCGCCGACCGGCTGAGCGCGCTGAGCACGGCCCTCGCGGAGACCGACGCCGCGGCCGTGGCCGACGACCAGACCCGGACGTTCCTGGAGCGCCGCAACGGTCACCTGCGCGGCTCGATGGTCGACCGGATGCACCTCGGCTCGGTCGAGGCCGACACCGGGTTGCGGCGCCGACGGGGCAAGCCGTGCGTGCTCCGGCCCGACGGCGACCGGCTGCAGGTGCTGCTCGGCGACCGCCGGATGACGGTGCCCGCGCGGATCACCGACGCGATGGAGAAGGTCCGCACCCTCGAGGAGTTCACGCCGGCCGACCTGGGCCTGGACGTCGAGTCCGGCCTGGTGCTGTGCCGCCGCCTGATCCGTGAGGGTCTGCTCGAGGTCGTCCGCTGAGCCCGGCACGCGGTGGCGACTACCGGTGCGCGGCCGCCGCCGAGCACCGGCAGGACGACCTCGCCGGCACCGCCACGCACCTCACCGCCTTCCTCCTCGTCGAGCACCACGGCCCCTGGGGGGGCAGTGCGCCCCGCGACAGCCGGATGCCCGACGCCGTCAAGGTGCACCTGAGCACCCATCCGACGGTCAAGGTCCTACTGGCGCGCCGGCACCGCCGCGAGCACCGGGGTGACACCTTCCGCGTGTTCCTGTGCTTCCCGGCCCGGCGGCAGCTGCTCACCACCACGGTGGAAGACCTCGAGGAGCTGCTCGCCCTCGACCTCGACGCGGTCGCCCGCGGCGAGGCCCCGGACTGGGCGACGGCGGCCCCCGGCCCGGTCTTCGGGGTGTGCACCCACGGCCGGCACGACGCGTGCTGTGCCGAGCGCGGCCGTCCGGTGGCCGCGGCGCTCAGCGCCACCCACGCCTCGGAGACCTGGGAGGTCTCCCACACCGGTGGCGACCGCTTCGCGGCCAACATGGTCGTGCTCCCCGAGGGGCTCTACTACGGCCGGATGGACCCGGGTGCCGCCAGCGAGGTGGCCTGGCTGCACCAGGCGGGCCGCGTCGACCTGACCCGGCTGCGTGGCCGCTCGGCGTACCCCATGCACGTGCAGTACGCCGAGATCGCGTTGCGCAGGCACTTGGAGGAGGACCGCCTCGACGCGCTGCGCGTGGTGCGCCGTCGTCAGCTGACCACGGTCTTCGCGCGGCACTCGGAGGGCGAGGTGACCGAGTGGGCGGTCACCGTGGCCCGCGGCACCCGGGGCGAGGCGCAGCTGACCTGCGGGCTGGAGCGGCTCAACCCCCTCCCCGTGCACGAGGTCGTGGCCATCGAGCAGATCTGAGGCACCTGGCGCGCCGGTCTAAGGCAACTGCCGATGTCCCACCCGCTCCTCAGCACTGGAATCGAGTCACAGGTTCCAGGAGAGGAGTTGATCCAGATGTACAGCCCGCTGAACGAGAGCTTCATGTTCCAGGACATGGAAGACCGTCGCCGGACGCTGGGCGCCGCCCGCAACCGGGCCGCCGTACGCGCCGGGCGCCGCTGGTGGTCCCGCAACACCCACCGTGCGGGATGATCACCGATGTGCGGACGGACCGGAGCAGGGCCGAGAGCCTCGTCGGACGAGACGAGGAGCTCGAGGTCCTGCTCCGCGCCGCGTCCGGACCCGACTCCGCACGGATGGTGCTGCTCTCGGGCGACGCCGGCGTCGGCAAGACCCGGCTCCTGGACGAGGCCCTCGGTCGTCTCGCCGCTGAGGGGTGGCGGACCCTCGTCGGGCACTGCCTCGACTTCGGCGAGTCCTCGATGCCCTACCTCCCCTTCTCCGAGATGCTCGGCCGGCTCACCTCCGTCGCCCCCGAGCTCGACGACGGTGACCTGCCCGCCGGCCTGACGCGGTTGCGGCACCGCCTGCCGGCCGAGCCCGCCGAGGGGCTGGACCGGGTCGAGGTGTTCGAGGCCTTCGCGGCCCTGCTCGAGGCCCTCACCGCTGGTGGCCCGGTGGCGCTGGTCGTCGAGGACGCGCACTGGGCCGACGCCAGCACGCGCGACCTGATCTCCTTCCTGCTCTCCCGTCCCCCGACGGGACGGTGCCTGCTGGTGGTGAGCTTCCGCTCCGACGAGCTGCACCGCCGTCACCCACTGCGCCAGCGTGTGGCCGAGTGGGTCCGGCTGGGCGGCGTGGAGCGGCTGCAGCTCGACCCGTTGCCGCCCGGCGCCGTGCGCCTCATGGTCGAGCAGATCCTCAGCGATCCGCGCCGGTCCGTGGGCGAGGGCCACGACGCCGACATCGAGCGCATCGTGCAGCGCGCGCAGGGCAACGCCTTCTACGTCGAGGAGCTCGTCGGCGCGTTCCTCGGGGGTGGGTGGAGCCTGCCCGAGGACCTCGCCGACCTCCTCCTGGTGCGCCTGGACCGGCTCGACGACGCGGCGCGCGGGATCGTCCGGGTCGCGGCGGCGGCCGGCCAGCGCGTGCCCCACGACCTGCTCGCCCGGGTGGCCCCCGTGGAGGAGGCCGAGCTCGAACGGGCTCTGCGCGCCAGCATCGACGCGCACGTGCTGATCCGCACCGGCGAGGCGGAGTACGCCTTCCGGCACGCGCTGCTCGGCGAGGCGGTCTACGACGACCTCCTGCCCGGTGAGCGGATGCGCCTGCACACGGCGTACGCCGAGGCCGTGCGCGAGCTCCGGGGCAGCGACGGTGCCGCCCACCTCGCCCGGCACGCCCTGGCCTCGCACGACCTGCCGACCGCGCTGCTGGCCAGCGTCGACGCCGGGGACCAGGCCCTGGCCAGCGGCGGACCGGACGAGGCCGCGCGCCACTACACGACCGCCCTGGAGATCCACGCCCGCGCCGCCACCCAGCTCGCCGACCCCCCCGAGGAGTCCGAGCTGGTGGCTCGCACCGTCGACGCGCTCTGCGCCGCGGGCCGTCCGGAGACCGGCCTGTCGCTGGTCGAGAACCACCTGGACCGGCTGCCCGAGGAGACCGCGCCCGTGAGCCGGGCGCGGTTGCTGATGGCCCGGTTCGAGGCGCTGCGGTCGATGGAGACCGACGAGCAGCCCAGCCTGATCAGCGGGGAGGCGCTCTCGCTCCTGGGGCCCGAGCACACCCCGCTGCGCGCGCGGGTGCTGGCCATGCACGCGCAGGCCCTCATCTGGCACGGGCGTCTGGACGAGGCGCGCCAGCAGGCCGACGAGGCGATCGAGCTCGCCGAGGAGCTCGGCCTGCCGCGGCTGGTGGCCGAGGTGGGGGTCACCCAGACCTGGCTGATCCAGCACCTCGACCTCGGCGAGAGCAGCCGGGTGGAGCTGAAGCGGATCATCACCGACGCCCAGGCTCGCGGCGACACGGTCAGCGTCATGCGGGGGTATCTGCGTGCCGGCGGGCTGGAGTACGACTACGGCGCCCTCGAGGCGGCGCAGGAGAACTACCTCAGGGGGGCGCAGCTGGCGCGGGAGCTCGGTCGCCCCTGGTCGTTCCAGGGCATGATCGGGCGGATGCTGGGGGCGGTCGTCTCCTACATGCGCGGCGAGTGGGACGAGGCCCTGGCGATCGCCGACCACGTCGACGAGGACCCGCCGCCCACGGCCCGGGCGATGCTGGACGCCGTCGCTCTCGTCGTGGCCGCCGGCAGGGGCGACGCCTCGGCCCTCGACCGGCTGCCGGCGCTGCGCGAACGCTGGCACCGGGAGGGGCTGATCGCCTCGGTCGGCGGAGCCGCCGCCCTCGAGCTGCTGGGCCGGCGCGACGGGGCTGCGGCGGCGCTGGCGACGTACGACGACATCTGCCGGGTGCTGGGTCCCCTGTGGGGTGAGCACTTCGGGGCCAGGCTGCGGCTGGCCACCCTCGCGATCGCAGCCCTGGCCGACGAGGCGCCGCGCACCGCGACCGGTGACCGCGAGCAGGTGCGTGCCTCCGCGGCCCGCCTGGTGGAGGACGCCGAGCACGTCCTGCGCCTCGGCCAGGAGGAGGAGCGGTCGCTCGGCCTGGAGATGCGGGTCTGGGAGGCACGGCTGCGCGCCGAGCAGCTCCGCCTGGAGTGGCTGCTCGGAGCCCGGGTCGACCTCGAGGAGCTCCTCGGCCGCTGGCGCCGGGCCGCGGAGCTGTGCGCCGAGCTCGGTCACCGCTACGAGGAGGCCCGCTGCAAGGCCCACCTCGCCGCAGCGCTGCGCGCCGCCGGGCAGCCCGAGGCCGCGTCCACGGAGGCGGCTGCGGCCCGCCGGGTCGCCACCCACCTCCGGGCCGTGCCGCTGCTGGACGCGCTCGGCTCCCTGCCCCGGTCCGGGGCCGCGGACGCCGGCGCACTGACCCCCCGGGAGCGGGAGATCCTGGCCCTGGTCGCCGCCGGGCGCAGCAACGGCGAGATCGGCCAGCAGCTGTTCATCTCGGCCAAGACCGTGAGCGTGCACGTGTCCAACGTGATGGCCAAGCTCGGTGCCCGCAGCCGCACCGAGGCCACCGCCCTGGCCCGCCGGGCCGGGCTGCTCGCCTGATTGCCGGAACGGCACAGGTAGTGGACGTGTGAACCACCGGGCACTGGGGTACGTGGGCCGCATCTCGACCTCGGGAGGCCCTCATGTCGGTGCTCGACAAGAGCAGCACCATCGCCCGCCCCGGCTACAGCAAGTGGCTGATCCCGCCGGCGGCCCTGTGCGTGCACCTGTCCATCGGCCAGGTCTACGCGTTCTCGGTCTTCAAGACCTCGCTGGTCGAGCGCTTCGACTCCTCGCAGACCGCGGTGGCCGCGATCTTCTCGATCGCGATCGTCATGCTCGGGCTCTCCGCCGCGGTCCTCGGCACCTGGGTCGAGCGGGCCGGTCCGCGCAAGGCGATGGTGACCGCCGCACTGTGCTGGGGCACCGGGTTCGTGGTCGGCTCGGCCGGGATCGCCACCGGCAGCCTGCCGCTGCTCTACCTCGGGTACGGCGTGATCGGGGGGATCGGCCTGGGCATCGGCTACATCTCTCCGGTCTCGACGCTGATCAAGTGGTTCCCCGACCGGCCCGGGCTGGCCACCGGGATGGCCATCATGGGCTTCGGTGGTGGGGCCCTGATTGCCTCGCCGCTCTCCACCCGGCTGCTCAACGTCTACGACCCGGGGTTCGACCCCTCCGACAAGGGGTCGGTGGCGAGCACCACCGCGCTCAGCGCGACCTTCCTCACCCTGGGCGTCGTCTACCTGGTGTTCATGCTGGTCGGCGCCACCCTCGTGCGGGTGCCGCGCGGGCACGGCAACGACGACACCGCGGTCCAGCAGCCCGGACGCAACGGGGCGCTGGTCAGCGCTGCGCGAGCGATCCGGACCCCGCAGTTCGCGCTGCTGTGGCTGGTGCTGTTCTGCAACGTGACCGCGGGGATCGGGATCCTCGAGCAGGCGGCGCCGATGATCCAGGACTTCTTCCGCGCCGACGGCGGTGACTCCTCGGTGACCGCGGCCGAGGCCGGCGGCTTCGTGGGGATCCTCAGCCTGGCCAACATGGCCGGCCGCTTCGTCTGGTCCAGCCTGTCCGACGTGATCGGGCGCAAGCCGACCTACATGCTCTACCTCGGGGTCGGCCTGGCGCTCTACGTCCTGCTGGCCACGGTCGGGCAGCAGTCCACGGTGATGTTCGTGGTCCTGGCCGTGGTGATCATCAGCTACTACGGAGGCGGGTTCGCCACCGTGCCGGCCTACCTCAAGGATCTCTTCGGCACCCTCGAGGTCGGCGCCATCCACGGTCGGCTGCTCACCGCCTGGGCCGCGGCCGGGGTGGTCGGCCCGCTGATCGTCAACGGCTTCCTCGACGCGGCCGGCGAGCCGGGCAGCCTGGTCGCCGCCGACTACCGGCCGGCACTGTTCACGATGGTCGCCGTGCTGGGCGTGGGCTTCGTGGCCAACCTGCTGATCCGACCGGTGGACGGCAAGCACTTCGACCAGGACGCCGTCGACCAGGCGCGGCGGGACGCGGACGACTCCGAGATGGCGACAGCGAGAGGCGGTCGGTGAGATGACGACGCAGAGCTCCCAGGACACCCCCACCAGCCCGGTCCTGATCGCCCTGGCCTGGCTGATCGTGCTGGTCCCCCTCGCCTTCGGCCTGTGGCAGACCCTGGTCAAGGCCGGCCAGCTGCTCGGAGGGTGACCCCGGGCCGGCCGGCCCCCGCCCCTGTTCCGGTCGGCTGTCCCGGTCCGCCACTGCCTGGACGACCCCTCGTCGTCCGGCGCCCGCGGCGGCATACTCTGCGTATGCGAACCGAGACCGTGACCGAGCGACGCTTCGCCAAGATGCGGCCGGTGCCGGCCTCCGCGCGGCCGGCGTACGCCCCCCGCGACCTGCCGCCCGGCCCCCGGTGGCCGGCGCTGCTGCAGAGCGTCGGGCTGCTGCGCTTCCGGCACCGGTTCGTCCCGGCCATGCACCGCCGCTACGGCGACGTGTTCACCCTGCGGATCCTCCCGGAGGGTCGGCACCTGGTGGTCTTCAACCGCCCCGAGCACGTCAAGGAGATCTTCGCCGGAGACCCGGAGGTCTTCCACGCGGGCAAGGGCAACGCGATCCTCGGCCCGGTCATGGGGGAGCACTCGCTGCTGCTGGTCGACTCGACCCAGCACCGTCGGGCGCGCAAGCTGCTGATGCCGGCCTTCAACGGCACTGCGCTCCGCGGCTACGAGGACCTGGTCTCCGGCCTGGCCAAGACCGAGGTCGGCCGCTGGCACGAGGGCGCGGAGATCGACTCGCTGGAGCGGATGAACGCGCTGACCCTGGAGGTGATCCTCCAGGTGGTCTTCGGCGTCACCGACGAGGAGCGCCTGACCGAGCTGCGACCGCTGGTCACCCGAACCGTCAACGTGCCCCCGCTCGTCTTCGTCGGGTGGGGGCTGCCGCGGCTGCAGCGGTTCGGCCCGTGGCGTCGCACGGTCGAGAACCAGATCGAGCTCGACCGGGTGATCTTCGCCGAGATCGCCGAGCGGCGATCGGCCGGTGACCTCGAGGAGCGCACCGACGTGCTCTCCCGGCTGCTGCTGGTGCGCGACGAGGAGACCGGGTCCGGCCTCACCGACGAGGAGCTGCGCGACCAGCTGGTCACCCTGCTGCTGGCCGGCCACGAGACGACGGCGTCCGCCCTGGCCTGGACGCTGCACGAGCTGGGCCGGGACGAGGCGGTGCGGCGCCGGGCTCGCGAGGCGGCGGTGGCCGGCGACGACGACCACCTCGAGGCCGTGCTCAAGGAGTCCATGCGGCTGCACCCGGTCATTCCGATGGTGGTCCGGCACCTGATGGCCCCGGCCACCATCGGCGGGATCGACCTGCCACGCGGCGCCAACGTCGCGGCCTCGATCCTGCTGGCGCACGACTCCGCGGAGAGCCACCGCGACCCCGGGCGCTTCCGGCCCGAGCGCTTCGCCGAGGGCGAGGTCGCGCCGCACACCTGGATCCCCTTCGGTGGCGGGGTCCGGCGCTGCATCGGTGCCGGCTTCTCCCTGATGGAGGGGGTCGCCGTGCTCCGCGAGGTGCTCACCACCTTCGAGGTCAGCGTGCCCGAGGGCACCCGCGAACGGCCCCGGGTCCGCAACATCACCAGCGTCCCGGGCGACGGCGCACGGGTCGTGGTGCGGCGCCGTACCGGCTGACCGGATCGGCCGACCCGGCGGGGCGTCCGGGGAGGCGGCTCGTAGGCTCGGGCAGGTGAAGCTCGAACGCAAGCACGCCCTGGTCCTGCTGGCCGTCGCGGTGTGGAACGTCCTGACCTACGCGCAGTTCACCAAGGCGCTCGTGCAGACCGAGGAGGACCGCCCGACCGGGTACTACGTGGCGCACAGCGTGCTGATCGTGGTCAACGTGGTGATCGCCGCGGTCCTCGGTCGCTGGGGGCTGCGCGCCCTGCGGGCCTCGCGGAAGGCGTAGTACAAAGAAACCTTTGCAAAGAGTCCTTTGCAAGTTTAGGGTGTGCGGGTGTCCACACCCGAGCACGTCGTCGGTCCCGAGGCCCTCCGTGGCCTGGCACACCCCCTGCGGCTGCGGCTGCTCGAGGCGCTGAAGGAGCGCGGGTCGGCCACGGCCAGTCAGCTCGCCGCCGCCCTCGACGAGTCGAGCGGCTCCACCAGCTACCACCTGCGCCAGCTGGCCCGGCACGGCTTCGCCGAGGAGGACCCCGAAGCCGGCACCGGCCGGGAGCGGGTGTGGACCACCCGCCGGGGCGGCTGGAGCCTGCCCGTGCTGGACCTCGCCGCCGACCCCGCCAACGCCGCGGCCGTCGACGTCGTGCTGCGGGCCCAGCTCCACGCCGACGCGCAGCGCGTCCTGGAGGTGATGGAGCGGGCCCGCACCTGGCCCCGGGAGTGGCAGGAGGCCACCGTGCGCCGGGAGAGCGCGGTGACCCTCGACCCCGAGCGACTCGGCCAGATGCGGGCCGAGATCGACGAGGTCATCGACCGCTACCGGGACGCGGAGGCGGAGCCTGGTGCGCGTCGGGTGAGCGTCGTCTACATGCTCACCCCCACCGAGCACGAGGTGCAGCCGTGAGCACCATCCCCGCGACCGCCACCCGGGCGCCGCTCGGCGCCCCCTTCTGGCGGCTGTTCGCGTCGAGCAGCGCCTCCAACCTCGCCGACGGCGTCCTCCAGGCGGCCCTGCCGCTGCTCGCCGCGACCCTGACCCGCGACCCCGTCGCCGTCTCCACCCTGGCCGCCCTCGCCTTCGTCCCGTGGCTGCTGTTCGCGATCCCGGCGGGCACGCTCGTGGACCGGGTGAACCGCCGCACCGCGATGGCGGCGGCCGAGGCCCTGCGCGCGACGCTGGTCCTCGTGCTCGCGCTCTCGGTCGGCACCGGGCACGCCTCGCTGCCCCTGCTCTACGTCGTCGCGTTCGTGCTGGGCACCGCCGAGACGGTCTACGACAGCGCCGCTCGGGCGATGCTGCCCGGGGTGGTCCCGCGCAGCCGGCTGGAGCGGGGCAACAGCCTGCTGAGCACCGCCGAGAGCGTCGGCAACATCTTCCTCGGGGCGCCGCTCGGGGCCTGGCTGTTCGCGGTGGCGGTCTCGATGCCGTTGTGGTTCAACGGCTCGGTGTGGCTCGTGGCAGCGGTGCTCGCCCTCACCGTCGCCGGCCGGTTCCGACCGGTCCGGGAGACCCGGACCACGATGCGCGCCGACATCGGCGAGGGCCTGCGCTGGCTCGCCGGCCACACCCTGCTGCGCCGCCTGGTGGTGGTCGGCGCCGTGCAGGCGGCGGTGCACTCGATGACCAGCGGCATCCTGGTCCTCTTCGCCCTGCAGAACCTCGGCCTCGCGGCGCCGGGCTTCGGGGTGATGCTCGCGGTGGCCGGTGGTGGCGCCGTCGTCGGGGCGATCCTCTCGCCGACCGTCACCCGGGTGCTCGGCCGCACCCATGCGATGGGGTTCGCCGGCATCGCCTCGGCGCTGGGAGTGCTGTCGATGGCGCTGTGGCAGGAGCCCGTGCCGGCGTCGCTCGGGTACGCGCTCTCGGCCGCCGCGGTCTCGATGTTCAACGTGCAGGTGATGTCGGTGCGCCAGGCCCTGGTGCCCGAGCAGCCTCTTCGGCCGGGTCCAGGGGGCCTACCGGACGGTGCTGTGGGGCGGCATCCCGGTCGGCACGCTGGCCGGCGGCGCCCTCGGCACCTGGCTCGGCCTCCCGGCCGTCTTCGTCACCTCGGGCCTGCTGGGCCTGGTCCTCGGCGCCGCCGTCTGGTCGGTCCTGCACCGGCACCGCGACGTGATCGCCGCCGCCTTCGCCGACTGACCTCGCCGAGCGGGCACTGCACGCACGCCGTACGCCGCTGAGCGGGCACTGCATGCACGCCGTACGACGCCGAGCGGGCACTGCACGCACGCCGAACGACGCCGAGCGGGCACTGCACGTACGCCGGAACGGGGCCGCCGGTGCTAGTCGCGCGGTCACGATTCGGCAACGGGGCGCATGGGTCCTTGACCAACACGGCCCCCGGGCCTGAGGTTTGGTCAGATCGCCTCACCCACGGCGGTCGGCACCTGACCTGCGACCCGGGGAGGCCCACCCTGAGCACGTTGGAAGACCCGAGCATGAGCGTCGCCAGCACCGACCTCGTGCACGAAGGTGAGCAGGGCATCGAGGGGCGTTCGCTCAGCCAGATCGCCTGGGGCAAGCTGCGTCGCGACAAGGTCGCGCTCGCCGGTGGCATGTTCATCATCTTCCTCGTCGTGGTCGCGCTGCTGGCCCCGCTCATCGTCAAGATCACCGGCGGGCCGCCCAACGAGTTCCACCAGGACCTGATGAACCCGGTCATCCCCGACCTGCCCGCGGGCTCGTTCGGCGGGATGAGCTGGGAGCACCCGATGGGCCTGGAGACGGTCAACGGGCGCGACATCTTCAGCCGGGTGCTCTACGGCGCCCGCATCTCGCTGCTCATCGCGATCCTGGCCACCGCGCTCTCGGTGGTCATCGGCACCACGGTCGGCATCATCGCCGGGTTCTTCGGCGGCTGGGTCGACGCGGTCCTGAGCCGGATCATGGACATGTTCCTGGCCTTCCCGCTGCTGGTCTTCGCGATCGCGCTCTCCGGCGTCTTCCCCGACCGGGCCTTCGGCTTCTCCGGTCTGCCGCTGCGACTCGGGGCTGCTGGTCTTCGTGATCGGCTTCTTCAACTGGCCCTACATCGGCCGGATCGTGCGCGGCCAGACGATCTCGCTGCGCGAACGCGAGTACGTCGAGGCGGCTCGCAGCCTCGGCGCCCGACGCCCGTACATCCTGTTCACCGAGCTGCTGCCCAACCTGCTGGCGCCGATCCTCGTCTACGCCACGCTGATCATCCCCACCAACATCCTCTTCGAGGCGGCACTGTCCTTCCTCGGGGTCGGTGTCCCGCCGCCCACGGCCACGTGGGGCGGCATGCTCTCCGACGCGGTCAACTTCTACACGGTGCCGCACTTCATGTTCTGGCCGGGCATGGCGATCTTCGCCACGGTGCTGGCCTTCAATCTCTTCGGGGACGGGCTGCGCGATGCCTTCGATCCCAGAAGCCGGTGACCTCACCGGGCAACCAGACGCCGCACGGGTCTCCCGCCGCGGCCGACCAGGAAGGTATGTGAGAGATGCGCTTCACGCGTAAACGAGCAGCGGCGGCCGCGGCCGTCGTAGCAGCCATGGTGCTCAGCGCCTGTGGCTCCAGCGGTGACGACGGCGGCGGGGGTGACGGCGAGCCCAAGCTGAGCAACGCCGGGCTGGGCAAGATCGCCGACCCGAGCGACAAGAAGGGTGGCACCCTGAAGTTCGGTCTGGCCGGCGAGTGGGGCGACACCGTCGACCCGGGCGAGACCTACTACGGCTACTCCTGGGACATGCTCCGCAACTACGCGCGCAGCCTGGTGATGTTCAAGGCCGAGCCCGGTGAGGCCGGCCTCGAGCTCACCCCCGACCTCGCGACCGACCTCGGTCAGGCCAGCGACGACGGCAAGACGTGGACCTACACGCTCAAGGACGGCGTGAAGTACGAGGACGGCTCGCCGGTCACCTCCGCCGACGTCAAGTACGCCGTGCTCCGCTCCACCGACAAGAAGACCTTCCCGAACGGCCCGGCCTACTTCGAGGCGATGCTGGACCTGCCCGAGGGCTACGACGGTCCGTACCGCTCGAAGAACATGAACACCGACCAGGCCATCGAGACCCCGGACGACAAGACGATCGTCTTCCACCTCAAGGAGCCGTTCGCCGGGTTCGACTACCTCGCGCAGCTGCCGCAGACCGCGCCGGTGCCGAAGGCCAAGGACACCGGGGCCAAGTACAAGGAGCACGTGCTCTCCACGGGCCCGTACATGTTCGACGGCAACTACAACCCGACCAGCGGCTTCACCCTGATCCGCAACCCCAACTGGGACGCGGCCTCGGACCCCAACCGCAAGGCGCTGCCGGACAAGATGACCGTCCAGCTCAACATGGACCCCAACGACGTCGACAACCAGATCGAGGCAGGCACGCTCGACGTCGACATCGCAGGGCACCGGCGTCCAGCCGGCGTCGCTGACCAAGGTGCTGCAGAACAAGGCCCTCCAGGACCGGGCGGACAACCCGACCCTGGCGCGCCTCTGGTACACCTCGATCAACCCGACGGTGGCTCCGCTCGACAACATCGAGTGCCGCAAGGCGATCATGTACGGGATGAGCGCGACGTCGTACCAGCGCGCGTACGGCGGGCCGTTCGCCGGTGGTGAGATCGCGACCACGCTGCTGCCGCCGCCGATCCCCGGCTACGAGGACTTCGACCTCTACGACGTGAAGAAGAACCCCAACGGCCAGGTGGACAAGGCCAAGGAGGCTCTGGAGAAGTGCGGCCAGGACATCGACACCAACATGGCCTACCGCGCCGAGCGCCCCAAGGAGAAGGCCACCGCGGAGGCGTTCCAGCAGGCCATGCAGAAGGTCGGCATCAAGGTCACGCCGAAGCCCCTGCCCGAGGGTGACTACTTCTCGGCCACCTGCGGTCTCCCGTCGTACGTCGTGAAGAACAACATCGGCCTGTGCCAGAACGGGTGGGGTGCCGACTGGCCGGACGGCTACGGCTTCCTCTCGCAGATCGTGGACAGCAGGGTCATCCGGGAGACCGGTGGCTCGTCGAACACCTCGGTCCGGATCCCGGAGGTCGACGCGATGCTCGACAAGGCCGTGGTCGAGCAGGACGAGGACACCCGCAACAAGATGTGGGGCGAGATCGACAAGCGCGTCATGGAGGAGGCCGTCATCTACCCGGGCGTCTACTCCAAGTCGGTGCTGCTGCGCTCGAAGAACGCGACCAACGTGTTCGTCAACGAGTCGTTCGGCTACTACGACTACACCGCCATGGGTGTGAAGCAGTAGTTCCCCTCCGTCTCGACGACACCGAAAGCAGGTGAAGGCGAGGGTGGCCGGTCCGGTCCCGGGATGACCTCCCGGGCCGGCCGGCCACCCAGCCGCCCACGTGGTCAGCTACATCATCCGGCGTCTCATCGCCGCGGTCGGTCTGGTGATCGTGATCAGCATGATCGTGTTCGCGATCTTCTACCTGATCCCGCGCATCGCGGGCGCCAGCCCCGAGACGCTGGCCACCCGCTACGTCGGCCGTGCCGCGACGGGCGCCACCGTCGAGCAGACGGCGGAGAGGCTCGGGTTCTACGACCCGGTGCCGGTGCAGTACTACAACTGGGCCAAGGGGGTCGTCTTCGGCACCGAGGTCGACCTCGGCTCCAGCGTCGAGAAGTGCCCGGCCCCCTGCCTGGGCTACTCCTTCCGCAACAAGGACCCGGTCCTGCCCGAGATCAAGCAACGCTTCCCGGTGACCTTGTCGCTCGCCGTGGGAGCCGCGGTCATCTGGCTCATCTTCGGCGTCGCGACCGGGGTGCTCTCGGCGCTCAAACGCGGCTCCCTGTTCGACCGCGCGGCGATGCTGGTCGCGCTCGCGGGGGTCTCGATGCCGATCTTCTGGACGGGCCTGATCAGCCTGTCGTTCTTCAGCTACAAGCTGGGCTGGACGCCACCGGGGGCGTCGTACACGCCGTTCACGGAGAACCCCGCGAAGTGGGCGTTCGCCCTGCTGCTGCCGTGGACCACGCTGGCGCTGCTGTTCTCCGCGCAGTACGCCCGGCTCACCCGTGCCGGCATGCTGGAGACGATGGGCGAGGACTACATCCGCACGGCGCGGGCCAAGGGCCTCCCGGAGCGCAAGGTCGTGGTCAAGCACGGGCTGCGCTCGGCGCTGACCCCGATCGTGACCATCTTCGGTCTCGACTTCGGGCTGCTGATCGGTGGTGCGGTGCTGACCGAGACCGTCTTCGGCCTGCCCGGCCTGGGCAAGCTCGCCATCGACGCCACCAAGAACAACGACCTGCCCCAGGTCCTGGCCGTGGTGCTGATCACCGCGGTGTTCGTGGCCGTGTGCAACCTGATCGTGGACCTGCTGTACGCCGTCATCGACCCGAGAGTGCGAACCCGATGAGCGCCCTGAGCACCGAGTCCGTGAGCGCGGCCCGACCGCAGGGCGCGCCGTACCTCGAGGTCGAGGACCTGCGGGTGCACTTCTCCACCGACGACGGCCTGGTCAAGTCCGTCGACGGCCTGTCCTTCTCCCTGCAGCGCGGGCAGACGCTCGGCATCGTCGGGGAGTCCGGGTCGGGCAAGTCGGTGACGAGCATGGCCGTGATGGGCCTGCACACGGCCAAGAACGCGAAGATCTCCGGGTCGATCAAGCTCGACGGCCAGGAGCTGGTGGGCGCGGACCAGGACGTGGTCCGGCGCCTGCGCGGCAACAAGATGGCGATGATCTTCCAGGACCCGCTCTCGGCGATGCACCCCTTCTACACCGTGGGCAACCAGATCATCGAGGCCTACCGGATCCACAACGACGTCTCGAAGAAGCAGGCCCGCGCGCACGCGATCGACATGCTGGACCGGGTCGGCATCCCAGAGCCCCGGAGCCGGGTCGACGCCTACCCGCACCAGTTCTCCGGTGGCATGCGCCAGCGCGCGATGATCGCGATGGCGCTCTCCTGCGACCCCGCCCTGCTGATCGCCGACGAGCCCACCACGGCCCTCGACGTGACGGTGCAGGCGCAGATCCTCGACCTGATCCGCGACCTGCAGAAGGAGTTCAACTCCGCGGTCGTGATCATCACCCACGACCTCGGGGTGGTCGCCGAGCTCGCCGACGACATCCTGGTGATGTACGCCGGGCGCGCTGCGGAGTACGGCTCGGCGCAGACGCTGTTCAACGCGCCCGAGCATCCCTACACCTGGGGGCTGCTCAGCTCGATGCCGCGCTTCGACCGGCCGCCCAGCGACCGGCTGCTGCCGATCAAGGGGACCCCGCCCAGCCTGATCAGGGTGCCGAAGGGGTGCGCCTTCAACCCCCGGTGCGACTACCAGGAGCGGGTCGGGTCGCCGTGCCTGCACGAGCGCCCCGACTTCGCGAACACCAGCGGCGACCACTTCGTCGCCTGCCACATCCCGCCCGCCGAGCGCCGCCAGATCTGGGCGGACGAGATCGCCCCGAGGTTGACGTGACCACGCCCAGCACCGAACGCGCCGCCCGCGGCGACCAGCCCGGCGCCCCGCTCCTCGAGGTCGAGGGGCTGGTCAAGCACTTCCCGCTCGGCGGGGGGTTCCTGCGGCGCTCGACCGCTGCGGTGCAGGCGGTCGACGGCATCGACTTCGAGGTCCGCACGGGCGAGACGTTCTCGATCGTGGGCGAGTCCGGCTGCGGCAAGAGCACGACCGCGCGGCTGATCACCCGGCTGCTCGAGCCCACCGGGGGCAAGGTGACCTTCGAGGGGCACGACATCACGCATCTCTCCGATGCGAAGATGCGGCCGCTGCGGCGCGACGTACAGATGATCTTCCAGGACCCGTACTCCTCGCTGAACCCCCGGCACACGGTCGGCAAGATCGTCGGCGCGCCGTACAAGCTGCAGGGCGTGGAGCCCGAGGGCGGCCGCAAGAAGGCGGTGCAGTCGCTGCTGGAGACGGTGGGGCTCAACCCCGAGCACTACAACCGCTACCCGCACGAGTTCTCCGGCGGCCAGCGGCAGCGCATCGGCATCGCCCGCACCCTGGCGCTGAAGCCGAAGCTGATCGTGGCCGACGAGCCGGTCTCGGCCCTCGACGTCTCCATCCAGGCGCAGGTGGTGAACCTCCTCGAGGACCTGCAGGAGGAGCTCGACCTGACCTACGTGATGATCGCGCACGACCTCTCCGTCGTACGTCACGTCTCGGACCGGGTCGCGGTGATGTACCTCGGCAAGATCGTGGAGATCGCCGACCGCGACGACCTCTACGACGGGCCGCGGCACCCCTACACCGTGGCGCTGCTCTCGGCCGTCCCGGTGCCCGACACCCGCCGCCGCCACGAGCGCGAGCGCATCCGCCTCGCCGGCGACGTACCGAGCCCGATCAACCCGCCCCCCGGCTGCCACTTCCACACCCGCTGCTGGAAGGCCCAGGACATCTGCCGCACCGAGGAGCCGCCGCTCCTCCAGATCACCTCCGGCCCCGCCGCCACCGCCCCCGGCCAGAAGGTCGCCTGCCACTTCCCCGTCGAGCCGGGGGAGGGGCGCGGGTAGGGCCCGGCTGCTGGAATAGGTCGGTTTCCCCGGGCGCCCGGGGAAACCTGCTCCTGACAGGTGATGCTTCACCCGTCCGGTGATGGTTCACCCTGCCGACCTGTCCGGAATGTCACGTCTGACGCCGTGCGTCATGGCCCTCTCGATGCGTGCGACGACCCTGTCGGGATCGAACAAGTCTGCCCACGTGATCCGGAGGCAGCGCCAGCCGGTGAGCTCGCAGATCAGTTCCTCGCGCCTCTTCTCGCGGAGTACGGCGTCCACGGTGGTCTCCCCGGGACGAAGGAACTTGGTGTACTTCTCCTTGCCGTCGAACTCGACGAAGAGCCCCAGGTGTGGCCACGCGAAGTCGACCCTGGCGATCAGACGACCTCGCGAGTCGTGCACGTCGTACTGCGGCACGGGAGCTGGCAGACCGCCTCGCCAGAAGACGTAGCGTGACCGGGACTCGCCCACCGATTCCGCCCGCCCATCCGCCAGCGAGATCGCCAGGTCTGTGGTCAGGGTGTTGGCCCAGGCCCGCATGGCCGTCGAACCGGTGCGCAGCAGTGCAGTGCTCGTCTGGCCGGTGTGCAGGAGGTGATCGAGTACCGGGAGGCTGTGCTCGACGTCGGTGATGGTCGTCAGATCAAGGGCTGTGCGGGTGGGTGAGGTGACGGGGAGCCCCTTGCAGCGCGTGATGTCCGTAGGCCGCAGCAGGCCGCGATGTTGGGCGACACCCGCCTCGCGTCGCCCACTCTTCCGGTCGAGTCGGGTGACGTGCACCTCGGCCAGGGGTAGTCCCCACACCGGTACGCCGGCCAGCACGAGCGCCGTGGTGTGGGAGATGACCACATTCGTCTTCGCGGTCCGGAGCACCGCCTTCGCGACCACCGCATGCTGTTCGGCAGAGTCCAGGCCAACCCACTCGTCGGTGAAGACGTACGCACCGTGGCGAACCCGATGGATCACTCGCGCCCTCAACGCACGCGCCAGTGTGCGGTCGCTGTGCCCCAGCTCCAAGGCGTCTCGGCGGAGGAACACCCCGAACTCGTCGCTGATCGCTCGCAACTCATCATGCATCGCACGAGGGTCGTGTGTATGGGCGCCCACGCCAACGTCAGAGGTCAGGACCGTGGATGTCGACCCGCGAGGGACGGCTGTGGACATGAAGCGGCGCGCCGGACCGGCAATCCCGGCAGCGGGCAGGTGAAGCATCGGCCGTCCAGAACCGGTTTCCCCGGGCGCCCGGGGAAACCTGCGGCTCCAACCATTCCGGCAACCCGCCACCGGTACCCTCCTACTCGGGAGTTCACCACGCCGACCAGACCCCGGGGCCACAGCAATGGATGACGATCTCAGCGACGAGGAGCGCTCGGCGCAGGTGCGGGGTGTCCTGCTCAAGGCGCTCGCGGTGCTGGTCGTGGTCGGGGCGCTGATCTGGATCGGTACGACGGTGATGGTGCGCGCCCTGGACCTCGACGAGGCGGGTGGCGGGCCGGTCGGGTCGGCGCCGGCCGAGCCGGTGGAGCCGCTGCCCACCACGGCGCTGCCGGGGCCGGACGACGAGAGCACCGAACCGGGCGAGCCGGAGATGTCCGAGGCCGCGAAGCCCGAGGGGAAGCAGGGGGACATCGAGCTCTCCGTCTCCCCGCTCGAGGCCAAGCCGATGGAGCGGGTCAACCTCACCGGCACCTACGAGGGCGCCGACAACCAGCAGCTCGAGGTGCAGCGTTTCAACGACGGCACGTGGACGAACTTCGGCGTGCAGGCCGAGGTCCGCGTCGGCAAGTTCGCCACCTACATCATGACCGGCCGCACCGGAGAGAACCGGTTCCGCGTCTTCGACCCGAAGACCGAGAAGGGCTCCAACGTCGTGCTGGTCACCATCGGTTGACCGGGTCGGGCAGGCGCAGCGCCAGGGACGTCATACCTCCTGGTCGCTCCGGCGACCAAGTCGTATGACGTCCTGAGCGTCACCACCGGGACGTCATACCTTCTGGTCGCTCCGGCGACCAAGTCGTATGACGTCCGGGAGTCACCCGCCGGCGGACGCCGCGATCGTGTCGAGGTCGCGGACGGCGTAGCGGTGGTGCTCCCACTCCTCCTCGAGGATCACGTGCAGGCAGGACCGGGTGGTCTCCTGGTACGCCGGGTCCCACGGGTTCGCGCACGTCGCGTCCAGCTCCTCGGCGGTGAGGTCGGCGAGGAACTCGCGCACCATCGCCACCCGGCTCGCCCGCGCCTCCAGCACCTCGGCGTACGCCGGCGCGCGGGTCGTGAACACCGACAGGTCGTGACCGTCGCTCCCGAACTCGACGTTGGGCTGGCCGAGCGGGTGGTAGGGCCGGTCGAGACCCAGGATCGCCCCGCGCAGCCAGGTGTCGGTGGCCATGACCAGGTGCCGCAGCGTCTGGGCGAAGGTCCACTCGCCGGCCACCGAGACCTCGACCGTGCCCTCCGGCATCGCCGCGGCCCGCTCGAGCGCGGCCTCCCAGGTGCGCTCGACCGCCGCCCACGCCTCGCGGAGGCCGTCGGGGTCCGCTGCGCGCCGCAGCGCGCGCCCGGGGAAGCGGCGGTCGAGCTCGGCGTCGACGAGCGGGGCCACGTCGACGCCGTTGACGAGCAGGACGCCCTCGCCGTCGAGGAGCCACGGGGCGTCGATGTCCGCACGGTCCACCTGCACGCCGCGCATCACGGCGCCGGACAGGTCGGCACGGACGAACCGGGCCTCACTCAGGTCGGTGTCGACGAACTCCGCCTTGCGCAGGTCGTCGCTGCCCGTGAACGTCGCCATGCACACTCCTCGTCCGCACGCCCACCCGGATGGTGCGCACGCACCGTGATACCCCACCGCAGGTGCTCCGCGCCAGACCTGCCGCGCGTGCCGACGGCTGTCACCGCCCCCGGACGTGTGAGGGACGACGCCGGTCCCCGTGCTCGGGCCACCGCCCCCGGACGCACAGAAGCGGGCCGGGCAGCAGCCCGACCCGCTCCCGTGCGTGCGGTCGACTCAGCCGGGGACGTAGTCGAAGGTGTCGGGGTTGGGCCCGGTGCGGCCGTCCTCGCCACGGTCGAGCCCGCTGATGGCCTCCATCGCCTGGTCGTCGAGCTCGAAGTCGAAGAGCGCGGCGTTCTCCACCATCCGCTTCTCCGACGAGGACTTCGGGAAGACGATGTCGCCGCGCTGCAGGTGCCAGCGGAGGGTCACCTGGGCGGGGGTCCTGCCGACGTGCTCCGCGATCTTGGCGATCGTCGGGTCGTCGAGCACACCGCCCTGGGCGATCGGCGACCACGCCTCCACCAGGATGCCCGCGTCGCGGCTGGCGGCACGCGCCGTCTCGTTGGTGAAGAAGGGGTGCACCTCGATCTGGTTCACCGCCGGGACGACGTCGGTCTCCTGGGCCAGCCGCTCGAGATGGGCGGGCTGGAAGTTGGAGACGCCGATGGACCGGGCGCGGCCGTCGGCCTTGAACTCCTCGAGGGTCTTCCAGGTCGACACGTAGTCGCCGTCGTAGAGAGTCGGCAGCGGCCAGTGGATGAGGAACAGGTCGACGTGGTCCAGGCCGAGGTCGGTGAGCGTCTGGTCGAACGCGCGGCGCGCGGTGTCCGGCTCGTGGAAGCCGTTGTTGAGCTTGCTGGTGATGAACAGCTCCTCGCGTGCGATCCCGGAGTCGCGGATCGCCTCACCGACGCCCTTCTCGTTGCCGTACATCTCGGCGGTGTCGATGTGCCGGTAGCCGGCCTCGAAGGCGAGCCCGGTGATCCGGGCGGTGTCCTCCGGCGGCACCTGGAAGACGCCGAAACCGAGCTGCGGGATGTGGTGGCCGTCGTTCAGGGTCAGGGTGGGAATCTGGGTCATACCTGTCTCCTACACCGCGGGCACCGGGACTATTCCTCGCCGTCTCACGGACTGACGGGTACGCCGGGGGACGCACCAGCAGCTGGCCGGCGACCACGCCGCCCAGCACGAGCAGCATCCCCAGCGCCTGGCTCGCGCCGAACACCTCGCCGGCGAAGGTCACGCCGAGCAGCGTGCCCACCACCGGGTTGACCAGCCCGACGAGCGAGACCGACCCTGCGGACATCAACCGCAACCCGCGGAACCAGCACACGTAGGCCAGCGCGGTGCCCACGCCGCCGATCCACAGGAAGCCGGCCAGTGCGCGTCCGTCCAGCGGCGGCGGCGGTCCCTCGACGAGCAGCGCCAGGGGGAGCAGTACCAGCCCGCCGGCCACGAGCTGCCACGACACGAGGGTGATCAGGTCCACCGGCGCCGGCCAGCGCTTGATGAGCACGAACCCCAGACCGCTGACCACCACCGAGCCGAGGGCCCCCACGAGGCCGAGCGCGTCGAGACCACCGGGGTTGCGCAGCACCAGCAGCGCCACGCCGAGCAGGCCGACGAGTGCGGCGGAGACCCGCACGACGCCCGCTCGTTCGCCGAGCAGCAGCCAGGCCAGGGCCATCACCGCCAGGGGCGAGGTGGCCTGCACGGTGGCTGCCAGGCCGCCGGGGAGGTGGTAGGCCGCCAGGAAGATCAGGGGGAAGAACAGCCCGATGTTCAGCACGCCGAGCGCCGCGGCGCGCCACCACCACCCTCCCCGGGGGAGGCGGCGGCGCCAGGCGAGCAGGAGCAGTCCCGCCGGCAGCGCACGCACCACGGCGGCGAACAGCGGTCGGTCGGGCGGGAGGAGCTGGTCGGTGACCAGATAGGTCGAACCCCACGCCACGGGAGCGACGGCGGTGACGAGGGGCACCGTCCAGCGTTTAGTTTCCATGGAAGATAGATTAGCTTCCATGGAAGGTAACCTCAAGGGGTGACGGTTCCACGAGGAGATGCAGGCGACGCGGTCGACGGTGCCCTGGCGCAGTGGGCCCGGGAGCGGCCCGACCTGGACACCGGACCGATGGCCGTGGTGGGACGCCTCCACCGCCTCGCGGCGCTGCTGGACGTCGAGCTGCGCACCGTGTTCGCCGAGGAAGGGCTGGGCAACGGCGACTTCGACGTGCTGGCGACGCTGCGGCGCTCGGGCCCACCCTTCCGGCTCAGCGCGGGCGAGCTGGCCGCCAGCACGCTGGTGACCTCGGGCGCGGTCACCAAGCGGGTCGATCGACTGGAGGCCCGAGGTCTGGTACGCCGCACGGTCAGCGCCGCGGACGGGCGCGGGCGGGTCATCGAGCTGACGTCCGAGGGACGAGCCCTGACCGACGAGCTGCTCGGCCGGCACTGGGCCAACGAGGACCGCCTGCTGCACGCGCTCGACCCGCACGAGCGCGACCAGCTCGCGAGGCTGCTCCGGTGCCTGCTGCTGGACCTCGAGGGCCCGACGGCAGGCCCGGTCGACGCCCACTGAGCCGACGCGCGAGGTCGGTGAGCACGGTTGCGAGTCAGGTCGTCAGGTCCTGACGGGGCCGGTCACTCGGAGTCGTGGTTGGGGTCGCGCCAGGCGCGCTCGAAGGGGAGCCGCCAGCCGCGCGGGGCGATCAGCTGGTGGATCCGGTTGGGGCCCCACGAGCCCTGCTGGTAGGGCCGGACCACCGGGGGGTTGTCGAGCAGAGGGGCCGAGATCTCCCAGAGGCGCTCGATGCCCTCCGCCGAGGTGAACAGCGTGCGGTCGCCGCGAGCGGCGTCGTAGATCAGCCGTTCGTAGGCCTCGAGCACCGCCCCGGCCCAGCCGGTCTCGTGCATCGCGAACTGCATCGAGAGCTTGTCCAGGCGCATGCCGGGTCCGGGCCGCTTGCCGTAGAAGGAGAGCGAGAGCCGCGACTGGTCGGCCAGGTCGAAGGTCAGGTGGTCCGGGCCGTTGTCACCGACGCCCGACCCGGGCGGGAACATCGAGCGCGGGGGCTCGCGGAAGGCGATCGAGATGATCCGCGCCCCCTCGGCCAGCCGCTTGCCGGTGCGCAGGTAGAACGGCACCCCGGCCCAGCGCCAGTTGTCGACGTAGCACTTCAGCGCGATGAACGTCTCGGTCTCCGAGTCCGGGGCCACGCCGTCGACGTCGCGGTAGCCGATGTACTGGCCGCGGACCACGTCGCTGGGTTCGATCGGCAGCATCGAGCGGAAGACCTTGTTCTTCTCTTCGCTGATCGCTCGCGGCTCCAGCGCCGTGGGGGGCTCCATCGCGGTGAAGGCGAGCACCTGGAACAGGTGCGTGACCACCATGTCGCGGTAGGCGCCCGTGGCCTCGTAGAAGTCGCCGCGCTGGGCCAGGCCGAGGTCCTCGGGGACGTCGATCTGGACGTGGTCGATGTTGTTGCGGTGCCAGATCGGCTCGAAGAGCCCGTTGGCGAACCGGAACGCCAGGATGTTCTGCGCCGCCTCCTTGCCCAGGAAGTGGTCGATCCGGAAGATCTGCTCCTCGTCGAAGACCTCGTGCAGCTCGCCGTTCAGCTTCTGTGCCGAGGCCAGGTCGGTGCCGAAGGGCTTCTCCATGATGATCCGGCTGCGCTCGACGAGGTCGGCCTCCTCGAGCAGGTGTACGACGGACAGGGCCGCCTTGGGGGGCACGCTCAGGTAGTGCAGCCGGCGCACCTCCGCTGAGCCGAACTCCGCCTCGGCCTCCGCGACCGTGGCGCGCAGGGCCTCGGCGCCGCCCTTGCCGGACGCCCAGCGCAGCCGCCGCGAGAACCCCTCCCACCCCTCCGGGTCCGGGCCCTCCCCGCCGTGCTCCGCGATCGCCTTGCGGGCGAAGTCGACGAACGAGTCGCGGTCGTGCTCGTCGAGGGACGTGCCCACCACCTGGACCTCGGTGAGCAGCCCGGACTGGAACAGGTGCAGCAGGCCGGGGAGCAGCTTGCGCTGCGCCAGGTCGCCGGTGGCGCCGAACAGGACGACGGTCGTGGGTGTGGGCATGCCTCCAGCCTGCCCGTGACTCCGGCCCCTGCAAAGCAGGCACCCGGACGGAGTCCCTCCCGCGCCACGGTTTTCCGCCGCGTCGTAGCGTGGTCGCAACGCGCGGAAGCGGCCGAGAGGATTCCGCCGCCGTTTCCTCGGATCGGGAACATCCACGCGTGGATCTCCGTTGGGACCACTGAGATAAGTTGAGTTGCATCGACTCAAGTTGTTTGACACAGTGGTGTGGAGGCGGCGACGATTCGTCGCGGCTCGCCTCGGCAGGTGCACCACCGCGAGATCCGCCTCGCCCGAGGCAGCGCGGCCACGCAGGTGGTCCGTACACCAGACGTCATCGCACACGGAGGTAGGACAGACATGGCACGAGCGGTCGGCATCGACCTCGGCACGACGAACTCCGTCGTCGCCGTCCTCGAGGGTGGAGAACCCACCGTCATCGCAAACGCGGAGGGTGCCCGGACGACCCCGTCCGTCGTGGCCTTCGCCAAGTCCGGCGAGGTCCTCGTCGGCGAGGTCGCCAAGCGGCAGGCCGTCACCAACGTCGACCGCACGATCCGGTCGGTCAAGCGCCAGATGGGCACCGACTGGAAGACCAAGGTCGACGACAAGGACTTCACCCCGCAGCAGATCAGCGCGTTCGTGCTGCAGAAGCTCAAGCGGGACGCGGAGAGCTACCTCGGCGAGCCGGTCACCGACGCGGTGATCACCGTCCCGGCGTACTTCTCCGACGCGCAGCGGCAGGCCACCAAGGAGGCCGGCGAGATCGCGGGCCTCAACGTGAGCCGGATCGTCAACGAGCCCACCGCCGCCGCCCTGGCCTACGGGCTGGACAAGGGCGAGTCCGACCAGACCATCCTGGTCTTCGACCTCGGTGGCGGGACGTTCGACGTCTCCCTGCTCGAGATCGGTGAGGGCGTCGTCGAGGTCAAGGCCACCAGCGGTGACAACCACCTCGGTGGTGACGACTGGGACGCCAAGGTCGTGGAGTGGATGGTCAAGAAGTTCCAGGGCAACAACGGCGTGGACCTGGGCAAGGACAAGATCGCCCTGCAGCGCCTCCAGGAGGCCGCGGAGAAGGCGAAGATCGAGCTGTCCTCCTCCAGCGAGACCACGATCCACCTGCCCTACATCACCCACGGCGAGTCCGGGCCGCTGCACTTCGAGGAGAAGCTCACCCGCAGCGAGTTCCAGAAGCTGACCGCCGACCTGCTCGAGCGCACCAAGGCGCCGTTCCGGTCGGTGATCAAGGACGCCGGGCTCGACGTGAGCAAGATCGACCACGTGGTGCTCGTCGGCGGTTCCACCCGGATGCCCGCCGTGGCCGAGGTCGTGCGCGAGCTGACGGGCGGCAAGGAGCCCAACAAGGGCGTCAACCCCGACGAGGTCGTCGCCATCGGCGCGGCGCTGCAGGCCGGCGTGCTCAAGGGTGAGGTCAAGGACGTCCTGCTCCTCGACGTGACCCCGCTGAGCCTGGGCATCGAGACCAAGGGTGGCGTGATGACCACGCTGATCGAGCGCAACACCACGATCCCCACCAAGCGCTCGGAGATCTTCACCACCGCCGACGACAACCAGCCGTCGGTGGAGATCAAGGTCGCCCAGGGAGAGCGCCAGATGTGGGCGCAGAACCAGCCGCTCGGCAACTTCGAGCTGACCGGGCTGCCGCCGGCGCCGCGTGGCGTGCCCAAGATCGAGGTCACCTTCGACATCGACGCCAACGGCATCGTCCACGTCTCGGCGAAGGACCAGGGCACGGGCAAGGAGCAGTCGATGACGATCTCCGGCGGCAGCGCGCTGTCCAAGGACGACATCGACCGGATGGTCCGTGACGCCGAGCAGTACGCCGAGGAGGACGCCCGCCGCCGCGAGACCGTGGAGGCCCGCAACCAGGGTGACTCCCTCGTCTACTCGACCGAGAAGTTCCTCGCCGACAACGACGAGAAGCTGCCCGAGGACGTCAAGACCGAGGTCCAGGCCGACCTCGACCAGCTCAAGAAGCTGCTCGAGGAGGAGGACAGCGACAAGGACGCGATCACCGCGGCCATCTCCAAGCTCGGCGAGTCCAGCCAGAAGATGGGCGCCGCGCTGTACGCCGCCACCGAGGCCGAGAACGCCGGCCAGGGCGAGGGTGCCGAGGGTGCCGAGGGCGACGGTGACGACGACGTCGTCGACGCGGAGATCGTCGACGAGGAGAAGCCGGACGACGAGGAGACGAAGTGACGGCTCCCGACCAGGAGACCCAGACGCCGGGTGACGGCGTGACCGGAGGGGAGCAGCCGGATTCGGCTGCTCCCCGCCCGGGCGGGGACCCGGAGGTCCACCCGGACACCGAGGGTCGTTTCGGCGACCCGGGCGCCGAGCAGGCCTCCCCGTCCGCCGAGCAGGCGGAGTCCGCGCAGGCCGGGACGCCCGACGGTGACGATCCCGCCACCGAGGGTGAGCCCGCCGAGACGGAGTCCGCCGGGGACCCGCTGGCGGTCGCGCAGCAGGCGCTCGCCGAGCGCACGCTCGACCTGCAGCGTCTGCAGGCGGAGTTCCTCAACTACAAGCGGCGGGTCGACCGGGACCGCGAGCTGGTCAAGCAGAACGCCACTTTCGCGGTGCTCAGCGGACTGCTGCCGGTGCTCGACGACATCGACCGTGCCCGCGAGCACGGCGAGCTCGAGGGCGGGTTCAAGGCCGTCGCGGACTCCCTGGAGCGGATCGTGGAGTCTCTGGGCCTGACCAAGTACGGCGCCCGGGGCGACGAGTTCGACCCCAACCTGCACGAGGCGCTCATGCACGGACACAGCGCGGAGGTGAGCACCACCACGGTCGACGTGGTCGCCCACGCCGGGTACCGGATCGGCGACCGGGTGGTGCGCGCGGCCAAGGTGACCGTGCTGGATCCTGAGGACTGACGGCAGCATCGGACACGACTGACGGGAGGAGGGGTGCGGCGATGAGCAACGCTGACTGGGCGAACAAGGACTTCTACCAGGTGCTCGGGGTGGCCAAGGACGCCGACCAGGCGGCCATCAAGAAGGCCTACCGCAAGCTGGCTCGTGAGAACCACCCCGACTCCAAGCCCGGTGACAAGGTCGCCGAGGACCGCTTCAAGCGGGTCGCGGAGGCCTACGACGTGCTCGGCGACACCGCCAAGCGCAAGGAGTACGACGACATGCGCGCCATGTACGCCGGCGCGGGTGCCGGCGGTGGCTTCGGCGGCGGGTTCCCGGGTGGCTTCGGGCAGGGGGGCGGCGCGACGGCGTCCGGCGGCTTCGACATCTCCGACCTGTTCGGCGACTTCTTCAAGGGCGGCGCCGCCACCCGCACCGCGCGGCCCGCGCGCGGCGCGGACGTCGAGACCGAGACGACGCTGGCGTTCGCGGACGCCATCGAGGGCACCACGATCTCCCTGCGGCTCAGCTCCGACGCCCCCTGCCCGACCTGTTCCGGCACCGGCGGCAAGCCAGGCACCCGCCCGCACGTGTGTCCCACCTGCGAGGGCGCCGGCGTGGTGGTCAGCTCCGTCGGCGGCGGGTTCTCGATGAACGAGACCTGCCCGGAGTGCCACGGCCGCCAGCTCGTCTACGACGAGGCGTGCCCGACCTGCCACGGCAGCGGCCGCGGGCTGTCCAGCAGGACGATCTCCGCCCGCATCCCCGCGGGGGTGCGCGACGGCCAGCGGATCCGGCTCAAGGGCAAGGGCGCGGCGGGGGAGAGCGGCGGCCCCGCCGGCGACCTGCTGGTCACCGTGCACGTGCGGCCCCACCGGATCTTCGGCCGCAAGGGCGACAACCTGACCCTCGAGGCCCCGGTGAGCTTCGACGAGGCGGCTCTGGGTGCCGAGATCAAGGTGCCCACCCTCGGTGGGCCTCCGGTGACGCTGCGGATCCCGGCCGGCACCCCCAACGGCCGGGTCTTCCGGGTCCGCGGCCGGGGGGCTCCGCGCAAGGACGGCAGCAAGGGCGACCTGCTGGTCAGCGTCGACGTGCAGGTGCCCGACACGCTCGACGAGTCCACCCGCGCCGCGGTCACGGCGTACCGTGACGCTCGCAGCGGCGCCGACCCGCGCGCCGCGCTGTTCGAGGGTGGTGCGTGATGGCCGGTCCGCGGATGTCTCGGGACCCGAGCGGTGGAGCCCGGGTGCCCGGTCCCAACGTCCCCGTCTACGTGATCAGCGTGGCCGCCGAGCTGACCGGCCTGCACCCGCAGACGCTGCGGCAGTACGACCGCGCCGGCCTGGTCTCCCCGGGACGCACCGGTGGTGGCGGGCGCCGCTACTCGCTGCGCGACATCGAGCTCCTGCGCGAGATCGCCGAGCTGACCTCCACGGGCATCGGCCTGGAGGGTGTACGCCGGATCCTGGAGCTGGAGAACCAGGTGACCGCGCTGCGCGGTCGCAACCGAGAGCTGCGCCAGCGGGTCAACGAGCTCCAGAGTGCCCTCGAGGCCACGCTGAGCACGCTGCACGAACGCCGGCCCAACCTGCCGGCGGTCCGGCAGGCCACCCCGCTGTCGGGGCCGGTCAACCCCTTCCGCGACCCGCGCTGAGGGCGGGGACCCCGGTCCCGGACGCCACCGTGCCTGCGGGGCGGCTGGGGTGCGCAGCGTCTCAGTGACGTGCCGCCGCCGCAGCCGTTAGTCTCAGCGACGGTCCGCGGGCCCGGGTTCCGTCCAGGACCGGACGCTGGCCGAAGGACGGTGGGAGATGCTGCTGGAGATCGACTGGTTCTTCCAGCACGTCGACTGGCTGCACTTCGTCACCGTCCCTGTCTTCACCGGGGTGGTCGGCTGGCTGATCAACTGGACCGGCCTGGTGATGCTGTTCTCGCCCGTGCGGTTCCACGGGGTCACGGTGCCGGGCATGCGTCAGCTCTCCCGGGTGCTGCCCCGCAAGGTGCAGGAGATCCCGGGCTTCCTCCAGGGTGGTCTGGGCTGGCAGGGCATCGTGCCCGCCCGGGCGGCCAAGATGGGCAGCATCGCGGTGGACAAGGCGATCGCCAAGCTGGGGACGCCCAAGGAGTTCTACCAGCAGCTGGAGCCCGACCAGATCGCCGAGCACATCGTGCAGGTCTTCGAGCCCGAGCTGCCCGGGATGGTCGAGGAGATCATGCGGCGCGAGTCGCCGCAGCTGTGGCGCGACCTGCCCCGTGCCGGACGCCAGGTGGTGATCTCGCGGGTCCGGGCCCAGCTGCCCGGCGTGGTGCACGCGGTGACCGACGAGATCGGGGAGCACATCGACCAGCTGCTCGACCCGAAGATCATGGTGATCAACCACTTCCGGGAGAACCCGGCCCTGGTGGTGCGGATCTTCCGCGACTTCGGGCAGCGCGAGCTGAACCTGATGGTCGCCTTCGGCTTCGTGTTCGGCTTCGCCCTCGGGGTGCCGGTCGCGATCATCGACCACTGGTTCGCCCAGTGGTGGCTGCTGCCCGTGCTGGGGGTGATCGTCGGATGGGTCACCAACGCGCTGGGCATGTGGCTGATCTTCGAGCCGCCGGAGCCGCGCCGCATCCTCGGCATCAGGGTGCACGGGCTGTTCCTGCGGCGACAGGACCAGGCGGCCGAGGTCTACGCGCAGATCATCGCCGACGACGTGATCACCCTGGAGAACATCGGCGACTTCCTCCTCGACGGTCCCCGGGGCGACCGCACTCGGCAGATGCTCGCCGATGCGATGCGCCCGGCCATCGACAACGCGGCCGGACCGGTCCGTGGCGCGGTGCGGGTCGCGGTGGGTCCCCGTCGTTTCGACAGCATCCGCGACGCGATGGCGGTCGAGGCCGTCGACCGGACCATCCGTCCCTTCAAGGACCCGGAGTTCAGTCGTCGGCAGGCCGAGAAGATCTACGCGCTCGTGGCCCGGCGCACCAAGGAGCTGCCGCCGAGGGACTTCGTGGAGATGATGCGCTCGGCGATCCGCGAGGATGAGTGGATGCTGTACGCGCACGGCGCCATCATGGGGTTCGGTGGAGGAGTGCTCCACCTGGCCATCTTCGGCGTGGGAGGAGCGACGTGAGCGACCAGACCTCCGGCAACGGGGCCCGCCCGGCCGCCGGTTCCGAGGAGCACCTGATGCCCACGCTGTGGGAGGGCGCCGAGGCGCTGCCGGGCGTCGCCCGGATCGCCGCCCGGGCCGGGATCCGGTCGGCGGCCTGGACGCTCGGCTCGGGAGTCCGGTCCGGGCGCCTGCTGGCGCGGACCCTCACCGACCCGGCCGCCGCCAACGACCTGGTGCAGGGCGTGGCCCGGGACCTCGCCGAGGCCTCGCGGACCGTGAGCGACGTGGCGCGGGCCGTCTCGGCCGGGGTGCCGCTGCCGAAGGCCCTGCTCGACGCGACCGTGGAGCTGTCCTCGGTCGTGCTCACCGACCACTCGCCGCGCGAGGCCGCGGCACCCGCCGAGAGGAGCCTGCGGGAGCGGGGGGAGGAGCTGCTCCAGCGCTCACGCGACGTGTGGAGCGAGGAGGCCGAGACCCACCCGGCGTACGCCCGCATCCTCGACGACCTGGCCCCGGACGAGGCGCGGATCCTGCTGCTGCTCCTGCGTGGCGGTCCGCAGCCCTCGGTGGACGTGCGCACCGGCGGACCGGTCGGGCTGGTCAGCTCGGCCCTGGTCGCGCCGGGGATGTCGATGATCGGGGCGCGTGCGGGATGTCGCCATCCCGAGGAGGTGCCGGCGTACCTGAACAACCTGTTCCGGCTCGGGATGGTCTGGTTCTCCCGCGAGCAGATCGAGGACCCGACCGAGTACCAGGTGGTCGAGGCCCAGCCGGAGGTGCTCGAGGCCATGCACTCGGTGCGCTTCGCGAAGGTCGTGCGCCGCTCGATCCACCTGACCCCGTTCGGCACCGGCTTCTGCCGCGCCTGCCTCGTCGATCCCGAGGAGGCCGAGGAGCTCCCGGCCCACCAGATCCCCGAGGAGTGACGCCTCCCGGGACGACGAGGCCCGCGACCGCGGGGCCCGGAACGACGACGCCCGCCGGGACCTGAGCTCACGGTCCGGCGGGCGTCGCGCTGAAGCGGTTCCTCGGTCAGAGGATGGCCTTCTTCAAGATGGCCTTCTTCAGGATCGCCGTCTGCGGCGCGGCGGTGGTCGCGGGTGCGATCACGGCGAACGACACGGCGGCGATGAGGCCTGAAGCGATGGCGGCCTTGGCACGAATCCGGATCCTGCTCATTTAGTGCTCCTTAGAGGGGTGTTGGGGGGTGCGTCCGTTCTATCCGGCCCAGGAGGCGTGGTGGGATGGTCCTTTCGGACTATCTATTTCGCCCTTGTCCGGAATATGCGGACAGAGTTGAGCCGCTTCTCCTCAGGTACGTACCGGTAACCGAGACGATCCAGAGGGGCTGTTGACGCCTTCTGAGTGATATGCCTCATGCTCCTGGGTCGTGCGTGACGGGTAGACATCTGTGTGACTGGTGGGGCTCGACTCCTCCGTTGGGAGCCAGGAGGCTGGCCTAGACCGACGTGGCGTCAGAGTCCGTTGGGGTAGTAGAGGGGCCGAGGGGTACGACGGGCACCTGGGGCGAGCGTCCGGTGGACGGGCCCGGAGTGCCACCGGGCCGAAGTTGAGGGGAATGGACTCAACTTTGGATATGTTCTGGTCAACGACCGATCGACCCCCGTGGGCCCGGGACCGGGCCCGGACAGCACAGGAGAGACGACATCGTGGACGCATCCAGGCTCACCTCGCGCAGCGTCGAGGCCGTCAACGCTGCGAGCACCCTCGCCGTCAACCAGGGCAACCCCCAGGTGGACCCCCTCCACCTCGCCGTGGCGCTCCTGCGGCAGGAGCGCGGCCTGACCCCCTCCCTGCTCACCAAGGCCGGCGCCGACCCCGCCGCGGTCGGCCACGCGCTCGACCAGGCGCTGAGGACCCTGCCGACCGCGGCCGGCTCCACGGTCTCCACCCCGGCGGCGTCGCCGTCCCTGACGCGGGTGCTGGCCAAGGCCCTGGACCTGATCTCGGAGATGGGCGACGACTACGTCGCGACCGAGCACCTGCTGCTCGCACTGGGCGTCGTGGACAGCCAGGTGCGCACGCTCCTCGGGGAGCACGGCGTCGACGAGCAGGCGCTGCGCGCCGCCATCACGGCCGTGCGCGGCAACCGGCGGGTGACCAGCCAGGAGGCCGAGGCCACCTACGAGGCCCTCGAGAAGTACGCCGTGGACCTGACCGCGCAGGCCGAGGAGGGCAAGCTCGACCCGGTGATCGGCCGGGACGCCGAGATCCGGCGGGTCGTGCAGGTCCTCTCACGACGGACCAAGAACAACCCGGTGCTGATCGGCGAGCCCGGCGTCGGCAAGACCGCCGTGGTCGAGGGGCTCGCCCAGCGGGTCGTCGCGGGCGACGTGCCCGACTCGCTCAAGGGTCGCCGGGTGCTCAGCCTCGACCTCGCGGCGATGGTGGCCGGCGCGAAGTACCGCGGCGAGTTCGAGGAGCGTCTCAAGGCGGTGCTGGAGGAGATCAAGGAGTCCTCCGGACAGGTGATCACCTTCATCGACGAGCTGCACACCGTCGTCGGCGCCGGAGCCGGGGGCGACTCCGCGATGGACGCCGGCAACATGCTCAAGCCGATGCTGGCCCGCGGCGAGCTGCGCCTGATCGGGGCGACGACCCTGGACGAGTACCGCGAGCGGATCGAGAAGGACCCGGCCCTCGAGCGTCGTTTCCAGCAGGTCTTCGTCGGTGAGCCCAGCGTGGAGGACACGGTCGCCATCCTGCGCGGCCTGCAGGAGAAGTACGAGGCGCACCACGGGGTGAAGATCACCGACGCCGCGCTGGTGGCGGCGGCGATGCTCTCCGACCGCTACATCCCCGGGCGGCAGCTGCCGGACAAGGCCATCGACCTCGTCGACGAGTCCGCCTCCCGCCTGCGGATGGAGATCGAGAGCTCCCCGGTCGAGATCGACCACCTGAGGCGGGCGGTCGACCGGATGAAGATGGAGGAGCTCGCCCTGGACCGGGAGACCGATGAGGCCTCCCGGGACCGGCTCGAGCGGCTGCGCGCGGACCTCGCCGACCGGCAGGAGGAGCTGCGCGAGCTCGAGACCCGGTGGGAGCGGGAGAAGGCAGCCCTGGAGGGGTCCGGCGTGCTGCGCAAGCAGATCGACGAGCTGCGCGTGGAGGCCGAGCGCCTCCAGCGCGCCGGCGACCTCGGCGCCGCCTCGGAGATCCTGTACGGCCGGATCCCGACGCTGGAGAAGCAGATCGAGGCCGCCGAGTCGGCCGAGGCCATCGAGGACCCCATGGTCCGCGAGGAGGTCGGACCCGAGGAGGTGGCCGAGGTCGTGGAGGCCTGGACCGGGATCCCCACCGGACGGCTGCTCGAGGGCGAGACCGCCAAGCTGCTGCGGATGGAGGAGATCATCGGCGAGCGACTGGTCGGCCAGCGGACCGCCGTGGCCGCGGTCTCCGACGCCGTACGGCGCTCCCGGGCCGGCATCTCCGACCCCGACCGCCCGACCGGCTCGTTCCTGTTCCTCGGCCCCACCGGGGTCGGCAAGACCGAGCTGGCCAAGTCGCTCGCGGACTTCCTCTTCGACGACGAGCGGGCCATCGTCCGCATCGACATGAGCGAGTACTCCGAGAAGCACTCGGTCGCCCGTCTGGTCGGGGCTCCTCCCGGCTACGTCGGCTACGAGGAGGGTGGCCAGCTGACCGAGGCGGTGCGCCGCCGGCCCTACTCGGTGGTCCTGCTCGACGAGGTGGAGAAGGCGCACCCCGAGGTCTTCGACATCCTCCTGCAGGTCCTCGACGACGGCCGGCTCACCGACGGCCAGGGCCGCACGGTCGACTTCCGCAACACGCTGCTGATCCTGACCAGCAACCTCGGCTCGGCCTACCTGGTCGACCCCACGCTTGAGGAGGAGAAGAAGCGCGAGTCGGTGATGACGGTGGTGCGCCAGTCGTTCAAGCCCGAGTTCCTCAACCGGCTCGACGAGGTGGTGGTCTTCGATGCGCTGGACCGCGAGGAGCTCGCCCACATCGTCGACCTGCAGCTCGCCGCGTTCGACGCCCGGCTGGCGCCGCGCCGGATCACCGTCACGGTCACCGACGCGGCCCGCGCCTGGCTGACCGAGCACGGCTACGACCCGGCGTACGGCGCACGGCCGCTGCGCCGCCTCGTCCAGACCGCCATCGGCGACCCGCTCTCGCGGCTGCTGATCGGTGGCGAGGTCACCGACGGGCAGCAGGTGGCGGTCGACCACGTCGACGGCGAGGCCGAGCTGGTGCTCTCGGTGCGCTGACCGCGCCGTCGGCCGCCGGGGGTCCGGTTGCGACAATGGCTCCATGAGCACGAGTGAGGGGTCCCCGCGCCCCCGGCAGCTGACCATGGCCGGGGTGTTCGTGGTGATCGGCTCGGTCCTGCTGCTGGTCACCGCGTTCGACTCCCTGAGCAACCTGCGCTCGGTGCGCACCCGGAACACCGTCACCGAGGTGCTCGACACCCCCACGGGCGCGGGGCTGGGGATCAGCGTCGAGCAGGCGCTGGAGGTGATGCGGATCGGGCTGGGCATCGCCGCGGTCGCGGCGGCGGTCGCGGCCGTCCTGGGTGTCTTCGTGCTGCAGCGGCACCGGGGTGCCCGGATCGCGCTGAGCATCGTGGCCGTGCCGATCCTGCTCACCGCGCCGTTCACCGGGGGTCTCTCCGCCGCGGTCGTGGCCGCGGGGACCGCGATGCTGTGGACCGGCCCGGCGCGCGACTGGTTCGCCGGCCGCCCGGTGCGGGAGCTGCCCAGTGCCGCCGACCGCCGGCGTGACCGGTCGGGCTCGTCCGGGTCCTCCGATCGGCCGGACCCGTTCGCGACCCCACCCTCCGTCCCTCCCACGGGATCACCCACCGGATCACCTGCCGGGACCCGGGTCGAGGGCGCCCCCTCCGCCTCCGAGCTGTCCACCAGCCGCCCCTCCGAGGCGCCGTCGGCGAGCAGCGGTTACGGCGAGCGGCCCGTCCAGGGGACCGCAGCCCCGACCTCCGGGGCCTCGCCGGGGAGCACGGCGCCGGGCTGGCCACCTCCTGGTCCCACGGCCCACGAGACCGCCCCCGCGACGGGACAACCGGTGCCGCAGTACGCACCCGTCGGCTGGGGCCAGGTCCCGGTCGGCGACGCCGTGCCACCGATGGTGAAGGTCGCCTGCCTCCTGACCTGGGGCTTCTCCGGTGTCGTCGCGCTGACGTACGCCGCGATGGTGCTGGCCCTGGCCGTGGCCCAGGACGCCATCGTCGACTTCGTCGTCTCCTCCCCGGAGTGGCAGCGGGCCGGTCTCTCCGGCGACCTGCTGCTGCCCGTCCTGTGGACGGGGTCGCTGATGTTCCTGGCGTGGTCGGGCGGGGCGCTGGTGCTCGCGTGGTTCACCTGGCGCCGGCACAACTGGGCGCGCTACCTGCTGACGGTCAGCGCCGGGACCACGATCGTGGTCGCGCTGTTCGCCTTCCCCTTCGGGCTCCTGCACCAGGCCGCCGCGGCGCTGACCATCGCCGGCCTGTTCGGGACCCGCTCCCGGGCCTGGTTCGCACGGGCCGGCAACGGCCACCCGGCACCCCCGGGTCCGCCGGCGGGACCGCCCCCGGGCTCCGCCGGTCCGCCCCCCACCGGCTCGGGACGCCCACCGGTCTGGTGAGACCGCCCGGTTCACCCCGGTCCCGTCCCCCGCTCAGGCGCGCAGGTCGACGCCCTGCAGGCGGCGCAACCCCTCGTCGATGACGTCCTGCTCCTTGCAGAACGCCCAGCGGACCAGGTGCCGGCCCTCGGCCGAGCCCTCCTCGTAGAACGCCTGGTTGGGGATCGCCACCACCCGGGCCCGGTCGGCCATCGCCGCGCAGAACGCGGCACCGTCGGCGTGCCCCAGCGCGGAGACGTCGGTGGTGACGAAGTAGGTGCCCTGCGGCACGTGGACCTCGAGCCCGAGGCCGGCCAGGGCAGCGCACAGGTGGTCGCGCCGCGCGCTCAGCTGGTCGCGGAGCCGGTCGTGGAACGCCGACTCGTGCTCCAGGGCGTGCGCGATCGCCGGCTGGAACGGGGCGCCGGAGGAGTAGGTCAGCCAATTGGTCGCGCCCTCCACGGCCGCCACCAGGTCCGCGGGGCCACTGGCCCAGCCGATCTTCCAGCCGGTGAAGGAGAAGGTCTTCCCCGAGCTGGAGATGGTCAGCGTCCGCTCGAACATGCCGGGCAGGGTGGCGATCGGCACGTGCTCGTGGTCGTCGAACGTCAGGTGCTCGTAGACCTCGTCGGTCACCACGACCAGGTCGTGGCGCCGGGCCACGTCTGCGACGCCCTCGAGCTCGCCCCGGTCGAAGACGTGCCCGGTCGGGTTGTGCGGGGTGTTGAGCAGGAGCAGCCGGGTGCGGTCGCTGATGGCCGCCTCGAGCTCCTCGGCGTCGAGCCGGTAGTCGGGGGAGCGCAGGGTCACCGGGCGGCGTACCCCGCCGGCGAACTGGATCATCGCCCGGTAGCTGTCGTAGTAGGGCTCGCAGACGACCACCTCGTCGCCGGGGTCGACGAGGCCGAGCATCGCACCGGCGATCGCCTCGGTGGCGCCGGTGGTGACCAGCACGTTCTCGGCGGCCAGGTCGAGGCCGTAGTGACGGCGCTGGTGGCCGATCACGGCCTCCACGAGCTCCGGAGCGCCGCGACCGGGTGGGTACTGGTTGCGGCCCGCACGCATCGCCTCGCACGCCACCTCGACCACCGAGTCCGGTCCGCTGAGGTCGGGGAACCCCTGCCCCAGGTTGACCGACCCCGTGCGTACCGCGAGCGCGGACATCTCCGCGAAGATCGTGCGGCCCACTCCGTCGAGCCTGCGGGCGGGCCGGTTGCGTTCATCCACGTACCGAACCTAACCGGTGCCGATTCGGACACAATGGGCGGATGCGAGGACGTCGGGGGGAGCAGCCGCGTGCCCGGGGCTGGCTCCTCGGGTCCGGCCTGGCGCTCGTCGCCTGCGGACTGGGGCTGCTCGGCTACGTCGGCTGGCAGCTCTGGGGCACCACCTGGGTCGCCCAGCGCGAGCAGCGGCAGATCACGGGAGCGCTCGAGCACGAGTGGTCCACCCGCCCCGTCGGCGACGTGCGCCCCGGGCGGGTGCCGACCGGTGACGCCTCGGCCCTGGTGCGGATCCCGAGGTTCGGCCGGGCCTACGTGGTGCCCGTGCTGGAGGGGACCAGCGCGGAGAGCCTGACCCGGGGGTACGGCCACTTCACCGGGTCGGCCGACCCGGGGGAGGTCGGCAACTACGCGCTGGCCGCGCACCGGGTGACGCACGGTGAGCCGCTGCGGCGGATGCCCGAGCTGCGGCCCGGGGACGAGGTGGTCGTGGAGACCGTGGAGGCCACCTACACCTACGTGCTCGACACCGACCCGCGCCGGCTGGTGATCCCGTTCACCGGCACGTGGGTGCTCGACCCGCTTCCCGACAACCCCGGCCCCGGGCCGGAGCCCGCCCAGCGGCCCGGGCAGCGGCTGATCACCCTGACCACGTGCTCCGAGCTCTTCCACACCGACGACCGGATGATCGCGTTCGGGCACCTCGTCCGGAGCCGCCCGCGCGACCGATAGCCTCCGCTGCATGGTTGCCGACGACGAGCTGGCCCGCGACGTGGACGCATGCTGCCGCCTGACCGGTCAGTTCACCCTGCGGTCGGGGCAGGTGGCCTCGGAGTACTTCGACAAGTACCTCTTCGAGGCCGACCCGGCGCTGCTCGACCGGGTGGTCGCGCAGCTGGTGCCCCTGGTGCCGGAGGGCACCGAGCTGCTCGGCGGTCTCGAGCTCGGCGGCGTCCCGATCGCCACGCTGCTCAGCGCCCGGACCGGTCTGCCGGCGCTGTTCGTGCGCAAGCAGGCCAAGCAGTACGGCACCTGCAAGCTGGCCGAGGGGCCTGAGGTCTCCGGTCGCCGGGTGACGCTGGTGGAGGACGTGATCACCACCGGCGGGGCGGTCCGGGACGCCACCCGGGCGCTCCGAGAGGCCGGGGCGGTGGTGGACACGGTGGTGTGCGCGATCGACCGCAGCCCGGAGGGGACCGACCCGCTCGCCGACGTCGGCCTCGAGGTCCGGCCCGTGCTCACCAAGGCCGTGCTCGACGAGGCCCGCCGGGGCTGAGCGGCTACTCGCGCTCGCCCGACGGCGGACGTGGCGGCACGTCGTGGCCCGCGATGTCGATGTCCGGACGCCCGTCGTGGTCGAGGTCAGCGGCCTCGGGGCTGGTGACCCGTCGGTGCCGCCACCACTCGTAGACGATCGGCAGCATCGAGAACGCGACGATGGCGATGATCGCCTTGTCGATGTTCTCGCCCAGGGCCGGGAAGGACCGGCCGAGGAAGAACCCGAGCAGCGTGATGCTGAGCACCCAGAGCACCGCCCCCACGAAGCTCCAGAGGAAGAAGCGTCGCCGGCGCATCATGGTCACCCCGGCCACGACGGTGATGTAGGTGCGCACGAACGGCACGAACCGGCCGATGACCAGGGCCTTGTTGCCGTGCTTGTCGAAGAATGCCGCGGTCTGCTCGAAGTACTTGCGCTTGATGATCCGGCCCTCGCGCTGGTAGAGCGGTGGACCGAGCTTGCGGCCGATCTCGTAGCCGACGACGTTGCCGACGAACGCCGCCCCGATGAGGAGCACCAGCGCCACCGGCAGGTCCAGGAACGCCGGACCGGGCACGATGTTGTCCCGGCTGGAGACGAACAGGCCGATCGCGAAGAGCAGCGTGTCGCCCGGCAGGATCGGGAAGAACAGCCCGCACTCGACGAAGACGATCACCAGCGAGACCCACAGGAACCAGGGACCGAACTGGTCGAGCAGCCAGTTCGGGTCCATCCACTCGATCCCGAACAGCAGCGCGTTGGTCACGTCCCCGAGGGTAACCGGGACCCCGGGCACTCCCGGTCGGCGGCCTAGGGTGGCCGCTGTGGAGGAGCATCCGGAGCCGCAGGGTGGTCACGACGACCCGGGGCAGCGGGCGCCGTACGACCCGATGCCGCACGGGCCGGCCGAGGTCGGCGTCGGGCCGTGGCAGGGTCCACCGCCGACCGGTGCGCAGTACGACGCGCGCCTGCTCGCCGAGGGCGACCGCCGCAACGTGGTGGACCGGTACCGCTACTGGTCGCTCGAGGCGATCGTCGAGGACCTCGACACCCGCCGCCACGACTTCCACGTCGCCATCGAGAACTGGCAGCACGACTTCAACATCGGCACGATCGTCCGGTCGGCCAACGCCTTCCTCGCCCGCGAGGTGCACATCGTCGGACGGCGACGGTGGAACCGCCGCGGGGCGATGGTGACCGACCGCTACCAGCACGTGCGCCACCACGAGACCGTCGGCGACCTGACCGACCACCTGCACGCGCAGGGCGTCACCGTGATGGGCATCGACAACCTGCCCGGCTCCGAGCACCTGGAGACCTGGGCGATGCCACGCTCGGTCTGCTTCCTCTTCGGTCAGGAGGGCCCGGGCCTCTCGGCCGAGGCACGGGAGCGCTGCGACGGCACGTTCTCCATCGCCCAGTTCGGGTCGACCCGGTCGATCAACGCCTCGGCAGCGGCGGCGATCACCATGCACGCGTGGATCAGCCGGTACGCCGACCTCGACCGCGCCTGGCGCGGGTAGCGCCCGGGCCTAGGGGGACTCGGCCGTGGCCGGCGTCAGGCACCGGACGAACCGGTCGCCGGCCCGCCAGCCGGCCTGGCTCGGCGGCTGCCAGAACCCGCCGTAGGAGCCCATCAGCTGTCGGCACCGGGCCCGTGCCGTGGGCGTGTAGGCCTCCGGGTCGGGATAGGCCTTGCCCACCGCCTTGTAGACCGCCTGCACCCGGAACGCGTGCGGCTCGTCGCAGGAGACGTCGGTGCCGGCGTCGTTGCGGCAGACCCGCAGCGTCTCCGGCACCCCGCTGCCGAGGAACGGCGTCGTGGCCGGGAGCGGCATCAGCCGGGCGCCGCTTCGCGCCACCACGTCGCAGCGGATCCAGCGCGCCCCCCGCTCGAGCTGGGCCTGGGACGGGGTGAACATCGTCCAGGTGAGGAGGGCGGTGGCCCGGTCTGCAGGCGTGCCTCCCGCGAGCTTGCGGTAGGCCGGTGCGCACCAGCGCTGGCCCAGCACCCGGCGACGCGGCACCGGTGTGGCCGCCGAGACGGGAAGGGGGAGGAAGGCGACGTGGGCCACCACGCTGGTGTGCCGCTTGGTGCAGGCCACGCGACGACCGCGCGCGACCGAGGCCACCGACTGCACCGCGGTCATCCGGTGGCAGGTGCCGACCCGGGGCGCCCCGAAGGCAGGGTCCGGGGCGGGCTCGGGCGAGGCCGAGGCCGAGGGGGACGGTTCGCCGGGAGCGGCGGACCCCGTGGCCGCGGCACCCGGCTTCGCGGGCTTCGGGGCCGCCTGCGGGGAGCCGCCGCAGGCGCTCAGCAGGAGCCCGAGCACCACGCCCACGGCGAGCACGACCGCCGTCCGCGCGCGAGGACGCACGCTCGGTGGGCGGTGAGCAGACATGACGCTCCCGGGGCAGGTCGGACGGCGCGTGGAGGCCGGATCGGCCAGCCGAATCCTCCCACGATCGGCCCTCTGCGCGCGGCCATACCGTCCACTAGGGTTGGGGTCAGGATCCGGCCGCCGGTCGGCCGGCCCTCCAGGACGCCACCGCCGAGGACTCGTAGGAGACCGCGCCATGCCCATCGCCACCCCCGAGAAGTACGCCGAGATGCTCGACACCGCGAAGTCGAGGTCCTTCGCGTTCCCCGCGATCAACGTCTCCTCCTCCCAGACGCTCAACGCCGCGCTTGCCGGTTTCGCGCAGGCGGGCAGCGACGGCATCGTCCAGGTCTCCACCGGTGGAGCGGAGTACCTCTCCGGCCCCACGGTCAAGGACATGGTGGCCGGCTCGGTCGCCTTCGCTGCCTACGCCGCCGAGGTGGCGAAGAGCTACCCGGTGAACATCGCGCTGCACACCGACCACTGCCCCAAGGACAAGCTCGACGGCTTCGTGCGTCCTCTGCTCGCCCTTTCGGTCGAGCGTGTCAAGAACGGACAGGACCCGCTGTTCCAGTCGCACATGTGGGACGGGTCCGCCGTACCCCTCGAGGAGAACCTGCAGATCGCCCGGGAGCTGCTGGCCCAGGCGGCCGAGGCGAAGATCGTCCTGGAGGTGGAGATCGGCGTCGTCGGCGGCGAGGAGGACGGTGTCGAGGGCGGCTCGGGCGACAAGCTCTACAGCACCACCGAGGACGCACTGGCCACCGTCGAGGCGCTCGGGCTCGGGGACGACGGGCGCTACCTGACCGCGCTGACCTTCGGCAACGTGCACGGCGTCTACAAGCCCGGCAACGTCAAGCTGCGCCCCGAGATCCTCCAGAAGGCGCAGCAGGCCGTCGTGGACAAGCTCGGCCTCGAGGCCGACGCCAAGCCCTTCGACCTCGTCTTCCACGGCGGCTCGGGCTCCACGGCGGAGGAGATCGCCGCCGCGGTCGACTACGGCGTGATCAAGATGAACGTCGACACCGACACCCAGTACGCCTTCACCCGCCCTGCCGCCGGGCACATGTTCGCCAACTACGACGGGGTGCTCAAGGTCGACGGCGAGGTCGGCAACAAGAAGGCCTACGACCCCCGAGCCTGGGGCAAGGCCGCCGAGGCCGGCATGGCCGCCCGCGTGGTCGAGGCCTGCGAGAACCTGCGCAGCAGCGGGCAGACGGTCGGCTGACCCACCCGTGGCCGGGCTCGGGTCCCGGCCGGGTCCGGGCACGGGTTCAGCGCAGGTTCAGCCGCGGTCCGCGACAATGGTGACCGGGGCGGGATCCGGCGTCCGCGCCAGGAGGCAGCGATGCGGGTGCTCGTGGTCGACGACGAGGTGCGGCTGGCCTCGTCGCTGCGTCACGGCCTGGTGGCCGAGGGCTTCGCGGTCGACGTGGCCCACGACGGGGTCGACGGCCTCTGGCTGGCGCGCGAGCACTGCTACGACGCGGTCGTGCTCGATCTCATGCTGCCCGGCCTCAACGGCTACGAGGTGTGCGCGACGCTGCGCGCGGAGCGCAACTGGACGCCGATCGTGATGCTCACCGCCCGGGACGCGGAGGGGGACCAGGTGACCGGGCTGGACATCGGCGCCGACGACTACCTCACCAAGCCGTTCGCGTTCCCGGTGCTGGTCGCTCGTCTCCGCGCCGTGGCCAGGAGGGGGGCCCGGGAGCGGCCCACCCGCCTCGAGGCGGGGGACCTCCTGGTCGACCCGGCGTCTCGGCGGGCCTGGCGCGCAGAGGCGGAGCTCGCGCTCACCGCCCGGGAGTTCTCGCTGCTCTCGTTCCTGGCCCGGCGCCGCGGCGACGTGGTCTCCAAGCGCGACATCCTCGAGGCCGTCTGGGACGAGCACTTCGACGGCGACCCCAACATCGTCGAGGTCTACATCGGCCACCTGCGCAACAAGATCGACCGGCCCTTCGCGCGACGGGCCATCGAGACGGTCCGCGGGGCCGGCTACCGCCTGAGGAGCGACGGTGGCTGAGACGGGTCCGTGGGTGCGCACCTCGGTGCGCAGCCGCACCACCGCGGTCGCCGTGGCAGTGGTGGCCGTCGCGCTGGTCGCCGGGGCGGTGACCCTGGTGGCCCTGGTGCGGCACTCGTTGCGCGACGGTGTCGAGGCCGGGGCCGACCAGCGCGCCACGGCGCTGGCCGGGCAGATCCGCAGGTCCGGCCTGCCCGACCAGCCCGGAGCCGACCTCGGCGACGACGACGACGCGGTGCAGGACGAGGTCTGGCAGGTCACCGACTCCCGCGGGCGGGTGGTCCGAGCCTCCCAGCCGCTGCCGCGCCCGCTGCCCCGGACGAGCACCGCCGAGATCGCCATCACCGGTGCGGACGCGCCGTACCTGGTCGTGGTGCGCGACGCCGGCGCCTACGACGTCGCGGTCGCCTTCTCGCTCGAGGTGGTCGAGGACTCGACCTCGGCCCTGCTGCCGCCTCTGGCCCTGGGCCTGCCCCTCGTGCTCGTGCTCGTGGGTGCCGTCACGTGGGTGGTGGCGACCCGAGCGCTGGCCCCGGTGGAGCAGATCCGGGGCGAGGTCGAGCAGATCACCGGCACGCGGCTGGGCCGACGGGTGCCCGTGCCGCCCACCCGCGACGAGGTCCACCGGCTCGCGGTGACGATGAACGCGATGCTCGCGCGACTCGAGCAGGCACGCGACCGGCAGCGGCAGTTCGTCGCCGACGCCTCGCACGAGCTGCGCTCTCCGCTGGCCAGTCTGCGGCAGACCGCGGAGGTCGCCCGCGTGCACCCCGGGGCCCTGCCCGAGGGCGAGCTGGCCGACACGGTGCTCGAGGAGGGGGCTCGGATGCAGCGTCTCGTCGACCAGCTGCTGCTGCTCACCCGGGCGGACGAGGGCGTGGTGGCGCGCACTCCCCGCGAGGTCGACCTCGACGACCTCGTGTACGCCGAGGGTCGGCGGGTACGCCGCGACGGGCTCGTCGTCGACGTCTCCCGCGTGGGCCCCGGCCGGGTCCGGGGTGAGGAGGCCGCACTCGCGCAGGTCGTCCGCAACCTCGTGGACAACGCGGCCCGGCACGCGACGTCGCGGGTGGTGCTCTGCGTCGCCGAGACCGCTTCGGGGGTGGAGCTGGTCGTGGAGGACGACGGGCCGGGCATCGCGCAGGGACAGCGCGAGCGCGTCTTCGAGCGGTTCGTGCGTCTGGACGAGTCGCGGGCCCGGGACGCGGGCGGCAGCGGCCTGGGGCTGGCCATCGTCGCGGAGATCGTCCGGGTCCACGGCGGCACGGTGACGCTGTCGGACTCCTCCTCCGGTGGCGCCCGTTTCGTGGTCGATCTGCCCAGCACCGTGCCCGGCACCGAGGCCGGCACCGGGCGGGGTGGCGCAGGACCACCGTCGTCGGCGTACCCGGAGCGCCGTGGCACGATCACCCCATGAGTGACTCCTCCCTCGGCCGTGACCTGATGGCCGGCCCGCCGCCGACGCACCTGCCCGTGGACCCCGCCGCGGAGGAGCTGGCGGCCGGGGCGCCCCCGCACGAGGTCGTACGACGACACCCGGAGTCGCCGCTGTCCTGGGCCACGCTCGCCGAGCAGGCCCTGGCCGACGGCGCGGTCGACGACGTGACCGCCTACGCCTACGCCCGCGTCGGCTACCACCGCAGCCTGGACGCGCTGCGGCGCAACGGCTGGAAGGGGCACGGCCCCGTCCCCTGGGAGCACGAGCCCAACCGGGGCTTCCTCCGGGCGCTGGCCGCGCTCACCGAGGCGGCCGGGCGCATCGGCGAGGACGCCGAGCGCGACCGCTGCGAGCAGTTCCTGATGGACTCCAGTCCGGAGGCCCACGCCGCGCTGCGGTGAGACGATCGGCTCCACCCGCACGGGTGGGTGGCCGGTGCGTCTAGGGTGCCCTGCCATGGCACACATCCGCTCGGGCGGAGCCGGTGACGGCGTCCCTCCCACCAACAAGCCCCTGCTCGTCCTCGCCGCGGTGCTGCTGGCGCTGCCGGTCGTCGCGCTCATGTGGGTGAGCAGCTACGCCCGGGAGACCCCACGCCTCGCCGGGGTCCCGTTCTTCTTCTGGTACCAGTTCCTGTGGGTCTTCCTCTGCGCGGGCCTGACCTACGCCGCGCACCGGCTGGTGCTCGCGGCCCGTCGACCGGGTGTCGGCACCACCGGCCACCGGGACCAGTCCACCCGCACCGACGGTGAGGGCCCGCGATGAGGCCGCTGGTGGCGGACGGCGTCGACTGGGTCGCGCTCGCGGTGCTGGTCGTGCTGTTCGTGGTGGTCACCGTGCTCGGCTTCATGGCCACCCGGTTCAAGAAGGGCGACACCCTGGACTCCCTCGACGAGTGGGGGCTGGGTGGCCGCAAGTTCGGCACCTGGGTGACCTGGTTCCTCCTCGGCGGTGACCTCTACACCGCCTACACCTTCATCGCGGTCCCCGCGGCGATGTTCGCGCTGGGGTCGGTCGCCGGCTTCTTCGCGGTGCCCTACACGATCGTGCTCTACCCGATCATCTTCGTCTTCATGGCCCGGCTGTGGTCGGTCAGCCACCGGCACGGCTACGTGACGACCGCCGACTTCGTCCGGGGCCGCTACGACTCCCGGGTGCTCTCGCTCGCGGTCGCGGTCACCGGCTTCGTGGCCACGATGCCCTACATCGCGCTCCAGCTCGTCGGCATCCAGGCGGTGCTCGACGTCGCCGGCCTCGGGGGCGGGGAGAACTGGCTGGCCAAGGACGCGCCGCTGCTGATCGCGTTCGTGCTGCTGGCGGCCTACACCTACACCTCGGGGCTGCGGGCGCCCGCGGTGATCGCGTTCGTCAAGGACGCGCTGATCTACCTGGTGATCATCGTCGCGGTCATCTACCTGCCCTCCAAGGTCGGCGGCTGGGAGGCGATCTTCGGCGCCGCCCAGGACAAGATGGCGACCACCAACGAGGTGACCGGCAAGCCCACCGGGGCGTTCATCCCCGGTGACGGCCAGATGTGGGCCTACGCGACGCTGGCGCTGGGCTCGGCCCTGGCCCTGTTCATGTATCCGCACTCGGTGACCGCCACCCTCTCCTCGGAGAGCCGTACGACGATCCGCCGCAACGCCTCGATCCTGCCGGCGTACTCCTTCGTGCTGGGGCTGCTGGCCCTGCTCGGGTGGGTCGCGATCGCGGCGGGAACCCAGCCGATCGGAGTCGACGGCAAGCCGAACCCGCAGCTGGTGATCCCTCAGCTCTTCGAGGACGCCTTCCCCAGCTGGTTCACCGGGGTCGCGTTCGCCGCGGTGGCGATCGGGGCGCTCGTGCCGGCCGCGATCATGTCGATCGCCGCGGCCAACACCTTCACCCGCAACATCTACAAGGAGTGGGTCAGGCCCGAGGCCACCCCGGCCGAGGAGGCCCGGGTCTCCAAGCTGGCCTCGCTGGTGGTCAAGGCCTTCGCGCTGGGCTTCGTGCTGACCCTGGACAAGCAGAACGCGATCAACTTCCAGCTGCTCGGCGGGATCTGGATCCTGCAGACCTTCCCGGCGATCGTGTTCAGCCTCTACACCCGCTGGTTCCACAAGTGGGCGCTGCTCGTGGGCTGGGCGGTCGGCATGGTCTACGGCACCGTCGAGGCCTACAACGTGGTCAACCCCGCCACCGGCAAGCACTTCGGCGGGTCCCTGGACCTGATCCCGGCCCTGGGCCAGATGGGCTACATCGCGATGACCGCGTTCGCGGCCAACCTCGTCGTGGCGGTCGTGCTCTCCGCGGTGCTCAACGCGGCCAAGGTGCCCAACGGCACCGACGAGACCACGGCGGGCGACTACTTCGCCGACGCCGGTGACCCGCGGGTGGAGAAGGACAAGGCGCAGCGGGCTGCGCACGAGGCCGACCCGACCTCCCCGTGACGGTCGCGGCGCGTCGCGGAGGACCTAGGACTCCCGGCGCGGCGCGATCATCCGGTAGGCGCCCTGCTCGAGGTGCCAGGAGCGTCGGCGCTCGGGTCCGCTGATCTCACCGTCGGCGGCGAGGTAGAAGTCCTCGCCGCTGACCGTGACCTGCCGCGCACGCAGCGACTTCACGTCGTCGCGGCGCGGGTGCTCTCCGCCGCGCAGGTGCCACACGTAGGCGAACCGCTCCAGCGGGCCGGTGGCGTAGGAGATCATCACGTCGAGGCGGCCGTCCCCGGGATCGGCGTCCGGGGTCAGCTCGGTGCCACCGCCCACGCTGGCCCCGTTGCCGATCGCGACCATCAGCACGTGCTGGTCCACGTCGGAGACCACCTCGCCGTCGGCCTCGACGCGCAGCCGGACGAACGGCGGCTTCACCGACGCGAGGGCCGCCCCGATGGGGTAGCCGAGGATGCCGATGCCGAAGGGCCCCAGACGCTTCTTCCACCGGTCGCCGCGGCGGCTGGCCTGGGCGCTGGCGCCGGCGTGCACGCCGTTGACCACCACCCCGCCGAGCTCGTCGACGATCAGGTCGAGCGAGCGGGGGGCCCCGGTGAGCAGCGCCCGGGCGGCGTCCTGGGGGTCCAGCGGGATGTCCAGCGTGCGGGCGAAGTCGTTGCCGGTGCCGAGCGGGATCAGGCCCAGGGTCCGCTCCGCGAGCTCGCGGCGGCGGTGCAGGGCGGTGATGACCGCGTGCAGGCTGCCGTCGCCGCCGGCCACGACGATGGAGCGGCCGCCGGCCCGGTGCAGCACGCCGTCGAGCTCACCGGGGTTGCCGGTCGTGGCGACCTCCACGTCGGCGCCCTCGCGGAGCACCCCGAGAGCCCTCTCGAGTGCGTCCTCCTGGGCGCCGCCGGCGTCGGTGTTGGTGATGAGCAGGAGCGGATCCACGTCCGCCACCCTAGAGGGCGGGGACGGGCCGTCGTGACGGTTCCCGGATGCGGGTCTCCGGAGGTTGTTGGTAGCGTGGGGACGCACGAGCCCCGGCGCTGACGCACCAGGGCTCCTCGCATGTGTGGCCCCCGTTCGGGGCAACGTCGTCCCGCACCGTCCCCGCATCCGCCGTTGGAGGGGTGAGCCTGATGCCCGCGATCGTCGTACTCGGAGCCCAGTGGGGTGACGAGGGCAAGGGCAAGGCCACCGACCTGCTCACCACCGACAACGCGATCGACTTCTGCGTCCGCACCAGCGGCGGCCACAACGCCGGGCACACGATCGTGGTGGACGGCCAGAAGTTCGCCACCCACCTGCTGCCCAGCGGGATCCTGACCCCCGACTGCACCTCGGTCATCGCCAACGGGGTCGTGGTCTCGCCGGAGGCGCTGTTCCGCGAGCTCGACGCGATGCTCGAGCGCGACGTGCCGATGGGTCGGCTCGTGGTCAGCGCCAACGCCCACGTGATCGCCTCCTACCACTCGACCGTGGACAAGGTGACCGAGCGGTTCCTGGGCAAGAACAAGATCGGGACGACCGGGCGCGGCATCGGACCGGCGTACGCCGACAAGATCAACCGGGTCGGCATCCGGGTCGCCGACATCTTCGACGAGGCGATCCTGCGCGAGAAGGTCGAGGCGGCCCTCGAGGTCAAGAACCACCTGCTGACCAAGGTCTACAACCGACGCGCGATCACCGTCGAGGAGGTCGTGGAGGACCTGCGCTCCTACGCCGACCGGCTCGAGCCGATGGTCGCCGACACCTCGCTGCTGCTCAACCGTGCCCTCGACGACGACAAGACGGTGCTCTTCGAGGGCGCCCAGGCGACCATGCTCGACGTGGACCACGGCACCTATCCGTTCGTGACCAGCAGCAACCCGGTGTCCGGCGGGGTCTGCGTGGGCGCCGGCGTGGGTCCGACCCGGATCGACCGCGTCATCGGGGTCATCAAGGCCTACACCACGCGGGTGGGGTCCGGCCCGTTCCCGACCGAGCTCTTCGACGACGACGGCGAGAAGCTCTGGCGGGTCGGCGGCGAGGTCGGCGTCTCCACCGGGCGCGACCGGCGCTGCGGCTGGTACGACGCCGTCGTCGCGCGCTACGCCACCCGGGTCAACGGCCTCACCGAGCTGTTCATGACCAAGCTCGACGTGCTCTCCAGCTGGGAGAAGGTGCCCGTGTGCGTCGCCTACGACGTCGACGGCGTGCGGTACGACGAGATGCCGATGACCCAGACCGAGTTCCACCGGGCCAAGCCGATCTACGAGCACCTCGACGGCTGGGCCGACGACATCTCCGGCTGCCGCTCGTTCACCGAGCTGCCCAAGAACGCCCAGCGCTACGTGCGGGCGCTCGAGGAGATGTCCGGGGTCCCCTTCTGGGCGGTCGGAGTCGGCCCCGGCCGCGACCAGACCATCGTGGTCAGCTGACCCGTGCGCAAGCGCGACATCCGCGGCCTGACCGTCGTGGTCACCGGCGGCGCCCGCGGCATCGGCGCCGCCACTGCCGGGCTGCTGGCAGCGCGAGGCGCCACCGTGGCCCTGGGCGACCTCGACACCGAGCTGGTGCGTGAGGTCGCAGACCGCATCGGTCACGGGGCCGTGGGCGCCCACCTCGACGTGAGCGACCCCGGCTCCTGGCAGCGCTTCCTGGACGAGGTCGGCGAGGTCGGGCCGATCGACGTGCTGATCAACAACGCAGGCATCATGCCGCTGGGCCCCGTGCTCGAGGAGCCGTACGCCGTGGCGCGGGCGATCATCGACGTCAACGTGCACGGGATCATCAACGGCACCAAGGTGGTCGCGCCGGGCATGGCCGACCGCGGCCGCGGTCACATCGTCAACGTGGCCTCGGCCCTGGGCCGGATCGCCGTCGCCGACGGCGCCACCTACTCGGCCTCGAAGTTCGCGGCGGTCGGGTTCAGCGAGGCCACGCGCGCGGAGCTCGAGCCCCTGGGCATCGACGTCAGCGTCGTCCTGCCCACCGTGGTCGACACCGAGCTCGCCGCGGGCGTCTCCGCTGCCCGAGGCTTCCAGGCGGTCACCGTCGAGGACGTCGCCGAGGTGGTCGTCGCGGCGATCCGCAAGCCGGTCCCCGAGCTGTGGGTCCCACGCTGGGTGCAGGCGATGAACCGGACCACGGGCCTCCTGCCGCGCGCGCTGCAGGAGGCGGTCGGCCGGGCCCTCGGGGCCGACCGGGTGCTGGCCACGGCCGATCACGGTGCGCGTGCGGCCTACGAGGCGCGGGTGCGACCCCCCGCCGGCTGACTCGACGGACCGGGCACGCCGCGAGCCGGTGCGCCGAGCCCCTAGGATCGGCAGGCGTGAAGGCCCTCGTCATCGGCACCGGCGGCCGCGAGCACGCGCTCGCGCTGTCCCTCTCCCGCGACCCGTCGGTCCAGGAGGTGCACGCCGCCCCCGGCAACCCCGGCATCGCCGGCTGCGCCACGCTGCACGCGGTCGACCCGCTCGACGGCGAGGAGGTCGCCACCCTGGCCGAGAAGCTCGGCGTCGACCTCGTCGTGGTCGGTCCGGAGGCGCCACTCGTCGCCGGGGTCGCGGACGCCGTGCGGGAACGCGGCATCAGCTGCTTCGGACCGTCCCGGGCGGCGGCCGAGCTGGAGGGGTCCAAGGCCTTCGCCAAGGACGTCATGGCCGCGGCCGGGGTGCCCACCGCCGCCGCGCACGTGTGCACGACCGCGGCCGAGGTGGCCGCGGCGCTCGACGAGTTCGGGCCGCCGTACGTCGTCAAGGACGACGGCCTGGCCGCCGGCAAGGGCGTCGTGGTCACCGAGGACCGCGACGCCGCCGTCGCCCACGCCGCCCGGTGCGAGCGCGTGGTGGTCGAGGAGTACCTCGACGGTCCCGAGGTCTCGCTGTTCGCGATCACCGACGGTTCCACCGTCTACCCCCTGCAGCCGGCCCAGGACTTCAAACGGGTCGGCGACGGGGACACGGGTCCGAACACCGGCGGCATGGGCGCGTACACGCCGTTGCCGTGGGCCCCCGCCGGCCTCGTCGAGGAGGTGCTGGCGAGCGTGCTCCAGCCCACGGTCGACGAGATGGCCCGGCGCGGCGCGCGCTTCAGCGGGCTGCTGTACGCCGGCCTGGCCCTCACCGCCCGCGGTGTGAGGGTGGTGGAGTTCAACGCCCGGTTCGGCGACCCCGAGACCCAGCCGCTGCTCGCGTTGCTCGACTCGCCGCTGGCCGAGCTGCTGGGTGCCGCCTCGGAGGGTCGCCTGCACGAGGTCGACCCGCCGCGGTGGAGGTCCGGCGCCGCCGTGGCGGTGGTCCTCGCCAGTGCCGGATATCCCGAGTCCTCCACCGGTGGCGAGGTGATCGAGGGAGCCGACGCGCTCGACGACGACCCCGCCGTCGACGTCATCCACGCGGGCACCGCCGAGCGGGACGGCGCCCTGGTCACCGCCGGGGGCCGGGTGCTCGCGGTGACCGCCGTGGGCTCCGACGTCGCCGCCGCCCGGGCCCGCGCGTACGACGCGGTGGCGTCGGTCGGCTTCCCCGGTGCCCAGTGGCGCACCGACATCGCCGCCGGCGTCTGAGGGTGCCGTCGCCGGCTGCGTAGAATCGTCCCGCGTGACCGTCCCCAACGTCCTCGCCACCCGGTACGCCGGGGCCGACCTGGCCGAGATCTGGTCCCCCGAGCACAAGATCGTCCTCGAGCGGCGGCTGTGGCTGGCGGTGCTCTCCGCCCAGAAGGACCTGGGCATCGAGGTCCCCGACCAGGTCCTCGCCGACTACGAGGCCGTCGTCGACAAGGTCGACCTCGCCAGCATCGCGGCGCGGGAGCGGGTGACCCGGCACGACGTCAAGGCCCGGATCGAGGAGTTCTGCGCTCTCGCCGGTCACGAGCACATCCACAAGGGGATGACCTCTCGCGACCTCACCGAGAACGTCGAGCAGCTGCAGGTCCGGGCCTCGTTGCGCCTGGTCCGCAGCAGGATGGTGGCCACCCTGGCGAGGCTGGGTCGCCTGGCGGTCGAGCACGAGAGCCTGGTGATGGCCGGTCGCTCGCACAACGTCGCGGCGCAGGCGACCACGCTGGGCAAGCGGTTCGCCACGGTCGCCGACGAGATGCTCGTCGCGCTCGACCGACTCGACGACCTGCTCGCCCGCTATCCGCTGCGTGGCATCAAGGGGCCGATGGGCACCGCCCAGGACATGCTCGACCTGCTCGACGGCTCCTCGGCCGGCCTGGCCCAGCTCGAGGAGCAGGTCGCGCGGCACCTCGGCTTCGACCGCGTGCTCACCAGCGTGGGGCAGGTGTACCCGCGCTCGCTCGACTTCGATGTCGTCTCCGCGCTGGTGCAGGTCGTCGCCGGTCCCTCCAACCTGGCCACCACGATCCGGCTGATGGCCGGGATCGAGCTGGTCACCGAGGGGTTCAAGGAGGGACAGGTCGGGTCCTCGGCGATGCCGCACAAGATGAACACCCGCTCCTGCGAGCGGGTCAACGGCCTCGCCGTCGTGCTGCGTGGCCAGCTGTCCATGGTCGGCGAGCTCGCGGGTGACCAGTGGAACGAGGGCGACGTCTCCTGCTCCGTCGTACGCCGGGTGGCGCTGCCGGACGCCTTCTTCGCCACCGACGGACTCTTCCAGACCTTCCTCACCGTGCTCGACGAGTTCGGAGCCTTCCCGGCCGTGGTCCAGCGCGAGCTGGACCGCTACCTGCCGTTCCTGACCACCACCAAGGTGCTGATGGCCGCGGTGCGCAACGGCATGGGTCGCGAGCAGGCCCACGAGGCGATCAAGGAGCACGCGGTGGCCGTCGCTCTGGAGATGCGTCAGGGCCGCGTCGAGAACGACCTGTTCGACCGTCTGGCCGCCGATCCGCGGCTCGGCCTGTCGGCCGAGCAGATCTCCGCGCTGGTCGCCGACCCGATCGAGTTCACCGGTGCGGCGCGCGACCAGGTCGCCGCCGTCGTGCACCGGATCGAGCAGGTGCTCCTCACCGACCCCGAGGCGGCGGCCTACGCGCCCGGGGCCATCCTCTGACCCGGTCGGGCGTCCGAAGTCCGAAATGATCGTGATCGGGGGTTGTGGTGGGGTGTGTCGGCACTTAGGTTCGATCCCGGCGGGGTGCCTGCCGCACTCCACCGGTCTCGGCACGACGGTGCATCGAATCTGCCCGGTGCGCTACGCCAGGGGCCGCCCCCACGCGGATCGGGGGGCGGCCTCGGGCGTGCCGAGGTGACAGCATGGGAGCCATGGAGCGCACCGCCGTCGACGTCGTGGTCACCGGGCGCGTGCAGGGCGTCTTCTTCCGGGCCGGTCTGCGTGAGCAGGCCGAGCGTCGCGGCGTGACCGGTTGGGCCCGCAACGAGCCGGACGGGTCGGTGCGCGCCCACCTCGAGGGTTCCCCCGAGGCCGTGGACGCCGTGCTCGACTGGTGCGCGGAGGGGTCGTCGCGTGCCCGGGTGGACGACGTGGCCACCCGGAGCGGCACGGACACCGGAGCGAGGACCTTCGAAACCGGGTGATCTCGAAAATCAATGTCCGGTTTGTGTACAAAGGTCCGAAGTGCCCGTAGAGTGAGACGCGGATCCCACGCCATCGGGGCATGGGGCAGATCGGGGAGGGAAACCCAATCATGAACTTCAAGAACCGTGGTATCCGCGGAGCACTCGTCGCCGTCGCCGTCGCTCTGGCCATGGCCTCCGTCCCGGCCGCCGGTGGGGCAGCGGACGCCGTCAAGCACCCGTCGAAGAACGCGATCCTCAAGGCCATCCTCTGACCGAGTAGGACGCACTCCCGCGACACCGAGGGGCGTACCGGCACTGCCGGGGCGCCCCTCGGTGCGTCCGCACGCGTCCTCGCGGAACCGGGTTCCCGGACGGCGGTGGGTCCGGGCGCCGGCCCACCGCCACGTTTGTAGGCTGACGAGGTGCACAACATCCCGGCCGCCCCACCCGTCGAGGGCGCCACCCACCTCCACTCGGGCAAGGTCCGCGACCTGTACCGGCTCGCCGACGGCCGGCTGCTGATGGTGGCCAGCGACCGCATCTCGGCCTACGACTTCGTCCTGGACACCACCATCCCCGACAAGGGCGAGATCCTGACCCGGATGTCGCTGTGGTGGTTCGACCAGCTGGCCGACATCGTCCCCCACCACGTGCTGTCCACCGACGTGCCGGAGAGCGTCCGGGGCCGCGCCCTGGTGTGTGCCGAGCTCGCGATGTACCCGGTGGAGTGCGTCGCCCGCGGATACCTGACCGGGTCGGGCCTGCACGACTACCAGTCCACCGGGGAGGTGTGCGGCATCCCCCTGCCGCGGGGCCTCGTCGACGGCAGCCGGCTCCCCGAGCCGGTCTTCACCCCCGCGACCAAGGCGGCGTTGGGCGACCACGACGAGAACGTCTCCTACGCCAGCGTGGTCGGCGACATCGGGGCCGAGGCCGCCGCTGCGCTGCGGGACCTCACCTTGCAGGTCTACGCCCGGGCCGAGGGCATCGCCCGGGAGCGCGGCATCATCCTGGCCGACACCAAGCTCGAGTTCGGCACCCGTGCCGGCGCGGACGGACGTGAGGAGATCGTGCTCGGTGACGAGGTGCTCACTCCCGACTCCAGCCGGTACTGGCCCGCCGACGAGTGGCAGCCCGGCCGCACCCAGGCCTCCTACGACAAGCAGATCGTGCGCAACTGGCTGACCTCGCCGGAGAGCGGCTGGGACCGGACCTCCGGCGACCGTCCTCCGGCCCTGCCGGACGCCGTCGTCGAGCGCACCCGGTCCCGCTACCTGCAGGCCTACGAGCTGCTCACCGGAGAGAGGTTCTGACCATGGCCCGGAGCACCACGCTGCGCTGCGAGGTCCCCGTGGACGTCGCCTTCGACTACCTCGTCGACCCGCGGAACCGGCCGGAGTGGCAGCCCTCGCTGCGCCGGGTGGAGCTGGTCGGCGACGCCGAGCCGCGCGTCGGCCAGCAGTGGCTCGACCACACGGCCGCAGGCGTGGTCGCGCGGATGGAGACCACCGCCCTCGAGCCCGGCGTGCTCTGGTCCGAGATCGGGCGCTGGCGGGCGATCGAGGCCGACCTCACCCTGCGCTTCGCCCCTCATCGCGAGGGGTGCACGGTCGACGTCGAGTTCGAGATCCGCGGGCGGGGTGCGCTCCGTCCGGTCGCGTGGGTGCTCAGCCGTGCCGCGCTGCCCGCCGTCCTTGGCGACCTGCGCCGCGCCGGCCGGATCCTGGGCACCCGGACCCCGGACTGATGGGACGACTCCTCGCGCTCGCGCTGGCCGGGCTGATGGTGGCCGCCGGCGGGTTGGCGACATTCCAGGGGCTGGGCTACCTCGAGGGCGGGCCGATGAGCGGGGTGCGGGCCTGGACGATCGCCGGCCCGTTGATCGCCGGCTTCGGCGTCGCCCTGGGGCTGGTCGTGGTCCGCGAGCGTCGCTGACCGGGGGATCAGACCCTGGAGAGGCCGCGCGGGGGAGGCCCAGGGTCGGACCGCGGGGTCAGACCGCGGCGCCGACCGGCAGCCGGCGCATGGCTCGGCGCTCGTCCTGGTCCCGGCCACCCCACACGCCGTCGCTCTGTCCGGTCTCCAGCGCCCACGCCAGGCACTCCTCGCGCACCTGGCAGCGCCCGCACACGAGCTTGGCCGCCTCCGCCTGAGCCAGTGCGGGCTCACCGCGGCCGACGGGGAAGAAGAGCTCGGGGTCCTCGGAGAGACACTCGCCGTACGCACGCCAGTCCATGAAGGCTCCTCGAAGCAGGTCGGGCGACTCCGAGTGCGCCGCGGGCGGTCGTTTCCGAAGGGGCTCCTGCCCCTCCTGACGGTCCCTGAAACCGGTCTTGCGCCACCAATACCCGTGCCGCTGGCTCCGGGTGAGGCGCCGATACACTAGCGCCGCCCGTCCCCCACTGGAAAGAGGCCGTGTCGTGGCCCGTGTCGTCGTCGACGTGATGCCCAAGCCCGAGATCCTCGATCCCCAGGGCAAGGCCGTCCAGGGGGCCCTGCCCCGCCTCGGCTTCACCGGGGTCAGCGAGGTCCGCCAGGGCAAGCGCTTCGAGCTCGAGCTCGACGGGGAGGCGACCGAGGAGCGGATCGCCGAGGTGCACGAGATGGCCTCGACGCTGCTGTCCAACCCGGTGATCGAGGACTACTCGGTCCGGGTCCTCTCCGGTGAGGCCGGGTCGGTCCAGCCGTGAGGGTCGGGGTCGTCACCTTCCCCGGCTCCCTGGACGACGTCGACGCCGGGCGCGCCGTACGTCTCGCGGGCGCCGAGCCGGTCGCGCTGTGGCACGGTGACCACGACCTCCAGGGGGTCGACGCGGTGGTGCTGCCCGGTGGGTTCTCCTACGGCGACTACCTGCGCTGCGGCGCGATCGCCCGCTTCGCGCCGGTGATGACCGAGGTGGTCGCCGCGGCCCGCGGGGGCCTGCCCGTGCTCGGCATCTGCAACGGCTTCCAGATCCTGTGCGAGTCCCACCTGCTCCCGGGGGCCCTGATCCGCAACGACCACCGCAAGTTCGGCTGCCTGGACCAGCGCGTGGTGATCGAGAACGCGAGCACCGCCTGGACCTCGGCGTACGCCGCCGGACAGGAGGTGACCATCGTGCTGAAGAACGGCGAGGGGTCCTTCGTCGCCGACGAGGCGACCCTGGACCGGCTCGAGGGCGAGGGGCAGGTCGTCGCCCGCTACGCCGGCGAGAACCCCAACGGCTCCCAGCGGTCGATCGCGGGCATCAGCAACGCCGCCGGCAACGTCGTCGGTCTGATGCCCCACCCCGAGCACGCCGTCGAGGACCTGTGCGGCCCCGGGACCGACGGGCTGGGCTTCTTCACCAGCGTGCTGGCGGCCCTGCAGCTGGCCTGACCCGACGACCGGTCAGCGCCGGCCGCGCTCGAACGCCGCCCAGGTGCCACGCCCGACCACGCCGGAGGACTTGATCCCGACCTGGCGCTGGTAGGCGGCCACCGCCCGTCGCGTGCCCCGGCCGAAGGTCCCGCTCACCTTGAGCTTGGGGTCGGCGTTGGCGTTGAGGGCCCGCTGGACGCGGACCACGTCGGCGCCTCGGACGCCGGTGCGCAGCGGGGTGCGGGAGTTGTCCTTGGTGATCAGCGCCGACCACATGTTGCGGCTGACGTAGGGGCGCATGGTGTAGCCGGCACGCCGCTGCGCGGTGTGCAGCGCCGAGAGCGTCTGGCTGTTCCAGCGGCCGGTGACCTCGTAGCGGTACAGGCGCTGCTGCTTGAGCAGGCACTGCAGCGGCACGATCAGGCCACGGTTGGTGCGGCGGTCGGTCTTGCGGTAGCGCGCCTTGCTGATCGTCGTCGGCGTGCAGCGCGGGTCGGCGGTCGAGGTGCCCGTGTACTTCGGCGCCGTGGGTGCCGGTGCCGGTGCCGGGGCCGGCGCCGGGGCGGTTCCGGGCAGCTTCGGGGTGCGCAGCCTGAGGTAGTTGCGGTCGATGTTGATCGTGACGCCGCCCCAGGTCTCGTTGTGCCCGCCCTGGTACTGCTTCATCCGGCTGTAGGGCTGCCACCCGTCGCTGCGGATGTGGGAGGAGGAGGTGTTCGCCTGCCCGTTCCAGTCCGCGATCCACAGCTGGTCGGGCAGGGCGAACTTCTCGCCGGCGCTGACCCGGCTGTCGTCGAGCATCCGAATGCCGGAGGCGGCGCTGGAGTAGAACCCGGAGGCGTAGCCCAGGGCGTGCAGCTGGATGGTCCAGGAGTGCACGAACCACTTCGCGGAGGTGGTGCATGAGGTGCTCCGCCGGGTGTCGAAGGCCTCGAGGTCGTAGAAGATGGTGCTGCCCCGCACGATGCCCAGGCGCTGGGCGGTGCTGACGGCCTTCTTGGCCTCGGCCCGGCCCTGGGCGCGGGCCGCGGAGTAGTTGCCCGCCGTGCTCGGGTTGATCGTCGGGTCGATGTTCTTGCCGTAGCGCGGGTAGCGCGACGAGCACGCCGCCTGGGGACCCAGGGTGATCGGCATCAGCCGCCACCCGGCGCTGAGCTGGTTGCGGACCCAGGTGGGGGTGAGGTTGGCCTGGGTGCGGCAGGCCCGCGAGTTGCCCGAGATGTAGATGCCGGCCGCGCGGAACGGCGAGTGCTTGATCCAGGCGCTCATCGCGGACTGGCGGGGTGCCTCGCACTGGTCGAAGCCCAGTCCCGTGTAGTTGCCCGGCGTGACCGGGTTGGCGGCGTACGCCGGGGCCGTGGGCAGCGCGCCGAGCATCGAGACGGCGAGGGCGGAGACCAGGCCGGCGACGAGGCTGGGGCGCCTCCATGCGGCGGTGTTCCGGGGCAGGGTACGGGCGAGCATCGGAATCTCCAGGAATGTCGGGAAATGCCGATGACTCTAATCCCAATATTCACACGAGTAACAGCGGATGAATGAATTACAAGAATGTAATTAAATGCCGGCGGAGCGGGCGCAGGGTCCGCGCGAGGCTCCGGGTAGGTTGTGCGCGTGCTCGAGCCCAGCCTGGACACCGTCACCCGTGCCGCCGCCGACCCCGAGCGTGAGCAGCCGTGGGCCGAGCTCGGGCTGAAGGCCGACGAGTACGCGCGGATCCGCGAGATCCTCGGCCGTCGCCCGACCAGCTCGGAGCTGGCGATGTACTCGGTGATGTGGAGCGAGCACTGCTCCTACAAGTCCTCCAAGGTCCACCTCAAGCAGTTCTCGGAGATCCCGCAGGAGACCCGCGTGGGCAAGATGCTCGCCGGCATCGGGGAGAACGCGGGCGTGATCGACATCGGCCAGGGCTACGCGGTCACCTTCAAGGTCGAGAGCCACAACCACCCCTCCTACGTGGAGCCCTACCAGGGGGCGGCCACCGGCGTCGGCGGCATCGTGCGCGACATCCTCGCGATGGGCGCCCGTCCGGTCGCGGTGATGGACCCGCTGCGCTTCGGCCCGCTCGACGCCCCCGACACCCACCGGGTGCTGCCCGGGATCGTCGCGGGGGTGGGTGGCTACGGCAACTGCCTGGGCCTGCCCAACATCGGCGGCGAGGCCGTCTTCGACGAGACCTACCTGGGCAACCCGCTCGTCAACGCTCTCTGCGTCGGCGTGCTGCGCCACGAGGACCTGCACCTGGCCAAGGCGAGCGGCGCCGGCAACCAGGTGATCCTGTACGGCGCGCGCACCGGCGGCGACGGCATCGGCGGAGTCAGCGTGCTGGCCTCGGAGACCTTCGACGCCGGCGGTCCCGCCAAGCGCCCCAGCGTCCAGGTGGGCGACCCGTTCATGGAGAAGCTGCTGATCGAGTGCACCCTGGAGCTGTTCGCGGCCGGTCTGGTCGCGGGCATCCAGGACCTCGGCGGCGCCGGGCTCTCGTGCGCCACCAGCGAGCTGGCCAGCGCAGGTGACGGCGGCATGCACGTCGAGCTCGACCGGGTGCCGCTGCGGGACTCCTCGCTCGCCCCCGAGGAGATCTTGATGAGCGAGTCGCAGGAACGGATGATGGCCGTCGTCGAGCCCGGCGACGTGGAGGCGTTCCTCGCCATCTGCGCCAAGTGGGACGTCGACGCCACCGTGGTCGGCGAGGTGACCGACGGCACCCGGCTGCAGATCGACTGGCACGGCGAGCGCGTGGTGGACGTGCCGCCCCGCTCGGTGGCCCACGACGGTCCGACGTACGAGCGGCCGTTCGCGCGCCCGGACTCCCAGGACGCCCTCCAGGCCGACGCCGCCGAGCGGCTGCCGCGTCCCGGCACCGGCGCGGAGCTGCGCGAGACGCTGGTGCGGCTCGCCGCGAGCCCCAACCTGTGCGACAAGTCCTGGATCACCGACCAGTACGACCGCTACGTGCAGGGCAACACCGTGCTGGCCCAGCCCAGCGACAGCGGCATGGTCCGCGTGGACGACGAGACCAACCTCGGCGTGGCGGTCGCCACCGACTGCAACGGCCGCTTCGCCCGGCTCGACCCCTACGCGGGCGCCCAGCTGGCACTCGTCGAGTCCTACCGCAACGTCTCCGCCGGCGGCGCGACGCCGATGGCGATCAGCGACTGCCTCAACTTCGGCTCTCCCGAGGACCCCGCGGTGATGTGGCAGTTCGCCGAGGCCTGCCGAGGCCTGAAGGACGCGTGCGTCGAGCTCGGCGTCCCGGTCACCGGCGGCAACGTCAGCCTGTACAACCAGACCGGCGACACCGCGATCCTGCCCACCCCGGTCGTGGCCGTGCTCGGCGTGATCGCCGACGTGACCCGGCGTACCCCCACCGGCTTCCCGGCCCCCGGGCACCGCGTGCTCCTGCTGGGTCGCACCCGCGAGGAGCTCTCCGGCTCGGAGTGGGCCCACGTGGTGCACGGCCATCTCGGCGGCCTCCCGCCCACCGTGGACCTCGCCGCCGAGCGCGCCCTGAGCGAGCTGCTCGTCGAAGCGACCGGGGTCCTGTCCTCGGCCCACGACCTCTCCGACGGCGGCCTGGCCCAGGCCCTGGCCGAGTCGTGCCTGCGCCACGGCGTCGGCGCCTCGGTCGACGTCTCCGGCGTCGCGGACGGCGACCCCTTCGTCGCCCTGTTCAGCGAGTCGGCCGCCCGGGTGCTGGTCACGGTGGAGCCCGAGGACGAGGAGCGGCTCTTCGAGCTGGCCACCGATCACGACGTCCCCGTCGTCTCGCTGGGGGAGACCCGCGGCGACACCCTGTCGGTGGCCGGCCAGTTCGACGTACCCCTCGAGGAGCTGCACCGCGCCTGGAGCGGCACCCTGCCCGCCGCGCTGGGCTGACGAGGCAGAGGCCGTGCGCAGCCAGCACATCCGGGCGCTGACAGGCGTGCGCTTCTTCGCTGCGCTGTGGGTGGTGCTCTACCACTCCTTCCGGCACAACTTCGACTTCCTCTACGACCGTCACCACGACCTGGCCGTCTCGATCTCGCCGCTGCTGATCGCCGGGGTCCGCGGGGTCGACCTGTTCTTCATCCTCTCCGGCTTCGTGCTGGCCCTGAACTACATGGACCAGCTGGGCACCCGCCTCCGCCTCAGGCCGACGGCCCGCTTCCTGTGGCTGCGGCTGGCCCGGATCTGGCCGCTGTACATGCTGGTCATCCTCGGTGCCGGTCTGCTGCGCGTGCTGCGCCACCAGCTGTGGGACTCGGCTCCGGTCGACCAGCTGACCGTGACCATGCTGGTCAAGCAGGCCCTGATGGTGCAGCTGTGGTTCCCGCCCGACCGTGGCCAGGTCAGCTGGGTGGGACCCGCCTGGTCGCTCTCCGCCGAGTGGCTGGCCTATCTCGCCTTCCCGCTCGTGGTGCTGGTCGTGGCCCGGTGGCACCGCGGCCTGCGCGCCCGCACCCTGTTCGCGCTGTCCCTGCTGGTGATGAGCCCGCTCGTCATCGGCATCACGCTGCGCCAGGACATGGGTGGGCTGGTGTGGATCCCGCGCATCCTGTGCGAGTTCACCGCCGGGATGCTGCTGTGCGCCGCCGTCTCGCGACTCGACCTGAGCCCGCGCGTGCGCCGGCAGGCCGGTTACGGCGCCCTGGTCGTGCTGGCCGCCGTCATCGCCGTGCTCTACGCGCCGCGCGTGGTCGACGTGCCCAGCTGGACCCCGCTCTACGTGGTGGTGCTCTTCGTACCGTTCGTCGCCTGCCTCGCGATCGGCACCGGCCCGCTGCACGACCTGCTCTCGACGAGAGCCCTGGTGCTGGGTGGCGGCCTCTCCTACGCCCTCTACCTGGTGCACAGCCCGCTGCTGTACCTCTTCCGCGACGTCACCCACTTCACCGGCGCGTTCTACCTGGCGCCGGCCACCCGCTACTACGCGGAGATTGCCTTCCTGCCGGTCCTGGTCGCCGTCGCCTGGCTGCTCTACAGCGGCTTCGAGGAGCCCGTCCGCAAGGCCATGCGCCGCATGCTCGACGTGCAGTTCACCCGCACGTCCGGGCCCGGTGCCCCCGCCCGAGGAGGACCGGCGCCGCGACGTACCGGACCAGAGCCGCGCGCCGGGCTGACCGCCCGGCCGCGATCAGGCCGCGGGCACGCATCGCTCGACCCGGTGCAGGGCGAGGGTGCCGTCGGGATGCCAGGTGGAGGCGTAGCCGGGATCGTGCACGCGATGGTGGTGCCAGGAGCACAGGGGGACCGCGTTGGCCAGGTCGGTGCGGCCCTCGGCGGACCAGGGTCTGCGGTGATGGAGCTCGCACCACGCGTACGGGCGTTGGCAGCCGATGGCCGCGCAGGTCTCGTGCCGGAGGCCCGCCGCGACCCGCTGGGACCGGGTGAACAGCCGCGTCTCGCGTCCGAGATCCAGCGCCACCGAGCGGGTGCCCAGCACCGCGGGCAGGAGTCCGGCCTGACAAGCCAGACGACGGGTCTCACCGGCTGAGAGCTGGTCACCGGTGTCGATCCTCGCTGCCCGGAGCGCTCCGGTCAGCGCCTCGTGGTCGACGGTGACGACCACGGTCGCGCTGGTCGCGGAGTGGAGGTGGTCCGTCGGCAGGTGGGCCAGCAGATCGGCGAACGCCAGGCCGCGGCGGTGCCGCCAGTCGGCGGGCCGATCGTGGTCGGGCCGGTCGTGGTCGGGCCGGTCGTGGTCGGGCCGGTCGTGGTCGGGCCGGTCGTGGTCGGGCCGGTCGTGGTCGGTGTCCGCCTGGGTTGCCGGCGTGGTCGCCGGGGCCGGGACGGTGCGCCGGCGGGGCGCGGTCATCGCGTCGAGGATCCTCAGCAGGAAGCGGGCACTGACCGTGGGCACGGTGAACCGACCACTCGTGGTGCCGTCGGCGTGCTCGTGCCAGGTGAAGGTGGCCCGGCGCCGCGCCTCGGCCTCCTCGCTGCGAAGCAGAATGTCCTCGTGGGCGTCGACCGTGCGCTCGTCAGGCTCGACGGCGGCCAGGGCACGACGGGCGGCGCGACGCAGCTGCTCGGGGTTGTAACGGCTCGACTGCTCGACCAGAAAGGCCTCGACGGCCCGGTGCTGGTCGGGGCCGACGCCGGCCGGGAGCTCTCGGAGGGCGCCGACGATCACTGCCGCGTGCCCGGAGGAGAGGAGTCCCTGCTCGAGGGCCGCGGCAGTCGCCCGAGACCCGGCGATCACGTCCTCGTCGGAGACCACCCCTGCGTTGGCGTCCGCACCGGCGTCGTCACGTCGTTCGGTGGCGGGCGGTTCGCCGGGTCTTTCGCCGGATCCGTCGCCGGGGCTCGTCGCAGCCAGCTCCCGGGCCAGCGCCACCTGCCGGGCGGCGTCGGCGCGGGAGGAGGTGGTCTGCCGCGCGGCCCATGCCTCGGTGCCGGTGAAGCCCGACCGGGTCGCGATCCCGCACCGGTCCGCGTGCGCCAGCAGCGTGAGCTTCAGCGACTCCAGACGCCGCAGCGCCCGCTCGACCTCCACGACCATCGCGGTGGTCCGGTCCGCGTCGATCCGCGGCACAGCGCCGTGCAGCCGGTCCAGCACCCGGTGCAGCTCCTCCACCCCGTCGGGCAGGTCGACGCCCGCGGTCGGCGGGGTCGGGTAAGTGGTCATGGCACGAGTATCGATCGAACACGTGTTCGAGTCAAGAGGTGAGTCCAACATGTGGAGACTCGGTCGCGGGGCCCTTGGTCCTACCCATCGCCCGTCTCCGTAGCTCGCCGAGCGGGCACTGCGTGTACGTCGTACGGCGCTGAGCGGGCACTGCGTGCACGTCGTACGGCGCTGAGCGGGCACTGCGTGCACGTCGTACGGCGTCGAGTGCCGGGGTGTGTGGTCTCGACAGGCTCGACCACCGTGTGGTGGCGGCGCTGGTCGGCGTGCGGGGTCTCGACTGTTCGGTCCCTTCGACTGGGCTCAGGACAAGCGTTGCGCTCCCGGCTCCCCCCGCGGCCGTGCCGCAGCGTGGCGCTTCACCCCCGGGGATAGCGTCTCCTCGTGCCGCGACTCCAGCCCCAGGACCCCGCCGCCGTCGCCGACGCGCTGGCCCGGGGGGAGCGCACGCGCGCGGACCTCAAGCTGCTCGTCAAGCACTACCTGGCCCGGCTCTCCCAGCGGGCGCCGGGCAGGTCGGTCGAGGTGCGCGTCCCGCCGTACGCCGCCGCGCAGGTCGTCGACGGCGTCCGGCACACCCGCGGCACCCCGCCGGCCGTGATCGAGCTCGACGCCGAGGTCTGGATCGCCCTGGCGACCGGGGAGCTGACCTGGGCCGCCGCCGTGTCGCAGGGCCGCGTGCGCGCCTCGGGCGAGCGCGCCGACCTGAGCGCCTACCTGCCGCTGCCCACCTGACCCCCCGACGACTAGGTTTCACCCCATGCACATCGACGAGCTGCGGGCCCGCGTGACCGCCGAGCTGCCCCGCATCCGCACCGACCTCGAGGACCTGGTCCGCATCGAGTCCGTCAGCGCCGACCCGGCGCGGGCCGGTGAGGTGCAGCGCAGCGCCGAGGCCGTGGCCGCGCTGTTCGAGGCCGACGGGTTCGAGGACGTGCGCATCGTCAGCGCCCGCGACGACGGCGGTGCCCCGGCCGTGCTCGCACGCAAGCCGGCACCCGCGGGTCGCCCGACCGTGCTGCTCTACGCCCACCACGACGTGCAGCCGGAGAACGACCACGCGGAGTGGGACTCCCCGCCGTTCGAGCCCACCGAGCGCGACGGCCGGCTCTACGCGCGCGGCGCCGCCGACGACAAGGCCGGCATCGTCGCCCACCTCGGCGCGGTCCGGGCCTTGGGCGACGACCTCGGGGTCGGCGTCACGATGTTCATCGAGGGCGAGGAGGAGGTCGGCTCCGACACCCTGCCGGCGCTGCTCCGGGAGCACCGCGACTACCTCGCCGCCGACGTGATCGTCATCGCCGACAGCGGCAACTGGGACATCGGCGTCCCCGCGCTGACCACCAGCCTGCGCGGCCTGGTCCGCGTCGACGTGGGCGTCCGCACCCTCACCCATGCGGTCCACTCGGGCATGTGGGGCGGCTTGGTCCCCGACGCGCTGATGGCGCTGACCCGCCTGCTCGCCACGCTGTACGACGAGGACGGCTCGGTCGCCGTCGCCGGCCTGCACTCGGGACCCGCGGCAGACGTGGTCTACCCCGAGGACCGGCTCCGCGCCGAGTCCGGGATCGCCCCGGGAGTGGACTTCGTCGGGCACGGCTCAGCCGTCGAGCGACTGTGGACCCAGCCCTCGCTCACGATCACCGGGCTCGACGCCCCCAAGGTCGACGGCGCCAGCAACACCCTGGTCGCCAGCGCCCGCGCCAAGCTCTCGCTGCGCATCGCGCCCGGCGACACCACCGCCAACGCCCTGGCGTGCCTGCGCACCCACCTGGAGAAGCACGTGCCGTTCGGGGCCGAGCTCACCGTCGACGTCGTCGACACCGGCGAGGCGACCAGCATCGACGCGAGCGGGCCGGCGTACGACGCGGCGCGTGCGGCGTTCACCGAGGCCTGGGACGGCGTGGAGCCGATCGACATGGGGGTCGGTGGATCGATCCCGTTCATCGCGGAGTTCCTCGAGAGCTTCCCCGACGCCAGCGTGCTGGTCACCGGGGTCGAGGACCCCGACACCCGCGCGCACGGCGCCAACGAGGGACTGCACCTGGCCGAGTTCGAGCGCGTCTGCCTCGCCGAGACGCTCCTGCTGACCAACCTCGCACGCTGAGAGGACCGGCCGTGCCGCTGTCCACCGACGCCGTCCTCGAGCTGATGCAGTCCGTCGCCGCCGAGGTGATCACGCCGCGGTTCCGCGACCTGACCGCGGCCCAGATCGACGAGAAGCGGCCCGGCGACCTGGTGACCGTGGCCGACCACGAGGCCGAGGAGCTCCTCACCCGGGCACTCCTCGACGCCTACCCGGACGCGGTCGTGCTCGGCGAGGAGGCGTACGCCGGCCGGCCCGAGCTGCTCGAGGAGTTCCGGGCCGCCGAGCACGGGTTCACCGTCGACCCGGTCGACGGGACGAAGAACTTCGTGCACGGGTCCAAGGACCACGCGGTGATGATCGCCGAGGTGGTCGGGGGCGAGACGGTCCGGGGGTGGATCTGGCAGCCCGAGCACGAGGTCGCCTGGGTGGCCGAGCACGGTGCCGGCGTACGCCGCAACGGCGAGCCGGTGCACCGTGCGCCGGCCGGCCCCCAGCCGCAGGGAGCCACCTCGATCTGGTCCCGCCGGGGCCGGCAGCCCGACGGCCTGCCGGTGCTCATCGGCTCCTGGGTCTGCTGCGGAGTGGACTACCCGCGGCTGATGGAGGGGGCGGCGGACTACCTGCTCTACGGGCACACCAACCCGTGGGACCACCTCCCCGGGACGCTGATGCTGCGCGAGGCCGGCGGGGCCGCCGCGCACCGCGACGGTCGCCCGTACGCCGCGCGGTCGGGCGGCGCCGGGCTCGTGGTCGCCGCCGACCCCGAGACGTTGGAGACGGCGCGGGTGGCCTGCGCCGGTCTCTGGCCCTCCTGACCCGAACGCCCTTCGAGACGGTCGCTTCCGGCACACCTGTCACAGGAGTAACGTCCGTCCTGGACCGCCCACCCCCGCACCCGTGAGTCGGGGACGCGGCTCTCCAGAGACTCCGGGGGGACACTGGATCAGCCGCCCCCGACTCACTGCCACATCCGAGTCCGGAGGCGTGAGCCGGCCCTCGCTCGTCGACCCGGTCAGGGGCCCCCGACGTACGCCGGGAGGCGCCGTACCCGCCGACACCGAGCATGCGAATGTCACTGCCGGGACGGATGTGCGCCCCACCGACCCCACCCGCGACATTCGCATGCGCCATGCCGCCGCCACCCCACCCCGACACCCCGCGGAGCGCCCGGTCGCCACCCGCGCCGGACCCGTACACTCGGCCCCGTGGCCAGCCCAGACAGTTCCGGGGCACGCCGTCGTGGAGACGGGCGCCTGACGCACGACCTCGACCCCCACGACCGCGGACCACAGGACGCGTGCGGCGTCTTCGGCGTCTGGGCCCCCGGCGAGGACGTCGCCAAGCTGACCTACTACGGCCTCTACGCGCTGCAGCACCGCGGCCAGGAGTCGGCCGGGATCGCGGTGAGCAACGGCCGCCAGATCCTGGTCTACAAGGACATGGGCCTGGTCAGCCAGGTCTTCGACGAGTCCACGCTCGAGGCACTCAAGGGCCACCTGGCCATCGGCCACTCGCGCTACTCCACGACCGGGGCCAGCATCTGGCACAACGCCCAGCCGACCTTCCGCCCCACCGCCGACGGCTCCATCGCGCTGGCCCACAACGGCAACCTGACCAACACCAGCGAGCTGCAGCAGCTGGTCGCCGACCTGCCCGCCGACACCGAGCTCGACTTCGGCGCCCGGCGGCTGGAGACCAGCACCAACGACACCTCGCTGGTCACCGCGCTGCTCGCCCACCATCCCGACACCTCGCTGGAGGAGCGCGCCGCCGAGCTGCTGCCCCTGCTGCAGGGGGCGTTCTCCTTCGTGTGGATGGACGAGGGCACGCTGTACGCCGCCCGCGACCCCCAGGGCATCCGCCCGCTGGTGCTCGGCCGGCTCGAGCGCGGCTGGGTCATCGCCAGCGAGACCGCGGCCCTGGACATCGTCGGCGCCTCGTTCATCCGCGAGATCGAGCCCGGCGAGATGGTGGCCGTCGACGAGCAGGGGCTGCGCACCCGTCGGTTCGCCGAGGCCGCGCCGAAGGGCTGCCTGTTCGAGTTCGTCTACCTCGCCCGCCCCGACACCCTCATCTCCGGGCAGCGGGTGCACAGCGTCCGCGTGGAGATCGGGCGCCGCCTCGCCCGCCAGTTCCCGGCCGAGGCCGACCTGGTCATCCCGGTCCCCGAGTCCGGGACCCCGGCCGCGATCGGGTACGCCGAGGAGAGCGGCATCCCCTACGGCATGGGACTGGTGAAGAACTCCTACGTCGGGCGCACGTTCATCCAACCCAGCCAGACGATCCGCCAGCTCGGCATCCGGCTCAAGCTCAACCCCCTGCGCGACGTGATCGAGGGCAAGCGGCTCGTCGTCGTCGACGACTCGATCGTCCGCGGCAACACCCAGCGCGCCCTGGTCCGCATGCTGCGCGAGGCCGGCGCCCGTGAGGTGCACGTCCGCATCTCCAGCCCGCCGGTGAAGTGGCCGTGCTTCTACGGCATCGACTTCGCCACCCGCGCCGAGCTGATCGCCAACGGCCTGTCCACCGAGGAGATCTGCTCCTCGATCGGGGCGGACTCCCTGGCCTACATCGACCTCGAGCAGCTGGTCGAGGCCACGACCGTCCCCAACGACGACCTGTGCCGCGCGTGCTTCGACGGGGTCTACCCGGTCAAGCTCCCCGAGCCGGAGTTCCTCGGCAAGCACCTGCTGGAGATGGCCCCGCTGATCGAGGCCGACGGGCTGGCGACGTCCCTCTCCGGCGCCGGCGCGGCCGACGCGCTCGACCGCCCGTGACCCGAACGAGGAGCCGATGACCCAGCCCAGCAGCGACCCCGGGACGACCCAGGCCCGGGGAGCCACCTACGAGTCCGCCGGTGTCTCGATCGAGGCCGGGGACAAGGCCGTCGAGCTGATGCGGGTCTGGGTCGAGAAGGCCCGCCGCCCCGAGATGGTGGGGGGCATCGGCGGGTTCGCCGGCCTCTTCGACGCCAGCGCCCTGAAGGCCTACGACCGCCCGCTGCTCGCGAGCTCCGCCGACGGGGTCGGCACCAAGGTCGCCATCGCCCAGGCGCTCGACAAGCACGACACCATCGGCTTCGACCTCGTCGGGATGCTGGTCGACGACCTCGTCGTGTGCGGGGCGGAGCCACTGTTCCTGACCGACTACATCGCCACCGGGCGCGTCGTACCCGAGCGGATCGCGGCGATCGTCAAGGGCATCGCCGAGGCCTGCGTCGCGGCCGGCTGCGCGCTGGTCGGCGGTGAGACCGCCGAGCACCCCGGGCTCCTCGAGCCCGACGAGTACGACGTGGCCGGGTCGACCACCGGAGTCGTGGAGGCCAGCCAGCTCCTCGGGCCCGGACGGGTCCGCCCCGGTGACGCCGTGGTGGCGATGGCCTCCAGCGGCCTGCACGCCAACGGCTACTCGCTCGTGCGCCACGTGCTGCTCGACCAGGGAGGACGCCGCCTGGAGGAGCACGTCGACGACCTCGGCCGCACGCTCGGCGAGGAGCTGCTCGAGCCCACCCGCATCTACGCGCGGGCCTGCCTCGAGCTGGCCCGCGAGACCGAGACCCACGCCATGTCGCACATCACCGGCGGCGGCCTGGCCGCCAACCTCGAACGGGTGCTGCCGGTGGAGCTCACCGCGACCATCGACCGCGCCACCTGGACGCTGCCACCGGTCTTCGGGCTCGTCGCCGAGACCGGCGGCGTCGCGCTCGCCGACCTGGAGCGGACCCTGAACTGCGGTGTCGGCATGGTCTCGCTGACCGCGGCCGAGGACGCCGACCGGGCGGTGGCCCTGCTGGCCGGCTACGGGGTCGACGCCTGGATCGCCGGCACCGTCACCGAGGCCACGGCCGGGGACGGCGGCCGGGTCACGCTGCACGGCGACCACCGCTGAGCGGGGCGGCTGTCCCGACCCGCTCTCCCGACCCGCCCTCCGGTCCCGGCATGCACGCGCCCGCGCGCGCCCGGCCGGCTCCAGCACGGCCGGTCCCGCACGACCCCGAGAGGGACTTCGGCCCACCGGCCGAGACAGTCGCTGTGCGACGGGCGGGCCGAGGTGCGGGAATGACCATCGGCCCGTTAGGGTTGTCCCACGAACAGACAACTCCGACCGGCGGCCCTCGGCGGCGCCGGCCAAACGTGCGAGGGGGTCGACCCGGATGGGGCGCGGCCGAGCAAAAGCAAAGCAGACCAAGGTCGCCCGTGACCTGAAGTACCGCACTCACGAGACGGACTTCGGCGCGCTGGCCAAGGAGCTTCACGGCGACGAGTCGAGGGAGCCGGACCCGGTGGACCGGTCCGACGACGTCGACGAGTACGACCAGTGGTCGGGCTACTCCGACTCCACCTCGCGCGACTGACCCAGGCGGGCCCTCCCGCCGACCGACTGGCGCTGTTGCCGTCGACCCGGTCGCTCCGTGCTGCGCGTGCTGCGTAGGCCGCGCGTGCGTCCTGCCTGCACCGGCTCAGCCGGTCACGGCAGCCAGATGCCGCGACCGTCCGAGGCGTCGGCCATCCGCTGCTCGGCGATCCGGTCCGCGGCCACGGCCGGTGGCACGTCCTCGGCCGCGGCCAGGGCGAACACCTCGCGGGTGGTCTCCAGGATCCGCGACGCACGCGCCTTGGCCCGGTCGAAGTCGAAGCCGTGCAGCTCGTCGGCGACCTGGATCAGCCCGCCTGCGTTGACCACGTAGTCGGGCGCGTAGAGGATGCCGCGATCCGCCAGCTGCTTCTCCACCCCCGGGTGGGCCAGCTGGTTGTTCGCCGCGCCGCACACCACGCGGGCGCTCAGCGTGGCGACCACGTCGTCGGTGAGCGCGTCCCCCAGGGCGCAGGGGGAGTAGACGTCGAGCCGGTCGGCGACCATCGCCTCGGTGCTGTGCGCCGCGCGCACCTCGGGATGCGCGTCGAGCACGCGGCGTACCGCAGGCTCGTAGACGTCGGCGACCACGACGTCGGCGCCGTCCTCCAGCAGGTGCTCGACCAGGTGGTGCCCGACCTTGCCCACCCCGGCCACACCGACGGTGCGCCCCGCGAGCGTGGGCTCGCCCCACGTGGCCTCGGCCGCGGCGCGCATCCCCTGGAAGACGCCGTACGCCGTGAGCACCGAGCTGTCGCCGGCGCCACCCTGGGCGACGGTGCGCCCGGTCACGAACCGGCTCTCCTCGGCGATGACGTCCATGTCCTCGGAGTAGGTGCCCACGTCGCACGCGGTGTAGTAGCGACCGTTGAGCGACTGCACGAACCGGCCGTAGGCGCGCAGCAGCGCAGGCGTCTTGTCGCTCAGCGGGTCGCCGAGGATGACGGCCTTGCCACCTCCGAGATCCAGCCCGGCCATGGCCGCCTTGTAGGACATCCCGCGGGAGAGGTTGAGGGCGTCGCGCAGGGCGTCGGCGTCACTGGCGTAGTGGTGGAAGCGGGTGCCACCCAGGGCCGGACCGCGGGCGGTGGAGTGGATGGCGATGACGGCGCGCAGCCCGCTGCGCTCGTCGGAGCAGGCGACCACCTGCTCGTGTCCCTCGAGGTCGTCGAAGAGGTGGAAGGCGTCAGGGGCCACGGTGGTGGACCTTTCAGGGTTATTGTCGCGCTTGGGGCGAATGCACGTTTTGGAACAGCGGGTCAAGGGTGGACCTGGAGTGGTCTAGACTACAACGACCGTTTTAGCGCCGTTTTGGGGAATCCGGACATATCAGGTTTCAGCCTCACAAGCCCGGTGGCAGACTGCAGGGAGAGCAGAGAGCTCCGAGTCACAGCACCATTCAAAGGGGAGCGCCGTGGTAACGCGACCGACCGAAACTGAATCCCTCCTCACGCCCGCTGAGGTTGCCGCCATGTTCCGTGTGGACCCCAAGACGGTCACACGCTGGGCCAAGGCCGGCAAGTTGTCCGCCATCCGCACTCTCGGCGGCCACCGCCGCTACCGGGAGTCCGAAGTCAAGGAGCTGCTGGGCGACGTGATCCCCGCTCAGCGCAGCGCCCGCGACTGATCCGACAGGCGCGTCGTCCCCCCGGCGACGTAGCACGTCTGGCAAGACCCTTCGTCTCTCGGCGGAGGGTCCTTGCGCGTCCGGGGCCGTGCGGGCTCGTTCATCCGCCGGGGTTCATCCGCCGGGGTTCATCCGCTCGGGCTCGCAGCGCGTGGTCACAGCCCGGGACCAGCGCCGGCGTCACCGGTCGGGCTGTCCGTGCCGTCCGGCTCCCGCGACGAACCGGGCCGCGCCGGCCACCGCCCCGGCCTCCAGCGAGACCAGCCCGTGGGCGAGCTCGCCGGCCAGCGCCTGCGGCTCCGGCAGGTCCCACTGCTCCAGCAGGCTGAGCCGGTCCTGCCGCAGGCACGTCTGCGGTGTCGCGGCGAGCTGCCCCGCGAGCTCGGTGGCCGCCTCGAGCGCCCCGCCCGGCGCGCTGAGCCGGTTGACCAGCCCGATCTCCAGGGCCTCCGCCGCCGGCACGGCCCGTCCGGTGAGCACGAGGTCCAGGGCCCGGGACTGCCCGATGAGCCGGGGCAGCCGGACGGTGCCCCCGTCGATCAACGGCACACCCCAGCGACGGCAGAAGACGCCGAGCACCGCGTCCTCGGCCGCGACCCGCAGGTCGGCCCACAGGGCCAGCTCCAGCCCGCCCGCGACGGCGTAGCCCTCGATCGCCGCGACCACCGGCTTGCTCAACCGCAGGCGGGTGGGTCCCATCGGTCCGTCGCCGTCCGGGGCGACCCGGTTGCCCCGTCCCTCGCTGACCGCCCGCAGGTCCGCACCCGCGCAGAAGTGCCCGCCGGCCCCGGTGAGCACCGCCACGGCCGCGTCGTCGTCCGCCTCGAAGTCGCGGAACGCGTCGGCGAGGGCGCCCGCGGTGTCGCGGTCGACCGCGTTGCGCACCGCTGGCCGGTCGAGGGTCACCGTGGTCACCGGTCCCGACCGCTCCACGCGCACGCTCATGCGGTCAGACTAGGGCCCGAGGCATCGACCGGGCGCGACGTACGCCGACCTCTGGCCACGCGGGATCGGGCCAGGCGGACCTCAGGCCACGCGGGGTCGGCGCTCCCACAACCGGCGTCCCAGACGGCCCGGCGATCCCGACAGCGACCGGGACTCGGGCTGCGCCGGCACGGCGACCGCAGCCAGCTCGCGCTCGCGCTCCACCATCAGCTGCTCGACGACACGCATCGCGGCTGCCCGCCCGTCCGCGAGGTGCTGGGTGGTGTGGGAGAAGTCGGTCATCTTCACCCCGAGGTCGGGGGTGACCAGGCGGTGCACGCTGACCTCCGGACCGAGGTCGGGCGTGGGTCGGACCCGGGTGGCCACCCCCAGGCTGGCGACGAGCACGTCGATCGGCGTACGCCCCCGGGGCAGCCGGGCGGGACTGCTGGCGTCGAGGACGAAGACGCGGGTGGGCGCGAGGTCGGCCGCCCCGCTGACCGGGACGAGGTCGGCGACGCCGCCGTCGACGTGCAGGCCGGGATGGCCACAGCTCGCCGGCAGCTCGACGGGCGGGAACACCGCGGGCACCGCGGTGGAGGCGAGCAGCAGCTCGCGCAGCGGTCCGTGGCGGTGGTAGACGGCCGTGGAGCCGCCGAGCGGTGTGGTGACGATGCGCACCGGGGTGGGCAGGTCCTCGAGGTGGGTGGCGGGCAGCCAGTCGTCGATCAGCCGGGCGAGTGCTGCCGGTGAGAACAGGAACGGGCGTTGGCGCAGCAGGTGTCCCATGCAGGTCAGCGTCCCCCCGGGGAAGATGTCGCGGGGGCCCAGCGCCAGCCAGCGACCGCGCAGCTCGCGGACCCGGGCCCGGTCGGGTCGCAGGCCGAGGAACGATGCGTTCAGGGCCCCCACCGAGGTGCCCACCAGGGCGTCGGGGACGATGCCGTGCTCGAGCAGTGCCTCCATCATCCCGACCTGGACGGCGCCGCGGTTGGCCCCGCCGGACAGCACGAACACGTCGCGGTGCGGGCCCCGAGAAGCTGACTTCAGATCCATGGCGCCTCCCCGCGCTGGCAGTCATCTCCTGAGGTCGATGGTGGACGGCTGGTGTCTGATTTACAGGCAAATAGGAGTATTAGCGGCTTTCCGGGTCCGATATGACCCAGGTGGTCTACTCCACCCGCGCCGCGCCGCGTCCGGCCCGGCGCGGGCGGGCGTGGGTCCCGAGGTGCGAGACTCCGTTCACTCGGATGCTCATCTGCCAGGGAGGAGTCAGCTCATGAACACACGCACCATCGCCATTGCCGCTCTCGTGATCGCCGTGATCGTGCTCCTGATCTTCCTCCTCTGAGGAAGCAGGACACCTCGGTCCGGACACGGGCCGGACTCCGCACGCGACCGAGCCGTCGCCCGGGACCTCCCGGGCGGCGGCTCGGTGCGTTCCGCAGGTGCGGAGGGACAGCGGCGCGGAACCGGAGGTCCCGCCGTCCGAGGCGTGGTCGAGCGGCTGCCCACCGGCTGGACGGTGTGTTTTGTCCGTGCCCACGGGGGGTACCTCTCGCGTCGGATCGGCAGCGCGGGGCTCGCCGTACGAAGGAGAACGCGACATGGACCACGAGATCGAGCAGGGACTCTCGGCCGAGGAGCTCGGCGCCCAGGGCGCCACCGCCCTTCCGGACAAGGAGGTCGTGTCGATCCTCGACCTCAACGCCGACCTCGACCTGGCCATCGACGCTGCGGCGCCGATCGACCTCGCGGTGGCCGCCAACGCCAACGTCGCCGCCCCCATCGACGCGGCCGTCGGCGCCAACGTGCTCTCCGTCGGCTCCACGGCCCAGGCTCTTTCCGACCAGGGCGTGATGATCACCCAGGGCATCGACGCCGACGCGACCGCCACGGCCGACCAGGACAGCGTCCTGGACCAGGGCAATGACGTCGTCGACGCCGGCGACCAGACCGGCGGCGAGACCGGCGGCGCTGCCGCAGCGGCCACCCTGGGCGCCCCGGCGGGTGCCGAGACCGTCCCGGCCGACGGTGCTGTCGACGGAGCCGGTGGCGCCGTGGACGGTGCCGTGGACGGCGCGGGCGGTGCCGTGGGCGGCGCGGCCGACGGGGTCGGCGGTGTGGTCGACGGTGCCACCGGTGGCGCGGGCGGCGCGGTCGACGGTGTCGGCGGCGCCGTGGACGGTGCGGTCGACGGGGCGACCGGCGACCTCGGGGCCGGCGCCCTCTCCGGCGACCTGCTCAACGTCGACGTGGACCTCGCGGCCGATGCCGACATCGCGGCGCCGATCAACGGGGCCGTCGCGGCCAACGCCAACGTCGCTGCGCCGATCGACGCCGCGGTCGCGGCCAACGTGGGCAGCGTGGACAGCGATGCGGTCGCGGTCTCCCAGCAGGACGCGATCATCGACCAGCAGGTGACCGGGTCCGCGGAGGCGACGTCGGAGCAGGACTCCGACATCCAGCAGTAGCAGGCTCGCGCGATGACGGTGGTCAACGGGCCGCCGGCGGCGTCCGACGGGGCTCAGGAGTCCGTGGCGGCTCCCCTGGGTTCCGCAGACGTCCCGGTGCGCGCCGACGGCGTCCAGCTGATCGGCGAGATGCAGGGCTCGGGGTACCGCGAGCCGCCGGCTCTGGCTCGGCGCTCCGACGGGCAGACGATCCAGCTGACCCCGCTGCTGTACCTGGTGCTCGGTGCCGTGGACGGACGGCGTACCTCGGCGGACATCGCGGCCGTGGTCACGCAGGCCTACGGCAAGACGGTCTCGGCCGACAACGTCCGCACCCTCGTGAGCGACCAGCTGCGTCCGGCCGGCTTGGTCACCGAGGCGGACGGGTCCCAGCCGCAGGTGCAGAAGTCCAACCCGTTGCTGGCACTGCGGTTCAAGTACGCCGTCACCGACCCCGATCGGACCCGACGTCTGACCGCTCCCTTCGCGCGGCTGTTCAACCCGCTGCTGGTGGTCGCGGTGCTGGCCCTGCTCGGGCTCGTCAGCTGGTGGGTGCTGTTCGACAAGGGGTTGGCCTCGGCGACCCACGAGGCCTTCGAGCGGCCCGCCCTGCTGGCGCTCGTGGTCGCGGTCACCGTGCTGTCCGCCGGCTTCCACGAGTTCGGGCACGCTGCCGCCGCCCGGCGGGGTGGAGCGACCCCGGGGGCGATGGGCGCCGGGGTCTACCTGGTCTGGCCGGCGTTCTACACCGACGTCACCGACTCCTACCGTCTCGGGCGGTGGGGACGGGTGGTCACCGACCTCGGCGGGCTGTACTTCAACGCCATCGTCGCGGTGGCCATCAGCGGCCTCTGGTGGGCCACCCGGTACGACGCCCTGCTGCTGGTCGTGGCGACCCAGATCCTCCAGATGGTGCGGCAGCTGACCCCGCTCGTGCGCTTCGACGGCTACCACGTGCTCGCCGACGTCACGGGAGTCCCGGACCTGTTCCAGCGCATCCGCCCGACGCTGCTCGGGCTGCTGCCGTGGCGCTGGCGGCACCCGGAGACCACGGTGCTCAAGCCCTGGGCTCGGGCCGTGGTGACGGTGTGGGTGCTCCTGGTCGTCCCGTTGCTCGCCTTCTCGCTGTTCGCCATGGTGGTCGCGTTGCCCCGCCTGCTGGGCACGGCCTGGGCGGGCGCCGGCAAGCAGGGGAGTCTGCTCGCCGCGGCGTGGTCCGACGTCGACGTCCTGGGGGTCGTCGGACGCTCCCTCGCGCTCGTCGCGGTGGTGTTCCCGATCTTCGCGGTCGCGGTGATCCTGGTCCGTCTCGTCCGCAGCGTGACCACGCGGGTCTGGCGCGGCACCGAGGGACGCCCGGCGCGCCGTACGCTCGCCGCGGTGCTGGCCCTGGCCCTCGTGGCCGGCCTGGTCTACGTCTGGTGGCCGCGCGAGGGGACCTACCGCCCGATCCAGCCCTACGAGGGCGGCACCCTGACCCAGGTCGCCGCTGCCGCTCGGCCGTCACCCTCGCAGGGGGGCCTGTCCGTGGGGTCCTACGGGCGGCTGACGACGGGCTGGGCGAAGGGCGACCCGCTGCCGACACGCGAGCGCCCCCAGCTGGCTCTGGTGCTGGTCCCGCGTGGCTCGCAGGCAGGGACCTCGACCACGACGGGCTCCGGAGACCAGGTCGCGCCGCCCGAGTCGTGGGTGTTCCCGTTCAACAAGCCGTTGGAGCCCGACGTCGGCGACAACCAGGCGATGGCGGTGAACACCGCCGACGGCACCATCACCTACGACGTCGCCTTCGCCCTGGTGTGGGTCGAGGACGACTCCCCGGCGCTGAACACCAACGAGGCCTACGCCTTCGCCAGCTGCACCCGGTGCGGAGCCGTTGCGATCGGCTTCCAGGTGGTCCTGGTCACCGGCGACAACCACGTCGCCGTACCGCAGAACATCTCCGCAGCGGTGAACTACGAGTGCGTGAACTGCCTGACCTACGCCCTGGCGACCCAGCTCTTCGTCACCCTGGACGGCCCGCTGAGCGACGCCGGCACCGAGCGCCTGGCCGAGGTGTGGGCCCAGATCGCCGCCTTCGGCACGAACATCGCCTCGGTGCCGCTGAACGAGATCCGCGACCGGCTCACCGCCTACGAGCAGCAGATCCTGGCCATCATCGAGGAGGACCAGGGTGGCGCGGGAGACGCCGACCAGGCGGAGGAGGAGACCGCCGACGGCGACGTGGCGCCCTCGGGTGAGCCGTCACCGAGCGCCGCTCCCGACGAGGACACCGAGGAGACCGACACGCCAACCCTCCGACGGCAGCACCGGGACGAGCGCCGAGGACGACGCTGGCACCGGCACCCAGCAGGACTCCGGGACCGGCACGGAGCCGGACCCGGGTGAGGAGGAGTCCGGCACCGCGTCCTCGCCGGAACCGACGCCCACACCGCGCCCGAAGTCCTCGACCGCACCCTGAGCCGTTCTCCCGTCCGCCCGTGGCCCACTTGGGCTATTGCGGTCGGGGTGACGCGGCGGAAGAGTGGCTTGGCACGGCGACCGGCTGCGGGAGGGCACCTTGGGCACGCTGCTCGTCCACATCACCCACGGACCCGAGGCCCCGACGCGGGCCGCGCTGGGTCTTCCTCGTGGCCAAGGCGGCGATCGAGGAGGGCCACGAGGTCTCGGTCTTCCTCGCCGGCGACGCCGTGCAGCTCGTGCGGGACGCCGTCCTGGATGCGCTGAGCGGGCTCGGCACCGGGTCCTTGCGGGAGCACTACGACGCCGTCGTCGCGGGAGGCGGGCGGTTCTACGTCTCCGGGATGTCCGGCAAGGCGCGTGGGGTCGGGGAGACCGAGCTGGAGGACAAGCCCGCGGAGCTGGCCATGCCGACCAGGCTGGTGCAGCTGACCTTCGAGGCCGACCGGGTGCTCACCTACTGAGCCCGGCCACCCCGTCGAGCCCCCTCTGCGGGGACGACGAAGGCCGCAGCCCTGAGGGACTGCGGCCTTCGTGTGGTGGTGGGCAGGGGCGGGGTCGAACCGCCGACCTTCCACTTTTCAGGCGGACGCTCGTACCAACTGAGCTACCTGCCCTCACCGTCCCCGAGACGTCCCCCGGAGACGATCGGGAACTCTACCGGATGCCCGTCGGGCCACGAAAACCTGCCGGGTCCCCGCGGACGTCATACGAGTTGGTCGCTGGGGGTGCCACTTCGTATGACGTCCCCGCGGACGTCATACGAGCTGGTCGCCAGGGGTGCCACTTCGTATGACGTCCGGCAGCGGTCCCGGGCCATGGCGCACCGGCGGTGATGCGGACTACCGTGCGATCACGGCGAGGAGAGGACGCACACATGAGCGACATCGACGAGGACACGCTGAGCGACGTGCTGTCGTGGGGAGCGATCGGCTTCGGGGCGGCGGCGACGGTCACCCCACGGCTGTTCGAGAAGCTCTACGGGCTCGAGGACGAGGGCGAGCTCCGGGTGATGACCCGCCTCTGGGGCAGCCGTACGACGGTGCTGGGGCTGGTGCTCATGGCTGCTGAGAAGGACGAGCGGCGACGACTGTCGATGCTGATGGCCGGCATGAACGTCGTGGACGCGCTGGTGATCGCCACCGCCGGTCCGGACGTACGCCGCAGCTCGCGGGTCATGGGCGCGCTCACGGCCGCGGCCTTCGCGGCTGGGCACGGGCTGCTGCTCAGCGACTCCTGACCGTTCGGGTCCTGCGCGTCGCACCGTCGTCAGGGGCGTTCGGTGCGCTCGCGGAGCCAGCTCAGCGTGCCCGGCTCGACGTGGCGCAGCTTCGGTGTGCCCGCGAGCGGGGCCACGAACAGGGACGCGTCCTCGGCCAGGCTCCACTTCAGCTCGTGGAAGACCCGGGACAGGGTGTCCTCGCTGTCGACCAGCAGCAGGCCGGGCGCGGCCAGCCGGATCTCGGACCAGGGACCGGTGAGCGCGCTGAGCTGGGCCGACTCGGTGATCTCGGGGGCCCAGCCGACGTAGACCGTCATCGACGGCCCACGAGGCGTCGGACGCGGGAGTGGGCGAGCGCGGCGCGTGCGGCGTTCATGCCGGCCGCCCCGTGCACCCCGCCGCCGGGGTGCGCCGAGGAGGAGCCCAGGTAGAGCCCCGGGATCCCCGTCTCCGCCCGGCCGAGCCCGGGCACCGGCCGGAAGACCAGCTCCTGGTGGAGCTGGGCAGTGCCGCCGTTGATCGCGCCGCCCACCAGGCTGGCGTTGCGGCTCTCCAGCTCCCGGGGGCCGAGGATCCGCCGGTCGAGGATCCGGTCGCCGAAGCCGGGAGCGAGACGCTCGAAACGGGCCTGCATCCGGTCGGCGAACCGCTCCAGGTCAGCGGCGTCCCACACCCCCCGGATGCCCTCGTCGCCGGCGTCGTCGGCGGTGCCGTGCGGGACGTGGGTGTAGGCCCACATCGACTCGGTGCCGGGCGGTGACCGGGTGGGGTCGCTCGTGGTCATCTGTCCGGCGAGCATGAACGGGCTGGCCGGGATCAGGCCGGCCGAGACCTGGTTGAGGGCCTCGGTCATGTCGGCCAGCCCGTCGGCGATGTGCAGGGTGCCGGGCATCTTCGCCGGCTGGCTCGTCCACGGGACCGGTCCGCTGAGGGCCCAGTCGACCTTGATCGTCGACGGGTCGAGGGTGAAGGAGCGCATGCCGCGGCGGACCCGGGCGGGTACGTCGGGCGGGTTCAGCAGCTCGCCGTACAGCACGGGCGCGGTGACCGCGGCCACCACGGCCCGGGTGGCCGTGAACCGCTGCCCACCGGCGTGCACGGTGCGCGCGCGCCCCGCGGAGGTGCCGATGTGGTCCACGGGTGAGTCGCACCGGATCTCGCCGCCCAGCGAGCGCGCACGGCGGGCGAGGGCCTCGGTGAGCCGTCCCGCGCCGCCCTCGGGCACCGGGAAGCCCACGGTCTGCCCGAGCATGGTGAGCACCAGCGCCATCACGCCCGACCCGGGGCTGTCCAACGGGATGTCGGCGTGCCCGGCGTTGCCGGAGAGCAGCAGGCGCGGGGCCTCGCCACGGAAGCGGGTCCGGGCCAGCTCGGCGACGGGGGTCAGCAGGTCCCGGACGAGCTGGAATCCGCCGGCGCGGGGCAGTCGGGGCAGGCCGCGCAGGGTGGCGCGTACTGGCGGGAACGGCGTGAGCAGTCCCTGCAGCAGCGCCGGGCCGATCGTGTCCCACTGGGAGCACAGGTCGAGCCAGGCCTCCCCGTCGCCGGGGTGCTGGTCGTCGAGCCAGGAGGCCGTGAGCTGCCGGTCGCGGTCCTGCAGCGCCCAGGTGCCGTCGGGCAGCGGGTGCCCGAGGACGGCCGGGGCGTGTCGCCAGGTGAGTCCGTGGTCCTCCAGCTCCAGCGACCGGATGTTCGCCGACGCAGCGGCCAGCGGGTAGAACGCGCTGAACGTGTCGTGCACGAAGCCCGGGTGGACCTCGTCGTCACTGCGGACCGCGCCGCCCACGGTCGGCTGGCCCTCGAGGACCAGCACCGACCAGCCGGCGTCGAGCAGGTGGTTCGCGGCGACCAGGCCGTTGGGCCCGGAGCCGATCACGATGGCGTCGTACGACGTCACGGACGCCGCTCGGCGAGGAATGCCAGTCGTTGCAGGGCCTCGGTGTTGCGCCACCGGATCGCCGGGGAGCGCAGCGCCTTCGGCACCAACGTGCCGGGAGGGGTGACCGCGTCCTCCTCCATCACGACCAGCGTGCCGCCGTCCTGCGCGCTGAGCCGCAGGGTGACCGACGCCTCGCCCAGCAGCGGCCAGGCCTTGGCCCGCAGCGCGAGCAGGCGGTGCTCCTCGCACTCGGTGACGCGGGTCTCGTCGTCGAGCACCGCCGGCCACGCCCCGACGGAGTGGTGCAGCCGCGACCCGACGGCCGGCCAGTCCGCGTCCACCTCCCGCATCCGGGTCGCGCCGACCACCCACAACGGGTAGAGCCAGCCGTCGCAGAGCACGTCCCACACCTTCGCAGGCGTGGCGTGCAGCACCCGCTTCACAGTCGTCATGGGGGGAACGTACCCGGACTCGCCGGGCCTACGCGCCCCTCGTGGACGGGGGCCGGAAACGCCACCAGCTCCGGTCGGAGGACCGGAGCTGGTGGAGGTGGCGACCCCGACGGGACTCGAACCCGCGGCCTCCGCCGTGACAGGGCGGCGCGCTAACCAACTGCGCTACGGGGCCTGGTTTTCCTGCTGGATCGTGCGATCTCCGCTCTGCAAGCGAAGCCACGGAATGCTAACCCATGAGGGGGCCCGCTTCCGAATCGAGCACCCCCAACGGGATTCGAACCCGTGCTACCGCCGTGAAAGGGCGGGGTCCTGGGCCGCTAGACGATGGGGGCCCTGCCGCCCGGACCGGGGTCCCGGCGACGGCGCCAAGTGTAGGGGACCCTCGATGGTGCTCGGTCAGGCGTAGCCGAGATCGTGCAAGGCGTCGTCGTCGATCCCGAAGTGGTGGGCGATCTCGTGCACGACGGTGATCCGGACCTCGTCGACGAGCTCCTCGGTGCTCCGGCACATCCGCAGCAGGGGGCCCCGGAAGACGAGGATCCGGTCGGGCGGCGCGAAGGTGTAGGTGCTGTCGCGCTCGGTCAGCGGGATCCCGTCGTACAGGCCGAGCAGCTCGGGGTCGTCCGCCGGCGCCTCCGCCTCGATGAGCACCACCACGTTGTCGATCAGCTCGGCGAGCTCCGGCGGGACCCCGTCCAGCGCGCGGACGACCAGCCCCTCGAACTCCTCGTCGCTGACCTCCACCCCACCCAGCCTGCCAGCCCCTGCCCCAGAGACGGATAGTCCGTGACGTTCCGCATCCGATCAGACTGATCTGGGATGTCGAACGTCACGGACTATCCGTGCCCGCGAGCAGAGAGGCGGTCCCCCCGCGACCGCCAGCGCGCGTGTGGCCTCAGGCGGCCAGGCGCTGCTCCACCGGTCGAGCGACCGGTGTGGGGTGGTTGTTGGTGCCCATGAAGTTGTTGGGCAGGGACAGGCGGATCACCTTGTGCCAGGCCGAGGCGACCTGGCGGGGCAGCGAGCCGGTCTTGTACTCCAGGCCGTAGCGCTCGAAGAGGTCCTGCACCTTGGGCGCGATCTCCTGGTACCGGTTGCTGGGCAGGTCCGGGAACAGGTGGTGCTCGATCTGGAAGGACAGGTTGCCGGTGGCGATGTGCATCGCCTTCGAGCCGCTGATGTTGGCCGAGCCGAGCATCTGGCGCACGTACCACTCGCCCTTGGTCTCGCCCTCGATCGACTTCTTCTCGAAGGTCTGCACGCCCTCGGGGAAGTGGCCGCACATGATCACCGAGTGCGTCCACAGGTTGCGGACGAGGTTGGCGGTGAAGTTCGCCGCGACCGTGTGCAGGAACGACGGACCCGACACCAGCGGGTGCACCACGTAGTCCTTGGTGGCCTGGCGACGGATCTTGGCCAGGGTCTTCTTGGCCCGGGCCTTGAACTCGGGGGTCTTCAGCGTCTTGCGCTTGACGTTCTTCCCGATCTCCAGGTCGTACGCCGCGATGCCGTACTCGAAGAAGCAGGCGTTGATGAAGTTCCACAGCGGCTGGGCCAGGAACACCGGGTGCCAGCGCTGGTCCTCGTCGACGCGCATGATCCCGTAGCCGAGGTCGTTGTCCTTGCCGACCACGTTGGTGAAGTTGTGGTGCAGCTCGTTGTGGCTGTGCTTCCACTGCTCGGCCGGCGAGGCGTTGTCCCACTCCCAGGTCGTGGAGTGGATCTTCGGGTCACGCATCCAGTCCCACTGGCCGTGCATGACGTTGTGGCCGATCTCCATGTTCTCGAGGATCTTGGCCACCGACAGGCCGGCGGTGCCGACCAGCCACGCGGGCGGGAACAGCGAGAACAGCAGCACCGCACGCGAGCCGAGCTCGAGCTTGCGCTGCACGTCGATGACCTTGCGGATGTACGCCGCGTCGCCGGCACCGCGCGACTCGACGATCTCGGCGCGGATCTCCTCGAGCTCCTTGCCGATCTGCTCGATGTCCTCGGCGGTGAGGTGGTCGATGGGGCTGGTGGGCTTCTTCTGCAGGACGGTCATGGGGTTCTCCTTCTCGATGGTGGAGCGGGTCGAGGTGGTCAGTGGTCGATGGAGCAGCTGCCCGCGGCAGCGCTGATGCAGGTCTGGATCCGGACGCCGTCGCCCTCGACGGCGGTGGTGATGTCACCGCTGCGCAGGTCGCGCACCACGCCCTCACGCAGCGGCAGCACGCAGCCCATGCAGATGCCCATCCGGCAACCGCTGGGCATCAGCACCCCGGCCTCCTCGGCCTGGTCCAGGATGGGGCGGGAGCCGTCGGCCTCGAAGGTGGTGCCGTTCTCGGTGAAGCGGACGGTGCCGCCCTCGCCGGCGACGAGCGTGGTGACCCGGAACTGCTCGGTGAACAGCTCCAGCCCGCGCTCGTCGTGGTGCTCCCCGAGCGCGTCGAGGAGTCCGGCCGGGCCGCAGGCGAAGGTGGTGCGCTCGTCGAGGTCCGGCACGAGCGCGTCGAGGTCGGCGACGTCGAGGACGCCGTGCTGGTCGTCGTACCGCGCGACGAGGCGGATCATCCCGGCCTCGTCGAGCGAGCGCAGGTTGTCGAGGAAGATCGAGTCGGGCTCGCTCGGCGCGACGTGGACCACGACGATGTCGTAGCCGGCGCTGCGCGCGAGCCGGACCGCGCCGGAGTCGGTGACCGGGAAGAGGTTGCGCAGCATGCCGATGACGGGGGTGATCCCGGAGCCGGCGGTGACGAACAGGAGCTTGGTCGCGACCGCCTCGTCGGTGGCCGAGGTCGGCAGCACGAACTCGCCGGCGGCCTGCTCGAGGTGCACCAGCGTGCCCGGGCGGGAGTTCCGCACGATGTGGTTGCTCACCTTGCCGTCGGGCACGGCCTTGACGGTGATCGAGATCCGGCCGTCGGCGCGCGGTCCGTGGGTGAGCGAGTACGCGCGCCACTGCCGTACGCCGTCGACGTCGATGCCGATCCGCACGTACTGGCCCGGGACGTGCCCGCGCCAGTCGGCGCCGGGACGGATCACCAGGGTGGCCGCGTCGGCGGTCTCGGGGTGCACCTCCTCGATGCGGCCGCGCAGGTCGGCCCCGCGGCGCAGCGGGTTGAACACGTCGAGGTAGTCGGCGGGCACCAGCGGGGTGGCGACCAGCTCGGCGACGCGGCGGGCGCCGTCCCGGATCGACCGGCCGAGGGCGAGCGGACCCCGCGCGTGCGCGTCGGGGAGGGTCGTGGAGGCCATGTACTCAGCCTGATGTGTGGGGCGGCTAAAAGCATGACCGGAGCGCGTGAATCGCCACCAGCTTCTTGTGCGTCAGGAACAAAAGAGGGGATGCCGGCCGGGGTGGTTGCAGACGCAATGACCGGGTTGACGGTCAGATGTCGTATGCGGCGTTGGTGCGGGTCTGTGACCTGTGGCACACTCCGCCGCGGCGGGGGGAACCAACCGATGGAGGACAGTTGAACACAGCGTCACCTCGCCGACGGATCGTCGGCCTCACCGTCGCAGCGGCCACCACGTCGCTGCTCGTCTCGTCCGGACTCACGGCCTACGCCGCCGAGAAGCCGAGCGACCTGCCGCGGACCCAGGGTCTGCGCAAGGCGGTCACCACCGCTGGGATGTACGAGCACCTCAACGCGTTGCAGGCGATCGCCGATCGCAACGGCGGCAACCGCGTCTCCGGCACTTCCGGCTTCAACGAGTCCAAGGACTACGTCGTGGGCCGGCTCAAGAGTGCCGGGTACGACGTCACGGTGATGCCGTTCGACTTCCAGTACAACGCCGACCGCACCACTCCGGTCTTCACCCAGGTCTCCCCGGACCGGCAGCAGTACACCGACGGCACCGACTTCGCCTCGATGACGTTCTCCCCCAACGGGGACGCCACGGCGGAGGTCTCCGCCGTCGACCTCGTGGTGCCGTCTCCCGGCACGTCGAACGGGAACACCTCCGCGTGCGAGGCGGCCGACTTCGCCGGCTTCACGCCCGGGCACATCGCGCTGGTCCAGCGAGGGACCTGCTCGTTCGCGCAGAAGGCCGAGAACGCCGCCGCCGCGGGGGCCTCCGCGGTGATCGTGTTCAACGAGGGCCAGGAGGGCCGCACCGCAGCGGTCGCCGGGACCCTCGGCGGGCCGGTCACGCACGACGCACCGGTGATCGGTACCACGTTCGCCATCGGTGACGACCTGCGCAACGGCGTCACCAACGGCCCCACCGGCTCGACGGCCCGGGTGCGGGTCGACCGGACCAACGAGCAGCGCACGACGTACAACGTGCTCGCCGACACCCCCGCGCGCCCCGGGAAGGGCAAGAACGCCAAGCACGAGGCCGGCCCCACCGTCGTGGTCGGGGCGCACCTGGACAGCGTCCCGCGCGGACCCGGCATCAACGACAACGGCTCGGGCTCGGCCGGCATCCTCGAGATCGCCGAGCAGATCGCGAAGCGGCACATCAAGACGCGCAACAACCTGCGCTTCGCCTTCTGGGGTGCCGAGGAGTTCGGCCTGATCGGGTCCGAGCGGTACGTCGAGAGCCTCTCCGAGGCCGAGAAGGACTCGATCGCGCTGAACCTGAACTTCGACATGATCGGCTCGCCGAACTACGCGCGGTTCGTCTACGACGGCGACAACTCCGCCTTCCCGGCCGGTCCGGGCGCGGCCGAGGGTCCCGAGGGTTCCGGTGAGATCGAGCGGGTCTTCCACCACTACTTCGACGGAGTGGGGCTCGCCTCCGGGGAGACGCCGTTCAGCGGTCGCTCCGACTACGGCCCGTTCATCGCCGAGGGCATCCCGGCGGGCGGACTGTTCACCGGGGCGGAAGGCATCAAGACCGCGCGCGAGGCCGAGCTCTTCGGCGGGACCGCGGGGGTCGCCTACGACCGGTGCTACCACCTCGCCTGCGACACCGTGGCGAACGTGAACCGCAAGGGGATCGACGAGATGGCGGACGCTGCGGCCCACGCGACGCTGTACTTCGCCCAGCGTGACCTCACCAAGGACCCGCTGGTCGACCCCGCGGCGCCCGTGGGCGGGGACGCGCGCACCAGCGGTGGTGGCGGGCTGCACGCCGACCACGACCACGAGGTGACCCGCTGACCCCGGTCAGCTGATTTCGCGACTGTGCCCCGGCCGCCCACGCGGTCGGGGCACAGTCATGTCCGGATCCCACCGAGCCGGCCGAGCCGGAACTGCCTCCGGAGGACTAAGATCGGCCCCCACGCCGGGTGTTTCCCCCGGTCTTGTTGTTCGCAGAGGATGAAGACATGGTCAGGACACCCGAGCTGCGGCTGGACCAGGCGACGATCGACGACCTGCGACGGGGGGTGCCGGAGGCGGCCGGGCGGACGGTGGCCGCGATCACCGCCGAGGTGCCCAGCTATGCCCACGCGCTGACCGGCAGCATGGGCGAGACCATCCGCAACACCGTCGAGCTGGCCCTCGGCGGGTTCATCTCACTCGCCGCCCGGACCCGGGGCGCCGCGGCGCCGGCACCCACGGGACCCGCCGTGGACGGGGCCTACCAGCTCGGTCGCGGTGAGGCCCGCAGCGGCCGGTCGGTCGACGCCCTGCTCGCGGCGTACCGCATCGGCGCCCGGGTCTCCTGGGAGGAGATGTCCTCGACCGCCGTGCGCAACGGGATCGACTCCGACACGCTGGCGCGCTTCGCCGCGCTGGTCTTCGCCTACATCGACGAGCTGTCCGCCGCCAGCGTCGCCGGGCACGGCGACGAGCTGGCCAACACCGGCCGGGTCCGGCTGCGGCTGCTCGAGCGCCTCGCCACGCACCTGCTCGAGGGGGATGCGGCCGAGGTGGTCGAGGCGGCGGCGGAGCGGGCGGAGTGGAAGCCGCCGACGACCCTGACCGCGGTGATCGTGCCGGAGTCGCAGGTGCGCTCGGTGTCCGCCTCGGTCGCGGGGGAGACCCTGCAGGCGACCGAGCCACCGTCCTCGGCCGGCAGCGACCTGGAGGACCGGGTGCTGCTGCTGGTCCCCGACGCCCACGGCCGGGGGCGGGCGGGGCTGCTCCGGGTGCTGGAAGGACGCGGGGCGGTCGCCGGTCCCGCCCGGCCCTGGCTCGAGGTGCGGTCGTCGTACCAGCGGGCCGCGCGGGTCGGCGCCCTGGGGCTCGGCCCCGACACCGAGGAGCACCTGGCCGAGCTGGTGCTGAGCGCCGACGCGAGCGCGTACGCCGACCTGCGGGCCCGGGTGCTGGCGCCGCTGGACCAGCTGCGCGCGTCGAGCAGCGAGAAGCTCGTCGAGACCCTGCGCTCCTGGCTGCTGCACCACGGCCGCCGCGACGCCGTCGCCGCCGAGCTCTACGTGCACCCCCAGACCGTGCGCTACCGGATGGGCCAGCTGCGCGAGGTCTTCGGCGACCGGCTGGAGGACCCCCGCTGCATCCTCGAGCTCACCCTCGCGCTGGGCCTCACCGACCGAGCCGGATAGTCCGTGACGTTTCGCATCCTCCAGCGCGCCTCGAGGATGCCGAACGTCACGGACTATCCGGTACGGCGCGGGAAAGACCGGTCAGAGCGTGGAGTGCACCAGCTCGCCGGCGACCCAGGTGGCCGCGACGTGCATCTCGCGCAGGGCGGCGGCCTGGTCGGCGCTCGGACCCGTGACGAGGGGGTCGGCGTCGAGCAGGGCGAGGTCGGCCGGGAGGCCGGCCGCGACGGTGCCGTGCCCGTCGGTGCTCGCGGCGAGCGCCTCGGCGACCGTCAACGACTGCTCGGGGTGCCAGGGCTCGTGGCCGTCCTCGGCACGGTGCACCGACGCCGCGATCGCGAGCCACGGGTCGAGCCGGGAGACCGGGGCGTCGCTGCCGAACGCGAGCTCGACGCCGTCGTCCTGCAGCCAGCGCAGCGCGAAGCAGCGCTCGGTCCGTCCCGGCCACAGCCGGTCGGTGAGGTCGCGGTCGTCGAGCAGGTGCGCCGGCTGCACGCTGGCCCGGATGCCGAGCCGCGCCATCCGCCGCGAGTCCTCCCGCGTGATCAGCTGGGCGTGCTCGATCGACCCCCGGGCGCGGGTCCGCTCGAACTCGTCGAGCGCCTGCCCCACGGCGGCGTCGCCGATCGCGTGCAGCGCCACCTCGAGCTCGTGCCGGTTGGCGGCCTCCATCACCGCCCGCAGGCCGTCGCCGCTGATGTTGGGGGCACCGTGGCCGCCGCCCCAGGCGTACTCCGAGCGGCACCACGCCGTACGCGTGTTCAGCGACCCGTCGGAGATGACCTTCAGCGGCCCCATCGTGACCAGCGGGCTGCAACCGGGCAGCGGCGCCCCGGTGCGGACCCCGGCAGCGAGGAACGCATCCAGGGTGTCGACGTAGGCGCCGACCCGGACGCGGATCAGGTGGGCCCCGGCCGCCTCGCGCTCGGGCCAGTCGGAGAACCGTTGGTCGAACTCGAGGTCGACCACGCCCGTGACCCCCATGGACGCCGCGTGCTGCATCGTGTGCTGGTAGGCCTCGGCGGAGGTCCCGTCGGACCCCACCACCTCGGCCAGCCGGGGGTAGACGGCGAACCACTCGGTCTCGCTGACCACGCCGTCCCGCTCGGGCAGCGCCAGCCCGCGCAGGGCCACGGAGTTCACCCAGGCGTGGTGGCCGTCGCCGCTGATCAGCACCACCGGACGTACGCCGCTGATCTCGTCGAGCTCGCGCACGGTGGGGTCGCGGTCCCACGACGCCGAGCGGTGCCCCCAGCCCACGATCGGCACGTCCGGCGACTCGGCCAGTCGCGCCGCCACGAGGCTCAGCGCCTGCTCGACGGAGCGGGCGCCGGTCAGGTCGAGCCGCAGCGAGGCGAGCGTCCACTGTCCGAGGTGCACGTGCTGGTCCCACAGGCCGGGCATCAGCCACCGGCCGTCGCCGTGCACCTCCTCGACGCCGACAGCACGGGGGAGGCCCTCCCCGACCTCGGCGACCACCCCGCCCACCACGCGTACGTCGACCGGGCCGGCCGGCGCGGGCACCCCGCGCAGCGGCACCAGGCGCACGTCGCGGAGCAGCAGGGTGGACATGGCGCCACGCTAGAGGACCGGGGCCAGCCTCAGCGGGCCAGTCCCTCGGCGATCACGTGGCCCAGCGCCGCGGCCGCCAGGCAGCCGCCCACCGTGACCACGACGTACGCCGACCCGCGCCGCCGTCCGCCCTGCACCGCCTGCACCGCGAACGCGGAGTAGGTGGTCAACCCGCCGCAGAACCCGGTGCCCAGCAGCGCCAGCCACCGGCCCTCCACCGCGGCACCGACGAGCAGCCCGAGCGCCAGCGAGCCCAGCAGGTTGACCGCGAGCGTCCCCCAGTGCAGCCGCCGGTCGAGCCACAGCCCGGCCAGGTAGCGCATCGGCGCCCCCACCGCGGCACCCAGACCGACCAGCAGCGCCGTCATTCGTCCCAGCCCGCGTCCTCGGCGGCGGCCCGGTCGGCCGGGCTGGAGTACCGGTCGACGACCAGCACCGCGCCGAGCGCTGCGGCCAGCGTGCCGGCCACGTAGAGCATCGCCGTCCACGGCACGCCCGCGCCGCCGAGCACCACGGCGTCCACCGAGGCGGCCGACATCGTGGTGAACCCGCCGAGCAGGCCGGTGCCCGCGAACAGCCCCACCCAGGCGTGCCGCCGGGCCAGCGCCAGCAACGGCAGCGCTGCGAGCAGGGCCGAGCCGGTCACGTTGACCAGGAAGGTCGACCAGGGGAAGCCCGTGCCCGCGGCGGGGAGGGCTTCGGTGACCGTCCAGCGCGCGATCGCTCCCAGGGCGCCACCGCCGCTCACGGCGAGCGCTCCGAGAGCGGGGGAGATGGACCGGGCCCGAGCCGTCATGCAGGGTGCAGCGTGGTCGGCCCGTCCCAGCGGAGAGGCTCCAGGCCGCTGCCCTGGCGCTCGAACTCGGTGAAGTACCACGCCTGCAGCTCGACGAGCACGTCCGGTGGCCGGATCGCGAGCAGGTCGTCGCCGGAGAAGACGTCGTACACCTCGTGCATCAGATCGCGGATCAGCGCCATCGTCTTGGGGGTGCTGACCGGCACCTGGTACTCGAGGTCGATGGCCCGGGTGCCGTCGGCGATCGCTGCGTCGAGGGCCGCCACGCCCGTGCTCGCCCGCCGCTCGCGGTCCGCACGGAGGTAGGCCTCGGTGAACTGCGTGGCCAGCGGGTACTTCTCCGGCGCCGTCATCGCCAGCAGCCGCAGCTCACGGCGCAGCTCGAAGTGGTAGCGCCGCAGCTCGCCGAACAGCTGGGCCGGTACGCCGAACAGGCGAATCGCCATCCGCTCGGCGTCGGTCAGCTCCGGAGCCTCGGCCCGCTCGGGGTCGAAGGCGAAGATCTCGCCGTCGAGGTGGTCCTCGATCCGCGTGCGGCGGCTCGGCTCGAACCACACCGACTTGCTGCGCCGGTCGTGGGCGAGGTCGGACCCCCACCGGCTCGACATCATCGCCACCAGGTCCAGGCCCCGGCCGAAGGTGGTCAGGTTGTCGTCGTCGACGTCCTCGGGCTCGGGGGCCACGGCCGGTCGCATCGGCGGCACCGGGGAGGAGTCGATGACCTCGATCCGCGGGTGGTCCACGGTCCCTCGCATCCGCACCGAGAGCGGCGGGCGGGAATGGATCAGGGCGTTGGTGACCAGCTCGGAGACCCCCAGCTGTGCGGCGTCGAGGAGGTCCTCGCGCCCGATCTCGGAGAGGATCCGGGACACCCAGGAGCGCGCCAGACGAACCGAGGGTGGGCTCGCCGGGAGCACGAGTGATCGCTTGGTCAGGGTCACCATCTCTCGCTCTCGAGAACGGATCCGGCTGCGGGGCACGCGGGGCGACACCCCCACGCTCTCTACGAGATTAGGGGAAACGGGCCCAAACGGCACACATGTGCGCCGAAAATCAGTGGAGGAGCCGCAGCAGGGCGTTCTCGACCACCTCGGCGAGCGAGGGATGGATCCAGTACTGGCCGTGGGCCATGTCGGCCACCGAGGTGCCCAGGCTCATCGACTGCACCAGCGGCTGGAGCAGCAGGCTGGCCTCCGGGCCGATGGCGTGCGCGCCGAGCAGCCGCTCGCCGTCGGGCGTGGCGAGCAGCTTGACGAACTGCTCGCCCGGCGGGCTCTCCATGGCCCACCCGTAGGCGACAGCGGCGTAGTCGTGGGTCGCCGTACGGTGCTCGATCCCCTGCTCGCGGGCCGCCTGCGAGGTCAGCCCCACCGAGGCGATCTGCGGCGCGGTGAAGACCGCGCACGGTACGAACCGGTGGTCGCTGGGCACCAGGTCGTCGGGGTGCAGCAGGTTGTGCCGCACCACGTGGGCCTCGTGGTTGGCGACGTGCTTGAGCTGGTGGCGGCTGCTGACGTCGCCCAGCGCCCACACGCCGTCGGCGGTCGTGCGCTGGTACTCGTCGACATCGATGCTGCCGTCCTCGCTGGTCTCGATCGAGGTGTTCTCCAGGCCCAGCCGGTCGGCGTTGGACTCCCGGCCGGTGGCGACGAGCAGTACGTCGGTCACGTGCTCGCGGCCGTCGGCCAAGGTCACCACCACCTCGGAGGTGCCCCGGCGCGCCACCCCGACGACCTCGGTGCCCAGCCGGACCGTCCACTGCCGTGCTGCGATCGACGTGAAGGCCTGCGAGACCTCCTCGTCCTGGTCGACCAGGAGCGAGTTGCCGCGGTGCACCTGGGTCACCTCGGTGCCCAGGGCGGAGAAGACGTGCGCGAACTCGGCGGCCACGTAGCCGCCGCCCACGATCGTCATCCGGCGAGGCAGCTCCGGCAGGCGCATCACCGTGTCGCTGGTGTAGTACGGCACCTCGGCCAGGCCGGGGATCTCGGCCACCAGGACCCGGCTGCCGGCGGCCACGACGATGTGGTCGGCGGTGATCTGGACCCCGGTCCCGGTGTCGAGGGTGTGGTCGTCGACGAAGGTGGCGTGCGCGTCGTACAGGTCGATGTTGGGCAGCCGCAGCCGGTAGTCCTCACCGCTCTGGGAGAGCGGGTCGATGCGCCCGAAGATGCGGTCCCTGATGGCCGGCCAGTCGGCGCCGCGGAACTGCGTGTCGACGCCGAGCCGGGGAGCCTCGGCTGCGTGCCGCGCCAGGTCGGCGGGGTGGACGAACATCTTGGTCGGGATGCAGCCCACGTTGAGGCAGGTGCCGCCGAAGGTGCCCTCCTCCAGGATCGCGACCTTCCAGTCCCGGAACTTCTTGGTGACGACGGTGTTGCCCGATCCGGTGCCGATCAGGGCGAGGTCGTAGTGGGTCACCGGACCATCGTGCCGGATCGTGCTCCGCCGCGGGGGAGGTCGGGCGCGACCGTGGACGCGGCTCGGTGTGACCGAGGGAACGCCGCTGAACTGGCACGACACGGACGACCGTGGGGACAATCGTTGTTATGCCCGACGTGGAGACAGACATCGAGACCAGCAACGCCCCGCAGAGCCAGGTCAGCGAGAACGCGACCGGCAAGCACCGGGTGGTCGTGATCGGCTCCGGTTTCGGAGGCCTCTTCGGGGCCAAGGCGCTGCGCCGGGCCGACGTCGAGGTGACGATGATCGCGAAGACGACCCATCACCTCTTCCAGCCGCTGCTCTACCAGGTCGCGACGGGGATCCTCTCCGAGGGCGAGATCGCTCCGCCCACCCGCGAGGTGCTGGCCCGGCAGGACAACGCCCGGGTGCTGCTCGGTGAGGTCAACCGCATCGACCTCGAGCGGCGTACGGTCACCCACCACGTGCTCGGCCGCGAGACCGTGACGCCGTACGACTCGCTGCTGGTGGCGGCGGGGGCCGGCCAGTCGTACTTCGGCAACGACGAGTTCGCCGAGTTCGCCCCCGGCATGAAGAGCATCGACGACGCGCTGGAGCTGCGCGGCCGGATCTTCGGGGCCTTCGAGCTCGCCGAGGTGATGGCCAGCAAGGGCGAGAACGTCGACCACCTGCTGACGTTCGTGGTCGTCGGCGCCGGCCCGACCGGCGTGGAGATGGCCGGCCAGATCGCCGAGCTGTCCAAGCGGACGCTGAAGCGCGACTTCCGGTGGATCAACAGCAGGCACGCCCGCGTGGTGCTCGTCGATGCCGCCTCGCAGGTGCTGCCGCCGTTCGGCGCCAAGCTCGGCGAGAAGACCAAGAAGGCGCTGGAGGACCTCGGCGTCGAGGTGCAGCTCGGGGCGATGGTGACCGACGTCGACGAGCGTGGCCTCGTCGTCTCGGACAAGGACGGCGGCGAGCGCCGGATCGAGGCCGTGACGAAGATCTGGGCCGCCGGCGTCCAGGCCAGCCCGCTGTCCGCACAGCTCGCCGAGCAGTCCGGGGCCACGCTGGACCGCGCCGGCCGGATCGGCGTGAACCCCGACCTGACCCTGCCCGGCCACCCCGAGGTGTTCGTGGTCGGCGACATGATCGCGCTGAACAACCTGCCCGGTGTCGCCCAGGTGGCGATCCAGGGGGCGAAGTACGCCGCCAAGGAGATCAACGGCCGACTGCAGGGCAAGCCCGCGCAGGGGCCCTTCAAGTACTTCGACAAGGGCAGCATGGCGACGATCTCGCGCTTCGACGCGGTCGCGCTGGTCGGCAAGGTCCGGCTCAGCGGGCTGATCGCCTGGCTGATGTGGCTCGCCGTACACCTGATCTACCTGACCGGCTTCAAGAACCAGGTCACCGCGCTGCTGCACTGGACGGTGACGTTCCTGAGCAACGACCGCTCCGAGCGCACCGCGACCGAGCAGCAGATCTTCGCCCGGGCCGCCCTGCAGCGGCTGCCCAAGGGCGCGTCCGAGCTGGTCAGCGAGCCGGGCGCCTACGACGGCCGCCGCGAGGAGCTCGAGCGGATCGCCGCCGAGGAGGCCCGCCTCACCGACTCCGGCGCCCGCGGCCGCGTCTCCGAGCACACCGCGTAGGAGGCCTGCCCTTCCCGCGCCTCCCGCCCGGACCGGATAGTCCGTGACGTTCCGCATGCCGGTAGGGCTGATGTCGATGTTGAACGTCACGGACTATCGGGTCAGCCCGGTCTGCACGTGACGCGTCGGAGACGTCAGGGGCGGTGGTCCACCCGAGGGACGGGGGCGTGGGAGAGCTGCAGGCTGGCGGTCAGTGCGACCAGGCACAGGGCTGCGAAACCGACCACGATGGCGAGCAGGGCCGCGCTGGGCATCACCAGGGACAGGATCAGCGCCACGCCGGTGATGGCGGCGGTGGCCCACGCGATGTGTGCGGCCCGGCGACTCAGGTCGTGGCGCTGGACGACGCGCGCGAAGTCGATCTCGGCGGCCTGGGGCCGCTGGGCCTTCGGCTCCGGGGTGACCAGTGGCAGGTCGGCCGAGGGCGCGGCCATGTCGTCGTGCTCGGGCAGTGCCTGGGCCGGCACCTCCGGCGCGGCCTCGCCGCTCACCGGCAGCACAAAGCTGCGCTCGAGCCACTGCGGTGTCTGGTAGCGCACCGCCTGCGCCCGCGCCTCGTCGCGCATGCGCTGCCGTCGATGCGCGCCTCCGCGCGTCCGGTCCTCGAAGACCTGGTCCATGCGTCCTCCCCCCGGTGGCACTCCATCCGAGTGTGCACCTGTCGAGGCAGTGGCCGACACCGTCTGCCGACCGTTTCTTGGCCGATTCAACGATTCGTCTGACCGAAAGATACGGCTATATCCAGAAAAAATATGGATCGGCACGACGGGGGACGTCATACGTTGTGGCTGCCCGGGCGACCCGGTCGTATGACGTCCCGCGCAACGTCATACGTTCTGGCTGCTCGAGCGACCAGGTCGTATGACGTCCCCGCGCAACGTCATACGTTCTGGCTGCCCGGGCGACCAGGTCGTATGACGTCCCCGCGAGACGCCAGGGACTCCGACGGCACGCCGCCGTGCGGACTGGACTGCTTGCTACCGACCCGGCGCGACGTGGATGAGACTGGCGAACATGTCCACCGCCATCGCCCAGGTCAGGAGACGACGGTGGCGGCGGCTGATCCCGGTCGGTCTCGTCGCAACCGTCGGGCTCACGAATGCCCTCTTCGGGTTGTTCCCCGGACTCCGCACGGAGCTGACCGAAGTCGTCCCGACCGATCCCGGGTCAGGTCTGGTCCTCAGCGGACGGGTCGCGGCCGTGGAAGCCGGGCTCGTCCTGTTGGTGCTCGCGCGCTCCTTGGCGCGAGGCACCCGATGGGCCTGGCGGCTGGCGGTCCTCCTCACCGCCATCGGTGCAGCGCTCGGGGCCGTCTCCGGTCACGTCGGCCTCAATGAGCTGCTCGCGGTCGTGACGCTGGCGCTGTTGCTGATCACTCACGACTCCTTCCGGTTGCGTGCGCTCCACGCCAGCGCGGCGCGGTGGTGGCTACCGGCGGGGGCGGCCACGGGACTGGTGGCGTTCGCGCTGATCGGCTACGCCGAGATCGACCAGCTGGCCTCCACGACGACGAGCTCGCGAGTGGCGGTGATCTGGCGGACCGTGTTGTTCCTCCCCGGCGGCATCGACGTCGAGCAGCGCCGGGTCGAGGCCTACGCGCTGGCGCTACGCGTCGGCTTCCTCGTCCTCGTCCTCACGGTCCTGTGGGCCCTACGGCCTCGCGTGACCGGTGTGGGTCAGGACCGAGACCACATCCGCGAGTTCGCCTGCCGCTACGGCCAGACCTCGACGGCTCCCCTGCTGGCGCTTCCCGACAACCGTTTGCTGGAGCTGGACCAGGGTCGTGCGTGGGCGGCGGTAGGGGTCAACGCCGGCGCCGCGATCTCGCTGGGCGCCCCGGTCGCCGAACCCGGCCGCGAGGACGCCGCGCTCGACGAGTTCACCCACTACTGCGAGCAGATCGGCTGGATCCCCGCCCTGCTCGCGACGGATCGAGTGCAGACCGATCGCGCGCACGCCGCCGGCTACGCCAGCATCCAGATCGGTGTCGAGGCCACCCTCGCCGTCGCGTCGTTCTCCACTGCCGGCAAGCGACGCTCCAACATCCGGCACTCGGTCTCCCGCGCACGACGCGAGCAGGTCGAGGTGCTGGCCTACGAACACACGGCACGCAGCGCTCGGCGGACTGCGCAGCTGGCCGAGGTCAGTGCCCAGTGGTTGCGCACCAAGGGCGGTCCTGAGCTGGGATTCACCCTGGGACGGTTCGACCCCGACCGGCTCGACGACCAGGAGGTGTACGTCGCCGTACGCGCGCTCGGCACCCCGGAGGAGGAAGTCGTCGCCTTCGTGACCTGGCTTCCCTTCGCCGACGGCGACCACGCGGTGCTGGACCTGATGCGCCGCGCACCTGACTGCCCTCCGGGGGTCATGGAGCTGCTCATCGTGGACTCCCTGGCTCACTTCGCGACCCGGGGCCGCAGCGGCGCCAGCCTGGGCGGGGTTCCGCTGGCCCGTGACCCTGCTGCTGCCCAGCCGGCGCCGGACGACCGGGCCCAACGCATGCTGGGGTGGCTCTATGACCACGGCGGCGAGGTGTACGACGCGCGCGGACTCTTCCGGTTCAAGGACAAGTTCGATCCTCAGTGGGAACCGATGTGGCTGGCCTATCCGAGCCGGGCCAGCCTTCCCAAGATCGCCGTGGCCGCAGCGCGGGCGTTCTTGCCGCCCCACGTGGTCCGCGAGGTCCTGCGGGCCCGACGTGCGGCGGCGGACGATGCCCTGCCTGGGAAGGCTGCCGGGTGAGAACCGCACTCGTCGCGGTCAAGGCCCGCTTCGACGAGCTGGACCGCGGCCGGCGGTCGGGGTCGCCTCGACTGCCGATGGCGGCCACGGTCTGGACGGCGGTGCTGGTCGGCACTGCCGCGGTGACCTGGGGCTCCTCCTGGCGGCTGCGCCCCGAGGTGGACCGAGCGATGGCGTGGTCGGCGCAGCAGCTGCTCGACGGGGAGCTGTGGCGTGCGCTGACCGCCACCGTCCTGACCCGAGACCCGTTCATGCTGATCTCGCTGCTCGTGGTCACCGGCCTGTACCTGTGGCTGCTGGAACGCCTGAGCAACCCCTGGACCGCGTTGGTCCTCTGGGCCGCTGGAGCCGTCTGGGGGTACGTCGGCACGACGCTCTTCCTCCTCGTCAGCAGCCGAGCCGGCTGGGAGCTGGCCACGACGACCCTGACCACCTCCGACTACGGCCCCTCCGGCGGCACCGCGGCGCTCGCTGCGGCCGTGGTGGTGCTGATGCGGCAGCGCTTGGTCACCGTGACGTCGATCGCGGTCCTGCTGATCGGCTCCGCAGCCCACCATCGCGTGGCCGACGTCGAACACATCATCGCGTTCGCCACCGTCCTCATCCTCGCCCCGCTGATACCCAGACCACCGAGGGGAGACCCACCCACACGTCCCCGGACCCGAGAGGGATGACCTCCTGACCGGGAGCGCTGGCTGGCCGGGCTCGGGAGGACCCGCCACCAGGACGCCTCGCTGTCCGGTGCCAGAGCCAGCACCCGCGGTCGGCCACTGTCGCCGCCGTGCGCTGCTGGTGCCGGCCGGACTTCGCGCAGCGAGGCAGTCAGGTACGCGACAGGTGGAGCGGGTGATGATGCGCACATGGAGTCGATCCGGAGCCCGCGAGCCGCATCGGCGGCCGGCCGAACGCGGAGATGGCGAGCGAGGAGCAAGCAGGTCGTCGCGGCCTTCGTGCTCGTGGCCTCCACCTCCTTCGTGGGCCTCGCGTCGCCAGCCGACGCAATTGTCTCTCCGGTCACGCCGCACAGGTTGGCTTCTCGACTCGAGGCGGCCGTCCCGAGTGACGCAGAGCGGGCGTTGGGGGCCCGGCTCGCCATGCAGTACTCCGGCGCGGTGCCGGCTGCCGACGTCGAGCTCCTGGTGCGCCGGGTAGGCCTTCGACTTCGCGCGGAAGCGTCGCCGTCGCAGCGGCTCCTGCGCACCACCGAGGCCGTGGCCCGGCGCGCCCTGACCGACTACCTGGCTCGGGGAGTACCCCTCCCCGTCGGGTGATCCCGATCGGCGGCAGACCGAGCAGTGCCTGGTCGCGGGCCGATGCCCAGCAGCGCGTCCCACGAGACGTCATACGTTGTGGTTGTGGGGGCGACCAGGTCGTATGACGTCCTGCCCGCCGGTCCCGCCCGCCCGCAGTCGTATGACGTCCCGCCGTCGGTCCCGCCCGCAGGCAGCCCCAGGCGGGCCGCAAGCTGGTGGGCCCCGTGGGACTCGAACCCACAACCCGCGGATTAAAAGTCCGCTGCTCTGCCAATTGAGCTAGAGGCCCGGGGGACCGGGGCTTGTTCAGGACGCTGCTCGGGAAGACCGGTGCCTCGATCCGACGGGTCCCTGATCCTCGCGGATGCAGGCTACCGGTGGGCACGTCCGTCACGTCACTGACCATCCGTCACCGAGCACGTGCGACCTCGTCCAGACCGCTGGCGAGGGCAGACCCCGGAGGGCCGTCGACGCGGCTCTAATCCAGGCTGCGGGTGGGGTGGGGTATGGCGCACCAGGTCCGGCTGTGGCCAGTGCTTGGCTCACGTGCCTGAGGAGGGCATTGCGCCACTGGGTGATGCGTCCAACTCGTCGCTCCAGGACACGGTGGTCGCCGACCCAGGACTCGACGGGTGGTTCGCCGGGACGACCCACGACCTTTCGTACCGCCAGGCTTGTCGCCCTGCGGCCCGAGATCGGCGGCGAGGCCTTCTGCACGAGGGCCTGGGAGCGTTGCCGGAGTACGGCGACGGGACCGCCGGCCGACCGGTGGCTACTGCTCCTCGCAGACCAGCCTGAGCGCCTGGGGGGCACAGCGTCCCGGTGCGCCGCCGATGGTGACGCTCATCCGTTCAAGGCTGCTCGGGTGGGGCCTCTGGTCCTCGCCAGAGGGTCGGAGGTCGTAACCGCTAGCGCGCCAGACGACTCCCTCATCCATGCGGAGCCCGGTACCGGCGAGATCCAACTCGGCGGTCGAGAAGGGTTGGCGGTCCTGCCTGTCGGCGTTGAGCTGGTGGTTGCTGGCGGACGCGGTGGCGTAGTCGGCGACCGTGAACGTCGCTCCCCTCTCTCCGTGGGCTCCGGTGTCGGTGAGCGGTCCACCCACGGTGGTGGCGAAGGTGTGGTCGGTGACGTCGACGAGGCCCGAGTGTCCCGAGATGCGGATCCGCTGGTAGGTGGTCCTGACCGAGCTGCCCCGACGCCACCGTTGGTCTTGGCTTCTGCTCGCCGGCCACTCGGAGTAGTTGTTCGTGGAGTGCAGTGTGACGTACTCGGCGGGCTTGCCTTGGAGGTCGTGGCAGTAGAGCCGGACGTGCCCGGTCAGCTGGCCACCGAGGTAGAGGTCGTACTCGCCATCGGTGGCCTCCGGGTACATGTCGTGGATGTCCGCGGCCGATCGCGGCAGCCTGGCGCGACGCTGCGGGAGGTCCTCCATGAGCGACTCCGGCGTCGGGAAGGAGCCTGCCTTCTGCAGCTGTTCGTCCGGACTTTCGATCGTGGACAGCTGCGTGATCGCGGTCCTGATGGCGTCCTGGGTCTGTTCCAGCTTCTCCCGAACGCGTGCGATGTCCTGAGCATTGATCTTCGGGTGAGTGAACTCGACCTGGTGGTCCTCGAGATAGTGGAGGTCCGCCAGTGCGTCGCGGTACCTGAGGTAGCGCTGGACCAAGGCGTCGATCGCGTTCGCACGCAGCGCGAGGTCGATCGACTTGCCTGCGACCTGCGGCAGCTCGGCGTATGGAGCCAGAAGCGCCTTGAGCGGCATCGGATGTGCCGCGACCTGCTCGGGGAAGCTTCCGATCCGGTCGATGAACCGGTCGATGGCGAGGTCGGCGTTGTCCAGGTGCAGAACCTCCCCGCCGGACTGGTAGATGTGGACGTTGGTGTTGCGTCCCTTCACGACCTTCTTGAGCGCGGCGCTCAGATCGGTGGATCCCTCTATCCCGCTGCTCTTCCCGGACGCAGCCAAGGCGAGCGACTTCTTGTCCTCGGCGCTCTCGGTCTTGATCTCGACGACACAGAACAGCTCGCCGCCGAAGACCTGCCCGAACACCCAGTGGGTGCCGTAGATCTGCTGGAACTGCCAAGGGCTCTTCTCGAGGAGCTCGGCGGCCGTGGGCGTCAGCTGGAGGTTCTGCAGCACCTGAGGCGTGAACTGCTCGGTGCGGTCCTCCACCGTGACACGTGCGACCACGAGGAGGCTGCTGGAGTTGCAGGCGACCTCGGCGGCGAAGGACGCCTTGGCGTCCCCGCTGAAGGACCCGAGACGGGCACTGGCCTTGGCGGTGACGTTCAGGCTCTCGGCGAGGCCGGCGCTGTTCTCGACGGTACGCAGATCAAGGTTCGTCTGCTGGCCCGGGGTGGTCATGTGGGGCTTCTCGTCGGTGAGCTGCACACAGCTCGTGTGCGCCGAGCACGCGAGCGTGTCGAAGCCTCCGCCGAGGGCGAATTTGTTGACCCAGTTGACGGTGTCGATGCCCGTGCTGGCGAAGTCCGTAGCCATGTGACGCTCCTTCGATCCGTGGTGACTGAGGTGGTTCGGTCCACCTCGGGCGACACCTCGGGTCTGCGTTCCCGAGAGCGCCATGACGGTCGGTTCACTCTGGCGCCGGATGAGAACCAGCCGCATCGGCCAACGGCGTGGAGATCCGGTGGAGACGACAGGTGGAGAGGCGGGATCGACCTCGACTCACCCGTTGTCCCGCGCGTTCGCTTGCGAGCCACGGGGTAGGAGGAGCAGTTCGGTGCGGTTGCTCAGTCCGAGCTTGCGGAAGACGGCGTGCAGGTGCGTCTTGACGGTGGACTCGCCGACCTTCAAGCGCGAGGCGATCTCCCGGTTGGTGTGGCCCTGCGCCGCGAGGTCTGCGACCAGGCGCTCGCGAGGCGTCAGGGGCAGCAGGACGCCCGCGTCTTTCAGGACGCCCGGGGGTGCCTCGACGTGGTGGCGCTGGAGGGCCTGCAGCAGCACGCTCAGGATTCGGGGACTGCACGCGGGAAGCCCGCGGCTGACGAGACGAACCGCGTCGATGATGTCGGTCAACGGCTGATCGCACTCGACGAAGCCGGAGACGCCGTGCTCGGCCGCGTGGATCACTGCTTCGACGTGCTCGCGGCTGTCTCCGATGCCGAAGGCGACGACCCGAGTGGTGGGTGAGGTCGCCCGCAGCCCGGCGATGGTCGAGGTGACCTCGTCGGTCCCGAAGTCGACCAGTACGACCTCGGGCGCGGGAGCGGTCAGCCTGCAGACCGCATCGGGGCTGCCGACGGCGCGCGCGAGACGTACGCCCCTCAGACCACTGATGGCGGTGGCGAGAGCGTCCCGATAGGCCCGTACCGGAGCGATGAGCGCGACGTCGATCGTCACGTGATCCTCATCCGCCTCACCCCGAGATACCTCATGAGATCCAGATCAGATGCTGCGGTGCCTCCCGCTAGCCCAGCGTCGTGGTCGAACTCAGGGTATCGATCACCTCGCGCGATCTCTCCCGATTGCAGGAGCCCACCGTCGCGTCAGCTCGGTGTGGCGCTCAGGCCGTCCGCGGGGCCGTCGGTACCCGTACCTCGATCTCCTCGCCGAGGCGGGCACCGCCGAGCAGGTCGAGGTGGTCGCCGGACCAGAACTTGCCGGGGTCGTAGTAGTTCGTCGGTCGCTCGGTGCCGAGCAGCCCCATCGCCTGGTACGTCGTGGCGACCAGCTCCGCGCAGTACGTCGACTCGACCGGCGCGGGACGCCGCAACCGACCGCGCACCCAGCGCGCGGCGAGTGCGGCCGTGGCCGGGAACGGCGTCCCGTCCAGCCGGGCGACCGTCCGCAGGACCGCGTCCTCCATCTCCGGCGTCACCTCGGCCCGGAGCTGCCGCAGCCAGGGTCGCTGGTGGTAGGTGTGGGTCCAGCGCTCGACCGCGGCCTGCAGGTCGTGGAGCTGTACGCCGCGCTGGTGGGTCCCCGTCCAGACGTCCTCGAGGCCCTGGCCCAGCTCGGCGTGCCACAGCAGCGGCGGCAGGTCGTCGAGCACGACCGCCATCCCGACGTGGTTGACCGGAGCATTGGTCAGCGCGCGGATAGCATGGTCAGCCGCCGAGTGGCCGCGGAACAGCCACAGGTCGCCGGTGCGGGTGAGCTCCGCGGCGTCGCTCAGGCTCAGCGCATGCTCTGACATCGAAAGGTCGCTCCTTGGCGAAGCTCTGGAAGGTGCTCGGTGTGGCCGGCGTGGCCGGCGTGGCCGCCACCGGGATCGTCGTCGCGCGCAACGAGCGTCGCCGCGCCCAGCTGACTCCCGAGGAGGTCCGGTCACGTCTCCGGCAGCGGTACGCCGAGGCGGCCGCGTCCGGAGCCCCCATCGTGCCCGACCCGGACGCCAGGGTCCCGCGGCACGCGGCGCCCCGTCGCTGGTCGTGGCCCCGACGGGAGCGGTGACCGCCCGCGGCAGGCCCGGCCTCAGGCGGAGGCGGTGTCGCGCTGCTCCGCAGGGGCGCGGTGGTGGCGCACGATGCGCTCGAACTGGCGCGGCTTGACGTGGCTGGGTCGCAGCACCGTGCGCGGCCCGTTGGCGTGGCGGACGAGCGCGGTCCACGAGGGGCCCGGGCGCCCGCGGAACTCGACCACGGTCGCCGGATCGGTCAGGTCGAAGGTCTCGCTGTGCTCGCCCCGGGTGATGTCCAGCGTCCCCTCGCGGACGGTGACCACGACCGGTCGCCAGCTCAGCAGCGCCCACCAGGCGACCAGCGCCAGCGCGAGGCACCCGGCGGCGACGACGAGCGCTGCCGTGGAGCTCTCGCTGATGGCCACGAAGCTCGTCAGTACGCCGGTCACCGCGGCCACCACGAAGACCCCGCCCAGCAGGTACCCGCGCAGCGACCCGGGGGTGTACTCCACGAACGCCGGTACGTCGCCCGGGCGCCGTACCTGCGCAGCCGGAGCGTTCTCCTCGGCCGCGTCCGCTGCCGCCTGCGGGTCCGGATCGGACGCCGACTCGTCGGTGGGCACGGCTTGTCCGCCCTCGGACGGCGCGGCGTCAGCCGGGTCCTCGGCGGGCGCGTCGGTGGCGGCGTCCTCGGCCGAGTCCTCGGTCACGTCGTCGGGGGACCCAGCCGGTCCCTCAGTCGTGCCCTCAGTCGCTTCCTCGGGAGCGACAGCGGCCTGCTCGCCCTCGCTCGGGCCGTCCCCGGCACCGCGGGGCTCGGTCTCGCCGTCGGCGACCGCGCGCAGACGCGGTCGCTCGGTCTCCGGCTCGCGCTCCGGCTGCGTCTCGGAGTCCTCGCTGGACCCGGGCGCCGTACTCACGTCGGCCGGCGCCGCCGAGTCCGCCGAGTCCGCCGACTCCTCCGCGGCCGCTCCCTCGCCGGCGATGCGGTACTCGACGCCCTGCGCGTCGACCATCGTGCCGTCGGCGTAGTGGTAGAGCCAGCCGTCGAACGAGCCGGAGCCCCCGCCCTCGTGCAGCACCCAGCCGAGGTCCACGTCGTCCGGTGCGTTGTCCGGAGCCGCGGTGCGGTCGCGCTGCCCCGGGATCCGGGGTGTGGAGTGACCCGCACCGCCGGACTCGTGGTGCGGTTCCTCGGGCTGGGAGGGATTCTGGGCGCCCATCTGGCAGACGATACGGCGCGCGGGCCGGGTCCCAGAAGGGTTGTCCAGCGCTGTGGACGCCCACCTAGACCGGTGGCGGACGCGGCGCGAGCTCGCCCGTTCCGGCCGGTACTGTCCCGGGGCCGTTCCAGGCACGCGCCGACGCCGTGTGCCCGGGACCGGAGACCGCGTCGGGCCTTCCGGCGCAGCCTCGAGGCTCGCCCCGGGGCCCGTTCCCGGAGCCGACCAGGGCCCGATCTCAAGCCCTGTGACCGGGGGCCCGCCAGGCGTACGGCAGGTGAACTCTGGGCGCCACCGGGCAGCCCATGCACGCGAAGGGCCAGAAGGTTGCTAGGCTCGCACCCACAGGGTGCAGTTCCAGCGGTTACACCAACGCTCGTTGGAGTTTGTGATCCAACGGCGTTTCTTCTCTTTGCTCAACAGGCTTGCGAGGCGGGACGGCGTATCACCGCACTCTGAAAGAGGCCGTCGACGTGGCGGTCTCAGCCTGAGAAACAAGGAGAAAATGAGCATGGCTCAGGGCACCGTTAAGTGGTTCAACGCCGAGAAGGGCTTCGGCTTCATCGCCCAGGAGAACGGCGGAGACGACGTCTTCGTCCACTACTCGGCGATCCAGTCGCAGGGCTACAAGTCTCTCGACGAGAACCAGAAGGTCGAGTTCGACGTCACGCAGGGCCCCAAGGGCCCGCAGGCGGAGAACGTCCGTCCTGTCTGACGCTTGATCAACGAAGGCCCCGACCGTTCGCGGTCGGGGCCTTCGTGCATCCACGGGGTGCGTGTGACCGACTAGGGACTTTCGTCCCGTCACCTGATGTCACCCCCCACATGTCGCGGGCTGGCATCATCAGGGACGATGGAGGCAGTGGTTTCACCGGCTCGGGCCCGGGTAGGAGGTACCGATCACCTCCGAGGGACCGAGGGAAGGGGCTTGGAGCGTGGACCCGTTCGACGTGCGACTCGAGGACGACGAGCTGCTCGACGAGGTCGAGCTCACGGCCAACCTGATCGTGGCTGCGAACCAATCCGACTCGTCGCTCTCGGCCGAGGAGATCGACTCGATCCTCGGCATCCGCGCCCTGCGTCCGTCCCAGCCCAGCTAGGTCTCCCGGCGACGAGCGGGCCGGCGTACGGCGCCCGCAGCAGCGCTCGCCGGGGCTCGCCGACGGTCCGACACGGTACTGATTGCGCGTCTCGCCCCGGCTGCACCTAGCATGACTATCGTTCTTGCCCTCCTCATCAGGAGTTCATGGTGGCCTTGCGCTTCAAGCCAGTGGACAACGCGTTCTACGAACTACTCACCGAATCGGCCAACCGGCTGGTCGAGGGTGCCGGCATTCTTGCCGAGATGCTGGGGGAGAACCCCGATCGCGCCGGCATCGCCGACCGCATGCGTGACGCCGAGCACCGAGCCGACGAGACGACGCACGAGATCGCCAAGCGCGTGAACTCGACGTTCGTCACGCCGTTCGACCGCGAGGACATCTACGCCCTCGCCTCCAGCCTCGACGACGTCATGGACTTCATGGAGGAGGCGGTCGACCTGACCAACCTCTACGAGGTCACCACGCTGCCGACCGAGCTGGCCGAGCAGGTCGAGGTGCTCCAGCGGTGTGCCGAGCTCACCGCCGAGGCGATGCCAGGGCTGCGCTCGATGAGCGCGCTCGAGGAGTACTGGATCGAGATCAACCGGCTGGAGAACGCCGGGGACAAGAGCTACCGGCGGATCCTGGCCAAGCTGTTCAGCGGCCAGTACGAGGCGCTGGAGGTGCTCAAGCTCAAGGACATCGTGGACTCGCTGGAGCACGGCGTGGACGCCTTCGAGAAGGTGGCCAACATCATCGAGCAGATCCACGCCAAGGAGTCCTGACCGGTGGACCTCGCGATCATCGTCGCCGTCGTCGCGGTTGCCCTGATCTTCGACTACACCAACGGTTTCCACGACGCGGCCAACGCGATCGCCACCTCGGTCTCCACCCGCGCGCTCACCCCGCGCGTCGCCCTGGTGATGGCCGCGGTGATGAACTTCGTCGGGGCCTTCCTCGGCCAGAAGGTCGCCAGCACGGTCAGCGAAACGATCGATCCCGGCACCGGCAGTCATGGGCTGGTGATCGTGATGGCCGGGCTGCTGGGCGCGATCACCTGGAACCTGATCACCTGGTACTTCGGCCTGCCCTCGTCGTCCTCCCACGCGCTGATCGGCGGGCTCGTCGGGTCCGCGCTCGCGGCCGGGGTCTTCGTCAACTGGGCGACGGTGATCGAGAAGGTCGTCATCCCGATGATCGTCTCGCCGTTCGTGGCCTTCGGGCTCGGGTTCGGCGTGATGCTCGCGATCATGTGGATCTTCCGGAAGAAGTCGCCGAGCAAGGTGGGCAAGGGCTTCCGGCTGGCGCAGACCGTCTCGGCCGCCGCGATGGCGCTGGGCCACGGTCTGCAGGACGCGCAGAAGACCATGGGCGTGATCTTCCTGGCGCTGCTCTCCGGGGGGTACGTCGCCAGCGAGGACCCGCTCCCGGTGTGGGTGATCATCGCCGCCGCGACCGCGATCTCGCTGGGCACCTACTCCGGCGGATGGCGGATCATGCGGACCCTCGGGCGCCGGATCATCGCCCTCGACCCGCCCCAGGGGTTCGCGGCCGAGTCGATCTCCGCGAGCGTGCTGTACACGACGGCGTACGTCTTCGAGGCGCCGATCTCGACGACGCACACGATCACCAGCGCGGTCATGGGCGTCGGGGCGACCAAGCGGCTCTCCGCCGTACGGTGGGGCGTCGCGCGCTCGATCCTGACGGCCTGGGTGCTCACCTTCCCGATGGCCGGCGCCGTCGCGGCCGCGGTCTACTGGATCTGCAAGTTCGTCTTCCAGCTGCCCTAGCGGCTGATCGGCACCCGGATCCGCCAGCCGGCCTGGATCTTGTCGGGGTCCTTGATCCGCTCGTTGGCGGCGACGATCTGGGCGACCGTGGTCTTGCCGAAGTCGCGCGCCATCCGGACGATCCCGGTCAGGGTGTCGCCGCGCTCCACGCGGTAGAACAGGTGGCCGACCAGGTCGGGGTACATGATCACCGCGACCTCCTTCAGGTCGCTTCCGGGACCCGGGCCCGGGCCGGGGTTGTCGCCGAAGACCTGCAGGGTCAGCGGCGTACCCGCGCGCGGTGGCTTCTTGACCTTCAGGGTCGCGCTGAACTCCCCGATCACCGCCATCCCGCCGCTCGACTGGGCGAACCCCGTCGCGACGACCTTGCCGGAGCGGTTGATCAGCCGAAGCCCGATCGTCCCCTCGAAGCCGGTCCCGATCCCGCAGACCGTGAACTCCCTCCCGACCAGGTCGTTCTTCGCCGGCTGCCGGACCCGTACGTCGCTGAGGATCCCCATGGTGTGCCTCCCGTGGCTGGTTCCTCCCCAACCTAGTGGTGCGCGACGGAGCCGGATAGTCCGTGACGTTCCGCAGGCCGATCGGGGGACTGTGGATGCCGAACGTCACGGACTATCCGGTCGGGGCGACGGGTCGCGTCACCCAGGTACGGCGTCCCGGTAGCTGCGCCGCCGGGGCGCGAGGAGCCGCTCGGACTCGTCGAGGTCGAGGTGGCGGCGTTGCTCGACCGTGAGGGTCTCGATCCACCACGGCGGGGGGTCGATGGTCCAGGCGCGATCGGACTCGGGCTGCCACCGGGCGCGGCGAAGAGCCTGGTGGATCCGACGGGCGACCAGCGGCCGGTCGAGCAGGTCGTGCGCGACGACGAAGAACGGCTCGAGTCCGTGGTCGCGGAACCGCTCCATGCGCCGCGCGTCGATCGAGCGTTGCCGACCGAGCAGGTGCAGCGCGCCGTCGTACTCCCCGATGGTCCCGGAGACAGGATCGAGCAGGTCCGGCGTACCGATGTGCCGACCCGCGCGGTCGAAGATCGGTTGGTTGCAGAGCGGGCGCGGGAGCGCGGCGTCCTTCTCCCAGATCAACCGGAACCTGGTCTCGGCCGGCGACCAGCTGTTCTCCTCGGCGAGCATCAACGCCTCCCGGGCCTGGGGTACGCCGGTCCACCCCGGATGGGCGAGTGCGTAGGCCATCGCCTCGTCGAGGGAGCACAGGTCGGAGTAGGCGGCCATGTCGGCGTACTCGACAGCGAGGCGCAGGCTGGCGGCGTAGCGCATGAGGAAGAAGAGGGCGCGGACCGGGACCGCGATCCGCAACCCGTCCTTCTCGGTGATCTCGCTCGGCGCCAGCCGTTCCTGCCAGACACGGAAGCCACGCTGGCTGCGGATGTCGTCGTGGCAGGTGGCGAGGTCGACGTCCCGAGGCACCCCGGCCGGGTCGCTCCCGTCGAACCAGACTCCGCCGGCCCAGCGCAGGGCCGCCCAGCCGGTGACGCCACCGACCTCGGGCAGTACGGCGCCGGCCTCGACGATCCGTTGTTCGACCTCGGTCCGGTCGACCGAGGCGGGCACGTAGAGCCCGCGGCTGGTCCGTCGCCACCGCGGTCCCTGCGCGGCACCGCGAGTCGGACCCGTCTGCCCTAGGGGATCGAGGCGCACCGGTCGGACCACGCGGGCCCTGGCCCGGGCGAGCGGGTCGTCGTACACCATCCGCGGATGGTGCACCCGATCAACCCGGCCGCGCTTCCGTCCTCCACAGGGGCTCCGGACGGACCGGATAGTCCGTGACGATCGACATCCGGAATCCGCCGTTCGACCTGCTGAACGTCACGGACTATCCGGAATTGCCGGCTACCCGAACCGCCCGGAGATGTACGCCTCGGTGCGCTCGTCACCCGGGGTGGTGAAGATCTTCTTGGTGAGGTCGTACTCGACCAGCAGGCCGGTGCGGTTGCCGGTGGTCTCGTCGGGCCTCGCGGTGAAGAACGCCGTCCGGTCGGAGACGCGCGCCGCCTGCTGCATGTTGTGGGTGACGATGATGATCGTGTAGCTGTCGCGCAGCTCGATCATCAGGTCCTCGATGCGCGAGGTCGCGATCGGGTCCAGGGACGAGCACGGCTCGTCCATCAAGATGATGTCGGGCCGGGTGGCGATCGTGCGCGCGATGCACAGGCGCTGCTGCTGCCCGCCGGAGAGGCCGTACGCCGACTGCTTGAGCTTGTCCTTGACCTCGTCCCAGAGCGCCGCGCTGCGCAGCGCCTCCTCGACGTGCGCGTCCATGTCGTCGACCTCCATGCCGATGACGCGGGGGCCGTAGGCGATGTTGTCGTAGATCGACTTCGGGAACGGGTTCGGCTTCTGGAACACCATGCCGATGTGGCGGCGTACCTCGATCGGGTCGACCTTCTTGGCGTAGATGTCCACGTCGTGGTAGGTCACCGACCCCTCGACGCGGCAGCCCGCGACCAGGTCGTTCATCCGGTTCAGGCTGCGCAGGACGGTCGACTTCCCGCAGCCGGAGGGCCCGATCAGCGCGGTGATCTCGTTCTGCGCGAAGTCCAGGTCGACGTCGTGCACGGCGTGGAAGTCGCCGTAGAAGACGTTGAGCCCCTCCGCACGCATGACAGGAGAGATCGGCTGGGAGGGCAGGGCACGCGCGGCGCCCTCCTCCACGTTGACGATGGAGTTCATGTAGTTGTCCAGACTTCCGCTGAAGCTGTCGGTGGATGTGAAGGTCCCGGGACGTCGTGCCATGGCGATCACCACTCTCGCTGGAACTTGTTGCGGATGAAGATGGCGAGGCCGTTCAGGACCAGCACCAGCGCGAGCAACACGATGATGGCGGCTGCTGCCGCCTGCTGGTAGGCCTCCTGGGACTGCGAGGTCATCGAGTAGATCTGGATGGGCAGGGCAGTCGTCGGGCTGAGCACCCCGGTGGGGTCGAAGCGTACGGCGCCCGCGATGCCGAGCAGCAGCAGCGGAGCGGCCTCGCCGATGGCGCGCGAGAGACCCAGGATCGTGCCGGTCGCGATGCCGGGGATCGCCGAGGGCAGCGTCTGGCGCCAGGTGGTCTGCCACAGCGTGGCGCCGAGCGCCAGCGACCCGAACCGGATCTCGGACGGTACGGCGCGCACGGCCTCGCGCGTCGTGATGATGATGACCGGCAGGATCAGCAGGGCCAGCGCGATCGCCCCGCCGAGCACGATGCCCTTGCGCTCGAACCCGAGCACGGCCATCACCGCCACCGCGAGCAGCCCGTAGACGATCGACGGCACGGCCGCGAGGTTCTGCAGGTTGAGCTCGATGACGCGGTTGTACCACTTGCCGTTGTCCGCGAACTCCTCGAGATACAGCGCCGCGGCGATGCCGAGCGGCACGGCCATCACGGCCGTGGTCACCATCAGCCACAGCGTGCCCAGGATCCCGGCCCGGAAGCCGGTGCGCTCGGGGAACAGCGTGGAGTCGTACTTGGTCAGCAGCGCCGAGTCGAAGCGCGGGGCGCCGTCGATCGCGGTGTTCACGATCAGCACCATCAGCACCATCACGCCGAAGAACAGCGAGGCCCAGAGCAGGACCAGGAAGATCAGCGAGGCGGTGTTGCGGTCGCGGCTGCGGCCCGTCGAGACGGCCGCCTGCACGGCCTCACGGGTGTACTGGATCGTCGTGGTGGTCATCAGTAGGCCTGCCTGAAGCGACGTACGAAGGAGATGCTGATCGCGTTGATGGCCAGCGTGATCAGGAACAGCAGCAGCCCGACCGCGAAGAGCATGTTGTAGTCGACCGAGCCGACGGGGTTCTCGCCGCCGGCGGTCTGGGCGATGAAGCCGGTCATCGTCTGCATCCCCTCGCGCGGGTCGAGGGAGAGGTTCTTGCGGGCGCCCGCGGCCAGGGCCACGATCATCGTCTCGCCCACGGCGCGGGACAGGCCGAGCACGACCGCGGCCGCGACCCCGGACAGCGCGGCGGGGAGTACGACGCGCAGCGTCGTCTGCATCCGGTTGGCGCCCATCGCCAGCGAGCCCTGCCGCATCGACTGGGGTACGGCGGACAGCGCGTCCTCCGAGAGCGAGGCGATCGTCGGCACGATCATCACGCCGAGCACGAGGCCGGCGGCCAGCGCGTTGGTGAAGCCGACCTCGATGTTGAGCAGGTCCTGCAGCAGCGTGGGCGTCACGAACGACAGCGCGAAGAAGCCGTAGACGACCGACGGCACGCCGGCGAGCAGCTCCAGGGTGGGCTTGAGCGTCTTGCGGGCACGCTTGCTGGCGTACTCCGAGAGGTACATCGCCGCGCCGAGCCCGAGCGGGACCGCCAGCAGCAGCGCGATGAACGTCGTCATCAGCGTGCCGCCGACGAGGGGTACGACGGCGTACTCGCCCTTCGTCGCGAAGAAGTCGCCGACCGGGACCTGCCCGAAGAACTTGGCGACCGGCTGGATCAGCGCGGCGATGATGCCGAAGGTGATGAACACCGACAGCAGGGCCGACCCCAGCAGCGCCGCCTTGATGACGGACTCGGCGCGCCGGGGACGGTGGTCGAGGTCGATGGGGGCGCGGGTCAGGCCCGCCCCGGACTGGGGCGGGCCTGACGCGGCACCGGTGTGGTCAGTCATGTGATCTGGGCTGCTCCTCTCACCGAGGTCAGCTGATCGACTGGAGGGCCGACTTGGTCTTGTCGTAGTCCTCGTCGCTCAGCGGGATGTACTTGGCGGCCTCGGCGATCGTCTCGAGGTTCTCGACGTAGAAGTCGGTGAACGCCTTGACGGCCTCGTTCTCGGTGTAGGACTTGTTGCTGACGTAGATGAACAGCGGCCGCGACAGCGGGGCGTACTCGCCGGCGCGGGCGGTCTCGGCCGAGGGCTCGACACAGCCGTCGCCGTTGTCGACGGCGAGCGCCTTGAGGCGGTCGGCGTTCTCCTCGTAGTAGGTGTAGCCGAAGTAACCGGTGGCACCGGGGGTGCCCTCGACGCCCTGGACCAGGACGTTGTCGTCCTCGCTGGCCTCGTAGTCGGTGCGGGTCTTCTCCGACTCCGCGCCGATCACGTCGGCGGCCATGTAGTCGTAGGTGCCCGAGTCGGTGCCGGGACCGAAGAGCGAGATCTTCTGGTCGGGGAACGACGGGTCGAGCTCGTTCCAGTTCTTCACCTTCGAGTCCGGGCCCCACAGCTTCTTCAGCTGGTCGACAGTGAGGCAGTCGACGCCCTCGAGGTCCTTGTTGACCACGAGCGTGAGCGCGTCGGTGGCGACGTGGAGCTCGGTGAACTCAACGCCGTTCTTCTCGCAGGTGGCCTTCTCCTCGTCCTTGATCGGACGGGAGGCGTCGGAGATGTCGGTCTGGCCGGCGCAGAACTTCTCGAAGCCGCCGCCGGTGCCGGAGGCGCCGACGGTGGCCTTGATGCCCGGGTTCTCCTCGGTGATGAGCTCGTAGGCGGCGTTGCTCATCGGGAAGACGGTGGAGGAACCGTCGACGGCGACGGAACCGGAGGCGCCGTCGCCGTTGCCGGCGTCGGCGCCGGTGCCGCACGCGGCGACGGTGAGGGCAAGCAGGGCAGCACCGGGGAGGGCGACCCAACGGGTGATGGTGCGCTTCACTACGTACTCCTGAATGACTTGGTGTGGGCAGGTCAGGTGCTCTGACGCGACGAACGTAGGCAGCGCAGGTGACTCAGGGCGTCGGGCTTGTTGAACGGAAGGTGAACGCTGGCTGGCTGGACCGTGCGAGCGGGCTCGGAAGGAGACGGCCGTCACACGGAAAGGCGCAGGTCAGCGGCGCTAGTCCAGATGCAGCCGGGGACGGTGCCGCTCCGTGGCCATCAGCCGTCCCCGCCGGTGGTGGCAGACCACCAGCTCGTGGGGGGAGAGCGGCTCCTCCTCGATGCCCAGCAGGGTGAACAGCTCGGGCAGCACCGGTCGGTGGCTGCACAGCACGCTCGACCCGGGGGCGTTCATCAGTACGTCGAGCAGCCGTCGCGCGCTGCGCTCGTGGTACCCCTCCTCGGAGAGCTCCTCGACCTCCTCCAGCGGCACCACGTGCTCATGGCAGAACGGCTCCACGGTCTGCACGCAGCGGGTGCTCGAGGAGCTGAGCACCCGGGAGACGCCGTACGCGTGCAGCACCGGCGACAGCGCGGCCGCCTCGGCCTCGCCCTCCTCGGAGAGGGGGCGCTTCGGGTCGGGCCCGTCCCACTGGCCGCGCTTGACCGCCTTCGCGTGGCGTACGACGACCAGGGCCGCGGTCTTCTTGCGCACCGAGCGGAACTGCTCGAGCAGCTCGAGGTCGTCGAGGTAGGTCAGCCGCTCCTTGGCGGCCTCGAGGTCGAACCAGCCGAGCTCGTCGACCTCCTCGTTGACCAGGTAGCCGGACACGTCGTCGTCGCCGACCACGTGACCGACCCAGTAGTGCACCGTCTTGGCCCGCCCGCCGCTGACGGCGTACACCTGCGGCGACAGCGGCCGGCCGAGCCGGATCTCGACGCCGGTCTCCTCGAGGACCTCGCGCACGGCGGTGGTGGTGACGTGCTCGCCCGGGTCCTGCTTGCCCTTGGGGTAGGACCAGTCGTCGTACTTGGGGCGGTGCACCAGCAGCACCTGGCGCCCGCGGGGTCCCTTGCGGGTGACCACGGCCCCGGCTGCGACGACGTCGGGGCCACTCGCCGGAGTGCTGGGCGCCATGGCGCACATCCTCACATGGTCCGGTGAACGCGGGAGGGCTGCGGGTCTGCGGCTACGCTCGGCTCGTGCGCAGGTACCTCGTCCTCGGCCTCGCGCTCGCCCTCGTGGTCGGCCTGCTGGTGGTCGGCGTGGTGGTGTGGCGTCGCCTGGACCGGACCCCGCTCGAGCAGGCCCTGCACGAGGTCCCGTCGGGGTCGCTGCGGATCTCGTTCACCGACTGGAGCGTCGTGCGTCGCGAGGTCGGCGTACGTCTCGGCGACGACCCGGCCGACGCGCGCATCGAGGACTTCATGTCCAAGGCGTACGACGGCGACTACACCGCCGCGTCCAGCATCGACGAGGCCGCGGTGGCGCTGCACAACTTCTTCGGGTTCGGGCCGGTCAACGCCCGGTGGGAGGCGTTCTCGCAGAGCCGCAAGGGCGCGGCGATGACGCTGGCGGTCGCCGAGGGCACCGACTTCGACGTGCTCGCCGGCAACCTGCGCTCCGCGGGCTACACCCGGCCGAAGCAGGACGACGGGGTGTGGGAGGGCGGGGCCGACCTGGTCGCCCAGCTCGACCCGACGTTCAGCCCCGAGGTGCAGTACGTCGTGCTGCTCGAGGACGAGGGGCTGGTCGTGACCAGCGACGACCCCGGGTACGCCGCGACCGCCGCGAAGGCGGCCGCCGGCGACGGTCCCTCGGTCGGTGAGGAGGAGGGCGTCGACGAGCTCGCGGACCCGCTGGAGGAGCCGGCCAACGCGATGTTCTGGGCCGGCGACTTCGCCTGTGAGGACCTGGCGATGTCGCGGGCCGACGACCGGGCGCAGGACCGGGCCGACCAGCTGGTCGACGACGCCGGCGGGGTGACCCCGCTGGAGGGTCTGGCGATGGCCATGCGGGCCAACCGGACGCTGCGCGTGGTGCGAGCACTTCGAGGACGGCGACGTCGCCCGGAAGAACCTCCGCGCCCGCGCCGTACTCGCCGTCGGCGACGCCCCCGGCCGCGGCATCTCCTTCTCCGACGACTTCGAGCTCACCACCTCTCGCACCAGCGGGAGCAACGTCGTCCTCGACCTCCGCCCCCGCCAACGCATCGGCTACGTCCTCTCCGCCCTCTACGACGGCCCCCTGATCCTCGCCACCTGCTGACCCGGTGGTTGAGCTTGTCGAAACCACGGGGCCTGTACGGCGAAAGGGTGGTCGAGCCCGCCGGGGGTTGAGCTTGTCGAAACCACACGGGCCGTACGCCGTCACGGTGGTCGAGCCCGCCGGGGGTTGAGCCTGTCGAAACCACGCAGCCGTACGCCGTGCCGGTGGTTGAGCTTGTCGAAACCCAGGCCCGGTACGACGTCACGGTGGTTGAGCTTGTCGAAACCACAGGGCCCGTACGTCGCCACGGTGGTCGAGCTTGTCGAAACCACGAAAGCCGTACGCCGAACCGCGGCCCAGCCCGCCGGTGGTTGAGCCTGTCGAAACCACGTCACCGCACTCGTCGGCGCCGCAGCCACTCCTCGCGCGTGCCGGACGATGCCAGTTCAGGTAGCTCCCAGAGCCGGTCCTCGATCAGCGCTTCACGTTTGGCCCTGCTCCACCCCTGAACCTGCTTCTCGAAGAAGAACGCTTCGCGAATGGAATCGAACCAACCCGCCCAGGCGAGCTCGACCGGGCGGCGCGAGCGCGTGTAGACGGCACCTTCGCGATCAGTCCCGTGCTGCCAGAGACGGCGTTCGAGGTCGAAAGTGCTGCCGACGTAGTAGCTCCCGTCGGAGCAGCGCAGGATGTACGTGTACGGCATCGGCCGAGCATCTGGTGCCGGGTGGCGCGCTGTCTCTCCTGTGCGGTGGGGCTGTGGAGTACCACCGGCGCGTGCTCAGGGCGAGGCTCCTGTGACGCGTCGGTCAGGTCTCGAACTCGACCGCTCGCGTCGTCGGCCTTCGACTGTGGTTTCAGGACAACCGCTGCATCGACCACCGTGGTCTCGGCTCGGTCCGCTCGGCTTCGGCGTACGGTCCTGTGGTTTCGACAGGCTCAACCACCGTTCCGGCTCGGCCCCCGGTTCGGCGTACGGTCCCGTGGTTTCGACAGGCTCAACCACCGTTCCGGCTCGGCCCCCGGTTCGGCGTACGGTCCCGTGGTTTCGACAGGCTCAACCACCGTTCCGGCTCGGCCCCCGGTTCGGCGTACGGTCCTGTGGTTTCGACAGGCTCAACCACCGTTCCGGCTCGGCCCCCGGTTCGGCGTACGGTCCTGTGGTTTCGACAAGCTCAACCACCGTCCGGGCTCGGCCCCCGGCCCTCAGGCGCTCGTGGCGCGGGCGCGGCGGCGCTTGTGGCGGGCGATGAGCTGTTCCTGGAGGTTGCGGAGGGGGATGTCGTCGGGGGAGGTGGCCTGGGTCCAGGTGCCGTCGGAGTCGAGGTCCCAGGCGGCGGTGTGCGGGTCGAAGGCGAGGTCGAGGACGTCGGAGACCTCCGCGACGGCGGCGGGGGAGGGCAGCTGGACGAGCACCTCGACGCGGCGGTCGAGGTTGCGGTGCATCAGGTCCGAGGAGCCGATCCAGGCGCGCGGCTCGCCGCCGTTCTCGAAGTACATGATCCGGCTGTGCTCGAGGTAGCGGCCCAGCACCGAGCGCACCCGGACGCTCTCCGAGAGCCCCGGTACGCCGGGCCGTACGGCGCAGATGCCGCGGATCAGCAGCTCGACGGGTACGCCGGCCCGCGAGGCCATGTAGAGCGCGTCGATGATCGCCTCGTCGACGATCGAGTTCGCCTTGATCCGGATGCGCGCGGGCCGCCCCGCCCGGTGGTGGGCGATCTCCTCGCGGATCGCCCGGATCAGCCCGCTGCGCACGTCGTCGGGCGCGACCAGCAGCTCGGCGTACGTGGCGTTGCGGGAGAAGCCGCTGAGGTTGTTGAAGAGGTGCGCGACGTCCTCGCCGATCGCCTCGTCGGTGGTGAGCAGCCCGAAGTCCTCGTACATGCGCGCGGTCTTGGGGTTGTAGTTGCCGGTGCCGATGTGGGTGTAGCGCCGGATGCCCTCCGGCTCGTCGCGGACGACCATGGACAGCTTGCAGTGCGTCTTGAGCCCGACCAGCCCGTAGACGACGTGGCAGCCGGCGTGCTCGAGCTGGCGCGCCCAGCGGATGTTGGCCTGCTCGTCGAAGCGCGCCTTGATCTCCACGATCACCAGCACCTGCTTGCCCGCCTCCGCGGCGTCGACGAGGGCGTCGATGATCGGGGAGTCTCCCGAGGTGCGGTACAGCGTCTGCTTGATCGCCAGCACGTGCGGGTCGGCGGCGGCCTGCTCGATGAACCGCTGCACCGAGGTGCTGAACGAGTCGTAGGGGTGGTGCAGCAGTACGTCGCCCCGGCTCAGCGCCTTGAACACGTCGACCGGCGAGGCCGACTCCACCGGGGCCAGCTGGGAGTGCGTGGTCGGGATGAACGCGGGGTACTTGAGGTCCTCGCGGTCGAGGTCGGCGATGTCGTGCAGCCCGCGGAGGTCGAGCGGGCCGGGCAGCCGGAACACCTCGGCGGTGCTGATGCCCAGCTCCTCGGTGAGCAGCTCGAGCACGTGCGTGTCGATGCTCTCCTCCACCTCGAGCCGCACCGGCGGCCCGAAGCGCCGCCGCAGCAGCTCCTTCTCCAGCGCCTGGAGCAGGTTCTCCGCGTCGTCCTCCTCGACCTCGAGGTCCTCGTTGCGGGTGACCCGGAAGGTGTTCACGCTGAGCACCTCCATGCCGGGGAAGAGCCGCTTGAGGTGCTCGCCGATCACGTCCTCCAGCGGCACGAACCGCTGGTTGCCCAACGGCACGAACCGGTTGAAGATCGGCGGCACCTTGACCCGCGCGAAGTGCTCCTTCTCGGTCTTCGGGTTGCGCACCAGCACGGCCAGGTTGAGCGAGAGCCCGGAGATGTACGGGAACGGGTGCGCCGGGTCGACAGCGAGCGGCGTGAGCACCGGGAAGACGCGGTCCTTGAAGAGCTTCTTGCAGTACTTCTGCTCCTCGCGGTCGAGGTCGTCCCACCGGACCAGCTCGATGCCCTCCTTGGCCAGGGCGGGGATCAGGTCGTCGCGGAAGACCGACGCGTGCCGCGAGGTGAGCTCACCGGTGGCCCGCCAGATCTGCTCGAGCACCTCGCGCGGCATCATCCCCGAGGCGGCCCGTACGGCGACCCCGGCCGCGATCCGGCGCTTGAGACCGGCCACCCGCACCATGAAGAACTCGTCGAGGTTGCTGGCGAAGATCGCCAGGAAGCGAACCCGCTCGAGCAGCGGCAGGCTCTCGTCCTCACACAGCTCGAGCACGCGCTGGTTGAAGCGCAGCCAGGACAGCTCGCGGTCCAGGAAGCGGTCCTCGAACTCGCCCTCGGCGAACTCGACCTCCTCCGGGTCGTAGGGCGGGTCGACGTCGAAGATGTCGGCCGGGACGACGCGCAGGCTCGGGTCGAGCGGACCCTCGTCGGTGTCGGACCCGACTGCGGGCTGGAAGCTGTCGGTGGCCATGGGTGAAGTCTGTCACTGCGAGATGAACAGCAGTCGACGTAGTTTGACGCCCGTGCCCGACCTCCGCTTCCACCTCGAGTCCACGCTCATCCGCGCCGCGCTGAGCCTCCCCGTCCCGGTCCAGCGCGCACTGGTACGCCGCCCGGTCGTCGTCGACGGCCAGCAGCTGTCCCCGGAGACTCCAGCTGATGCTGGTGCTGAAACGGCTGGCCCGGGTGCCCGCAGCGGAGCGGCTGCCCCTGGAGCAGGCCCGGCGCGAGCTGCTCCGCCAGCAGCTGCTGGTCGGCGGGAAGCAGCGGGTCGGCGCGGTGGTCGACCTCGAGGTCGATGGCGCCGAGGGCCCGATGGCGGCCCGGATGTACGTCCCGACCGAGCGGCTCGGCTCCGGCCCGGTGCCGACGATGCTCTACCTGCACGGCGGCGGCTGGATGTACGGCGACCTCGAGAGCCACGATCCTGTCTGCCGGTTCCTGGCCGAGCGGTCCGGCGTACAGCTGCTGGCGATCGACTACCGCCTCGCCCCCGAGCACCCGTTCCCCGCGGCCGTCGAGGACTGCCGCGCGGCGTACCGCTGGCTGGTCGACCACGCCGACGACCTCGACGCCGACCCCGAGCGCCTCGCCGTCGGTGGCGACTCCGCCGGCGGTGCCCTGGCCCACTCCACCGCGGTGTGGGCGGCGGAGAAGGGCCTCCCGCTGGCCTTCCAGCTGCTGATCTACCCCGGCGCCGACTTCGTGGACCGCGCCGAGAGCCGCCGGACCTTCGGAGAGGGCTACGTGCTCACCGAGCAGTTCATGACCCAGGCCGAGGAGGCCTACCTCGGCCCCCTGGACGCTGATCGAGCCCAGCCTCCTGCTGATCGAGCTCAGTCGAGATCTGATCGAGCCCAGCCCCCTGCTGATCGAGCCCAGCCCCCTGCTGATCGAGCTCAGTCGAGATCAAACCGCGCCGACCCCGACGCCTCGGCCGTACGCCGCACCGAGTTCCCCGCCGGCCTGGCCCCGGCCCACGTGGTCACCGCCGGCTACGACCCGCTGCGCGACGAGGGTGAGGCCCTGGCGCGGCTCCTCGCCGAGCACGGCGTCGAGGTCGACCACGTCCGCTACCCCTCGATGATCCACGGCTTCATGCACATCGTGGGCACCGGCCACGAGACCCGCGCGTACTCCACCGAGATCGCCGACCGCCTCCGCCGCGCCCTCGCCGCTGACTGAGCCGGGCACGGGGGTTGAGCTTGTCGAAACCACGTACGGCGAGGGGTTTCGACAAGCTCAACCCGCGTGGGTCGCTGCCGTACGCCGGCCTGGGGCCGCAACCCCACGGTGGTTGAGCCTGTCGAAACCACATACGGCGAGGGGTTTCGACAAGCTCAACCAGCATGGTTCGACAAGTCAACCAGCAATAGGTTTCGACAAGCTCAACCGCGAGGGGTTTCGACAAGCTCAACCAGCAATAGGTTTCGACAAGCTCAACCCGCGGACTCCCACTGGGCGGCCCACTCACCCCGATTCGGACATTTCCTACCAAACACCACGCCCGCTCCGTCAGAATCCCGCTGAGAACACCAGTGCTCACCGGGGGACCTACGGATGGCGATCGTCAGCCTCAAGCGACGGAAGCGGCGCAAGAAGCGTCGTGTCGAGCTCAAGCGCAAGCGCGTGCTCAAGCGTCGGCGCCGCCCAGCGCCGAAGCCGAAGCCGAAGGCCAAGCCCAAGCCGGTCCCGAAGCCTGCACCCAAGCCGGCCGAGGGTCCCGCGCCGCTGACCTCGGTCACGACGCCGATCGCGGCCGCCCGGGAGCGGCTGTTCCTCAACCGGTTCGGCACCGGCTTCACCCAGGCCGCGCTCACCCAGCTCCGCGAGGCCGGCACGCCCGAGGAGTGGCTCGAGCAGCAGCTCGACCCGGCCTCGGTGGCCGAGTCGGCCAAGGTCGCCCAGGTCGACTCGTGGTTCAGCTTCCTGTGGGGCACCCCGGTGGAGAAGTACGCCGCGGACCGCGACGGCTCCAAGAGCGCCTCGACGTACGGCCGCGACTTCGGCAGCTGGAGCATCCTGCGCCGGATCTACTCCCAGCGCACCGTGCTGGAGGAGATGACCGACTTCTGGTCGACCAACCTGCACATCCCGGTGACCCACAGCCGCGCGTGGATCTGGCGCTTCGAGTACGACGCGACCATCCGCGAGCACGCGCTGGGTCGCTTCGAGGACCTGCTGGTCGCCTGCTCGCTGCACCCCTCGATGCGCTTCTACCTCGACAACTACAAGTCGGTGAAGGGCAAGCCCAACGAGAACCAGGGCCGCGAGCTGCTCGAGCTGCACACGGTCGGCCTCGAGGCCGGCTACACCGAGGCGATGGTCAAGGCCTCGGCCGTGCTGCTCTCGGGCTACACCGCCGACTGGGGCGGCGAGTTCGGCGTCCGCTACGACACCGCCAAGCACACCACCGGGGCGGTGCAGGTGCTCGGCTTCAGCCACGCCAACGCCAGCGCCGACGGGCAGGCCGCGACGATGGCCTACCTCTCCTACCTGGCCCACCACCCGGCGACCGCGCGCAACCTGGCACGCAAGCTGGCCACCTGGTTCGTCAGCGACACCCCGTCCGAGGGGCTGCTCGACGCGCTCGCGGCGGCGTACCTGGAGCACGACACCGACATCTCGGCGATGCTGCGCGTCCTCGCGGCCCACCCGGAGTTCCTCTCCTCCGCGGGCCAGAAGGTGCGTACGCCGATCGCGGACCTCGTGGCCACCGCCCGGGTGCTCGGGATCGACGTGAAGCAGCCGGTGCAGTCGGGCAACTGGGCGACCCACGCCAACTACCTGCACAACTCCGAGCGGGCCTTCACCTGGCCCCGCCCGGACGGCCCGCCGGTGACCAACCGCGCGTGGTCCTCGGCCGCGCGGGTCTTCGGCTCCTACAAGATGCACGGCGCGCAGGCCGCCGGCTACACCTCCGGAGCGACCTACCGGCCGCGGGCTTCGTGGCTGCCCGCGTCCGCGGTGCGCTTCGACGCCTACGTCGACCACCTGAGCCGCACCTGGCTGGGCCGCCGCTCCGGCGACCGGCTGCTCAAGGCGGCGGTGGAGGCCACCGGCGTGCCCGCCTCGACCGTGATCACTCCCAAGCACGCGGTCGCGGACTGGAAGTTCCAGCGGCTGGCGCTGGTGCTGCTCGACTCACCCGACCACATGACCACCTGAGGTTGACGATGCCCGAGACCGCTTCCCACGACGGCGCGTACGCCGCCACGTCCGCCGGCCACCACGGCGGCGCCGAGCCCTGCGGCTGCGCCGACTTCGACCGCTCCCGGCTCTCCCGCCGCTCGCTGCTCGGCGGCGCCGCCGCGCTGGGCGGCTCGATGGCCGTGGCGCAGATGTTCGGCGACGCGATGATGCAGGCCACCTTCGCCGGCACCAAGGGCGGCAACACCCTGGTCGTGCTCAGCCTGCGCGGCGGCGTCGACGGCCTCGGCGTCGTGGTCCCGCACGGCGACCCCGGCTACTACAAGGTGCGCCCGTCGACCGCCGTGCCGGCGGCCTCGCTGGTCTGCGCCGACGCGATGTTCGGGCTGCACCCGATGATGGCGCCGCTCAAGCCGCTGTGGGACGCCGGCGAGCTCGCCGCCGTCCAGGCCACCGGGCTCCCGGTCGTCAACCGCTCCCACTTCGCCGCGATCGAGCAGATCGAGGACGCCGACCCCGGCTCGTCGGTCCGCTCGGGGTGGATCAACCGGATGATCGGCCAGGGCTCCACCTCCGAGGCCACCGACGGCGTCCAGCTCGGGGCCAACTTCCCGGCCTCGGCGATGGCCGGCCCCCGCGCCGTGCTCGCCGCGTCCAAGCTCAGCGAGCTGACCATCCCCTACCTCAGCAGCACCCCCAACGAGCGCTACCGGGCGCTCAACACGGTCTGGGCCGGCTCCAGCTCCCCGCTGGCCGCCGGTGCGGCGGAGGCGCACTCGGTCTCACGCACGGTCGGCAGCAAGCTCGCGGCGATGCCGGCGGCCACCGCGGCGTACCCGACGTCCTCCAACGCCACGCCCTACGCCACCCCGCTGAAGAGCGCCGCCCAGCTGATCCGCGCCGACCTCGGCACCGACGTGATCGCGATCGACGGCGGCAACTGGGACCTGCACAGCGGCTACGGCACGATCAAGTCCGGGTCGATGCAGAGCAACATCGACGGCCTGGCCAAGGCGCTCAAGGCGTTCTTCGACGACCTCGGCGAGCTGCGCTCGCGGGTCACCGTGGTGACGATCTCGGAGTTCGGCCGCCGGGTCGCGGAGAACGGCAACCAGGGCTTCGACCACGGCTGGGGCAACATGATGCTCGTCGCGGGCGCCGGGGTGAAGGGCGGCCAGTACTACGGCAGCTGGCCCGGCCTGGACACCACGACGCTCGCCGACGGCGACCTGAAGGTGACCACCGACTACCGCAACGTGTTCGGCGAGATCGTCAGCCGGCGCTTCCCCGACCGCTCGCTGCCGGGACTGTTCCCGGGCCTGTCCTACGACCCGGTCGGGTTCATGGCCTGAGCCGTCCCGGTCCCGTGCGGCGTCCGGTCAGCCGGTCGAGGTGCCGCGGTACTGCACCTCGGTGCGCTCCACCTCGAAGCCGAGGTTGGCGTAGACCTTGATCGCCGGGTCGTTGTCGCCGTCGACGTAGAGCAGCACCGACTCCAGGTGGCGGTCGCGCAGGTACTCCAGCCCGGCCGCGGTCAGCACCGTCCCCAGCCCGCGCCCGGCCGCCTTGGGGTTGACCGCGACCACGTAGACCTCGCCGTACGGCGGCTCCTCGTCGCTGTGCACCTTGGTCCAGTGGAAGCCGAGCAGGCGCGGCAGGTCGCTGTCGTCGTCGGCGGGTACGGCGAGCAGCAGCCCGGCCGGGTCGAACCACGACTCGCTGGTCCGCTCGGTGAAGTCCTCGTGGGTCATCCCGCCCTGCTCGGGGTGGTGGGCGAACGCGCTGGCGTTGACCTCCAGCAGGGCGTCCTCGTCGCCGGCCTCGAAGCCGCGGATCCGCACGCCGTCCGGCACCTGCACCGGCTCGAGGTCCTCGAGCAGCGAGCGGCGCATGATCTTCAGCTCGCGCTCGCGGGCCAGGCCGAACCGCTCCGCGATCCGCGCCGCCGCCGGGTGGTCGGCGTGCGACCACGCCTCCACCTTGCGCCCGGCCGGCATCGCCGCCGCCGCCAGCGCCGTACCCACCCCCTGCCCCCGCGCGTCGGGGTGCACCGCGACATCGACCAACCCGCCCCGCCGCAACGCAAACCCCACGGTGGGCTCGGTGGTTGAGCGGTCTTCGGTGGTTGAGCCTGTCGAAACCACGTTGTCGGTCGAGCTTGTCGAAACCACGTCTTCGCTGGTCGAGCGGTCCTCGGTGGTTGAGCTTGTCGAAACCACCCGCCGTCACCACCGCTGGTTGAGCCTGTCGAAACCCGGTCTCGCTGGTCGAGCTCGTCGAAACCACGCCTTCGGTGGTTGAGCTTGTCGAAACCGTCGAGACCCACAGCTCGGCATCCCGCAGCCCCCGGTTCTTCAGCTGCAGCACGGCCTGCTCGTTGAGCGTCGCGGCGCCGTCGGCGGCGGTCGCGGCGCGCGCGATGCGGCGTACGTCGGCGGCCGGACCCTCCTCAGCACCCCAGTCGAAGTCCTCCGCGCTGACCTGCTCGATGTGCCCCATGGGGCCGAGGCTATGTCAGCCCGAGGTGCGCGAGGTCGTGCCGGGGGCGGCGTCCGCCTCCTCGTCGTCGTCGGCCTCGGCCGACTCCGGTGGCGCCGCGATCTGGTCGCGCGGCGGCAGCACGAACCGGTAGCCGACGTTGCGCACCGTGCCGATCAGCGACTCGTGGTCGGCGCCGAGCTTGGCCCGCAGCCGGCGTACGTGCACGTCGACGGTGCGGGTGCCGCCGAAGTAGTCGTAGCCCCACACCTCCTGCAGCAGCATGTCGCGGGTGAAGACGCGTCCGGGGTGCTGGGCGAGGTACTTCAGCAGCTCGAACTCCTTGAAGGTCAGGTCGAGCACCCGCCGCCCCAGCTTCGCGGTGTACGTCGTCTCGTCGACGGTCACCTCGCCCGAGCGGATGATGTGGCTGTCCTCGTCGTCCCCGGAGCGCGCGGCGAGCCGGCCGGTCGCCATCCGCATCCGGGCGTCGATCTCGGCGGGCCCGGCGGTGGTGAGGACGACGTCGTCGATGCCCCAGTCGGCGGCGACGACGGCCAGGCCGCCCTCGGTGACGATCAGCAGCACCGGCTGGGTCGACCCGGTGGTGCGGATCAGCCGGCACAGGTCGCGGGCGTGGGCGAGGTCGCGCCGCCCGTCGACCATCAGCACGTCGTGGCTGGGGGCCTCGAGCAGGGCACTGCCCTCGGCGGGCAGGATCTTCACCTGGTGGGTCAGCAGCGCGAGCCCGGGCAGGACGTCGGCGCTCGCCTGGAGTGAGGTGGTGAGCAGAAGCACGGTGCCCATGGCACCCTCCCGTGTGGTCGAACGGACGTGGGGAAGCGGCTTCGACTGCTGAGCCCGTCGAAACCACCACCGTCATTGCTGGCGACCGACTTTCCCCGATGAGGCAGGATAGCGAACGTGACGACATCCTCGCGCTCCCAGACGACTGTCGGACACGTCACGTTGCGCTACTGGGCCTCGGCCCGGGCCGCGGCGGGCACCGACTCCGACACCCTCGAGGTCACCGGACCGGTCTCCCTGGCCGACCTCCTGGCCCGCGCCCGCGAGACCCACGACTCCCCGCGCTTCGCCCAGGTCCTCGCCTGCTGCTCGCTGATGGTCGGCGACCGCCCGGTCACCACCGACGACCCCTCGACGGTCCTCGTCGACCCCGGCGCCACGGTCGAGTTCCTCCCACCCTTCGCCGGCGGCTGACCGCATCCCTGCTGGTCGAGCAGCGCCGTGATGGTGGTCGAGCAGCGAGCGATCGTCGACCACAGGTCGTCGACGCGCGAAGCAAGCCGTACGCCGCCACGGTCGCTGAGCAGCCGTACGCCGCAATGCTGGTCGAGCAGCGAGCGAAGCGAGCGGATAGTCGAGACCACTAAGCAGCCGTACGCCGAAACGCTGGTCGAGCAGCGAGCGACCGTGGATTTGGTGGTCGAGCAGCGCTTGTCCTGAGCTTGTCGAAGGGAGCGAAGCGAGCGATCAGTCGAGACCACGCGGTACGCCGAACACGAGCCGTACGCCGCCACGGTGGTTGAGCCTGTCGAAACCACTCCCGCCGAAACCCACCCACCCCTCCCGGGAAGCCTTTCGCCTCTGCGATCGTTGACCCCACCATGAGCACAGGTGCCTGGGTCCTCCTCATCGCCGTGGCCGCGGCGCTGGCCTTCGGGCTCTACCGCGCCATGACCGACGGCCGCTTCCGCGGGACCCACCGCGTGCACGGCGCGGAGACGAGCGCCACGGAGACCCAGCCGACCGACAAGGCAGACGCGACACCCGACGCCCCACGCTCCCTCCTCGCGGACACCCCCTGGGCCGACCAGCTGGGGGAGCGGGCCACGCTGCTGCAGTTCTCCTCGGCGTTCTGCGCCCCCTGCCGGGTGGCGCGCCGCGTCCTCGGCGAGGTGGCTGAGGTCACCCCCGGCGTCGTCCACCTCGAGATCGACGCCGAGCACCACCTCGACGTCGTACGCCGCCTCGGCATCCTGCGCACCCCCACCACGCTCGTGCTCGACGCCGACGGGGCCGAGGTGACTCGCGCCGCCGGTGCCCCCACGAAGCCGCAGGTCCACGCCGCCCTCGCGGTTCCTTGTACGACGATCGCGCCTGAATCTCAGCCGAACCAGGCGAGGCCGGTCGCCGCACTGATCAAGATCATGAGCGAGGTCGCGCCGATTATGGCGAAACCCCATTGCCAGATTTGGCGGCTCGGCCACCGCGCCAAGCCGCCCATCCGCGGAGGTCGGGCGTGCACCAGCGGGTAGCCCAGCTCCTTGTCCAGTGCATGCAGCATCCGCTTGTCATACATCTCCAGTGCCGAGTGCTTCGCCATCAGTTGAATCGTCATCAGGCTGACCAGGACGCTGAGGGCACTGGCCAAGATCCGACCACCCGTCGAGATGTCCGCCGCCAACGCGGCGCTGAGCAGGAACGCCTGACCGGCGAAAGCCAGTCCCGGGGTCTGCCACATCAGCTCGTCGTGGCTCAGTGCCCTGTCGGAGAGGGATTGGTAGGCGGCGCTGTCTGTGGGTTGTGTGGACTCCAGCAGCCGAGAAATCAGGACGTCCGTTCCTGGCCAGGTCTCATCGGCCGGGGGGAGTCCCACCGGTACCGGGAACCACGCGAAGTCGAGCGCCTCGCCGTTCGGCTGGACCTCGTACAGGCCCGACAGGTCGATCAGGAAGCAAAGCGACACGGCATGCTTGCGAGGGTCCGATCCCCATCTCGGCCCCTTCCTGTCGGGGAACCACTGCATCACGCAGCCGGGCCGCGGGTCGGGTTCCGCGAAAGCATTAACGCCCAACGCGTCGACCAGGTGGCGGTTGCCGGCATCCGCCAGCGTCTCCGAGCGCCGCACGCGGCCGCCGACCTGACACCACACCTCGCGCCCGTCGAACGGAGATGTGCGGCGGATGAGGCCGACGTGGGTCACTGTTCCCAGCGGACCGCGAAGCACCGGGACGAGGTCAACGCACACAACCGGTACCCGGGCTTGTACCTCCTCGAAGTGCTCGACAGGAAGAAAGCCCGCGTCCGGATCGCTGACGGGTTCCAACTCGCTCATGTGCCGGATACTTCCGCGGACGCAGCCTCACAACAGAGCGTGGTGTCCACGATATGAACGCTCGGCTCACATGGTGAGACGAGCCTTAGGGGCCGTCCCGGTCCCGGGCCTACTGTCATCCCCATGAGTTCGACCATGCTGACCAAGCGACGCGCAGTGGACCACTGCCGCGTGCGCTCGTCGCTGTGTCGAATGTCCTGACGGCCGCATCTCCCTGCCCGCCCGTCGCGTGATCCACGTGGCGCCGAGGCTTGCCCCAGGACCCAGAAGGACCTCCACATGCAGATCGACCCTCGCGGGCCGCAGTTCAACGCTGCCCTCACCAGCGGCGTACTCGCACTGACGCTGCTCACCGCACCCGGCGCCTTCGGTGTCGGGCTGCTGGCCGCCCAGGCCGCGCTGTTCGCCATCGCCGTCGCCCTCGGCGTCCAGCGCACGCCGGCCGCCTGGCTGTTCAAGCGCCTCGTCCGCCCGCGCCTCGGCGCCCCGACGCACCTGGAGGACCCGCAGCCGCCGCGGTTCGCCCAGGCCGTCGGTCTCGCCTTCGCGACGGTCGGCCTGGTCGGCTACCTCGCCGGCGCCACCACGCTCGGCGCGGTCGCGACCGGGATGGCGCTGGCCGCAGCGCTGCTCAACGCGGTCTTCGGGCTGTGCCTGGGCTGCGAGCTCTACCTGGTGCTGCGCCGGCTGACCCCGGCCCGCAGCACCGCCGGCGCCCCCGTCGGCACCCCCGTCCACACCAACGCCTGAGTCACCCAAGGAAGAAGGCACACAGATGAGCCGCGACAACGCACTGGTCACCGCCGACTGGGTCGAGGAGCACCTCGACGACCCCAGCATCGTGCTGGTGGAGGTCGACGAGGACACCTCCGCCTACGACAAGAGCCACATCCGTGGAGCGATCAAGCTCGACTGGACCACCGACCTGCAGGACCAGGTCCGCCGGGACTTCGTCAACAAGGAGCAGTTCGAGGCGCTCCTCTCCGACCGCGGCGTGGGCAACGACCACACCGTGGTGCTCTACGGCGGCAACAACAACTGGTTCGCCGCCTACGCCTACTGGTACTTCAAGCTCTACGGCCACTCCGACGTCAAGCTCCTCGACGGCGGCCGCAAGAAGTGGGAGCTGGACAGCCGCGAGCTGACCGACGAGAAGCCCACCCGCGAGAAGACCTCCTACACCGCCACCGAGCAGGACTCCTCGATCCGCGCGTTCCGCGACGAGGTCGTGGCCGCGATCGGCACGCAGAACCTGGTCGACGTGCGCAGCCCCGACGAGTACGCCGGCCGGCTGCTCGCCCCGGCCCACCTGCCCCAGGAGCAGGCCCAGCGCGCCGGGACACATCCCGACCGCCGCCAGCGTCCCGTGGAGCAAGGCGGCCAACGACGACGGCACCTTCAAGTCCGACGAGGAGCTGCAGAAGATCTACACCGAGGCCGGCGTCGACTGGGACAAGGACACCATCGCCTACTGCCGCATCGGCGAGCGCTCGAGCCACACCTGGTTCGTCCTCAAGGAGCTCCTGGGCCAGGACAACGTCAAGAACTACGACGGCTCCTGGACCGAGTACGGCTCCCTCGTCGGCGTCCCGGTAGCCCTCGGCGACGACCCCGGCTCTGCCTGAGCTGGTCGAGCAGCGAGCGAAGCGAGCGATCAGTCGAGACCACCCGTACGCCGAGAATGCTGGTCGAGCAGCGAGCGAAGCGAGCGATCAGTCGAGACCACCCGTACGCCGAAGATGCTGGTCGAGCAGCGAGCGAAGCGAGCGATCAGTCGAGACCACCCGTACGCCGAAAATGTTGGTCGAGCAGCGAGCGAAGCGAGCGGATAGTCGAGACCACCCGTACGGCGCGAATGCTGGTCGAGCAGCGAGCGAAGCGAGCGATCAGTCGAGACCACCCGTACGCCGAGGCGCTAGCTGAGCCGACGCTGGTTGAGCTTGTCGAAACCAAACACCCCATCACCAAGGAGAACCCCATGTGCGGAGCCACCGAAGGCGGCCTGAGCCTGGACGGCATCGACGTCAAGAAGGAAGCGATCATCCAGGGCCAGGTCGTCCACAACGACGAGCCGGTCGGCAACGCCTACGTGCGCCTGCTCGACCGCACCGGTGAGTTCACCGCCGAGGTCCCGACCTCGGCGACCGGGCCACTTCCGGTTCTTCGCGGGTCCGGGGGAGTGGACCCTGCGCACCCTGGCCCCGAAGGCGGAGCCGGTGGACACCAAGGTGACCGCAGAGACGGGCGCGGTCCAGGAAGTCACCGTGTCCGTCTGAGCGAGCGGCATGCCCAACGTGCTGGGCACCGCCCGACCCCGCGCGCGATCTGCCGCGCGGGGGGTCGCGTGCTCTTCGATACGCTCCACAGGTGTCTGACTCGACCCCAGAGGGCTCGCTGCCCCCCGAGGTGCCTGAGGAGTTCGCCGCGGCCTATCGGGCGGCGTACGAGCGCGCGCTGGCTGAGCAGAGCGAGGGCATCGATGCGGCTGCTCCTGAGCCCGCGCCCGCGCCTTCGCGCGAAAAGGGCTCGGAGGACACGGACGAGCTGCCCGCGCGCCAGGGCAGGCTCGTGGTGGGCACCCACCGCACCGAGGAGTACGACGAGCAGCCGACCGTGATCCAGAGGATCACCGACTCCGCATGGTTCGTGCCGCTGCTGCTCGCCCTGCTGGCAGCGCTGATGATCCTCGGCGCGTACGCCATCGGGCGCGCCTTCTCCGGGCAGGTCGACGAGGAGTCGGGCTCCTCGTCGGCTACCTCGGAACAGAGGGCGGGCGTGGTCACCAGCGCAGCGCCCGGGAGCAAGCCGCAGCCGGTCTCGCGACAGAAGCCGGCGAAGGGTGCCTGGGACGGCGCGGTGAAGCCGATCGGTGACGTCGAGGCCGAGGCCGAGTGCACCGCCAAGCCCAGCAAGGACGCCAGCGGGCGCCCGGTCTCCTACGAGGCCGCCAACCTGACCGACGGGATCGCCGACACCACCTGGCGCTGCGCCGGCAAGGCGAAGAGCGTGACGATCGCGCTCACCCTGCCTGACAAGGTCGCGATCGGGGAGGTCGGTCTCATCCCCGGATACGCCAAGACCGACGAGAAGAGCGGCGCCGACCGCTACGCGCAGAACAACCGGGTCACCCGGGTCCGCTGGACCATCGGTGACACCGACGTGGTGCAGAAGCTCGACGGCAGCGCAGAGGACCGCAGCCTCCGGCTGATGCGGGTGCCGCGCACCGAGACCGACGAGGTCACGCTCGAGATCCTCAAGGTCAAGAAGGGGCCGCGGAACACCACCGCGATCAGCGAGATCCTGCTCGGTGGCGCGGGCTAACCCGCGGTGTCCAGCACCATCGTGACCGGCCCGTCGTTGACCAGCGCGACGTCCATCATCGCGCCGAAGACGCCCTTCTCCACGTGCGTGCCCGCCTCCTCGAGGCCGGCACAGACCGCCTCGTAGAGCGGCTCGGACACCTCGCCGGGGGCCGCGGCCTGCCAGGTGGGGCGGCGCCCCTTGCGGGCGTCGCCGTACAGGGTGAACTGGCTGACCACCAGCACCGGGGCGCCGAGGTCGGAGACCGACCGCTCCTCGCGCATGATCCGCAGGTCGCGGATCTTGCGGACCATCCAGGCCACCTGTTCGGGGCCGTCGTCGTGGGTCACCCCGAGGAGTACGACGAGTCCGGGCTCGTCGATCCGGCCGACGACCTCGCCGTCGACGGTGACCGAGGCGGAGGTGACCCGCTGCAGGACGGCGCGCAACGTCGCGTCAGCTCATCCCGAGCAGGGTGCGGGCCTCGGCAGGGGTCATCGGGGTGCGCTGGGCGAGCCGGCCGAGCTCGACGGCCCTGTCGACCAGCTGGTCGTTGTGCTCGACCGGGACCCCCTTGGCCAGGGTGAGCACGTCCTCCATGCCGACGCGCAGGTGCCCGCCCTTGGACAGCGACGCCAGCGCGACCGCGAGGGTGGAGCGGCCGATCCCGGTGGCCGACCAGCTGGTGGTCTCCGCGGGCAGGGCCGCCACCGCCGCGACCAGGGCGTCGGCCGTGCCGGGCATCCCGCCGGGGACGCCCATGACGAGGTCGACGTGCACCTTGCCGCCGTACGGCAGGCCGTACTTCGCGAGCAGCCGGTGCAGCGCCGCGACCTGGCCGAGGTCGAACAGCTCGAACTCCGGCACCACGCCGCGCTCCTGGCTGAGCTGGTAGAGGTCGCAGACGAACGGCCAGGGGTTGAGGAAGACGTCGTCGCCGAAGTTCGTGGTGCCCATCGTCAGGCTGCACGAGTCCGGCTGGGCGTCGAGCACCTTGAGGCGGTCCTCGAGCGGGTCGTGCACCGAGCCGCCGGTGGAGAGCTGGACGACGAGGTCGGTGCTCTCCCGGAGCGCGGCCACGGTGTCCTTCAGCCGCTGCTGGTCCAGCGTCGGGCGGTGCTCGTCGTCGCGGATGTGCACGTGCACCATCGCCGCGCCGGCCGCCTCGCAGCGGCGGGCGGTGTCGACCAGCTCCGCGAGCGTGGTCGGCAGCTGGGGGCAGTCGTCCTTGGTGGTCTCCGCGCCCGTCGGCGCCACGGTGATGAGCAGGTCTCCCATGCAGGGACCGTATCGCTGCGTCTCCCGGGATCATCGCCCTGATCGGCCCCACGTGGGCTCTGGACTGCCTACGCTGCCGCCATGGACGACCCGCACCGGACGCCGGGTGACAAGGACCGCAGCCAGCTGGCCGCGCGGATCCGCGCAGCCCACGACGCCGGCCTGATCGGCGAGGCCGACCGCGACATCCGGCTGGGCAACGTGCGCGGCGCGCAGAGCATGCTCGAGCTGGACCTGATGCGGCGTGAGCTCGAGCAGGTGGAGGCGTCGCTGGCGCGCATGCCGGCGCCGGTCGCGGCGCAGGGCTGGGCGCCGGGCACGGTGCCTGGCTGGAAGCCGCCGCCGGGTGGGGTCGCGTCTGCCGGACATGGTGATCCCACGGTCAAGCGGATCATCGGCGTGGTCTTCGGGGTGGTGTTCGTGCTGATCCTGTCGATCATCGTGGCAGTGTTCGTGCTCTCGGGGGCGGTGGGGTTGATCGTGGGTGGGTGAACGCGTCTCCTGGTGCTGCGTTCGGCGCGTCAGATTTGGTTTCGACAAGCTCAACCAGCGTGGCGGCGTACGGGTGGTCTCGACTGATCGCTCGCTTCGCTCGCTGCTCGACCACCAAGACACTTTCGCTCGCTGCTCGACCAGCGTTTCGGCGTACGGCTTCTTTGGTTTCGACAGGCTCAACCAGCGTGGCGGCGTACGGGTGGTCTCGACTGATCGCTCGCTTCGCTCGCTGCTCGACCACCAGTAGGTCTCGACTGATCGCTCGCTTCGCTCGCTGCTCGACCAGCACAGGCTCGACCAGCGGGGTTCGACCCTAGACTCCGGACATGGAAGCCTTTGTCGTCGTGGTGCTGGCCGTGGCCGTGCTGGGCGTGGGGGTGCTCGCCGTCCTGGCGCTGCGGCGCATGAAGAGGACGATGGACCCGACCGACACCCCGTGACCGCCTGAGACCCCGACCCGACATCTGGGAGCACTGAGACCGCATGCCCTTCGAGATCCCCGACAACATCCACCCGAACTGCGCCCGGCTGGCCTGGCTGATCGGCACGTGGGCGGGCAACGGGCACGGGGAGTACCCGACGATCGAGAACTTCCAGTTCGGCCAGGAGCTGATCTTCCAGCAGGACGGCCGGCCGTTCATCCACTACCTCTCCCGCGCGTGGATCATCGACCCCGAGGGCAACCACGTGCGCGAGGCCGCCCAGGAGACCGGGTTCATCCGCCCGCAGGAGGACGGCACGCTGGAGATGGTGCTCGCGCACAACACCGGCTTCGTGGAGAGCTGGTACGGCGAGATCCACCCCGACCAGCCGCGCTTCGAGATCACCACCGACGCCGTCGTACGCACCGCGACCGCCAAGGAGTACGTCGGCGGCAAGCGGCTCTACGGCTACGTCAACGGGGACCTGCTCTACGCCTACGACATGGCCGCCATGGGACAGGAGCTCCAGCCGCACACGCACGCGCAGCTGAAGAGGCAGTAGTGGTTTCGACAGGCTCAACCAGCGAAAGCAGCTCGACCACCGATGACGTGGCAGGAGCGGTTGCGGGCGAGTGGGCACCGGCTCACCCCGCAGCGGGAGCTGGTGCTGGCGGCGGTGGAGCGGCTGGGGCACGCGACGCCCGACGAGGTGCACGCCGAGGTGCGCCGGCACTCGGAGTCGGTCAACCTGTCCACGGTCTACCGCACGCTGGAGCTGCTCAACGAGCTCGGCCTGATCCGGCACGCGCACCTCAGCGACCGGGCGCCGACGTACCACTCCGCGACCGGGCACGAGCACGCCCACTTCGTGTGCCGCTCGTGCCGGGCGCTGGTCTCCGTCGGTCGCGAGGAGATGGAGGTGGCGCTGGGGCCGGTGGCCGCGCAGCACGGGTTCCACCCCGACTACGGGCACCTGACCGTCTTCGGGCTCTGCGGCAACTGCGCGCCCGACGTCGTCGAGTAGGGGCTCAGAAGCGGTTGAGCCGCTGGATGTTGTGCCAGGTGCGGCTCCAGGCCAGCCCGTGCGGGTGGCCCTCCGGCACCGTGTCGCCGCCGTGCGCCGCGCGCTCGGCGGAGATGGCCGCGCCCACGTCGCCGATCGCGTCGTCGAAGGCGGGCAGCACCGTGCGGGTGTGCTCGAGGAGCTCCGCGACCCACTCGGTCGCCTTGTCGCACTCCCAGCCGCCGCCGTTGATCGCGCGGGCGATGGGGGAGCCGGGGTCGCCGGAGCCGTCGTACACCGCGTCGCGGGCTCCCGGGATCAGGCTGCTGCGGACGTCCTGGAGCGTGCGGAGGTAGAGGTTGGGCTCCTCCTGCGGAGCCTCGTCGGCGTTCGCTGTCATCGCTGCCTCCCCCCGTCACGCTGCCTGGTCGGTGGTCCGGCGTACGCCGGCACCGGGGTCCACCTTCCCAGATGGGCGGTCCGACAAACGCCGGGCCCCGGGCGAAATGTCCGGTGAGCAGGTTTGGGGCACCCCGCTGCACGGTAGACACATCCCACGGGCAGGATGCCCGTGAGCACCACCACCACTCAGGACAGATCCCTTCGACCAACCGTGGGGGGACGGACCCAGCGAAGGAGGCTCGACTCGATGGCAGTCGGAGCAAACATCCCGGATCTTGCGGCGCTCTACGAGCAGCTCAAGGTCTCGATGCAGGACGCGGACGCGATGATCAACCAGCTCGACTCCAAGCTCGCGCAGGCCAACGAGGAGTGGCGGAGCAAGGGCGCGCACGAGTTCAACGACGCCTGGCACAACGGCTTCAAGCCGTCGCTGACCAAGCTCTGCCAGGCGCTGGCCACCGCCGGCACCGACGTGGCCTTCCAGCACAACAAGATGGCCGAGGGCGCCAAGGAGGCCGACCAGCACCCGCACCTCACGCCGGTGCAGTCGCCTCGCTGAGACGTTGCGTAAGGGGAGGGTCCTGTTTGGGGCCCTCCCCTTTGGCGTGTCTGGGGTCGGTTTGGTTTCGACAGGCTCAACCAGCGGGGGTTGCGGCTGCTTTTCGGCGTACGGGGTCTCGACTGATCGCTCGCTTCGCTCGCTGCTCGACCGGCAGGGGGGGTTGGTTTCGACAGGCTCAACCAGCGTTGGGTTGCGGTTGCCTTTCGGCGTACGGGGTCTCGACTGATCGCTCGCTTCGCTCGCTGCTCGACCGGCGTGGGTCTTGGTTTCGACAGGCTCAACCAGCGGGGGTTGCGGCTGCTTTTCGGCGTACGGGGTCTCGACTGATCGCTCGCTTCGCTCGCTGCTCGACCGGCGGGGGGTTTGGTTTCGACAGGCTCAACCAGCGTGGGTTGCGGCCGGCAGTTAGGGGAGGCGGGGGACTTGGATCCAGGTCCAGCCGGTGGGGGTGGCGAGGACGCCGCGGCCGACGGGCATGGCGCCGGAGGCGGAGCGGGGGAGGCGGACGTTGAGGACGTCGCCGTCGTTGGACGCGCGGGGGGCGAGGATCAGGCCGCTGCGGCCGCGCTTGAGCTCGTGAGGGAGGCCGCGGTAGACGCCGAGCAGGTCGTCGATCGCGCCGCTGACCACCATCAGGCTGCCGGTGTCGCGCATCCGGGCGAAGCGCTCGGTGAGCAGCTGCCCGAGCGGGGTGTCGCCGCCGATCACCTCGAAGTCGTCGACCGCGATCACCTGGTCGCCGCGGGCCCGGTCGAGGTGGGCGGTGATCTCCTCCAGCGGCTCGGCGCCGGTGAAGACGGTGACGCCGCGCGGCGGGTCGTCGAGCAGCGGTGAGCGGCGCGGCACGAACGCGGTGACCGGCATCCGGCCCACCTGGCCGAGCATGAAGTGCAGCGCGGTGCTCTTGCCCGACCGCGGGGGCCCGGCGATCAGGAAGCCGTTGCCGTCGGTGTCGGGGTCGAAGCCCTGCAGCGCCAGGCTGTCGCCGCCCACCCCGACCGGCACGAACGCCCGCCCGCGGGTGGCCGGCTCGAGGTCGCGGGCCTCGCGCGCGGACACGGTGGCCGGCAGCTCGTCGACGCGTTGGGGGCGGCGCGAGCGGGGCAGGTCGGCGTACCGCTCGGCGGCGGCGCGGCCGATCTCCTGGAGCGCCCGCACCTGGTCGGTGCCGACGCCGCTGGGGTCCAGCAGCGCCCACTGCACCTCGCGGGGTCGTTCGCCGGCGCGGAAGCCGCGGCCGGGGGGCATCGAGGTCGGCACCTCGCGGGCGGCGAGGCCGACCGAGGCGAAGTCGCCGGGGTCGCTCATCGACAGCGCGATGCGGTCCTCGAGCAGCGTGCTCACCCGGCCGACGAGGCCGCTGCGGTCGGCGGTCATCACCACCCGGATGCCGACGCCGGTGCCTTCCTGGAGCAGCGCGGTGACCCGGTCGAGGAGTACGCCGCCGTCGACGCTCTCGAAGGCCTGGACGAAGCCCTCCCAGCGGTCGAGCAGCACGACGAGGTAGGGCAGCCGCTCCTCCGGTGGCACTCCCGCGCGCTGCTCGGCGATGTCGGCGAAGCCGCGCTCGGCCAGCGACTGCTGGCGTGCGGCGAGCTCCTTCTGGAGGTGGGCGAGCAGGCGGTACATCCGGTCGGTCTGGGTGCGCGTGACCACCGCGCCGACGTGCGGCAGCGCGACCAGCGGCAGCAGCGCGTTGTTGCCCGCGTCGATGCCGAAGAGGTGCACGTCCTCCGGTGAGCACAGCCGGCCGATGCCACCGGCCAGCACGCGCAGGCAGCTGCTCCGGCCCGAGCGGGACTGGCCGGCGATCATCAGGTGCGAGCCGTTGACGAGGTCCCAGGACTCGACGACCTGCTGCTGGTCGCGGGGGAGGTCGGCGAGACCGAAGGGGATCGGGGGTGGTCTCGACTGATCGCTCGCTTCGCTCGCTGCTCGACCACCACGGTCTGCTTGCGTCGTACCAGGTGGTCTCGACTGATCGCTCGCTTCGCTCGCTGCTCGACCACCACGGTCTGTGGTTTCGACAGGCTCAACCACCGGTTCGGCGTACGGGGGTCTCGACTGATCGCTCGCTTCGCTCGCTGCTCGACCAGCAAGGCCTGCTTGCGTCGTACCAGGTGGTCTCGACTGATCGCTCGCTTCGCTCGCTGCTCGACCAGCAAGGGTTGGTCTCGACTGAACGCTCGCTTCGCTCGCTGCTCGACCATCAACCAACGTGGCGAGGGCGATCGTCTCCGGGAGGGCGGGGAGCCAGGGTTTGCGCATCTCGGGGAGGGCGAGGTCGGCGGTGGCGGCGGTGATGGCCTCGACGAGGGTGGCGAGGTCGGTGGGGACGGAGACGTCGTCCTCGGGGTCGTCGACGGCGCCGAGGGTGCGGCCGAGCAGGGGGAGGTGGCCCCAGCCCAGGTCGGTGACCCGCACGTGGCCGCCGGCGCCGCCGCCGGGTCGGCCGCCGACGCGTGAGCTCTGGAAGGCGACCAGCGAGGAGTGGCCGAGCCGGGCGTAGGCGCGGCCGGGGAAGCTCTTCGGGATCTGCGCGGCCGCGGGCGACTCGATCACGTCGTCGGAGTCGGCGCTGTCGGTGACCCGCAGCGCGATCCGTAGGTTGGTGTTGGACTTGATCTCCGCGCTCACCACGCCGGCGGGGCGCTGGGTGGCCAGGATCAGGTGGACGCCGAGCGAGCGACCGCGGCGGGCGACGTCGACGAGGCCGGTGACGAAGTCGGGCAGCTCGGCGGCCAGGGCGGCGAACTCGTCGATGACGATCAGCAGTCGCGGCATCGGCTCGTCATCCGGCTGCCGACCGGCCAGGTAGTCCTCGATGTCCTTGGCGTCGGCGTCGGCGAGCTGGTGCTCGCGCCGGCGCAGCTCGGCGCCGAGCGACTCCAAGGCGCGGGTGGTCAGGTGGCCGTCGAGGTCGGTGACCATGCCGACGGTGTGCGGCAGCCGCGAGCAGTCCTTGAACGCCGCGCCGCCCTTGTAGTCGACGAGCACGAAGCTGAACTCGTCGGGCCGGTTGCCCACCGCCAGCGAGGCGATCAGCGTCTGGAGCAGCTCGGACTTGCCGGAGCCCGTCGTGCCGGCGACCAGGCCGTGCGGTCCGTCGGCGCGCACGTCGAGGGTGAACGGGCCGTCGACGGACTCGCCGATGACGGCCCGGGTGGTGCGGCCCCGCGCCTGCCAGCGGCGCACCAGCGTCTGCGCGTCGGGCCGCTGCAGGTCGAGCACGTCGAGCAGCCGGCTGGACGCCGGCAGGGCTGCGGCGAGGTCCTCGGTGGACACGTCCCGGATCGGCGCGAGCGCACGGGCCAGCCGCTCCAGCCAGGTGGCGCTGACGACGTCGGGCCGGATCGCGTCGACGTGGCGCTGCTCGGTGGTCTCCAGGTCGATCCGGCCCTCGGCGTACGACGCGACCGTGCGGCACTCCTCGGGCAGCTCGCGCACGGTGCGGTCGAGGCAGACGAAGTACAGCCCGACGCGGGGTCCCTCCTTGAGCAGGGAGACCATGCCGGGGCTCATCCGGATCTCCCGGGCGCCGTCGAGGACGACGACCCAGCGGGTGAGGCCGGCGAGCTGTTTCTCGTCGAGCTCGCGACGCAGCTCGAGCTCGCCGGTCAGCTCGGCCAGCATCGTCGCGCGGGCGTCCTCGTCGGTGGCCAGCCGCACCGCCCGCGGGTGGTCCTCGTCGTTGCGGGCGTGGGGGAGCCACTTCACCCAGTCCCAGTCGCGGCTGGGGGAGCTGCCGAGCAGGACGGCGACGGCGGTGTCGGCGGGGCCGTGCAGGGCGGCCACCTGCGCCACCGCCCACATCGCCACCGACCGGCACGCCTCCGGGGTGCCGGCCACGCCGACGACCCCGACCTCGCGCAGCGGGACGGTGACCGGCACGTCCGGTGCGGTCCACAGCAGCGGCCCCTCGTGCGCGTCGCGGGCGGGGTCCTTGATCGTGACCTCGGAGGGCAGGTCGGTGGTGCCCAGCCGCAGGTGCAGGAAGTCGCGGTCCCAGGGCCGTCGCTCCCACAGCCGCGCGCGGGGCCCGGTCGCGAACAGCAGCACCGTCGCCGGGTCGGGGTAGTTGCGGCGTCGCAGGCCGCGCTCGCCGACCAGCGAGGACACCGCCGCGGTCTCGATGCCGACCCGTCGGCGGTGGTAGTCGTCGACCTGCTCGACGTAGCGCTTCTTCTGCTGGCGCCGTGACCCCGAGGTGTTGGCCAGCATCATCAGTGGCATGCCGGCGGCCATGATCAGCGTGTACGGCGAGCGGGTGAACCAGTAGGCCACCCCGCTCATCAGCACCGGCATCAGCAGCATCGCCAGCGGGAACGGCATCTTGTCGGGACGACGCGGCTCCTGGGGAAGGCTGAACTCGTTCGGCTGCGCCGCCGGGTGCAGCCGAGGCGGCCGGTTGTAGTCCAGCGTCGGCCCGGCCACGCTCGGGCTCAGCGAAGCGTCCGGATCGCTGACCTCGACCCGGTCCAGCAGCACCGGCCCGACGCCCAGGCTCTGGTCGGGCGTCCACGCCGTCGGCCCGGTCAGCGGGCGGCGGTCCAGGTGCACCAGCGGTACGCCGCTCGCCGGGTCGACCCGGTCGCCGAGCCGCAGCTCGCGGGCCGTCCGCCGCCGGCGGAGCCCGCGCCGGGGCCGCTCCTCGCCCAGGGTGCTGGCCTCGAGCACGATCGGGGCGGTCACCGGCTCGCGACGCAGCGGCGGGTCGACCACCCGGCCGACCACGGTGTCGTCGGGGACCACGCTCACGCTGCCGTCGGTGCCCACCTCGAGGGTCAGCACCTCCTCGACCCCGGCCAGGTCGGGGTCCTCGGCCAGCTCGGGCAGCCGGATCGCGCAGTGCCGGCCGGGGCCGAGGGTCGCCCGACCGATCCCGAGCCGGTGCACCCGCCCGGCGCCGGGGCCGGAGGAGACCCGCACCTCGACCAGGCCGCGAGGCTCCGGGCCAGGCTGGGTGGAGGGCTGCCCCAGCCCGAGCCGCACCCCGTGGACGATCGGGCTGGCGTCGATCGTCTGGTCGGGGTCGAGCGTCTGGTCGCCGAGGTAGAGGTCGGCCGGCCCGGTCAGCGCGGGCACGGCACCGGCGCCCGGGAGCGCGACCACGTTGGCCGGCATCTCGCCGGCGCCCATGAGTGCGGTAGCCAGCGCGGCGGTGAGGTCGCCGACGCGGGTCTCGGGGGCGTAGTCGAGCACGACGTCGTGCCCCGAGTCCGGTCGTGCTGCCGCTGTCCGCCCCGGGGCCGTCTCGATCGTCACGAGCAGCCGCATGGGGACGAGGCTAAGGCCATCGGCAGGCGGCGTACGTCCGACTGACGGACTCGGAGAGGTCTGTTTGGTCCGCTTCGTCACGGGGAAAGTACGCTCCGGGGGCGGGACGGGAGATCTGCCTCCCGTTCGTCTGCCCTTCGACTCCGCGGGAGCACCACTGATGGCCCACCTCACCGACCAGGCGCGCGGCACCTCGGGCGACTCCGCCCGGGCTCGCAAGGGGTCCACGCAGGCGTCCCGCCCCGGCGCCGCACGCTCCGCCGTCCCGGCCCCGCCCCGGCGGCGACGCCCGGCGCTGACCGCGCTGGCCGTGCTGCTGATCGTCGGCGGCGCCGCGCTGGCCGGGCTGCTCGCCGTGCGGATGGACTCCCGCGAGCCGGTGCTCGTGGTCGCCCAGCAGATCCCGGCCGGTGAGCTGATCACCGCCGACATGCTCGAGTCGCGCAACGTCTCCGGCGAGGGGATCGGCACCATCCCCCGCGACCAGGCCGACCAGGTCGTCGGCACGCTCTACGCCCGGCAGACCATCTACCCGGGCCAGCTGCTCCAGGCCGACCTGCTGCGCAAGGACCCGCCGCTGCAGGTCGACCAGGCGCAGGTCGGCGTACCGCTGACCTCGGGGAAGTACCCACCCGGCCTGCGCAGCGGCGACGCCGTGCGCCTGGTCCGCATCGGCGACGCCCAGAGCCCCTCGGCGGCGCTGTGCACCGGCCTGGTGCTCTCGGTGAGCGAGGGCAAGTCCAGCGGCTTCGGCAGCGACGCCCGCTCCTCGGTGGCCACGGTCGTCGTCCCGCAGAGCGTGGCCGACGAGGTCGTGGGCGCCACCGGCACCGACGAGCTCGGCATCGCCCTGGTCGGGCGCGGCGTGTCGATCGACGAGGCCGAGATCACCGACCTCTCCGCCGCCACGGGCAGGAACTGATGGCGCTGATCGCCTTTGCCTCCGCGAAGGGCTCGCCGGGGGTCAGCGTGACCGTCGCCGGGCTCAGCCGGCTCTGGCCGCGGCGCGCGGTCGTGGCCGACCTCGACCCGGCCGGTGGCGACACCGGACTGCGCTACCGCGACGAGAGCGGCGACCCGCTCGACCCGTCGACCGGGCTGCTCTCCCTGGGCGCCGCCGTACGCTCCGGGCAGACCGCCGACCTCGACGACCACCTCCAGACCACGGCCGGCGGGATGCGCACCCTGGTCGGGGTCACCACGCCCGGGCAGGTGCTCGGCCTCGGCCCGGCGTGGCAGCACATCGCACTGACGCTGCGCCGCTCCTCGGAGTACGACGTGCTCGCCGACTGCGGCCGGCTCACCCCCGGGTCGCCGGCGATGGCGGTCATCGAGCAGGCCGACGCCGTGGTGCTGCTCGGCCGTGGCGAGCTCGAGGACATCGCCCACCTGCGCGAGCGGCTGCGCTCGCTGCAGAGCGCGCTCCGCCTCGGCGCCATCGACGCCACGCCCACCGGCATCGCCCTGGTCGCCCCACCCAACGAGCACCGCGGCCTGGCCGACGCCGAGCAGCTGATGGCCTCCTCCGGCCTCCCGGTGCGGGCCCTGGGCCTGGTGGCCACCGACCCGCGCGCCGCCGACGCGCTGCGCACCGAGTCGAGCCGCAACGTACGCCGCTCGGTGCTGGTGCGCTCGCTGTCCGACCTCGCCGGGCGGGTCCACGAGCTCGCCACCAACACCGGCCGGATCCGTCAGGACGTGAGGTAGCCGATGGACCAGCAGCTGCTCCGTGACCTGCGCCAGCAGGTGGCCGAGGCGCTCTCCGCGCAGCGCCGCGAGGACGCCGCCAACGGCCTGCCCACGATGACCTCCGAGGACGAGCGCCAGTTCGCCCGGGCGGTCATCGCCCGCGTCCTCGAGCGGCACGCCGCGAAGGAGATCGCGGCCGGGCGCACCCCGCCGTCGACGACCGAGGAGTCCGAGCTCGCCGAGGGCATCCACGCCGCGCTGTACGGCGTGGGCCGGCTCCAGCCGCTGCTCGACGACCCCGAGGTCGAGAACATCGACATCAACGGCTGCGACCAGGTCTTCGTCGGCTACGCCAACGGCGAGGAGAAGCGGTTCCCGCCCGTCGCGGAGAGCGACGAGGAGCTCGTCGAGCTGGTCCAGGTGCTCGGGGCGTACTCCTCGATCACCAGCCGTCCCTTCGACACCGCCAACCCCCAGCTCGACCTGCGGCTGCCCGACGGCAGCCGGCTCTCGGCGGTGATGGGCGTGTGCCAGCGGCCCTCGCTCTCCATCCGCCGGGCCCGGATCCAGCGGGCCAGCCTCGACATGCTGGTGGCCAACGGCTCGATGAGCCCCGACCTGGCCGGCTTCCTCTCCGCGGCCGTGGCCGCCCGGAAGAACATCATGATCGCGGGCGCCACCAACGCCGGGAAGACCACGCTGCTGCGCGCCCTGGCCAACGAGATCCCCCCGGCGGAGCGGCTGATCACCGTCGAGCGGGCCCTCGAGCTCGGCCTCGGCGAGTTCGCCGACCTGCACCCCAACGTGGTCGCCTTCGAGGAGCGGCTGCCCAACTCCGAGGGCCAGGGCGCCATCGCGATGAGCGAGCTGGTCCGTCGTTCATTGCGGATGAACCCCAGCCGGGTGATCGTCGGCGAGGTCCTCGGCGACGAGATCGTGACCATGCTCAACGCGATGAGCCAGGGCAACGACGGCTCGCTGTCGACGATCCACGCGAACTCCTCGCTGGAGGTGTTCAACCGGATCTGCACCTACGCCATCCAGTCCGCGGAGCGGCTGCCGTCGGACGCGACGATGATGCTGATCGCGGGCGCCATCGACTTCGTGATCTTCGTCGAGCGCCGCAACGAGTTCGCCAGCGGCGGCGGGCTGCGCCGCCTGGTGACCTCGGTCCGCGAGGTCAACGGGGTCGACGGCCGGGTGCTCTCCAGCGAGATCTTCGCCGAGGGCCCGGACGGCGTCGCGGTGCCCGCGGCCCCGGTCCAGTGCCTCGACGAGCTGCTCGACGCCGGCTACCAGCCCGGCCACCTCGGGGTGGGTGCCCCGTGACCGGCACCCAGCTGCTGATCGTGCTCACCGGCGCCCTCGTGGGCGGCGGCATCGCGCTGCTCATCTACTCCCTGCGCCCGGTCGAGGAGGGGCAACGCCCCGTCGAGCCCGCCTCGCTGCTGCCCGCCCTGGCCCGCATCGGGGCCCGGCTCCCGCTGGCCGTGGGTGCCGCCCTGGTGGTGCTGCTGTTCACCCGCTGGGTGGTCCTGGCCGGCGCCGCCGGCCTGCTCGTCTTCTTCGCTCCCGCTCTCTTCGGCGGTGCCCGCTCCGAGCGGGTGGCCATCGCCCGGCTCGAGGGCCTGGCCGCGTGGACCGAGTCGCTGCGCGACACCATCGCCGGCGCGGTCGGGCTCGAGCAGGCCATCCCCGCCACGGCGGCCGCCGCGGCCCCGGCGATCCGCGAGGAGCTGGTCGCGCTGTCCGACCGGCTGCGGGTGCGTACGCCGCTGCCGGTGGCGCTGCAGCGGTTCGCCGACGACCTCGACGACTCCAGCGCCGACCTGATCGTGGCGGCGCTGATGCTCAACTCCCAGCTCCGCGGGCCCGGCCTGCGCGGGGTGCTCACCTCGCTGGCCGCCTCCGCGCGCGACGAGCTGGAGATGCGGCGCCGGGTCAACGCCGGTCGCGCCAGCACCCGGCGCAGCGTGCAGATCGTCATGGGGATCACGGTCACGTTCGTGCTCGGGCTGACGCTGTTCAACCGCGACTACGTCGAGCCCTACTCCGGCGCCGTCGGCCAGGTGGTGCTGCTGCTGATCCTGGGCTGCTTCGCGGCCGGGTTCGCCTGGATGCGCCGGCTGGCCGCCTTCGAGGTGCCCGAGCGGTTCCTGTTCGCCGCTGGCGGCTCGGATCGGAGTCGGCAATGACGATGGTGATGCTGGTCGGGGCGTGCGTCGGGCTCGGCGTACTCCTGCTGACGCTGCAGTACGACACCGGCCGCGCGACCGGGGCCGCCGAGCTGGCCCGCCTCGACGCCGCGCGGGCGCGCACCCAGCGCACCCTCACCCTGGGCCGCGACCGGCGCGAGGACAAGGAGTCGCTGCGGGTCCGCAAGCTCGGCGCCCAGGTGCGCAGCCTGTTCGAGGCCCGCGGGTGGAACCTGCCGGCCGGGTTGCGCGCCGACCTCGCCGTCACCGGCGGCACCGTCGAGGGCCACCTCGGGATGAGCGTGCTGGCCGGCGTCGCCGGGCTGTTCGCGCCCTCGGTGATGTTCGCCCCGGCGATCTACTTCTTCGACGCCAGCGTCTCCTCGCCGCTGTGGATGGCGCTGGTCGGCGCCGTCGTCGGCGCGGCGCTGCCCACGCTGCAGCTCCAGGGCACCGCCAAGGAGCGGCGCCGCGACTTCCGCCACGTGGTCAGCTCGTTCCTCGACCTGGTCTCGATGAACCTCGCCGGCGGCCGCGGCGTCCCCGAGGCGCTGCAGTCCGCGGTCAGCCTGAGCCACGGCTGGGGGATGGTGCGGATCCGCGAGACCCTGCAGAACGCACGCCTCCAGGGCGTCACCCCGTGGGCGGCGCTGGGCGAGCTGGGCCGGGAGATGGCCGTGGAGGAGCTCCTCGACCTCGCGGCGGCGCTGGCCCTGGTCGCCGAGGACGGCGCGAAGGTGCGCGAGTCGCTCTCCGCGCGGGCCGCGTCGATGCGCCAGCGCGAGCTCGCGGACGCCGAGGGTCGCGCGGCGGCCCGGTCGCAGTCCATGCTGATCGCGCAGCTGTTGCTGTGCGTGGGCTTCCTGCTGTTCCTGATCTACCCGCCCATCTCCGAGATTCTCGGGTTCTGATCCGGTGTGTCCGGTTCCGCAGATGGGTATGAGACCCGTCGTACATCTATTGGAGGTAGTTCGCCCATGACGAACTTCGTGAATCCGCTGAGCCCGCTGGGCTTCTGTGTGCTCGTGCTCGAAGGTCGGCTGGCCCGCGCCCGTCGTGAGGATGGTGCCTCCGCCGTCGAGTGGGTCATCATCGCCGCGATCGTCGTGGGGATCTGCATCGCCGTGGCCGGCATCCTGCGCAACGCGCTGGTGGGCAAGGCCAACGACGTGAGCAGCGACGTCGGCAGCCAGTGACCCTTCGCGCGCGCTCGCGCGTGCGGGGGGAGAGCGGTGCGTCCGCCGTCGAGCTGGTGCTCTACATGCCCATCTTGATGATCACGATCCTGTTCGCCGTCCAGTTCTCGCTGGTCTACCTCGGGGGCCAGGTGGCGTCCGGTGCTGCCCGCGAGGCGGCCCGCACCGCCCGGGTGACCGGCAACGCCGCCCAGGCGAAGGCGGTCGCGGAGCGGATCGTGCGCCAGATCGGCGAGGGCGTCCTCGACGACGCCCGGATCGAGGCGCTGGTCGGCGCCGAGCAGGCCCGGGTCACCGTGAGCGGCGAGGCCAGCCAGATCCTGCCCTTCCTGCCGATCCCCCGCGTCACCGAGACCGTCCAGGGCCCGATCGAGCGCTACATCCCGGACACCGCCCCATGAGCCCGATGGTTGAGCTTGTCGAAACCCCTGTGGGTCGAGCAGCGAGCCTTCTTGGGGGTCGAGCAGCGCGCCTTCTTGGGGGTCGAGCAGCGAACGAAGTGAGCGGTCAGTCGAGACCCGCGGTGTTTGTGGGTCGAGCAGCGAGCGGAGCGAGCGATCAGTCGAGACCCTCGTACGCCGAGCCGCTGGTTGGGGGTCGAGCAGCGAACGAAGTGAGCGATCAGTCGAGACCCTCGTACGCCGGGCCGCTGGTTGTGGGTCGAGCAGCGCGCCTTCTTGTGGGTCGAGCAGCGAACGAAGTGAGCGATCAGTCGAGACCCCCGTACGCCGAACGGGCGCCCGAGCCACCGCTGGTTGAGCCTGTCGAAACCACTCGCCCCCGCGACGAGCGCGGCTCGATGGCCATCGAGATCGTCATCCTGATCCCGGTGCTGTTCATGTTCACCCTGTTCGTCGTCGCCGGCGGCCGCTACGTCAACGCGCGCGCCGACGCCGACTCCACCGCGCGCGACGCCGCCCGGGCCGCCTCCCAGGCGCGCACCCGCGGCGCGGCCGAGGACGCCGTACGCACGGCCATCGCCCAAGGCCTGCGCTCGACCCGCGACTGCCGCCCCGCCGCCCTGTCCGGGGACTTCGAGTCCGGCGGTACGGCGATCGTCCGCCTCGACTGCACCGTCCACTTCCGCGACCTCGGTCTGCTCGGGATCCCCGGGTCGCTGGCCGTCGAGGCCGAGGGGCACGCCCCGATCGACACCTACCGGAGCACGCGATGAGGTGGTTTCGACAGGCTCAACCAGCGGTGGCTCGGCCAGCGCGGCGGCGTACGGTCCGCTTTCGGCGTACGGGCGTGGTCTCGACTGACCGCTCGCTTCGCTCGCTGCTCGACCACCAAGATGGCTCGGTGCTCGACCATCGGCGCTTGTGGTTTCGACAGGCTCAACCACGGTGGCGGCGTACGGTCCGCGACCGGCGTACGGGCGTGGTCTCGACTGATCGGTCGCTTCGCTCCCTGCTCGACCAGCGAGGGTTGTGGTTTCGACAGGCTCAACCAGCGGTGCGGCGTACGGTCCGCTTTCGGCGTACCGGGGTGGTCTCGACTGATCGCTCGCTTCGCTCCCTGCTCGACCACCAAACCAGCTCGCTGCTCGACCAGCGGCGACCGGCGCGGGATGAGCGGGGGTCGGCGACGGTGTTCGTGATCGGGTTCGCGATCGTGCTGTTCCTGTGTGCCGGGTTGGTGATCGACGGGGGGTTGGCGATCAACAAGCGGATGCGGATCGCCGACGACGCGGAGCAGGCGGCCCGGATCGGCGCGGACAGCATCGACGTGCTCGAGTTCCGGCGCTCCGAGACGCTGGTCATCGACCGCCAGCTCGCGCGGCAGCGGATCGCGGGCTACCTCGGCGACCTCGGCTACGGCGGCGGCAACTGGACCGCCGACATCGCCGACGGCGAGGTCACCGTCGCGGTCAACGACACCAGCAAGACCTACATCCTCGACCTGTTCAACGTCCGCTTCCCCGTGCGGGCCTCCGCCGTGGCCGTCCCCGACATCGGGCTCAACGCCCCCAACCCGGCGCCCTAGCGCCACGGGAGAACCCATGAGCAACCAGACGATCCCCGACCCCGGCCGGTTCCGCGGCCCCGACCACGAGCCCGCGCCCACGGGTGGCAGCCGACTCCTCGCCGCCGCGGCCCTGGCCGCGCTCGTGCTCGGCGTCCCGGTGGTGCTCTGGCTGCTGGCGGGCACCGACCCGTTCCCCACCTCGCTGCCGACCAAGGAGACGCTGACCGGGCAGCTCACCTTCACCACGCTGATCAACGTGCTGCTGTTCGTGGTCTGGGTGGCGTGGCTGTTCTTCGTGGTCTCCGTGGCCGTCGAGGTGCGCGCGGCCCGCCGCGGTGGGCTGGCGCAGCCGGTGCCGCTCGCCGGTCCGGTGCAGAAGCTCGCCCGGGTGCTGGTCGGCGCGCTGCTGCTGGCCGAGGTCCTTTCCGGCCCGGCCGCGTCGGCGGCGGTCGCGACCCAGGACACCGGCTCCTCCGGTGCGGTGAGCGCGACGGCGGCGACCGCCGTACCCCAGCAGGAGCAGACCGCCCCGGCGGCCGAGCCCACCCGCGCCGAACGACGTGCCGCGCACGAGATCACCGCGCAGGAGCACCTCGTCGGGCACAAGGTCTACACGGTGGCGGCGCCCAAGGACGGCTACCACGACAACCTCTGGGACATCGCGGAGCGGCACCTCGGCGACGGTCGTCGCTACCGCGAGGTCTACGAGCTGAACAAGGGTCTCGAGCAGGTCGACGGCCGCCGGCTCGAGCTGGCCCGGCTGATCCAGCCGGGGTGGAACCTGGTGATGCCCGAGGACGCCGTCGGCGTGCCGCGGATGGAGGCCTCCCCGGTGCCCGAGGACCTGCCGCTGCAGCCCCCGACGGCCCGGTTCGGCGACTCGGCCGGCACCGACGCCGGCGCGGACACCGCAGCCGCCGCGGCCTCCGAGCAGGGGGTGCAGGAGTCCCCCGGCGGGCTGCTGGGCACCGGCCTGCTCGCGGCCGCCGCGCTCGCCGCGCTGGCCTTCGAGCGCCGCCGGCGGATCGGGGCCCGATCGGGTGCCGAGTCGGTCGAGGTCCAGCTCCGCGGGGCGGCCACCCCGTCGCGCGCGGCGTTCCTCGACCGGGCGCTGCGCGACCTGGTGGAGGCCTGCCGCGAGGCAGGCCAGCCGCTGCCGCCGGTGTACGCCGTGCGCCTCGACGACGCGAGCCTGACCCTCCACCTGGCGCCGGCCGCCCCCGGCGCAGTCGGGGAGTGGCGCGCCGAGGACGATGGCGCGCGCTGGGTGCGCGAGATGTTCGAGGAGACCGGACGCCCCGCCGAGGAGCCGCTGCCCTACCCGGCGCTGGTCAGCCTCGGCGTGGACGGGCAGGGCTGCGACGTGCTGGTCGACCTCGAGGCCGCCGGCGGCGTGGTCGCGATCGAGGGCGACCCACACGTGGCCAGCGAGGTCGCGGCCGCGATCGCGCTCCAGGGCGGCACCGCCTCGTGGTCGACCGACCTGCGGGTGCTGGCCTCCGGGCTGCCCGGCGGGCTCGCCGGCGTGGGCGACGAGCGGATCCGGATCACCGAGGACCTCGCCACCGATCTCGACGAGCTCGAGCGGGCCCTGGAGACGGTGCCTGCCGACGTGCTCACCGGCCGCCTCGAGCGGCGCGGATCGGAGCCGTCGCGGCTGGTCGTCGTCGGCGAGGCCACCACGCCCGAGCTCGAGGACCGGCTGGTCGGACTCACCGGCCCCGAGCGGCAGCCGCTGGCCGTCGTACTCGCCGGAGGCCACCGCGCCGCCCGCTGGACGCTGCACGTCGACAGCAGCGGCCACCTGCGGCTCGACGAGCTCGGCCTGACCGTCACCGCCAACCGGATCGGGCACGACCAGGTCGAGGGCATCGCCGACCTGTTCGCCGCGGCGCGGCAGCCCGACCGGCCCGACGACGGCGGCCAGGTGGACATCCCGGCGCCTGCTCGCCCGGTCGACGACGCAGCCTGGAGCACCGCGCCCCGCAGGGTCGGCGTGCTCGGCCCGGTCGCGGTCACCGGGGTCCCCGACGCCGAGCTGCGCACCGGCCAGCTGGCCGAGCTGGTCACCTACCTCGCGCTGCACCCCGAGGGGGTGCACCCGCACGTGCTCGCCGGCGTGCTCTGGCCGCGCGGGGTCACCGGCGACGTCAGCGCTGCGGTGGTCGAACGGGCCCGCGCCTGGCTGGGCGACGACGTCCACGGACACTCCTACCTCCGCGAGGACGCCGACGGGCGGCTGACGCTGAGCGAGGCCGTGGTGTGCGACTGGGACGCCGCCCGCTCGCTGTTCCTGCGGGCGCGCACCGCCGCGTCGCGGCGCGAGGAGACCGAGCTGCTTCGTCGCGGCCTGCAGCTGGTCCGGGGCGAGTCGTTCGCCGGGATCCCCGAGGGGCGCTACGCGTGGGTCGCCCACGACGACCTCGAGCGGGTGATCCGCCGGGTGGTGGTCGCCTCCGCGCACCGGCTGGTCGACCTCTGCGACGGGGACGACGACCCCGGTGGTGCGGCCGCGGCGGCCGAGGCCGGGCTGCGGCTCGACCCGGCCCAGCAGCTGCTGTGGCGCGACCTGCTGCGCGCCCGGTACGCGACCGACGGCGTGGCCGGCGTACGACGCACGCTGGCGGAGCTCGACGACGCGCTGCAGGGGATCGGCTGGGAGCCGGAGACCCGGGCCCTGGTCGAGGAGTACCTCCCCACCGAGGCGTCCACCGGCTGAGGCGGCTCCTGGGGGTTCTAGACCGCCGTCCTCGCTCGACCTCGGTGGTCGAGGGCGTCCGCCCTAGGATCGAAATCGTGGGGGGAACACACGTACGCAGGCGCGTACCCAGGCGCCTGCAGGTGGGCGCGGTGCTGCTGGTCGCGGTGGTGACCGCGGCGTACGCCGTCCGCCTGGTCACGCGCGGGGGAGCCGACGCGCCTGAGGTCGCCACGGCCACCGACGCGGCGGCGTCACCGGATCGTGACGAGAGCGCGGCGCGACCTGCGCCGGCACCTGCGCCCGAGCCCCCGCGGGCCGTCCTGATCGGGGACTCCTGGCTCGACGGCGCGGGCGCGTCGTCGCCGGCGGTGGGGATGGCCAACCTGGTGTCCGAGGAGCTGGGCTGGCGGTCGCGCAACCTCTCCCGGCCGGGCATGGGCTACATCGCCGGAGGTCGTGACTCCTCGGGGCCGTTCGCCAGCCGGGTCGACGAGGCGCTCGCGCAGGGCACGGACTACGTCGTCGTCGCCGGCGGTCTCGCCGACTACGGGGCCCTCTTCAAGCGCAAGGAGGGTGGCCTCGCCCAGACCGGACGGCGCGCGCTCAGCCTGTTCCAGCGGATCGAGGCGGACGCGCCCGAAGCCACTCTCGTGGTCGTCGGACCGTGGTGGCCGGACACCCCGGAGCACGCACTGCCCGGGATCCAGGCCATCCGGGACCGGGTGCGGGATGCTGCCGCCGCCACGGACGCCGTGTGGATCGACCCGCTCGGCGGCGGGTGGATCAACGGCCGGAACTCCGGACGGTTCCTCGACCAGGAGACGTTGGTCCCGAACGACGCCGGGCACGCCTACCTGGCCCGGCGGCTGGCCGCCGCGATCCGCGAGGTCGTGCCGGAGACCCAGCCCGCGGGGCAGGTGGCTGGTGACTGAGCGCGGTTATCTGGCGCTGGCGGCGACGCTGCTCACCGTGGTGATGGTGGCGCTGATCGGCTCCCGCGGGCCCTGGTCGGGACCGGAGCTCTTCGAGCTGACCCACGCCCACGGCGTGCACCTGGGCGACCTGCCCGTCTTCACCCTGTGGGTGCTGGGGTTCTCGGCCTGCGTCCGGCGGTGGCGGCGCGCCTGAACCGGCCCGGGGGCCCTTGGGGACGGTGCGCGACAATGGCCCCATGGAGATCGACGTGAGCCCGACCCCGAGTCCGCTGCTGCGCCTGCCCGGCGCCGTGGGTGGCGACGGCATCGACGCCCCCGTCGCGGCCCACTACGGCTCGTTCAACGGCGAGCAGCGGACCCTGGCCGCCGGCGACGGGTTCGTCGACCTCTCGCACCGCGGGGTGATCCGGGTCAGCGGACCCGACCGGCTGGCGTGGCTGCACTCGCTGACCACCCAGCACCTCGAGTCGCTGCCGCCCGGCGTACCCACCGCGGCCCTGGTGCTCTCGCCCAACGGGCACGTCGAGCACGCGATGTACGGCGTCGACGACGGCGAGGCGTTCACCGCCCACGTCGAGCCGGGCGAGGCCGCGCCGCTGGCGGCGTGGCTCGACCGGATGCGGTTCATGATGCGGGTCGAGGTGGCCGACCTCACCGAGGAGCTCGCCGTGGCGTGGCGGCCGGTTTCGGCGCCTGGTGGGGCCGGGGACGGCTCGACCAGCGGGGACGGCTCGACCCTCGGGGACGGGAAGTACGACGTCTTCCCCCGCAGCGAGCTGGAGAAGTACGCCGAGGCTGCGGGTCCGGCGTGCGGGATGTGGGCCTTCGAGGCGCTGCGGATCGCCCGCGGGGAGCCGCGCTTCGGCCAGGACACCGACCACCGCACGATCCCCAACGAGGTCGGCTGGATCCCCTCGGCGGTGCACCTCGACAAGGGTTGCTACCGCGGGCAGGAGACCGTCGCGCGCGTGCACACCCTGGGTCGCCCGCCTCGCCGGCTGACCCTGCTGCACCTCGACGGCTCGGACAACCGGCTGCCGCAGCAGGGTGCGCCGGTGATGATGGGCGATCGGCAGGTCGGCTTCGTGGGCAGCTCGGCCCGCCACCACGAGGCGGGGCCGATTGCTCTCGCGCTGATCAAGCGCAACGTCCCCCTCGACGCCGTCCTCGAGGCCGACGGGATGCCCGCCGGCCAGGAGGTCGTGGTCGACCCGGAGGTCGGGCTGCACGTGCGGCCGCTGCGCTAGCGGGGAGTGGTTTCGACAGGCTCAACCAGCGTGGCGGCGTACGGTCGGCCTTCGGCGTACGGAGTGGTCTCGACTGATCGCTCGCTTCGCTCGCTGCTCGACCACCGAGTGCGTGGTTTCGACAGGCTCAACCACCGTGGCGGCGTACGGTCGCGTTCGGCGTACGGCGTGGTCTCGACTGATCGCTCGCTTCGCTCGCTGCTCGACCACCATGGGTTGCGGTGGTCTCGACTGATCGCTCGCTTCGCTCGCTGCTCGACCACCAGGTTTCGGTGGTCTCGACTGACCGCTCGCTTCGCTCGCTGCTCGACCACCATGGGTTGCGGTGGTCTCGACTGATCGGTCGCTTCGCTCCCTGCTCGACCACCAAGGACTGCGTTCTCAACCGCCGTGGCGGACGGAGACGACGTGGAACATCTCGTTGCCGCCGGCGACGTCGAGCTCCTTCACGATGCCGACGCCGCGGGCGTAGAACTTGGCCGAGACCACGTCGGGCTCGAGGCGGGTCCACTCGAAGGTGCGGACGGCGCGGGTGAAGGTGCGCAGGGGCGTGCGCACGCGGACGGAGTTGGCGACGATCCAGGCCTGGTCCTCGGCGTGGCCGGGGTAGAACTCCTGGCGGTAGGCCTGGGTGGGGTGCGGGTTCGCCGGCATGATCACGCCGGCGCGGGCGCCGTCGCGGCCGGCCAGCCAGGTGCCGTCCCGGCTCTCGAGGCGGCCTCGTTGGTCGTAGGTCGCGGTGTCCTCGCCGAAGTACCAGACGTTGCCGCGGTTGTCCGCGGCGTACCAGTCGGTCGTCTTCTCGGCGAGGCTGCCGTCCGCCCGGCGGACGACGTCGCTGACCACCCGGGTCCGGATGCCCTGGATGACCCGGGTGCGGTGGGTGATGACGACCCGCTCGCGCAGGCGCGTGCCCTCGTCGCGGCCGCGCAGGATGGTGACCGTGCCCGGGCGCAGCGGGAAGTAGGGGTTGGCCCTCGGGCGGGCGAAGTCGGCCGGGTCCGGACCGGTGGTCCTGGTGGTCGACGCGGTCGCCGGGGCGGGGGCCGCGGAGGTCGCGGCGGTGGTCAGGGGCGCGGCGACGGCGACGGCGGCGGTCGCGGCGCCGGCCAGCAGCAGGGCGGGTTTCCTCATGATCGGCTCCTCGGGTTGTTGGGTTCCTCGCAGCGTGGGCCTGTGCCGCTGAACGTGCGCTGAAGCGCCGGGAAACCCGGGTGCGCGAACGCATACCGGCCGTGGACAATCGGCTCGTGCCCACCACCAACCAGTGGCTCGCGTTCGCCGCAGCCTCCCTGCTCTTCATCCAGGTCCCCGGCCCCAGCCTGCTGTTCACGATCGGCCGCGCGCTGAGCGTCGGTCGTCGTGACGCGCTGCTGTCCGTGGCCGGCAACGCCAGCGGGCTGGTGGCCCAAGTCGTGCTCGTCGCGGTCGGGCTGGCGGCGGTGGTCACCACGTCGGCGACGGCGTACACCGTGGTCAAGACGCTCGGGGCGGCGTACGTGATCTGGCTCGGGGTCCAGGCGATCCGGCACCGCGGTGACGCCCGGGTGGCGCTGCGCTCGGGGTCGCCCGGCCCAGGGCAGCGTGGCCGGGCCTGGCGGATCGGATTCGTCGTGGGACTGACCAACCCCAAGACGCTGGTGTTCTTCGTCGCGTTCCTGCCGCAGTTCGTGCGGGCCGACGCGGGCCCGGTGGCCCTGCAGACGATCCTGCTCGGGGTCGTCTTCGCCGCCCTGGCGGTCTGCTCGGACAGCGTCTGGGCGCTCGCGGCCGGCCGGGCGCGGGACTGGTTCGCCCGCAAGCCGCAGCGACTCGACGCCCTGGGAGCGACCGGGGGCGTGTTGATGCTCGGCCTGGGCACCACCATGCTCACCACCGAGTGAGCGGTCCTGGTCGCGGTCAGGTCGCGGTCCACTCCTTGGCGCTTTGCGGGACGCAGCGGGCCGAAAACCCTTAGGGTTTGGGCATTCCTCGCCCGCGCAACGGTGATGCAGCAGTGCGCGCCCCCGGGCTGAGCTCACCGACTCGAAGGACCACCTCATGCTCGACTCCGAAGACCGCCCGTGGGGCTCCTGGCACGTGATCGACGTCGCCGACGGCTACAAGATCAAGCGCATCCACGTGAGCCCCGGCTCCCGGCTCTCCCTGCAGAGCCACACCCACCGCTCCGAGCACTGGGTGGTCATCCAGGGTGAGGCGACCTGCGAGATCGACGGCCAGGTCTGCACGATCGTCACGGGCGAGTCGATCGACGTCGGTCTCGGCGCGACCCACCGCCTGGGCAACCAGGGCACCGTGGAGCTGGTGATCATCGAGGTCCAGCTCGGCGACTACACCGGCGAGGACGACATCTGCCGCTACGAGGACGACTACGGTCGCACCGACGCCCTGCGCTGAGCAGCGCTCAGCGGCGCGAGCCGATGCGCACCGTACGGCGAGGTCGGCCGTTGGTCGCGCTCACGTCATCGGCGCTCGCGTCGGGGGCGTAGCCGTACCCGTACCCGTAGCCGTAGCCGTAGCGACCCGCCCGACCGCCGGGGATCATGTTGAAGATGACGCCCAGCGGCGCCGAGCCCACCGCGACGAGCCGCTCCACCGCGCCGGTGACCTGGTCCTTGGTGGTCTTGCCGTGGTGGACGACGAGGATCGCCCCGTCGGTCTGTGAGGCCATCACCGCGGCGTCGGTGACCGGCAGCAGCGGCGGGGCATCGATGATCGTCACGTCGTAGCGGTGACGAACCTCCGCGAGCAGCTCCTGCATGGCGTTGGACTGAAGCAGCTCGGCGGGGTTGGGTGGCAGCCTTCCGGCAGTGACCACGTCGAGTCCCGACGGGGCGTGCTTCTGGATGATCTCCTCGAGCCCGCTCGCGCCGACGAGGGCGGTGGTCAGACCCACCGAGTTCTCCAGCGAGAGCATGCCCGCCACCTGAGGGCGGCGCAGGTCGCCGTCGATGAGGAGCACCCGCTGGCCGGCGGTGGCCAGCGCGATCGCGGCGTTGACCGCCGTCGTCGACTTGCCCTCGCCCGGCACCGAGCTGGTCACCACGAAGGCCTTGGAGGCCTGGTCGACGTCGACGAAGGAGAGGTTGGTGCGCAGCACCCGGAAGGCCTCGGCGCGCGGAGCGTGCGAGGGCAGCTCGCTGATCAGCGGACGCTCCTCGACGTCGGGGTCGAAGGCGAGGGCGGAGAGCACCGGGGTCTCGCCGAGGGCCGGCACGTCGGCCGTGCGCTTGACCGAGGTGTCCAGGATCTCGCGCAGCACCGCCAGGCCGAAGCCGAGCAGCAGCCCCAGGACCAGCGCCAGGCCGAGGTTGCGGGTCGGCTGCGGTGAGACCGGGGAGATGGGCAGGCGGGGGGAGTCCACGACGGTGGCCTTGAGCAGCGGCGTGGACCGCCCGGGCGGGGTCTCCAGCTCGGCGACGAACTCCTGGAGCTGCTCGACGACCCCGTCGTTGATCCGCTGGGCCTGGATCGGGCTGGGGTCGGTCACGGTGATCTTGAGGACCACGGTGTCCGGCACCACGGAGGCCTGGATCTTCTGCGCCAGCTCTCCGGCCGGGATGTCGAGCTGGAGCTGGTCGATCACCCGTTGGGAGAGCTCGAGCCCGCTGAGCACGTCGGCGTAGGAGCTGACCCGCTGCTGGGAGAACAGGCCGCCCTGGTAGGCGTCGCTGGTGCTGCTCGGGGTGGTGGAGATGAACACCCGGGCGGTGGAGGCGTACTGCTTGGTGGTCTGCGAGGTGACCACCGCCGCCACGGCGACGGCGACGACCACCGAGCCGAGGATGAGCAACCAGCGTCGTCGCGCGATGCGCAGGTAATCCCGAAGCTCCACTGCTGGGTCCGTTTCGATATCGAGGTCGGCTGACCGATTGTTCCGAATGATTCCATCTTTAGGCTAGTGCCAACCTAGACCACCGGTCCGCCTGTCAAGACGGGCCTTCTTCGCGCGTCATATATCCGTGTCATGGGACGTGTACGCTCCGGCTCAGTACGGAGCAATAGTCTGCCCCGCACCCTAGCCCTCGGAGAACGACATGAAGATCTTCGCCTCGCTGGTCGCGACGCTGGCCCTGGCTCTTTCCGCCTTGGTCGCGCCCGCGGCGCACGCCACCAAATACCCGGGAAATGACGACGGATATGGCGGTGGCTCCGGCGGCGGTGACGGATATTCGGGATCGGTGAAGACCGAGACCAAGTACTTCGTCCAGCCCTACGCCAAGAAGGGCAAGAAGGTCCACATGGCCTACGCGGTCAAGGCCAAGGGCAATGCCCGGCCGGTGGGCAAGGTCTACGTGACCGTCTACTACCTGTACAAGGGCCGCGCCTACAAGGTGCGCAGCTTCAGCCAGGGCTACTACGGCCCGGGCTTCCGGCTCAAGTCGCTGGGCTCGTTCTCCAAGCGGGGCATGTACGCCAGCACGATCACCTTCGTGCCCAAGAAGGGCTCGGTCTACAAGTCCTCCAGCAGCGGACCGCGCTACTTCTACGTCAAGTAGCCGGCAGAGCGACATCTCGGGGTGAGCTCACGGGGGAGGCTGCCGCGCGCCCACGCGTCCCGGCGCACGTGGTGGCTGGTCGCAGCCGTCGTCGTGCTCGGCACGCTGGCGTACGCCGCCTGGTCGGTGGTCACCACCCGCAGTGACCTGATGGACGCCCGGGTGCACGCCGACCGGGTGCAGCTCGCGCTGCAGCAGGACGACGTGGGCGACGCGCGCCTGTTCCTGGCCCAGCTGCAGGAGGACCTGTCCGGCGCCCACGGACGCACCGACGGGCCGCTGTGGGCCCTCGCCGCCCGGCTGCCGCTGGTGGGCGACGACGTCCACGCCGTGCGCACCTCGGCGGCCGTGGGGGACCAGCTGGCCCACGGGCCGCTCCACGAGCTCGTCGACGGCGCCGGCAGCGAGCTGCGCGAGCGCCTCGTGCCACGCAACGGCCGCGTCGACCTGGCCGCGGTCGAGGAGTTCGCCCCCCTGGTCTCGCGCCTGCGCCGCAACCTCAACGAGTCAGCGGGTCAGCTCGCGGCCGTGCCCACCGGTGGCCTCACCCGCTGGACCCGACCGGCCTTCACCGCCCTCGACGACCGGGTGCAGGCCGCCGACGCGGCCGCCTCGGCGGCCGACCGGGCCGTCCGGGTGCTGCCGACGATGCTGGGCCAGGACAAGCCGCAGAAGTACCTCCTGCTCTTCGGCAACAACGCCGAGGTCCGGGCCACGGGCGGCCTGCCCGGCGCCTGGGCGCTGGTCGAGACCGACGCAGGCCGGATCTCGCTGACCCGTCAGGGCGCCGGCGCCGACTTCGGTGAGCTCGACGAGCCGGTGCTCCCGCTGAGCGCCGCCGAGGAGGCGATCTACGACCAGCAGCTGGGCACGTTCTTCCTCGACACCAACTTCACCCCGGAGTTCCCGCGGACCGCCGAGCTGGTGCGGGCCATGTGGCGCCAGCGCTTCAACCAGCGCCTCGACGGGGTGCTCAGCGTCGATGCCGTGTCCATGTCCTACCTGCTGCGGTCCACCGGGCTGGTCACCGCCCCCGGGGGCATCCCGCTGACCCCGGAGAACGCCACCAGCGAGCTGCTCAACCGGGTCTACTTCCGCCTGGAGGACCCGGAGGCCCAGAACGCGTTCTTCACCGAGGTCGCCCGGCGGGTCTTCAAGAAGGTCACCACCGGCGTCCGGTCGGTGCCCGCGCTCTTCGAGGCGCTCAACCAGGGCGTCGCCGAGGGCCGGCTCTACGTGCACGACTTCGACCCCCTGGTGCAGCGGGTGCTGGCCGGCAGCCCGGTGGCCGGCGAGATCCGCGGGAGCGATCCGCGCGTGCCCGAGGTCGGTGTGTACCTCAACGACGCCACCGGCTCGAAGATGTCCTACTACCTGCGCACCAGAGCCTCGCTCCGTGCCGAGGGGTGTGCCTCGGGGGTGCAGCAGCTGGCGGGGCACGCCGACCTGACCTACACCGAGGACAGCCCCCCGGTCAACGAGCTGCCGGAGTACGTCTCCGGTGGTGCCGGCTTCGGCATCCCCCGCGGTGAGCAGCTCGTCCTCACCAGGATCTACGGGCCGCGCGGCGGGGAGCTCAGCGGGCTGCGGGTGGCCGGTCTGCCCACCGACGCCGACGTGGTGGTCGACCGCGACCGGCCGGTCGCCACGGTCGCGGTGCAGCTGCGGCGCGGCGAGACCGTGCGGGTCAGCTGGCGGGTGCGCTCGGGCCGCTTCCAGGACCGGCCGGCCCGGCTGACGGTGACCCCGGGCATGCTGGCGGCACCGGCCGAGCAACGCGTGCCCGACCGGTGCTCGGAGTGACTCAGCTGCCGCTGTTGATCATGCCGGCACCGACGGTGACGCCGGTGGCCTCGTCGATCAGGATGAACGAGCCCGTGGTGCGGTTCTTGGAGTAGGCGTCGCACAGCAGCGGCACCGTGGTGCGCAGCTGGACGCGGCCGATCTCGTTGAGGCCGAGCTCCTTGGTGTCCTGGTCGCGGTGCAGCGTGTTGACGTCGAGGCGGTACTGCACGTCCTTGATCAGCGCCCGGCCGGTGCGGGTGGTGTGCTTGATGGCCAGCTTCTGCCGCGGCTTGAGCGGCTCGTTGGTCATCCAGCAGATCATCGCGTCGATGTCCTGGCTGGGCTTGGGGGCGTTCTTGACCCGGGCGATCATGTCGCCGCGGCTGACGTCGACGTCGTCCTCGAGACGCACGGTCACCGACATCGGCGGGAACGCCTCGTCGATCTCCTGGTCGAACAGGTCGATGCCGGCGATCCGGCTGGTCAGCCCGCTCGGCAGCACGACGACCTCGTCGCCCGGCTTGAGCACCCCGCCGGCCACCTGGCCGGCGTAGCCGCGGTAGTCGTGGAACTCGTCGGACTTGGGCCGCACGACGTACTGCACCGGCAGCCGGGTGTCGACCAGGTCGCGGTCGGAGGCGACGTGGACGTTCTCCAGGTGGTGCATCAGCGAGGAGCCCTGGTACCACGGCATGTGCTCGGACCGGGTCACCACGTTGTCGCCCTTGAGCGCCGAGATCGGGATCACCTCGAGGTCGGGGATGTTGAGCTTGGTGGCGAAGGAGGTGAACTCCTGGTGGATCCGGTCGTAGGTGGCCTGGTCGTAGTCGACGAGGTCCATCTTGTTGATCGCCAGCACCAGGTGGGGCACGCGCAGCATCGAGAGGATCACCGCGTGCCGGCGCGACTGCTCGGTCAGGCCCTGGCGGGCGTCCACGAGCACCAGACCGAGGTCGGCGGTGGAGGCGCCGGTGACCATGTTGCGGGTGTACTGCACGTGGCCCGGGGTGTCGGCGATGATGAACTTGCGGGTGGGGGTCGCGAAGTAGCGGTAGGCCACGTCGATGGTGATCCCCTGCTCGCGCTCGGAGCGCAGCCCGTCGGTCAGCAGGGCGAGGTCGGTGTAGTCGTAGCCCTTGGACTGGCTGGTCGCCTCCACCGCCTCGAGCTGGTCGGAGAAGATCGCCTTGGAGTCCAGCAGCAGCCGCCCGATCAGGGTGGACTTGCCGTCGTCGACGGACCCGGCCGTGGCGAAGCGCAGCAGGTCCATCTGGCCGACGCCCAGGTCCTCCAGGGCGGGCTCGGTCGAAGCACTCATCAGAAGTAGCCTTCCTTCTTGCGGTCCTCCATGGCGGCCTCGGAGAACCGGTCGTCACCTCGGGTGGCTCCCCGCTCGGTGACGGTGGCGATGGCCACCTCCGCGATGATCTTCTCGATCGTGTCGGCCTCGGACTCCACGCAGCCGGTCAGGGTGAGGTCGCCGACGGTGCGGAAGCGCACCGTCTTCTCCACGACCTCCTCGTTGGGCTTGAGCGGGTTGTACTCGCTCTCGGAGAGCCACATGCCGTCGCGCTTGAACACCTTGCGCTGGTGGGAGTAGTAGATCTCGGGGATCTCGACCTGCTCCTGGGCGAGGTAGTGCCAGATGTCCAGCTCGGTCCAGTTGGAGAGCGGGAAGATCCGCATGTGCTCGCCGCCGTGGATGCGGCCGTTGTAGAGGCTCCACAGCTCGGGGCGCTGCATCTTGGGGTCCCACTGGCCGAAGTCGTCGCGGTGGGAGTAGACCCGCTCCTTGGCGCGCGCCTTCTCCTCGTCGCGGCGCCCGCCACCGAAGGCGGCGGTGAAGCCGTTCTCCTCGATGGCGTGCAGCAGGGTGCCGATCTGGAGCCGGTTGCGGCTGGTCTTGCCGTCGTCGACGACGATGCCGTCGGCGATGGCCTGCTCGACGCTGGCCACGATCAGGCGTACGCCGAGCCGGTTGACCCAGTTGTCGCGGGTCCGCAGCACCTCGGGGAAGTCGTAGCCGGTGTCGACCTGGAGCACCGGGAACGGGATCTTGGCCGGGTAGAACGCCTTCTCCGCGAGCCGGAGCATCACGATCGAGTCCTTGCCGCCGGAGAACATCAGCACCGGCTTCTCGAACTCGGCGGCGACCTCGCGGAAGATGTGGATCGACTCAGCTTCGAGCTGGTCGAGCTGGCTGAGCCGGTAGTCGGCGTGAGTGAGCGTCATCGGGCGGGTGAACCTCTCGTTGCGACGGCAGCCGTCATCGTATCGACAAGTCGTGGCGGTGGGCGCCGAGACCTCCCCTGCAGGCGCTGCCGTGCGCGCTGGCCTCCGGAGCAGCCGAGCTGCGAGGCGGAGAACTATGTCCAAAAAATCCCAATTGACCGATAATGACTGCTAGTCTCGTTCGAGGGTCGCCAGGCGGCCCGCCCCGGCTCGGATCCGTCAGCTGCCCAGGAGCGTGCTCATGTTCGGCCAGTGGGTGAGGCTTCGCCGGCTCGGCGCCGGCTCGCTAGCGGTCGCCACGATGCTCACCCTGCCTGGCCCGGGGGCGTCGGCGGAATCGACCGCGTCGTCGTCGTCGATGCGAGTCTCCGCCACCCCGACGACGACCTGCACCGGCCAGCAGTTCGCCGGATCCGCTGCTCGGCTACGGGTGGCAGTGCGGCCCCGGCCGGCCTGCCGCCAAGCCGTCCGCGTGGGCCACGCCTACCGCTTCACTGCGCAGTACCGCTCGCCCGTGCGAGCCCGGGTCGGGTCGCTCGTCAGCACGAAGGGCGGGTGGCAGCGCGTGGGCGGAGACGCTCGACTGTCGCGCACGCGCACGTGGCGGACCGTCGCGTGGACGACCCCGGTGCTTCGAACCGGTGGCCGCCTCACCATCGGTGCCTCGGTGAGTGGGCGTCGCCGACTCGTGCTGAGACGGGTGAGCATCCGCGACCTGGGCCTCAGGACGCAGGCTCGCCCGGGCCCAGCCGCGTCCGCTCGCCCCAAGGGCAGTGGCGGTGGGGTCGCTCCTGCAGCACCGCCGGTCGTGACGGCCACGCGTGCCCTGCCCGCCAGGATCGCGGCGGCCTACTGGACCAACTGGGGCAAGGCGACGCCGCTCGACGCTCTGCCGGCGAACATCAACGTCGTCTTCGCCTCGTTCGCCTACGGGGACGGATCGGGCACTGGACGTGCGGTGTTCGTGCCCGACGACGGATCGGGCGTGTCGAAGGCGGAGTTCAAGGCTCAGGTCAAGGATGCGCAGGCGGCCGGACGACGCGTGATCCTGTCGATCGGTGGTGCCAACCCGGTGGGTCTGCGGCTCCTGACGACGGGCGATGTGACGGCGCTGGTGGCCAGCATCAACGGCATCGTCGACGAGTACGGGTTCCAGGGAGTCGACTGGGACCTCGAGCAGCCGGAGATCTACACGGTCGACAATCTGCTGGCCGCCACCCGCGCCTGGAAGCTGCGCTACGGGTCCTCGTTCGCCGTCACCGCGAGTCCCGCCCCGGCCTCGGTCCCCTACAAGGTGTTCGCCCGCCGGGCGGGCAGCCTGCTCGACTACATCGCACCCCAGTACTACGGGTACGCGGACGCCAACCGGCTGGCCGGGATCAAGTACCGGACCAAGGAGCTGATCGACGGCTACGGGGTGTCCCCGGCGAAGATCGGCGTCGGCATGAAGTTCGGCACAGACGATCTCACCGAGACGGCAGACGTCTGGCGCACCGCCCTCGTCGCGATGCGTGAGATGTACCCGGGGCTGGCAGGCGCCAGCGTGTGGGATGCGACCTACCAGAGGGCCAACGGCGACCCGTTCGCCCAGTACGTGGCTCCGGTGGCTCTGGCGCCCTGAGGAGTCACGCTGGCACCTCCCGACCACTCTCGAGGCGTCGACGGGTGCCCTCATGAGCACGGCGTCGGTGCAAGAACGGGGTCACCAGCACCAGCACCAGACAGAGCAGTCCGGACACGCCCAGGGCCACGACCCAGAGCGCGACCCGGAACGGTGCGGGCGCGAGCTCGTAGCCAGTCGTGGAGAGAAGCCCCTCGTCTGTGACGGCCAGCCCGAAGCTCATCCGGGTCGCCCCGTCGGGAAGGTCGGGCGTGGTCCACGAGGTCCGCTGCCAGCCGTCCGCCGGTTCCGTCCAGGGTGAGGCCCGGTAGAACGTCCACTCACCGTCCCGGTAGAGGAAGGTGACGAACCGCGTGGGCACATCGCTCTTGACCAGGACGGACATGTCGTAGGCCTGACCCGAGCGGACGGCCGGTGCGCAGCCTCCCGAATCGGGGGTGACGATGAGCTTGGCATCACCGGTCCCTCGTTCGCGGACCGCGACCTCCTGCACCCAGCGGTCGATCGAGCGGTCGAACTTCCGCGAGCTGTCGATCGCAATCGATCCGTAGCTGTCCACGGACCAGCACACGGGGTTGCCCCCGGGCTGCGTGCTGCCCTCGATGTCGGGCGTGAACGTGAAGCTCTTCGCGAGCCCCGCATTGGGTAGCTCTGCCACGGTGGTGTCCGCCTCGGGCGCTTGGGCGGTCGGACGCACCGGACCGCCGATCACGTCACCGACGGTGCGCACCGCGACCGCGTCCGAGTGCTCCTGCAACCATCGCAGGGTGGCTGCGAGCACCTCCGGTCGCACGGCCATGGTGCCGCAGTCTGCGCACATCTCGTGCATGACCAGGATCGTCCAGCCCCCCTTGGCGAGCGCGTCGTCGAGCCACCGCTCGACAAGCGTGGCCGGCGTCTCGGAGACGATCGAGGGCAGCGCCGGTAGCGCGTACGGGTCTCGCTCAGCCACCGAGAAGGCGGCGTGCTCCAGGCGTACCCCGTCGCTGAGCCCCCCGGTCGCCCGCGCGGAGCCGTAGCCGCAATTCTCGGCGCTCCTCCGGCTCGCTGCGTCGTGAGCACCGAACGGATAGGCGAAGCTGCGGGGCGCGAACCCGTGGCGGATCAGGACGTTGCGGTCCCGGCACACCTGCCGCAGCTGCTCGTCGACCGGGACACCCGGCAGCGCCACGTGCATGCTCGTGTGACCACCGATCTCATGCCCCATCGCGTCGAGCTGCTCCACCTGGGGCCAGGTCAGCCGGTCGGTGTCGCCCACCCGGTCGGTGTTCACGTAGAAGGTGCCGGCGAACCCCGCCTCGTGCATCAGCGCCGCTGCGTCGTACGCCGAGGCGAAGCCGTCATCGAAGGTCAGTGACACCGTCAGCCGTGGCGAGGCGGGCGTGTCCGACGAGGACTGGGTAGGAGACTCGGCCACCGCTGGCCCGGACATCGCGACCAGGCACACTGCCGCCGCGCTGAGCAGAGCGCTGATGCGCGGCCTCATTGGGTCCTCCCCAGCTCGACCAGCTCGGGCGCCTGTCCGGTGGACGACCGTTGCTCCGGGACCATCGTCGTGAGCGGCCGGATCGGCTCCAACGTCGGCATGGAGACCGACGCAGCCGCTAGCTCCGGTGGGACCTCACGCGTCTGCCACCGGTTGTCGAAGAGCTTGAAGAGGGCGACGTAGCGGGTGGGTACCAGCAGGACGACGTTGAGGAAGACGGCCGTTGCCGTGCCGACGACCCAGGACTCGAGCTTCTGCCTGCGACTCAAGCCGGGACGACCCACGAGGTACAGGGCGGACAACGCGTAGCGGACGAGGACGTACGCCCCGATGTACACCGCTCCGGCGAAGAGGTGGTCGGAGTAGCGGTGCGACGTCATCGCGGTGGCCGCCACGATGTAGGCGACCAACACCGGGGTGATCAGCAGCTGCAGACATCCGTAGACCGGACTCAGGAGCTGCCTCAGCGACAGGTACTTGAAGACATAGGGCAGCATCCACCACCATGACCGGGCCCACCGCAGCCGCTGTCGGTAGGTGCCCTTGATCGTGCTGGGCATGTCGGTCTCGACGAGGGCCTCGGCAACACCCACCACCTGCCCGCGCCGGAGTGCGCGCAGAGCCAGCCAGCGGTCGTCGCCGGTGCCGCACTCGACGGCGTACGCCTCGAGGTGGTCGTACAGGAGCTCGCTCCGGTACAGCGCCAACGCTCCCGAAGTCGTCTCCAGGGCCCCCAGGAACGAACGAGACGCGCGCATCATCACGCACGAGGTGCCGATGTCGATATCGGTGGCTCGGCTGATCCACGAGTCCTCGTGGTTGCGCACGAAGATCCAGCCGGTGGCCGCCTGGACCTCGGGGTTCGACATCGCGCGCAGCAGATGCTCACAGGCATCGGGGTACGGCTGGGAGTCGGAATCAACCGTCAGGACGAAGGCGTAGTCGTCGCGGTCAAAGCGCCGCAGGACGGACACCTGGGCTCCGCGCTTGCCGGTGTTCTCCTGGCGCAGCCAGGTGACGCGCGGATGTACCACCGACGGGGTCACGGGCACTGCCGACCCGTCGTCGATGACGACGATGTCGACCTCCACGGTCTGGTTCAGGAGCGCCTCGACTGTGCGCGCCAGCCCAGCGGGAGACTCGTTGTAGGCCGGCACGATGCACAGCACTCGCCCCTCGGCCACCTCGTTGTCCAGGTAGCGACGACCCTTGACGAAGGCCAGCATCGACAACGCGATCACCGTGGCACCGAGATACCAGTAGCTCATCAGCACCCGGTCGTCGGTCTGGTCGTGCACCACCCAGGTCACCGAGCACAGAGCGAGCAGCACGGTGACGAGAGTCATCCACTGGAAGGCAGCCACGCGCCCGACCGGCCGGCTGATCGCCGAGATCTCATTGGCCACGGGTGGGCTCCTCGGGGCGGAGGATGGCGACCACTCGGAAGACGGCGATCACCATCAGCAGCAGCCAGAAGGCACCGACGATCCAGGCGTCGAGCAGCACGGTGAGCGAGCGGACGTCGTCGGGCATCACAGTCCCACCACCCCGTCGGTCTGGCGCAGGCTGAAGGTCGTGTCCAGCACGCGGCGACCGGACAGGACTGCGACGTCGTCCTCGGGATGAATGGTGACTGCCACGACGAGGTCGGCGTGAGCCACGCGGTCGGGCGACGATCGGATCCGGAGCCCGTTGACCTCCAGTTCACCGATCCGGGGGTCCGAGTAGGTCAGGCGGGCTCCGAGGCTCGCGAGCTCCTCCATGATGGCCAGGGCCGGCGACTCCCGGGCGTCCGCGACCCCGGGCTTGTAGGCCACCCCCCAGAGGTGGACCCGAGCGCCACGCAAGCTCAGGCCCTGGTCGGCGAGGACCGCGCCGATGCGTGCCACGACCTGGAGTGGACGGCGGGCGATGTTGGCCATGGAGCTCTCGATCACCGGCGAGGCCACACGTCGGGCGCGGAGCTGCCACAGGAGGTAGTGCGGATCGCACGGGATGCAGTGTCCCCCTACCCCCGGACCCGGGTCGAACCGCATGAAGCCGTAGGGCTTGCTGGCCGCGGCCTCGATGATCTCGGTGGGCGCCAGCCCCAGGGCGTTGGCGGCGTCGGCGAATTCGTTCACCATCGCGATGTTGACGGCACGGTAGGTGTTCTCGAGCAGCTTCGTCATCTCTGCCGCCGCCGGGGAGCTCACGACGTGGAAGCCCGAGCACGTGGCTCTCAGGACGTCGCTCGCCCGACGCGCACACTCGGGCGTCACGCCGCCGATCACCCGAGGGGTCGTCTCCGGGGTGTGCGTCGCCGATCCCGGGTTGATCCGCTCGGGGGAGAACGCGACGAAGACGTCCTCACCCACGATCAGGCCCCGGTCGGCCAGCGGACGGACCAGCAGGTCCTGCGTGCACCCGGCGTACGTCGTCGACGTCAGCACGATGGTCTGCCCCGGCCGGGCGTTGTTCACCACCGTGGTGCAGGCACGGCGGAGCATCACCAGGTCGGGTACGAAGTGCTTGTCGATGGGCGTCGGGACACAGATCACGACCGCGTCCGCGTCGGCAAGACAGGTCGCATCGTCCGTCATACGGAGCTGGTGGCTGGCCAGCGCCAGGTCAAGCCGCACTTGCTGATCAGGCGCGTGGTCTGACTCGCCGTCGAGGATCTGCTGAACGCGCTGCGCGCTGATCTCGACGCCCACCACCTGACCGGTGGCGGACGTGAGCGAGATGGCCGTGGGAAGCCCCACGTAGCCGAGGCCGACGACGGCGACGACCGGCTGCCTGGGCACACGCACACGCTGGGGCGGGACATGCGGTGTCGTCCTGGTAGCGGTCATCTGGACTCCAAGGGCGAGATGCAGGTTCTGGATTGCTGGGTAGGTCCTCGAGCAGGGTCGGAGGGCTCGCTGGAATCTGGCACGCAGGTGGACGGCGACTGGCACGTCTTCGCTGCGTCGTGCTGACGCCCGACCGGGTGCTGCTGTGGCAGGACACTGCGCACGCGCGGTCCGCGCTCACGCTCGCTGCTGCCACGCTCAAGGAGTGTCCGTGCCGAGTCCAGCCGCATGGCGACGGCGGTGGACTCGATGCGGAAGTTCGCATCGGCGTCGAAGTCCCACGTCACCAGGCCCCGCTCTGCCAGGGACTCGAGCTGGGGACGAACCCAGAGCCTATTGGGCAAGACCGTCGCCGAGACTCCCAAGGTTCGGTGAGCTATCACGAGCTCGAGCACGAGCGCCTCGGCTGTGCTCAGAGGCCGCGACGCACCCGTTTTGGGCGTTGCTTTCAGACTTGTCGCGCGAACTTCCATGACATCCCCGTGGGCTCGAATGATGTGCGCCGCTTGACATGGAGCGCGGCTGGTTGCCCCTTCGGGCAGTCGTGTCGAGAATGCGTGACCGACAGGATCGGCGCAAAAGAACCGTCCATAGCTAAGGAGTCGAACTAGACCAGGGCCTGCTTGATGGGACGTGCGGAAGACAAGCCGCAGAAGCAGATCCAGGCGTGTGTGGACAGGAGTTGCAGTGACTAGGAACCAAGCCGTTCGCCGTGATCAGGACCCGTGGCAGACGACTGGATCTTGAGCACCAGGTCGAGACCGAAAGCCCAAAGCTGCGTGTAGGCGAACGCCTTGCTCGTGCAAGCAGACGCGTGGTCGGACAGCACCCGACTTTTGTCCGATACCGGCATGCCGCCGCTGAGAATCCGAGAAAAACGTGCCACGTCCCTGCAGGGTTCTGAGGAACCCGGGAGTCAGCGCACCTTCGAAGCGTTTCTTGCCGGTTCCGGAAGCCTCGAAACCCTCAGGGGGTGCGTCAGTAGGCCCCGCGGGAGCCGAACACGGCCCCGAACGTGCGGGCGAGGATGGCCAGGTCCTGGACCATCGACCAGTTGTCGACGTAGTACAGGTCGAGTCGCACGGTCTCCGACCAGGAGAGGTCCGAGCGTCCCGAGACCTGCCACAGGCCGGTCATACCCGGACGGACCCGTAGCCGGCGGACCATGTCGGCGTCGTACTGGGCCACCTCGTGGCGCAGCGGCGGTCGGGGACCGACCAGGCTCATCTCGCCACGAAGCACGTTGACCAGCTGGGGCAGCTCGTCGACGGAGAAGCGTCGCATCCAGCGTCCGGGTGCGGTGATCCGCGGATCGTCGGTCATCTTGAACAGCACCGACTCCTCGGTGCGCTGCCGGGGGATCTGCGCCAGGAGCTGCTCCGCGTCCACCACCATCGTGCGGAGCTTGAGGCAGTGGAAGGGCGTGCCGTCACGTCCGACGCGAATCTGGCGGAACAGCACCGGTCCACCGTCGTGCAGCCGGATGCGCAGCGCCGCGATCGCGAAGAGAGGGGCGAGCAGGAGCAGCAGCGTCGCAGAGCCCACGATGTCGAAGAGTCGCTTCGCGGAGCGCGAGGCCTCGAGCGTGCGCGGCTTCTCCAGGTGGATCAGCGGCAGACCGCCGACGGGTCGCACCTGGATCCGCTCCCGTGAGACGTCGGTGACGCTGGGGGCCACCACCACCTGGATGTCGGCGTACTCGAGGTCCCAGGCGATCCGGCGCATCTGCTGCGCCGAGTCCACCGCGCCGCCGGCGAGCAGCACCACGTCGGCCTCCACGGCCGCCGCGGTGGCGGCGACCTCGCTGGTAAGGCCGAGGACAGGCACCCCGGACATCGTCTGCGCATCCGGGCCGGGCTGCGGGTGGGGGACGAGCGCGCCGACGACGTCGTAGCCGAGCCACGACTCACGCCGGAGCACCGAGGCGATCTCGTCGACGTGGGCGGGCGTGCCGACCGCCAGCACCCGCAGGCGCAGGGCGCCGTTGGCTCGAGCCCGGTGCACGACCCGACGCAGCACGAGCCGGCCACCGAGCAGCAGCGGGACGCCGGTCAGGAAGGCGAGGAGATACAGGTCGCGGGGCAGCGGAGAGCGGGTCAGGTAGCAGCCGATGCCGGCCGCTGCCGCCGTGAGCAGCGAGGAGTGCAGCACCACCCGGAACTCGTCGGGGCCGGCGCCGAGGATCTGGGGGGAGTACCCGCGGAGAAGCACCGTGAACAGCACCCACACCCCGGCGCTCGCCAGCAGCGCCACCGACAGCGTGAGCGAGCCCACCACGGGAGTGGTGACCACCTCCGGGGCCGCTGCCACGGCAATAGTCAGGGCCGTGGAAATGAGCACGAGATCGAGGCCGAAAGCCAGAAAAGGCAGGTAGGCGAATGCCTTGCTCCGCCGCGTGCCGGCACGGTCGGAAAGGACGGCGACTTTCGCCGAGTCCGGCGTGGAGCCGGACTGGAATTCCGAGACAGAGATGACGCACCCCCGTTGAGCAAGAACACTGAAGAATTGGGCCCCGGGAACCCCAGGAACCAGCAAACCTTATGGGTGTTTCCCGCAGGTTTCGAAGGCCCCGATATTCGTCTCAGCCGGTGAACAACCTGACTACACCAGTTATCGGGCCGAGTTGCCGACGGGCGATCCGCAAACCCGTTTCGGGGTCGACAGCCGGGCTCCTCGAGGGGTCAGTACGCTCCGCGGGAGCCGAAGACGGCGCCCCACGTGCGGGCCAGGATGGTGAGGTCCTGGAGCATCGACCAGTTGTCGACGTAGTACAGGTCGAGGCGGATCGCCTCGGACCACGACAGCTCCGAGCGGCCGGAGACCTGCCACAGGCCGGTCATGCCGGGACGCACGCGCAGCCGGCGGGCCATGTCGTCGTCGTACTGCGCCACCTCGTGCCGCAGCGGGGGCCGGGGACCGACCAGGCTCATGTCGCCCAGCAGCACGTTGACCAGCTGGGGCAGCTCGTCGATGGAGAAGCGGCGCAGCCAGCGGCCGGGAGCCGTGATCCGCGGGTCGTTCTCCATCTTGAACAGGCCACCGTCGTAGCCCTGCTGCTTGTGCAGGTCGGCGAGGAGCTCCTCGGCGTTGGTCACCATCGTGCGGAACTTCCAGCAGCGGAAGGTCTCCCCGTCGCGCCCCACGCGGGACTGGCGGAACAGCACGGGTCCACCGTCGAAGCGCCACACCCGGAAGGCGGCGAAGGCGATCACGGGCGAGAAGAAGACGAGCAGCGCGAGGGAGCCGACCACGTCGAAGGTGCGCTTGGCGCGGCGTACTGCCTCGGCCGAGCGGGGCTTCTCCAGGTGGATCAGCGGCATCCCGCCGACCGGGCGGACGCTGACGCGCTCGCTGGAGACGTCGGTGACGCTCGGCGCGATCACCACGGAGACGTCCTCGTGCTCGAGGTCCCAGGCAAGTCGGCGCATCTCGCTCGCGGAGTCGACCGCGCCACCGGCGAGGAAGACGACGTCGGCCTCGGCGTCGATGGCGGTGTCGGCGATCGAGGCGGCCGAGCCGAGGAGCGGAATGCCCGAGTGCGTGGTCTGGCGCTCCCCGGGCTCCGGGATGAGCGCACCGACGACGTTGTAGCCCAGCCACTTCTCGCGGCGCAGCACGCTGGCGATCTCGTCGACGTGCCCCTCGCTGCCGGCGATGACCACGCGGTGCTGCAGGGCGCCGTGGCTGCGCGCCTTGTGGATGCTGCGGCGCAGCAGGAAGCGACCCAGCATCAGCGCGGGGATGCCGATCGCGAAGGCCAGGATGAAGAAGCCGCGGGAGAGCTGGAACTCGGCCAGGTAGCAGCCGATGCCGACCGCCGCGGCGGTCCACAGCGAGCCGTAGACGACGCGCTTGTACTCGTCGAGACCGGCGCCGAAGACCTGCTGGCGGTAGCCGCCGAGCAGGAAGATCGCGAGCACCCAGCCGACCATCATCAGCGGGCCGGCCACGGTCAGCGAGTCACCGACGGTGCGGCTCGGAAAGCTGGCGAAGGGGATGATCTCGCGACCGAGGATCGCGGCGAAGACCGTGAACGTGACGAGCACGAGGTCGGTGCCGAAGGCCACCGTCGGGATGTAGCGCAGGCTGCCGCGTGCTGGCGCGCTGACTCTGGTGGCTGCCACCAAAGAGGTCGTCATTGCTTGGAATCCCCCGATTTCAGTCGACGCTCTCCGAGAAGCTGTCGAGGTGCCCACTCTAGGAGCAATGACCGAGGAGGGCTTCCCCGCGATACGTCACCCCGCCCCGCGGTCTAGTCCGGAAGGCGCCAGGCGGCGGCATTGTTGTCGAACGCCGGGAGCCCGCGCCGCTGGCGCAGATAGCCCCAGGCCAGGGGGCCGAGCAGCAGCAGGGCGGCCCCGGCGATGCCCACGAACTCGGGGGGTACGCCGAGCATCTTCAGCCCGGTGAGTGAGAGCACGATCACGATGCCGCGACGGATCACGGACTGGGAGACCCAGGCCGCCATCCGTGCGCCGAGGAAGGTGCCGGGCGTGCCGCCGAGCACGAGCGGGATCAGCACCGCCCACTCGACGCCCTCGGTGACCACGTGCCCGATCGCGGCGGCCAGGACGAGCGGGACGGCCTGCACCAGGTCGGTGCCGACCAGCTTGACGGCGGACAGCGTCGGGTAGATCAGCAGCAGGGCGACCATGATCAGCGACCCGGAGCCGACCGAGGTGATCCCGACGAGCAGCCCGCCCACCGCGCCGACCAGGATCGTCGGCACCGGGCGGACCTTCGGCTCGCCCTTGGGCATGACGTTGCCGCCGGTGACGTGGTTGAGCTGGAGGTACATCCGCAGCGTGTACGTCGCGGCGGTGAAGAGCAGCGCGCACCCGATCATCAGCGTCAGGAAGTCCTGCTGCTCCTCCGAGCTGCCCACGCTCTTGACGATGAAGCCGCCCGCGAAGGCGAACGGCACCGAGCCGATCATCAGCAGCCCCGCGAGCCGCAGGTTGGGCGAGCCGCGGCGCCAGTGCACACCGGCACCGACCGACTTGTTGATGCTGGCGGCGACCAGGTCGTTGGCGACCGCGGCGGTCGGGTTGACCCCCAGGAAGATCAGCGCCGGGGTCATCAGGGCCCCGCCGCCCATGCCGGTCAGGCCGACCACGATGCCCACGCCGAAGCTGACGATCAGCACCGAGAGGGCGGAGAGGGTGATCAGGTCGGTCACGGGGAGTCCGTTCCTGGGGTGGTTTCGACAGGCTCAACCACCGTTGGGGCTCGGCCACCGTTGGGGGATCGGCCAGCGTGGTTTCGACAGGCTCAACCAGCGTCCAGGGGAGGACGGGGAGGAGGTCGGCGAGGCAGTCCTCGATGGTGCGGCCGGTGGTGTCGATGGCGACGGCGGCGTCGGTCGGCTCGTCGTACGGGCTGGAGATGCCGGTGAACTCCGGGATCTCGCCGGCCCGGGCACGGGCGTAGAGGCCCTTGCGGTCGCGGCGCTCGCACTCCTCCAGCGGCGTGGAGACGTGCACCAGCACGAACTCGCCGCCGGCGTCCTCGACCATCGCCCGCACCTGGCGCCGGGTGGCGTCGAACGGCGCGATCGGCGAGCAGATCGCGATGCCACGGTGGCGGGCGATCTCGGCGGCCACCCAGCCGATCCGGCGGATGTTGGTCTCCCGGTCCTCCTTGGAGAAGGTGAGGCCGGCGCTGAGGTTGCGGCGTACGACGTCGCCGTCGAGGCTGGTCACGGTGCGCCGGCCGTCCTCGAGGATCAGGTCGTGCAGGGCGCGGGCCAGGGTCGACTTGCCCGACCCGGACAGGCCGGTGAAGAAGACCACGAAGCCGTGCTCGCCGTCGCTGGGCTGGTCCTGATCCACGATGCGGGCCACCTCGGCAGGCCACTCGCCCTCGCCGCTGACCGCGAGGATCCCGTCGCTGGCGTAGGCGGCGGCCACCCGCTGGCCGAGCTCGTGGTCGTAGGCGGCGTCGCCGTGGCTGGGGAGCGGGGCCGCGACCACGTGGACGCGGGGTCTCGACTGACCGCTCGCTGGCGCTCGCTGCTCGACCCGCAAGGGGTCGGCCGGCGAGGGGTCGCTCGCTGGCGCTCGCTGCTCGACCGGCGAGGGGTCGGCTGCTGGCGCTCGCTGCTCGACCGGCGAGGGGTCGCTCGCTGGCGCTCGCTGCTCGACCCGCACGGGGTCGGCCGGCGGGGGGTCGACCGGCGAGGGGTCGAGGAGGGTGGCGGCGGCCAGGGTGGCGCGGACCAGGCCCACCGGGGAGACGTCCTGCGGGGTGCCGGTGCCGTTGAGGGCGAGGAGCACGACGTCGCGGCCGCCCGCCTCCGCGCGGATGGTGGCGAGGTCGGAGTCGGTGAGCGGGGCCGCGACCGGGACGAGCAGCGCGCCGGCGTACAGCCGGCGGGCCTCGGCGGGCGGCAGGTGCAGGCGCCGGAACGGGCCGTAGGCGGGCGTGGCCAGCGGGGTCAGCTCGTCGGCGGAGTAGCGCGCGAGCGGCAGACCCTCGGGGTCGACGAGCTCGACGGCACCGCCCGCGGCCACGGTCTCGGCGAGCTCGTCGGGCAGGGACAGGGTGATGCCCGGGTCGGAGACGTCGAAGTTCCGCTGGGGGGCCAGCGCGCCGGAGAGCAGCAGCTCGAGGTCGTCCAGCTCGCGCGGGTGTGGACAGTGCTGGGCGACGGACACCGGGCAATCGTGCCAGAACGCGCGCCGGATACCGTCCGGCACATGCCTGTCTCATCCCCCGGTCCCGTGGTCATCGCCGAGGTCGTCCGCTCCGGCTTCGTGGAGGGCCACCACCACGGCTCCTGGGTGGTGCTGGACCCCGACACCACCGTCCGGGCTGCGGCCGGTGACGTGGAGGGTCCGATGCTGCCGCGCTCGTCGAACAAGCCGATCCAGGCCCTGGCCATGCTCGAGGCCGGGCTGGAGCTCGAGGGCGAGCTGCTGGCGCTGGCGTGCGCGTCGCACTCCGGCGAGCAGATCCACGTCGACGGCGTACGCCGCATCCTCGCCGGCGCCGGGCTCGACGAGTCCGCCCTGCAGACCCCGCCCGGCTGGCCGCTGGACGACGCCGTCCGCGAGGAGCTGATCCGGCGGGGTGAGCAGCAGTCGCCGATCCTGATGAACTGCTCGGGCAAGCACGCCGCGATGCTCGCGACCTGCGTGGCCAACGACTGGCCGACCGACACCTACTTGGCGCCCGAGCACCCGCTGCAGGTCGCCATCGGCGAGACGTTCTCGCGGGTCACCGGCGAGCCGGTCGGCCACGTCGCCGTCGACGGCTGCGGCGCCCCGCTGCTGGGCACCTCGCTCGTCGGCCTGGCGCGCGCCTTCTCCGTCATCGCCACGGCGACCTCGGGGCCTGCCCACGCGGTCGCCGAGGCGATCCGGGCGCACCCCGAGTACGTCTCCGGGACCACGCGGGACGAGCGGGCGCTCCTGCAGGCGGTCCCGGGTGCGATCGGCAAGGCGGGGGCCGAGTCCTGCTACGCCGTCGCGCTGCGCGACGGGCGGGCACTGGCGACCAAGACCGACGACGGGGGAGCGCGGGCCCGGCCGGTGCTGATGGCGGCTCTCCTGGAGGCGCTCGGGGTCACCTCCGAGCCCGGCGTCGACGGTGACGCGGTGCGGCGTACGGGCGAGTCGGTGCTGCTGGGCGGCGGTCGTCCGGTCGGCGAGGTCCGGGCCGTGCTCCCGGCGGGCGCGATCTAGCGTCCGTCGTACGCTCCTGACCTCGGCGTTTGCTGCCTGCTAGCGCGCTGTTCACCGGTTTTGCATCGTGAGACAAGGGTTTTGTGACGGCGTTCACCCTCTGTGGGTTTGCTTTTGCTAGCAGGAGTTAGCACAGTGGGGGACATGGCACGCAGCAAGAGCAAGGTCGGCAAGACCGTCGAGTCGCTCGGGGAGTACCTCCGCGAGCAGCGCGTCGGTGCCGAGCTCTCGCTGCGCCAGCTCGCCGAGCAGACCGGGGTCTCGAACCCGTACCTGAGCCAGATCGAGCGCGGTCTGCGCCGTCCGTCCGCCGAGGTGCTGCAGCAGCTGGCCAAGGCACTGCGGATCTCGGCCGAGCAGCTCTACGTGCAGGCCGGGATCCTCAACCCCGACGACGGGCAGGTCCGCTCCGTGGAGCTGGCCATCCTCGGGGACCCGGTGCTCAGCGAGCGCCAGAAGCAGTCACTCCTGGACGTCTACCAGTCGTTCCGGACGGTTGCCGAGAACTTGACCGCAACACCCGAGCCCACACCTCTCGTCGAGGCACCGGGGCTCGCCACCACCGAGCAAGGAGAATGACATGGCCAAGACCCAGTTCAACGCCAAGCAGCTGAAGACCGAGGCCGTCAAGCCTCTCTACGCCGTCGCCGGCGCCACCGAGGTGGCCTACGAGTTCGCCCGCGGCTACGCCGACGTGGCGCAGAAGCAGGCCACCGACCGCCTCTCCGAGGTGCAGACCCGCGTGAACAAGATCGAGCGCGACCCCAAGGCCCTCCAGGGCCAGGCCGTCTCGGTGGTGAACGCCCGCCTCGACGAGCTCCAGAAGGACGCCAAGGACGCGCAGAGCCGCTTCGAGGCTCGCATCGCCGAGCTCCAGAAGGACGCCCGCGCGCTGCCCAAGAAGGTCCAGGACGAGATCGACGACACCGTCACCGAGCTCGCCAAGACCTACGCCGACCTCGTCGACCGTGGCGAGAAGATCGTCGCTGCGATCCGCAAGGACGGCGTCAAGGCCGTCTCCGCGGTCCGTACCGCGCCGAACAAGTCCTCGGTCGTGCGCCGTGAGCGCGCCAAGGCCGCTGCCGACAACCCGTCGAACAGCACCCGCCCGGTGAAGAAGTCGGCCACCAAGAAGCCGGTCGCCAAGAAGACCCCGGCCAAGACCACGGCCAAGAAGGCGTCCGCCGCGAAGACCACCGCGAAGTCGACTGCCGCCAAGAGCGCGCAGACCGCCGCCGACAAGGCGCAGAAGGCTGCCGACACGGTCGAGAACGCGACTGCGTGACGAACCTCGTCGCCGACGGGTGACGAACAGCTCGATCGCCGGCGTTCCTCCCTTCGTCTGCATCGAGCCGACGGGCCCCCGGGTATCCCCCGGGGGCCCGTTGCCGTCTACGGATATCCTCGAAGGGTGGTGTTCCAACTCGAGTCGCTGGTCGGCCAGATCGCCTTCTTCGTCCTGCTGATCGTCAAGGTCTGGGCGCTGATCGACGCGATCACCCGCCCCGCCGAGGCCTTCGTGGCCGCGGGCAAGCTGACCAAGCCCGCGTGGATGCTCATCCTCGGGCTCACCGTGGCCACCACCGTCGTCTTCCCCTCGGTGATCGGGCTGCTCTCGATCGCCGGGATCATCGCCGCCTTCGTCTACATCCTCGACGTCCGCCCGGCCCTGGTCTCGGTCACCCGCCGCAGCTGACCCCTGTGGACGACGCGCGCGGTCTCCGCTGCGCCGGGGCATCCTCGGCCGGGTGGACCTGCTCCTGCGCCTCGGTGGGGTCGCCTCGCGCCGCCAGCTGCTCGAGGTCCTGACCCCCGGGCAGCTCCGGTCAGCCGTCTCCGAGGGGCGGGTGTCCCGCGTCGGGCACGGGCTCTACGCCCTGCCCGAGGTCGATGACGCCCGAGCGGCCGCGCGGTCGTTGTGCGGAGTCCTGTCGCACACCAGTGCAGCGCTCCACCACGGGTGGCCGGTGAAGTCGCCTCCCCGTCGTCCGCACGTCATGGTGCCGCGCAAGCGCCGCGTGGCTCCGGGCCGGAAAGCCGGCGTGCACCTGCACTACGGCGAGGCAGCCGAGTGCGCGGACGGGCTGGCCACGAGCCCGGAGCAGACGGTCGTGGACTGTGCCCGGGTGCTGCCCTTCGACGAGGCACTGGCCGTCGCCGACTCGGCGTTGCGAGCCGGGGTGGGGCGGCACTCGCTGCTGGCCGCAGCCGAGCGCTCGTCCCGCACCGGCCGGACCCGGGCCATCCGCGTGGTCGAGGCCGGTGACGGGCGCGCCGAGAACCCCTTCGAGTCGGTGGTCCGGGCGCTGTCGCTGGAGCTCCCGGCGCTGCGCCTGGTCCCGCAGGTGGTGATCCCGGGCTACGGGCGCCCGGACCTCTACGACGAGGCCAGCCGGCTGGTGGTGGAGTGTGACTCGTTCACCTTCCACGCCCGGCGGGAGGCCGTGGTCAAGGACGTGGAGCGCTACAACGCCGCCCAGCTGCACCAGCTCGCCCTGCTGCGGTTCGCCTGGGAGCACATCATGCTGCGCCAGGACTACGTCCGCCAGACGTTCCGGTCCTGGTTGGTGACGGATGGACAGGCAGTTCGCGCCGACGGACCTCGCTGAGCGGTCCGCTGAGCGGGAGCCGACCGCAGCCTCCCGCGAACTGCCTGTCCATCGGTGCCCCCACCCCTTGCGGACGGTCCTCGATGGGGAGCAGGTTGGGGGCTATGACCTACTTCATCCCGGGATACCTGCTCGAGCGCATCGCACAACAGGGCACCGAGCACGCGGCGCGCTGCGGACAGCGCACGGTCGCGATCGACGAGGCCACGCGGCGCCGCCGGATGCGACTGAGCACGGTGGCGCGGACCGCCCCGACCGGTGACGCCTGGCGCATCCACGACGCCGAGAACGGCACCGGCCTCCCCGGGCGGCTGGTCCGCACGGCCGGGGAGCCGGAGGTCGGCGACCTGGCGGTCGACGAGGCGGCCACCGGAATCACCGAGTCACTTGCGCTGTTCCGCGACCTCGGGCGGAACTCCTACGACGACCAGGGCGCGACGGTGATCGCCACCGTCCACTACGAGCGGGACTACGACAACGCCTTCTGGGACGGCACCCAGCTGGTCTTCGGTGACGGGGACGGGGAGATCTTCGACCGGTTCACCAAGCCGATCGACGTGCTCGGCCACGAGCTCGCGCACGCGGTCACCCAGTACACCGCCGACCTCGTCTACCAGGACCAGTCCGGCGCCCTCAACGAGTCGATGTCGGACGTCTTCGGCGCCTGCATCAAGCAGCGCCACCTCGGCCAGGACGCGGAGTCGGCGGACTGGCTGATCGGCGAGGGCATCTTCCAGCCGGACGTGCAGGGTCGTGCGCTGCGGTCGATGGCCGAGCCCGGCACGGCGTACGACGACCCCCGGCTGGGTCGCGACCCGCAGGTGGGGTCGATGGACGACTACGTGCACACCAGCAAGGACAACGGCGGCGTCCACCTCAACAGCGGCATCCCCAACCGGGCGTTCGTGATCGCGGCGCGGGCGATCGGTGGTGAGAGCTGGGCCGGCGCGGGACGGATCTGGTACGCCGCCCTGACGTCGGGCCTGTCCCCGAAGACCGACTTCGCCGCCTTCGGCCGGGCCACCGTCGAGCACGCCGGGGAGCACGCCGACGCGGTCGCCGACGCGTGGCGGCAGGTCGGCGTCTCCGACCAGGCGGCTCCGGCCCCCACCGCGCCCGAGCCCGCCGAAGCGGTGGCCGTGGCCCGCAGCGGCGGTTTCGCCGGGCTGACCAAGGAGGGCGTCGTCGACCTCGCCTCGGACGACCCGCGGGTGCCGAAGGTCCGCGACCTGGTGATGCGGATCGACTTCCGGTCGGTGGGCAGCGCGAACCCCCAGCCCGACCGGTTCGTCTACCGCTTCCGCTACGCCAGCACCGAGGCCGTCGTCCAGGAACAGGAGCTCACCGAGGACCTCCGCTCCCTGGCCCGCCTCGTCCTCGAGGACTGAGGGACGTCATACGAGGTGGTTGTTCTGGCGACCAGGTCGTATGACGTCCTGGGGGCGCCGCGCGACGTCATACGGGGTGGTTGTTCTGGCGACCAGGTCGTATGACGTCCTGGGGGCGCCGCGCGACGTCATACGAGGTGGTTGTTCTGGCGACCAGGTCGTATGACGTCCTGGGGGCGCCGCGGGACGTCATACGAGGTGGCTGCCATGACGACCAGGTCGTATGACGTCCGGGGTCAGCCGCGGCGGGCGCGGGCGGCCGACTTGGCGCGCTCGTGGGCGTCGAGGTGGACCTTGCGGATGCGGACGGCGTCCGGGGTGACCTCGACGCACTCGTCGGAGCGGCAGAACTCCAGCGACTGCTCCAGCGACAGCTTCTTCGGCGGGATCAGCTTCTCGAAGTTGTCGGCGGTGGAGGAGCGGACGTTGGTCTGCTTCTTCTCCTTGGTGATGTTGACGTCCATGTCGTCGGCGCGCGAGTTCTCGCCGACGATCATGCCCTCGTAGACCTCGGTCGTCGGCTCGACGAACATCACCCCGCGCTCCTGCAGGTTGGTCATGGCGTACGCCGTCGCCGCGCCCGACCGGTCCGCGACCAGCGAGCCGTTGGAGCGCGAGCGGATGTCGCCGGCCCACGGCTCGTAGCGCTCGAAGACGTGGTGGGCGATGCCGGTGCCGCGGGTCTCGGTGAGGAACTCGGTGCGGAAGCCGATCAGCCCGCGTGCCGGGACCAGGAACTCCATCCGCACCCAGCCGGTGCCGTGGTTGGTCATCTGCTCCATCCGGCCCTTGCGTACGGCGAGCAGCTGGGTGATCGCGCCGAGGTACTCCTCCGGGGCGTCGATCGTGAGTCGCTCCACCGGCTCGTGCACCTTGCCGTCGACCTCGCGGGTCACCACCTGCGGCTTGCCCACGGTCAGCTCGTAGCCCTCGCGGCGCATCTGCTCGACCAGGATCGCCAGCGCCAGCTCGCCACGGCCCTGCACCTCCCAGGTGTCGGGACGCTCGGTGGGGAGCACGCGGAGCGAGACGTTGCCGACCAGCTCCTTGTCCAGCCGGTCCTTGACCAGCCGCGCGGTGACCTTGGTGTTCTTGGTCGGCCCACGGCCGGCCAGCGGCGAGGAGTTGGTGCCGATCGTCATCGAGATGGCCGGCTCGTCGACCTGGATCAGCGGCAGCGCCACCGGGTTCTCCGCGTCGGCCAGGGTCTCGCCGATGGTGATGTCGGGGATGCCGGCGATGGCCACGATGTCGCCGGGGCCGGCCTCCTCGCCGGGCTTGCGCTCCAGCGCCTCGGTGACGAGCAGCTCGGTGATCTTCACGTTCTGCTGGGAGCCGTCGCGCTTGAGCCACGCCACGGTCTGGTTCTTGCGCAGCGTGCCCTCGTGCACCCGCACCAGCGCGAGCCGGCCCAGGAACGGGCTGGCGTCGAGGTTGGTGACGTGGGCCTGCAGCGGGGCGCCCTCGTGGTACTCCGGCGCGGGGATCGTCTCCAGGATCGTGCGGAACAGCGGCTCGAGGTCCTCGGAGTCGGGGACCTCGCCGTTCGCCGGCATCTCCAGCGAGGCCTTGCCGGCCCTGGCGCTGGCGTAGACGACCGGGAAGTCGAGCGCCTCGGCGCTGTGCGAGTCGTCGAGCAGGTCCATGAACAGCTCGTAGGTCTCGTCGACCACCTCGGCGATCCGGGCGTCGCTGCGGTCGGTCTTGTTGACGACCAGCACCACGGGCATGTCGCGGTTGAGCGCCTTGCGCAGCACGAACCGGGTCTGCGGCAGCGGACCCTCCGAGGCGTCCACGAGCAGCACGATCCCGTCGACCATCGACAGCCCGCGCTCGACCTCGCCGCCGAAGTCGGCGTGGCCCGGGGTGTCGATGATGTTGATCGTCATCGGCTTGCCCTCGGCGGCCGGCCCCGCGTAGTGCACCGCGGTGTTCTTGGCGAGGATCGTGATGCCCTTCTCGCGCTCGAGCTCGCCGGAGTCCATCGCGCGCTCGGCGACGCCCTCGGCCTGGTGCTCGGAGAACGCCCCCGCCTGGTGGAGCATGGCGTCGACCAGCGTGGTCTTGCCGTGGTCGACGTGGGCCACGATGGCGACGTTGCGCAGGTCGGAGCGCGCGGTGGTGGCCTGCTGGGGACCCGTCGAGGTCGCGTCGGGCGCCTGGCCGTGCGGGGTGGCTTCGGGCGTGGTCTGGTCGGGCGTGGTCATGCCGGGGCCTTCCGTCTGTCGGCGGCGGGCCCGGACGGGCGCGCGGACAGACAGGTGTCGGGGATCAGGGAACGGCGCCGAGAGGCGCACCGCTGAGTCTATCGTGAGAATTGTGTCCGATTTCCGGGTCCTGTTCGTGTGCGTGGGCAACGTCTGCCGCTCGCCGCTGGGGGAGCGCCTGCTCGCCTCGCGCCTGAGCGGTCACGGCGTCCGCGTGGAGAGCGCCGGGGTGGCCGCACTGGCCGGCGCGGCGATGGTGCCCGAGTCGGCGGCCCACCTCGACGCGCTGGGCGCTGACGCCGAGGGGTTCCGGGCCCGCCAGCTCCTGCCCGCGATGGTGGAGCAGAGCGACCTGGTGCTCGCCGCGACGCGGGCGATCCGGTCGCGGGTGCTGGAGGACGCGCCGAGCGCGTTGCGGCGTACGTTCACCGTGCGGGAGTTCGCCGCGCTGCTCGACGTGGTCGGCGCCCAGGAGGACCGCGCCGCCACCGTCCGGGCCGCCTCGGAGCAGCGCTCCCGGGCCGCGCTGGACGACTACGACATCCCCGACCCCTACGGCCGCGGCGACGAGGCGCACGCCGCTGCCGCGGAGCTGATGGCGGCCGCGGTCGAGCGCATCGCGAAGGCGCTGGCGTGAGGCTCCCGCTCGTCCTGGCCGTCGCGCTGGCGCTCACCGTGGGTACGGCGCCGCCCGGCGCCGCCGACCCGACCGGCGCGGAGCGGGCGCTCGGCCCGACGACCGCGGCCCGGGCCTGGGTCGCCGCAGACCGAGCCGCAGACCGCGCCGCGAAACAAGCGGCGCGCCAGGCCAGGCGCCAGGCGGCCCGCCCGCTCCAGGGACTCACCATCGCGCTGGACCCGGGCCACCAGCTCGGCAACCGCCGCCATCCCGAGCACGTCAACGCCCTCGTGCCGGCAGGTGGGTTCCGCAAGGCGTGCAACACGACCGGCACGGCGACCGACGGCGGCGTCCCCGAGTCCACCGTCGTCTTCCAGCTCTCCGAGCAGGTCCGCAGCCGGCTGGAGGCCCTCGGGGCGCGGGTGCCGATGACCCGCACGGTCGACAGCGACGACCGCTGGGGCCCGTGCATCGACGCCCGCGGTGAGTTCGGCGCCGAGGTGGGGGCGCGGCTGATGGTCTCGCTGCACGCGGACGGGTCGGCCGGGGACGCCTCGGGCTTCCACGTGATCGCCCCCGAGCGACGGTCCCCCTGGACCACCGACATCGCCGCGGACTCGCTGCGGCTGGCCACGGCGCTGCGCGGCTCGCTGGTCCGGGGCGGAATGCGCACCGCCGACTACGTCGCCGGCGGCAGTGGGCTCGACGTCCGTGGCGACCTCGGCACGCTCAACCTCTCCGACGTGCCGGTGGCGATGGTCGAGATCGGCAACATGCGCAACGCGGGTGACGCGCGGCGGATGACCTCCCCCGACGGACAGGCCCGGTACGCCGCGGCACTGGTCGTCGGGATTCGGGACTATCTGGGACGCTGACCCCATGCCCGCACCACTCCACCGATCCGTGGCCGCCCTCGCGACCGCGCTGCTGCTGGCAGCCGTCACCGCCTGCGGTGGCAGCGACGAGGTCGCGGCGCCGAAGCGGGAGACCCCCAGCAAGGCCCCGGTGAAGACGATCACGAAGGGCTCCTGCTGGGGCGACGAGCAGCTGCCCGCCGCGCTCGGGCCCGAGGCGTTCGCCGAGTGGGTGGACGAGTACGCCGACGGCGACGACCAGCTCGCCGAGGCGATGCAGGACGACGCCGCGTTCGCCACCCAGATCCCGTGCACCGACCCGCACTCGCTGGAGGTCTACGACGTCGTCGAGGTCTCCCCGGAGCTGGCCGGCGAGATCGACGGGTACGCCGACCTGCTCGACCAGGACTCCGAGCTCTACCACCGGATCCGCGACCAGGTGAACGACCGTTGCTCGGCGCAGACGGCGTACGGGCGTGCCCAGCGCAAGGCGGGCAAGATGCCCGTCCAGCTCGGCCCGGCACTGAACGTCGACGGCGGGCTGCGGGTGGCCTGGGACCCCTTCCCCGCGGACCTGTGGGCCGAGGGCCAGCAGAAGTTCGTCTGCTCCTTCGTCCAGGAGGACCCCGGCACGCTGATGTTCGCCGACCTCACCACCAAGAAGGTCCCGATCTCGGCCCGGGTGTGCCTGAACACGCCCTCGACGTACGTCCCGTGCAGCAAGCGGCACCAGGCCGAGGACATCGGCGAGATGATCCTCAACACCGCCATCGAGCAGGGCAAGATCCGCGGCAAGAAGGCCGTCCGCAAGGGCGACAAGGGGCCGTACGTCGCGCTGAGCGACGCCGAGTACGCCAAGCTCGACAAGGTCTGCCAGACCCTGCTGGAGTCGGTGACCCGCAAGCCGGGACGGATCGAGGCCAAGGCCTACCCCGGCGCGGTCTCGCAGTGGCCGACCGAGCGCGGCGCCTACCTGGCCAGCTGCTTCGCCCTCGAGCCGGTCTCCGAGCCGCCGCCGTTCCTGCCCGGCGGCACGGTGTTCGACCGGGGCTGAGACGCCCGACGCGCCGCCGTCCGGGCGGGGACCGGCTCTGGCACGATGCGCCCCATGCCTGCTCCCCGCGACTCCCGGCCCCGGCGACCCGACCGACGCGCAGGCGGTCAGTCCGGGACAGCGCGCGGCGCGCCCGCCGTACGCCGCCATCCAGGCGCTCCCGGGCTGGTTCCAGCGCGTCGACATGGAGCTGTTCGCCCAGCTGCTCCGGCACACCGCGGAGCTCGGCGGTGACCTCGCCGAGCTGGGCGCCTACCTGGGCAAGAGCGCGGTGCTGATCGGCTGGGGCCAGCAGCCCGGGGAGACGTTCACCGTGGTCGACCTGTTCGAGGAGGAGGCGACGGCCGAGGAGAACCGGGCGGAGAACGAGGAGCAGTACGCCGAGCTGTCCCAGGAGGCCTTCGAGCGCAACTACCTGAGCCTCCACGACACGCTGCCCGTCGTGGTCCGCGGACCCAGCGCCTCGGTGGTCGACCACGCGGCGCACGGCACCCACCGGTTCGTGCACGTCGACGCCTCGCACCTCTACGAGCACGTGGTCGAGGACATCGCCGCCGCGCGCACGCTGCTCAAGCCCGGTGGCGTCGTGGTCTTCGACGACTACCGCGCCGCCCACACCCCGGGGGTGGCCGCCGCGGTGTGGCGGGCGACGAACGAGGACCTGCGCCCGTTCGCGGTGTCGATGAGCAAGCTCTACGCCACCTTCGACGACAGCACCCCGTGGTTCGACGCGCTGCAGGGCTGGCTGGAGCAGCGGTCGTACTGGCGCCACGAGGTGCAGCAGGTGGCAGGACAGCCGCTCCTGCGGGTGATGCGCCCTGCCGGCAAGGCGGCCGCGACGCAGGCAGCCGAGCCGTCCGCCGCGGCAGCCGACTCCCAGCCGGAGAGGCGCCGCGGGCCGCGCCGGTGGTTCGGCCGCGGCTGATCAGGACCGGTGCAGCTTGTGCTGCGCCGCCTGCACCCGGGGCCGTACGACGAGCTCGTCGATGTTGACGTGCGCGGGCAGCGAGGCCACCCACCGCACGATCTCGGCGACGTCCTCGGCGACCAGCGGACCCTCGACCCCGTCGTACAGGGCGTCGTAGCGCTCCCGGTCGCCCTCGAACCGCTTGAGCGAGAACTCCTCGGTCTTCACCATCCCGGGCGCGATCTCGGTGAACCGCAGCGGCTCGGCGACCAGCTCGAGCCGCAGCGTCTGGGTGAGCACCTTCACCGCGTGCTTCGACATCGTGTAGCCGGCGCCGCCCTCGTAGGCGATGCGGCCCGCGGTCGAGCCCATGTTGACCACGAGGCCACCGCCGTCGGCCCGCAACGCGGGGAGGAGCGCCTGGGTCACCCGGAGCACGCCGAGCGCGTTGAGGTCGAACATCGCCGCCCAGTCGGCGGGGTCGGCGTCCTCCACGAGCGCCTGGTCGAACGCGCCGCCGGCGTTGTTGACGAGCACGTCGACGCTGCCGACGGCCTCGGCGACGCTCGCGGCGAGGGCCTGCACCGACTCGGGGTCGGTGACGTCGCACACCACCGGCGTACCGCCCGTCTCGCGGGCCAGCTCCTCGACGCGGTCGCTGCGGCGGGCCGCGCAGACGACGTGGAAGCCGTCCCCGGCGAGCGCGCGGACGGTCGCGGCGCCGATGCCGCTGCTGGCTCCGGTGACGACGGCGGTGGGGGCCATGGCAGCTCCTTGCGGTCCGGGAGGTGAGGTCTGGCTCAGGAGGGGTATACCCACACGGGACCCGCCTGGAGCGACGCTCGCCAGCATAGGCAGCCGAGCCGGGCGGAATGCGCCGAGAACCGGCGTGGTTGGAGGTAAGGATGACGCTCTCTTCGCTGTACGACGCCCCGTCGGCCCGCCCGTCCCTGCGTCGGGTGGCCATGGTCAGCCTGCACACGTCACCCCTGGACCAGCCGGGGACCGGTGACGCGGGCGGCATGAACGTCTACGTGCTCGAGCTCGCCCGCCGCCTCGCCGCCCGCAAGGTCGAGGTCGACGTGTTCACCCGCGCCACCGGCAGCGCGCTGCCGCCGGTGGTGGACGTCAGCGACGGCATCCGCGTGCACCACGTGGCCGCCGGGCCCTACGAGGGCCTGACCAAGAACGAGCTGCCCGCCCAGCTGTGCGCGTTCGCCCGCGAGGTGCTGCGCACCGAGGCCTACCACGCGCCGGGCTACTACGACCTCGTGCACAGCCACTACTGGCTCAGCGGCCAGGTGGGCGCGCTGGCCCGCGACCGCTGGGGCGTGCCGCTGGTGCACACCATGCACACCATGGCGAAGGTGAAGAACGCCGCGCTGGCCGTCGGCGACACCCCGGAGCCGGTGTCCCGGCTGATCGGGGAGGAGCAGGTCGTGTCCGCCGCCGACATGCTCGTCGCCAACACCGACGACGAGGCCAAGCAGCTGATCGACCTCTACGACGCCGACCCCGGCCGGGTCGAGGTCGTCCATCCCGGCGTGGACCTCGCCACCTTCCGCGACGTGGGCATGGCCGCCGCGCGGGCCCGGCTCGGCCTGCCCGCCGACGGGCCGCTGATCACCTTCGTCGGCCGGATCCAGCCGCTCAAGGCCCCCGACGTGATGCTGCGCGCCGTGGCGGTGCTGCTCGAGCGTCGGCCCGAGCTGCGCTCGTCGCTGACGGTCGCGGTCGTGGGCGGCCCGTCCGGCTCGGGGCTGGAGCACCCCGACTCGCTGGCCCGGCTGGCCGACGAGCTCGGCATCTCCACCTCGGTGCGGTTCGTGCCGCCGGTCGCCCAGGACGAGCTGGTCGACTGGTACGCCGCGTCCAGCCTGGTCTGCGTCCCGTCGTACAACGAGAGCTTCGGGCTGGTCGCCATCGAGGCCCAGGCCACCGGGACCCCGGTCGTCGCGGCCGCGGTGGGCGGGCTGCCCACCGCCGTCTTCGACGACCGCTCGGGGCTGCTGGTGGGCGACCACGAGCCGGCGTCGTACGCGAGCGCGTTCGAGCGGGTGCTGCTCGAGCCCGGGACGCGCGAGCGCCTGGCCCGGGGCGCCGCGGAGCACGCCCGGCAGTTCGGCTGGGACCGGACCGCTGCGGAGATGCTGGAGGTCTACGCCGAGGCGCAGGCCAAGATGCGTGCCGACGTCAGCGGCATCGCGCTCTGAGGATCGCGTCGCGCGGACCCGGGTGCCAGACTCGCCAGCGTGAGTGACTCCACCTCCCCGTCCGGCTCAGCGTCCGACTCCCCGTCCGACCCGGCCTCGGGCCCCACCGCCGGCGCGGCGCCCGACGACGACGTACTGACCCCGGAGCGCCAAGCGGCGCTGGCCGCGCTGCGGCAGGTCTTCGCCGACAGCGAGCTGGACCACCAGGAGGTCTCCGCGACCTCGCTGATGGTCGAGCTGCCGGGGGAGAAGAAGCTGCAGACCCCCGTGCGCTTCGACGTGGGCCGGCACGCCCTGGAGGTGCACGCGTTCGTGTGCCGCAAGCCCGACGAGAACTTCGCGGGCGTCTACCGGTGGCTGCTGGAGCGCAACATGAAGATGTTCGCGGTGAGCTTCGCCCTCGACGGCATGGGCGACATCTACCTCGACGCCCGCCTCCCGCTCGCCGCCGCCACGCCGGAGGAGATCGACCGGCTGCTGGGCGCCGTCCTGGAGTACGCCGACGGCTCGTTCAACACCATCCTCGAGCTCGGCTTCGCCTCCTCGATCCGCAAGGAGTGGGAGTGGCGGATCTCCCGCGGCGAACCCACCCGCAACCTCGAGGCCTTCCGCGGCCCCCTCGGCCTGGACGCCCTGGGCTCCCCGGAGGAGTGAGGACCATGAGTACCCGGTCAACCGGGTACTCATGGTCTCTTCGGGCGTTGCAACCCCCGAATCGACCATTGGATGCCCGGCTCACCGGGTATTCCGGCAGCCTCGTGGGCCGGCCGCGGCAGGTTTCACCGGGCGCCCGGGGACTCCTGCCCCGGGCAGGCGAAACTTCACCTGCCCGCTACCGGTTTCACCGGGCGCCCGGGGAAACCTGCAGCCCTCACCGCCCCAGCGCGGCGGTCTCCGGGGGGCCGGCGGTGGGGTCGGGGCGGGAGCGGGGACGGTGGCGGGCGACGCTGACGCCGACGAGAGCGAGCAGGCCGCCGGCGTACGCCATCGCGGGGGGTGCCTCGGCGAGGAAGATCAGCCCCAGCACGATCGTGATCGGCGGCACGAGGTACGTCGTCACGCCGAGCCGGCTCGCGTCCATGTGCTTGAGCGCGAAGGCGTACGTCGTGAACGCGATCGCGGTCGGGAACACGCCGAGGTACACCAGCCACCAGATCGAGCTCGCCGGGGCGACCGCGACCTCGCGGACCAGCGAGTCGGCGAACGGCAGGCAGCTGGCCGCCCCCACCGAGCAGGCCAGCCAGGTCACGTGCACCGCGGGGAGCCGGCGGACCAGCGGCTTCTGCAGGATCAGGCTGATCGCGTAGGCCACGGCCGCGATCAGCACCAGCAGCACGCCCGTCAGGTCACTGTCGGCGCTGCGTGAGCTCGACACCGAGATCAGCACCACCCCGCCGAAGGCCAGGGCCAGCCCCACGCCCAGGTAGAGGGTGAACCGCTCGTCGAGGAACAGCGCGGCCAGCACCGCGATCAGCACCGGCGAGACCTGGATCAGCATCGCCGCGGTGCCGGCGTCGACCGAGCGCTCGCCCTGGTTGAGCGCCACGTTGTAGAGCCCGAACCAGAGCACGCCGATGACCACGATCGGACCCCACTCCTCACGGGTCGGCCGCGGGACCCCACGGGAGAGCGCGGCGACGCCGAGGAAGACCGAGCCGACCAGCAACCGCCCCAGCGAGAGGGGGCCGGCGGAGAAGTCGTCGCCGAGGTGGCGGATCGCCACGAACGCGGAGGCCCAGAAGACCAGCGTGCAGGCGACGGCCGCGAGCGGGAGCCAGGCCGGGGTGTCCGGGCGCGCGCGCACCGTTTCGGTCGTGGGGAGGGGCACCCCTGCAGCCTAGGCAGCGGACCGGCCCGGCGACACGCGGGTTTCGGCCGTCGTACGCCGAGATCCAGCCGGGCCCTCAGAGGTCGAGCTTGTATCCGAGCCCACGCACCGTGATCAGCATCGTCGGCTCGGCCGGGTTGTCCTCGAGCTTGGCGCGCAGGCGCTTCACGTGCACGTCGAGGGTCTTGGTGTCGCCGACGTAGTCCGAGCCCCAGACCCGGTCGATCAGCTGGCCCCGCGTGAGCACCCGACCGGGGTTGCGCAGGAACATCTCGAGCAGCTCGAACTCCTTCAGCGGCAGCCGGACCTCCTCGCCGCCCACGGTGACGATGTGCCGCTCCACGTCCATCCGCACGCTGCCGGCCTCGAGGGTCGTCGGCGCCAGCTCGGGCTCCACGCCGCGACGCAGGACCGCGCGGATGCGGGCGACGAGCTCGCGGGGGGAGTACGGCTTGGTGACGTAGTCGTCCGCGCCGAGCTCGAGGCCGACGACCTTGTCGACCTCGTCGTCCTTGGCGCTGACCATGATCACCGGCACGTTGGAGGTCTGCCGGATCTGGCGGCACACCTCGGTCCCGGGGATGCCGGGCAGCATCAGGTCGAGGAGCACGATGTCCGCGCCCGCCCGGTCGAACTCGGCCAGCGCCTCGGGGCCGGTGGCCGCGATCGCGACCTCGAACCCCTCCTTGCGCAGCATGTAGGCGAGAGCGTCGCTGTAGCTCTCCTCGTCCTCGACGACCAGTACGCGACTCACGCGGTCTCCTCCGTGCGGGTGGCAGATGGGGTGTGCGGGACCGAGCGGTCCTCGGCGGCGGACAGGGGGCCGGGCTTGCGCGGCAGGGTGAGGGTGAACGTCGAGCCCTGGCCCTCCACCGACCAGACCCGCACCTCGCCTCCGTGCGAGGCGGCGACGTGCTTGACGATCGAGAGCCCCAGGCCGGTGCCGCCCGTGGACCGGTGCCGCGCCGGGTCGACGCGGTAGAAGCGCTCGAAGATCCGCTCCAGCTCGTGCGCCGGGATGCCGATGCCCTGGTCGGTGACCGTGATGTCGACGGTGGTGTCGTGGGCCGCGGCACCGACCACGACCGTGGAGCCCTCGGGTGAGTACGTCACCGCGTTGGCGACGAGGTTGCCCACGGCGACGGCGACCTGCTCCCGGTTGCCGAGGAGGACCAGCCCCTCCTCGCCGGCCTGCACGAGCTCGATCTGCCGGGTGCCGGCGTCGGTCAGGCTCTCGTCGATGGCGCGGGCGATGATCTTGTCGGCCTCGACCGCGACCGGCTCGTCGAGCGGGTCGTCGCCCTGCAGGCGGGACAGCTCGATGATCTGCTGCACCAGGCGGGCCAGCCGCTCGCTCTCGGTGTGCATCCGGCCGGCGAAGCGCTGCACGGCCTCGGGGTCGTCGGCGGCGTCGATCACCGCGTCGGAGAGCAGCTTGATCGCCCCGACGGGCGTCTTCAGCTCGTGGCTGACGTTGGCCACGAAGTCACGACGGATCGACTCCACCCGGCGCTCGCGGGTGCGGTCCTCGACCAGGGCCAGCACCAGCTTGCTGCTCAGCGGCGCCACCCGGGCGGTCACGTGCCGCGGGGGCATGCCCTCGCGGTGCATGAGCAGCTCGGTCTCGCGGATCTGGCCGTCGCGGCGTACCTGGCGCACGAGGTCGACCAGCTCGCTGACGGTGATCTCGCGCCCGCGCACCAGGCCCATCGCGATCGCCGGGGCGGAGGCCTTGAGCACCGCGTCGCTGGCGTCGACGACCAGGGCCGAGCTGCGCAGCACCGACAGCACGGCGGCCACGCCCTGGGGGAGCGCCGGCTCGGGCGGGTCCACCGGGCGCAGCTGCCGTTCGCTCACCCGGAAGGCGAGTACGGCGCCGCCGCCCAGCACTGCCCCGAGCAGCGCGAAGAGGAAGGCCTCGAGAGTCGGGCTCACGCACTCGATCGTACGCAGGATCTCGGCGCCGATCCGCCGCCCGGAGCCTCGCTTCGGGGACTGTTCACCCCTGATTCACGCAACAGCGCCGAGTCTTCACCCGGCAGCCGTAGGTTGGCAGGCATGCGAAACGCCTATGCAGATCAGCTCGACGCCATCCGTGACGACCTCGTCCGGATGGCACGCCTCGTGCGCGAAGCGGTCAGTGAGGGTACGGCGGCGCTGCTCGAGGGCGACGCCCAGCGCGCTGAGCAGGTGATCAGCGGTGACGCCGCCATCGACACCCTCCGCGAGAAGATCGAGGAGCACAGCTTCGAGCTGCTCTCCCTGCAGAACCCCGTCGCCGGCGACCTGCGGATGCTCGTCGCCTCGCTGCGGATGGTCAGCGAGTTCGAGCGCATGGGCGACCTCGCCGTGCACGTGGCCAAGATCGCCCGGCTGCGCGTGCCCGAGGTGGCCGTGCCCGACTCGGTGGTCCCCACGATCGCCCGGATGGCGGCGGTCGCCGAGGTGATGGTCGGCAAGGTCGAGCACATCATCGCGCACTCCGACGTCGAGGCCGCCAAGGAGCTGGAGGAGGTCGACCAGGAGATGGACCGCCTGCGCCGCTCCTCGTTCCTCGAGCTGCTCGGCTCGGACTGGAAGCACGGCGTCGAGCCGGCCGTCGACATCGCCCTGCTCGGCCGCTACTACGAGCGGATCGCCGACCACGCGGTCTCGATCGCGCGCCGGGTCGTCTTCCTGGTCACCGGCACGCACCCGCAGCACGCCTGAGCGAGGCGGCCGGTCCCGCGGGACGTCATACGTTGTGGTTGCTCCGGCGACCGGGTCGTATGACGTCGTGGGCGGTGCGGCGGGACGTCATACGTGGTGGTCGTCGGAGCGACCAGGTCGTATGACGTCCGCGGCGGCTCAGCGGCCCTGGTTGGCCACGGCCTCCGCGGCCGCGGCTGCGGCCTCCGGGTCGAGGTAGCGGCCGCCGCGCTCGACCGGGCGCATGTCCCCGTCGAGCTCGTAGACCAGCGGCTGCCCGGTGGGGATGTTCAGGCCCGCGATGTCCTCGTCGCCGATGTCGTCGAGGTGCTTGACGATCGCGCGCAGGCTGTTGCCGTGGGCCGCGATCAGCACGGTCGCGCCGCCGGCGAGGTCGGGCACGATCGCCGACTCCCAGTAGGGGAGCATCCGCTCGATGACGTCGGCCAGGCACTCCGTGCGGGGCATCTCGGCGCCGAGCTCGGCGTACCTCGGGTCGGCCGCCTGGGACCACTCGTCGTCGTCCTCGATCGGCGGCGGAGGTACGTCGAAGGAGCGGCGCCAGGTCATGAACTGCTCCTCGCCGTACTGCTCCAGGGTCTGCTTCTTGTCCTTGCCCTGCAGCGCGCCGTAGTGGCGCTCGTTGAGCCGCCAGGAGCGCCGGACCGGGATCCAGTGCCGGTCGGCGGCGTCGAGCGAGAGGTTGGCGGTGGTGATCGCGCGGCGCAGCAGCGAGGTGTGCACGAGGTCGGGCAGCAGGCCCGACTCGGCGAGCATCTCCCCGCCGGCGACGGCCTCGGTCCGCCCCTTCTCGGTCAGGTCGACGTCGACCCAGCCGGTGAACAGGTTGCGCGCGTTCCAGTCGCTCTCCCCGTGCCGCAGCAGGACCAGCGTGTGCGCGCCGCTCATGAGACCGACGGGGTGGCCGGCGAGACGTCGGAGAACTCCCCGGTGCGGTTGACCACCGGGACGTTGACGTCGGTGCGCTGGCCGTTGTCGAACTCGAGGGTCAGCTCGACGAACCGGCCGAGCTCGACCGCCTCGCCCGAGACCCGGACGGCTCCCGCGTCGGCCAGGTTGACCAGGCTCTCGGGCCCGATCTCGACCTCGCGGACCAGCTCGGCCTGCAGTCCCTCGCCCCCGCTGACGGAGACCAGGCGGACCGGCTCATCGAGGTCCTGGTTGACGAAGGACGCGACGAACGTGCCGGTGCCGCTGATGCCGCTCACGACCACCGCGCCCAGGACGTCGACGCTGCCGTCGCGCTCGTTGACCCCGACTGAGGGTTGGTAGACCTGGTCGGTCTGGTACCCGAACCCACAGGCACCCAGGACGGGGACGAGCAGCGTCAGAGCCGCAGCGGCCAGGCGACGGCGTACGGACGTTTCCACGATGGTCTTCCTCTCGGCGGCGGGCCAGCGGAGCCGAGCCTATCGCTCAGCGGGCGATCGCCCCGGCCTGGGCGGTGGTCCACACGATCGCGACCACGACCACGACGGTGGCGACACCGGAGAGCACGAGCAGGCGCGGGGCCCCGGTCCGCAGGGCGATCCGCAGCGGCAGGCTGCGCACGCCGGCCTGGTTGTCGACGACCAGGTCGGGCAGCGTGGTCAGGAAGTGCACGCACACCCCGAGCGCTGCGCACAGCAGCACGAAGCCGGTCAGCGGCGCCGTCCCCTCGGCCGCGCGCCCCCAGCCGCCGTAGCTGACGAAGAAGGGCAGCAGCCCGAACGTCGCCGCCCAGCCCACCCAGGACAACGCCCCGGTGTGCAGCCAGCGGTTGTGCACGTAGCCGACGGCCAGCGTCGCGAGCAGGAACAGCCCCGCCACCAGACCGTTCTGCAGCGAGAGCGGCACCACCAGCAGCAGGAGTACGGCGACCGCGAAGCTGGCGTTGCCGGGCGGGAGGTGGCCCTCCGCGATCGGCTTGCCGGACGCCCCGCCCATCCGGTCGCGGTCGACGTCGAGGAGGTCGTTGACCAGGCCCATCACCAGCTGCGCGACGAGCACGGCCGCCCCGCTCACCAGCACCTCGCGCCCCGGACGGCCGGTGAGCGCGACCAGGGTCGCCACCACGACGGCGAGGGCGACCGCCTGCCGGGGATGGACGGCCCGCACCAGCGAACGGATCTGTCCCGGCGCCACGGTGTCGGCCTGCGTCGTCATGCGTCGCAGTATCGGGCATCCACCCCGGTCGGGGGCAGGTTTGTCGCAGTGCAATCGCCGGCACCGGGATCTGAGCCGGTTCCCGGCCGGATTTGGCGTGATTCGAGCATGAGCTGGGCCCATAGGACCCGGGACCGGACCCGGGACCGGACCCGGGTCCCGACCGGGCTGGGACCGGGCTGGGAGCAGGGCCTCAGTGCGGCCGGGAGCACCTCAGGAGCAGGCGGGCAGCCGGCCGTGGTGGGCCCGGGAGCGCCCCTTCTCCGCGGTGCTCCCAGAGCCGCTCCGGGGAGGCGGCGTACCTGCGAGGGCATACGAAAAGTGGGTTTGTCAAGCCCCGATATGGCCTCTGACCTGCGCAAACACTGGAAAGGGGACCTCGTCAACCGTGTTAGACTGGTCACCTCGAAAGGGGTTCACAACATATGACATTCACTGTCGGCGAAACGGTCGTCTATCCGAATCACGGGGCCGCAGTCATCGAGGACATCGAGATGCGCACCATCAAGGGGGAGGAGAAGCAGTACCTCGTTCTTCGCATCGTCGCCCAACAGGACCTCGTCGTCCGGGTGCCGGCGTGCAACCTGGACCTCGTGGGCGTCCGCGACGTCGTCGACAAGGAGGGCCTGGACCGCGTCTTCGACGTGCTCCGTGCGGTCGTCCCCGACGAGCCGACCAACTGGTCGCGTCGCTACAAGGCAAACCTCGAGAAGCTGCACTCCGGTGACGTGATGAAGGTGGCCGAGGTCGTCCGCGACCTGTGGCGCCGCGAGCGCGACCGCGGCCTGTCCGCCGGTGAGAAGCGGATGCTGGCCAAGGCGCGCCAGATCCTCGTCTCCGAGCTGGCGCTGGCCGAGCACACCAACGAGGACAAGGCCGAGACCATCCTCGACGAGGTCCTCGCCTCCTGACTGGCTGCCTGACTGCCAGCACGACTGCGCGACGAGCCCCCGGGATCCCCGGGGGCTCGTCGTACGTCCGGGGCCGGCACGCCTCGCCGTCCCCTCGACCCCCCTCCTGGGACGCGTCCTACAGTGACGCCATGAGCGAGCGGGCGCTGGGTGTGGTCCCGGTCGACGGGCGGGGATCGCTGCCCTACGCCCTGGTGCACGGTGAGTCGCTCGTGGCCGCCGCCAGCTGGGCGCTGAGCACCGCCGAGATCGACCTGTTCGACTACACCGTCTCCTTCGCCACCCTCCAGGAGACCGGGCGCCCGCTGGTGCTGCACGACCCCCTGTGCCCGCTGACCCCGGCGGGCTTCCTTGCCGAGGCGGTCGAGGACTGCACCCGTACCGGCGCGGTCGTGGTCGGCGTACGGCCCGTGACCGACACGGTCAAGGAGTACGCCGCGGGGACCGCCGCCGGGGACGAGGCCTCCCGCGTCGGGGCCACCGTGGACCGGGACGGGCTGGTCTGCGTCACCTCGCCGGTCGTGCTGCCCGCCGCCGTGGTGGCCGCGCTCGACTCGGTGGACGCCGACGACTTCGCCGCGCTGGTGGCCGAGCTGTCCCAGCGGTTCCCCGTCCGCCACCTGCCTGCGCCGCCACTGGGGCGCCGGGTCGCCGACGAGGCCGACCTCGACGTGCTGGCCGCGCTCAGTCGGGCTGCCGGCTGAGCTGCTGGAGCAGCGCCTCGGCGAGACCGAGGTCCTCGGCGAAGGTGATCTTCAGGTTCGCCGGGCTGCCGGCCACGGCCGCGATGGTCACCTCGGCGTACCGCTCGAGGAACGACGCGGTGTCGGTGCCCTCGAAGCCGTCCTCGCGAGCGCGCCGGTAGGCCTCGAGCAGGACGTCGGCGCGGAAGGCCTGCGGGGTCTGCACCCCCACCAGCCCCGCCGGGGCCAGGCTGCCGTCGGTGTGGGAGAGCTGCGGGGCCGGGCGGACCGGGATCGCGCCACCGTGCTCGGCGGCGCTCGCCAGCACCTCGGTCCACAGCTCGCGGGAGGCCAGCGGGCGGGCGGCGTCGTGCACGGCGACGACGTCGAGCTCACCGGCCTCGATGTCCTCGGCCAGCACCCGCAGCGCCTGCCACTCCGAGTCGGGTCTGGTGGCGCCACCGTCGACCACCCACAGGTCGTGGGCACCGAGGTGCGGGGCCACCGCCTCCGCGACGGCGTCGCGGTCCTCGGGACGTACGACGAGCACCACCCGCTGCACCGCCGCCACGTCGAGCACGGTCCGCACGGAGCGGGCGAGGATCGGTACGCCGTCCAGGGGCACCAGGACCTTGTTGACCGGGCGGTCCTCCTGCACGGCCCCGACCCGGACGCCGGCACCCGCCGCGAGCAGCACCGCGGCGGCGCGCAGGGGGGTCGCGGACTGGTCCATGGCCGGTCGACCGCCTTTCGGGGGTGGAGTCGTCTCGGGCCCCGAGTGTGCCCGACGACGTCGGTGGTCAGTTCAGGCTGGTGTCGTCGGGCAGCGTGGCCAGCATCGACAGCGGAGGCGGCTGCCGCCGCAGGATGCGCCGCCAGAGCAGGTCGGGCCGGTCGCTGAACAGGTCGTGCTGCAGCACCTCCGGCCCGGTGCCGACGACGTGCCAGCTGCCCTCGACGATCTCCGCCTCGAGCTGGCCGGCACCCCACCCGGCGTACCCCGCGTAGACGCGCAGCCCGGTGAGCCGGCCGAGGTGGTCCTCCGGGCTGCTGTCGAGGTCGACCATGCCGAGGACACCCCACAGCGGCTGCCACCCGGACGGCTCCTCGGCCCCGGCGGCCCGGGCGGCCAGCATGCCCACGGCCAGCGCCGCGTTGCCCTCGACCGGTCCACCGCGGAAGAACACGGCGGGCGGGCTGACCATGTCCTGCCACGCGTCGAGCACCTCGGCGACGGGGGTCTGCGAGGGCCGGTTGAGGATCACGCCGAGGCTGCCGTCCTCGTTGGAGTCGAGCAGGAGCAGCACGCACCGCGCGAAGTTGGGGTCGGCCAGCGTCGCGGAGGCGATCAGCAGGGAGCCGGCGGCAGGCTGCATGCCCCCCATGCTTCCACCCGGCGGATCAGCCAGCCACCGGTCGGGTCACCAGGGCGGTGGCCACCGCGGCCAGCCCCTCGCCGCGGCCGGTGAGACCCAGCCCGTCGGTCGTGGTCGCGGTCAGCGAGACCTCGATCCCGTGCCGCTCCGCGATCCCGCGCTGCGCCTCCTCGCGGCGTGTGCCCAGGCGGGGCCGGTTGCCGATCAGCTGGCAGGCGACGTTGCCCACCTCCCAGCCGGCTGCGCGCAGCCGGCGCAGCGTCTCGGCGAGCAGGTCGTCGCTCGCCGCGCCGGCCCACTGGGGTTCCGAGGTGCCGAAGTTGCTGCCCAGGTCGCCCAGCGACGCCGCGGAGAGCAGTGCGTCGCAGATCGCGTGCAGCACCACGTCGCCGTCGGAGTGCCCCTCGGGGCCGGCGTCCTCCTCGGGCCAATCCAGTCCGGCTACCCGCATCGAACGACCCGGTGCGAGGCGGTGGACGTCGGTGCCGATGCCGATGCGCAGGTTCACGGGCCCGATTGTGCCCGGTCCCGGAGCTCCGGCCGGGGTCCGCGCGGGGCGGAGGTTGGCCGGATGCGCGACCATGGAGGGGTGAGCCCGACGACGAACAGGGCTGAGGAGAGGTCCGGCGACTCGTCCGGACGTCAGCCGGAGGAGGGGCGAGCCACCTCCGCGGGGACTCCTCGCCGGCTGCTGGCCCTCGCCGGTGTGGTGGCCGGAGCCGCTGGCCTGGCCCTGAGCCAGGCAGCCGCGGTGGCGCTGCGCGCCGAGGCCGGTCCCGTCGAGGCGGTCGGCGCCGCGGTCCGCGACCTCACTCCCGGGCCGGTCGCGGTCTTCCTCGTCGAGCTCGTCGGTGCGGCCGACAAGCCGCTGCTGCTGGGCGGCACGGCGCTGATCGTGCTGGGCATCTGCGGGTACGCCGCCTCCTGGATGCGCAGGTACCCGTTGCTGCCCGACCTGGTCTTCGCGGTGCTGACCGCCGTCGGCCTGCTCGCCGTGCTGCGCCTGGCCAACCCGAGCATCGGGGCCGGGCTGGCCCTGGTCGTCGGACTGGTCACCTGGATCGTCAGCCTGCGCGTGCTCACGGCTCCGCTGCTCGGGGAGACCACCTCGGTCGGGACCGACCCGCGCCGTCGCGCCTTCCTGCTGCGCGGGGCCGGCGTGGTCGCGGCCGTGGGCGTGCTCAGCCTCGGCGGGCGGCTCGCGGGCAGCGGCCGGCGCCGGGTCGAGCAGGCGCGGCGGCTGCTCCGGCTCCCCGTCCGGCGCGGGCAGGTCCCGAGCGGCGCGGCGGCCGGGGTGGCCGGGGTGGCGCCCTGGCGGACCCCCAACTCCGACTTCTACGTCATCCACACCGCCCTCGCCCCGCCCTCGCTCTCCCCGGACACCTGGCGGCTGCGGATCCACGGCATGGTCGAGCGTGAGCTCACCGTGACCTACCAGGACCTCGTCGACCGGCAGCTCAGCGAGGACTGGGTCAGCCTGTGCTGCGTGTCGAACGGCGTGGGGGGCGACCTGATCGGCAACGCCTACTGGTCCGGCGTACCCGTGCGCGAGCTGCTCGCCGAGGCGGGCGTCCGGCCGGGCGCCGACGCCGTACGGCAGACCTCGAGCGACGGGTGGGACTGCGGTACGCCGCTCGCCGCGCTGACCGACCCCGACCGCAACGCCGTGCTGGCGATCGCGATGAACGGCCAGCCGCTTCCGGTCGAGCACGGGTTCCCGGTGCGGATGGTCGTGCCGGGGCTCTACGGCTACGTCTCGGCGACCAAGTGGCTGGTGGACCTCGAGGTCACCACGTTCGACAGCTTCGAGGCCTACTGGACCCAGCGCGGCTGGTCGGCCCGGGGTCCGGTCAAGACCCAGTCGCGGGTCGACGTACCGGCGAACGGGGCCCGGGTGCCGGCCGGTCCGCTGCGGGTCGGCGGCGTCGCCTGGGCCCAGCACACCGGCATCGAGAAGGTGGAGTTCCAGCTCGACGGCGGCCCCTGGCAGCGGGCCGAGCTGGGTCGGGTGCCCAACGCGGACACCTGGGTGCAGTGGGCCGGGAGCGTCGACGTCGACCGCGGCGAGCACCGCATCGTGGTCCGGGCGACCGACACGACCGGGTACACGCAGACCTCCGCCCAGACCGACGTGCTCCCCGACGGGGCCACCGGCTGGGACTCCCACCCCTTCGACGCGGAGTAGCGGACGGGCCCTTCCCCGGCGCCCGTCCGTTGGGCCTAGGTTGGGTCCATGGGTGACTTCACGGGGTTGGACGGGGCGGCGCTGGTGACCGGCGGGACCGGGGGGATCGGCCGGGCCGTGGTCCGGCTCCTCGCGCAGCGGGAGAGCAACGTCGCGTTCACCTGGCGCTCCGACGAGCGGGCCGCCCACCGGCTGGTCGACGAGGTGGCGTCGTACGGCGTGCACGTGAGCGCCCACCAGCTCGACACCGCCGACGCCACGGCCTGCGCCGGCGTCGTCGCCGAGGTCGGTGACCGCCACGGCGGGGTGCACACGCTCGTGCACGCGGCGGCCCCGCACGCGCCGCTGACCCACCTGAGCCGGGTGGAGGCCGACCGGCTGACCGGTCAGCTCGGCGAGGACGCCGGCGGCTTCTTCAACGTCGTCCAGCCCGCGCTGGGCACGCTGCGGGCGAGCCGCGGCAGCATCGTCGCGGTGACCACCGCGGCCACCGCCCGGTTCCCGGCTCGCGACGGGCTGTCCTCGGCACCCAAGGCCGCGGTGGAGGCGCTGGTGCGCGCGCTGGCCGTGGAGGAGGGTCGCTACGGCGTCCGCGCCAACTGCGTCGGCCCGGGGATGCTCACCGACGGCATGTCCCAGCGGCTCGTGGACAGCGGCGAGCTCGACGACCGCACGCTGGCGGTGGCCCGCAACCACATCCCGCTGCGCCGCTTCGGGATCGCCATCGACATCGCCGAGGCGGTCTGCTTCCTGGCCTCGGACCGCGCCGGCTTCATCAGCGGTCAGAAGGTGGACGTGGACGGCGGGTACGGCGCCTGAGTCCCGCCCGGGACGTCATACGTTGTGGTCGCTGGGGCAGCCAGGTCGTATGACGTTGCGCGGTGAGTCCCGGGACGTCATACGTCTTGGTCGTCGGGGCAGCCAGGTCGTATGACGTTGCGCGGCGACTCTCGGGACGTCATACGTTGTGGTCGTCGGGGCAGCCAGGTCGTATGACGTTGCGCGGCGACTCTCGGGACGTCATACGTCTTGGTCGTCGGGGCAGCCAGGTCGTATGACGTTGCGCGGCGACTCCCGGGACGTCATACGTCTTGGTCGTCGGGACGACCAGGTCGTATGACGTCCGGCCCGTCACCAGCCGGTGTTGCCGGCCCGGGGCGGGAGGGGGTGCGCGGAGTCGCGGACGACGTAGACGGTGCCGCCGGAGCGGGTCTGCCAGGCGCGCTCGAACTGGGCCCGGTCGTAGACGCGGCGGACCGAGGCGTTGCTCGGTGCTGCCGGGTCGTTGACCACCACCTGGCCGCGCCGGGTGAAGCCGGAGATCACCACGAGGTGACCCGAGGTGGAGCTGATCGGGGCTCCGCGCAGCTGGCCGGGGCCGAAGGAGACCGAGGCGGCCAGGGGGATCCCGGCCCGGATGAACCGCTCGGCCTCGCGCAGGCTGGAGAGGCGGGTGACGAAGGCACTCCCGGTCAGGTTGGCGGCGTAGGCGGTGTTGAAGGCCCAGTTGCCGGCGCCGCGGTAGCCGTAGTCGTAGACGACCCGGGCCACGTGGTCGACCCACGGGTCGGCGTAGCGCTGGTCGACCCAGGCGTAGTTGGCGCGGCTCGGCAGCGAGCGGTAGTAGCCGAGCAGCATCGACAGGGCCGTGGGCGAGCACCACGCCTGGCCGCCGCCGCCGTACTGCGGGTACTGGCCGCGGTGCGTCATCTGCGAGTACGCCGGCACGCGGAGCGTCCGGCCGCCGTACAGCGGTGCGCTCGTCGGCTGGGTCCGCGTGGCCAGCCTGCTGGCCACGGCGTGCACCGCCCGGACGGTCGGGGTCGCGGTGCTGCTCGGGATCCGCAGCGGCAGCACCCGCAGCTGGTAGCGCCGCAGCCGCACCCCGGAGGCGGCGAGGAGGGTGTCGGTGCTCATCGACGCGACGGTGTCGCGCTGGGTGCCGGCGCTGGTCCGGCGGAGCAGGTCGTCGCGGGTGGACCACGTGCCGGCCACCTTGAACCGGCTGATCCGCCCGGTGGTGCTCTGCGCCCTGACCTGCACCTGGACCGCGGTGCCCCGCGGCGTGACGACGTCCCAGCTGGGGATCAGCTCGGTGAAGCTGGCCCGCGGGGTGACCCAGCCCGAGGTCCACCGCGCCCACGACCAGGAGCGCCCGGCGGCCGTGATCCGGCCCATCGGGCGGACCATCCGCAGCGACCCCGCCGAGGCGCGGGTGCCCTGGTGGGTGCCCGCGGCCAGGGCCCGGGTGGTGGTGAACTGCCGGAAGGCGTGCTGGCTGGCGGTGGAGGGGGAGGCCGCCAGCCGAGCACGCTCCGGGACGACCGGGTCGGAGAGGAGGGACCCGGCGACCACCAGGGTCAGGAACCCGATGGCCAGGACTCGGACGCGCAACGGCGTGGGGAAGCGGGCGGACACGGCGATCAGCCTAAACCTCATTCGTCACACGCGTACGGTTTTGTCACAATTCACCGGCCGTCCGGGACGTTCCGGCCCGCCGCCACGGCCACGCCGCTCGCCCACCTAGGATTGCGGCGTGACCCTCCGCCTCTACGACACCGCCACCCGCGGCGTCCGCGACTTCGTGCCCCTTGTCGAGGGCGCGGTGGGCATCTACGTCTGCGGCCTGACCGTCCAGGCCGAGCCGCACGTCGGCCACGTGCGGTCCGCGGTCAACTTCGACGTGCTCCGTCGCTGGCTCGACGCCTCCGGCTACGCCGTCACCTTCATCCGCAACATCACCGACATCGACGACAAGATCCTGCTCAAGGCCGCCGAGCAGGACCGGCCCTGGTACAACCTCGCCTACACGATGCACCGCCACCTCGACGCGGCGTACGACGCGCTGCAGGTGCTGCCGCCGACCTACGAACCGGCCGCCACCGCGCACATCCCGGAGATGGTCGAGCTCATCACCACGCTGGTCGAGCGCGGTCACGCCTACGCCGCCGAGGACGGCTCGGGCGACGTGTACTTCGACGTCCGCTCCTGGCCGGCGTACGGCGAGCTGACCCGGCAGAAGGTCGACGACATGGAGGCCGCCGAGGACGCCGACCCGCGCGGCAAGCGCGACCCCCGTGACTTCGCCCTGTGGAAGGGCCACAAGAGCACCGAGCCCGAGACCGCCTCGTGGGCCTCACCCTGGGGGCGGGGCCGGCCCGGCTGGCACGTCGAGTGCTCGGCGATGGCGGGGAAGTACCTCGGCGACCGCTTCGACATCCACGGTGGCGGCGTCGACCTGCGCTTCCCCCACCACGAGAACGAGCAGGCCCAGTCCCGGGCGGCCGGGCAGGAGTTCGCGTCGTACTGGCTGCACAACGCCTGGATCACCACGTCGGGGGAGAAGATGAGCAAGTCGCTCGGCAACTCCCTGCTCGTGCCGGCGGTGCTGGAGCGGGTGCGCGGCATCGAGCTGCGCTTCTACATGGTCGCCGCGCACTACCGCTCCACGGTCGAGTTCAGCTTCGAGGCGCTGGAGGAGGCCGCCGCGGGGTTCCGCCGCATCGAGGCCTACCTCGAGCGGGCCGGGGAGGTGCTCGGCGAGGTGCCCGCGCAGGGGATGCTGTGCACCGAGTTCGTCGAGGCGATGGACGACGACCTCGGCACCCCGGCCGCCGTGGCCGCGGTCTTCGACGTGGTGCGCGAGGGCAACAAGCTGCTCCCCGGCGGGGCGAGTGATGCCCTGCGGGGCAACGCCGCGTCGGTCCGCGCGATGCTCGGCGTGCTCGGGCTCGACCCGCTGGACCCGGTGTGGTCGCAGGGCAGGGCGTCCGAGGACCTGCGCGGTGTCGTGGACGCCCTCGTCCAGGGCCTGCTGGCCCAGCGAGCCGAGGCACGTGCCCGCAAGGACTTCGCGCTCGCCGACGCCATCCGCGACCAGATCAAGACCGCGGGCATCGAGCTCGAGGACACCCCCGACGGCACCCGCTGGAGCGTGTGAGGTGTCCGGGGTCTCGACTGACCGCTCCCTTCGACAGGCTCAGGACACCGCGCTTCGCTCCCTTCGACAGGCTCAGGACACCGCGCTGCTCGACCACCGGGCGGGCCGCCCGTTCACCGACCACCGAGAGGGGCACGGACGTGCCTGGTAACTCACAGCGCCGCGGCGCGATCAAGAAGACCGGCAAGGGCAACCCCACCGCCGGGTCCGGCGGCCGCGTCCGCCGCGGCCTGGAGGGCAAGGGCCCGACGCCCAAGGCCAAGGACCGGCCCTACCACAAGGCGCACAAGCAGGCCCGGAAGGCCGAGCAGGCCGACAAGGGCGGACGACCGCGTCGGGGACCCGCCGGCAAGGGCGACTCGGAGTGGATCGCCGGACGCAACTCGGTGGTGGAGGCGCTGCGCGCCGGTCTGCCGATCACCTCGGTGTACGTCGCCGAGGGTGCCGAGCGCGACGCCCGTCTGCGGGAGGTCTTCGCGATCGCGGCCGACCAGGGCGTCTCCCTGCTCGAGGTGCCGCGCGTCGAGCTGGACCGGATGACCTCCGGGGCCGTGCACCAGGGCCTCGCCGCCCGGATCCCGGCCTACGAGTACGCCGACCCGGGCGACTTCCTCGACGCCGCGGCCGCCAACGGCGAGCCGCCCCTGATCGTCGCGCTCGACTCGGTGACCGATCCCCGCAACCTCGGGGCGGTGGTCCGTTCCGCCGCCGGATTCGGTGCCCACGGCGTGGTCATCCCCGAGCGTCGCTCGGCCGGGATGACGGCCAGCGCGTGGAAGACCTCCGCCGGTGCCGCGGCCCGGGTACCGGTGGCCCAGGTGACCAACCTGACCCGCCAGCTCAAGGCGTTCCAGCAGGCCGGCTGCATGGTGGTCGGACTGGCCGCCGACGGCGACGTCTCCCTGCCCGACTGCGACCTCGTCGACGGGCCGCTGGTGCTCGTCGTCGGCTCCGAGGGCAAGGGCCTCTCCCGGCTGGTGGCCGAGACCTGCGACCAGCTGGTCTCCATCCCGATGGCCAGCAACCTCGAGTCGCTCAACGCGGGTGTCGCCGCCAGCGTCGCGCTGTACGCCGTCGCCCGGGAGCGTGCCCAGGAGTCGGGGGGCTGAGCGTGCGTCGCCGGATCCTCACCGGGGTGGCCTTCGTCCTGGCCTGGCTGGTGGTCGCCATCCCCAGCTGGGTGGTGATCTTCACCCACTCCACCGAGGAGCTGGTGCTCGCCAGCCACGACGCGATCATCCAGCCGACCCTGGACGGCTACGCGCGCGTCGACATGGGGCCCTACATCCCCGACCTGAGGATCCCGTCGGACTCCCGCTTCGGGGTCGCCATCGAGCTGCGCAAGACCCGGGCCAGCACCACCCCCGAGCTCGCCGAGCGCTATGCCTCCATCGCCGCCCACCCGGAGGCGGAGATCGCCCAGGTGACCGACGCGGTCACCGGCCTGGCCCGCGACTCGGCCCTGCGCGCCGCCGGCATCGGGCTGCTGCCGATCGCGCTGTGGTTGGTGGTCGGGCGACGGCGCCGGCGCGAGCTGTGGCGCCGGCTGCGTCGACCCGACTGGCGCAGCGAGGTGCGCACCATCGGCGTCGGTGGTCTCCTGGTCGGCGTGGTGGCGCTGCTGGTGGTGCAGCCCTGGCGGCCCGACCCGGAGCGGGTGCAGTCCGACGTCTGGATCCCGGTGCAGGACGCCATCACCGAGGTGACCGTCCCGGAGGGGCTCAGCACCTGGGAGATCCAGGGAGGCCTGGTCACCGAGGGCACCCGCAGGCTGCTGCTCAGCCTCTTCGACACCTACGACCGCAGCAAGGTCTTCTACAGCGGCATCCTGGACCGGGTCGAGGAGGTCGTCCCGGAGCTGCACCAGCCGGCCGACGACGAGACCGTTGCGGTCCTGGTCAGCGACCGGCACGACAACATCGGCATGGACGAGGTCGTCCGCGCGGTGGCCGACGAGGCGGGCGCGACGGTGGTGCTCGACGCCGGCGACGACACCTCGACCGGGGAGACCTGGGAGGAGTTCAGCCTGGAGTCGCTGAACCGCGCCTTCAAGGGCTACGACGCCAGGGTCGCGGTGGCCGGCAACCACGACCACGGCGGGTTCGTGAGCGGCTACCTGGAGGACAAGGGCTGGACCCATCTCGACGGCGAGGCCGTGACGCCCTTCGCCGACGTGCGCATCACCGGGGTCGACGACCCCCGCTCCAGCGGCCTCGGCACCTGGCGCGACGAGGGCAAGCTCACCTTCGCCGAGGTGCGCGAACGGATCGCCGACGACGTGTGCGCCCTCGACGAGCAGGGCGAGCGGGTCGCCACGCTGCTGGTGCACGACGCCAACCTGGCCCGCACCGCCCTGGCGCGGGGCTGCACCGACCTCGTCCTGGCCGGGCACCTCCACGCCCAGGTCGGGCCCGACCGGGTGGTGGGGGAGAACGGCAAGGCCGGCTACACCTACACCAACGGCACCACCGGCGGTGCGGCCTTCGCGATCGCCGTCGGCAGCAAGCTGCGCCGCAACGCGCAGTTCACGCTGGTCACCTACCGCGAGGGCAGGCCGGTCGGCATCCAGCCCGTCAACGTGACCACCCGCGGCCGCATCGTCGTGGCCGACTACGTCGAGCTCGACCTCGGCGACGAGCCGTCGGAGACCGATGGGCAGGCAGTTCGCCCCTGATCTCCGAGCATCCACGCCTGGCTGCCGTTGCCCGTGGCCGAACTGCCTGTCGATCGGGCCTTCACCTAGGCTTGGCCGCCTGGCCGGTGTAGCTCAGTTGGTAGAGCGCCTCACTTGTAATGAGGATGTCGCGGGTTCGACTCCTGTCACCGGCTCCACCTCCGAGTCCCGGGCTCAGGCCACGGCGTAGGGCGGCGTGTCCGTCCGCCCCTGGAACGCCAGGATCCTCTCGTTGACCACCCGTCCGTCACGGATCTCGATGGCCCGGCTCAACGTCTCGTCGGCGTCCCAGGAGGCGGCGCCCTCGAGGACCGGGCGCAGGAACGGGATGAGCGCGTTGCTGTTCTCCCAGGTCGCCGAGCTCCACAGGTAGGACGGGCTGTGGTCGACCGCGTAGTAGAGGACGTCGCCCACCACGAAGGTCGGGTCGTCGAAGGTCGTCGGGCGGGCCCAGCCGAAGCCCATGGCCACGTCGCAGGACACGTCGACGATGATGCTCCCGGGTCGGAACGCCCCGAGGTCCTCCGTCTGCAGGTACACGAGCGGGTTCGCGGTGTCCTGCAGGGTGCAGTTGACCACGACGTCGTTCTCGGCGAGGTAGGCCGCCAGCGGCTCCCGGCCACGTTCGGTGATCACGTGGCTCACCCGGCCGTCCGGTTCGTGGTCGAACTGCCGGATCCGCACCGAGTGGATCGGGGCGCCCACCGCTGCCACTCCCCGGTTGGTCAGCACCGCGACCTCGTGCACGCCGTGGGCGTTGAGGGCGGTCACGGCGCCTCGGGCGGTGGCCCCGAAGCCGATCACCACCGCGCTGAGCCGGCGCCCGTAGTCTCCGGTCAGGCCCGCCAGCTGCAGCGCGTGGAGCACCGAGCAGTAGCCGGCCAGCTCGTTGTTCTTGTGGAACACGTGCAGGCCGACCTGCCCGTCCCGGGTCCAGTGGTTCATGGCCTCGAAGGCGATCATGGTCAGCTGCCGGTCGATGGCGAGCTGGGTGATCTCCGCGTCCTGGACGCAGTGCGGCCAGCCCCACAACACCTGACCGGGGCCCAGAGCGGCGACGTCCGCGTGCTGCGGCTTCGGGAGCAGCACCACCGCGGAGTCGGCCAGGATCTGGTCACGCGTGGCGAATCCGGCGACGTGGTCACGCAGGTCCGCGTCGGCGACCCCGAACCGTGCGCCGTACCCGTGCTCGAGGGTGATGCGTGCCCGCAGGTCGGCGTCGAGGTGCGGGAGGTGCTCGGGATGGAGCGGCAGGCGGTGCTCGTTCTCCTTGGCCGACGAGCCGATCACGCCGAGCGTCGTCAGCGTCATGGTTGCCGGCTGGGTCGCTGCGACGCGTCGCTCATGGGAATCTCTCTGGGAGGGGGCCTGAAGGGCCCCGTGCTCTCGACAGTACGCCTTCGCGTGGCAGCTCCTCCCGGTCGTCGTGGCGACCTATCGTCGAGGGGTGGGCCGAGGGGGGATGCTGCTGACGCTCGCGGCCGGGCTGGTGCTCGTCGCGTGCGGGACGCAGCCCGTGCCGGAGAGGGCGACCCCGACGATCCCGGAGACCACGATCACCCCGGCCCGGCCGACGGTCACCGAGGCGCCTCAACCTCGCCCCAACCTGCTCGTCATCGAGACCGACGACATGCGGTGGGACGACCTGCGCTGGATGCCGCACGTACGCCGGCTGCTGCAGCGACGCGGACTGACCTTCGAGAACTCCTTCGCGCCCTACCCGCTGTGCTGCCCGTCGCGCGCGAGCTTCCTGACCGGGCGCTACGCCCACAACCACCGCGTCTACAGCCACGAGGAGCCGTTCGGCTTCGCCTCCTTCCGCGACCGCACCACGATCGCCACCGTGCTGCAGAAGGCGGGCTACCGCACCGCGCTGGTCGGCAAGTACCTCAACGGCTACGGCCAGCAGCCCGTCCGGGCCACGGGGGAGTCCTCGCTGCTCTACCGGCCTCCCGGCTGGACCCAGTGGCTCGCCGGCACCGACCACCGCTGGCGGCCCTGGGAGCCGTTCGCCGGTGACACCTACGCCTACTTCGACCTCACCCAGAACATCAACGGCACGATCCGGGCCTTCCCGGACCGCTACTCCACCGACGTGCTGGGCGAGCAGACCCGCCGGCTGGTCACCCGCCTCGGTCGCAAGCGCGCCCCGTGGTTCGTCTGGTGGACCCCGGTCGCACCGCACCACGGGTCGCCGGTGGAGGCCGACGACCCCCCGCGGAGCCGGCGTGCGGACGGGTCCTCCACCACCTGGGTGACCCCGGCCCGTCCCGAGTGGGTCAAGGGCCGCTTCGACGCACGGATCACCCACGGTTCCGGTACGCCCGCGTCGGGCTCGGCCGAGAAGGACGTGAGCGACAAGCCCCGCTACCTGCGCAAGCTGCCCGAGCTGACCGACGCCGAGCGTGCGGCCGAGACCGAGGTGACCCGGCAGCGGGCCGAGTCGCTGTTCGTGCTCGACGTGCAGATCGGTCGCACGATCTCCCGGCTCAGCAGGACCGGCCAGCTGCCCAACACCGTCATCGTGTTCACCTCCGACAACGGCTACTACCTCGGCGAGCACCGCAAGCGGCAGGGCAAGATCAACCTGCACGAGCCTTCGCTCCGGGTGCCGCTGATCGTCGCCGGAGCAGGGGTGCCGCGAGGCCGGCGCTTCGACCCGGTCAGCACGGTCGACCTGGCCCCGACCCTGGCGGCGTACGCCGGGGTGCGGATGCCGCGCGCCGACGGCACCGACCTGACCCGGCTGATCCAGCAGGGCGACCGCGGCTGGGACCGGGCCGTGGTGACCGAGGGGATGATGCCCGAGGGGCGCTACGCCGAGCGACACCGGCTGGGGAAGTCACCCCTCAACACCCGAGGCCTGCGGCTCGGTCGGTGGAAGATCACCCGCTACTCCACCGGGGAGGTGGAGCTCTACGACCTGGCCACCGACCCGCTCGAGCTGCGCAACCTCTCCCGGGTGCCCCGGCACGCCGACGTCCTCGCCGAGCTGAAGCGGCTGCAGGCGACGTACGCCGACTGCCGCCGCGACGAGTGCCGGGTTGCGGTGCCCGCGCGGTGGCGGCTCACCGCCGAGCAGAACCGCCGGCTGACGCGCGACCAGGTCGCGGCCACCGCCCGCCACTTCGGCCGCTGACCCCAGGGGCCTCAGGACTGCCAGCGCTCGAGGGTCGCCCGCGCACCGTGGGTGTGCAACGACTCCAGGGCGGAGAGGTAGGCCTCGGTGAACCGTGGCCGGTCGATGAGGTCGTGGAACAGCGTGCGGTCCTCGAGGAACGCCAGCGGCTCCTCGGCCTGGCGTCGCGCCCGCTCCATCACGGCCTCGCGCCGGTGGTCGACGATCTCGATGGGCTGCCCCTCCTCGTCGACGCCCTCGGCGTAGCGCGCCCAGGCAGCGACGACCAGCGCCGATCGCCGGATCTCGCCGTCGTGGTCGAGCTGGTGACGGATCACCGGGACCAGCCACTTCGGGATGCGGTCGGAGCTCTCGGCACACAACCGCGCCAAGGTGTCCTTGATCTCGGGGTTGGCGAAGCGCGCGATCAGCTGGTGCTTGTAGTCGTCGAGGTCCACCCCCGGCACCGGCGCCAGGGTGGGCGTCGCCTCCTGGTCCATGTAGGCGAGCAGGAACTCGGCGAACAGCGGGTCGGCGGCCACGTCGTGCGCGTAGCGGTAGCCGCTGAGGTAGCCCAGGTAGCACATCGCCTGGTGGCCGGCGTTGAGCAGGCGCAGCTTCATCAGCTCGTAGGGCTCGACGTCCGGGACGACCTGCACCCCGACGTCCTCGAACGCCGGCCGCCCCAGCGGGAAGCTGTCCTCCAGCGCCCACTGCGTGAACGGCTCGCAGACCACCGGCCAGCCGTCCTCGATCCCGTACTGCTCGGCGAGCAGCTCGCGGTCGGCGTCGGTCGTGACCGGCGTGATCCGGTCGACCATGGAGTTCGGGAAGGCGACCTCCTGCCCGATCCAGTCCCCGAGCTCCTTGTCACGCAGCCGGGCGAACGCGGTCACCATGCCGTGCGCGACGTGGCCGTTGCCCTGGATGTTGTCGCACGACATCACCGTGAACGGCGCGGTGCCGGCGGCACGTCGCCGGGCCAGGGCCTCGGTGATGAACCCGAAGGCGGTCCGTGGCGTCCCGCCGGACGCCGCGGCCTCGAGGTCGGCCCGGATGCCGGGGTCGCTGTCGTCGAAGGCACCCGTCGCCTGGTTGACGTGGTAGCCACCCTCGGTGATGGTCAGCGACACGATCCGCGTGGCCGGGTCGCTCATCAGGTCGAGCACGGCCTCGGGATCCTCCGGGGCGAACAGGTAGCCCACGATCGACCCGATCACCCGCGGCTCCAGCGAGCCCCCGCTGTCCTTGACCACCATCGTGTAGAGGCAGTCCTGCTGCTGCATCGTCTCGTGCATGCGCTGGTCCTGGGGGAGGAGTCCCACGCCGGTGATGCCCCAGTCGGCGTCCTCGCCGTCGGCGAGCAGCCGATCGACGTACATCGCCTCGTGGGCCCGGTGGAAGCCACCCACCCCCAGGTGGACGATGCCCGAGCGCACCTGTCCGCGGTCGTACGCCGGGACCGGCACGCGTTGCCCGATCTCGGCGAGCGCACCGGTGGTCAGCGCCGTCACTTGACCGCTCCGAGGGAGAGGCCGCGCACCAGCTTGTCCTGGGCCGCGAACCCGGCGATCAGCACCGGCAGCGAGACCAGCGTGGCCGCGGCACAGAGCTTCGCCAGGAACAGTCCCTGGCTGGAGATGAAGCCGACCAGGAAGATCGGCGCGGTCGCGGCCTGTACCGAGGTGAGGTTGACCGCGAACATGAACTCGTTCCAGCTGAAGATGAAGCAGATCAGGCTGGTGGCGGCGATCCCGGGGCCGGCGATCGGGGCCACCACGGAGATCAGGGTGCGCAGCAACCCCGCACCGTCGATGCGGGCCGCCTCGAGGATCGCGACCGGCACCTCGGCCAGGAACGAGCGCATCATCCACACCGCGATCGGCAGGTTCATCGAGGTGTACAGGATCACCAGGGTGAGGATGTTGTCGAGCATCCCGACCTTCTTCACGATCAGGTAGATCGGCAGCAGCGCGGCGATCGGCGGCAGGAACTTGGTGGAGAGGAAGAAGAACATGACGTCCGTCCACTTCTTCACCGGCCGGATCGAGAGTGCGTAGGCCGCCGGGATCGCCAGCGCCAGCACCAGCAGCGTGGAGACCACGCTCGCGATGAGCGAGTTGATCAGGTACGGCAGCACGTCGCGGTCGAACAGGGCGCCGTAGTTGTCGAAGGTGATCGGCGCGAGCACCGACGGCGGGTTCGTCGCGGCGTCGGCCTCGATGTGCAGCGAGGTCAGGACCATCCAGGCCACCGGCAGGACGAAGAGCAGCGTCAGCGTCCACGCGAGGACGGTCCACAGCGGACCTGCCGACTCCGAGGTGTCGTCCTTGGACTTGCGGAAACGGCGTTTCCCGGGTGCCTGCGGCGGCACTTCCTCGGTGGCGTCGAGCTGGGTGGGTTGCGTCTGCGTGCTCATCGGGACATCTCCTCCTCGCTGAACAGCGACGAGATCACGCGGAGCGCGAAGGTCGCGACGATGATCGTGCCGATCACCACGACGACTCCGGCGGCCGCTGCCTCGCCGTACTCGAACTTGCGGAACATGGTCAGGTAGATCTCGTAGGGCAGGTTGGTCGTCGCCGACCCTGGACCGCCTTGGGTGATGGTGTAGATCGCGTCGAAGGTCTGCACCACGTAGACCGAGCCGAGCAGCACCGCCAGCTCGATGTAGCGGCGCAGGTGCGGCAGGGTGATGTGACGGAAGATCTGCATCGGGCTGGCGCGGTCGATCCGGGCGGCCTCGAGGATGTCCCCCGACTGCGACTGCAGACCGGCCAGGAGCAGCAGCATCATGAACGGGGTCCACTGCCACACCAGCGCGGCGACGACGGACGGCATCGGCATCGAGGAGATGTAGCTCGTCGTCGGTCCTTCGCCTCCGAAGAGACGGGCGATCCAATTGAGGATGCCGTTGAACAGTCCGTAGTCGGGGTTGTACAGCGCGTGCTTCCACAGCAGCGCCGCGGCCACCGGCATGACCAGGAACGGTGCGATCAGCAGGGTGCGGGCGACGCCGCGACCGAGGAACTTGCGGTCGAGCAGGACCGCGAGCGCCAGACCGATCAGCAGGCTGATCACCACCACCGAGGCCGTCAGCACGATGGTGTTGAACACCGCCGCGCGCAGCCGGGAGTCGGTGAACACGGTGCCGAAGTTGCTCAGGCCCGCGAAGGACTCGTACATGCCCAGGCCCAGGAAGCTCTTCTGCCCGGGTCGCTGGATGTTCCAGTTCAGCGTGGAGATCGCGATCGTGATCAGGAACGGGATCTGGGTGATGATGATCGTGAAGATCAGTGCGGGGAGCAGGGGTCCCCGCCGCAGCCAGGCCTCCTTGCGGGACATCTCCCGGGGAGGTGGGCTGGTCGGAGGCGGCTGGGCCTCGGACTCTCGATCGGTGATGGTGGCGGTCATCTCTGCCTCCGGGTCTTCTCTTTGCTCGGCGGGTGCCGGTGTCGGGGGTGGTGCCGGTTTCGGTGGTGGTGCGGGTGCCGGGGTCGGCAGTGGTCCGGCCGACGGCTGGTGGCCGGGACCGGGTCGCGCCGTACGGCGACGACCCGGCCCCGGCACTCAGGAGTGGTTACTGGTATTCCTTGGCGACGTTCTCGGCCAGCTTCTGGCCCTTGTCGAGCGCCTCCTTGACGGTGCCCCGGCCGGCGATGGCCGCTGCGATGTTCTGGGAGACCTTGGTGCCGAGGTCCTGGAACTCCGGGATCGCGACGAACTGCACACCGACCGTGGGCCGCGGCTGGACGCCGGGGTTGGTCGGGTCGGCGTTCTCGATGGCCTGGAGCGTCTTGTCACCGAAGGCCGCGGCGGCCTCCTTGTACTCCGGGATCTCGTAGGTCGACTGGCGCTTGCCGGCCGGCACGCGGGCCCAGCCGAGCTCCTCGCCGACGAGCTTCTCGTACTCGCTGCTCGAGGCCCAGGTCATGAACTCCGCGGCGGAGTCGGCCTTCTTGGTGGACTTGGGCATCGCCCAGGCCCACGCCCACAGCCACCCGGCCGCTTCGGTCTCCTTGACCGGGGCGAAGGCGTAGCCGACCTTGCCCGCGACCTTGCTCACGCTCGGGTCCTCCAGCGAACCGGCGGCCGAGGTGGCGTCGTACCACATGGCGACCTTCTCCTGGCTCATCGCGTTCAGGCACTCGGTGAAGCCCGCCTGGGCTGCGCCGGGCTCGCCGTGGGCCTTGACCAGGTCGACGTAGAAGTTGACCGCGTCGCTGAACGGCTTGGCGTTGACCTGGGCCTCCCAGTCCTCGGTGAACCAGGTGCCGCCGAAGGTGTTCACCACGGTGGTCAGGGGAGCGAACATCTCGCCCCATCCGGGGAGACCGCGCAGGCAGATGCCCTTCATGCCGGGCTTGGCCCCGTCGACCTTGGCCGCGATGTCCGCGACCTCGTCCCAGGTCGGCTGCTCGGGCATCGTGATGCCCTTCTCCTGCAAGATGTCCTTGCGGTACATCAGGAACGACGACTCACCGTAGAACGGCATCGCGTAGAGCTCGCCGTCACTGGAGAGGGAGTCCACGATGGGCTGGATCAGGTCGTCCTTGTTGAAGCCCTCCTTGTCGGCGTACTGGTTGAGCGGGGTGAGCCAGTCGTTCTTGGCCCAGATCGGGACCTCGTAGGCGCCGATGGTGGCCACGTCGTACTGCCCGGCACCGGTGGCGATGTCCTGGGTCACCTTGTCGCGCAGCTCGTTCTCCGGGAGGATCGTGTAGTTGACCCTGATCCCGGTGTCCTTGGTGAAGCTGTCCTTGGTCAGCTTCTCGATGTCGACCATCTGCGGGTTGCCGACCATCAACACGTTGATGGACTTCTCGTCGCTGCTGCCGCCGCCTCCGCCTGCGCCGCACGCAGTCAGAAGCAGGGTCATCGCCGCCGATGCGGCGACGACCATCCTGCGCTTGGTGGACCTGGTGGTCACGGAATACCTCCACTGGTTGGGTGACGGGTACGTCACGGTGCTTCTCTCGAGCTGGGGTCGAGCTGTTCGGGTAGGGGGATGAGCGCTCAGGCGCGGACCACGTGCGGGCCCAGGACGCTGTAGCGGTGCGCATCGGCGGCGCTGACTCCGGTGTCGGTGATGAGCGACTCGAAGTCGGGGATGTCGGCGAAGCGACAGAAGCTGGAGACGCCGAACTTGGTGTGCACCCCGACGAAGATCCGGCGACGTGCACTGGCGACGACTTGGGTCTTGACCGCGGCCACCGCAGGGTCCGGGGTGGTGAGGCCGTGCTCGCGGGAGATGCCGTTCGCGCCGAGGTAGGCGAGGTCGATCACCAGCTCGCGCAGCATCCGGGTGGCCCAGTGGTCGACCGTGGCCATGGTGCGCCCACGGAGCCGACCGCCCAGGAGCAGCACGGTGACGTCGTCGGCATCGGCCAGTGCCTGGGCGGCGAGCAGCGAGGAGGTCACCACGGTCAGCGTGCTGCCGGGGGCCAGGTTGGCGACGATGGCCTCGGCCACCAGCTGTGGGGTGACCCCCTCGTCGATGTAGACCGACTCGGCCCCTTCCAACCGGCCGGCGGCGGCGTTGGCGATGCGGTGCTTCTCCTCGAGCATCGACGTCGTGCGGTGGCGGAGGTCGCTCTCGAAGCCGACACTCTCGACCGGGTGGGCGCCCCCGTGCACCCGCTGGAGCACGCCGCGCTCGACGAGGTGGCGCAGGTCGCGGCGTACGGTCTCGGGCGCCACGTCGAGCGCGACGGCCAGGTCGGCGACCTGGACCTCGCCCTCGGCGCGGGCTCGGAGGAGGATCTGCCGCTGGCGCTCGTCTGCCTCCATCGGCCGGTCACCTCCTCGCCCCTGGTGCGTCGTGTGTGACTGCTGTCACGTTTCCAGTGTCACGCCGGAAACGGCAAGGACGTGAGCCCGAACGGGCAGGGCAATGTGCCCGAATGCTGCCCGGTTGGGCGTGGCCGAACGCCCCACAGTCGGCAGAAACACGGGAAACCAGCCCGGATGTGCCGGGTCACCGTGACCGAAGCGTGCCCATGTCTTGCCCGGTCGGGCGCCGAAACGGTCGAGCCGCTCTAGCCCAGGGGGGTGGGCGCGAACCGCTCGGGCGGGTCGGCGATGACGTCCTGGGCGGCGACCAGCTGGATCTCGCGGGTGCCGGCCTGCAGGGTCAGCTCGAGGATGCCGAAGACGGTGGAGGTGACCTGCTGCAGCGCGACGTCCGCGGAACCGGTGCGCAGGAGGTGGGCGAGGAACACCGCGGCGGTGACGTCGCCACACCCGTTCGGGGTGATCGGCAGGAGCGGGGTACGGCACAGCCAGGCCCCGTCCTCGGAGACGGCGACCACGTCGACCGACCCCTCCGGGGTCTCGTCGGTCAGCACGCTCGTGACCAGCACGGTCGAGGGACCGGTCGCCCGCACCTGCTCGACGGCCTCGAGCACCTCGGCCACGGTCCGGGTCTCCCGGCCCGAGAGGAAGTCGAGCTCGAAGTGGTTGGGCGTGATCACGTCAGCAGCGGGCACGACGCGGTCGCGCATGAACTCCGGGATCCCCGGTCGCACGAACATGCCGCGGCCCACGTCACCCATGACCGGGTCGCAGCAGTAGACCGCCGCCGGGTTGAGCTCCTTGGTCCGGGCCACCGTGTCGAGGATGACCTGACCGACCTCCTCGGCTCCCTGGTAGCCGCTGAGCACACCGGACACGCGCGCCAGGGCTCCGCGCTCCTCGACCCCCTGCACCACCGCGGCCAGGTCCTCGGCGCTCAGCAACGGGCCGCGCCACTCGCCGTACCCGGTGTGGTTGGAGAAGTGCACCGTGTTGACCGCCCACGCCTCGATCCCGAGTCGCTGGAGGGGGAAGACGGCGGCACTGTTGCCGACGTGCCCGAAGGCGACCGACGACTGGATCGAGAGCAGCTCCATGGGGACATCCCACCGGTCGGGACCTCTCGCCGCAAACCGGCGCCCACCCCGGGAGCGCCGCGAGGGGCTCAGGCGACCCGGAGGCTGCGCTTGGAGAGTCCCATCCAGTAGCCGTCGATGACCTGCTCGCCGGCGGCCCCGGGGTCGGTGGCCGCCCCGAGCGTGACGAACAGGGGCGCAAAGTGCTCGACGGTCGGATGGGCGTAGGGCATGCCCGGCGCCCGGTGGCGGTAGTCCGCGAGCTCGGCGACGTCCCCGCGCCCGAGGGCCTCGGCCGCCCAGTGGTCGAACTCCACCGACCAGCCCGGCGGCCGGGCGTCGAGGCGGAAGTCGTGCAGGAACGGCAGGCCGTGGGTCAGGAAGCCGGAGCCGATCACCAGCACGCCCTCGTCGCGCAGCTCGCGCAGGCGCCGACCGACGGCCAGGAGGTGGTCGGGCTCGAGGGTCGGCATCGACATCTGCAGCACCGGGATGTCGGCTTGTGGGTACATGATCCGCAACGGCACCCAGGCGCCGTGGTCGAGCCCGCGAGCGGGGTGCTGGTGCACCGGTTCGCTGTCGGGCATCAACGCCGCCACCCGGCGGGCGAGCGCGCTCGCGTCGGGGGTGGGGTAGGTCATCTGGTAGTACCGCTCGGCGAAGCCCCCGAAGTCGTAGACCAGGTCGACGCCGGGCCCGGAGGCCGAGAGCGACAGCGGCGCGGACTCCCAGTGGGCGCTCACGATCAGGATCGCGGTGGGTCGGGGGAGCTCGTCGGCGAGCGTCCGCAGCTGGGCCGACCACACGGGGTCGTCGAGCAGCGGAGGGGCGCCGTGCCCGAGGTACAGCGCGGGCATCCGGGCGAGGTCGGGCATGGCCACTCCCACTAGTTCAGAGTTCAACCATATCTCGGATTCACGGGAGCCGCCAGTCCACCGGCGTACCGCCCTGGTCCTCGAGCATCCGGTTGACCCGGCTGAACGGCCGGGAACCGAAGAAGCCGCGGCGGGCCGACAACGGGCTGGGGTGGGCCGACTCGACCCAGGGCACGGGGGCCAGCTCGCCCTTGAGCGCCTGAGCGTCCCGGCCCCACAGGATGGCGGTGCACGGGGCGCCCTGTCGGGCGCGCTCCGCCAGGACGCGGATCGCCTGGTCGGTGACCTGCTCCCAGCCGCGTCCACGGTGCGAGGCCGGCTGGCCCGGGGTCACGGTGAGGGCCCGGTTGAGCAGCATGACGCCCGCGTCGGCCCACGGGGTCAGGTCGCCGCTGCTCGGTCGGGGGACGCCGAGGTCGTCGACGAGCTCGGTGAAGATGTTCACCAGGCTCCGCGGCGGCGCGACCCCCGGCGCGACCGAGAAGCTCAGGCCCACGGCGTGCCCGGGAGTGGGGTAGGGGTCCTGCCCCACGACCAGCACCTTGACCTCGCGCAGCGGTCGGCTGAACGCCCGCAGCACCTGGTCGCCGTGCGGCAGGTAGCCGCGACCGGCGGCGAGCTCCGCCCGCAGGAACCGGCCCATCCGGGTGAGCTGCTCCTCCACCGGGGCGAGCGCCTCGGCCCAGTCGGCGGCCACCAGGCCGCGGTCCACGAGGCCGGCCAGTGCGTTCACGGCGCCCACCCTAGGTGGGGGGCGGCTCGCGTCGCAGGGTGTGGCGCAGCATCCTGGCCACCGCCACCTGCCCGTCCGCCAGCGGGTGCAGCCCCGCCGCTCGGTGCGGGTCGCCGGTGCGCCCCTGCACCCAGGGGTCGGACGAGCAGACGTCGTGGCCCGACGAGGCACGGTAGACGTCGACCAGCTCGACCCCCGCGTCGTCGGCAGCCCCGGCCATGGCGTCGTGCAGGCCGGCCCACAGCCCGCGGAAGGTCGCCCGGTCCACCGAGCGCATCCTCGGCAGCAGCGGGCAGTGCCCGCGCTCGGGGAGCAGCCGGGGGTAGGTGACCAGCAGGACGCGGGCCCGGGGCGCGTCCCGGCGTACCTCCCGCAGGGTCCAGGCCAGCTCCCGGCGCACCTGGCCGACGATCCCTGAGAGCAGGACGCGCTGGTCGTGGAGCCGGCAGACCGTGCGCGAACGGCGGCAGGCCGTGGCCACGCGCGCGTACAGACGGTCGTTGTTGGCGCCGATGCCCACGGTCACCAGGTCGGTCTCCGGGGTCAGGGCGGTGAACTGGGGCGGCACCGAACGCCCCTCGCCCGTCTCCTGCCGCAGCGCGTACAGGTCCACGGTCTGCGCGCCCGTGCACGAGCGGTCCTCGAGGTCCTCGATGCCGAGGTCGCGCGCCAGCAGCTGCGGGTAGTTGTTGGTCGAGCGGCTGCAGCCGTTGGCAGGATCCGGGAGCGGGACGTAGGGCGCCGCGGTGAACGAGTCGCCGAGCGCGACGTAGTGGTGGTACGCCGGACCGGGCGGGTCCTCGGTCCCGACCCCGCCCAGCAGCACCGTGAGCACGACGAGCAGCACCGCCGCGACCAGCCGCAGCGCCTGCCGGGCGAGGAGGTGCTCGTTCACCTCACGGCTTGCGGGCGAGGTTCCTGGAGGAGGCGGAGGCGAACCGGCGCTCCGGGTTGGAGCCGATCGCCGCGCGGTCGGGGGCCACCTCGGCGGCGGGCACCTTGCCGGCGTCCTGAACCGGACGCTTGGCCGGCTTGCGGGCTGCCTTCTTCCCGGCGCGGGCGCGACGTACTGCCCGGTCGTCGGGGGTGGAGTACTGCTCGATCCACTCGTCCATCACCACCCAGGTGGTCTGCCGCGCGGCCCGGCCGGTCAGCATGCCGAGGTGGCCCCCCGGCACGATCTCGAAGCGGACCTCGGCAGCACTGCGCAACAACCCGACCAACGCCTTGACCGCGTTGACCGGGGCGATGCCGTCGGTGTTGCCGGCGAAGACCAGCACCGGCGCCTTGATGTCGGCGACGTCGATCTCGTGCCCGGACAGGTCGACCTTGCCGGTCAGCAGCTGGTTGTTCTTCAGCATGCGGTGGTAGAGCTGCCCGAACGAGCGGCCCGGGTAGGCGATCATGTTGTCGGTGAAGCGGTCCACCGCCTCGATCTGGGCCAGCCACTCGGCGTCGTCGAGGTTCTGCAGGATCGCGATCGGCTTGGTGAACAGCTTGGTGCCGGAGCTGAGCTGGAAGGCGCGGCGCACCAACGGCTTGGGAGCGCCGCCGAGCAGCCGGTAGAGCTGCGTCACGAGACCGCCGTCGGTCAGCCGCAGGATCGGACGGAGCGGCGCCACCATCGGCACCTGCTTGACGTCGAACGGCGAGCCGAGCGTCGTGATCGACGCGATCGGCAGGTCGGGCCGGTCGGCGGCCGCCAGCGTGGCGAAGATGCCGCCGAGGCTCCAGCCGATCAGGTGCACCGGGCGGTCACCGGCGTGCTCGCTGACCGCCTTGACCGCCTCGGGGATGACCTCCTCCACCCAGTGCTCGATGCCCAGACCGCGGTTCTTGAAGGAGATCTCGCCGTACTCGACGAGGTAGGTGGGCCGGCCACCCTGGACGAAGTGCTCCACCAGCGAGCAGCCGCGCCGCAGGTCGAAGCACAGGGCGGGGGCCGCCAGCGGCGTGACCAGCAGGACCGGGTCGCCGGTCTCGCGGGTCCCCTTCTGCGGGCGGTAGTGGTAGACCTCGCGCAGCGGGCCGTCGTCGATGAGCGTCCGCGGCATGGGACGGAGGTCGGCCAGCCCTCCGTAGATCACCTTGTGGGCGACGTTGCTGGCGGCGGACGCGACCTGGTCCGGCTTGGGGATCAGATCCATAGGCGGAAAATAGCAAGGAACCGCTGGTGTGACGGCGGCGGTGCGGGTGGTCCCGCTGCCTGGACGGCGCGGGGGCGCGCCCGGCGCATGCGAATGTGTCGCCCGGGGCGCGAGATCGCTCCACCGGCCCCGGCAGCCACATTCGCATGCTCGTTGTCGGCGCGAGCGGTTCGCGTCACGCCGGCGCCCGCCTACGCCGGCCGGCGGCTCAGGACTTCCGGGCCGGCCGGGTCTGCTTGGTGTGGGCGGGGTTGGGCTCGGTCAGGGCGTCGAGGAAGGTGCTGGCCCAGTGGGAGACGTCGTTCTCCGCCACGGTCCTGCGCATCGCGCGCATCCGCTTGGTGCGGTCCTTCGGCTCGGCGTGGTAGGCCTCGAGCATCCGCGACTTCATGCCGTTGATGTCGTAGGGGTTGACCATGTAGGCCTGCCGCAGCTCGTCGGCAGCGCCGGCGAACTCGGAGAGGACCAGGGCGCCGTCGTCGTCGTAGCGGCAGGCGACGTACTCCTTGGCCACGAGGTTCATGCCGTCGCGGAAGGGCGTGACCACCATGATGTCCGCGGCCCGGTAGAGCGCCGCCATCTCCTCCCGGGGGAACGAGGAGTGCAGGTAGTGGATGACCGGCCGCCCGATCCGTCCCAGGTCGCCGTTGATGCGCCCCACGAGCCGGTCGATGTCGTCGCGCAGGATGCGGTACTGGTCGACCCGCTCCCGCGAGGGCGTCGCCACCTGCACGAACACCGCGTCCTCGAGGCTGAGCTGCTCCTCGGCGATCAGCTCGCTGAACGCCCGCAACCGGGCGTGGATGCCCTTGGTGTAGTCGAGCCGGTCGATGCCCAGGAACAGCTTCTGGGGGTTGCCCACCTCACGGCGGATCTCCTCCGCGCGCGCCGCCACCGACTCCGAACGGGCGAGCTCCTCGAACTCGTCGGTGTCGATCGAGATCGGGAACGCCCGTGCGTGCACCACCCGGCCGTCGGGCAGGTAGACCGAGCCGCGGTGGGTCTTGTGGCCGACGCGCTGGCGGACCAGGCGCACGAAGTTCTGGGCCGCGCCGGAGAGCTGGAAGCCGACCAGGTCGGCCCCGAGCAGGCCCTCGAGGATCTGCCGGCGCCACGGCAGCTGGGAGAACAGCTCGGCGGGCGGGAACGGGATGTGCAGGTAGAAGCCGATGCGGAGGTCCGGGCGCAGCTCGCGGAGCATGGCCGGGACCAGCTGGAGCTGGTAGTCCTGCACCCAGACCGTGGCCCCCTCGGCGGAGAACTTCGCGGCTGCGTCGGCGAAGCGCTGGTTGACCGACACGTAGGAGTCCCACCACTCCCGGTGGAAGGAGGGCTTGGCGACCAGGTCGTGGTACAGCGGCCACAACGTGGCGTTGGAGAAGCCCTCGTAGAACTCGTTGTGCTCCCGCTCCGACATGGAGACCGGCACCAGGGTGAGCCCGTCGTCCTCGAAGGGGTCGAGGTCCTCGCCGGTGTCGCCCGGCCAGCCGATCCAGGCGCCGTTGTTCTTGCGCATGACCGGCTCGAGCGCCGAGACCAGGCCGCCGGGTGAGCGGCGCCAGGTGGTCTCGCCGTCCTCGCCCACGACCCGGTCGACGGGCATCCGGTTCGCCACGACGACGAGGTCGGAGGCACTGCGGTTCCGAGGGGGGGTCCGAGGGGAAGGGCTCACACCGTGACACTACCCAGCGCCGCGGATCCCTATCGCCGCGAGCACGGAGTCCATCTGCTGCATCACCGAGATCGTCTGCGCCGGAGGCACCAGCTCGCTGGTCAGGGCACCCGCGCGCAGGCACCGGTGCACCTCGAGGATCTCGTGGCCGTAGCCACGCCCGATGACCGGCTCGTCGGGCTCGATCCACTCGGCGACCCCCTCGGGCTCGCCGTACGACGTCCACAGGATCCGGCTCGGGTGGTGGGCGCTGCGCGGCAGGTCGAAGCGACCCAGCTCGGTGGCGACGCTGGCCGTCCGGGGTGACTGCGAGGTCATCGACGCGGTCAGTGCGGCGGTCGCCCCACCGGCGTACCGGCCGACGATCGCGACGTCGAGGTCGATCCCGGTCGCGGAGATGTCGGCCACCGCCTCCAGCTGCTCGGGCGCGCCGAGCACCAGGTGGGCGAGGGTCAGTGGGTAGATGCCCATGTCCAGCAATGCTCCCGCGCCCAGCGTCGGGTCGAGCAACCGATCGGTGGGATCCCCCTCGACGACGAAGCCGAGGTCGGCGTGCACCTGCCGGGGGGTCCCGTAACCGCCGTCGCGCAACAGCCGGAGCATCGTGCGGATCGTCGGGTGGCAGGCCGTCCACATCGCCTCCATCAAGAACAGCCCCCGGTCCGCCGCCTCGGCGAACAGCGCCTGCGTGGACGCCGCGTCCATCGTCATCGGCTTCTCGCACAGCACCGCCTTGCCCGCGGCCAGGGCGAGCCGGACGTGCTCGTCGTGCAGGGTGTGCGGCGAGGCGACGTAGACGACGTCGACCTCGGGGTCCTCGACCAGCGCGCGGTAGGAGCCGTGGGCCCGGCCGCCGAACTCGGCAGCGAACGCCTCGGCCCGCTCGGCGCTGCGCGACCCGGTGGCGGCCAGACGCCCGTCGGGGACCAGCAGGAGGTCGGCGGCCAGCGAGCGGGCGATGCGCCCGGGCGCCAGGATCCCCCAGCCGATGGTGCCGCCGATGGTGTCGCCGGTGGTGTCGCCCGTGGATCCGCTCGCAGTCATGGGCGTCACGCTAGTGCCGGGCCACCGCGCCACGCCGGGAGGCAAATGACACCGTTGTATTTCTCTCGCCTATGATGAACCAGATCCGATGTCCGTCCCGGTCCCAGGAGTCGTCCCGATGGTCGCCAGCCACGCGCTCAACAGCTCCCAGCCCGACGGTCCCGGCGAGATCTCCGCCCGCGACGCCGCCATGCTCGACTTCGAGCGCCAGTGGTGGAAGTACGCCGGCGCCAAGGAGCAGGCGGTCCGCGAGCAGTTCGACATGTCCGCCACCCGGTACTACCAGGTGCTCAACGCGCTCATCGACCGACCGGAGGCGCTGGCCCACGACCCGCTGCTGGTCCGGCGCCTGCGCCGGCTGCGGGCCAGCCGGCAACGGCAGCGCTCGGCCCGTCGCCTCGGTTTCGACCTCTCGGAGTGAGCCCGGTGCCCTTCTCCCGCGTCCGCGACGAGCGCGGCTTCGTGATGCCCACCCGGTTGCTGGCCCTGTCCATCTCGGCCGTGGCCATGGCCGGCCTGGTGTTCATCGCCAACGACCCCGACGCGGCTCCGAGCGAGGCGGTCGCCCCGGCCCGCACCACGCCGTCGGCGACCCCGGCCCCGAGTGCGAGCGCCGCTCCGAGTCCCGAGAAGCCCAAGCCCAAGCCGATCAAGCGCGGCGAGATCTTCGTCGAGGTCTTCAACAACACCCGGACCCGCGGGCTCGCCGGCGGCGTGGCCGAGAAGGCCAAGGCCGGCGGCTGGAACGTGGTCGGCTCGGACAACTGGTACGGCACCGTCGACGGCACCACCGTCTTCTTCCCGCCGCGCCTGCGCGAGGCCGGAAAGGCGCTGGGGCGCGACCTCGGCATCAAGAAGGTCCGCCCGGCCGAGGAGCCCATGCGCTTCGACCGGCTCACGGTGATCCTCACCGACGACTACCAGGGCTGACTCCGGGCACGTTCCGGTTGCTTCGACAACCACCCTGGCGGGCTGTCACAGTGACGCTCATGGAGTACGTCTCGAGCACCGGCGAGCAGACCTACGAGGCGGTCGTCCGCTCCGCCGAGCACCTCGTGGTCGGTCTCGACTTCGACGGCACCCTGGCCCCGATCGTCGACGACCCCGAGCAGGCGCACATCCATCGAGACGCCCCCGAGGTCCTGGTCACCCTGGCCGAGCAGGTCCGCACGATCGCGGTGATCACCGGCCGACCGGCACGTCAGGCGCTCGACCTCGGTGGTCTCGAGGAGGTGGGCAACGAGGTCGGCGAGCACGGCAGGGAGCTCTACGTGCTCGGCCAGTACGGCAACGAGCGCTGGACCTCGAACAACCGCCGGGTGATCTCGCCCAAGCCACCTCGCGGGTTGTCCACGTTCAGCGCCGACCTGCCGAGGCTGCTCCGGGACGCCGACGCCGGCGAGGCCTGGGTGGAGGAGAAGGGACTCTCGGTCGCGGTGCACACGCGCCGGCTCGAGGACGCGCAGGCCGCCTACGAGCGGCTCGTCCCCGTCCTCACCGAGGCGGCGGCAGCGCACGACCTCGACGTCGAGCCGGGCCGCCACGTGATCGAGGTGCGCGCGCACGGGATGCACAAGGGCACCGCCCTGACCACGCTGGTCGAGGAGGTGGGCGCCACCGCGATCATCTTCTGCGGCGACGACCTCGGCGACGTGGAGGCCTTCAAGGCGGTCGAGGACCTGCGCGAGCAGGGTCTTGCCGGTCTGCTCGTCTGCTCGGCCTCCGACGAGGCGAGTGCCCTGGCCGACCGCGCCGACCTCGTCGTGCACGGACCCGACGGAGTGATGGACCTGCTGCGGCAGCTCAGCGCCGACATCCGGGCCGCCCGCGGCTGAGCGCTTGGGGAGCGAGACACCGCATCTCGCATGGCGGGACGAGTGTGCACATTCTGAGACGCCTGCCTAGGCTGAGGCACAGCTCATCGAGAGGGACAGAGGGAAACGGCCCGCTGAAGTCCCGGCAACCGCCACACGAGCCTCCGACCAGTCGGACCGGTGCGGTGCGGTGCCAAATCCGTCCTGGTCCGAGAGTCGGTCCGGGGAAGATGAGAAGGAGGCCTCCGTGAGCATTGCCACCGACCCGACCACCGAGCGGGCACCCGAGGCCGTCCCGGCCCTGCGGGAGGGCGCGTTCGGCAACGCGACCGGCCTGGCCTGTCGCGAGTGCGGCCACCAGATCGCCCTCGGACCCCACTACGCCTGTCCGGAGTGCTTCGGCCCGCTGGAGATCGCCTACGACTTCCCGGCGGTGACCCGGTCGGAGATCGAGGCGGGGCCGCGCAACATCTGGCGCTACAAGGCGCTGCTGCCGGTGCCCGACGACATCGAGCAGAGCCCCAACATGGAGCCGGGCTTCACCCGCCTGCTGCAGGCGCACAACCTGGGTCGGGCGCTCGGCATCGACCGCCTGTGGGTGAAGGACGACTCCACCAACCCGACGAACTCCTTCAAGGACCGGGTGGTGGCCTGCGCGCTCAGCGCGGCCCGCGAGTTCCACAGCACCGTCTTCGCCTGCCCGTCGACCGGCAACCTGGCCAATGCCGTGGCCGCGGCGGGCGCCCGCGCCGGGATCAAGACGGTGGTGTTCATCCCGGCCGACCTCGAGCGGCCCAAGCAGGTCAACTCGGCCGTCTACACCGAGAACCTGGTCGCGGTGAACGGCAACTACGACGACGTCAACCGGCTCGCCTCCGAGATCGCCGGTGAGGAGGAGGGCTGGGCGTTCGTCAACGTCAACGTCCGCCCCTACTACGCCGAGGGGTCCAAGACGCTGGGTTACGAGATCGCCGAGCAGCTGGGCTGGCGGCTGCCCGACCAGATCGTGATCCCGGTGGCGTCCGGCTCCCAGCTGACGAAGGTCGACAAGGCCTTCCGCGAGCTGGTGGAGCTCGGCCTGGTCGAGGACAAGCCCTACAAGGTGTTCGGCGCCCAGGCCACGGGCTGCTCCCCGGTCTCGGCGGCGTACAAGGACGGACAGTCGGTCGTGCGGCCGGTCAAGCCCGACACCATCGCCAAGAGCCTCGCGATCGGCAACCCGGCCGACGGGCCCTACGTGCTCGACATCTGCCGCCGGACGGGCGGTGCGGTGGAGGACATCACCGACGACGAGGTCCGGGAGGGGATCCTCCTGCTGGCGCGCAACGAGGGCATCTTCACCGAGACCGCCGGCGGCACCACCGTGGGTGTGCTGAAGAAGCTGGTGGAGACCGGTCAGCTCGACCCGACCCTGGAGACTGTGGTGATCAACACCGGCATGGGCCTGAAGACCCTGGACGCGGTGGCCGACGAGGTCGGACCTGCTGCGACCATCGACCCGTCGTACGCCGCCTTCACCGGCAGCGGCATCGCCTGAGAGGAGCTCCGAGCATGAGTGTCAGCGTCCGCATCCCGACCATCCTGCGCACCTACACCGACGGGGCCTCCGAGGTGACCGCGGAGGGCGACACCCTCGGCGAGGTCCTCGACGACCTCGAGGCCAACCACCGCGGGATCCGGGCACGCGTGCTCGACGACGCCGGCCAGATCCGGCGCTTCGTCAACGTCTACGTCGGCAACGACGACGTGCGCTTCCTCGACGGCCTGGGCAGCCCCACGCCCGAGGGCACCCAGGTCAGCATCATCCCGGCGGTCGCCGGGGGCTGAGCCTCACCGCGCCGCCAGCCACGGGTCGACGACCGCGTGGAAGTCCCCGGCCCGGTCGCGGCGCACGCAGTGCCCAGCGCCCCCGACGACGCGGACCTCGATGGCCGCGTTGCCCACCCGACGGATCTCCTCGATGGTCTGGTCGTGCACCACCACCTCGGTGTCGCCGGTGACCAGCAGGGTGGGGGAGACGAGAGCTGCCGAGATCTCGCGCCACGGCGTCTCCAGCCTCGTCACGCCCGTCTCGAGGAACGCCACGTCGACGTCGGCCTTGGCCCGGGCCCAGGGGTCGAGCTCGCTCGCCGGCCAGGTGGGGTGCTCGCGTCGGCACGCAGCGACTGCGGCCGCCGGGTCAGCGGCCGCGGCCACGGTGTCCTCGACCCGCTGCCGGACCTGGGCCGCCCGCTCCTGCTGAGGTCCGTGCCGCCAGACCGGGTCCTCGAGGACGGCGCCGCGGACCAGGTCCGGGCGACGAGCAGCCAGCGCGGCGGCCAGTCCGCCGCCGAGCGAGTGGCCCAGCACCCGGGCGGGGCCGGTCTGCTCGAGCAGCGACTCCAACGGGTCGTAGGCGTGCTCGAGCAGGTCCGGCGTGGCCAGCTGCTCCCGGCTCCACCGCTCGGAGCCACCGTGGCCGAGCAGGTCCGGCGCGAGGACGCGGTAGGCCGACCCGAGCCGGTCGACGAGGTCGGCCCAGCACTGCCCCGAGTCGGTCACGCCGTGCAGCAGCACCAGGACCGGGCCGTCCGGGTCGCCGTACTCGTGCACCTCGAGCGGTCCGTGTCGGGTCATCGGCCGATCCTGCAGACTGGCGGGCATGTCACGCAACGTCGCCGCCACCGACCTCGCGCCATGAGCAGGCCCGACGTTCGACCCAGCGGTCGAGTCGTGCTGCTGGCCACCTGCGCCGCCATGCCCGACGGCGAGGAGTGGGCCGGCACCACCCACCTGCCCGCCGCGCTGCGGGCGCGCGGGCTCGAACCGCGCTGGGTGGTCTGGGACGACCCGGAGGTCGACTGGTCCCAGGGGCTGGTCGCGGTCCGCTCCACCTGGGACTACGAGGCCCACCGCGAGGAGTTCCTCGCCTGGGCGGGCCGGGTGCCCCGGCTGCTCAACTCGGCGGCGGTCTTCGCCTGGAACACCGACAAGCGCTACCTGGCCGACCTGCTCGCCGCGGGGCTGCCGGTCGTGCCGACGCTCCTCGTCGAGGACGAGCTGGAGCTGCCGGCCGCCCTGGCCGAGGTGATGGCCGAGGTGATGGTCGGGGAGAGCGTCGGGAGACCCGGGAGCACCGCCGCGGTGGTCAAGCCCCGGGTCGGCGCCGGGGGTCGCGGGGTCGTGGTCTTCGACCTGGTCCCGGGCGGTCCGGAGGACCTCGACGAGTCCCGTCTCGGACCGGGTCCCTGGATCGTCCAGCCCCTGGTCGAGTCGGTGCGCACCGACGGCGAGACCTCGGTGTTCGTCATCGACGGGCGCGTGGTCTCCCAGGCCCGCAAGGTCCCGGCGGCGGGCGAGATCCGGGTGCACGAGGAGTTCGGGGGGAGCACGGTCGCGACCGCGGTCTCCGAGGAGGCGGCCGACCTGGCGCGGCGTACGGTCGCGGCGGCGGAGGAGCTGCTCGGCGAGCAGCTCGACTACGCGCGGGTCGACCTGATGCGGCTCGCGGACGGCACCCTGGCGGTCAGCGAGCTGGAGGTGACCGAGCCCGGTCTGTACCTCGAGGTGCTCCCGGGCAACGCGGACGCCTTCGCCGACCTCGTCCTCGACCGGCTGGGTGGCTGAGCCCGTCCCGTCCGGGGACGAGGGACGTTTGCACTCACCGGGGGCGAGTGCTAAAAATGCAGTTGGCACTCTCCCTGCGAGAGTGACAGAACAGCACCACACCGAGGCCGTCTGAGTCGAGGTCCGCAAGCGCCGGCGGGAAGGGTCCGCCGGGACAGCACGGTCCGTCCGTCGCGGGCGACGATGCGGCCACCCAACTCTTAGATCCAAGAGGAATCCCAAGAGATGCCGAAGCTGATTGCTTTCAACGAGGAGGCCCGCCGCGGGCTGGAGCGGGGCATGAACACCCTCGCCGACGCGGTCAAGGTCACGCTCGGACCCAAGGGCCGCAACGTCGTCCTCGAGAAGAAGTGGGGTGCCCCCACCATCACCAACGATGGCGTGAGCATCGCCAAGGAGATCGAGCTCGAGGACCCCTACGAGAAGATCGGGGCCGAGCTGGTCAAGGAGGTCGCCAAGAAGACCGACGACGTCGCCGGTGACGGCACGACCACCGCCACCGTGCTCGCCCAGGCGATGGTGCGCGAGGGTCTGCGCAACGTCGCTGCCGGAGCCAACCCGATGGCGCTCAAGCGCGGCATCGAGAAGGCCGTCGAGGCCGTCTCCGAGCAGCTGCTCGGCATGGCCAAGGACGTCGAGACCAAGGAGCAGATCGCCGCGACCGCGTCGATCTCCGCCGCTGACCCCACCGTCGGCGAGGCCATCGCCGAGGCGATGGACAAGGTCGGCAAGGAAGGCGTCATCACCGTCGAGGAGTCCAACACCTTCGGGCTGGACCTCGAGCTGACCGAGGGGATGCGCTTCGACAAGGGCTACATCTCCCAGTACTTCATGACCGACCCGGAGCGCATGGAGGCCGTCCTCGACGACCCCTACATCCTGATCGCGAACTCGAAGGTCTCCACGGTCAAGGACCTGCTCCCGCTGCTCGAGAAGGTCATGCAGAGCGGCAAGCCGCTGCTGATCATCGCCGAGGACGTCGAGGGCGAGGCCCTGTCCACGCTGGTGGTCAACAAGATCCGCGGGACGTTCAAGTCCGTCGCGGTCAAGGCCCCCGGCTTCGGTGACCGTCGCAAGGCGATGATGCAGGACATCTCCATCCTCACCGGTGGACAGGTCATCTCCGAGGACGTCGGCCTCAAGCTGGAGTCGACCGGCATCGAGCTGCTCGGCCAGGCCCGCAAGGTCGTCGTGACCAAGGACGAGACCACCATCGTCGAGGGTGCCGGCGACGCCGACCAGATCGCCGGTCGCGTCAACCAGATCCGCGCCGAGATCGACAAGAGCGACTCCGACTACGACCGCGAGAAGCTGCAGGAGCGCCTGGCCAAGCTGGCCGGCGGTGTTGCGGTGATCAAGGTCGGCGCGGCCACCGAGGTCGAGCTCAAGGAGCGCAAGCACCGCATCGAGGACGCCGTGCGCAACGCGAAGGCGGCCGTCGAGGAGGGCATCGTCGCCGGCGGCGGCGTCGCCCTGGTGCAGGCGACCGACGCCGCGTTCGAGAAGCTCGAG
>CAWFHA010000005.1:0-16668 GCA_963815595.1 uncultured Actinomycetota bacterium | reverse complement strand
ACCGCGTCCCGCGGCCGCTACTTGGGCGGCAGGGTGCGCACGAAATCGACGCCCACCCCGACCCAGCCGTCGAGGTCGTCCTCGGTCGCGACGCCGGCCTCACCGATCCGCAGCCAGCCGGCCATGCCGCGCCCGCGCATCTCGAACCGCTCGGCGTGCGGCTGCTCCAGCAGCTCCTCGGCGCGGTCCGGCGGCACGCGCAGCATCAACCCGCCCTCGCCGCTGACGCCGACGGCCATGTGGCCGTCCAGCATGAAGCCGATGCCGCCGAACATCTTCCGCTCGGTCAGGCCGGACTCCCCCGCCAGGGCGTGACGGACGCGCTCGGCCAGCTCCTCGTCGTACGCCATGTCCCCAGCGAAGCATCACCCGACCGTGCTGTCACGCTCCCCGACGCCGGCGCCGAGATCCCGTGCGGCCAGCGCGACCTCGGCGGTGACCCGGGCGTCCACCTCGTCCCCGGCGACGGCCACGACGACCGCCATCGAGGGAGCGTCCTCCGGACCCGGCACGAGCGCCGCGGTGCAGGACACGTCGTCGCGGAACTCACCGTGCTCGCTCACCGGCGCGTCCCGCCGGGCCTCCGCGAGCCGTCGCTCGAGCTCCGCGGCGTCGGTGCACGTACGCCGGGTGAACGGGCGCAGCTCGTGGGCGCTCAGGTAGCGGCGCCGCTGGGTCCGCGGCATCCCGAGTAGCAGCGCCTTGCCCAGCGCCGTGGCGTGCGCGGACACGTCGAGCCCGACCTCGAACTCCTCCAGGTACGGCGACCCGGTGCACTCGGCCACCTCCACCACGGTGACCCGGTCGTCGTGGAGCAGGCCGAGGTAGGAGCTCAGCTGCACCCGCTCGGAGAGGTGGCGCAGCACCACGCCCGCTCCCGCCGGTCGCTCGAAGGTGCTCATCAGCTCGTGGTAGCGGTGCGCCACCTTCTCCCCGATCACGTAGGTGCCGTCGGAGAGCCGGAACAGGTAGCCCTCGTAGGCGAGGGTGCGCACGAGGTGGTACGCCGTGGAGAGGTTCAGCCCGCACCGGCGGGCGATGGCCTTGACCGGGAGCCGCGGCTCGTGGCCGACCACCTCGAGCACGCGGACGGCGCGGCCGACGCTCTGGACGAAGTCGTCCGGTCGATCCTGGTCGTGCCCCTCGGAAGAAGGTCTCATCGTCACACCCACCGCGCCGGCGTCCGGCCCGACGCTGCGACCCATCCTAGGCAGCAGCGCGGGGTCCCCCCAGTTTTCATCATCTGAAATTCTGCCGGTACCGGCGACCGAGGCCCGGTCGGAGACTGGGCGGGTGATCGAACCGGCTGTGCGGGACGTCCTTCGCGACGTCTACGACCCCTGCTGCCGCGACAAGGGCATCTCCGTCGTCGACATGGGGCTGCTGCACCGCGCGGAGATCGCCGACGGAGCCGCCCGCGTGGAGCTCATGCTCACCTCGGGCTGGTGCCCCTTCGCCGCCGCGGTCCTGGGCGACATCGAGTCGGCGGTGCGCACGCTCCCCGGCGTGGACAGCGCCACCGTCGAGCTGGTCTGGCACGAGGCCTGGTCGCCCGACCGGCTCTCGGACGACGCCCGGGCCAAGCTCCGCTTCCTCCCCGACCCCGCGGCCGTCGACGACGTCGAGTCCTTCGTCGCCCAGAACCGACGACAACCCTCCGGAAGGCACTCCCATGATCGGTGACGCACTGGTGTTCGACGGGGTGGCGCACCCCTTCAACTTCGAGGCCGACAACGCCCGCGGGTCGGCCGGTCAGATGTTCTCCAACCACCTCTACGCCTTCCACACCGTGCTCACGCCGGAGGGTGAACCGCAGATGACGGCGGAGGAGTTCCTGCACAAGTGGAGCGTCGAGGAGATCCGGGAGATGGTCTACGACAACTCCGACACCGACATGCTCGTGGCGATGCCGCTGCCGCTGACCGACCTCTACAAGGACGGGCTGTCCCCGTGGACGGAGTGCGCCAAGCTCGCCGAGCTCGACCCAGACCGCACCGTCATGTGGGGCACGGTCAACCCGCTCGAGGGCAAGGCGGCCCTCGACGACGTGACCCGGCAGGTGGAGGAGTACGGCGCGAAGGCGTTCAAGTTCTACAACGTCCGCTACGAGGACGGCGGTCAAGTGCCGTGGCGGATGGACGACCCCGAGGTGGCGTACCCCGTCTTCGAGCGGATCCAGGAGCTCGGCGTCAACCTGGTCGGCGTGCACAAGGGCGTCCCGCTCGGTCCGCAGATGATCGAGCACACTCAGACGTGGGACATGGACGGCTGCGCGGGCGCGTTCCCCGACATCAACTTCGTGATCTACCACGTCGGGCTGCCGTTCATCGACGAGACCTGCTGGCAGCTGATCCGCTACCCCAACCTGTACGCCTCGCTGGCCGCCTCGGTGAACTTCGTGGTCCGCTCGCCGCGGCTCTTCGCCGAGCTCATCGGCAAGCTGCTGTTCTGGTGCGGCGAGGACAAGATCGTCTATGGCAGCGAGGCGCCGATCTGGCAGCCGCAGTGGGCGCTCGAGGCGTTCTGGAACTTCGAGATCCCCCAGGACCTCGTCGACGGCTACGGTTACCCGCAGCTCACCGAGCAGGCGAAGAAGAAGATCCTCGGCGAGAACCTCCTGCGCCTGCACGGCATGGACGTCGAGGAGACCCGCGCCCGGCTGGCCGGCTGAGAGCGTCCGCCGCGGCGCGCTACACCCGCCCCACCGGCTGCCGCAGGATCGTCCTCAATCTGCTCGCCTCGACCCGCCGGGGGTCGCTGAGGTAGATCTCGTGGTGCTTGCCGGTCATCCGCAGACCCCGGTCCGGGATGAAGTGGGAGTGGAGGGTGGCCAGGGTCTCGGCCTCGTCGTCGTAGGACCCCACGTGCAGCGTCTGCACGCACAGTCCCTCGTGCAACGCCTCCAGGCGGACGCGGTCGAGCGCGGCGGGCGGAGCCTTGGCCGCGACCGTGGATAGTGCCTCCGCGACCATCTCCTCGCCGATCCAGTCGGGCACCATCAGCATCGTCGTCCAGTCCCACTGCGACTTGTCACGGGCGGAGGTGAAGGCCGTCATGTCCGCGGCCCACCACAGCGCCTCCAGCGGCGGCACCACGTAGTCGCGACCGAGCTCCCGCTTGCTGGCGAACTTGAGCGTGTACGCGACGGGATACAGCGCCGCGAGTGCCTCGGCGTACGCCGGCGCGGTGTTGGGGTCTCCGTGCCCGTCGACCATCAGGTAGCGCAGCGGCGGGACCTCGATGATCCGGAACTCACCCTCGCGGGCCCGGTAGGCGTCGAGGGTCTTCTTGAAGTCGATCTTCATCATCGCCCCTCAAGGACCTCCACCCCGTCCGGCGCTGCCGGGTGACTGCTCACTCACCCAGGAGCCCGCGGAGAACGTCGACGTGCTGCCGATAGGCACGGCGACCGGGCCTCGTCGCCTTGTACGCCGTGACCGCGCCGCGTCCCCGCCCGCTCTTGGAGATGGTGAGGTAGCCCGCCGCCTCCAGCGCGGCAGCCTGCTTGGACAGGTCGGAGTCACTGACACCCAGGTGTTGGCGCAGAAACGCGAAGTCGGAGGAGGTCGAGCGCATCAGCACGGCCATGATCGCCAGCCGCTTGGGGGCGTTGAGGACGGGGTCGAGGCCCTCGAGCGCCGGGGACGGCAGGGTCATGCCTGTCGCTCCCGGACGCGCGCCGACGCAGCGGCGTACTCGTGCTCGTAGCGCGCGACGACCGCGAGGGCGCCGCAGCCCGCGACGCCTGCGGCCGGCCAGACGCCGACCTGCTCGCCGGCCAGCCAGGCCAGGGCTACGACGGCCAGGGCCCCGAGCACCATGTGCAGGATCGGACCGCTCAGCTCACGAGGCGGGCGTCCGCTGGGGTAGGTCCCTCGACGGCGCCTGTCCCACACCATCGCCAGCACCAGCAGCAGGACGAGCCCCAGCTGGGCGAAAGACTGGACAGCACCGTCGAGCAGACCGACGACCAGGGCGAAGGTCGCAGCCCACAGCCCGAAGGACACCGGCCACCAGACGGGCGTGGCCGGATAGACGACCCACGACGCGCTCTCTCCGCGATCGATCTCGTGCAGCTGCTGCCGGACCGAGTCCGCGTTCCCGTCGCTTTCCATAGTGGAAAGCTAAGGTATCGGTTTCCAGTTCGTCAAGTGATCGATCCAGGCGTCGCGGACCACGCCCGACGCTTCCTCGTTCAGCCCTGCGTGTCCCAGACCGTCGAGCCCGGTGGCTCCGAGTGGTAGCGACAGCGGGTCCCGGTGGTCACGCTGCGGCCGAGGTGCTCGGCCAGGTCGGGGTGCTGAAGGCGCAATTTGCCCAGCGCGTAGCGCACCGACCTGGTGACGCTGGTCCGCGCGCGTTCGGCGTCGCCGCCCTCGGCTCGGTGCCGTCCGCTCAGACCGGAGTCGCGCCGGAGCTCGGCGAGCAGGAACTCGCGGTCGCGCTCGGCGAGCTCCAGCCGGCCCAGGTCGGCCCAGGCGCTGGCCTCCTCGATGTCGGCCTCGACCTCGGCCAGTCGTCTCCGGTAGGCCGAACGCGCCTGCTCGTCGAGCAGCGGGAGCCCCGGCTGCGCCGCCGGCCCCGGCTCGCCCCGCTCGCAGGCCACCAGGTCGAGCACGTGGAACTCGCGGCCCGGGGCAGCGAGCAGACGCTCGAGGTGGCGCAGCCCGACGAGGTCGGGCACCACGACCCGCGTCCCGGCGTACTCCACGAGACGCGTGCCGCTCTCCTGCCGCCGGAACACGGTCGGTCCGGCGGGCAGGCGACCCAGCAGACGCTCCGTGTCGGCCACTCGTAGTACCGCACCGAACGCCTCGAAGGCGTGCAGTGCCGCCTTGCGCTCCAGAGCCGCCTGCTCGGTCCGTCCCGTCCGCGCGTGCGCGTCCGCGAGCAGCAGTCTCGCCTCGGCCGCGTCGTACGGCGCCCCGACCTCCGACCAGCAGGCGACGCCGTCGGCGGCGCGGTCGGCAGCGGCGGGGAGGTCTCCCTCCAGCAACGCGGATCGTGCGGCGGCGACCGCGGCGCGTGCCGAGAGCCCCGGAGACGGGTAGGTGCGGGCGAGACCGGTCAGCCGCTCGCTGGCCGCGCGACACGTGGTGGCGACGCCCGCGGCGTGGGCGATCTGGGCCTGGGCCTCGAGCAACGACACCATCAGCAGCTCGCCGGTCGGCGGCCGCTCCTTCCACGGCAGCGGCACCGGGTGGGCGACCGCGTCGGCGATCAGCGCCTGCGCGGCAGCGATGTCGCCCTGGGCCAGCCGCAGCAGCGCGAGACCCGGTTCGGCGGGCCAGGCCAGGTCGTGGGCGGCCAGGAATGCCTCCTCGGCTCCGACGAGATCGCCCTTGCGGAGCCGGATGTTGCCCAGCTCCACCAACGGCCAGCCGTACTCACGGCGCATCCACGGAGCCAGCTCGGTGCACGCCTGCAGGGCCTCGCGCTCGGCAGCATCAGCGGGGCCGGCCACGCGCAACAGCTCGGCCCGGTGCACCCGGCACCGGCCGTTGATCCCCCCGATCGCGCGCCCCGCGCCCCACCGGGCCATCACGTCGGTCCACTCCTGCGCGAGGTCGTGGCGCCCCAGGCTCTGCGCGGCGCAGACCACCTCGCACAGCATCATGCCGGTCCCCAGCGCATCCAGCTCGCCGGCCATCAACCGGGTCCCGACCTCGTCGAGCAGCGCCAGACCTCCCTCGACGTCACCGCCCAGCAGGCGCAGGCGAGCCGTGGCGGCCCGCCCCATCACCGCCGCCAGGCCGCCACCGCACCGGTCCCCCAGCTCAATGGCTTCGCGGGCCAGCGGACCCGCTGCGGCGGGATCCCCGCAGAACAGGCGTTCGTAGCCCGCCACCGCCGCGACCAGGGCGTGCACCGGACCGGGGTCGGTGCCCTGCAGGAGCAGGCGAGCTCGCTGGATCCACCCGCGCACCGGGGCCATCAGCCCCGTGTCGATGAGCAGGAACATCGCGGCCATCGCGGCGGCCCGCGCCGCTTCCTCCCGGTTACCGGCCTCGATACTCACCTGGTGCAGCGCCTCCCACGCGCTGATCGCGCGCTCCGGGTCACCGGCGCCGTACGACGCGAGCGCCCGCACCTCCCAGGAATCCGCCGACTGCTCGCCCTCGACGAGGTCGAGCGCGCGCTGCCAGTCACCGTCGGTCAGCGCGGATCGAGCGGCGTCCAGCGGGGTCACGCTCGCATTGTCACACCGTTGTCACGCCTTCTTCAGTGTCAGCACCTCTCTACGAAGGGACACCGAGATGCGCATCGCGAAACTGGACATCCCCACCCGGGTGGACGCCCCCGGCGCCGTCGCGCGGCAGCTGCCGGACTTCGGCGTGGCCGACGGTCCGCTCGGCGCGGAGTACTTCACGCTCGCGGCCGGCACCGACATCGCCCCCCTGCTGCAAGGTCTGCACGACGACCTGTGCCAGGCCGCGCACTGGGGCTACGTGCTGAGCGGCACGGTGGTCGCGACGTACGCCGACGGCAGCGCCGAGCGGTGCTCGGCGGGTGACCTCTACTTCTGGCCGGAGGGCCACACCGTGCGCGTCGAGCAGGACGCGGAGCTGATCATGTTCAGCCCGCAGGTCGACCACGAGCCGGTGCTGGAGCACATCGCCGGCAAGATCGCCGCCATGGCGTAGGCGCTCACGGGACGGGCCGGCACGCGTGCGCGCTCGCCGCGCGCACGTGCCGGCTCAGTCCGCGGTGAGGAACGCGCGCAGGGTGGAGACGAACGCCTCGGGCTGCTCGGAGTGCACCCAGTGGCCGGAGCCCTTGATGGTCACCAGCCGGGTGGTGGGGAACAGCGCGCGCATCGCGTCGGCGTACTCGCGCCGCACGTACGGCGAGTGCTCGCCGGCGACCCAGAGGACGGGGTGCTCGAAGGTGCCCTGCACGTCGGGGAAGCCGGCGATCGTGGACAGCTCGGAGCGCAGGAGGTCGAGGTTCGCCTGCCAGCCGAACCCGTCGTCCGCCCGGCGCAGGTTCTGCAGCAGGAAGCCTCGCACCCGCTCGTCGCCCACGTTGGCCGCGAGTGCCTCGTCGGCGTCGGCACGCCGCTCGATCGCCGACAGGTCCAGCGCCGCCAGGCTGTCCAGCAGGTGCTCGAACTCGTCTGCCCCGTCGCTGGTCACCGGGGCGATGTCGACGACCACCAGACGATCGACGAGATCGGGATGACGCAGCGCCAGCACCATCGCGACCTTACCGCCCATGGAGTGACCGACCAGGTGGACCGGCCCGTCATCGCTGTAGCGGTCCCGCACCAACGACGCGACGGTGTCGGCCACCACCTCGTAGTCGGTGGAGTCCAGCCAGGCCGACCGGCCGTGGTTGGGCAGGTCGACGAGCACCGATCGCAGGTCGGGCGCGAGCTCCTTGGCGATCTGGGTGAAGTTGCGCCCCTGACCGAACAGACCATGCAGGAACACCACCCGTGGACCGCTGTCGCCGATCTCGGTCGTGTGCAGCGACGACGGAGAGGGGGCGGTGGGACTCACGGCTCTCACCCTAGTGAGCCGAGCCCGCACTCTGCCGTGCAGCCCACACGTCGCTGACCGCGTCGTGGTTGTCGAACTCCTCCGCCGACGCAGCGATGTCCGCGCCCCCTGCCGTGCCCAGGTGCACCCGCTCCAAGCACCCGGTAGAAGTCGAAGCGGCGCATCCCCGGGGTGAAGACGACCAGGACGTCGGCGGCCTTGCCGCGCGGAGGTGCGAACGCGTGCGTCGTACCCGGCGGCACGAGCAGGAAGTCGCCCCGGCCCAGGTGCACGAGCTCCTCGTCGACGAGCACCTCCAGCTCGCCGTCCAGGGCGAGGATGCTCTCGGCGGCTCGGGTACGGGTGTGCGCCGGCGCGCCGGCGGACCCGACCGCCGGGGTGGGGCGGTTGATGGTCACGGCTCCTCCGGTCTCCGGGGCGGCGGCGAGCAGAGGATCAGACAGAGCGAGCGGGCCGAGCCCGGTCGGGAGACCTAGGCTTCGGGTGATGTACGCCTGGCGACGCGACGACGAGAGCGACGGCCACAGCCTGGCCGTGCTGCACCGCACGGAGACGGGCTGGACGGCCCACGGCACGGAGATCCTCCTCGGGGCCGACACGCTGGCCTGCTGGTTCCGCGTCGACCTCGACTCGGACTGGGTGACCCGTGCTGTCCAGGTGCGGACGATCTCGGAGCAGGGTGAGACCACGCTGGAGCTGGCGGCCGACTCGGCACGGCGATGGACCGTGGACGGCGTCGAGCAGCGCGAGCTGGACGGCTGCGTGGACGTCGACGTCGCGGCGACGCCGCTGACCAACACCTTCCCCATCCGCCGCCTCGACGGCCTGGCCGCGGGCGAGCAGCGGACCGCACCGGTCGCCTGGGTGCAGGTGCCCACTCTGCGGGTGGTCCGGGTCGACCAGACCTACCGACGACTGGGGCCACGGCGATGGGAGTACGGCGACCCCACGCACGGCGCCTTCGTGCTCGACGTGGACGACGACGGCGTGGTGACGACCTACGAGGGCTTCGCGGTGCGCGTGCCGAGCTGACCGGAGTTTCAGGCGCCGAGCGGGATGCGGTCGGCGGCCGAGGCGAATCCCAACCAGGTGTGCCGGTTGCCCGCCCAGCACCATCCCACCTTGGGGGCTCCGCGGTTCTCGCGGCCGTCGCGACCGGTCCCGTTGCTGATCCACACGGCCGGGGCCCGCGCGTCGAGCTTGCCGGAGTCATGGCGCAACCGCGAGCCGATCGTCATGAAGCAGTGGTTGCGTTCGAGCGCCTCCGGCTGCTGCAGCACCCAGAGCAGACCCTCCGTCAGCGTGAGCGGCGTCCGCCGCGACGCGAGGATCGCCGGGAGGGCCTCGTCGGGGCTCCAGTTGGCCATGTCGTCGCCCCGCTGGACGTCGCGCAGGACGTAGACCCAGGAGTCCGGCAGCGTCAGCTCGTCGATCTCGGTGAACCGGTCGACGTCGTCGGACATGTCGACCACGACGAAGCCGCTCCTGCCCGCGCGCGTGAGCAACGGGGTGAGGGCGGACGCCGGGGCATGGCGCCGATGGACCACCAGCAGGCCCTCCCGGTCGTCGGCGGCGGCGCGCAGCTCGGTCGCCGAGACACCGGCGATCTGGTGCACCCCGAGGTCGATCAGCCGATCGGCCTGGTCGGACGTACTCGGCAGGGCTGTCTGGAGAGATGACACGTGGAGGCGCCTCCTGGGCGATGTCGCTCGACCGGCAGATCGTCAACGCCTCACGTCCGCTCGGAGTTCCTCCGGGACGCACGGCGACACCACACGATCCCCCAGGACCGCCTGCAGGGACGCGGCAGGTCCCCCGAGGGGCCGCCCTGGCTGCTCCGCACCGGCCGGCTGCTCCACGGACTGCACCGCACGGTCGTCGAAGGGGCGATCGGGCGGCCGAGACCTGTGTCGTCGTCCTGACAACCCTGTCTAGCGCGCGACGGGGCGCAGCGCGACGTCGCGCAACCGGCCCGCGTCGGCGGTGAGCGTCAGGTAGGTGCACGCCGGCTGCCGGCGCCGGTCGGTCGGCGAGCCGGGGTTGAGCAGCCGCAGCCCGCTGGCGCTGGTGGTGTCCCACGGGATGTGGCTGTGCCCGAAGACGAGGACGTCGAGATCGGGGAACCGGGCACTGCACCGCTGCTCCCGGCCCTTCGCCGCCCCGGTCTCGTGGATGACGCCGAATCGCAGCCCCTCGATCTCGGCGTACGCCACCTCGGTCAGCCGCTCGCGCAGGGCCCCGTGGTCGTTGTTGCCCCAGACCGCCACCAGGCGGCGCGCCCGGCGCTCGAACTCGTCGAGCACGCACTCCTCCACCCAGTCGCCGGCGTGCACGACCAGGTCGGCGTCCTCGACCGCGTCCCACACCTCTGCCGGGAGATCTCGGGCCCGCGTGGGGACGTGGGTGTCGGCCACGAGCACGATGCGCGTCGTCACCGGGTCAGTGAACCCAGCGGAGCGCCTGCGGACAAGCCGAGGTGTGCCCGCGAGTCCGACGGCACCCGCCTGCACACGGCCGGCGGGGGTACCGACCCGGTCCGACGACCAACGTGTCCCCGCGTCGCGGGTCCGGGGCGACCCGCCGAGCCACTGCTCGGGGACACGACGACTCTCGCTCCCTTGCCACTCGTGACACGCTCGCAGGTGTGAGAGAGCATCGCGTCAACCCCGTGGACGCCATCTGGATGAACATGGACCGCGTCCAGAACCTGATGGTGATCGAGTGCGTCATGTTCCTCGAGGGCCCGATCGACCGGGCCAGGTTCGACCGCGTCCTGCAACGGCGGCTGATCGATGCCTATCCCGTCTTCTCGCGGCGGCCCACCGTGGCTGGGGGCCGCGGGGCGAGACAACGCTGGCGCGACGTACCCGACTTCGACCTCACCGCGCACGTGCGCGAGGTGCGGCTCCCGCCGCCGGGAGACGACGCTGCCCTGCAGGAGTACGTCGGCCGCTTCCTGGCCACGCCGCTACCGCGTGACCGCCCCTTGTGGGACATCCACCTCGTCGACGGGCTGCGTGAGGGGTCGGCGATCTACGTCCGGCTGCACCACGCGCTGGCCGACGGCATCGCGCTCACCCAGGTGCTGCTCTCGCTGACCGATGCCACCGCCGACGAGCCCGGCGACCGCTCGGACGGCGGTGGGGCGCGGCACCACGGTGTCGGCGACCTGATCGACGCGGCCCGGCGGGCCACCCCGGAGGTGACGCGCGCGCTTCGTCCCCGGCGGGTCGTGGCCGCCGCGATGGCGGCGGTGCGGACCGGGCTCAGCGGAGCGGGGGTGCTGAGCAAGCTGCTGCTGACCCGCAACCCCGAGACGGCGCTGGCCGGTGCCGCAGGGGCGCACAAGAGGGCCGTGTGGTCAGACCCGATCGACCTGCAGCTGGTCAAGGACATCGCCAAGCGCTCGGAGGCCACGGTGAACGACGTCCTGGTCTCGGCACTGGCCGGAGCCCTCGAGCGATACCAGCTCGACCACGGCGACCCCACGGTCGACATCCCGACGATGATCCCGGTCAACCTGCGCCCGATGCACCTGCCCCTGCCCCGCGAGCTCGGCAACCGGTTCGCGCTCGTCCTGCTGCTGCTGCCCTCCGGGCTGGGCACCGCGGCCGAGCGGCTGGCGGAGACCAAGCGCCGGATGGACCTGATCAAGCGGTCCCCGGAACCGGTCATCACCTTCGCGCTGATCCAGGGGATCGGCCGGCTGGGCAGGCGACTGAGCCGGGCCCTGGTGACCTTCTTCGCGGGCAAGGCCAGTGGGGTCACCACCAACGTCCCCGGCCCGCGGGAGCCCCGCTTCCTGGCCGGGACCCGCATCACCAGCCTGTTGGGCTGGGTGCCCGGATCGGGCGACCAGACCCTCGGCACGTGCATCTTCACCTACGCCGGGACCGTGCGGGTCGGCTTCAAGACCGACACCACCGTCATCCCGGACCCGGAGCGCATCCTCGTCGCCTTCCACGACGAGATCGATGCCCTCGGCCACGGGTTGACGTGACCGGCACTGCCGCGACTCCGCCGACAGCCAGTCGGGTGCGCGGCGGAGCCGACCCGGTCGACCTCGACGGGTCACTTCCTCGAGGGAGCAGACTTGTCGTGTGCGCAGCTCCAGGCGGATGATCGCGACCCTGCGGCCCAGCGCCGCCGGCATGTTCGCGCTTCTCCTCGTCGCATGCGCGAACGGCGACCCGACGGCTCCCCCGGCGGCCACCGAGACCGGCAGCACGTCCAGCGCCCAGCCGGCACCGAGCCCGGAGGAGCCGATGACCACAGCGCGACCGAGGCAGGCACCAGACCCGGAGGAGCAGGCCACCCTCGACGAGCGGCTGCGGGCGGCCGCCTGGGCCGACGACGTCGCCCGGGCCCGGCGGCTGGTCGCTCGCGGCGCGGACGTCAACGCCAAGGACGAGACCGAGCAGTCGGCGTACCTCATCGCCACCAGCGAGGGCTACCTCGAGCTGCTCCGGCTCACGCTCCGCAACGGTGCCCGGGTCGACGACAAGGACAGCTGGAACGGCACCGGCCTGATCCGCGCCGCCGAGCGGGGGCACGCGCTGGTGGTCGGCGAGCTGCTGCAGGCGGGCATCGACCGCGACCACGTCAACCGGATCGGCTACCAGGCCATCCACGAGGCCGTCTGGCTCGGTGCGGACACGCCGGCCTACGCGACGACCGTGCGAGTGCTGGCAGCGGGCGGCGTACAGCTCGACCTGCGCTCACCCTCGGCCGGGTCGACCCCGCTGGAGATGGCCGGTCGCCGCGGCTTCCCCCGCCTAAACAGGATCCTGGAGACGGTGACGACCGCGGACCGACCCGCCGACCCCGACAGGGCCCTGCTGCGCGCCGCCAGGGTCGGCGACGCCGACGCGGCCGCCGTCGCCCTGCGCTCCGGCGCCGACATCGAGTCCCGTGACGAGCGCGACCGCACCCCCCTCCTGCTCGCTGCCGCGTCCGACCGGGTCGCGGTCGCCGAGCTGCTCGTGGCCATGGGCGCCGACCCGGACGCCCTCGACGACCGTCACGACACCCCGTGGCTGGTCACCGGCGTCACCGGCAGCGTCGCCATGCTGGAGACGCTGCTGCCCGCGCACCCCGACCTCACGATCCGCAACCGGTTCGGCGGCCTGTCGCCCATCCCCGCGAGCGAGCGCGGGCACGTGGCCTACGTACGCCGGGTGGTCCGCACCGGCGTCGACCTGGACCACGTCAACGACCTGGGGTGGACCGCGATGCTGGAGGCGGTCATCCTCGGCGACGGCGGCCGGGACCACCAGGAGATCGTGCGCATCCTCCTCGCGGCCGGTGCCGACCCGGGCATCGCCGACCGTGACGGGGTGACCCCGCTCCAGCACGCCGAGCGGCTCGGTCACCGCGAGATCGCCAGGCTGTTGCGCAGCGGCTGAGCGGCCTACCGCACTACGGGGTGGAGGGTGACGTCGGGCAATCGTCCGGCGTCGGCCACGAGCGTCAGGTAGCTGCAGTGCGGCTCGCGGCGGCGGTCGGTGGGCGAGCCGGGGTTGAGCACCCTCGGCCCGCTGACGCTGGTCGTGTCCCACAGGATGTGGCTGTGCCCGACGACCAGCACGTCGAGGTCGGGGAACGGGGCGCTGCACCATCCCTCCCGGCCCTTCGCGGCCCCGGTCTCGTGCACGATGCCGAACCGGAGGCCCTCGATCTCGGCGTACGCCATCTCGGTCAGCCGTTCGCGCAGCCCACCGTGGTCGTTGTTGCCTCCCAGACGGCCAGCAGGCGGCGCGACCTGCTCTCGAACTCGTCGAGCAGGGACTCCGCGACCCAGTCCCCGGCGTGCACGACCACGTCGGCGTCCTCGACCGCGCCCCACACCTCCGCGGGCAGCTCGCGCGCCCGCGTCGGGAGATGGGTGTCGGCCACCAGCACCATGCGCGTCGTCACCGGCCCGGTGCAGCGACCGGCCCCGGCCGTGACAAGCAGGAACCGACCCGACGACGCCCCCAACCCCACACGAGACGCGAGTCCGGGCCAGGTCCTCCAGTTCTGAGCAAGCAAGGGACGGGACCGTGCTCCGAGAGCGACTGCCGTGCTGGTGCGCCTTCGCGACAGGTGACGGACCGTCCGGGGAGTCATGGTGCCTCCCGTTCGATGGAGAACCGAGTGCGGCGCGCTCCGTTCAGCGTGCCAGCGGACCCCGGAACGCGGCACGGCTCCGGCCTCACATTCAGCGCACGAGTGCGGGTCCTGCCCGCCGGACTACGCGCCGGCGCGTCTTGACGCTCGCAGGGAGTTGGAGGAGCGTGCAGAGAGAGGGCGGTGTCACGTGCTCCACCGCGCTTCGGCGGGCAGGACGGTTCGATGGGCGAGACCAGTTTCTTTGACGAGGTGGCGGCCGCTGGCCGGCAGGTCCTGGGTCAGCTGCAGGGTCGCTCCGATGCGTCCGCCTTCCTCCTCCGCACCCGTGACGTGTACAACCTGATGGTCGTCATTCATGACGACATCGTCACGGCGGCCACGGACGTCACCGCAGCCACGAGCGAGCAGGAGGCCCAGTCCGCGCTGCGGTCCCTGGAGCACGATGCGCTCGAGTCGGTCTTCCGTGCACGCCGCTGGTGTGACGAGCTCGAGGCACTGGGCCGCGACCTCGCGACCCTTCCCGGGGGTGTCGCACTGGAAGGTGCTCAAACCTGGAACCAGTTCACCCAAGCCCTGCTGATGCGGGAGGGCGAGGTGGCCTTCTTGTACGAGTCGGCCCTGTACTCGGTGCTCAGCAAGGCCAGGTCCGCACCCTCGCTGGCCGCACTCCAGTCGTACATGCAGACCGTGAGCGAGGAGCTCGTGGTGCAGAAGGCGCGCTTCGACCTGCTGGCGAAGCAAGCTGCGGCGATGGCACGGCGGCGGTAGCCCATGCCCGGGCAGGAGCGCACGGGCTATCCCGACGACGGGTTGGGATCACCTCACGGGGACGCCATCGCGTATGCCCTGCGCCAAGTCCCACGCGTCCTGGGCAGCACTGCCGTGGCGGGTCAGCTGCGAGAGGATCCCGGTGAAGCGGCGCGCGTGCTCGGCCTGAGCCCGGACCTGGGTCCGACGCTGCTCAACATCGCGAACTCGGCCGAGCGACGGCGCGTCGACGCTCGCCCCAGCGACACCGGCGAGGAGGAGGCTTCGGAGCTCACCGGGCCCGAGCTCCGCGCGATCCTCTTCGAGCCGTTCCGTCACATCAGGTGGACGTTTCTCATCTTGACCAGCATGAGCATCCTGACGTTCGCGATCGGCATGAGCCTTCTCGTGGCGGCCATGGTGAAGGCCATCAGCGAGCAGGACCTGTCCGGAGCGACGCTCACCCTGGGTGGCCTCGGAATCCTGGACTTCGTCCTGCTCTTCTACGGACGTCCCTGGGACGACATAGCGCGGGGGCTCTCGAACTCCCAGCAGGCGAGGATCATCGCGCTCTCCTACCTGTCCGGCATCTCCATGTTGCGGGCCGATGCCGAGGGCGCACCTCAGCTGCTCGCCGAGCACACCCGCAGGTCCGTGGAGTTGCTGGAGCAGTTCACCGAACCCCCCAGTGGCGGCTACACGCGGTCGTCGTAACCGCAAAGCCATCGCCGCCTGCGACGACTCCAGCCATGATGCTTGGGGCCCTGGGTCAGCGCGTCCAGCGCGGCGCCTGTCGATGGGGAGTCGGCCAGCCCGCCTCCGCATGCATCGACTTGCGGGTCGAGTCCGGCCCGGGCCCCTCGGGCTCATGGGCAGGCAGCGACGACCGGCCGCCGCCTCGGGTGAGGAGGCGGCCGCGTCGCTCACTCGCCAGGCGTTGCGCTCAGCGGAGGGCCGCCAGCATCTCCTCGGCCAGCGGCCCGGAGGATGCCGGGTTCTGGCCGGTGTACAGGTTGCGGTCGGTCACCACGTGCGGCGCCCAAGCCTCGCCCGCTTGGAAGTCGGCGCCGAGCGCCACCAGGCGGTCCTGGAGCAGCCAGGGTGCGCTGTCGGCCAAGCCGGCCTGCGTCTCCTCGGTGTTGGTGAACCCGGTCAGGCGGTAGCCGGCGAAGGGGGACCCGCCCTCGGAGTCCTCGGTGGCCAGCAGCGCGGCGGGCGCGTGACAGACGATGCCCAGCGGCTTGCCCGATGCCAGCGTGCTGGTCAGCACGCGCGCGGACGTCTCATCTGAGCTGAGGTCCTCCATGGGCCCATGGCCGCCGGGGTAGAAGACCGCGTCGTAGGCGTCGGGATCGACGTCCTCGAGCCGGAGCGGCCGCACGAGCTGAGCGATGCGTCCGATCTCGGCCTCGAGCTCCTCGGCGCGCTCCTGTCCTCCGTTCACCTCGGCAGCGAGGCTGCCCGCGTCGACCACCGGCTGCACCCCACCTGGGGTCGCGATGCTGACCTCGTGTCCCTCACCGGTGAAGGTGCGGAACGGGACGACGAGCTCCTCGGCCCAGTAGCCCGTCGGGTGCTTCGTGCCGTCCTTGAGCGTCCAATGGTCCGATCCGGTCACCACGAACAGGATGTTGCTCACGTGTCTCTCCTTCGTCGTCGTCCGCCGGGTTGGCCCGACCGTGGTGGAACACGCGCCCCGCCGGCGCCATTCCGGGGCACGCCGCGGAGCGACTCATCCCTGACCCCGGCCGGTTCTGGACCGATCGTCACGCGGGTGCCGGTCGTCACGCACGCGAGACACAGACCCAAGTGCAAAGCCCTCGGCAGCGCGTGACAGGACCGAACGCCAACTGTCGGCGGGTCACACACCAGACAGGCTTGCAGCCCGCTGGACACTTTCCCTGTTCGTTAGTTGCCAGGAGCGTCGGGGAGGCGCCCCAGCGCCCAATGCCGCGCGCCGATTCGTCGAACAGGCTGGTCCCGACGCTCAAGACTTCGTCCAAGACTTTCCAGGCCTTCTGCGACGCCTTGAAGGACCTGCGCGTGACAATGGGACCGCACATTCGATCGATGGCGATGGCCTACCGCAGCCGCCTGGACGAAGTACTGGATGGCAACGTTCAGCGGCAGGGCCTTTCCTTGAATCCCGGGCTCTAGCTGAGTTCGCCTAGGACGTGCGGCGTCGCGTGCCGATGCGGCAGACGCCGACGTTTGGTAGTCAGATTGGTAGTCAACGCACCTTTGACATACAGAAAGCCGTTCCCCGAGAGACTGGAGAACGGCTTCTGACCTGCGGTTTTTCCTTTGT
>CAWFHA010000004.1:0-15419 GCA_963815595.1 uncultured Actinomycetota bacterium | reverse complement strand
TCCAGCTGGACTGAGGTCGGGCGGGTCCGGCGCGGGCTTCGCCGTCGTGGCGACCCCGGCCCAGCCAGTGCTCCGGTGGGCGTCAGCGCTCGGGCCAGCCGGCGAGCACGACCTTGCCCACGGCGCGGCCGGACTCGATGAACTCGTGCGCCTCCCGCAGGTCGGCGGCGGTGATGGGCTGGGGCGTCGCCTCGGTCGTGGTGCGCAGCACGCCCTCGTCGACCAGCCGGGCGACCTCGGCGAGGATGCGGCCCTGCTCGGCCATGTCGTCGGTGCCGAACGTCGACCGGGTGAACATGAACTCCCAGTGCAGGGAGCCGGACTTCTGCTTCAGCGGCATCACGTCGAGCCCGTCGGCGGGGTCGTCGATCACCCCGATCCGGCCCTGCGGCGCGAGCGCCTCGACGATCTGGTCGTAGTGGTCGCCGGTGTGGGTCAGCGCCGCGACGAGCTCCACGTGGTCGAGTCCGAGGTCGTGCAGCTGGTCGACCAGCGGCCTCCCGTGGTCGATCACGTCGTCGGCGCCCAGGGACCGGACCCACTCCTCGGTCTCCGGCCGCGAGGCGGTGCCGATCACCCTGAGGTCGGTGAGCCGGGTGGCGAGCTGGACCAGGATCGACCCGACCCCGCCTCCGGCGCCGACCACCAGCAGGCTCTGGCCCTCGCCGCCCTTGCGGGCCACCCCCAGCCGGTCGAACAGGAGCTCCCACGCCGTGACCGCCGTCAGCGGCATCGCGGCCGCCTGCGGGAAGTCGAGGCTGGTGGGCTTGTGCGAGACGATCCGCTCGTCGACGAGGTGGAGCTCGCTGTCACACCCCGGGCGGACCTGCGCCCCGGCGTACCAGACCTCGTCGCCGGGCGCGAAGCCCTCGACCGACGCACCGACCTCGCGCACGACCCCGGCGGCGTCCCACCCGAGCACCTTGACCTCCTCGCCGTCAGCAGGGCCCGTACGTCGCCGCACCTTGGTGTCGACCGGGTTGACCGAGACCGCGCGCACCTCCACCAGCAGGTCGCGGTCGCCCGGGGCGGGGTCCGGCAGCTCGACGTCCTCGAGCACCTCGGCGTCTCCGGTGGTGCGGTATCCGATCGCGCGCACGTGCGTCCTCCTCGGGTCGGGTCGTGTCACACCCCACACAACCGCAGCACGCCAGCGGGTGCCAGTGGTCGGGCGGGACGTGAACCTTCTGGGTCACCGGGGCCGCCTGGCCAGTCGGGGGACCCGACGACGGCCACACCGGGGTGTGAATCGGCCGAGTGGCACAGAGCACACTTCTGCGGTGCGCGGTTGTGCAGATCGATCATTGCCGCGCAGGAGCCCCAGCGGCGAGGTTGGACACCTCGGGAACAGACCCTGCCGGACGGCACCGCCCCGTTGTCTAGGAGCCCACGATGGACCTCACTGCAGCACATTGGCTGTACCTGCTCGGAATCGTCGTCATCATCGGCGTGATGATCGCTCGGAAGAACGTCGTGGTGCCCGCGGTGGCTGCGACGTTCTTCACCGCGTGGGCCTTCACCGGGAACCTCGCCACGGGGCTCTCGTCGGTGTTCAACGCAAGCCTCGTGGCCGCATCCGAGCTGTTCAGCATCTTCTTGATCATCGCGCTGATGACCTCGTTGCTGGGGTCCCTGCGCGCAATGGGGGCTGACAAGCGCATGGTGGCGCCGTTCCAGGGTCTGATGCGCAATGCCACCACCGCCTTCGTGGTGATCTTCGGGGTGACCTACCTGATCAGCCTCTTCTTCTGGCCCACTCCGGCCGTCCCGCTGATCGGGGCGATCCTGCTGCCGGCCGCCATCCGGGCCGGCCTCCCCGCGATGGCCGGCGCCATCGCGATCGCCATCGCCGGTCAGGGCATGGCCCTGTCCAGCGACTACGTCATCCAGGTGGCCCCCGGGCTCTCCGCAGTGTCCGCCGGCGTGGACACCTCGGTGGTGGCCGACCGTGCACTGGTGCTGTCGCTGATCACCGGGCTGGTTGCCGTCGTGATCGCGTTCATCCGGCTCCGGCCGCAGTTCCAGACGCCCAGCGTGGCCCTGCTCGAGGAGTGGGAGCGGTTGGACGACGACTCGCTCGGCGGTGGCGGCTCGTCGCGTCGCGGCGGTAGCAACCGGAACGGCGGCACCGGGAGCGAGGCTGGGACCGGGGGCGGCGCTGCCCTGCGCAGCAGCGGCGGTGGTACGACGACCGTGCCCGCGAGCGGACGGAGCGGTGCTCCGGCTCTGGAGTTCGCCGAGGAGGACCAGATCTCCGGCATGCCCAAGCGGTCGAAGGCCTTCGCCATCATCACCCCGGTGGTGTTCCTCGGCGTGGTGGCCTACATGGTGCTGGGCAAGTTCACCGACCTGGTGCCCGAGACCGCGGGTGGAGACGCTGCCGGGCTCGTCGGTGGGACCGCGGCAGTGCTGCTGCTCGTGGCCACGGTCACCACCGACGGCAAGAACTGCCTGGACACCTGCGCCACCCACGTCGTGGACGGTCTGGTCTTCGCCTTCAAGGCGATGGGGGTGGTGATCCCGATCGCCGGCTTCTTCTTCATCGGCAACTCGGACTTCGCGGCTCGCATCATGGGTCTGGGCGAGGACGCCAAGGCTCCGGGCTTCCTGTTCGATCTCGTCTCGTCGGTCCAGGGCGCGATCCCGAACGTTCCCGTCGTCATGGGCGTGGGCATCCTGCTGATCGGCATGGCGACCGGCCTGGACGGCTCGGGCTTCTCCGGGCTGCCGCTGACGGGGTCGCTCTCCGGCGCGCTCGGTCCGGCCTCCGGCGTCGACGTGGAGACCCTCGCCGCCATCGGGCAGATGGGCTCCATCTGGGCGGGCGGTGGCACTCTGATCGCCTGGTCCTCGCTGCTGGCCGTGGCTGGCTTCGCGCGGGTCAACGTGCTCGACCTGGTGCGGCACCTGTTCCTGCCGGTGATCGCAGGGTTGGCGGTCTCGACCGTGGTCGCGGTGATCATCTTCTAGCCGAGCACATCGTCCACATCCACGGCTCGACAGGGGTACCTCGATGGATCTCGGACTGCAGGGGGCACGGGCTCTGGTGCTCGGCTCCACCTCCGGCCTGGGGCGGGCAGTGGCCCAGGCACTCGTTGTGGAGGGCGCCGAGGTCGTGGTCGCCGGACGCGACCGGGCACGGTCGCACGCCGCCGCCGAGGCCACCGGCGCCCGGGCCGGGCTCGCCGCGGACCTGGCCGACGAAGGGGCCGGGGAGCAGCTCGTGGACGGGGCGGTCGAGGTGCTCGGCGGGCTCGACGTGTGCGTGGTGAACACCGGCGGCGGCCAGCCCGGCGGGATCATGGCCACCGAGGGCCACGAGCGGGCGGCATACGACTCGATGCTCCGGCCCGCCCTCGAGGTCGCTCGCGCTGCGGCCCCGCACCTCGCCGGCGGGGACCGGGGCCGTCTGCTCTTCCTCACTGCCCGCTCAGTGCTGGAGGCGACGCCGGAGCTGGCTCTGTCCTCGGTGATGCGCAGCGGGGTCACTGCCGCGGCGCGTTCTCTGGCCCTCGAGCTCGCACCGCACACCAACGTCAACGTGGTTGCGACGGGGCAGTTCGACACCCCCGCCCTGGAACGCTTCGAGGCGGCCCGCAGCGCCGCCGAGCACCGGAGCCCCGAGGAGGTCCGCGCGGCCCATCTGGAGGCCATCCCGTTGCGGCGTCTGGGCACCGCGGCCGAGTTCGCCGATGTTGTAGCCTTCCTCTGCTCAGCCCGGGCGTCCTTCGTGACCGGATCGGTCGTACGCGTCGACGGCGGAGCCGTGCGGGGCTTCTGAGCAGCCGTGGAGTCGGCGCCGTGGCGACCGACGCGCCACCGCACCACGGGGTCCACGCAGCAGCCAGGAGAGGTGGGACGACGCCGGTGAATGCGCACGCGCCGGCCGCACCCGGACCGCTCGCGAGGTACCTGCTCCTCGGCGTGACCGTGCTCGGCACGATGTCGAACAACATCATCAACGTGCCGCTGCACACCATCGCCGACGACTTCGACCAACCGATCTCCACGGCGGTGCTCAGCGTCAGCGCGTTCATCCTCGTGCTGGCCGTGGCGATGCCCATCACCGGCTGGCTCGGTGACCGCTTCGGCCCGAAGACGATCCTGGTTCTCGCGCTGCTGCTGATGGTGGCCGGTCAGGTGGCCGCCGCCCTGGCCCCCACCCTGGGTTTCCTGATCGGGATGCGGGCGGTGCAGGGACTGGCCTGCTCGGCCATCCCGCCGATGGTCATGGGCATGCTGGTGGTCTTCTTCCCCAGCCAGCGGCTGCGGATGATGGGTGCCTGGGCGGCGGCCAACGGGGTCGGTCAGGCGATCGGTCCGCCGGTCGGTGGGCTGGTCAGCGACCTCCTGGGCTGGCGCGCCATCTTCGCGATCATGGCCATCGCCTCGTTGCTCGTGCTGATCGGCATCGCGCGCACGGTGCCGCACCTCGAAGGCCGGCACAGCCGGTTGCACCTGCTCGGTGCGCTGCTGCTCTCCACCGGCACTGCCCTGCTTCTCGTGGCCCTGACCGCACTGAGCCTGGCCGCGGTGCCGCAGTGGATCAGCGGCCTGGTGGCACTGCTGGGCGTGGTGCTGCTGGGTGGTTTCCTGCTCGTCTCGCGCAACAACCCTCGCGCGATGATCCCCCCGCACCTGATCATCGAGTCTCGCTTCCTGCGCAGCAGCCTCGCGGCGTTCGCGCAGATGTTCACCCTCGGCACCGTGCTCGTGGTGATGCCGCTCTACCTCACGGGGACGCTCGACCTGTCCCTGTCCGAGGCAGGGATCCTCTTCTTCGTGCTGCCGCTGACGATGGCGCTGATGGCCCCCGTGGTCAGCCGGTTGAGCGATCGCGCCTCGCCTCGGCTGGTGCTGCGCAGCGGCCTGGTGATCATCATCGCCGGTGGTCTCGGCACCGGGGCATTGATCCGTGTGCAGTCCGAGCCGAGCGTCCTGCTGCCGGTCTCCGCCCTGCTGGTCGCCCTGGGGGTGGGCATGGCGATGGTGCAGACGCCGGCAGCGGCCGGCGCAACCCGGTCGCCGGCCGGGAGCCGGGGAGCTGCGCTCGGGTTGTTCAACATGCTCCGGTTCTCCGGGTCCACCGCCGGTACGGCGTGGGTGGCCCTGATCTACCCGATGGACGACCTGCTGCTGCTCTTCGCGGGATGCGCCGTGGTCGCGATGCTCGGGCTTGCGATGAGCTTCGTGGGTCCCGACCCGGTCTGAGCATCCGGGGGCGCGTCGTTCCCGGTGCGGAGGCCGGCCAGCGGGTGGTTCACGCAGTCGCGGGGACGTGCAGCGACCGGCTCAGGTGGACGGCCACCAGGACAGCGGCGAGGGTCAGCAGCTGGACAGCGGGCACGGCGACGGGCGCCAGCCCGACGAGCACCGTGCCGATTCCGGCACCGACGATCAGGCCCAGCAGGATCGACAGCGAGTGGGCGACCTTGCGCAGCCCGTGCCCGCCGATCAACCTGCCGACCACCGTGGTCAGCGTGCCGGTGAGGTAGGTCGTGGAGAGCCCGGAGACCCCGAAGCGCTGGATCGCGCTGCTCTGCATCCCCAGCGCGGCTGCGTTCAGCCCCAGCAACGGGAACAGCCAGTCGGTGTCCGGGGCTGAGCCGAGGATCCACCAGCAGGTGGCGAAGATCGCGAAGAGCGCCAGCTCGACGTACAGCGCCACGGTCACCGGACGTGGCCACAGCGAGTCGCCGGTGGCCGGGCTCCCGGCCACGCGTGCCCCGATCGCCGCGCCGATGACGAAGCTGAGGATCGCGACCACGCAGGAGATCACCAGGAGGCCGTCCGCGGCCGCCGTACCGACGCCCAGCAGCACCATGTTGCCGGTCATCACGCTGGTGAAGGCGCTGCCCAGTGCGAGAAAGCCGATCGCGTCCGTGGCGCCACTGGTCACCGCGAGGACCACCACCAGACGAGCTCGTTCCCGAGCGGCTGCTGCCAGGACCTCGGCGGTGGCCGCGGTGGAGGTGTGGGTCGAGGGGGATGCGGCGCTCACGGGCCCATCTTGGCTCGCCCACCGCCCAGCACTCTTCGTCGACCTGCACGGAGATCGGCGCGAAACATGTGCACCGTGACCATGTCGTCCGATCGGGCCGGCCACCACGATGGAGTCATCACCCACCCACGTGTTCCCAGCTCGAGTCCCTGAGAGAAACCCTGCTGAGGTGCACAGAGAAAGGGCAGTCACCATGACCGAACTCCTCTCCCGTGACGACTTCCGCACTGCGCTGGAAGACGCGATCAAGGGCCGGGAGGCGTCCAACGCCTCCTTCAGCAAGGCTTGGGCCGACGGCAAGCTGCAGCGGCACCACTTCGCGCGCTGGGCCGAGAACCACTACAACTACGTCGGTCCGTTCGCCGACTACCTCGGCTACATCTACGGCAACACCCCCGACCACCTGACCGACGCCAAGGACTTCCTCCTGCAGAACATGTACGAGGAGGAGCTGGCCGACATCCGGCACACCGACCTGTTGATCCGCTTCGGCGAGGCCTGCGGCACCACCCGAGAGGCGATCGAGGACCCGAACACCTGCAACGCGGTCACCCGCGGACTGCAGGCGTGGTGCTACGCGACCGCGATGCGTGAGCACTACGTGGTGGCCACCGCGGCGCTCGTGGTGGGTCTGGAGTCCCAGGTCCCGCAGATCTACAAGAAGCAGATCGTGCCGCTGCGCGAGACCTACGGCTTCACCGAGGACGAGATCGAGTTCTTCGACCTGCACATCACCTCCGACGAGGTGCACGGCGAGCGCGGCTACCAGATCGTGCTCGACGGTGCGACCACGCCCGAGCTGCAGCAGCGTTGCCTGCAGTTCGTGCGCTGGGGTGCCGAGATGCGGTTCAGCTACACGCGGGCCCTCTACGACACCTACGTGGCACCCGACCTCGAGGACGCCAAGGTCGCCTGACCCGAGCTCGACCGATCACCAGCCGTCCCGCGCTGGACCCGGGCGCGGCGCGCTTGTTCGCGCGCCGCGCCCGTCCATCCCCACCCACCGGAGGTCCGAGATGTCGCAGTGGCACTCCGTCGCCACCCTCAGCGACCTGAAGGCACGCAAGAAGAAGGCGGTCGACGTGGCCGGCACCCCGGTGGCGCTGTTCCTCGTCAACGACAACGTCTATGCCCTCAACGACATCTGCATCCACGAGCAGCGCCAGCTGAGCAAGGGCGCGCTGCTCTTCGGCAAGGTGATCTGCCCGGGGCACCAGTGGAAGTTCGACCCGGCCACCGGTGAGCCCGACGACCAGGAGGGCTGCCAGCCCACCTACGCGGTCAAGGTCGACGACGACGGCACCATCCACGTGAGCCTCGACCGGGTCCGGGAGGATGCATGAACGCCAGCAACATCGTCATCGTGGGTGCTGGTCAGGCCAGCGCCGTGGCCACGCGCACCCTGCGGCGACGCGGGTACGACGGCCACATCACCATCGTCGGCGACGAGGCCGAGCGGCCCTACCAGCGACCCCCGCTCTCCAAGGAGTACCTGACCGCGGGGGACGAGAGTGGGCTGTTCCTGCTACCCGCGGACTGGACCGATGCCCAGGACGTCGACGTGCGCACCGGCGTACGGGCGACCAAGATCTCCGCCGCCGACGGCTCGGTGCTCCTCGAGGACGGCACGACCCTGCCCGCCGAGCGGGTGCTGCTCGCCACGGGCGGCAGCCCGCGTCGCCTTCCCGACACCGACGGCGACCGCATCCTCTACCTGCGCAGCAAGGCCGACTCCGAGCGCTTGCGCGAGCACCTGCACCCGGGGTCCCGGGTCGTCGTGATCGGCGCCGGCTTCATCGGCGCCGAGGTCGCCTCGAGCGCACGGATCCTGGGAGCCGAGGTGACCGTGCTGGAGGCGGCCCCTGCCCCGCTCGCTCGGGTGCTCGGCCTGTGGCTCGGCCACGCCTGCGCCCGGATGCACACCGAGGCCGGCGTCGACCTGCGGGTCGACACCCAGGTCGAGTCCGTGCGCCAGACCGGTGACGAGGTGGTGGTGTCCACGTCGAGCGGCGATGTCGTCGGCGACGTCGTGGTCGTCGGGATCGGGATCGTGCCCAACGACGAGATCGCCCGAGCCTCGGGCATCGAGGTCGACAACGGGGTGCTGGTCGACGAGCACTGCCGGACCAGCATGGAGCGGGTCTACGCGGCGGGTGACGTGGCCAACCACTACCACCCGCTGTTCGAGACCCGGATGCGCGTCGAGCACTTCGACAATGCCAACAAGCAGGCAGCGGCCGCGGCGAACAACATGATCGGGCGCGAGACCGTCTTCGACGACCCGCACTGGTTCTGGTCGGACCAGTACGGCCGGAACCTGCAGTACGTCGGCCACGCCGCGCCGACCGACCAGGTGGTGATCAGGGGTGACCTGGAGGAGCCCAGCTGGTCCGCCTTCTACCTGCGCGACGGCGGCATCCGGGCCGCCTTCGCCGTCGACAACCCCGAGGACATCATGGTGGCTCGTGAGCTGATCTCCGCCCGCGCCGAGGTCGACGCGGCCCGGCTCGCCGACTCCCGTGGCGACCTCATGGAGCTCCTGGAGGAGATGTGACGCAGATGCTCAGCAACTTCATCGGCGGCGAGTGGGTGGGTGCCGTCTCCGGCGCCACCTTCGACCGCCACGACCCTGCCGCGTACGACGAACTGGTGGCCACCGCCCCCGACTCCGACGCCAAGGACGTGGAGCAGGCCATCGACCACGTCTCCGCTCACCACCACGAGTGGGCGGCACTGGCCCCCGAGGCCCGCGCCGACGTGCTGATCCGGGCCGCCGACGTGCTGGCCTCACGGGCCGACGAGCTCGCGGAGGAGCTCGTGCGCGAGGAGGGCAAGACTCTCGCCGAGGCACGGATGGAGACGCGTCGTACACCACAGAACCTGCGCTTCTACGCCGGCGAGGCGCTTCGCCTGACCGGCGAGACCTACCCCACCGGGGACGGCAGCTGGGTGTTCACCTCGCGTGGCCCGGTCGGGGTCGTCGCCGCGATCACGCCCTGGAACTTCCCGCTCAACATCCCCTCCCGCAAGCTCGGTCCCGCGCTGGCGGCCGGCAACGGGGTGGTCTTCAAGCCGAGCGAGGTCACTCCGCGCTCGGGGCAGCGTCTGGTCGAGGCCCTGGTCGAGGCCGGGGTGCCCGGTGGCGCGCTGGCCATGGTGCAGGGCCACGCCGACGTGGGGCGTGCCCTGGTCAGCGACTCCCGGGTGGGGGCCGTGACCTTCACCGGCTCCACCGCCGTGGGGGAGGCCATCCATCGTTCGGTGCCCGCCTCGGTGCGGGTGCAGCTCGAGATGGGCGGCAAGAACGCACTGGTGGTCGCCGAGGACGCCGACCTGGACAAGGCGGCGGACATCATCGCCAAGGGCGCCTTCGGGCTCAGCGGCCAGGCCTGCACCGGCACCTCGCGGGTCGTGGTCCACGAGAGCGTGGAGACCGGCCTGCTCGACCGGGTGATGGAACGAGCTCAGGCCGCGGTGGTCGGCAACGGTCTCGCCGACGGCGTCACCATGGGCCCGCTGGCCAACCGCGCCCAGTGGGACAAGTACCAGGACTTCCTCGCCAGCGGCCAGCAGTCCGGCGCCCAGCTCGAGACGCCGCTGGAGAGCCCCCAGCTCGAGGGCGGCTACTTCGCCCGGCCGGTGGTCTTCTCCGGAGCCAGCGCGGACTCGCGCCTGGCCCAGGAGGAGGTGTTCTCCCCGGTGCTGGCGTTCATCACCGTGGGCTCCTACGACGAGGCCATCGAGGTGGCGAACAACTCCGTGTACGGGCTCTCCGCGGGCATCGTCACCCGGGACATGGGCACGGCCATGCGGTTCGCGCGCGACATCGATGCCGGCGTCGTGAAGGTCAACCAGGCCACCAACGGGATGGCGATGAACGCCCCGTTCGGTGGCGTCAAGATGTCGAGCACCCAGACCTACAAGGAGCAGGCCGGGAGCACGATGATGCAGTTCTACACCACCGATCGCACCGTCTACTTCAGCTCGTGAGGACCCACCATGTCTGACCCGCAACCCACCTCGCAGGACGCCCCCGAGGGCCCGTCGACGGAGATCGAGTTCCACCGCGTGGCGCGCTCGGGCCAGGTCCCTGAGGGCTACGTCCGGCGCTTCTACGTCAACGACCTCGAGTGCGCCGTGGCCAGGCTGCAGGGCAAGGCGTACGCGACCAGCAACTACTGCACCCACCTCGACTGCCTGCTCAGCAGCGGCAAGCTGGTCGACGACGGTCTCGGCTGCTCGTGCCACGGCAGCGTCTTCGACCTCGAGACCGGCGAACCGGTGTACCCGCCGGCGACCGAGCCGATCCAGGTCTACCCGGTGCGCGAGGAGGACGGCGAGGTGTTCGTCGGGGTCAGCGAGGCCGACGTGGCCAGCGGCGGGCCCCGCCGCCGCAAGCCGTCGTCCTCGACCTGATCGAGCGCAGGATGTCCTCGGCTCCCGACCGTCGGGTCACCCCCGTCGGGCAGGCCAAGGCGTCGGTCCTCGGCGGACGCTTCGCGCTGGCCACGAGCAACGCCACGATGTCCATGATCGGGGCCCAGGTCCTCGCCGACGGCGGCAACGCCGTGGACGCCTCCCTCGCGATGGCTGCGGTCGGCTGGATGGTGCTGCCGGGCCAGTGCGGCGTCGGAGGCGACGTGTTCGCGGTGGTGCGCGAGCCGGACGGCGAGGTGTGGACCGTCGGTGGCAGCGGGTTCGGTCCCGACGGCGGGACCCCTGGCTTCTACCGGGACCTCGGGCATCGTGCCCTTCCGACCACCGGGGCCCTGGCGGTCGCCGTGCCCGGGGCCGTCGCCGCCCTGCGGGCGCTGCACGCCCGGGGGGCGACGCGCGCGCTGGAGGAGCTGTGGCGCCCTGCGGTCGGGCTCGGTCGGCACGGTTTCGCCTGCACCGTGAAGACACGCAAGGACATCGCCGAGCACGCCGAAGCACTGCTGGTCGACCCCGGCACCCGGGCGGCGTTCCTGCCTCGAGGTGTCGTCCCGGAGGTGGGGGAGCGCCTCGTCCAGTCGGACCTGGCCGAGTTCCTCACGCTGGTCGCGTCCGGCAAGGACGGCTTCTACGACGGTGAGTTCGCCGAGCGTGCCGTGGCCTCCCTGGTCGATGCCGGTGCGCCGTTCAGCGGCGAGGAGTGGGCGGCCGGCGACATGGTCGAGGTGACTCCGTCCATCTCGCGGACCTACGGCGACGCCACCGTGCACCAGACCCCGCTACCGACACCGGGGTGGATGGTGCTGCAGCAGGCGGCCATCTGCGACGGAGTGCTCAGCGGACGCGAGCAGCTCGACGCTGAGTCCGTGCACTGGCTGGCCGAGGCCGCCCGGCAGGCTTTTCGCGACCGGTACGCGACCTGCGGGTCCGACAGCGACGCCTGGGCCAGGACCCTCCGGGTCAGGGCCGTGGAGGACGCCCGTCAACGGATCTCCGCGCTGCAGGCCAGCGCCTCCGGACCCGCGCGCGTGGACGGTGACACCACCTCCACCGTGTGCGTCGACGAGGACGGTCGCGCGGTCAGCTTCATCCACTCGCTCGCGTTCACGTTCGGTGCCCGGATCACAGTGCCCGGCACCGGCGTGGTGCTCAACAACCGGCTGGGGCGCGGGGCGTACCTGGTCGACGGGCACCCCAACGAGGTCCGGCCCGGGCGCAAGCCGCTGCACACGCTGAACGCCTGGGTGGCCGACCACCCCGAGCGAGGCCTGCTGCACGTCGGCAACTGCCCCGGCGGAGACGGTCAGGTGCAGTGGAACATGCAAGTGATCAGCCACCTGGTCGATCACGGCTCCGACCCCCAGGACGCGGTGGCGCTGCCCCGGGTCACGGTCTTCCCCGGATCGGATGCAGACGTGATGGGCCGCCCCGAGGAGCTGCGCTGCGAGGCCGGCCTGCCACAGGAGACACTCGACCAGCTCGTCGCCTGGGGCCACCGGGTGACGCCCGTGCCGGTGCAGGACGGTGGGCCGGGAGGCTCGGCGATGGTCGTGTCCGCGGACCCACGTCACGGCGTGCTGCGCGCGGGCGCCGACCCGCGTATGGAAGGGACAGCTCTTGCCATCTGAGGAGCCCGGCCCTCTCGGCGTGCCCCTGCCACCGCCTCCGCGACCGCAGGGCAGCTACCGCCCGGCGACGGCCGCGGGCGACCTCCTGCTCACCGCGGGCATGACGCCCCGCGTCCACGGCGTGCTGCACCACGTCGGCCGGGTCGGCGCCGAGGTCGATCTCGAGGACGCCCGGGCAGCGGCCGCGATCGCGGCCGGGAACGCCGTCTCCGCGCTGGTCGAGCTGACCGGCTCGGCCGACGCCATCGGGCAGGTGCTGCGGCTGACGGTCTACGTCAACGCCGCCCCCGGGTTCACCCAGCACTCCGCCGTGGCCGATGGTGCCTCCGCGCGGCTGGTCGAGCTCCTCGGTGAGCGCGGGTCCGCCGTGCGCAGCGCCGTCGGGGTGAGCTCGCTGCCCGGAGGTGCCTGCGTCGAGGTCGAACTGACCGGCACCCGCTGACCCTGCGCGCGCACAGCACGAGCGGCGCCCGCCGGAGGGACCGGTACGGCGCCGCTCGCTGCGGTGCGGGGCGTGCTCAGGTGGGCGGGTTGTCGGCCAGGTGCTTGGCGAACGCCGCGATGCCCGCGGCACCGACGGCCTTGTCCTGCTCGCCGTTGCCACCGGAGACGCCCAGCGCGCCGACGATCTGGCCGTCGTACTCGAGGGGGAAGCCGCCGACGAAGATGGCGAACTTGCCGGGCAGCATGTGGCTGATCCCGAACGCCTCGTTGCCGGGGAGGGCCGGGCCGTCGGGTGCCTCGTTGAACTTGTGGGTGGCTCGCTCGTGGCCGGCGGCGGTGAACGCCTTGGCGATGGAGATGTCCACGCCGGTGAGCCGGGCGCCGGGGATGCGGTGCAGCGCGATCACCTGTCCGCTCTCGTCGGTCACGCACAGGGTCTGCTTGACCCCGAGCTCCTCGGCCTTCGCGCGGGCCGCGGTGAGCACCGGCAGGGCGTCGTCCAAGGTGATCCGGAAGATCTTGTGCATGCGTCGTGCTCCTGGAGGTCGTGGGCGTCCGTCACGGCACACTCTGGCAATCCGCCCTGCCCGGGCCTAGGGGCAATGTGTCCGGAAGACACGGAGGACTCTGTGAACAGTGCACAGGGTGAACAGCGTCAGGTGGGCGGCGCGAGCTCGTCGTCGAGTGCCCCGACCACCTCGCCGAGGGCGTCGATGTGGTGCGCCAGCCAGATCATGAACTGGGCCTCGGTGGTGCGCACGTCCATGTGCAGGGCGCGGGAGGCCCGGTCGAGCTTGTAGAGCATCGTGTTGCGGTGCAGGTGCAGCCGCCTCGCGGTCGCGTTGAGGTTGCCCGACTCCGCGATGTAGGCGTGCACGACCTCCTCGAGGTTGCCGGTCTGGCCGTCGGCCTGCTGGAGCGGTGCCAGGATCTCGCGGGCGAAGGCCTGGCCGGCCGGGCTGAGCGCCGCGTCCTGGATGGCCGCGAAGACGCGTAGGTCGGAGTAGGCGTTGACCGCGCCGGTGGCCACTCGTCGGCCCAGCGCCTCCGCGGTACGCGCCTCACGGTAGCTGCGGGCCGCGCCAGGCGCGCCGTCGCCAGGACGGCCGTAGGAGATGCGCACGGCGTCGCCGAGCCGGTGGCACATCGACTTGTGCAGCGCCTCACCGAAGGCGGCGAGAAGGCGCGCGTCGACCTCACTGGCGCTGCCCCGCCCGTCACCGACCTGGCGGACGACGACCAGCATCGAGCCGACGAGCGCGGTCAGGGTGAGCGCTCCGGCCTCGGGCAGGACCGACTGCGCGGCGCGGGCAGCCTCGCGGGCCTTGCGCCTGCTGGCCTTGTCGTCGGGACGCAGACCAGTGGCGGTCACGATGTAGACGGCGAACTGCCCGCCGAGCGGGAACTTGTAGTGCTCGGCGCGAGCCGAGAGCTCGAGCTGGTCGGTGAACCGGCCGTGCAGCAGTGCGTGCACGAAGTCATTGCGGGCGCGTTCCTCGGCCTCGCGCACCGACTGCTGTCGCAGGAGCTCGCTGGCGGCCAGGCTGACCCCCTGCTCGGCGACGACGGTGTGCTGGGCGAGGTCGTGCTCCTGGACCGGGTGCACGGGCTCGACGAGTGCCAGGACGCCGTACGGCTCGCCGGCGACGAGGACCGGGCAGACGATGACCGGCCACGGCTGGCCGTCGATCTCCACGGTGGTCACGTGCGCACTGTCGGGGTGGCCGGGGTCGTCGGGCAGGAAGCCGGGCGAACGGTCGGGGTTGACGAGCTGCTCGGCGACCCGCCGCGCGAGGTCGGGGGAACGCTCGGCGCTGGCGGGTGGCGCAGCACTGGCCAGGAGCTCGCCGGTGCTCGCGAGCACCAGCACGGTGGTGCCGGACAGCTGGGACATCGAGTGCGCCAGGGCCGGCAGCCCACCCCCACGGGAGAAGACGTCACCGAGCGCCCGGTGCACGCGGGTGCCGTACTCGAGCACGTGGGTCGACTGCGCCAGGATCTTGGTGGCCAGCAGGCGGCTCGTGCGTCGGAAGGTCGCTCGCGGAGGCAGGTGCAGCAGCGGCAGCCCGACCGCGTCCGCGGCCTCGGCCGCCGCCTCCAGGTCGAGCTCCGGGGAGCTGGTGCGGGACCAGGCCAGGACCATGGCGGCACCGCACTCGTCGATCCGGCGGACCAGTTGGGCGCCGTCGTCGGCCACGTGCTGGGCGGGCACGAAGACCGCCATCCCGGTCAGGTCCTGCTCGGCCGAAAGATCGCTCGCGTCCTGCAGCGGCACGCACCAGGTGACGAGTCGGTCGATCCCGGACTTGCCGGCGACGAGGCTGCCGTGCAGCAGCTCCTCGGCCAGCAGTCGCTCGACGCTGACGCCGGTATCGGCCGGCTCGGCGTGCAGTTCGGACAAGGTGCGACCCCCTGAGAGGTGTGTGGGCGAGCCTACCGGCGCGGTTCGGAGCCGGAGACTGCCGGTGGACCGGGGCATCGACGGGCCCGCTGCTCAGCCGGGCTGGTCGGCAGCCTCGGTCACGGGGTGGGCCGCCATGACCTCCTGGCTGAACTGCTCGGCGTGCAGTCGCGCGGTCTCGTGCGCCGCGGACTGAGCGTTGAGGAAGTGGCCACGCGCGATGTGCGCGTGATGCGCCGCTTTGACGTCTTCCCCGAGATCGGTGTGCCGTGCGGCTTCGCGGTAGTGCCCCGCAGCCCGGTCGAGCTCGACCGCCGCGTCGGCGTACAGCAGCCCTGCGCTGCTTGTCTCCATCGTGCACCTCCAGGTGGGACCTCGGACCGAGGTGCACGTCAACGTAACCCGGGGCGGCCCGTCCTCAGTACGGTCATTGCGCACAGGCAACCGGCGTCAGGCATGTGCACAAGCGCTCAGTGTCGGAGTCGTTCGTCCGCGCCGCAGCGGCTGACGT
>CAWFHA010000003.1:0-165403 GCA_963815595.1 uncultured Actinomycetota bacterium | reverse complement strand
AGACATCACATTTGTAGCGGGGGCAGGATTTGAACCTGCGACCTCTGGGTTATGAGCCCAGCGAGCTACCGAACTGCTCCACCCCGCGTCGCTGAGGACAACGTTACGGGACGGCGCGGCGGTCCTCCAAATCGGGGCGGCCACGACCTGCGCCACCCGGCGAGACACAGGTCAGGACATCGCGTCGATGCGCTGCTGCACCTGCTCGGGGGTCAGGTCCTCGACGGTCTCGGAGACGATCCACTGGACGCCGTATGGGTCACGCACCCGGCCCTGGACCATCCCGTAGCCCTGGTCGGCGACCTCGAAGACCGTCTCGGCGCCGGCCTCGACGGCCTGCTTCGCCAGCGTGGCCGCGTCGTCGGTCTCCACGGTCAGGACCAGCGAGGTGGGCCGACCGGCCGGGTCGGTGGCGTCGGCGTCCTTGACCTGGAGGCGTACGTCGCCCGCGACGGCCTCCGCGAACACGACCTTGTCCCCGTGCGTGTACCGCTGGGTCACCGCGAGCCCGAACACCCGGGAGTAGAACGCGAGGGCCTCGTCGGCGGACGGGGCCACGACCTTGGCCACGATTGCGGTGGGTGCACTCATGCCCCCCATCTTCAGCACACCGTCGCGGCGTTGTCACCACCCCTACGGTTCCGCGCCCGGGACCGACGGTGGTTGAGTCGGCTGACGACGCCCACCCCCCTGCCACTCCGGAGAGGTGGTCAGCTGAGCGGGTACACCGCCCAGCGATCCGCCATTTCTCATCCCAGAGCTCATTGTCGGGCGGCGACCTGAGTCCTAGCATCGTCTCACCTGTAGGCCTCGGAAAGACGGTCACGCCATGGGTACGATCAACGCCCGCCCAGTGCTGCTGGTCCTCAGCATTCTCCTCGCCGTCCTCGAGATCGCGGACGGCTTCCGGCTCTCGATTCCGTGGGGCGCATGGGTCTTCGCGCTGCTGCTCCTCGGCGGCACGTACTGGCTGTGGCGCACGTCCGGCATCGGGCCCCCATCCTTCTGGGGGCGCTCCACCTGGTCGAGCTGCTGATGCTGGTCTTCGTGTTCCGCACCGCCGAGGAGGCTCCGCCGAGCTGGTTGTTCGTGGTGTTCGTGGCCGTGAGCGCGTGTGGAACGCTCGCCGCCGCTGTGGCGATGGCGGGGCGCCGCCGGACTCCCGTCGGGTCCTGACCTCGTCGCGACGTCGACGGTCGAGCCGTCAGGCCGTTGTGCAGTCCTGCCATACCCCCGCACGGCACGCAATGGTTGAGTTCGGGCATGACGACGCCGCCCACCGAAGCCACCCCGGAAGCCACCGACGGACCCCTCGCCGACCTGCTCGTGATCGACCTGACCCGCGCGCTGGCGGGTCCGCACGCGGCGATGATGCTCGGCGACCAGGGCGCCCGGGTGATCAAGGTCGAGCCGCCGACCGGTGACGACACCCGCGGCTGGGGGCCGCCGTTCGTGGGCGAGGACGACGAGCGGGAGTCGACGTACTACCTCTCGGCCAACCGCAACAAGGAGTCGATCGTCCTCGACCTCAAGGACGCCGAGGACCGCGAGGTGCTGGCCCGCCTGGTCGAGCGCGCCGACGTGCTGATGGAGAACTACCGGGTCGGGGTGCTCGACCGCCTCGGCTTCTCCGTCGAGCGCCTGCACGAGCTGAACCCCCGGCTGGTGATCATGTCGATCACCGGCTTCGGCCACGACGGGCCGCAGGCGCTGCGCGCGGGCTACGACCAGATCGCGCAGGGCGAGGGCGGCCTGATGTCGGTCACCGGCACCGAGCAGCCGACCAAGGTCGGGGTGCCGATCGCCGACCTGCTCGCCGGGATGAACGGCGCCTTCGGGGTGCTCGCCGCCCTGCACGAGCGCGCGCGGACCGGCCGCGGCCGCGTCGTCCGTACGTCGCTGCTCGCCGGCGTGGTCGGGGTGCACGCCTTCCAGGGCACCCGCTGGACGGTCGGCGGCGAGGTGCCCGGCCTGGCCGGCGACCACCACCCGGCGATCGCGCCGTACGGCATGTTCGAGACGGGTACGGCGCCCATCCAGATCGCCTGCGGGTCCGAGGGGCTGTGGCGCGCGCTGTGCGGCGCCCTGGACCTCGAGCCCACCGACCCGCGCTTCGCCACCAACCTGCTGCGAGTCAGTCACCGCGACGAGCTGGTCGCCCTGCTGGAGGCGCACTTCGCCACCGACACCGCCGAGCACTGGCTGGCGCTGCTCGACCAGGCCGGGCGTGCCCTCGGGCAAGGTCCGCACGCTCGACGACGTCTACGGCTGGGACCAGGTCCGCTCGCAGGGCCTGCTGCTCGAGGTCGAGCACCCCACGCAGGGTCGCCTCGACCTGCCCGGCTCGCCCTTGCGGTACGACGACAACCCGCACTCCGGCGGCCGGTCGCAGCACCTCGCTCCCCCGACGCTCGACCAGCACGGCGCCACGATCCGGGAGTGGCTCGACTCCTGATCGCGCGGTGATCGCGCGGGCGTCCGGCCGCGGACGGCCGGAGCATCATCGGCCCCGGCGGGGTACATGGAGGACCCCGACCCCAGTGCCCAGGAGCCCCCCATGTCGAACGACGCCATCGTCATGCTCAAGGACGACCACAAGCAGATCCGCAAGGCCTTCGCCGACTTCCGCAAGGCCGGCCCCGACGCGACCAAGCGCAAGGGCCAGATCGTCGACCGGATCATCGAGCTGCTCACCGTGCACACCTACCTCGAGAACGAGGTCATGTACCCCCGCGTGCGTGAGCTGCTCCCCGAGGTCGAGGACGACGTCCTGGAGTCCTACGAGGAGCACCACGTCGCCGACCTCCTCGTCGTGGAGCTCTCGATGCTCAAGCCCGACCACGAGCGCTTCGACGCCAAGACGACCGTCCTCATCGAGAACGTGGAGCACCACATCGAGGAGGAGGAGCAGGAGTGGTTCCCCAAGGTCCGCGAGGGCCTCGGGCGCAAGGTCCTGCAGGAGATCGGGGCGGAGATGGCCAAGCAGCGGCCCAAGGCGCCGAAGCGGCCCTCCCAGCCCAGCGCGCTGAAGAAGACGGTCGACGCCGTCATCAAGTGAGCCTCGGCGGCCGTCGGGTCCCCCGAGATCCTGAGGACCCGGTGGTCACCGTCGCCAGGTGATCGGCAGTCTCTTCACCCCGCGCTGGAAGTTCGAGCGCAACCAGACCGGGTCGCCGGCCGGCTCGATCCAGCTGGTCCGGGTGAGCAGCTCGGTGAACAGGGCACGCATCTGCGTGCGCGCCAGGTGTGCCCCGAGACAGAAGTGCGGTCCGGCACCGAAGGCCAGGTGCCCGCGTCCGCCGCGGACGAGGTCGAAGTCGTCGGGACGCTCGAACACCTCGGGGTCCCGGTCGGCCGCGGTGAAGGACACCACGACCTTGTCCCCGGCCTCGAGCTGCACCCCGGCGAGCTGCACCGGCCGGCTCGCCGTACGCCGGAACGTCATCACCGGGGTCCACCAGCGCAGCATCTCCTCCACCGCCGCAGGCACGAGAGCAGGATCGGCGCGCAGCTGCCGCTGGGCGTCGGGATGCTCGAGCAGCGCGATCATGCCTCCCGGGAGCCCGTTGCGCAGGGTCTCGTTGCCGGCCACGGCGAACAGCCAGAACAGGTTCTCGAACTCCTCGACGCTCACCGAGCCACCGGGGTCGTCGTCGCGCTGCCCCATCAGGATCGACATCACGTCGTCGCCGGGTCGCTCGCGCTTCTCCCGGCCCAGCAGGTGCGCGTAGGCGTAGAGGTCCGGCATCCCGTCCCTGGACCTGGGGTCCGGCATCAGCCCGTCGGGACCCGGTCCCGGCCGCAGGGGGGCCACCTCGCGGGCGAGCGCACTGCCCGTGGTCGCGTCGAACGCGTGGCTGGTCGCGTAGTCCTCGTCCTGCCAGCCGATCACCCGGTTGGACCAGTCGAACATCAGCATCCGGTCCTCCGCCGGCACGCCCAGCACGTCGGCGAGGGTGAGCAGCGGCAGGTCGGCTGCCACGTCCTTGGCGAAGTCGCAGGTGCCCTCGGGGCCGGCGGCGAGCATCCGGTCCACGATCCCGCGCGCGTGCGCGCGGATCTGCTCCTCCAACCGGGCGACGGCGCGCGGGGTGAAGGAGCGAGCCAGCAGCCGACGCAACCGGGAGTGCTCCGGAGGGTCCATGTTCAGCATCATCCGGCGTACGAAGGCCAGGTCGTCCCCGGAGCGCGGGTCGCGGATCTGGGTGCCACCCAGCGCCGAGGAGAAGGCGCTCGGGTCCTTGACCACCCGGTCGACGTCGGCGTGGCGCAGCACCAGCCAGTAGCCGCTGCCCGCCGGCCACCCCGGCAGCGCGGGCTCGGCCACCGGGACCACGCCGTGCTCCTCGCGCAGCGCGGCGAGCTCGGCGAACGGCACGCCGCCGACGTAGGTGTCGGGGTCGTGCACGGTCCTGGTGGCCTCCCGCGTCGCCGGGTCGAGTCCGTCGTACGCCGCAGCGACGGCGCCCGACGACCCCGCCTCCGGGGCCGGAACCGGCTTCGCGGGCAGGTCGCCGGCTCCCGTCACTCGGACAGGAAGCGTTCCAGCACGGTGGCCAGGGCCACCGGGGTCTCGAACATGGCGTAGTGGCCGGCGTTGGCCATCACCTCGAGGCGGGCGTTCGGGTAGGTCTTCATCCAGGTGGCGTTGATCGTGTCCGCGCCGAGCGCCGGGTCGTTCTCGCCCACCACGGCCAGCGCCGGGACCGGGTTCCCGGACACCTCCTCGGCGAAGTCGTCCTTGGCCCACGACTCCAGGTAGGCACCGAAGGCCTCCCGCGTGCTGCGCTCGACCGAGTGCTGCACCACGGCCTGGATCCATCGCTGCGAGAGCCGGTTGCCGGTCGTGAAGTCGATGATCGCCGCCCGGTTGCCGTCGTCCTGGGCGGCACCGGAGAACAGCCCCCACCCGTCGTCGTCGAACGGCACGCCCGAGGCGGGGGTCGGGCTGATGCCGACCAGGCGCTCCACGCGGTCGGGCGCCAGCGCGAGCACGCGCTGGGCCGCGCCGCCTCCCATGGAGTGGCCGACGACCGAGAACCGGTCGGCGCCCAGCTCGTCGGCGAGGTCGAGCGCGTCCCGCGCGATCTCGTCGAGCGTGTGGTCGCCGGTGACATCGGCGCGTTCGCCGTAGCCGCGGTAGTTCATGAACACGTAGCGGAAGGCGTCGGTGTCCAGCACCGAGCAGAAGTCCTCCCCCCAGCCGGTGGAGGAGCCGAACCAGCCGTGCAGGCACAGCACGGTGTGCGGGCCAGACCCGAGAGTGCGGTAGGTGTCAGTCATGGCGAGAGGCTATGCACGCGGCGCACGACACGCCAGCCCATCGAGGTGCCGAGACGGTGCGGCACGCGTCCGGGTGAGTTCGATCCATCCTGGTCGCGAGACCCTAGAGTCGGCCCATGCCACTCTCCCCGCACGTGCCGGACCTGGCGGCGATGGACATGCTGCTCAGTGTCGCGCGCCACGGCAGCATGGGCCGGGCGGCCGAGGAGCACGGGGTGACCCAACCGGCGGTGAGCTCGCGCATCCGCCGCATGGAGCGGTTGCTGGGGGTCGCCCTGATCGAGCGCACCACGCACGGCTCCACCCTGACCGGTGCCGGCAGTCTCGTCGTGGAGTGGGCTCGCGACGTCGTGGAGTCGGCGGCCGCGCTCGAGCGTGGAGTGGAGGCGCTGCGAGGACAGGCGCAGGCCCGGCTCCGGATCGCCGCCAGCATGACGGTGGCCGAGTACCTCATGCCCTCGTGGTTGATGACCGCCCATCGAGAGGATCCCGGGCTGGCCATCGCCCTGGAGCTGGCGAACTCCACCGAGGTGGCGCGCCGGGTGATCAATGGTCAGGTCGACCTCGGGTACGTCGAGGGGCTGCCCCGCACGAGCGGGCTGCGGACGACCACGATCGCGCGTGACGAGCTGCTCGTCGTCGTGGCCCGGGACCATCCGTGGGCACGACCCGGTGCCCAGGTCACCGCCCGTGACCTCGCCGGGACCCCGCTGATCCAGCGGGAGCCGGGCTCCGGGACGCGCTGGACCCTGGACCGGGCGATGCAACAGGCACTGGGCGCGGTCCAGCTCGTCCCGCCGATGATGGAGCTGACCTCCACCACTGCCATCAAGGCGGCCGCACAGAACGGCCTGGCCCCGGCCGTGATCAGCTCCCTGGCCGTCGCCGAGGCTCTCGAGCTGGGTCACCTCGTCGCGGTGGAGGTGGACGGTCTCGACCTGCGCCGCACGCTGCAGGCCGTCTGGCCCGCGGGTCGGCCGCTGCTCGGCGCGGCCCGGGCGTTCGTCGGCCTGAGCCGGCGCACCGACCAGCAACGGCGACGACGGCCCACCTGACCCCCGACCGGGTGTCCCGTCCGCCCGGGGTCAGATCGGGGTCAGTGACAGCGACCGTCCGACCAGCGAGCGACGTACCGGCCGCAGCCGGGAGGCCACCTCCTCGAGCGCCCGGCCCGACGGGGAGCCCGGTGCGGAGACCACCACGGGGACCCCCCGGTCACCGCCCTCACGCAGCGCCAGGTCGAGCGGCACCTGGCCGAGCAGCGGCACGTCCAGCTCCGTGGCCAGCTGGTGCCCGCCGCCGCTGCCGAAGAGGGCGCTGTGCGCGCCGCACGCGTCGCACACGGCCGACGACATGTTCTCCACCACGCCGGCCACCGGCATCCCGACGTCGCGGGCCATCAGCCCGACCCTGGTCGCGACGGTGCGAGCTGCCGCCTGGGGGGTCGTGACCACGAGCAACGACGCCTCCTCCAGCAGCTCCAGGACCGACAGCGTGACGTCGCCGGTGCCCGGCGGCAGGTCGAGGACGAGGACGTCGAGATCGCCCCAGTGCACCTCGTGGATGAACTGCGTCAGGGCCTTGTGCAGCATCGGCCCCCGCCACACGATCGGTGTCTCGTCCTCCACCAGGAAGCCCAGCGACATCAGCCGGACGCCGTGTGCCTGGACGGGCAACATGGTCTCGTAGAGCGCGATCGGGCTGTGCTGCACGCCGAAGAGCTGCGGCACGGAGTAGCCCCACACGTCGGCGTCGAGCAGTCCCACGGACTTGCCCTGGGCCGCGAGCGAGACGGCGAGGTTGGCCGCGACCGTGGACTTGCCCACGCCGCCCTTGCCGCTGGCCACCGCGTAGATGGCTTTCGCGTTCGTCGCGCCCACCTGGTGTCCCTCGACCATGAAGCGTGCCGCGGTGTCGCGGCGCTCCCGTTCGCTCATCACCGAGAACTCGACCCGTACGTCGACCTCGCCGGCCACTCCTCGGGCGGCGGCGGACACGTCGCGGGCCAGCCGCTCCCGCATCGGACAGGCCTCGGTGGTCAGGGCGATCCCCACCTCGACGTCCCCGCGCCGGTCGACGTCGACACGGCGCACCATCGTGAGCTCGGCCAAGGGCCGTTCGAGCTCCGGGTCGAGGACCCCGCCGACCGCGTCGGCGATGGCGTCGCGGTCACGCTGTCGTCTCACTGTGCTCCTTCCAGGGCTGCGGCGAGGACGGTGGCGGTGGACTCGGCCCTGGCACGCCACCACTCGGTGGTCGGGTCGGCACCGTGCTCGCGGTGGACCTGGGTCCAGTGGCGCGCACGCTCGGCCAGCCAGCCCAGCGTGGCCGGTGCGTCCTGCTCCAGCATGGCGCGGAGCGCGAAGCGACGCTCACCCCGCCGGAAGCCGACGCCCACGATCGCCGCACCGGCCTGGAGGTCACGCTGGCTCAGCACGACCCCCGTGCGCACCGGGGCGACCAGGGCGTCCAGCAGGTCGTCGACCGAGTCCTCCGCGGCGAGCGGCGGCGGTGCCTCGCGCAGTGCCAAGGGAAGCAGCGGGGCCGCGGGCGCGCGCTCGTGCTCCTCGAGCACCGCGGCCAGGGTGAGCGCGGCCCACTCGGCCACGCTGGCCACGTCCAGCTGCGCGACCGCGTGCAGGTACGCCGGCGCCCACGACCACAGGTGCTCGTGCAGCAGCGCGTGTCGCGAGGTGCGCAGCTGGTCGGCGGAGCGCTCGTTGGTGGCGGCCGACTCGGCCAGGCCGAGCTCGGCGTAGAGCAGCAGCAGTGTCCCGAGGTGATCCGCGTCCTCCGGTGCGTTCAGGCCCAGGGCACGCCAGAAGCCGCCCACCCTGTCCAGCCCCTCGCCGCCCAGCTTGCCCTCGTCCCCGAGGTAGATCGCGGCATGCGGCGGCAGGCCGAGCACGAAGCCCTCGGTGTGCTCCGCACCGGTCGCCGGGCTCAGCCCGAGCGCGTGCCAGACCGGTTCGTTGCCCGGTGGGGGCGTCAGCACCACCGAGCCCAGGGCCCGGAGCAGCTCGTACCGCTCAGCGGCTCCGACGGCCGAGCCGATCGTGGAGGAGCTCACGTGTCGAGCGCGAAGGTGTCGGCGCTCGGCTTCAGCGGGCGCATCAACCAGCTGGGCCGGCGCGTCCCGTCCGGCGAGATGTGGCCCGCCGGTCGGGTGCGGGCCATCCACTCGGCGTACACGGCGCTCGCCTTGTCGGTGTCCACGCTGATGTCACCGGCACGATCGTCCGGCCCCGCCTTGACCACCCGGACCGCCTGGTGCCAGCAGTGCATGCCCGAGATCGGGTCGGGGTGCACCGGGAAGATGAGGTTCTGGTGCACGCCGGTGTCGCTCCACCAGATGCGCTGGGTGTCGGGGTCGCTCGACTCGTGCGGCCCGACGTTGCGCAACCGGCGCATCGTCCAGTCGTTGCCCTCGCGCTGGAGGTCGACCGTCGCCATCATGCCGCCGGCTCCGCCGCCCTGGTTCTCCGGACGCCAGCGGCCCATGTGGTGGGAGCAGGCGACCACGCCGGGGCGGATGCCCTCGGTGATCCACACCTTGGCCACGAAGTAGCCGATGTCGGACTGCACCCGAACCAGGTCGCCGGTGTGCTCGACGCCCAGTCGGGCCGAGTCCTGCGGGTGGATCCAGACCGGGTTGGTGTGCGCCAGCTCGTCGAGCCACTTCGAGTTCGCCGAACGGGTGTGGATCTGGGTGGGGAGCCGGAAGGTGGAGAGCAGCACCATCTGGTCCTCGGCGAGCTGCTCGGGGTGCACGTGGCTCTTGAGGTAGCCCGGGATCGCCTGCTCCGGCCAGCCCCATCCGGCCAGCGTGGAGGAGTAGAACTCCAGCTTCCCCGACGGTGTGGGGAACCCGGTGCGTACGACGTCGTCGACCATCACCCCGACCGGTCGACGACCCTCGTCGTCGGGACCGGGGGCACCGACCGGAGCCATGTTCACCGCCGGCGGCTTGTCGGTGGAGGTGTAGACCCGACCCTGCGGGGTGACGTTCACGTCGGCCAGCTGTTCCTCGGCCACCTCCGCGGTGTACACCGCGCCCTGGCCCTTGGTGATCTCGAAGGCACCGTAGCGACGCATGAACTCCAGCGGGGTCAGGTCCTCAGCGGCCGCCTTCTCCGGCAGCCCGGGCACCGAGTTCTCGAACATCCAGCCGTAGTACTCGTCCACCGAGAGCTTGGTGCCCGGCTCGGCCTTGGACTCGTGGTACTGCCGGATCCCGAGGCTGCCGTCGGGGTCGATCCGCCACGAGAGCTCGATCCAGAACTCGTTCTCCTCCCAGACCTCGCCCGGGTTGACCTGCCGGCTGTCGGTGATGGTCTCCCCCAGCCGCTCGCGGGCCGCCCGCAGCACCGGCTGCCGGAAGCCCACCCACTGTCCGTCGTACTGCTCGTAGGAGTGGGTGTCGTGGCGCTCCGAGCTGTGCCCCATGGGCAGCACGAAGTCGGCGAGGTAGGCGGACTCGTTCCAGGTCGGGGTGAGCGCCACGAAGCAGTTGACCTTCTCCTGGTCGGTCAGCACCTCCATCCACGACATGCCGTCGGGGTTGGTCCACACCGGGTTGTAGACCCGGATGAAGTAGGTGTCGAGGGTGCCCCGGCCCTCCTTGAGGAAGTGCGGCAGCAGGAACGACATCTCGTTCTGCGACAGCGGGAACTCCAGCGGCCAGGTCAGCTCCTGCCAGACCCCGGGGTGGGGCGGGGTGTAGATCGGCTTCGGCACGAACTTGTTCCACGAGTTGGCGAACAGTCCGCCCTCGGTGCCGATGGCTCCCAGCAGGGCGGAGATCAGCACCAGCGTCCGGGTGATCTGCCAGCCGCCGAGGTTGGCGGCGGCGGCCGAGCGCCAGATGTGGGAGGAGAAGCGCGTCCCGGCCTGGGCCACCGTCTCGGCGACCTCGGCGATCGTGGCCGCGTCGATGCCCGACTCCTGGGCGGCGTACTCGAAGGTGAAGTCGGCGTACAGCGTGGCCAGCTCGGCCTCGAAGGCCTCGAACGTGGCCGGCAGGTCCGGCCGGCACTCCTCGAGGTACTCCTGCCAGTTCCACCACTTCCGCACGAACTCCCGGTCGTAGCGACCGGTCGCGATGAGGTGCTGGGCGACCGCCAGGTTGATGGCCGCCTCGCTCCCGGGCTGGGGGGAGAGCCAGTGGTCGGCGTGCGTGGCGGTGTTGGAGAGCCGGGTGTCGAGCACGATCACCTTGGCGCCGTTGGCACGCGCCTCGGTGATGCGCTGGGCGTGCGGGTTGAAGTAGTGACCGGTCTCAAGGTGCGAGCTGATCAGGTAGATCACCTTGGCGTTGGCGTGGTCCGGGCTCGGCCGGTCGGCCCCCATCCAGAACTGGTAGCCGGCCCGGCCGCCGCTGGAGCAGACGTTGGTGTGGGAGTTGTGTCCGTCCACACCCCAGCTGGCGAGCACCCGCTCGGTGAAGCCGTCCTCACCGGGACGCCCGATGTGCACCATGATCTCGTTCTGGCGCTCCTCGATGATCGCCTTGCGCAGCCGTGCGCCCAGCGTGTCGAGGACCTCCTCCCAGGAGACCCGCTCCCACTGGCCCTCGCCCCGCTCACCCACGCGGCGAAGCGGGTAGAGGATGCGGTCGGGATCGGTGACCTGGTTGATCGTCGCCGGCCCCTTGGCGCAGTTGCGCCCACGGCTGCCGGGGTGCTCGGGGTTCCCCTCGAACTTGCGCACGTGCAGGTCGTCGCGGTCCACGTAGGCCAGCAGGCCGCACGCCGACTCACAGTTGAAGCACGTCGTGGGCACCAGCATGTAGTGGTGCTCCTCGCGGCGTGGCCACGCTCGTGAGTCGAGGTCCACCCAGTCGTCCCACCGCTCCTTGGGCGGGAAGGCGGCCAGGTGGATGCCGCTCGCGCCCTGGTAGAAGGTCTCGCCGCGGGACTCGACGTCCTTGCGGGCGGCTGAGACACGGCGCGCCCGCTCGGTCAGGGACACGCGACTGGTCTTCTTCGACGACATGGGGGTCTTCCTCTCAGGCCAGCGGGACGGATTGGCCGGCCTGGACGTAGGCGTGCTCGTGAGCCAGCAGGCCGATCAGGGCGAACGGGACGGCGACCACGCCGATCAGAGGGGCGGCGATCGAGACCAGCACACCCACGAGGCCCACGCGGTAGTAGGTGGCGTACTTGCCACGCGTCATCTCGTGCTCGGCGAGTCGGGCGTGGGCGGTGACGTGGGGCAGCGTGGTCTCCGACCACACGAGCAGCAGGTGGCCGATCGCCGAGATCGCCAGCACGATCTCCAGGGCCTGGACGGCCGAGTCGTCACCCCTCGCCACCTCGAACGGCAGCAGCGAGGCGGAGCCGGCCAGTACTGCCTGTACCGCGAGGTGCGCCGGGAGCAGCGGGCTCTGCCAGAGGTCGCGCGCCTTGGCCTGGGCGAAGAGGTAGGCGGTGTACACGGCGGTCGCGAGACCCGTCACCGCGCCGATCACCCCGACCACCTGCTGGGTCGTCCGCATGTCGAGCACGCCGACCACCAAGGACACGAAGGCCGCGGCACCGAAGGACCCGATGATGAACGATCCGCGTACCAGCCAACTTCGCCACTGGTGCCGGGTGAAGATCAGCCAGAACCGGAACGGGTGCTTGAGGTCCCAGATGAGCAGTACACCGGTGATGCCGAGGAACACCAGCGCGATCACCGGCGCGACGAGACGGGTCACCGGGTCGTCCCACGTCATCAGGCCGGTGAACGCGAACAGGATCGCCACCATGAAGGCACCTGCAGCGATGCTCTTGGTCCACGTGTAGAGGCTGACCCGCCAACCCCACGGGGCGTAGTGCGGGACGTCGTAGGACAGCAGGGCAGCCGCCGAGGACCGGGCGCCCTCGGGGTGGCCCGACGGCACCAGCTGCGGGTCGGGCGGCCCTTGGGTCGACCAGGCGTAGAGACCGCCCTCGGGCCGCGTCGAGCCGAGCGGGTCCAGGGTCGCCTGGTGTGCGCCGAGGTAGAAGAGCCCGGGACCGGTCTCCTTCTCGGGCCGGCGCACCAGGGCGGGCTGCCGCTTCACCGCCTGCGCCACCTTCGACGTCGGGTCGTTCATGTCCCCGATGAGGATGGCCTCGGTGGGACACACGGTGACGCAGGCCGGCTCGAGGCCCCCGTCGACACGGTGGGCGCAGAAGTTGCACTTCTCGGCGGAGTGGTCCTCGGGGTTGATGAAGATCGCGTCGTACGGGCAGGCGGCCATGCAGGCCTTGCAGCCGATGCAGATGCTCTTGTCGAAGTCGACGATCCCGTCGGGGCGCTTGTACATCGCCTCCGTCGGGCAGGCGGTGACGCAGGGTGCGTCGGTGCACTGGTTGCACCGCGTCACCTGGAACGCGCGCCGGGCCTGCGGGAACTCCCCCACGTCCACGGACTTCACGTAGGTGCGGGTGACGCCCAGCGGCACCTCGTTCTCGCTCTTGCATGCCGTCGTGCACGCATGGCACCCGATGCACCGGGTCTGGTCCAGCACCTTCAGCCATCGCACGGGGCGATCCACGACATCGACCATGTGTGCAGCGTAGGTAGCCGAGGGCATGCCCGCTATGGGGTGATCCCCAAACAGGCGTGGGGTACTCCCAAATCATGCTTTGGACCACGGTGGGCGGCAGCGGGTCCGCTCCCCCACGGGCGTGACGGGTGGGGTCATCCGGACCTGGTCGGGAGCCTCACTGGACGGGCATGCCGATCAGGGCGAACCAGCCGGACAGCGCGAGGACGATGTAGAGGTTCCCGAGGATCGAGAAGGTGCCGCCGAAGACCAGGATCTCGCGCCAGGAGATCCGGGCGGCCTGCGTGGCCACCAGGATCGCGACCGCCGAGACGGGCACGAACACGGCCACGTTGAGGCAGTTGACGATGATCACCGAGAACGGCAGCGTGTTGAAGTCGAAGGCGTTCGCCAGTCCGATCGAGAGCGGGACGAACACCGCGGCCATGGCTCCGCCGCTGAGGATGCCGGCCCGGGCCACGTGCAGGCCGGCGACCGCGATGAGCATCACCAGGATGCTGCTGGTGATGCCCCAGCTCTTGATGGGGGACACCAACCCCTCGGCCGCCCAGGTCACCACCCCGAACTTGTAGAGCAGGTTGCCCAGGCTGATCGCCCCACCGATCAGGAAGACCATGCCCCACATCACGTGACCGACGTAGTCCTTGAGCTCCAGCCCCATGCCGGGCAGGAAGAGCAAGCCGACCATGAGCAGGGTGGCCATACCGGTCGGGATCCCTGTCAGGGGCTCGGTGGTCCACAGCACGAAGGCGATCGCGATGCAGCTCAGCGTCCACGTCTCGCCGCGGCTGATCGGGCCGAGCTCGGCCCGCATGCGCGGCATCACCGTCGTGACGTTGGGCAGGTCCACCGCACCCATCCCGAAGCGCCGCTTGACCATGAAGTACGCCAACGGCAGCAGGCCCCACAGCGGGAGGTTCCACCAGAGCCAGTCCAGCCAGGAGATGTGGATGCCCTGCCCGGCCAGCGTCCCCTTGAGGACGAGGTTCGGTACCCCGGCGGTGAGGAACAGCATCCCGCCCAGGAGCGGGACCAGTCCGGCGACCGCCAGGATCATCCCCTGGTTGGCGCGGTCCAGACCCGGGGGCTTCTCCCTCCCTTCCGAGATCTCGCCCAGGCAGCGGGAGATGGGCAGGAACATCGCGGTCTCGGCCACCGTGGGCAAGATGGCGTGCAACGTTGCGCCGGCCCCCATCAGGGCAGCCATGATGCGGTCGGCTCGCGTCGACCGCACGCTGGCGACGATGGCGAAGGCGATCCTCTTGCCCAGCCCCGTCTGGATCATCACCGCGACCAGGACGAACGCCCCGAGGATCAGGAAGAAGGTGTCGGAGGCGAACGCGTTGAAGGCGACCGGGATCTCGTCACCCGAGCCCGGCGATACCGGCAGGTCGACCAGGACCACCAGCAGCATCGGCGAGCACAGCCCGACGATGAGCGCGGGAAGCGCCTCGGTGGCCAGGCACAGCACGAAGAACACGAAGATGCCCAGCAGGGTCTGTGCGGCCACCACCAGGGACTCGGGCGCCGCAGCCGCGGTGTCGTTGGTCGCCTGGAACATGCTCGTGACCGCATCCTCGAGACCGGGCAGGATCGGCCCGAGCCGGGCGTAGCCGATCGCGAGGACGCCCAGCACCAGGGCCGTGATCCTGCCGGGGGTCAGCTGTGCACGCCACGCGGACACCGGCTTCTCGGACCGGGCGGGGAGCGCCCGGGCGCGGGTCCCGTTCCTCGCGCCTGACAGCACGCCTGACAGGGAGATGCTCACGTTGCGCTCCACTCCGGTAGTCGCGAGGACGGCGCGCACGCGGCTGTGTGGCGCACATCACTACTCCTCCACCGTTGGCCCACTGCGCGGTGAGGGACAAGGCGTCACGGCGTTGCACTTGAGGTTGAACGCGTTCAAACGGCCGCAACACCTGCCTGCGCTCCGGAGTCCACGTGCGGGTCCTCCCCTCGGATGCGCCGCCGCGATCGCGTATCGGTGCACGCATCGCCACGGGGCGCCGCGACGGCGCAGGGGCGTTCAACCGCGGTTTGTACGGCCCCGGAGGCCGGTGTTTATTGACCTGAACTGCGCATCGGTGCGCAGCCTTGGCAGAGAGATGACCGTCGAACCGACCAAGGAGCACCCATGACCGCCGAAGTGACCGGGATCCAGCGCATGACCACCCTCAAGGTGCTCGGTGCGCCGGCGGGGGTCGAGACGTACCAGATCTCCACTCCCGGCCTGGGGGACCACAGCTACCTGATCACCAGCGGGGGACGGTCGGCCCTGATCGACCCGCAGCGCGACCTCGACCGCTTCGAGGCCGGTCTCGCCGAGGTACACGCACCGCTGGAGATGGTCATGGAGACCCATGTGCACAACGACTACGTCAGCGGCGGTCGGGCGCTGTCGCTGCGTCACGGCGCCACCCACGTGCTCCCCGCCGATGCCGGTTACGGCTTCGACCACCACGCGGTGCGTGACGAGGACGAGCTGCCGTTCGGCGACCTCACCATCCGTGCCCTGCACACTCCCGGGCACACGCCCCACCACACCAGCTATGCCGTGCTCGACGGCGACCAGCCCCTGCTGGTCTTCTCCGGGGGGTGCGTCCTGGTCGCGTCCTGCGGACGGACCGACCTCGTCAGCCCGGAGATGACCGAGGACCTCACTCGCAGCCAGTACCGCTCGGCCCAGCGGATCCTGTCGATGCCGGGCACGATGATGATCGGACCCACCCACGGGGCCGGCTCCTTCTGCGCGGCATCCGCGGCGAGCGCGGACACCTACACCGACGTCGACACCGAGAAGACGCGCAACCCCGCGGCGCTCGCACGTGACGAGCAGGACTTCGTCGACACCCAGCTCGCCGGACTCCTCGCCTACCCGGCCTACTACCACCAGATGGCGGGACTGAACAAGGAAGGCGCCGAGGGGTGGGAGCCGAGCGCGCTCCCTGCTCTCGGGCTCGACGACCTCGACCGGGCCCTGCAGCAGGGCACCGTCGTCATCGACGGCCGGCCTCGGCACGAGTTCGCGAAGGCGCACGTGCCCGGGTCGGTGAACATCGAGCTCGACGCGCAGTTCTCCACCTACGTCGGCTGGCTGTTCCCCTTCGGCACCGAGTTCGCGGTCATCCTGCCGGACGGCGCCGACCCGCTCGAGCCCGTGCGCCAGTGTGCCCGCATCGGCATCACCTCGATCACCGGGTACCTCGAGGGTGGCTTCGAGGCGTGGCAGGAGGACGGTCGCGACACCAGCACCTACGACGTGATCGACGTGGAGGGACTGCGCGCCGTCCAGGAGGACGGCGTGCGCGTGCTCGACGTACGGCAGGACCTCGAGTGGTCCGACGGCCACGTACCGAACGCGATGCACATCCACATCCCCGACGTACCGGAGCGAGCCGACGAGCTCGTCGGTGGCGAGGGCACGGTCCACGTCATGTGCCGCACCGGTCACCGCGCCAGCATCGCGGCGAGCATCCTGGACAGTCGTGGCGTGCCGGCCGTGCTCGTGGACGGCGGGTTCCCGGACTGGGCGGAGCGCGGGTACCCCGTGGACCACCCCACCGCCGGCTGACCACGACCATCGACGAGAGGGATCGACGAGAGGTGACCACGTGACCCACTACCGGGCGGTGTTCCAGGTGTCGGAGGCCGACGCCGGCTACCACGAGCAGGTGCTGCGCAACGTGCGCAACACCGCGACCGACCTCGGGGAGGACGCCGAGGTGGCCGTGGTCACCCACGGCCCCGGTCTGCAGCTGACCACGGGCGCCACGGGATGGGCCGACGAGGTCGCCCAGCTCGTGGACAGCGGGATCGAGGTGCTGGCCTGTCGCAACACCATGCAACGCCTCGGGATCGAGCCCGACAAGCTGCTGCCGGGCGTGACCATGGTCGATGCCGGCATCGGAGAGATCGTGCGCCGCCAGCAGGGGGGGTGGGCGTATGTCCGACCGTGACGTACCCGTGGACCTGACCGTTCCTCCGATGGACGATGTCGTCGACCTGCACGGCGACCCCTGCTCGGCGGAGCTCGTCCTGTTCATGAACGGCAACCAGTTCATGGCCATGGACGACGTGATGGAGGCGTTCGGCACCGAGCACCCCGAGGTCGCCGAGGTCTTCTTCGAGACGATCCCCCCGGGCAAGCTCGTGGAGCAGACGCTCAACGGCCGGCTCCGCGTCGGGAACCTCGTGCTGAGCGTCCGACCCGACGTGGTGGCGGCAGGACCCCGAGCCCTCCGACCGCTGGTGGAGCAGGACCTGCTGGAGCAGCCGCGGGAGTACACCAGCAACGACCTGGCGATCATGGTGGCCGCCGGCAACCCGCTGGACATCCAGGGGTGGTCCGACCTCGCCCGCCCCGACGTGCGGGTCGCGATGCCCAACCTGAGGTACGAGGGCGTGGCCGAGCTGATCGCCGAGGCCGTGGAGAAGAGCTGCGGCGACGAGGTCCGGCGGACCGTCTTCGAGGACAAGGCTCGGGACGGCAGCACCCGGTTCACCGACATCCACCACCGGGAGAGCGCCCGCTGGCTCGCGGCGGGGGAGGTGGACGCGTGCCCGCTGTGGTCGACCGAGGCGCGCTACCACTGCGAGGTGCTCGGCGCGGACATGCACACCGTCTCGATCCCGGCGGACCAGAACGTCGTGGGCCGCTACGCCCTGGCCGTGGTGCGGGGCTGCCGACACCCGGAGGCGGCGAGAAAATTCGTCGACTTCATGGTTGACGGTCCCGGCCGGGAGGTATACCGCCAGTACGGGTTTGCGCCACCGGTCGAGACCGCGCGGGCCTAGTTCAACCCGCGAAGAGGCGTGGGCCGCCCGGTCCGCGCGAGAGGAGTGTCATGACCGCCACACGCGACCGTGTCGAAGTACGGAAGATCGACGCCACGGAGCTTCGCAGCCGGCTGCTCGACCAATCGGTACGACTGCTCGACGTCCGCTCGCCGGCGGAGTTCGAGTCCGCGCACGTCGAGGGCTCCTACAACGTGCCACTCGACCTGCTCCGCGAGCACCGCACCGAGCTGGCGGACCATCTCGACGAGGACGTCGTCCTGATGTGCCTCTCCGGCACCCGCTCGTCCCAGGCAGCGGAAGCGCTCAGCGAGGCCGGGGTGTCGAACCTCAGGGTGCTCGACGGCGGCATCGAGAGCTGGAGGTCCGCGGGTCACGAGGTCGTGGAGGGCCGCCAGACGTGGGACCTGGAGCGCCAGGTGCGTTTCGCCGCCGGGTCGCTCGTCACCGCCGCCGTGGTCGGCAGCGCCGCCTATCCCCCGCTGAAGTGGGCCGCCGCCGGGGTGGGTGGTGGTCTCGTCGTCGCCGCGGTCACGAACACCTGCGCGATGGGCGCGGCCCTGATGAAGATGCCGTGGAACCGCACCAGCCAGACCCTGACGCTGACCGACGTCGTCGACCAGCTCACCGACGGCGCTGCCGAGCCGGCCTCGTCCGGCCGGTGAGCCGGGACCACCTCCACGGGCGGTCCTGGCTGCCCCTGGACCGCGTGGTCAGCCGAGATCCACGATCGCAGCGACCGGACCGCCACCGTCGGGGCCCTGGTGCGCCGCGGAGACCGAGACGAACACCGCCGGGTCACCGGTCACCGCGGCCGTGACGCCGCCGACGGCCGCCTTGATCTGGCGGTGCCAGTGCACGTCGGAGTCGTCCAGCATCGCGTTGCGCCGCCCCCGGACGACACCGTCCTGGGACACCTCGCACTTGAGGAAGACGTTCACGAGCCGGCCGTCGAGGTCGGAGGGGTGCGGGCGCTCGGGCAGGTCGAGTCCCGCGTCCTTGATGGCGGCCCAGATGCCGTCGGCGTCGAGCGCGTCCTTCATCACCGAGTGGCCGATGCGGTAGCGCCCGCCCACGCCCGGGGCGTTGCCGACCACGACCACCTGGGCACGGTCGAGCTCGACCCCCGAGGAGCAGGATGCGACGGCGGAGTACAGCGACCGGTCGTGCATCACGTCGGCGTCGGTCGGCATGTCGATCTCACCGAGCGCCACCGCGATGCCGAGCGCGGTGGTGCCGTTGGAGAGGTCCATCGACTCGTGCGTGTGCTCGGTCCAGACGGTCTTGCCACGTGACTTGGCGTCGCGGATCGTGTGCACCGTGAGCAACGGCGTCTTGGTCTGCACGTAGTGCACCTCGGCGGGGTCGGTGATGCCGGCGCGCTCCATCGCGACCTTCGTCGCTGCGGCCACCTTCTCGACCATGGCCACGCGCCCGATGTCCTCGGGCAGCAGGACGTCGCTCATCGCGAACCCGACCGTGAGTCGTGGCTCGTCGCTCGGGGTGACGTCCTCGGGCGGCACGGTCGCGAAGATCGTGGCGTGCGGGCTGATCACGCCGTCGGTCCCGCCGGACCAGACGATGGGGATCTGCCTGACCTGGTCGGCCGGGGCGCCCTTCTCGACCAGCACCTCGCGGAAGGCGCGGTCGGAGATGATCCGGGTGTAGTCGTTGACGCCCCCGTTGCCCTCGGTCTTGCCGATGATGGCGATCACCCGGTCGGCGTGCATGACGCCGTCGTCGATGAGCTTGGCGAGCTCGCTGGCGTCGGCGACGGAGTGGATCGGGACCTTGCGTACTTCGATGGCGTCCGGCATGTCACTGCTCTCCTCGGGTGGGGGCGGATGGGTGGTGCGGGTCGGGTACGACGACGGTGCCGGCCTCGCCGGACACGGCCTCGAGGATGTGGTCGAGACGGGTGATCACCGAGCGGGTGCCGCCCTGCTCGACGAAGCGGCAGGCGGCGTCGACCTTGGGCCCCATCGAGCCGCTCGCGAAGTGCCCCTCGGCGGCGAGGGCCCGCAGCTCGGAGACACCGACCCGGCCGACCGGGGTCGCCTCGGGGGTGCCGAAGCGCAGCACCGCCTGGGGCACGTCGGTGGCGATCACCAGCACGTCGGCAGCGACCGCCCGCGCCAGCAGGCCGGCTCCGAGGTCCTTGTCGATGACCGCCTCCACGCCGCGCAGGCTGCCGTCGTGCTCGCGGACGACCGGGATGCCGCCGCCTCCGTTGGCGATCACGGTGAAGCCGGAGCCGACGAGGGTCTCGATGGCGGGGGCGTCGAGGATCTCGAGCGGCTCGGGGGAGGCGACGACGCGGCGCCAACCCTTCTCGCCGCGGTCCTCCCAGGTCTCGCCGTGCTCGACGAGCAGCCCGGCCTCGTCGGCCGACAGGTAGCGTCCGATCGGCTTGGTCGGACGGGTGAAGCCGGGGTCGCCGGCGCTGACCCGGGTGCGGGTGACCACGGTCGCCGTACGCCGCTCGACCCTGCGCTCGCGCAGCGCTGCGTCGAGCGCGTTCATCAGCACGAAGCCGAGGGTGGCCTGGGTCTGCGCGCCGCACCAGTCCAGCGGCACCGGGGGTACGACGGCCGCGGCCAGCTCGTTCTTGACCAGCAGGTTGCCCACCTGGGGGCCGTTGCCGTGGGTGATCACGACCTCGTCGCCGCGGGCGATCAGGTCGGCCACCGAGTCGGCCGCGACCCGGGCCGCGGCGATCTGGTCCTCGGGACGCGCGCGCCCCTCGGCGTTGGTCATGGCGTTGCCACCGAGCGCGAGCAGGACCCTCATGGCTCGAACCTAGTGACCTCGGGTGCCGTACGCCGGAGCAGCGCGCGCAGCGGCAGCGTCCCGACCGGGAGCCCGTAGGCGTCGTAGTGGTCGAACATCGCCGTCAGCCAGTCCCGCTCGCGGCCGGTGAGCCCGTGGTCGTCCCAGTCCCGGTCGACCACCACCTCGACCCCCGCCTCCGCGGCGAGCTCGGCGACGGTCGCGCTCCGCGTCGCCAGCTCGTAGGTCGCGCCGGCGTGCCCGTCCTGGAGGAGCACCACCGCGGCCGCCTCCCCGACGTCGGCCAGGTCGGCGAAGCCGAACGTGACGTCGGCCCGGTAGGGCACCCGCACCGTGGCGGACAGGTCGAGGTTCTGCAGGTAGGGGCCGGGCTGCAGGATCGTCCAGGCGAGCCCGCTGCGACGCACCAGGTCCTCGGCGATGGCCTTGCCCAGGTGGTGCGGCATCGTCGGCGCGTAGGGCGAGGCCACCGAGTGGTAGACGACCCGGCCCATCCGGGCGAGCCGGGCGGCCTCGAGGGCGTGGGCGACGTACGCCGGCTCGTCGGGGTGCAGGTTGGGCGCGATCAGGTACGCCGCGTCGCACCCCTCCAGCGCCGCCGCCAGCCGGACCACCGGTCCGTCGTGCTCGGTGCGCCCGGTGGTGACCACGCCCGCACCGTGCGCGAGCAGCGCGTCGGCGACAGCACGGCCGGTCTTGCCGTGCCCGCCGACAACCGCGACCCGCCTGCTCACACCAGGTCCACCTCGGCGTGCGGCGCTCCCCCGGCCAGCCGGGCGTAGCCGGGACCGCGGTCGAAGAACGCCTCGGAGGCCGCAGGGCGGGACTCCCGCTCCGCGGCCGTCGCGTCGACGTCGAAGCCGAGCGAGTCGTCCTCGAGCGAGCCCGTGAGCACCACGCCGTACGCCGACAGCGCCGCCTCGGGCGAGACCTTGCGCCACACCACGTCACGCACGACCAGGGCCGGGTCCCGCTCGAGCGGATTGCCCCAGCCGCCGCCACCGGTGGTCCGGATCCGGATCACCTCACCGGCCTTGACCGGCTCGTCGTCGGCGAGCGCGTCGACGACCCGCTCGCGCGGCCCGGCCGGGTCGATGACGACCTCGAACGGCGCGCCGGCCAGCCCGCCCTTGACGCCCCAGCAGGCCAGGATCGACCGGTCCGCGATCGACATGAAGTGGCCGTCCTCGAGCATCCGGATGTGCTTCTCGTAGCCCAGGCCGCCGCGGAACCGGCCGGCACCGCCGGAGTCCGTCGCCAGGCCCAGGCTCTCGACCAGGAAGGGGAAGCGCGACTCGGTGAACTCACTCGGCAGGTTGCGCGAGTCCGGTACCACGTGGATGGTGTCCTCCCCGTCGGCGTAGTAGCGACCCCCCGAGCCGCCGCCGAGCACCTCGCGCATCAGGTAGGGGCGGCCGTCGCGGTCCTGGCCGTAGACGCCGGTGTAGCGGATCGTCTCCTGGTCGGCCGGCATCCGACCGTCCACGGCCTTGGCCACGACGCCGGCGAGCACGCCCAGCAGCCGCAGGATCACGAACGTGCGCGCGTTGGTCGGCGCCGGGAAGACCGGCGTCAGCAGGGTGCCCGGCGGCGGGAACCGCATCTCGATCAGTGGCACGATCCCCTCGTTGACGTCGAGCTCTCCCATCCGCTCCGGACTCTCGGCGAGGTTGCGCAGGATCGGGGCCAGCCACTTCTTCAGGAAGACGCCGTCGCTGTAGTCGCCGCAGTGGTTGATCGGTCCCTTGGCCTGCGGGCCCGTGCCGGCGAAGTCGAGGACCAGCCGCTCACCGTCCGGGTCGTCGGCCGGCGTCCGGGTCAGGGTGATCCGCTGGGTGTGCAGCATCGGCTCGTCGACGCCGTCGTGCTCGGCGTAGTCCTCCCAGACCCACTCCCCGACCGGGATCTGGGAGAGGATCTCGCGCCGGTACGTCGTGGTGGTCCGGTCGATGATCGCGTCGAAGCACGACTCGACCGTCGCGACGCCGTAGCGGTCGAACAGCTCGCCGAGGCGGCGCGCCCCCATCAGGCAGGCCGAACACTCGGCGTCGAGGTCGGCGGCCAGGCTCTCCGGCATCCGGGAGTTGCGGGTCATGATCGCCAGCGCCGCCCGATTGGGCACGCCTGCGTCCCACAGCCGGATCGGCGGGACCATCAGGCCCTCCTCGAAGACGCTGGTGGCGTGCGAGGGCATGGAGCCCGGGACGGCTCCGCCGATGTCGTCGTGGTGGCCGAACGCCTGCACGAACGCGACCACCCGCCGGTCGTCGTCGGCGCCGGCGAAGACCGGCACGGTGACGCACAGGTCGGGCAGGTGCCCGATGCCACCCTCGGAGCGGTAGACGTCGTTGTGGAAGAACACGTCGCCCTCGACCATCTCCGCCAGCGGGAAGTCGCGGGCGACCGGGTGCACGAGCGCCGAGTACGACCGACCGGTGAGCTTGCGCAGCAGCCGGTCGTGGATGCCGGCACGGAAGTCGTGGGCGTCGCGGATCATCGGGCTGCGCGAGGTACGCCCGATCGCGGTCTCGACCTCCATCTCCACCGACGCGAGCGAACCCTGGACGATCTCGACGAGCACGGGGTCGGCGCTCGCGCCGGCGTCGTCGGTGAGCATCCCGAACGGGAACTGCGTGGGTGCGCGCCGGCTCTCGCCGGAGGCCGGAGCCTGGTCGGTGGTGGTCACTGCTCGCTCCTGGTGACGATCAGGTTGAGGTACTCGTCGACCCGGGCGGTGAAGCCGGGGTGCAGCGGCACCGTGGAGCCGAACTCCTCGACGACGGCCGGGCCGGTCAGCACGGTGCCGGGCGCCAGGTCGGGCCGCCACAGCACGGGCGTCTCGGCGTACCCCTCGGCCGGGTCGAAACAGACCTCGCGGTGACCGGTGGGCGTGGCGGACGGCGACTCCGCGAGCGGGTGCCGCTGGATCTCGGGCCGCTGGATCGGGCCGATGCCGGTGACCCGCAGGTTGACCCACTCCACCTGCTGGCTGGGGTCGTGGGCGAAGTCGTAGCCGTAGAGGGCCCGGTGCTCGGCGTGGAACCGGTCGGCGACCCCGGACAGCACGTCGCCGTCGACGACACCGTCGGGTACGCCGACCCGCACCTCGTAGGCCTGGCCGAAGTAGCGCAGGTCGGCCGTGCGCACGAACTGGTGCTCGTCGTCGGCGAAGCCCTCCTGGACCAGGGCGCGGCGGGCCTGGTCGGTGAGCTCGTCGTAGGTCCCGCCCACGTCGGCGGGCGAGAGTGCCTCGGCCAGGGCGACCTGCGTGCGCACGTAGTCGTTCTTGACGTCCACGGTGAGCAGGCCGAACGCGGAGACGTTGCCGGGGTTGGGTGGGACCAGCACCGTGTGCAGCCCGAGCACGTCCATCAACCGGCACAGCAGCAGCGACCCGGAGCCGCCGAACGTGGTCAGCGTGAAGTCGCGGACGTCGAGACCGCGCTTGACGGTGACCTGGCGCAGCGCGTTGGCCTGGTTCCACGCGGAGATCTCCAGCACCCCGCTGGCGCACGCCTCGGGGCTGAGACCGAGCCGTTTCGCCAGATCCTCGACACCGGCGCGGGCGGCGTCGACGTCGAGCGGGATCTCCCCGCCGAGCAGGTGCGGGGGGATGCGGCCGAGGACGACGTGGGCGTCGGTGATGGTCACCTCGGTGCCGCCCCGGCCGTAGCAGAGCGGGCCGGGGTCGGCGCCGGCCGAGTGCGGTCCCACCTTGAGCGTCCCCTCGGGCGAGAGCCAGGCGATCGATCCCCCGCCCGCCCCGACGGTGACCACGTCGATCATCGGGATCTTGGACGGGAACGCCCCGACGGTGCCCTCGGTGGTCAGGGTGGGCTCGCCGTCGATGACCACCGAGACGTCGGTCGACGTACCGCCGCCGTCACTGGTGAGCACCCGGTCGAACCCGGCGACCTGGGCGATCAGGGCCGCACCCAGCGCGCCCGCGGCGGGCCCGGAGAGCACGGTGGTGATCGGCTGGTGCACGACCTCGTCGGCGGAGAGCACGCCACCGTTGGACTTCATCACGTAGAAGGGGATCTCGCGCCGGTCGAGGGCGTCGAGGCGGTGCTTGATGTTGGTGACGTACGCCGAGAGCCGCGGTTTCACGGCGGCGTCGACGAGGGTGGTCATCGCCCGCTCGTACTCGCGGTACTCGCGCAGCACCTCGCTGCTCAGCGAGACCACGGCGTCTGGGTGCTCCTCGGCCAGCACGGCGCGCATCCGCTCCTCGTGCTCGGGGTTGGCGTAGGCGTGCAGGAAGCAGACCCCCAGTGTGGTGACGCCCTGGTCGCGGAACCAGCGGGCGACGACCCGGGCGGAGTCCTCGTCGAAGGGGCGCACCTCGGCGCCGGTGAAGTCCAGCCGGCCGCCCACGCCCTTGACCAGGTCGCGCGGCACGATGCGTGCCGGCTTCACCCAGAAGTAGGAGTTGCCGTAGCCGTCCGGCACCGACTGCCGGGCGATCTCCAGCATCGACTCGTAACCCGCCGTCGTGACGAACCCGAGCCGGTCGACCTTGCCCTCGAGCAGCTGGTTGGTGGCCACCGTGGTGCCGTGGCTGACCGCGTCGATCGCCCCCGCGCCGGCCCCGAGCACGTCGAGCACCTTGTCGATGCCGGCCAGGAACCCGTCGGCGGGGTTGGCGGGGGTGGACGGGGTCTTGGTGGTCACGACCTCGCCCGAGGCCTCGTCGAAGGCCACCACGTCGGTGAACGTGCCGCCGGTGTCGATGCCGATCCGGATCGTCCGGGAGGCGCGCGGGGTCATGCGTCGATTCAAGCGTGCGCGGTGGGGCGGAGCCACGGCAGATTGTGCCCACGAACCGCTCCATCGTGCCCACAAGGTGCCAACCGCGTGCACTCCCGGAGCGGCGCTGCGGACCGTCGACATCCCCCGTCGGCCGGCGCACACTGGAGGGCGTCGATCGGCTCTCCTCATGAAGCAGTCCGCTCCCTCCTGCTCGCTCGGACTGCTGTGCGCAGCGCTCCTCCTGGTCGCACCCTCCTGCGGCGGCGATCCGCCTGAGGGGGCGGCTCCGACCCCGACTCGGGTGGAGCTGGCGGAGGAGCTCGCCCACCAGGCCGAGGTCGTCCCGGAGTTCGACCAGGTGCGGGCGATCGTGGTCTCGCACCACGGGCGCATCGTCTTCGAGCAGTACTACGGGACCGGCTCGGACGCGCACCGCGACGTGCAGTCGATCACCAAGAGCGTGGTGTCGACCCTGATCGGGATCGCCGTCGGCGAGGGTCTGATCCGCAGCGTCGACGAGCCGTTGAGCCGGCTGCTCCCCGGGTACGCCGACGCCATGTCCCCCGCGGTGGCCGGCACGACCCTGCGCCAGCTCCTCACCATGACGGCCGGACTGCCGGCCGGGGAGGACCTGCCGGTGCCCTCCTTCATGCGATCGCGGAACTGGGGTCGCGCGATCCTGACGGCACCCGAGTCGCCACCGGGAACACAGTTCGCCTACTCCAACGGGACCTCCCACCTGCTCGCCGCGGTGCTGCAGGAGGCGACCGGGACCTCGGCGCTGGAGTACGCCCGGACGCGGCTCTTCGAACCGCTGGGCATCGACACGCGAGCCGCCGCGCAGACCGTGTACTCGGCACCGCCCCGGCCCGAGCAGCTGGCGGCCCACGCTGCTGCAGGCTTCGCCTGGCTGGTCGACCCCCAGGGGGTCAACACCGGCTGGTGGGGCCTGAAGCTGAGGGCGCACGACCTGCTCAAGCTCGGTCAGCTCTTCCTCGCGAAGGGTCGCTGGGGGGATGACCAGGTCGTCTCCGCCGACTGGGTCGCCCAGGCCACCCGACCCCAGGTGCGCACCGACGTGAGCGGTGCCGGCTACGGCTACCAGTGGTGGACCGGCGAGGTCGACGGCACCGAGTCGTTCTGGGCCGAGGGGTTCGGCGGCCAGCTGGTCGAGGTGGTCCCGGACCGCGACCTGGTCGTGGTCACGAGCACCGAGGTGCGGGACGACGACGTCACCAGCCGGGGCATCGACGTCAAGGTGCTGCACAACATCGTCGACGACGCCATCGCCCAGCAGTTTCCCGCCCGGTGACCCCGAGTGTGAAGGCGTCCCGCTGGGCGCTCGGTCACGGCCCCGATCGAGCCCAGGGGTGGAGGGCGACCACGGTCACGGTGCCGGGAGCGACCTCGGTGAACCCGCCGTCGGTCACCACCACGGGCGCGGTGGCCACCAGCCGGCCCCACTCCTCCTCGGAGGGGGTCCGCACCCGCACCGGGGCCCCGGCGGCGAGCCATGGGGCAGCGACCTGCGCCGGCAGCGACTCGAGCACCAGCTGGGCCGCGTGACCGACCTGGGCGGCCGCCTTGCCGGTCGTGATGGCGGCGTGCGGGTTGAGCAGGAGGACGACCTCGGCCTCACCGTCAGGCGTCGGCTCGTGGTCCTCCAGGCTCAGCCCGCCGACCTGGAGCCGGGAGATCTCCGGGTGCACGCGGTCGACCTGGCCAGGCACGTGCACCGCGACGCAGACGCCCCGTGACTCGTGCACGAAGACACCCGGCACGGCGAGCTGCCGGGTCCACCCCGCGCCGCGCGCTCGGCGTACGACCTTGCGGATCGGCCCCGAGCGCCAGCGCTCGGTGCGGGCGCGGACGTCTGGATCGGCCTCCTCGGCGGTGTACGCCGCCAGGGCCAGCGCGACCGCCGAGGCCGTCGCCCCGAGGACGTCCGTGTGCTGCGGTGCCGGGTCACGCTCGACGCGGACGACGACCTGCAGTGCCCACGGCACGGCGTCGTCGGGGTCGCGCTCCTCGGCAGCCTGCTCCTCGGTGCTCACCCGGCGATTCAACCAGCGCCTAGCGACGGCCCACGTCGAGCTCGACCCTGACCACCTGGTCCAGCTCGATCCCCGCCGCGCGGCGCACCGCGTCCTTGAGCGGGAGCAGGTAGACGCCGTCCTTGGGGAACAGCGCGGTGGTGAACTCCACGTCGCCGACGCGCACCAGGACCGGCACCTGGCCCCAGTACTCCACACCCTTGGCGGCGAGCTTGATGTCCTCGGAGTCCTCCTCCGGCACCCGCAGGAAGTAGAAGGGCGCCGGGCCGCGCCACTCGACCACCGGCCCCTCGATCTCGAAGTCCATGCCCGTAGCTCGGCTCACGCCGGTCAGTGTCTCCACGAACGGGCGGCTGCACACCTGGTGCGTACCGGAGTCTGCGCCCCTTGAACATCCGGGACCACCGTTGTACCATCTGGTACATGAACCGCTCCTTCACCACCACCCGACACATCGACGCGCCGGCAGCGGCCGTCTTCGAGGTGCTCGCCGACGTCGCCCGCTGGCCCGAGTGGACCCCGACCGTCGACAGCGTCGAGGTCCTCGACGACCAGCCGCTCCACCAGGGGACCCGCGCCCGGTTGCGCCAGCCCAAGCTGCCCACAGCGCTGTGGGAGGTGACCGACGTCGAGCCGGGCCACGGCTTCACCTGGGTCGCGCGCGGTCCGGGGATGGCCACGATCGCCACGCACACGGTCGCCGACGACGCCCAGGGGTCGACCCTCACGCTCGGCATCGAGCAGACCGGGCCGATGGGTGCCGTCGCCGCCGCGGTGTGGGGACGCCTGACCCAGCGCTACATCGAGCTCGAGGCCGAGAGCCTGGACAAGCGCGTCACCCACGCCACCGCGTGACCGCATCCTCCGCGGCCGGAGAGGCCTCGCCGCGCGTGCGCCTGCTCGACGCAGCCATCGACCACTTCGGGCGTCACGGCATCGGTGACACCAGCCTGCGCGCGATCGCCCAGGCCCTCGGCACGAGCCATCGGATGCTCATCTACCACTTCGGTTCCCGCGAGGGACTGCTCGCCGAGGTGACCCGGGAGGTCGAGGCACGACAGCGGGCGGTGATGACCGCGACGTACGACACCGACCTGCCCCCGCTCGAGGCGGCTGCTGCCTACTGGGAGCAGACCGTCGAGGCGACGCTGCGCTACGGGCCGCTGTTCTTCGAGCTCGCGGCCCACGCCATGCAGGGCAAGGAGCACGCCTCGGTCCTGCGCGAGGAGCTGATCGCGGCCTGGCTGCCGTCGGTCACGGACCTGTGCCGGGCGATCGGCCTGCCCGAGGCTCAGGCGCAGACCCACGCGCGGCTCGCACTGGGAGCTGCCCGCGGGCTGTTGCTCGACCTGCTGGTCAGTGGCGACCGCGCGGAGGTGGCTCGGGCGGCCGACCTGCTCAACCGGCTCCTGCTGCTCTCGGCCGAGGTGGGCGGGGCCGGCGCCGAGGCGTGACGGTCCGCGGCGGCGGTCAGGAGACGAAGATGCCGGCGTAGGGCTTGGGGTCGAAGTACGTCGTCTTCGGCGGCATCACCTCGCCGCGGTCGGCGATCTCGGTCAGCTGCTCCAGCGAGGGGGGCCGCAGTGCGAAGAGCACGCCGCCGTCCGCGTCGCAGGCCGCGGTGAGGTCCTCGACCGGCGTCAGCGCGGAGGTGATCTCCAGGCGGCCGGCCGCGGGTCCCTGCCCCAGCAACGGGTCGAGGACGTCGTCGTTGAGGATCGCGATGTCCAGCCCGGCCACGCCGGGCGGCCGGTCACCGGGGTGTACGGCGTCGTACCAGCGCCCGGCGACGTACGCCGCGAAGCAGCCGGTCGCCTCGCCGGGGCCGGCGATCGCCCGCACCTCGAAGCGCTCCGCCAGCACCGCGTGCAGCCGGTCGGTGTCGGCCGGACCGGTGATCCGGCGGTGGAAGGCCAGCATCCGCAGCCCGCCGAACGGGTAGATCACGCACATCAGCGTCGACTCCGGCGGCTGCCCGGCAGCCTGCCAGACACTCAGGTTGGCGGCGACGCGATGGTGCCCGTCGGCGATGTAGTGGACCCCCTCTCCCAGCTCGGCGGTGAGCACCCGCCCGGCCTCGTCGGCCACCCGCCACACGGTCTGCTCCCACCCGTCGGGGCCGGTGAAGTGGATCAGGGGCGGGTCGAGCTGAGTCCGCGCGACCACGTCGTGGGCGGCCGGTCCGGAGCGGTGCAGCAGGGCGACCAGCTCGGACTGGGTCGCGGCGGACGCCCAGTGGTCGACCAGGCCCTGGACCCGGTCGGGCTGCACCGCCTCGTGGCCGCGCACCCGGCCGTCGACGAAGGCCGCGGAGAGGACCGCACCCACCACACCCACGTGCACCTGGTCGTCACGGCGCAGCCGGTAGACGTAGAGACCCGGCGCGGCGTCGTGGTAGTCCGCGGGGTCGACCTCTCGCAGCGGCGTGGGAGTGGTTGCCAGGAGGCCGGCCGGGCGCGCGTCGGACATGTGCGACACGTGCTGGGCCGCGTACTCCTCCCGCACGATCCGGGCCCGGACGGGTCGGACCACGCCCGTCACTCGGCGCCCTCCGGCGACCACGTCATCCGGGTCATCCGGCGTCTCCGCCGCTGGGACCCGCGAACGGGGTGACCGACGCGCCGAGCACGTGCGGGAGCGCGCCGATCTCGTCGAGCAGGTCGGGCGGCAGCGCGCCGGCCAGGTCGATCGAGGCCACCGCTGCCTCCCCTCCCCGGAAGATCCGGTTCTCCATGTGCTCGACGTTGAGCCTGGCGACACTCAACAGGTCGAGCACGCCGGCCAGCACACCGGGGCGGTCGAGGTGGCGCACGGTCAGCGTGGCCGAACCGAGGCGGGTGGGAGCCAGGTTCACGCAGTTGCGCACCTCCCCCTCGACGAAGGCGTCGACGATCTCGATGACGCCCGCCGCGGTGGCCCGCTGCGCCTGCTCCGTCGAGGCACCGATGTGGTGGGTGCCCACGACCTGCGGGTGCCGGGCCAGCGGGGAGTCCCACTCCGCCTGCCCACCGGCGGGCTCGTCGGCGTACACGTCGAGGCCGGCGCGGACGGCACCCGCGTCGAGCGCCTCGAGCAGAGCCGTCTCGTCGACGGTGTCGCCGCGACAGGTGTTCAGCAGGATCGCTCCGGGCCGCAGGTGGCCCAGGAAGTCGGCGTCCACGAGGTGCCGGGTCTCCGATGTCGCGGGCACGTGCAGGGAGACCACGTCGGCGGACTCCAGCAGCTCGGGGAGGGTTGCGCAGAGCTCGATGCCGAGCTCGGCCACCCGGGCCTCGGCCTCCGGGGAACGGGGCTTGTCCAGAGCCCGGACCCGCATGCCGAAGGCCGAGGCGCGCTCGGCCACACCCAGTCCGATCGCCCCCAGTCCCAGCACCGCGATCGTCGACCCGAGCAGGCCCGCGGCCTTGCTGTAGGTCTTCTTCTCCCACTTCCCCCGGCGCAGGTCGGCGACGTTGTCGGCGATCCGGCGGTCGACGGCGAGCAGCAGGCCCATGGTCAGCTCGGCGACGGCGGCGGAGTTGCGACCGGGCACGTTGGCCACCAGCACCCCCCGCGCGGCGGCGGCGTCGGTGGCGATCGTGTTGGTGCCGGCCCCGGCGCGGATGACCAGCGCGAGCCGGTCGGCGCGGTCGAAGACCTCCTCGCTCACCTTGGTGCTGCGCACCACGAGGACGTCGTACCCGGCGATGCGGTCGGGCAGGTCGCCCGCACCCAGTCCCGCCTCGACCACGCACTCGTGCCCGCGCGAGCGCAGCTCCGCGACGGCGTCCTCGGGCAGCGAGTCGGCCAGCAGGAGGCGCAGTCCTGTCCCCGCCGGCTCTTCCTCGTGGCGTGCCTGCATCTGAAAACACCCTCCCGCTCGACCATCCGCCGACCCGGGGCGGTCTGTGTGCACGCTAGTGCCTGTGCACCGTGGGCACCACGGATGCGCGATCGCGCCGCGGTGCACAGCCGCCACCAGCAGTCCCGGTGCAGACTGGAGGCATGGCACGCACGGTGACCTCGAGCAGTGGCACCGACCTGGCCGCGGCCGGACAGCTCCTGCACGACTTCAACACCGAGTACGACGAGCCGGCCCCCTCGCCGGACCAGCTGGCCGACCGGCTGGCCGAGCTCACCGGCACCGGCCAGGTGACCGTGCTGCTGGCCCGCGACCCGGCCTCCGGGGACGCTGTCGGGGTCGCCGTGCTCCGGTTGCAGCCCTCGGTGTGGAGCCGGGCGCCGGAGGCGTACCTCTCCGAGCTCTACGTCGTCCCCGGCCGGCGTGGGCAGGGCTTCGGCCGGGAGCTGATCACCGACGTGCTCCGCGTCGCCTCCGAGGCCGGGGCCGACTACGCGTTCCTGATCACCAGCGAGGAGGACCTGCTCGCCCAGCGGCTCTACGAGGCGGCCGGGTTCCGGCTCACCGAGGGAGCCGACGGACCGCTGATGCTGGCCTACGAGCGCGACCTGTAGGACCCGATCGGGCACCACGCCGGTACGGTCGCTCCCAACAGCTCGACGCGCCAGCAGCTCGAGGCGCCGGGACCCTGGCCGGTCCCGCCGACGCCGTCAGGAGGGTCTTCACCGCGATGCCGATCAGTCCCGTCTCGGAGGCCCGCGCCACCGTGCGCTGGACGCTGGGCCACGCCCTTCCCGATCGTCTGCTCCGGCGGGCGGCTCGGCAGGGGGACCTGCACGGCCGGATGTTCGTGGCCTCGCAGGACGCAGGGCTCGAGGAGCTGCTCGGCGTCATCGAGGAGCTGCGCCGGCACGGGTCGTTCTACCGGGGGAAGTACGCCGCCGTGAGCGCCGAGGTCGCCGCGGTCCGCGCCATGCTCTCCGACCCGGCGGCGGGCTCGGGGTTCGTCATCGGGGACGGAGGCAGCCGGCTCGCTCGGCTCCAGGCCTGGTCGATGACCGACGCGCCGCTCGGCCCGCTGACCCCTCCGTCGCTGCTGGTCACCGACCCCCCGGACCACACCCGCTACCGCAAGCTGGTCTCCCGGGTCTTCAGCGCCCGGGCCGTGGAGCGGCTCCGCGACCGGACGCAGGGCATCGCCGAGGACCTCCTCGACCGGATCGACCCGAGCGAGCCCGTCGACCTGGTGGCGAGGTACTGCAGCCTGCTCCCGGTCACCGTGATCGCCGAGATCCTCGGCGTCCCCGAGCGCGACCGCGACCTGGTGCTCCGCTTCGGGGCGGCCGCGGCGCCGAGCCTCGACCTCGGCCTCTCCTGGCGGGAGTTCCGACGGGTGGAGTCCGCCCTGCGCGACTTCGACCGCTGGCTCGCCCAGCACCTCGACGGGCTGCGCCGCGATCCCGGCGAGGACCTGCTCAGCCAGCTCGTGGCCGCGCAGGAGGACGGCGTCGGTCTCACCGACGCCGAGCTGCGCTCCACCGCCGGCCTGGTGCTCGCCGCCGGGTTCGAGACCACGGTCAACCTGCTGGGCAACGGGATCGCGCTGCTGGCCGACGACCCGAAGCAACGTCGGCTGCTGGAGGAGCGGGCCGACCTGTGGCCCAACGCCGTGGACGAGGTGCTGCGGGTCGACCCGCCGGTGCTGCTGACCGGTCGGATCGCCACCGCGGACACCGAGGTCGAGGGCGTCCACCTGCCGCGTGGCTCGATGATGGTCGGGCTGCTGGCCGGTGCCAATCGCGACCCCGCGGTGTTCGCCGACCCCGACACCTTCGACGTCACCCGGGACAACGCGCGCGACCACGTGTCCTTCTCCTCCGGACGGCACTACTGCCTCGGGGCGGCGCTGGCCCGGATGGAGGGCGAGGTCGGGCTGCGCACCCTGTTCGAGCGGTACCCCGACCTCCGCCTCGAGCCCGGAGCCGCGCGGCGGCGTACGCGCATCCTGCGGGGGTACGAGCGCCTCCCGGCCACCCTCCGCCCCTGACCGGGGAGGTCAGCCCCCGGGCATGGCCAGCAACGCGCCCCCGGACCGGCGGGCTGCTGCCACGATGCCCGCACGCGCCCTTTCCAGGCACTTCACCCGCACTCCGCAGCCGGCGGCCCGACGGTAGGCCTTCTCCTCGGCGACCAGGGCCGCGCGGAGCTCGTCGGTGGCCTGGTGCAGGTCGACCTCGCCCACGGGGATCGGGTCGGCCGCAGCGAGCCCGGCGACCAGGTCACGGGCGGCGTCAGCGATGATGCGGGCGTTGGTGACCACGACCATCGCGTACTGCTGGTCGGTGGCGCCGGCGGCGCGGCTCAGCATCTCCAGCTGGTTGTTCATGGCCTGGAGTGCGTACAGGTAGGTCTGCCTCGCCGCACTCCACTGCTGGTTCCAGGCCGCGAGGTCGAACGCAGCCTCGGTCGTGTCGGTCGTGTCGGTCGGCCCGGTCGGCTCGCCGGCGTTGCCGCTTTCCGAGCGGCTGCTGGCCCCGGCAAGCTGCGAGGACTCGGGCTCGGAGCTGCACGCCCCGATGACGAAGCAGAGCACGGTCAGGAGGACGGCCAGTTTTCGCGCACGCAGCATCGGACACACCTCCGACCCCCGACGAACGACGGCCGGGCGGGTGGGCCAGCCCTCACCCACAGGGTAGGCCGCGCGGCACCTGCGGCGCACGTCGGCTCTGCGAGCTGTCTATACGGCTGCGCCGAGGGTCCATCCCCCCTCCGGACATGGGCTCGGGGAACTAGAATCTGGTCGTGAACCCCGTGCACGTGCTCGCCCACTTCGGCGACGACCCGACCCGGACCTACCAGCTGGTCCAGTGGCTCGACGTCCTCGCCACGCTGCACGAACGGCACCCGGTCGCCATCGTCGTCCGTGACCCCGCCTCGGCGACCGTGCTCGCGGAGCGGACGAGCCTGCCGATCTTCGCCGCCCAGACCTTCCCCGAGCTGACGGCGCTCTACGACCAGCTCGACGCCAAGGTGGTGCTCTACTGCAACAACTCGATGCTGAACTTCCAGTCACTCGTCGACGGCCGGATGCTGCACGTGCACATCAACCACGGCGAGAGCGACAAGCAGAGCATGGCCAGCAACAACGCCAAGGCCTACGACCGGGTGTTCGTGGCCGGGGAGGCCGCGGTGCAGCGGCACGCCGCCGGGTTGCTGGAGTTCGACACGGCCCGGCTGGTGCGCACCGGCCGCCCCCAGCTCGACCTGCGGCCGGAGCCGTTGCTGGAGCCGAGTACGCGGCGCACGGTCCTCTACGCGCCGACCTGGGAGGGCGACGCGGAGTACAACGACTACTCCTCCGTGGACACCCTGGGCCCGGCGATCGTCCAGGCCGTCCTGCCCGTGCCCGGCGTACGCCTGGTCTACAAGCCGCACCCCAAGGTGACCACCAGCCTCACGCCCGCCGTCCAGGACAGCCACCGCGAGATCGTCACCCGTGTGGCCGAGGCCGCCGTACGGGAACCGGACGCTGGTCACCGGTCGATCCTCACCGGCGACATCCTCGCGGTGATGCCCGACTGCGACGCGATGGTCACCGACGTGTCCTCGGTGGGCCTCGACTGGCTCTACCTGCGCACCGACAAACCGATCTTCCTCACCGACCGTCACCGCGACGCCGACCGGCTGCGCCAGGAGGTCCCGGTGAGCCGATGCGCCGACGTGGTCGACGAGTCCAACGTCGCGGAGCTGACCGCGCTGCTCGCGTCGCGGCTCGAGCACGACGAGCACCACCTGGGCAGGCTCGCGATGCGCCACCACTACTTCGACGACCTCCAGGTCGGCGACAGCACCCACCGGTTCCTCGAGGCCGTGTCCGAGCTCGTGGCGCTGCGCGACGGCCTGTTGGGCGGGTTGTGGGGCACGGCGCGGCAGGGCCACGAGGGCGCCGCGATCACCGCGTGAGCGGGCCGGTCCTCAGGCGCTCTCCCACACCCCGATCAGGTTGCCCTCGGTGTCGGTGAAGTAGCCGGCGAAGCCCATGTCCCCGACCTGCATCTTCTCGCTCGCGACCTTCCCGCCGGCTGCCTCGACGCTGCGCAACGCGTCGTCGACACTCGGTACGTCGATCACCACGGTCGGGCCCTTGCCGGGGAACTGTTCGCTGCGCTGGAACATGCCACCGTTGATGAAACCGGCGTCCGTGGGGCCCTTCTCGGGGTCGGTCGGACCGGTCATCACCATCGTGTAGTCCATCTCGGGCACGGCCATCACCTGCCACCCGAAGACGTCCTTGTAGAAGCTCTGAGCTCGCTCCCCGTCGTCGAAGGGGATCTCGAAGTGCATCACCTTGCCGGACATGCTGCCTCCTGGGGCTCGGTTCGAACCTCCAGCAAAGCCCCGCACGGCGCGAGGGTCAACGAGCGACTAGGCCACCTCGCGACGTCTGTGGTCCACCGCCGCGTCGGGGCCAGCCAGCAGCGTGGCGTTCAGTCCGTCAGCCAGTGCCAGAAGTCGGACGCCGCCTGAGCAATCGCCTCCGCCGCGGCGACGATCACGGGTGCGTGCGCCACGATCCATTCGACAGCCGCGACGATCTCATCGACGACGTCATCGGCGGTATCGGCGGCCCGCTCGGCCCGGGCGGCGAGGAACGCGTCGTAGAAGAACTCCTTGCCGTGCGAGGGGATGGTGGGTAGGCCCCCGAGGTCACCGGAGGCGAATGCGTCGGCCAAGGCCCGTGCCTGTGCCCCGGACATGACGCCGAGGGTGACGAGGTACCCGAAGAGATCGGGTAGGTCCTCCCGGGTGATGCCGTCCACGTCCTGACCCGTCTGGGACTGCCGCTTGGCCAGCAGCAGCTTCTGGGCGACCGTCGCCATCCTGTCTGCCTGGGCGAAGGTGTCGTGATCCGTCGCGGCGCTCTGCGCCGGGGAATGCGTGGTACTCATGTCGCTCGCCTCTCAGTGAGTGGGGTTACGGAGGCGTCGCCTTCGGTCCAACACTCAGGCCGCGGCGCCGAGTTCCCATGAACGTACGCCCGCATCGTGCGGTTGGGACCGCGGCCTTCCCTGCGGTATAGCTCGCCGCCTCGTCAGACGAGGCCAGTGCACCGCGCCCCGCTGAACAGCCATCACAGAGATCCGGCGGTGAGGTGGCGTGTCGACCCGTGGCTGTCTATCTTCGAGGCGCAAGCGCTCACCCGTCACCGGGCGAGCGACCCCGGCGCCGGAGGTCACCACGCATGGCCGAACTCGTCCGGACCAACGACCCGGGGATCATCTCGGTGATCGAGGGACTGCTCAGCGGAGCACAGATCCCCTACGAGGTCACCGACCGCAACATGAGCGTGCTCGAGGGCTCGATCACGGCGATCCAGATCAGGATCCTGGTCCCGGACGACCGCGAGGCCGAGGCCCGCACGCTGCTGGACGACGCCGACCTCGGCCACTGGCTGCGCTCCTGACGGAGCCGGCTCACGCAGTGCCGTGCGGTGCCGTTCGCTCGTCCCGATCGTGCGGCGGTCGGCTGAAGGCGCTGGCGTAGGAGGTCTCCCCGACCGCGATCGAGTACTCGCTGTAGTAGTCCTCGATCCCGTGGCGCTGGGCGGTCCGGTGGCGCGGGTGGTCGCGCCAGGCCCGGTGGCTGGCCGCGTCCGCGAAGGTCACGACCGTCGCCCGCTCACCGTCCTGGGCGACGAACAGCTTGGTCTCCACGAACCCGGGCATGGCACGCGCGAGGTCGGTGACCACCGTGAGCTCGGCGGCGTACGCCTCGAGCGCCTCGGGACGAAGCCGGTTGCGGAAGACGGTGACGACCTGGCCGATGCGGGGCCGAGCGGGTTCCATGTCCGGCAGGGTGCCACGAGCGGTCGGGCACCACCAGAGGGATGCGGGCTCACTCCCGTCGGTGGAAGGTGATGGTGCCGTCGGGGTGGTGGCGGGTGTCGTAGGTGGGGTCGTGGACCCGGCGATGATGGTTTCGACGGCTCTACCCAAGGGTGAGGGCACAGCAGTCGCCCGGTCTGGACGTTGGTCTTGCCGCCGCGGGCCCAGGGGTGTGTCGTGGTGGGCGTGGCACATGCCGGGGGCTGTCTGGCAGCCTCTGGTGGTGCAGCCGCCGTCACGCACCCCCATCGCCAGGCGCATGGCTTCGGTGTGCAGGCGGCGTTTGCGGCCGACGTCGAGGACCTGGCTGCGACCACCGAGCACCATCGGGACGATCCCGGCGCGGCAGGCCAACCGTCGTGCCTCGGCAGCCGAGATGCAGCCGCCGGTGTCCAGGGTGCACACCCCGGCGGTCTCCAGGTCGGCCAGCAGTTGCTCGAGGGTCATGGTGACCACCACCGTCGCCCCACACCCACCGGTCTTCGGCAGGTCGCTGGCGTTGATGGACTCCAGCAGCTGGGTCAGGGCGATGCCGTGGCGCACCGGGGTGGGCAGGTCGGGGTCGATCCCGGAGTCCCGGTCCATCGCCACCGTGTCTTGGGCGGTGCCCTCGGGGGATTGCGTCGGGTTCGACCAGCGGGGGCGGCTGGGTGAGGCCAGGGCGAGGATCATCTTGGTCAGCATCTGCCCGTGCAGCGCCGGGATGCGGAACCGGCCGTGACAGGTGCCCTCGTCGTCCTCCCACAGGCTCAAGGTGGTGCGCCGCAGTGCTTGGGCTTCCTCGCGCTCCAGGGCCTTGCCCTCGAACTGGTCGGCGACCTCGGGGGCGATCACCTCGAAGACCCGGCGGCCCAGGATGCGCAGCTCCTTGGCGTCGTGGTGCGCCGCCAGTTCGACCAGATGCTGCTCGGCGGCGAGGCGCTGCTCGGCGGTGACCGCGTAGGTGCCGGTGCACGGGAGCCGGTCCAGCGCGGCCACGATCGCGCGGGACTGCGCGAGGTTCACCTGCCCGTGTGCCATCGCGGTCGACAGGACGTCGTGGTGCTCCAACCGTTGGGCGTGGCGCAGGTCCGAGCGGGCGTCCCGGCGTACCTGCCGGGTCTCGACCGCCACCCAGTCCGCCGCGGTCGGAGCACCGGTCTGCACGGTGGCCTCGCTGTGCTCTGCATGGGCCAGCAGCCGCAACCGCAGCGCCGAGAGCTGCGCCTCGTGCCGCGCCAGATCCACCAGCGCCTGCCGCGTCTCCTCGGGGCTCATCGACAGCAGCGGCACCTCGCCCACGCCGTCGAGGTCCTCGCCGATCCGGCGCGCGCAGTCGGTCACCGGGTGCTGCTGGCGACCCTCGTCCCGACTGCTGCTCATGAGTGAATTCAAGCACCGACCACTGACAGGAAAGGGGCGCTGACCTGCGGTTTTGCTCAGTATGCGAGACCGGGAGAAGAAACTTTGACTGCCGGCTCGTGCGGACCCCGTGCCCGGTGGTGAGGTGGTTTCGACAGGCTCAACCAGCGTGGGTTGCGGTCGCTCTCCGGCGTACGGGCCTCGACTGATCGCTCCCTTCGAGTCAGCTCAGGACAAGCGCTGCTCGACCGGCGTTGCCGTGCACCCATTGCCCGCTCGGCGCACCACGGCGTACACGCAGTGCCCGCTCGGCGCACCACGGCGTGCACGGATTGCCCGCTCGGCGCACGGCGTACACGCAGTGCCCGCTCGGCGCACTACGGCGTACACCGATTGCCCGCTCGGCGCGCCACGGCGTGCACGGATTGCCCGCTCGGCGCGCACCAGCCGACTAGCGGGCCCGCCACCCGACGGTCAGCCGGGCGGCCCCTCGCTGCACTTGTACTCGACCGGTCGACCATCGATCTCGCTCGCACACCGGTCCCATGCCGGATCGAAGACCATCCAGGCCACGAGTCCGACGACGGTGACCGTGACGAGCGTGGCGATGACAAGGGTGACCTTGACCCAGTTGGCGTGCACGGCAGGACAACGACGTGGCGCCCGCACCGTTACCGCAGCGCGGCGGTATGGCCAATCTCCTCGACCCCAGAGGACTCAGTCCGGGTGGTGGGTGCCTACGTACCAGCCGAGATCCAGCGACACCTGCAACCCGAGATGCTCGGCGAAGTACTCACCGGCAGCCGTGCCCCGCAGCCGCGAACGCTGCGCCGACCTGGGTGTCCTGCGTACGACTCCTGCCTCACCCGTCCAGGTAGCGCACCGCACCCCAGTAGTTGTCGTCCAGCCGCACCGGGGTGATGCGCACCGGCGTGAGGTGGTTGTAGGCCTCGATCATCTTGCCGTGCCCGACGTACATCGCGACGTGGTAGATCGACGTGGCCTCGCCGGTGCGCGACCAGAACAGCAGGTCGCCGGGCCGCAGGTCCGGCGTGGCCACCCTGCGGGCGCGCGGGTCCTGGGCCTGGGGGCCGGAGTCGCGGGGGATGGTGATGCCGTGGGTCTGGTAGACGGTGCCGGTCAGGCCCGAGCAGTCGAAGCCGAAGCCGGACCGCCCGGCCCAGACGTACGGCTGGTCGAGGAACGTCCGAGCCGTGCGCACCAGGTCGCGGCCTGTCGGCGTCGGGATGGCGTCCTCGGAGCGGTGGACCGAGGCGCGCGACCGGGGCAGCCAGGCGCGACCGTGCTCGGGGGTGGCCACCAGCAGCGCCCGAGGCGTACGCCGCAGCAGAGGCAGCCGGGTGTTCATGCTCAGGGTGAGCTCGTGGTCCCGCATCCGCCGGTCGGCGTACAACCCGGTGCCGATGCCGCGGTCGACCAGGGCGAACGGTCGGTGGTCCACGGCCTTGCCGAACCGCCTGTTGCTGGTCAGCTGCACCGTCGGGATCCATCCGGGGTAGCCCTCGGCGTTGCGCGGCGTGGGCTGCCCGGGCACGACGACCTGGCTCCAGTCACCCTCCTGGGCGACGACGAGCACCGGGGCGCCGTAGAGGGCCTGGGTCTGGGTGCGGTTGCTGCTGGTCAGGTCCGCGCGCTCATCGGAGGTCATGGCGCGCAGCCACCGGCGCGGGTGCGCCGGGTTGGTCAGGGCCGGCTCGTCGACCGGCCTCGCCTTTCCGGGGTTGGTCCACACGGTGGCGACGTTGACGGCGACGAACATCCGCTCGGCGGAGGTGTCGTCGGCCGCCGGCTCGGCGACGGCCGCACCCGGGACCGCGACCACCGCGGCAGCGACCAGCGCGGCGAGCGCACTGACGCGGACGACGAACGAGCGCGCAGCACGGCGCGCAGTGACATGACGCATGGGAGGTGCCTCCGGTCCTCGAGAACCCGGTCCCGGCAGATCCTGCCCCACCGGAGGCGACCTGTCGACAGCACAGGACATGGGTGCGTCGGCGCCGCGAGCCGGTCGTCGATCGCCTCGGAAGGTCAGCTGCGCTTGCTCAGCCTCTCGATCTCACGACTGATCTGGCTCTCGGTCGGCGTGTCCGCAGGTCCGTAGGCATCCCACGCGTGGGCGACCAGCCCGATGCCCCATCCGACGATCGAGAAGATCGGCCAGAAGACACCACCGCCGACCATCGCCCAGACGACGACCAGGAAGGTGTTGACCCCGCCGTAGATCAGCAGGTGCATCCGGAAGTCGCGCTTGTTCTTGAGTCGTTTGACGGCCTGCTCCCGCAGGTTGTCGCTCTCCTGGATCTGCGCGCTCATCTGCCACTCCTTCCCCCGGGGGCCGCGCCAGCCAACGCCTCTGCGACAGCAGCGGCGGCGGCTGGCTCTCCAGCCCAGACTCGCTCGCCTCAGCTCGCGGCGGAAGCGCCGAAGGTCCCGATTGCCCTGGGAGACGTCCTGAGAGCCCGGCGTCGGTGCCGCGCGGGCCGGGCACACGTCAGTCCAGGAACCTGCTCGCGAGCAACCGCGCGACGGCCCAGTCCTGGACGGCCACACCCACGGACTTGAACGACGTACGCGCGGTCCGGCTGACGCCCTCGGTGAGCGCGGTGCCGAGCTCGACCAGGTCGTCGGCGTGCACCAGCCCCGCCTCCATCGCGTGCAGGATCTCGCCGGACTCCTCCAGGATCGCCTCCCGCTCGTCGACGACCACGAGCCCGTCCCCGAGGAGCTCGTCGGGGAGCTCGCGCATCGTGGGCCGGAAGGCGCCGATGGCGTTGACGTGCACCTGCTCGGGGAGTGAGTCGAGCGAGAACAGGGGCTCTCGCGCGGTCGTCGCGCAGCAGACCACGTCCGCCTGCGCCAGGGGCTTCTCGACGTCCCGCGTGGCCTCGATCTCCACGTCGTCGAGCTCTCGACGCAGCCGGTCTGCCAGCGCTTCAGCGCGCGAGAGGTCCCGGCCCACCAGGGTGACGTGCTCGACGGGCCGTACGGCGAGCACGGCGCGCACCTGGTCCGGAGCCTGGGCCCCCGTGCCGAAGACGACCAGCCGCCGCGCGTCCGGCCGGGCCATCAGGTCGGTGGCCACGCCGGAGACCGCACCGGTGCGCAGCGTGGTGACCGCGCCCGCGTCGGCGACGAGCTGGTCGGTCCGGGCCAGGTCGCTCCACACGATCGTGCCGACGATGGCGGGATCGCGGCCGTCGAACTCGAGGCTGAGCGTCTTGAACATCGCCGTGCCCGTCGGGCGGTGGTGCACCGCCATGTCGAGGAACTGCCCGTCGCGCAGCACGGTCCGGGTCGGCATCTCGAAGTCCCCGGAGGCCAGGTCGAGGAAGCCCTGACGGACCGCCTCGACGGCGTCGGCCATGGAGACCGCCGCGCGGATGTCCTCGGCATCGAGAGTGGTCACTGCCACGTCGTCCTCCTCATCCCGGCACCCGGTCCGGGACCGAGGCCCGTCGTGTGTCGTGCACCAACCGCTCGCGGCGGACCACGCCGAGCACCGAGCGGAGCACGCCGGGGTCGCTCAGCGGGTCGCCGTCCACGATGGTCAGGTCGGCGACGCTGCCGCGCTCGATCCGCCCGACGCCCGGCCTCCCGAGCGCGTCGGCGGCCCGCGACGTGGCGGCCTTGAGCGCGTCGAGCACGGGCATGCCGCAGTCGACCAGCGCCTCGATCTCCTCGACGAGGCTGGGGTGCGGCATGCCGGGCGCGCCGGCGTCGGTGCCGGCGATCACGTCGATCCCGGCCTCCAGCGCCATCGCCACGCTGGTGCGGTGCGCGGCCACCACCTCGGCCGCCTTGGCCGCGGCGTACGCCGGTGCGTCGCCCGCGGCCATCCGGCGGTAGACCGCGACCGTGGGGCACAGGACCGTGCCCTGGCGCGCCATCCACTCCACGATCTCCTCGGTCAGGAAGACGCCGTGCTCGACCGTGTCGACCCCGGCGGCCACCGCGTTCTGGATCCCCTCGCTGCCCAGGGCGTGCACGGCGACCTTCCGCCCGCGGCGGTGCGCCTCGCTGGTCAGGGCGTCGAGCTCGTCGTAGGTCAGCTCGCTCGCCCCGACCTCCTCCCCCTCGGCCTGCCCGTAGACCCCGCCCGTCGCGGCGGTCTTGATCACCTCGGCGCCCTTCGCCACCTGCCCGCGGACCCCCCGCACCACCGCGTCGATACCGTCGCACGGCACGCCCCAGAACGGGTCGTGCCCGCCGGTCATGATCACCGTGCGACCCGAGGCGATCACGGTCGGACCCTCGATCGCGCCTCGGTCGATCGCCCGAGCGACGTGGATCGCCGCGTCCCAGTTGCTGCCCAGGTCGCGGACGGTCGTGATCCCGGCACGCAGCTGGTCGCGGGCGTGGCCCGCCGCGCGCAGCAGCGTCAGCTCCTGCCCCTCGCGATCGACCAGTCCGACCGGGTCCGAGCCGCCCGACCACACCAGGTGCACGTGTGCGTCGACCAGACCGGGGACGACCGTGGCGCCGTCCAGGTCGAGGGCCACGTCGTCGTCACCGGCCCTGGCGGTGCCGGGGTCGACGATCTCGGCGACCCGGCCGTCGCGGCAGACCACGTCGCAGCGACGTACGTCGGACGACGTGCCGTCCCACATCTGGGTGTCACGCAGGACCAGTGCCATCTCAGGCGAGTCGGTCGACGACCATCCGGCCGTCCTGGATCACGGCGCGCAGCGTCTTGTCCGGGGAGGCCAGCACGTCGGCGTCCTCGAGCGGGTTGCCGTCGACGACCAGCAGGTCCGCGACCGCCCCCTCGGCGACCACGCCCGCCCTGCCGGTCAGTCCGAGCAGGTCGGCGGCCACCACGGTGGCCGAGCGCAGCACCTCGGCCGCGGGCTGGACCTGCCCCCGGATGCGGAACTCCTCGCTCTGGTGCACCTGCATGCTGCCGAGCAGGTCGGTGCCGAAGGCGATGTTGACCCCGCCTCGCCAGGCACGCTCCAGGGCCTCGAGCCCGGCGTCGAGGACGATGCCGACCTTCTCCTGGCTCTCCACCGGCAGCCCGGCGGCCGCACCCTCGGAGCGCAGGAACTCGTAGGTCACCAGGGTCGGCACCAGGTAGGCGTCCTTCTCGACGAACAGGCGCACGCTCTCGTCGTCGATCAGGTTGCCGTGCTCGATGCAGCGCACCCCGAGCTCCAGCCCCCGGTTGACCGCCGCCGCGGTGTAGGCGTGTCCGGTCACGTACCGGTTGGCGTTGGTGGCCTCCTCCACGACCGCGGAGATCTCGTCGGCGGAGAACTGGAGGGAGTCGATCCGGTCGGTCGGCGAGGCCACCCCACCGGAGAGCATCACCTTGATGTGGTCGGCGCCGGTCCGCAGCTGGTCGCGCGCGGCCCGGCGTACGGCGTCGACACCGTCGCAGACCAGACCGATGCCGGCGCAGCAGACGTGGTCGTCGAGCACCTGACGGCCCGGGCCGCGCAGGTCTGCGTGACCGCCGGTGGGCGAGAGGGCCTTGCCGCCGAAGAACACCTTCGGCCCGGCCCAGAGGCCGTCCCGCACTGCTCGGGCGATCCCGAAGTCGGCACCGCCCACGTCGCGGACGGTGGTGAACCCGCGGTGCAGCATCGCCCGCAGGTGCGCCGAGGTCTGGGCGGCCACGTAGTACGGCGAGTCCTCCGCCTGCCGGCCCAGGTCGGCGCTGCCCGCGGTGACGTGGACGTGCGCGTCGATCAGTCCGGGGGTGACGTGGCGACCCTCGAGGTCGACCTCGACCGCACCGGAGGGTACGGCGGCCCCCTGCCCCACCGCCTGGATGCGGCCCTCGGCGACCACGACGTCGTGACCGGTCAGGACCTCCTGCGACTCCACGTCGCAGATCAGGCCGTTGCGCAGCACCAGGACGTCCGCGGTCATGCCCTCACCTCTTCTGCTCGTTGCTGGAACGGCGATCCTGCCGCACCTCTGGCGAGTGTTGCAACATCTGTTGCAGAATGCTGAGGTGACCGTGACACGTGAGCCCGGACTCTCGGACTGGCTACGACAGCGCCTCCAGGGCGTGGATCCCAGCCAGGGCGCACTGAAGGTGCTGCGTGCGCTCTCCTCCCACGCCGACCAGATGTCCTACGCCAGCACGTCCGAGGCCGCCGCCCTGGCCGGGGTCAACGTGGCGACCGTGGTGCGCGCGGCGCAGCTGCTCGGCTTCAGCGGCTGGCCGGCGCTGCGGGGGGAGGCCAGGTCCCGCTACCTGTCCAGCCTGTCCGCCTCCGAGGTGCTCAGCGAGCACGCTGCCGGCGCGGAGTCGCCGGCCTGGGCCTCCGTCCGCAGCGACCTGCGCAACCTGCAGTCGCTCTCGCAGATGCTCGACCCCGAGCAGGTCGAGAGCGTGGCCCGGCTCATCCACGACGCGGGCACGACCGTGGTGCTCGGCTCCGGCAGCTTCGCCGCCCCGGGGCTGCAGCTGGCGCACATCGCCTCGACCATCGGCTACGACGTCCGTCTGCAGCGCGAGGGCGGTACGGCGCTGCTCAACGCCGTCTCCCGGCTCCGCGAGGGCGACTGCCTGGTCGTCTTCCGACTGTGGCGCTCCCCCACGGAGATCATGAACGCCGCCCGCGTGGCCGCCGACCTCGGCGTACGGGTCGTGCTCGTCACCGACCACACCTCCGGAGACGTGCTCGAGCTCGCCGACGAGCTGGTCCTGGTCCCCAGCGAGGGCGCCAGCATGTTCCCGTCGCTGACCGCCCCGGTGACCGTGGTCCACGCCGTCCTGGCCAGCCTGGTCGCGCTGGACGAGGAGCGCGCCCGCAGCGCCAGCGACCGTGCCGAGGCGCTCTGGACCCGGTTCGGCCTGTTCCCCGACGGGGACTGACCGAGCAGTCACGCTTATGCAACAACCGTTGCACTATACGGATCCGTACGGTTTCATGGTCGGCTCGAGGCCGGGCTCGTCCCCGGCGCCGCCGACTCAGTTGGGACTCCCCCGTGCAGACAACCCATGTGACGATCCTCGTCCTCTACCTGGCCGTGATGGTCGGGGTGGGGCTGTGGTTCAGCCGTTCCAAGCAGGTCGCGACCGGGGACGACTTCGTCTTCGCCAGCCGCAACCTGCCGCGCCCGGTCATGATCGGCACCCTGCTCGCCACCTGGGTGGGCTCCGGCACGATCATCGGCGGCGCGAGCTTCGCCTACACCTACGGCCCGCTGGCCTCGATCTTCTTCATGGCCGGGACCCCGGTCGGCATCATCGTGCTCTACTTCGTGGCCAAGCGGATCCGCCGGCAGTCGACGTACACGGTGCCCGAGCTGCTCGAGAGCCGCTACGGCGTCACCGTCCGGCTGATCGCCGCGGTGATCACGATCCTCGCCTACACCGGGATCGTCGCCTACCAGTTCACCGGGGGCGGCCGGATCCTCAGCGTGATCACGCCGCTCTCGCCGTCCCAGGGCGCCGTGGTCGTCACGGTGCTGGTCACCTTCCTGGCCGTCGGGGGCGGGCTGAAATCGGTGGCGTGGACGGACTTCCTCTCCGCGCTGGTGATCGTCCTGGGCCTCGCGATCGCGCTGCCGCTGGTGCTGGGCAGCGACATCGGCGGCATGGGGGACTACTGGTCCCAGCTGCCGGAGGCCTCCACCTCCCTCAGCGGAGGCCTCTCCCCGCTGCAGCTGCTGGGCTTCTTCCTGCCGCTGTTCATGCTGATCCTGGCCGACCAGAACATGTACCAGCGGCTCGGCGCCGCCCGTGACGAGAACGAGGCCCGGACGGCCACGGCGGGGTTCTTCCTGACCAGCTTCCTGGTCACCGTGCCGGTGGCGCTGCTCGGCTCGGCCGCGGTCATCCTGCTGCCGGACATCTCCCCGGACAGCGCGATCCTGTCGCTGGCCTCCGAGGGCTACCTGCCGACGATCATGGGCGGCCTGCTGCTCGCCGGAGCGCTGGCGTTCATCGTCACCACCGGGTCGTCGTTCCTGCTCTCGGGTGCCGGCAACGTGGTCTACGACGCGGTGCAGCGGATGTTCGGCGTCCAGATGGGCGACTCCCAGCGGCTGAAGGTGCACCGGCTCGCGATCCTCGGCATCGGCGCCGTCGCCTACGTCCTGGGGCGCTTCTTCCCCACGGTGCTCGAGCTGCAGATGTACTCCTACACCGTCTACGGCGTGGCGATCGCACCGCCGGTGCTGGCCATCTTCTTCTGGAGCCGGGCCAGCAAGTGGGGCGCGATCTCCTCGATGGTCGTGGCCACGGTGGTGACGGTCACCTGGGAGCAGCTCGGACGCCCCTTCGACGTCAACGCGATCATCGTCTCCCTGCCGCTCACCCTGGTGACACTGGTGGCGGTCAGCCTCGCGGTCCCCGGTGGGCCGAGCCGCAAGACGGTGCCGGAGGCTGCCGAGGTCTCCTCCTAGGCTGGACAAGGGCCGGGCGCGGAGCCCAGCGGAGAGAGGGGACGCGATGGACCTCACCGACTTCCGGGTGCTGAGCTTCGACTGCTACGGCACGCTGATCGACTGGGAGGCGGGCATCGCCGCCGTGCTGCGCCCGTGGGCCGACCACGTGGGTCTCGCTGCGAGCGACGAGGAGCTGCTGACGACGTACGCCGCTCACGAGGCGGCCGTCGAGCGCGAGCACCCCGGATCGCTCTACCCCGACGTCCTGGCCGAGGCGTTCCGGCGACTGGGTCGCGAGCTCGAACGACCCGTCGACGACACCTGGGCCGGCCGGCTCGGCGGCTCGGTGCCGGACTGGCCGGCGTTCCCCGACGCCCGTGACGCTCTGGCCCGGTTGGCACGCCACTACCGCCTGGTGATCCTCTCCAACGTGCACCGCGACGGGTTCGCCGCGAGCAACCGGCGGCTGGGCGGGGAGTACGCGGCGGTGATCACCGCCGAGGACGTCGGTGCCTACAAGCCCGCGGACCCTCACTTCCGCGAGCTGGAGCGGACGCTGGACGAGTGGGGGGTGGGCACCGCGGAGGCGCTGCACGTCGCGCAGAGCCTTTTCCATGACCACGTGCAGGCCCGGCAGCGTGGGCTGCGCTCGGTCTGGATCAACCGGCGGCACGACCGTCCGGGCTGGGGCGCCACCCCGGAGCCGGACGAGGAGTGGAGCTATGACCTGGAGTTCCCGTCGATGGCGGCGTTCGCCGACGCCGTGGACGAGCAGTTCGGCGGGTAGCACTCGTCAGGACCGCTGGCCGGGCGGCGTTCGCCGCGTCGGGCCACGTCCTCGTGACCTAGGGTCGTGGCAGCACCCCGCGCGGTCGGCCGGGGTCGGGCGAGAGGCACCCCATCAGCAGACGGTTCGAGGAGCTCGCCGCCGAGGAGACCCGGCTGGGCCTGATCACGCTGCGGCGTCGCGTGGACCCGCAGCTCGAGGTCGAGCTCTACGAGGTGAAGCTCGACGACGAGTTCTTGATGTCGAGCCTCTTCACGGTGGCCGAGCGGGCCTTGGCCAGCATCGGCCTGGCCGCCACCCCGGGTGCGGACCTCGACGTGCTCGTCGGCGGTCTCGGCCTCGGCTACACCGCGGTCACCGCCCTGGACGACGACCGCGTGCGCACCCTGACCGTCGTGGACGCACTCGGGGCGGTGATCCGCTGGCACCGGGAGGGCCTGCTCCCCGACGCCGCCGTCCTCAACGCCGACGACCGCACCCGCCTGGTCGAGGGCGACTTCTTTGCGCTGGTGCGCGGGGACGAGGCCTTCGACGCCGGGGTCCCGGACCGGTTCGACGCGATCCTGCTCGACATCGACCACACGCCGCGCCACGTGCTCCACCCCAGCCACGCGGCGTTCTACACCGTCGACGGGCTGCGCGAGCTCCGCCAGCACCTCACCCCGCACGGAGTGTTCGCGCTGTGGTCCGACGACCCCCCGGACACGGACTTCCAGGCAGCGCTCGACGAGGTGTTCGCCACGGCGAACGCCCGCGTGATCACCTTCCCCAACCCGCTGACGCGGGGTGAGTCGACGGCGACGGTGTACGTCGCGACGACCTGAGGGCACGAGCGAGGTGGCGCGGGGTGAGCGCGGGCTTCACGGGTCGACGGGCCTTCCCGCATGGACGCACGACCCGGCTGACTGCTTATTCCCGGCGGTGGAAGGTGATGGTGCCGTCGGGGTGGTGGCGGGTGTCGTAGGTCGGGTCGTGCACCCGGCGGTGATGGTGCGGGCACAGCAGCCGGCCTGTCTGGACGTTGGTCTTGCCGCCGCGGGACCAGGGGGTGTCGTGGTGGGCGTGGCACATGCCCGGTGCGGTTTGGCAACCCTGGGTGGTGCAGCCGCCGTCTCGGACGGCCATGGCCAGGCGCATGGCTTCGGTGTGCAGGCGGCGTTGGCGGCCGACGTCGAGGACCTGGCTGCGCCCACCGAGCACCATCGGGATGATGCCGGCGCGGCAGGCCAGCCGGCGTGCTTCGGTGGCGGAGATGCGGCCGCCGGTGTCCAGGGTGCACACCCCGGCGGTCTCGAGGTCGGCGAGGAGCTGGTCGAGGGTCATGGTGACCACCACGGTGGCCCCGCAGCCGCCGGTCCTGGGCAGGTCCTTGGCACTGACGGATTCGAGCAGCTGGGTGAGCGCGATGCCATGGCGGACCGGGGTGGGCAGGTCGGGGTCGATGCCTGAGTCGCGGTCCATCGTCACCGTGCCCGTCGGCAGCCCGCTGCGTGCTGGTCCGGCTGGGTGAGGCCAGGGCGAGGATCATCTTGGTCAGCATCTGCCCGTGCAGGGAGGGGATCCGGAACCGGCCGTGGCAGGTGCCCTCGTCGTCCTCCCACAGACTCAAGGTGGTGCGGCGCAGCGCCTGGGCTTCCTCGCGCTCGAGAGCTTTGCCCTCGAACTGGTCGGCGACCTCGGGGGCGATGACCTCGAAGACCCGGCGGCCCAGGATGCGCAGCTCCTTGGCGTCGTGGTGCGCCGCCAGCCCCACCAGATGCTGCTCGGCTGCCAGCCTCTGTTCGGCGGTCACCGCGTAGACCCCGGTGCGGGGCAGCCGGTCCAGCGCGGCCACGATCGCCCGCGACTGCGCCACGTTGACCTGCCCGCGTGTCATCGCGGCGGACAGGACGTCGTGGTGCGCCAGACGTTGGGCGTGGCGCAGGTCCGAGCGGGCGTCGCGGCGTACCTGCCGGGTCTCCACGGCCACCCAGTCCGCCGCCGTCGGCGCACCCGAGGTGACGGTGGCCTCGGTCTGCTCGGCGTGGGCCAGCAGCCGCAGCCGCAGCGCCGAGAGCCGGGCCTCGTGACGTGCCAGTTCGACCAGCACCTGCCGCGTCTCCTCGGGCGGCATCGACAGCAGCGGGACCTCCGCGAGACCGTCGAGGTCCTCGCCGATCCGGCGGGCGCAGTCGGTCACCGGGTGCTGCTGGCGACCCTCGTCCCGACTGCTGCTCATGGATGAATTCAAGCACCGACCACTGACAGGAAACCCCCTCTGACCTGCGGTTTCGCTCAGCATGCGAGACCCGGGAGAAGAAATCTTCGACCGCCCGGCCTGGGCGCGTGGTGCCCTGCTCTGGAGTGGTTTCGACAGGCTCAACCAGCGTGAGTTGCGGTCGCCTTTCGGCGTACGGGGTCTCGACTGATCGCTCCCTTCGAGTCAGCTCAGGACAAGCGCTGCTCGACCGGCGTTGGCGTAAACGGATTGCCCGCTCGGCGCACCACCGCGTACACGCAGTGTCCGCTCGGCGCACCACCCCCACACGCAGTGCCCGCTCGGCGCACCACGGCGTTCACGCAGTGCCCGCTCGGCGCGCCACGACGTGCACGGATTGCCCGCTCGGCGCACCACCGCGTACACGGAATGCCCGCTCGGCGCACCACCGCGTACACGCAGTGCCCGCTCGGCGCACCACGGCGTACACCGATTGCCCGCTCGGCGCACCGCGGCGTACACGCAGTGCCCGCTCGGCGCACCCACGGCGTACACCGATTGCCCGCTCGGCGCGCCGGGGGCCGGACCCCGCAGGCTCAGCCCCCGGACTCCGGGACCGGCACCTCGGCCGTCCACCTGGCCTGCCGCTCCTCCTCCGACTGCTCCCACCACGGGGTGCCGCGCTCGCCGAGGGCGACCTTCGCGGCCTGCACCCCGGCCCGGCTGGCGGCCTCCTGCTCGGTGCCGCGGGTGCGCCGCACCTCCCGCCGCCACGCCATCAGCGCTCGGGTGAGCTCGTCCCGGCGCGCTTCCGGGATCTCGGGGTCGGTGGCCCGCCACCGGCGCCCGTCGATGACGATGTACCGCCCGTCGGGGGTGACCTCCGGCGAATCGCTCACCGCACCAGCCTAGGAGGTCCACCGAGTCGCGTCGCCGCTGTCCCGGAGAGGCCACTGCTAGTGTCGGGACAACCCCCCGGCACACCTGCCGGGCCCTCAGGGCGGACGCCTCGTTCTCTGCCGGCCACTCGTCCGGTGACGATCCCGTCGCCTCCTCTGAGCCTTTCAGAGGAGCAGCATTGCCCGTACCGTCGCCTGTCCCCGCACCGTCCGCGTCGTTCCCCGTCGGCAGCACGGCCGTCATCTACTGCGAGGGCCAATTCGGCGAGCAGGACGGCAAGACCGCCAATGGGCTGGTCCGGCACTCCGAGAAGTACGACGTCATCAGCGTCGTCGACAGCAACGCCGCCGGTGCCGACGCCGGGGAGTTCCTCGACGGCGTCCCCAACGGCATCCCGGTGCTGGCGAACCTGGCCGAGGCCGTCGCGCACGCGGGCCACGTGCCGGACTACCTCATCTGCGGGCTGGCACCGGCCGACGGGCTGCTCTCTGCCGACCAACGGGTGGTCCTGCTCGACGGCATCGCACAGGGCATGCACGTGGTCAACGGCCTCCACGAGTTCCTCAACGACGACGCCGAGTTCGTGGCGGCGGCCCTCCTGCACGACGTGACCATCACCGACGTTCGTCGCCCTCGGGAGAAGAAGGACCTCCGCCTGTTCTCGGGTCGCATCGCCGAGGTCACCTGTCCGCGCATCGCGGTCCTCGGCACCGACGGGTCCATCGGCAAGCGCACCACCGCCACCCTGCTCGTCCGCGCGCTCAACGAGCACGGTGTCCGGGCCGTGCTCGTCGGCACCGGCCAGACCACGATCATGCAGGGCGGCAGGTACGGCGTCGCGCTGGACGCCCTCGTCCCCCAGTTCTGCTCCGGCGAGGTGGAGGCCCAGGTCGTCGCAGCGTTCGAGGGCGAGGACCCGGACGTGATCGTCGTCGAGGGGCAAGGCGCGTTGAGCCACCCGGCGTACCTGACCTCGGCCCACATCCTGCGAGGCAGCCGACCGGCGGGCGTCATCGTCCAGCACGCACCCGAACGGCGCGTGCTCGGCGACTTCCCGATGGTGGCGATGCCGAGCGTCGCCAGCGAGGTCGCCCTCATCGAGAGCTTCGCCGAGACCCGGGTCATCGGCATCACCGTCAACCACGAGGGCATGGACGGAGACGCCGCGATCGGCCGGGCGATCGACGAGATCGAGCTCGACCTCGGGCTGCCTGCCACGGACCCGCTGACGCGCCCGCTCGACCAGCTGGTCGCCATGGTCCTCGACGCCTTCCCAGCGCTCAGGAGCACGCGCGTCACGTCCACGCGATGAGCGACGCACCCCGCCTCGAGGTCGATCTCGAAGCGGTCGAGACCAACACCCGGACGCTGGTGGACCGTCTCGCCCGCCGGGGCATCCGGGTCACGGGCGTGACGAAGGCCGCGCTCGGGTCGCCGGGCATCGGCGCCGCCATGGTGCGTGGAGGCGCGAGTGCGCTGGGCGACTCGCGGGTGGAGAACCTGGAGCGGCTGGAGATCGCCGGCGTACCCGCCCCGCGCACGCTGATTCGCCTCCCCATGATCAGTCAGGTCGACGCTGTCGTACGACATGCGTCGATGAGCTTGAACACCGAGAGATCGGTGCTCGAGGCCCTCTCCCGAGCCGCGGCTCGACTGGGTACGACACACGCTGTCGTGCTGATGGTCGAGCTCGGTGATCTTCGGGAGGGGGTGCTGCCGGCCGACCTCGTGCCGCTCGCACTCGTCGTCCGCGACCTGCAGGGCCTGGAGCTCGCCGGCATCGGCACCAACCTGGCCTGTCAGAGCGGCGTGGTGCCCGACGAGACCAACATGCACCTGCTCTCCGTCCTCGCCGACGAGGTCGAGGAGGCCGTCGAAGCGCCCCTGTCCGTGGTCTCCGGCGGCAACTCCGCCAACCTGGGCTGGGCGCTGAACTCGGCCGACACCGGCCGGATCGACGAGCTGCGTCTCGGCGAGGCCATCCTGCTGGGGCTCGACCCCCTGTCCCGCCATCCCGTGGCCGGCCTGCGCACTGACGCGATGTCCCTGGTCGCCGAGCTGGTCGAGGTGCGCACCAAACCGGCCGTCCCCTGGGGTGCCCTCGCCCAGACAGCCTTCGGTCTGCCATCCGTACGCAAGGGTGTACTGGTCCGGCAGGGCATCCTCGCCGTCGGGCGTCAGGACGTGGAGCCGGCCGGGCTGGTCGCGCCGGAAGGCGTCGCCGTGCTGGGTGCGAGCAGCGACCACCTGGTGGTCGACCTCGGCGATCACGCAGCCGTCGTCGGCGACGAGCTCACCTTCGGCGTGGGATACGGCGCCCTGCTGCGTGCCATGACCTCGACCTTCGTGACAGTCGTGGAGCAAGCAGCCCCGTCCGGCGCGCCCCTTCACATGCCCGCTTGACGCGACGTCCCAGGTGGCGCAGCGTCGACGTCGGACCCGGCCGCTGCGCACGCAGCGAAGTCCGCGCGATCGTTGCCAGGTGCTGCGAGCGAGCCGTGGCAGACCTGGGGCCGGTCCGCCGTCCGGCAGCGGACGATGTGGGGGGCGGACTCACTCGTTGACCGCCTCGATGCCCTCCCGGGCGAGCTCGGCCACGCGCCCCCGCACGTGCTGAAGCACCTCAGGAGCTCGCTGCGGTGGACGGTGATGGTGCCGTCGGTGTGGTGTCGGGTGTCGGGTGTCGGGTCGGGTCGGCTCGGGGACACGGCCGTGATGGTGTCGACGAGCTCAAACCCAGGGACAGAGCAGCCGTCCGGGGGTGACGTTGGTCGTGGTCTCGTCGGATGCCCGCCGAGGCAGCCCGCTATCGACCGCGTGCCTCCTGCAACAGGCCGATCGCTCGTGGACCAACACCGTGCAGGTCGCGGAGATCTGCCAGATCTTCCGGCAGGTCCGCGAGTGACGTGTAGCCAGCGTCGATCAGTCCGCCGGCCGCCGGACGGCCGATCTTGACGCCGTCGAACTCGGGCCCGGGATCGCTGGTGCTGGTGCGGCCCTCTGACATGTCCACTCCGTTCTCGAACTCATCGGCACGTCGTGACGCAGGACCGGGCGTCCTTCCACACGATAGGCAGCCTCTCAGTCAGCTGAGTTCGGCGATCAGCTCCGCCTTGGTCATCGCGTTGCGGCCGGTGACGTCGCGAGAGCGTGCGAGCACCAGCAGCTCCTGACGGGTCTTGGACGACAGATCGCCCGATGACGTACTTGCCGACGTTGCGGTCGGGCTGGACGCCGAGGGCGTGGCGGACGATTTCGCCGTGGTGGCCGACTTCGAAGCCGACTTCTTGGTCGTCTTCCGTGTCGTGGCAGGGACCTGCTTGGCCGCCGACTTGCTGGTAGGCGACTTCGGCGACGGCGTCGGGGCCGGCTTGGCCTTCGTCGAGGCCTCGGAGGTCGACGTGCGAGCCGGTGACGTCCTGGTTGGCTTCGCGGCTGTGTTCGACCTCTCAGCAGCGTCTTCGGACGGGAGTACGTCGTGGGCGATCCTGCCCGGCAGCTCGGCGACCTGCTGTGCCTTCTTCGCCAACCGCTTGGCCGCCTTCTGCATCTGCTTCGCAGCCGACTCCGCGACCGCGACCGATTCTTCGAGCCGAACCTCGAGCTTCCTGATCCGCTTGTCCACCTCGGCGGCCTTGGCCTTGACGACGGACTTCTGCTTCTTGGACGACTTCTCCTTCGCGACGGGCTTCGACTTCCCGCTGGACTTCGTCTTCGCCCTTGGCCATGGTCCCTCCCTGGGATCGTGAGTGAGCCCTAGCATGCCCGTTCACCGGTGATCCACGTAGTGGCCGAGTTGATTCGCTGCACCGCCCGCGACGACCCAGCCTGAACTTCCCCTGCGTCGCCCGAGGAGCCGCAGGTTCAGTCACCCCGCATCGCCACTGTGGTTGCGGAGCGCGACCGGTACGGGACTTGTGGCCGGGACGCGCGCTCGCGCGCGATTCCCGGAGATGCTCTCGGCACCATCGTCGTGCGTCGACAGGTCCCACCACGGTCCGAGGGGACGGCTGTGCCGACCGTCAGCGAAGGGCGGTCAGAGCTGGATCGCTACGACTGCCCGCCGAGCTGACGGCCGGTGTACTTCGACGAAGCCCGCGCCCAGGAAGGCGCTCAGCACCCCGGGATGCAGCTCCTCGTTGAGAGCCGAGCCGGTGACCATCGGGTATCCCTCCAGCACCCGCGCTCCGGCCTCCCGGGCGTGCACCACCGCGGCCCGCACCAGCGCGCGGCTGACTCCGCGTCGTCGGTGGCCGGCCCTCACCAGCACGCACGTGACCGCCCAGACACTGGCATCCGCGCGGTCCTCCTCGCGTCCGGTCCACGCCGCCATGCTGGCGTTGCGCACCAGTCCTTGATAGGCCGTCCGCGGCTCGACGGCGCACCAACCCACAGGCTCACCGTCCGCGTAGGCAACCAGGCCGCTCGTGGCATCAGACCCCGGATGGCCCGCGTCGGTCTGCTCGCGCAACCGCTCCGCGCGGGCCTCCGGTGGACAGGATTCGAAGGCCTCACCTGGGGCGAGCTTGTAGCGCTGGCACCAGCAACGCGCGGCCGGTCCGCGAACCCCGAACACCGCCGCCAGGTCGGCCCAGTCCGCCTCGTTGGCCGGTACCACCTCGTAGGACGGATCGTTCACGGCCCCGATTATCCGGGTCCGGGAACGACCTGACGCACTGCACTCGCAGTCCACTATCCGACACCGCGGATTCGGGGTCCTGGGTGAGAACGTGTCAACTGCAGCCTGCTGCACGATTCGTGCTCAGTTTTCCGCGGGACTGGCAAGACGGATCTCGCCAACCTGCCTGTCCACCTCCTCAAACGATGACGACTCAACATCTCCCAGCAACTCTTCGATGAGCGCCGGGCGATCAAGCCCCGCCGGAGCATGGAATGTCACCATGGCCTCGTAGGTCACGATGGGTGGGCGCAGCGAGTACTCGGCGCCTTCGAGCGCTCTGCGAACCACTTCGGGAAGATCTTCCGCAGAGAGAGCGCGCCCCAGCACATTCGCCAGCGGGACCAGGTAGAAAGCGGCCCGCCGCATAGTGCCTATCTGGAACGGAGAGCCAGCGTAACCACTGGATGCGGTACCGCCCCAGGATTCCAGCGCGCGATCCAGCAATTCGGCCACCTCTTCCTCATCCGCGCTCGCGCCCTCGTTGACGACAATCGCGCACAGGTGCAGGCAGTCGACTCGGGTTGGGCCAACAATTGCGCTACCGAGTTCGAACTGCACCTCCAGCTCGCTGTCGAATGCCTGGTGCCTCACCTGCACGCGTGCACCATTCAGCGACCACACGTCGTCACTGAAGTGTCCATTGTTCCGTTTGAATATTTCGAAACTCACTGGCATGAACCTCCACTTGATTCTGACTGATCCTACGGAAATTGGCAGGAGGACCTTAATGGCGAGGGTTGTGCATGGGAGACCAGACGCTGCATGAAGTGCAAGGGAGCCTTTGGACTCGCGCCTCCTCGGCGGTCGAATTATGCTGGAACGTCTGATTCCGTAAAAGGTAGAGGTCTAGGCCGGACCGGGCGCCCGCCGCGAACGTGGAACCCGAGGGAAATGTGCCTTCCACTAGTCGGTGTTCCGGCGCTGGACTTGCGGGCCGACGTAGACCCGCTCATCGACAGCGAGCCTTGGCGTTACCCCGGTTGGTTGCAAGGTGAGCAGGACGGAGTCGATGTCAACGCGGGAACGGCCAGTGGTGCCAGCGTTGGTCACCTTGATGGTGTGAGTTCCTGGCGTGAGGACCTTCTGCCAGACGACAACGCGGTGAGTCGGGGCCGCCGCGTACGTGTTGACGGCGCTGGAGGTGCCGCCGTCGACACTGACATAGATGACACCGCGGTTGCTGTTCTTCTCGACAGCCAGCGCGACGGTTTGCCCAGGACGCTGCGTTGTGACCCTGTAGGTGAGCGAAGCACCGGCGGCCGTCGAGTACAGCGTCTTGCCCCAGTTGAAGCACGTGCAGTTGGCCGTGTTCCAGGTACCGGTTCGCGACAGGAGCACCAGAGGGCCCGAGTGCGCTTCGAGCGTCGATCCGTCTTCTTGCCAGACGTCAACCCATTGAGAGATGCCGGTGCTCGACATGGCCGCGTTTCCACGGTTGTCTCGGGCAACCACCCAGTAGTTCCCGTCGCTGTTGCCGTCACCACCGCCACACTCAGCGTTGTTGTTAGCGCCCAAAAATCGGTATGAGGTAGCCGACGTGCCGTGCACCTGCTCGTTGGCGACGCCACCTTCTGGGTATCTGCTCGACCAGACGTCGTAGCCCGAAATGCGCGAGGTGCTGTCGCTGCCGGTCCACCTCATTTCGAGGGGAATGCTTCGGTTTGGGGCGAAGCAATGGTCGACGGCCGGGTCCACTGCGGCGTCGAGGCTGCCCCCGAGAACGAACTGCGCAGGCAAGACATTCAGTGACGGGGACGCCCCGTCATAAGTGTTGGGCTCGGATCCACGGCAGTAATGACGACCGCTGTTGCAGGTACTGCTACCAGGACCGTCGCCGCCAAGACTCCAGCCATGAAATAGGAAAGACGTGAACGTCGCACGACAACGCTGCCCTTCTGTTGCCGCAGGGGCAGCAATGCTCAAGATGGCGATTTTCCGGCATCAGTGTGCCCGGAGCGCGTCAGGCGCGCCAATGCGGTCTAGTCACGATGGGTGGCACTGCCCCGGATCAACCATCCGCAGCTCCGGCCTCTGACGCGGGCCGGCACGCGGAATGACCTTCCAGACTTGTCTGGATCTCGAGCGATCGGCCGCGGTGCCATCGCACAGCGACTCGTCACTCGCGTCGGTGGAAGGTGAGGGTGCCGTCGGGGTGGTGGCGGGTGTCGTAGGTGGGGTCGTGGACCCGGCGGTGGTGGTGCGGGCACAGCAACCGGCCTGACTCGACGTTTGTCCTGCCGCTCTTGGCCCAGGGGTGGTCGTGGTGGGCGTGGCACATGCCGGGCGCTGCCTGGCAGCCGCGGGTGGTGCAGCCGCCGTCGCGGACCGTCATCGCCAATCGCATGGCTTCGGTGTGCAGGCGGCGTCGGCGGCCGACGTCGAGGGGTTGGCTGCGCCCGCCGAGGACCATGGGGATGATCCCGGCGCGGCAGGCGAGCCGTCGGGCCTCGGCCGCGGAGATGCGGGCGCCGGTGTCCAGGGTGCAGACCCCGGCGGTCTCGAGGTCGGCGAGGAGCTGGTCCAGGCGCATGGTGACCACGACGGTGGCGCCGCAGCCGCCGGTCTTCGGCAGGTCATCGGCACCGATGGACTCAAGCAGCTGGGTCAGGGCGATGCCGTGGCGCACCGGGGTGGGCAGGTCGGGGTCGATGCCGGAGTCCCGGTCCATGGGGACGCTGCCTTCGGCGTCGCCGGTGGGGGGTGTCGAGGGGGGTTGCGACGGGCTCGACCAGCGGGGGCGGCTGGGTGAGGCCAGGGCGAGGATCATCTTGGTCAGCATCTGCCCGTGCAACGCGGGGATGCGGAACCGTCCGTGGCAGGTGCCCTCGTCGTCCTCCCACATGCTCAACGTGGTGCGGCGCAGGGCCTGGGCCTCCTCGCGCTCCAGCGCGCGGCCTTCGAACTGCTCGGCCACGTCGGGGGCGATGACCTCGAAGACGCGCCTGCCGAGGATGCGCAGCTCCTTGGCGTCGTGGTGCGCGGCCAGCTCGACCAGATGGTTCTCCGCCGCCAGGCGCTGCTCCGCGGTCACGGCGTACGTGCCGGTGCGGGGCAGCCGGTCCAGCGCCGCGACGATCGCGCGGGACTGCGCGAGGTTCACCTGCACCGCAGGCCATGGCGGCCGACAGGACGTCGTGGTGCTCCAGGCGTTGGGCGTGGCGCAGGTCCGAGCGGGCGTCGCGGCGCACCTGCCGGGTCTCCACCGCGACCCAGTCCGCCGCGGTCGGGGCGCCGGTGTGCACGGTCGCCTCGGTCTGCTCGGCATCGGCCAGCAGACGCAGCTTCAACGCAGCGAGCTGCGCCTCACCACGAGCCAGCTCCACCAACGCAGTCCGCTTGTCTTCGGGGCTCATCGACAGCAGCGGCACTCCCGGCCAGTCCGTCGAGACGACCGGTGAGCCGGCGCGCGAACTCGGCCACCGGGTGCTGCTGGTGGTCCTCGTGCCGGCTGCTGCTCATGGGTTAATTCAAGCACCGAGCACTGACAGGCCACCCGCTCTGACCTGCGGTTTTGCTCAGTATGCGAGACCCGTGGAAAGAGTTTTCCGGACCCGGATCTCAGTGCCCTGAGGGGCTCACTTCCCCGGCGTCGGGACCGGCACCTCGGCGCTCCACCGCGCCCGTCGTTCGTCGTCGGTCTGCTCCCACCACGGGGTGCCACGCTCCCCCAGCGCCACCTTCGCGGCCTGCACCCCGGCCCGGCTCGCGGCCTCCTCCTCGGTGCCCCTGGTGCGGCGCACCTCGCGGCGCCACGCCATCAGCACCCGGGTGAGCTCCTCGCGGCGCGCCTGCGGGATGGCGGGGTCGGTGGCCCGCCACCGGCGGCCGTCGATGACGAGGTACCGCCCGTCCTCGGTGGTCTCCGGAGGCTCGCTCACCGGGCCAGCCTACGGAGCCGGGTGTCGGGTGGTCAGGACTCCAGGATCGTCTTGGCCTTCTCCAGGTTGGAGCGCACGTCCCGGGCATAGAGCTTCATCACGACCGGGTCGGCGAACTTGAAGACCCCCTTGAGCGACTCGCTCTCCTGGTGCCAGCTGACCCGGGTGCCGTCCCCTTCGTCCTCGTAGGTGACGGTGAGTGCGTAGGGGATGGTGGCGTCCTCGGAGACGATCCTGTTGCGGTGTCCGGGCTCCACCTCCACGAGCTCGTCGGTCAGCTCGAGGCGTCTGCCGGCCACCTTGACCACCCCGCGGCACTTCCGGCCCTGCTCGAACTTCTCCCCGGAGACCAGCTCGTACTCGACGATGTTGCTGTTGTAGACCGGGATGTTGTCCGGGTCGGACATGAACTCCCACACCTCCTGGCGCGGCTTGTTGATGACGATGGACTCGTCGACCGTGAGCATGATGAGACCGGACCTCTCCTAGGGACCGGCGACGCTGCCGGCTCTCCAGCAGGCTATTGCGGGGCGCGCGCCCGCAGGAAGGTCTCGCAAGCGGGTCGCGGCGTGTGGGCTAGATGCCCTGGAGGCCGCCGCGACCTCCAGCAGCCGCCGCTCCGACCCGTGCGGGCCCCTCGTCCGGACCGCTGACGGAGGGTCGGCGAGGAGCGTCACTGTGCCTTGCTCGGCCGGCGACTCACGACGTAGAGCCGCTCGGTCTGCTCACCGCGCGCGGCGACGGGACCGCGGAGGTACCACTCGACGTCGGTGAGTCCCGGCCGACTCGACGAGCCCGACCACGGACGCCGGCTCGTGCAGCACGACGTCGAGGTCGACCTGCCGGTCGAACCACTCGTCGAGGTGACAGCACCTCGGCACCGACGTGCAGGCCGAGGACGAGCCAGCCGTCGCTCGCCAACGGCCGGGCGAGGGCCGCGACCGCGGCGGGCAGCTCGGAGGGCGCCAGGTGGGTCAGGGAGTACCAGGCGAGCACCGCGGCCCACCCCGCGCCGTCGGCCGGACCGGACAGCGACCGCAGGTCGCCGACCTCGTACCCTCCCCTGGGGGAACCGTCGCCGGGCCTCGGCCACCATCACCGGCGACAGGTCGATCCCTGTCGCCGCGGCACCCGCACCGGCCAGGTACGCCGTGACGTGCCCGGGGCCCGACCCGACCTCGACCACCGGTCGGCCGGCCGCGTGCGCCGCGACGCGGTCGAGCAGCCAGGTCTCGAAGGGCAGCTCCGCCAGCTCGTCGGCGAGGTGCTCGGCGTACGCCGTGGCCACGGCGTCGTACGCCGACCGCACCCTCGCGTCGCGCTGCTCGGCACCACCGGCGAGCACCGCCTCGCGGTCGACCGTCCCCGCAGCACCGCGCCCGAGGCGCCGCGCCGTGTCGCAGCCACCGGATCGCGGTGGCCTCCTGCGGCACCGGGCCCGAGCAGGTGGACCCACCGCTGGTCGTGCTGCCCGGGGCGGCGCTCGAGCTCGCGGACGAGCGGTTCGGGCTCGCGCGCCGCCATCCGGCGCAGGCACTCCTCGACGTCGTCGCGGTCGGCGAAGCGGTGCAGCCGCTCGGTGCGGGCGCGCAGCTCGCCCGGGGTCTGCTCGCCGCGGAGCAGCAGCACCGTGAGCAGGGCCCGCTCGTCGGCCTCGAGCCCGAGCCGCTCGTCGAGGATCTGGTGGTACTTCAGCGTCCGGCGACCGGTGGGCGCCCACACGATGCGCAGCAGTCCCCGGTCCTTGAGGGCCCGTGCGGTGCGCTCGACCGTGTCGAGGTCGAGGTCGAGCACCGGCTCCCGGCTGCTGGTCTGGTTGCAGGCGGAGCGGAGCGCGTTCGCCGTCAGCGGGTAGGTGTCCGGGACGGTCGTCTGCTTCTCCATCAGGCTGCCCAGGACGCGCTGGTCCAGGTCGTCGAGGACGAGTGGCTCGGTCACGCGACGACTCTAGGTGCGGGTGGCGGCGTACGCCTCCTCGAAGCCGGCGGCGATCTCCAGCAGCCGCCGCTCCGAGCCGTGCGGCCCGACGACCTGGATGCCGACCGGCAGTCCGTCCGGCGTGTGGCCCGCCGGCACCGAGATCGCCGGGCAGCCGGTGACCGTGATCAGGTACGCCGCCCGCATCCAGTCCAGGTAGGTCTTCATCTGCCGGCCGTTGATCTCGGTGGGGAACTCCTGGTCGGCGGGGAACGGCGGCACCTGGGAGACCGGCAGCACCAGCACGTCGTGGTCGAGGAAGAACGCCCGCATCCGCTCCGAGAGCGCCGTGCGCTGGGTGTACGCACGGGCGACGTCGGCGCCGGTGAGGGGCTCGCCGGCCCGGATGTTGTCGGCCAGCGACTGCTTGACCGAGCCAGGGTGGGCGGCCAGCAGATCGGCGTACTTGGCGTGCAGGTGCCAGGCGCGCAGGGTGCGGAAGGTGTCGTCGGCCTCGGCCAGGTCGGGGTGCGCGGCCGCCACCGACGCGCCACCGGCGGCGAACACCGAGGCCGACGCCTCGACCACGGCCCCGACGTCGTGATCCACCTCGAAGGCACCACCGAGGTCCACGGACAGCGCGACCCGGACCCCCGCGAGCGACGCCGTGACCGGTGGCGCGAAGGCCGCCCCCGGGTCGCCCAGGGCCTGGGGCACCCGCGGGTCGGGGCCGGCGAGCACCGAGAGCAGCAGCGCCAGGTCGTCGACGTTGCGGGCCATCGGGCCGCCCACCGAGGTGGTCTCCCACTGGTTGTAGAGCGGCCACTCCGGCACCCGGCCGAGCGACGGCCGCAGCCCCACCACCCCGCAGAACGACGCCGGGTTGCGCAGCGAGCCGCCCATGTCCGAGCCCTCGGCCAGCGGGACCATCCCGGTGGCCAGGGCGCACGCCGCTCCCCCGCTCGACCCGCCGGCCGACCGGGTGGGGTCGACCGGGTTCAGCGTGGTGCCGAAGACGGGGTTGAACGTGTGCGACCCGGCGGCGAACTCGGGCACGTTGGTCTTCCCGATCACCACCACGCCGGCGCGGCGTACCCGCTCGACCAGCAGCTCGTCGGCCTCGGGCACGTGGTCGGCGAACAGCGGTGAGCCGTACGTCGTGCGCCAGCCGGCCACCGCGTGGGTGTCCTTGAAGGCGTGCGGCAATCCGTGCAGGGGACCGACGTCGGCACCCGACGCCAGCGCCTCGTCGGCAGCCGCCGCGCCGGCCCGGGCGCGCTCCTCGTCGAGCGAGACGATCGCGTTGAGCTCGGGGTTGCGCTCCGCGATCCGCGCCAGGTGCAGGTCGAGCAGCTCACGGGCGGAGATCGTCCGGGCGCGGACCGCGGTCGCCTGCTCGCGCGCCGTGGAGTCGACGCCCAGGTCGCTCATCGCCACCTCACCGGCGACGGCCGAGCACGACGCCCGCGGCGACGCCCAGGAGCACCAGCCCGGCACCGACGGCCACCCCGCGGTAGAAGTCCTGGCTCGGCGCGCCGGTGGCGGCGGGTGCGGTGAAGACCTGTCCGTCGCCCGAGGGCGCCGGGGAGACCTCCACCGCGGGCGGCGCGGCGGTGCCGGTGAGCACCGCGTCGATGTTGCCGAAGAACTCCCCGGCCATCCGGCGCGAGACGCTGGTCAGCATCCGCTGCCCGACGCCGCCGACCATGCCGCCGACCACCGCGTCGGCGTCGTAGGCCAACGTGGTGGTGCCGTCGCCGCTGTCCCGGAAGCCGACGCGTACGTCGGCCCCGATGGTGCCCGGTGCCCCGGACCCCTCGAGCTTCATCACCAGGGACTCGTGCGGGTGGAGGTCGGAGAGCACGCACGAGCCGGCGTAGGTGCCCCGGATCGCCGCAACCCCGGCGGTGACCGTCATCGAGTAGGCGTTCTCCCCCGTCGACTCGAGCCGTTCGCAGCCCGGGATCGTGCGCACCAGCACGGTCGGGTCGAGCACGGCGTCCCAGACCCGCTCGACCGGGGCGTGCAGGACGGACTCGCCGCTGATCTTCATCGGGTCTCCTCGGGGTGGTCTCCAGACGGGTCCTGGGCTCCCTGCTCGGCCGACCGCTGGCGCAGGGTGAACAGGTCGGACGGCGAGAGCGGCATCGCGGTGATCGCGATCCCCTCGGCGTCCTCGATCGCGGCGGCGAACACCGCGGCCGAGGGGATCACCCCGGCCTCGCCGGCACCCTTGATGCCGAGCGGGTTCAGCGGCGAGGGCGTCTCGAGGTGGTCGATGTCGATGGTGTCGGGGACCTCGGTGACGTAGGGCATCAGGAAGTCCATGAACGAGGCGTTCTGCAGCTGCCCGTTCTCGTCGTAGGCCATCCGCTCGTAGAGCGCCCCACCCACGCCCTGCGCGACGCCGCCGTGGATCTGGCCCTCGACGATCATCGGGTTGATCAGGTTGCCGCAGTCGTGGACGACGGCGTACTTCAGGATCGTGATCTCCGCGGTCTCCGGGTCGGTCTCCACGATCACGGCGTGCATCCCGGCGGCGAACGTCGCCCGCTCCGGGGAGTAGAAGTCCCGGCCCTCGAGGCCCGGCTCCTCGTCCTCGGGCACCGGCGGCTTGCCCGGGTCACCCACGGAGAACTGGGTGGCCGCCTTGGACGCCTCGTCGAAGGCGTAGCGCAGCGGGTTGGACAGCACCGAGACCGTGCCGAGGTCGATCGAGGCGCCGGGCGCCCCCTTGACCGAGACCACGCCGTCGGCGATCTGCAGGTCCGCCGGGTCGACCTCGAGCGCCTCGCTGGCGATCTGGAGCGCCTTCTCCTTCGCTCGCTGGGCGGCCAGGTGCACCGCCGAGCCGCTCATCACCGCCGTCCGCGAGGCGAAGGTGCCCACGGCGTAGGGCATCCGACGGGTGTCACCGGTGACCACCTCGACGTCCTCGAACCGGCAGCCGAGCTCGTCGGCGACCAGCTGCGCGAGCACCGTGGCGTGCCCCTGGCCCTGCGTGGTCAGTCCGGTGGCCACCTTGACCTTGCCCGAGGTCTCGACGTGCACGTGCGCCCCTTCGTAGGGGCCCACGCCGGTGCCCTCGACGTAGCAGGCGAGGCCGAGACCGACCCGCCGACCCTGGGCGGCCATCTCCGCCTTGAACGCGGGGAACTCCTCCCAGGCGATCAGGTCCTTGATCTTGGTCAGCAGCCCCGGGTAGTCACCGGAGTCGTACTCCAGCTCGCGGCCGTCCTGGAAGATCAGTCCGTGGTCGTAGGGGAACTCCTCGGGCTGGATGAAGTTGACCGCGCGGACCTCGGTCCGGTCCTTGCCGAGGTGGGCCGCGATCGCGTCCATCGTCCGCTCCATCACGTAGCACCCCTGCGGGCGGCCGGCACCGCGGTAGGGGGTGACCATGACGGTGTTGGTGTAGAGCGACTCGAAGGTGACCCGGTAGCTCTTCGGCTTGTAGGGACCGAGCAGCTGGGTCGAGGTGATGATCGGCACGATCAGGCCGTACGGCGTGTACGCGCCGTGGTCGTGCCAGAACGTCACGTCGAGGCCGAGCAGCCGGCCCTCGTCGTCGAAGCCCACCTCGACGTGGTGGACCTGTCCGCGCTCGTGGGCGGAGGAGATGAAGTGCTCGCGCCGGTCCTCGGTGAACTTCACCGTCCGGCCGAGCGTCCGCGCGGCGAGCGGCACGAGCAGCTCCTCGGGCCACGGGTGGTTGATCTTGACCCCGAAGCCGCCGCCGACGTCGGGGGTGATCACGTCGACCTGCGCGAGGTCGAGCCCCAGCTTGGTGGCCACGACCGCCCGCACGCCGGTCGAGGTCTGCGTGGAGCTCCACACCTGCAGCCGGTTGATGTCGGGGTCCCAGCGGGCCACGGTGCCCCGGCCCTCCAGCGGCGTCGACGCGCTGCGCTCGATGGTCAGGTCGAGCTCGAGCCGGTGCGGCGCCGAGGCCACGGCGGCGGGCGCGTCGCCGTTGTGCTGCTCCATCCGCGCGCCGACGTTGCCGGGCACGTCGTCGTGGACGAGCCGGGTGGCGGCTCGCGCCTGGTCGAGGCCGACGACCGGCTCGAGCACCTCCCAGGTGACGCGGATCCGGTCGACGGCGTCCTCGGCCAGGTAGCGGTCCTCGGCGACGACGAACGCGACCGCCTCGCCGACGTAGTTGACCTCGTCGCGGGCCAGGGCGTACTGGGTGCGGCCGTGGGTCAGCGTCGGGTGCGGGATCAGCAGGGGCAGCGGCTCGGCCATCGGACCGACCAGGTCCTCGTGGGTCCAGACCGCGTGCACGCCGTCGACGTCGAGCACGGCGCCGACGTCGATGTCGACGATGCGGGCGTGGGCGTGCGGCGAGCGCAGCACCGCGGCGTGCAGCGTGTCCGGGCCGACGGCGACGTCGTCGGCGTAGCGGCCCAGGCCGCGCAGGAACCGCTGGTCCTCGACCCGCTGCACCGGGGTGCCGAAGAGCTTGGTGGTCATCCGCTCCCCCCGCCCGTGTTGCGGTCGGTCTGCCGGTCCGCGATCTCGGCGGCGCGCTCCACGGCCGCGACGATGTTCTGGTAGCCGGTGCAGCGGCACAGGTTGCCGGCCACCATCTCCTTGGCCTCCGCCCGCGAGGGGTGCGGGTTGTCGCGCAGGCCTGCGGTGATCGTGGTCAGGAAGCCCGGGGTGCAGAAGCCGCACTGCAGCCCGTGGCACTCCGCGAACGCCTGCTGCACCGGGCCGAGCGACCCGTCGTCCTCGGTGAGCCCCTCCACCGTGGTGACCTCGGCGCCGTGCGCGGAGACGGCGAGCACCAGGCAGGACCGCGTCGGCCGCCCGTCGAGCAGCACCGTGCAGGCGCCGCACACGCCGTGCTCGCAGCCCACGTGGGTGCCGGTGAGCCGCAGGTCGTGCCGCAGCGCGTCGGAGAGCAGCCGGCGGGCCGGCACCCGCAGGTCGTGGGCAGCGCCGTTGACGACGAGACGGACCTCGTGCAGCTGCTCGCTCATCCGGCCCTCCCGGAGGTGCCGCCGCCGACGCGCTCGAGCGCGTCCTGGTGGGCCGCGCGCAGCACGCGTGCGGTGAGCACCCTCACCAGCTGGGCGCGGTACGCCGCCGTGGCGTGCAGGTCGGCGACCGGGTCGAGCGACTCCAGTGCCAGCTCGCCGGCCCTGTGGTACGCGTCGTCCGTCGCGTCGTCGGAAGTCGTATCGCCGGACGTCGCGTCGAAGGCACTCGTCAGGTCCACGACGACCGGCACCTCGCCGACCGAGACGTAGCCGGCACGCGCCCGGGTGACCGCACCGCCGTCGACGTGCACGACCGCGGCCACCCCGCACATCGCGTAGTCGCCGTGCCGGCGCGCGATCTCCTCGAAGCCCACACCCTCACCGGGCTCGAGGGCCGGGAACCACGCGGAGACGGCGACCTCGTCGTGGCGCAGGCTGGTCTCCAGCGGGCCGAGGAAGAGATCGGCCGCGTCGATGCTCCGCCGTCCGGCCGTGGACTCGGCGTCGACCGACCCGCCGAGCAGGGTGAGCACCATCGGCATCTCCGCGGCCGCGTCGGCGTGCACGATCGAGCCGACCGTGGTGCCCCGGTTGCGGATCGTCGCGTGCGCGACGTCGGCCAGGGCGAGCGACACCAGCGGTTGGACCCGGCGTACCTCGGGCGAGCCGAGCACGTCGGCGTGCCGGGCCAGCGCACCCACCCGCACCCCGGCCTCGGTGACCTCGACTCCGGCCAGGTCCGGCAGCCCGTTGATGTCGACGAGCAGCGCAGGCGCGGCCAGGCGCATCGACAGCAGCGGGATGAGGCTCTGCCCGCCCGCCAGCACCTTGGCGTTCGGCTCTCCGGCCAGGGCCGCCGTCGCCTCGGCGAGCGACCCCGGCCGGAGATAGTCGAACGGTGCGGGCTTCACAGGGCCTTGGTCACCTCGTCGGCGCCGCGATCGTCCCCGGCCCGGCGGCCCGAGCCCACCATGTGGAAGTAGGCGATCACGAGGATCGTGCCGAGCGCGATGCCGCTGAGCTCGAAGTCGTCGCTGAACTTCAAGGTCACGCCGCCGATGCCCGCGATGATGCCCGCGGCGAGGCCCACGAGGTTGACCGGGCGGCCGAAGTCGACCCGGTTCTCCACCCAGATCTTGGCTCCCACCAGTCCGATCATGCCGTAGAGCACCACGGTGATCCCACCGAGAACGCCACCCGGGGTGGCGCTGACGACGGCACCGAACTTGGGGCACAGCCCGAGCAGGATCGCCACACCCGCGGCGACGTAGTAGGCCGCGGTCGAGTAGACCCGGGTGGCGCCCATGACCCCGATGTTCTCGGCGTACGTCGTGGTGGGCGAGCCACCGAAGGCGCTGGCCAGTGCGGTCGCGAAACCGTCGGCCCCGATCGCCCGACCCATGTAGGGGTCGAGGTCGTCGCCGGTCATCTCGGCGACCGCCTTGACGTGCCCGGTGTTCTCCGCGACCAGGGCGATGACGCCGGGGAGCACCAGCAGCACGAACGTCAGCGAGAAGCTCGGGCCGTGCACCACCGAGACGCCGTCGGCCAGCGTCCCGCTGGGGAAGCCGATCCAGTCGGCGGCCCGGACGCCGGCCCAGGTGACCCGGTCGTGCTCCTCGACCGCGAAGTTGTTCAGCGAGTTCGGTGAGTTGATCTGGCCGAAGACGCCGTCGAAGAGCCAGGAGACGAGGTAGCCGAAGATCAGCGCCAGGAACACCGCGATCCGCGACCAGAAGCCCGGGAACAGCACCGCCGCACAGACCATGAACGTGGCGGTCATCAGCGCCACCCACTGGTCCTGTGGCCAGTAGATCTCGGCGACGACGGGAGCCAGGTTGAAGCCGATCAGCATGACCACCGCACCGGTCACCGCGGGCGGCAGGATCTTGTGGATCACCCCGCTGCCGGAGACGTGCACCAGCACACCGACCAGGAGGAGCACGATGCCCGCGATCATGATCGCGCCGGTGACGTCGGAGGAGTCGCCACCCTGCGAGCGGATCGCCGCGACGCTGGCCACGAAGGAGGCGCTGGTGCCGAGGTAGCTCGGCACCTTGTTGCTGCAGATCACCAGGAACAGGATCGTGCAGATCCCGGAGAACATGATCGCCAGGTTGGGGTCGAGCCCCATCACCAGCGGGAACACGAACGTGGCGCCGAACATGGCGACCACGTGCTGGGCTCCGAGACCGGCGGTGCGGCCCCAGGTCAGGCGCTGGTGCGGCGCGACCGCCTCACCCGGCGCGGGATGGACCAGGTCCCACTTGAACATCGACGCCATGGCACTGCCTCCTCGCTCGGTGGTCACCCGAGAGAACCACAACCTAGTGAGCCCCATCACACCGCGACGACGGCGAGTGGTGCCAAAGGAACGCCGGTGCGGATGGCAACTATCGGGTCACGGTCTGGACCAGTTCACGGCACCAGTGCACCCTCCCTTGTACTCCACCTAGGGCTAGGTAGAGTACGCCTATGGGCAGTCCACGCATGACGATGCCGACCCAGCTGGTCCTCCGGGCGTTGCTCGTCGATCCCGGCGCGGAGCTCTACGGGCTCGAGATCGGCGACGCCGCCGGACTGGCCAGCGGGACCGTGCACCCGATCCTGGCCCGCCTCGAGGCGGTCGGCTGGCTGACCTCCCGGTGGGAGGACATCGACCCTGCTGTCGTCGGCCGGCCCGCCCGCCGCTACTACCAGCTCACCGGCCAGGGCGCCGTCGAGGCCCGCGACGCCCTGGCCAAGGCCTGGCGACCGGCCAGGCGCCTGGCCCCGCATCCGTTGCCGGGGACGTCATGAGCACGCCACGACGCGCCGCGAGTCTCGCGGTCCGCGCCTCCACCAGCGTCCTGCCCGCCGGGCGGGTTCGCGACCGCTACCGCCAAGAGCTCGTCGCCGAGCTCCACGACCTCGACCACCCCGAGCAGCTGCGGTTCGCCGCCGGAGTGGTCTCGCGGGCGTGGTCCCTGCGTCGCGCCGTCACCCAGGAGAAAGCCATGGAAAGCGACGTCGTCCAGATCAGGAAAGCACCGCTGCACTGCCGGCTGCACCTCTACCACCACCACCGGAAGGCCTCCACCGAGGACGGCCATGTCTACGTGAGATGCGTGGACTGTGGCCACACCAAGGACAACTTCGCCGACCCGGAGGGTCCGAGCATGACTGGCAGCGGCATGGGGATGCCCTACTGAGGTCGGCTGCTGACCAGGTCGACGCTCAGGCCAGGACCTCCAGGACCCGCAGCGCGACCGCCACGTCGAGGCGGAGGTGCGGGTCCCGCGACAACGGGCCGAGCAGCCGTTCGAGCTTGCCCACCCGGTAGCGCATCGTGTTGTAGTGGAAGAACTGCAGCCGGGCCGCCTCGGCGACGTTGAAGTTGGTGTCCAGCAGCACCTGCAGCGTCTCGCGCAGGTCGCGCGCCTCGGTGGTCTGCGCGGCCAGCGGACCGAGCACGTCGGTGACGAAGTCGCGCAGCTCGCCGGTGTCCGGCACGAGCGCGATCAGGCGGTGCAGGCCCAGCTGGTCGAAGTACGAGCGTGAGCCGGGCCCGTGCACCCACCGCCCGACCTCGACCGCCCGCCGGGCCTGGCCGTAGGCCTCCGGCAGCCGCTCCAGGCTCCCGGCGGCCCGGCTCACCCCGACCGAGAACGAGCGCCGCCCGCCACCCTTGTCCCCGGAGACCTCGCGGACCACCCGCTCGACCACGTCCTGCCCCGCGACCGACTCCTCGGCCGCGTCCGCGAGCGGCAGCAGGGTGACCACCTCGGAGGAGAAGTCGACACTCGGGATCGTCGGGTCGAGTGCCCGGGTGACCTGCGCCCAGGCAGCGGAGAACCGTTCCTGCCAGGCCCGGCGCAGCTCGCGCGCGACCGGCTCCTCCTCCGGGAGTGGCGGGTCCAGCTCGGCCACCACCACCACGACGGGCCGTCGCAGGTTCCACCCGAAGGTGTCGGCGTGCTCGGCGACGTACTGCTCGCCACCCGCACGCCGGAGGAAGACGTCGCGCAGGAAGTCGCCCTGGTACTTGTTCTCCACAGCGGTCACCGCCTGCTCGCGGGTGATCAGCAGGGCGGCCACCGCTGCCGCGCGCTCGAGCGCGTGCACGTCGTCGGTGGCGATCGGCGCCGTCGCCCGCAGGCACACCAGCCGGGCGAGGTCGGCGCCGCCCGCGACCACACGCAGGGCGCGCACCTCCCCACGACCCAGGGGATGACCACCGCCCTCCTCGATCCGCTCCACCCGGATCCGGCCGGTCTCGTCGAGCAGGTGCTCGGCGTCCAGCGCGGCACGGACCTCGGCGCCCGCCGCGGACGCCTGCTCGCGCCCGTCGGTGGAGGTGACCACGACCGCGAGGTCGAGCACCCGGGCCACCTCGGCGGCGATCCGGTCCAGGTCGCCGCCCTCGAGCACGATCTCGGTCAGCGCGGTGTGCAGGGCGTCGACCCGGGCCAGCGCCGCGCTGGCGCCCGACCCGCCTCCGGGGCCGGACTCCGCGCCGGACTCCGCGCCGGCCGCTGCTGGCAACATGTGCGCTCCCCTGTCGAGATCGTTGGCACAACCTCACGTCGGCAAACGGTAACCCGCAGGACTAGCGTCGGGACCTGTGATCCCCGCCAGCGCCCCGCCCCGCGTCCGCGCGCGGCTCGCGGCCGCGGCCGACGGCCCGGTCACCGTGGTGCACCGCGGCTCCCATGCGGTCTACGTCGACCTCGACGGCTGGTGCGTGGGGGTCGTCGACCAGCACGCCACCCGGGTCCCCTGCGCGCTGGCCACCCGCAGCCCCGACCTGGGACGGCTCGGCGCCGGGCCGGCCCACGTGCTCTCCGGCGTGCTGCACCTCTCCGGCGTCCCGATCGTCGTGGGCCGCCTGCACGGGGTGAGCGTGCCCAGGCTCCGTCCGACCGACCGGTCCGGCGCCGCCGCACCGGCCCCGGCGCTCGACGCCGCCACCGTGCACGACCTCCTCGGCGCCGGCGACGGGCTCACCCCGCGCGGGGACGACGTGCTCTGCGGCTGGCTGGCCCTGCACCGCGCAGCGGGTCTGGCCACTCCGGTCGTCGACGAGGCGACCCGGTCGCTGGCGCACCGCACCACGCTGCTCTCGGCCACGCTGCTCGACTGCGCCCGGCACGGCGAGGTGCTGCCGCAGTTCGCGGCGTACGTCCGCGCGCTCGGCACCCCGGCCCTGCCCGGCGCCGAGGCCGACCTGATCGACGTGGGGCACTCCACCGGCTCCGGCCTGCTCGAGGGCGCCCGACGGGCCGCGGCCGAGATCGCAACGAGCGCGGTGGCCGCGTGAGCACCGACCCCGTCGTCCACGTCGAGCTCCGCCCCGGGGCGTACGCCGACTCGGTGACCCTGCTCCAGGTCAGCCGGACCGTCGCCTCGACCGACGGTGTCCTCGCCGCCCAGGTCGCGATGGCCACACCGCTGAACCTCGAGGTCCTCACCCAGATGGGGTTCACCGTCCCCGACGAGGCGACCCCCAACGACCTCGTGGTGGCCCTCCGCCTCGAGGATCCCGAGGCCCTCGACCCGGCGATCGCGGCCGTCGACGCCGCGCTGCGCGAGGTGCGCGCCCCCTCCGGTGAGGCACGCGACGTCGCCCCGCCCCGGACCACGGCCTCGGCCCTGCGGGGAGTGGCCGACGGGCTAGTCCTGGTCTCGGTGCCGGGGCCCTCGGCCGTGGTCGAGGCGATGGACGCCCTCGACGCCGGCTGTGACGTCATGGTCTTCAGCGACAACGTCCCCGTCGAGCAGGAGGTCGCGCTCAAGCGCGCGGCCACCGAGCGCGGCCTGCTCGTCATGGGGCCCGACTGCGGCACCGCCGTCGTCGACGGCCTCGGGCTCGGCTTCGCCAACACCGTCGAACCCGGTCCGGTGGGCCTGGTCGCCGCCTCGGGCACCGGGTGCCAGCAGCTGCTGGCGCTGCTCGACCACGCCGGGGTCGGGGTCACCTCCGCGCTGGGGGTCGGCGGCCGTGACCTGTCCGCCGAGGTCGGCGGCGCCGCGACCCTGGTGGCCCTGGACCGGCTCGACGCCGATCCGGGCGTCGACCTGGTCGTGGTCGTCTCCAAGCCGCCGGCCGAGACCGTGGCCGAGGCGGTGCGTGCGCACGCGGCGACCCTGTCCACCCCCGTCGAGCTCGCCCTGCTCGGCGCCGGGCAACCCGACCTGACCGCGGCCGCCGAGGCGGTCCTGGCCCGGCTCGGCCGTCCCGTGCCGACCTGGCCGACCACCCCCTCCGCGAGGGCGCGTCACCACGTCGATGGACGGTGGCTGCGGGGGCTCTTCGTCGGCGGCACGCTGTGCGACGAGGCGATGCTCGTCGCAGGCTCGACGCTGGGTGAGGTGCGCAGCAACATCCCGCTCTCCCCCGAGCTGGCGCTCGACCCCCACGGCGACGCCGTCGCCGCACACACGATGGTCGACTTCGGCGACGACGGCCTGACCGCAGGCCGTGCGCACCCGATGATCGACCCCACCCTGCGCCTCGAGCACCTCGCCCGTGCGGCAGCCGACGACGAGACGGCGGTGATCCTGCTCGACGTCGTCCTCGGCCACGGGGCCGAGCCCGATCCCGCGGCCGGCCTCGTCCCGGTCCTCGCGGGCGTCCGGCAGCCCGTCGTGGTCACCGTCGTCGGCACCCGCGCCGACCCGCAGGACCTCGACCGGCAGGTGCGCCTGCTCGCCGAGGCCGGCGCCGAGGTGCACCTGTCCAACGCCGTCGCCACCCGGCGCGCGGTCGAGCTGCTCGGAGGCCGGTCGTGAGCCCCCACGTCGTCAACGTCGGCGCCGACCTGTTCGCCGACGCCGTCGCGAGCCAGGCCGTGGAGGTCACCCGGGTCGACTGGCAGCCGCCGGTGGCCGGCACCGAGACCGACCTGGCCACGGTGGCGACCGACCCGCTGCGCCGTGACGCCAACGACCGCGCGTTGGCAGCCTTCCTGGCCTCGTCCGCCACCCTCGTGGACGTGGCCCCGGCAGCCGAGGTGCTCGGGCTGCAGCGTGGCGAGTTCCTGCACGCCGGACCGCCGATCACCTGGGAGCAGGCGTCCGGCCCCCTGCGTGGCGGGCTGATGGCCGGTGCCGCGCTGGAAGGGCTGGTCGACGACCCCGAGGACGCGCCGGCGCTCTTCGAGACCGGCACGTCGGTCTCGCTGGAGCCGTGCCACCACCGGGGCACCGTCGGTCCGATGGCCGGGGTGGTCACCCCCGGCATGTGGATGTTCGTGCTCGAGGACCCGACCACGGGGCGGCGTACGCACTGCTCGCTCAACGAGGGCCTGGGCAAGGTGCTCCGCTACGGCGCCTACGGCCCCGAGGTGCTCACCCGGCTGCGCTGGATGGGCTCGGTGCTGGGACCGCTGCTCCAGCGAGCGGTCCGCGCCACGGTCGAGACGGCCGGTCCCGTCGACGTGACCGGGATCCTGACCCAGATGCTGCAGATGGGCGACGAGGCCCACAACCGCAACCGGGCCGGGACGTTGATGCTCCTGCGCGACCTGGCGCCGGCGATGGTCACCAGCGGTCTCGACGCCGCGGACGTGGCGGCGGCGCTGCGCTTCGTCGGCGGCAACGACCACTTCTTCCTCAACCTGGCGATGCCCGCCTGCAAGCTCGCCCTGGACGCCGCGCGCGGGATCGACGGCTCGACGATGGTCGTGGCGATGGCGCGCAACGGCACCGAGTTCGGCATCCAGACCGCGGGCACCGGGGACGAGTGGTTCACCGGACCGGCCCAGGTGGCCGACGGTCTCTACCTCGGCGACTACGGGCCCGAGGACGCCAACCCCGACATCGGCGACTCGGCGATCACCGAGACCGCCGGGCTCGGCGGGTTCGCGATGGCCACCGCCCCCGCGATCGTCCGGCTCGTCGGCGGTTCGGTGCCCGACGCACTGGCCACGACCCGGCGGATGCACGAGATCACGCTCGGGGAGAACCCCCGCTGGTCGGTGCCGGTGCTGGAGTTCCAGGGAGTGCCCACCGGCATCGACGTCACCCGGGTCTGCCGCACCGGGATCCTGCCGCAGATCAACACCGGCATGGCCGGTCGGGTAGCCGGCGTGGGACAGGTGGGAGCCGGTCTGGTCACCCCGCCCGCCGAGATCTTCCCCAGCGCCCTGGCCCGGCTCGCCGAGCTCACCCGGTCACGACGTACGGACTGACCGACCCGGTCCGGCGAGAGCGCGACCGGTCACAGGGCGACGCCCTCCAGCGCGGACCCGTTGCCCGTCCGTTCCGCCGGTACGACGCTCAGCGAGCCGTCGCTCTCCAGCACGACGGCGGCGATGGCGGCGAGGTCGCCGTGCCCGGTGCCGCGGACGGCCTGGCACACCTCGGCAGCGGTGAGACGCTGCCGACGCAGCACCTCGTCGAGCAGGTGACCGTCGCGGAGCACGAGGGTGGGTCCCGAGGTCACGACCGATCGGGCTGCCGGCACGTGCGCGGTGAAGGTCGCCACCGCGAACTGGAGCAGGGCGAGCACGGCGAGCGCGATGATCCCCTCCACCCAGGCCACGTCCGAGCTCAGGAAGATCGTCGCCAGAGTGGAGCCCAGGGCCACGGTGACCACGAGGTCGAAGGCGTTGAGCTTGGCCAGCGTGCGCTTGCCGGAGGTGCGCAGCAGCACCACGAGCGCGGCGTAGGAGGCGGGTCCCACCAGCAGGACGCGCAGGACATCGGACCAGGAGTCGAACCACATGCACGCTGTCTACCAGCCGGCGAACCACCAGCCGGCGGCACGGGGCGGGTCACGCCACTCACCCCACCCTCCGGACGAGGGACGGCGACGGAGCTGCCGCCGTGCTGCGCTCGACCAGCTCCACGAGCTCGTCACGGCTCGGCCCGTCCGCGAGCGGAGGGCGCCAACCGGTCTCGTAGACGGCGCGGGCCAGCGGTTCCGCCGGACGCAGGGTCTCGGGGAGCCCGGTCATGGTGAGGTAGCCACCGGCGTAGGGCCCGATCCTCGGCTCCACCGGGAGCGCGTCGGCGATCAGGTTGGAGGTCAGGGGCCGGTCGAGGTGGAGGTCCTGGCCCTGCCAGCGCTCCACCACGCCGCCGTCGATGTCGAGGTGGTCGGCCACCCACGGCTCGATGTTCGCCTCGCACCACGCGTCGAAGGGCTGGGCCACCGTGAGCGGGTCCGCTCCCTCGTCCAGCAGCCGCAGGAGCGCCTCGATCTGCATGGCGGCCATCGCGACCCCGCGGCCCCGCGTCGGTGTCGTCGTGGCCACCGCGTCGCCGACCGTCACCAGACCGGGGAGCAGGGCCTGGCTGCGATACACGTTGCGCAGCGCTCCCCCCACCATCACCTCCGAGGTGGGGACGGCCCGTGCCCGGTCCGTCCACTCGGCCAGGACCGGGATGGCCCGGCACGCGGCCTCGTAGGCAGCGCGGACCCGTAGGTCGGCGAGCGCCGCGTCCGCCGTCGGTCTGACCAGCACCACCGAGAAGTGGCCGCGCTCGTGGAGGAAGACGAGGCACTGGTAGCCGTCGAGCTCGCCGACGAAGCCGAGCGGGGTGTTCATCGGTCCCGGCGCCGCTCCGGGCCGCAGCCGGTAGGTCCGGTCGATGTAGGCCAGACCGCAGTCGCCGTCCAGTCGGGCCGACGCACGGCCCGCCCCACGATCCGTGCCGCGCGGCTGGCCCACCCGGCCCGAGCGACCGGACGCGTCGACCACCAGGTCGGCGGCCACGGCGCGTCCCGTCCACGACCAGGCCGCGGACCCGACCGCCCTCGACGACCAGGCCGTCGACGTGCCCGGTGCGCAGCTCGAGGCCGGCGCGGTCCGGTGCCGCGCCGCGCAGGGCACGTTCCAGGGTGGACCTGCGCGACAGCACGGCCAGGTGCTCCTGGGTGGAGGCACTCGGGCCCATCGCGACCGGGGTGGCACCCAGCCCGAGCCAGGCGTCGTACGCCGCCGGCCACTCCGTGCGGAGCAGGTCGCCGACCTGGTGCCGGAAGTTGTGGGCGTGCTCGAACTGCATCACCCCTCGACGTCTCCACCCCGAGGGGGTGGGCCCGGGGTCGCGGTCGACGGACACGACCTCGTGCCCGCGCGAGGCCAGTGCCGCACCGAGGACCAGGCCGGCCGGACCGGAGCCGATGACCAGAGCTCTCATGGTGGTGTCCTCTCGTGAGCATTCCCCCGTGGTCCGGAAGCGGTTCGCCGTGCCGTGACGCGTCGAGCCCCCGTGGTCGCCGACGCTCAGGCGTGCGCGGCCGTCGGGTTCGGGTCCCTGCGCCGGGAACCGTGGCTTCGTCGCGTGACGCTGCGCCACGCGAAGTACGCCAGGCCGATCGCGCCCAGGGCCATGGGGAGGCTGGTGAGCAGCCCCAGGGCGCCGTTGCCCGGGACCACGAAGGTCAGGACGGTGAACAGCAGTCCGACCGTGACCCACACCGGCACCACGTGCGCCCGCAGCAGCCCGACACACTGCAGCACCGTGCCGAGCACCACCAGGAGAGCGCCGGGGACCAGGAGCCCGAACAGATGGGCCAGGTCGTTGTTGGCCGCCTCGACCACCGCGCTGCCGGCGCTCCTGTCGAGGGACGGATCCGTCGCGTAGAAGTACGCCGACGCCCACCCTGCGACCCCGGTCGCCTGCAGTCCCACCCCCAGCCACATCAGAGCGCCGCCCACGGTCGCCCAGACACCGCCCCGATCCCGCACCAGCTGCATGGTGGCCAGCGCCTGGAGCGGGACGTTGACCATCGCGATGACGGCCAACCCGGAGAGGAGCCCCCACCACAGACCCCGGTTCGCGGCGACCTCGGCGTACGCGTAGGTCTCGCCGCCACCGTCCGGCTCGGGCCAGAGCAGACCCCCGACGACGGCGGCCAGGGCGGTCACCCCGAGCGCGACCGCCAGCAGGGTCGTCCTGGTCACGGTCGACCGGTCCACGGCGGGTTCCGAGGTCTCCATGACGACTCCTGATAATGTAAGGTTCCCTGTCGAACTATGCAAGGAATCCTTACAGATGTCAAGCCGTGGATCCCGAGTCCCCTCGCGGACCCCCCTGATCGCCCTGGTCGACCGCGCCAACCGCGCGCTGCAGCACGACATGGTCCGGCACGCCCGCGCGGCGGGCTACGAGCAGGCGAAGCCCGCGCACAACGCGGTCTTCGGCACCCTCCCCCTCCGCGGCGCGCGCACCTCCGACCTCGCCGTGCGAGCGGGTGTCACCCGGCAGTCGATGGGCGAGGTCGTCCGCGAGCTCGTCGACCTCGGCGTCGTCGAGATGAGGCCCGACCCGCAGGACCGCAGGGCCAAGCTGGTCACCTACACCGAGGCCGGCCTCGAGCAGGTGCGGTCGGGGACGGCGCACATCGTCGACTTCGACGAGCGGATGGTCGCCGAGCTCGGCGAGGACGGGTACGAGCGGCTGCGCGAGGGGCTGCTCGCGGTCGTCGCGGTCCTGGGGGCCGAGGACGTCGCACCCGAGTGAGCCGCCCGACCCCGGGGGCGGGCGGGCAACTGGCATGCTCTGACGGTCGTCTCCACGGGCGCGAGGCCCCGACCAGCGAGGAGGGGCCGTGGCCACCAGCGGGACCCGGGTCTACGGCTCGATCCTGCTCGGCTCAGCACACCAGTCGGCCCGTCGGCTGCGCTGGCGGGTGCAGGTGCTGCTCACCGTCCTGCTGCTCGCCACCAACCTCGTCGGCGCCGGCATCGCCCTCGTGCTGGCCACGTTGGTGATCCCGAGCCCGGACCCCGGACGCGGCACGATCCTGTCCCTGGCGATCGGGGTCCCCGTCTACGTGGGCGTGGCGGTCCTGGTCGGCGCCGGCTGGGGCACCGCGGGCACGCTGCGCGCGCTGCGGTGGTCCATCGAGGACCGCGAGCCCGACGAGCAGGAGCGGCTCACCGCCCTGGGGGTGCCGTGGTTCCTCACCCGCATCCAGGCGGCGCTGTGGTTGGGGGCGACCCTCCTGTTCACGCTGATCGCCGTGCTCGTCCAGCCCGAGCGGGCGATCACCACGTTCCTCACCGTCGGCATCGCCTCGCTCGTGGTCAGCGGCATCGCCTTCCTGCTCAGCGAGTTCGCCCTCCGCCCGATCGCCGCGCGGGCCCTGTCCGGCGAGGACCGGTTGCGCGTCCGCGGTCTCGGCGTACGCCGCCGGATGGTGCTGTTCTGGGCCCTCGGCACCGGTGCTCCCGTGGTCGGCCTGGTCGTGGTGGCGATCCTCGCCCTGACCGTCGGCGACGTCTCGCTGACCAAGCTGGCGGTCGTCGTGCTCGTCCTCGGCGGGGTCGTGCTGTGCTTCGGGCTCTTCGTGACCTGGCTCAACGCCCGTGCCGTCGTGGCGCCGATCCTGTCGGTGCGCGACGCGATGCAGCAGGTCGAGGACGGGCGCTTCGACACCGAGGTCGAGGTCTACGACGGCACCGAGCTCGGGCAGCTCCAGGCCGGGTTCAACCAGATGGTGGCCGGGCTGCGCGAGCGGGAGAACCTGCGCGACCTGTTCGGCAAGCACGTCGGGCGTGACGTCGCCGCGGCCGCGAGCGCGGGAGAGGTGGAGCTCGGCGGCGAGACGCGCACGGTCTCGGTGCTGTTCGTCGACCTGGTCGGCTCCACCACGCTCGCCACCGAGCGCGAGCCCGCCGAGGTCGTCGAGCTGCTCAACCGCTTCTTCGACGTCGTCGTGCAGGAGGTGAACGAGCACGAGGGGCTGGTCAACAAGTTCATCGGCGACGCCGTCCTGGCGATCTTCGGTGCGCCGGTCGAGGTCGAGGACCACGCCACTCGCGCCCTGTCCGCCGCCCGCGCCATGGCAGCGCGGCTGACCGACGAGGTGCCCGAGCTGGAGGCCGGCATCGGCGTCGCCACCGGCGAGGCCGTGGCCGGCAACGTCGGCGCCGAGTCCCGCTTCGAGTACACCGTGATCGGCGATGCCGTGAACGCCGCGGCCCGGATCACCGACCTGGCCAAGGACGTCGAGGGCCGGCTGGTGGCCGCGTGGGACGCGGTGGCGGCCGCCTCGGAGGAGGAGCGCGGGCGCTGGCGCGAGCACGACAGCGTCACCCTGCGTGGCCGCAGCAGCCCGACCGTGCTGGCCGTCCCGGCCGACTGAGGTCCGGCCCGGTCCGCACCGGTCAGCCGCCAGGTGGCGTCCCCTCGGGTCGTGGCTCGGGTCCTGCGATGCGGCGTACGACCAGCGTGGTCACCGTGCTGACCACGGCAGCGAGGACCGCGCCCCAGGCCAGGTCGATGGGCACCAGCGCGGCGGGGAAGCCCTCCAGCACCGAGAGGCTGGTGAGGTCCCACGTCGCGTAGGTGACCAGGCCGAAGAACGCCCCCGACCCGGCCGCCCAGCGGACGCTGTCGCGCGCGAGCGCGGGCAGCACGACGAAGTGCACGATGCCGGCCACGAACAGGACGTAGAACGCGACCGCCGGCAGCGGTCGCACCGGGTCGGCGAGCAGTGGGCCCCAGCTGGTCGTCGTAGAGATCGGTGGCCACCACGGTCAGCCAGACCAGGTCGACCGCGACGAAGACGACCACCGCGACGGCGTACGCCAGCCCGGCGCGGCGCAGGGTGGGGGTCACCCGCCCAGCCTACGGAGATGGCGTGACCCTGACCCCGATCCGTGGGCCACCGCCAGGGCCGCAGCCCGGGCCGGAGCCGGGACCGGGGCGCACGGCCCCGGTCCACGACTCACTGGGTCTCGAGCGCCTGCTTGACCAGCGCCTTGGCCTCGTTGACCGCCTTGGAGTAGCCCGCCAGGTCACCGTCCTTGAGCGCCTTGTCGGCCTCGTCGAACTTGGCCGACGCCTGTCGCAACAGCTCCAGCGCCTCCGTGGAGGTCGGCTGACCGGACCCCTGGTCCGGCTTGTCCGCCGGTGGGGTCGGCGTGGCGTCCTCCGGCACCGGCGTCTGGTCCCCGGGCGCGTTCTGCAGCAGGTCGTCCAGGGCTCCGGTCAGCGTCGGGCCGATGCCGACCTCACGACCGAAGGAGACCAGGACGAAGGTCAGGCCCGGGTAGTTGCCCTCGCCGCCCTCACGCAGCGTGTACAGCGGCTGCACGTAGAGCAGGCCCTTGCCCACCGGCAGGGTCAGCAGGTTGCCGTACCTCGCGGTGACGTCGGTACGACGGAACGCGAGCAGCTGGCTGGCCACGTCGTCGTCACGCTGGAACTGGTTGGCGATCTGGCCGGGACCGGGCACCTGGGTGTTGTCGGGCAGCCGCAGGATCTGGAACTTCCCGTAGGTGTCCGCGTCGGCCGCGTCGGCACCGACGGACATGTACGACGCGAGGTTCTGCCGCTTCGACGGCGTGTAGACCGAGGTCAGCGAGAACACGGGATCGGTGCCGGACCGGGTCGCCACCGAGAGCCGGTACGGCGGCTGCTTGCGCGTCGAGGTCACCGGGTCCTGGGGGACGACCCACTTGTCGTTGCCCTCGTAGAACGTCTTCGGGTCGAGCACGTGGTAGGCCGCCAGCATCTCCCGCTGCACCTTGAACAGGTCCTCGGGGTAGCGCATGTGCTCGAGCACCTTCTCCGGGATCTCCGACTTCGCCTTCACCGTGCCGGGGAACGCCCTCGACCAGGCCTTGAGGATCGGGTCCTTGGTGTCCCACTGGTAGAGGCTGACCGTGCCGTCGTAGGCGTCGACGGTGGCCTTGACCGAGTTGCGCATGTAGTTGATCTGGTCGGTCGGCAGCGTCGCGTACGCCGAGCGCGGGTTGATCGCGTCGGAGGTCATCTCCTGCAGCGAGTCCTTCTCCGACAGCGGGTACTTGTCGGTGAGGGTGTACCCGTCGAGGATCCAGACGATCTTCCCGTCGACCACGGCCGGCAGCGCGTCGGAGTCGACGGTGAGCCACGGCGCGACCTTCTGCACCCGCTCGCGGGGCGAGCGGTCGTAGAGGATCTTGCTGTTCTCGTTGACGCGCGAGGACAGCACGATGTTGGCGTCGCCCATCTTGGCGGCGTACAGCAGCTTGCGGAAGATGCTGCCGACCTCGACGCCGTCCTCGCCGTCGTAGGTGTTGGTCTCCGACTGGCCCGGGGTCCCGCTGCCCTGCGGGATGTCGAGCTCGACGTCGCGGCCACCGTTGTCGGACCGGCCCACGATGGAGTACGGCGGGCTGTTCTCGCCGAAGTAGATCTGGGCGCGGTACTCGCCGTCGGGCTGGGTCTGGCTGATCGGGCCCCGGGGCGGCAGGTCCTCCTCGGCCCACACCGGCTCGCCGTCGTTGCGCACCGGCTGGTCGGCGGTGTTGCGCTGGTTGCCGAACGCGCCGATCAAGCCGTAGCCGTGGGTGTAGACGGTCTTCTCGTTGGCCCAGTTCTTCTGGGCGTCGGGCAGACCGTCCAGGGACATCTCCCGGGCGGCGATGACGACGTCGCGGTCCTGGCCGTTGATCGGGTAGCGGTCGACGTCGAGCACCGAGGGCACGGTGTAGTAGCCGCGGACCTGCTGGAGCTGCTCGAAGGTGTCCGAGACCAGCTGGGGGTCGACCAGCCGGATGCCGGGCAGGGAGGCCGCGTCGGTGCTCAGCTGCTGCTGGGAGAGCTGGGTCTGGGCCTGGTAGGTGCTGACCGTGGTGTCCTCGAGGCCGAACGCCGCCCGGGTCGCCGCGATGTTCTTGGCGATGTACGGCGCCTCCTTGTCGGGCTCGTCGGGCTTGACCTGGAACCGCTGCATCAGGCCCGGCCAGACGCCGCCGAGCAGGACCGCCGAGATCGCGAACAGGGCCAGCCCGACGCCGGGGAGCAGCCAGGTGCGCCGGATGATGTTGGCGAAGAACAGCAGCGCGCAGATGACCGCGATGAAGATCAGGATGTTCTTCGACGGCAGCACGGCGTTGTCACGGGTGTAGGTCATGCCGGTGATCAGGCCGCCGGTCTGCGAGGTGAGGTCGAACCGGTCCAGCCAGTAGTCGCCGCCCTTGAGGAGCAGGAAGATCCCGAACAGCGCGGAGAGCTGGGCCTGGGCCGCGCCGGAGACCTTGTCGGTGGCCGACTGCAGCCGGATCCCGCCGTAGAGGTAGTGCATGACCGCGGCCAGCAGCAGCGCGATGAACACGGCCGTCATGAGGAAGTCGACCAGGAAGTGCAGCCACGGCAGGTTGAAGATGAAGAAGCCCAGGTCACGGCCGAAGTAGGGGTCGGCCTTGCCGAACTCCTCGCTGTTGCTCCACAGCAGGAAGGTGCGCCACTTGCCGGCCGCCGAGACGCCGGCGAAGACGCCGAAGACGATCGCCACGCCGGCAATCAGCGGACGGCGCAGCGGGGTGATCACCTCGCGGTAGCGCTCGAGGTTGGCCTGCTCCGGCGAGTGCGGGCGGAACATCGGCCGCAGCCGGAAGGCGAGGTAGAGGTTGATGCCCACGATCGCGGCCATCACCAGGCCGAAGACCGCGAACAGCAGGACCCGGGTCCAGATCAGCTTGGTGAACACCGCGGAGTAGCCGATGCTCGTGAACCACAGCTTGTCGGTGTAGATGCCCGAGAAGACGGAGAACCCGACGACGAGGACGCCGATCACGAGCAGGGTCAGCAACAGCGGACGGGGGCGCCTCGGTCCGCGGTCGGCGGGGGCACGCGGCGGGGCGGTCGGTCGACCGCCGCCGGGGCGGCCCTCGGGCTGCTCGGCGAAGAAGTCACTCATGGTCAGTCATGTTCTCTGGCATGTTCTCTGGGGGTTCTCCTGCGTCGGGTCGAAGGGTCGCGTACAACAACTCTAGGAGGGCGGGTACAAGGTCGTTGCCCGAGAGCACCATGTCGTCCTCGTCGTGGGCCCGTTGGCGGATGGCGCACCAGGTCTCCCCGGACCGCAGCACCCCCGCGACGATGCGGGCCTCCTCGCGCTCCGGATGGGCCGCGGCGTACTCCGCTGCCGCCTCCGGATCGTCGGGCACCTCACCGGGGGGAAGCGTCATCGCCTCGACCACCACGGCGCACCCGGCGACCTCCGGGGGCCACAGGATCGTCGGCAGCAGCTCCTCGAGGCTCTCCGAGACCGTCTCCTGCTCGACCGGCGTGAAGCCCGGCGCTCCCCCGGCCTCGATGCCGAGCACCTCGGCGAGGTGCGGCTCGCGGTCCAGGAGGTCGGCGGTGTCCACCAGGGCGAACAGCTGCGCCGGCTGGTCCCACCCGGCCGACGCGGCGTGGCTCTCGACCTCGCGCACGACGACGGCCAGCATCTCCTCGGTGGTCATCGGGTGCACCTCGTCAGCTCCGCGTCGGGATCCGCCACCCAGGCCTCGACGTCCTCGATCGCCTCGTCCAACGTGCTCACCTTCACCAGCCGCATCTTCTCGGGGTCGTAGTGGCCGTCGAGCGCCTCGGCGCAGTTGTCGGCCGGCACCAGGAACAGCTGCGCCCCGTCGCCCTGGGCGCCGACCAGCTTCTGCTGGATCCCGCCGATCGGCCCGACCCTGCCCTCGCCGGTGATCTCTCCGGTGCCCGCGATCGTGCGGCCGTCGGTGAGCGACCCGGGCGTGAGCACGTCGTAGATGCCCAGCGCGAACATCAGGCCTGCCGAGGGGCCGCCGATGTTCTCGTTGAGCCGGACGTCCACGTCGAAGGGGAAGTCGTAGCCGGCCGCCATGATCGAGACCCGCAAGGCGCTGGCCTCGGCGTCGTCGGGCGCTCCGGTGGTGGTGACCCGCACGGTACGGCGGTCGCCGTCGCGGCGTACGACGAGCTCCACCTCGGTGCCGACGGGCAGCGGACGGATCTGCTCGGTGACCTGGGAGACGCCGCGGACCGTGGTGCCGTCGACCTCGAGGATCCGGTCGCCCGGCTCGAGCTTGCCGGCAGCGGGACCGTCCTTCTCGACGGTGGCGATGCCCACCCGGGTGCGGTAGCCGATGTCGAGCGCGTCGAGGGCCGCGGCGATCGCGTTGTCCTGGGAGGAGGCCATCTGGGCGGCCGACTCCTCGCGCACGCTCTCGCGGGTGTCGTTCTCGCCGTACAGCGCGTCGTAGGGGTACACCGCCTCGTCGGGATCCAGCCACGCGGTCAGCAGCGTGGGGATGCTGATCTTCTGCGTGGGACCGCTCGGGACGACCGTGGTCAGGCGCAACGCACCCTTGTCGCGGTAGGACTCGCGTCCGTCGACGCTGATGATGTCCTTGTCCTCATAGCTGCCCAGGACGTTGATCGTGGGGCCGGGCGCGAAGGTGACGTAGGGCACCGGCTGCCGGGTGGCGACGACCACGAGCACGACCAGCAGCGCCACGGCGACCAGTCCCGCCCACGATCGGCGGCTCAGGGTGGGGATGCCCCGGGGCGGCGTCATGGCGTCACCCTCTCATCCGGTCGCTCATCCGGTCGCAAGGCATCGGACGGGGCCGCCGGAGGGGTGGGTCAGGCGCTGCGGCGCGACTCGTCGCCCTCGGCGACGGCGCCCCGCGCCTGCTGGGAGGGACGTACGGCGATGCCGGTGCTGCGCTCGCGCACCGGGCGGGGCGCGCCGACCTGCCGGGTGACCTCGCTGGGCAGGTCGCGCAGGATCGCCTCGGCGAAGCGCTGCTGCGCCGCGTCGGAGCGGTCGCGCCCGGTGGGACGGGCACGCCCCAGCCAGCTCACCCACAGCATCGCGACCAGGGTCACGACCGCGGGCGGCAGCCACCACCAGAGGATCTCCACGCCTCCATGATGGGCGAGCCGGTGCTCCTCGCCCGCGACCAACACGCCCGGGGCCTCCCCAACGGCCGCCAGCGGCGGCATCATCGGAGCATGAGCTATCCCGATCCCGCCTACCTCGGCACCTCGGGCGAGGTCACGGCCCGCTACCGCAGCCGCGACACCCCTCCGGACCTGGTCTTCCCCAACGGCACCACGGTGGAGTACCTCGTCACCGGCGACGGCACCGAGGGGCGCTTCGGTCTCTATCGCTGGACGATCGCCGCCGGCCCCGGTGGGGCGGGCCTGCACTTCCACCGCACGATCAGCGAGTCGTTCTTCGTGCTCTCCGGGACGGTCACCCTCGAGGACGGCCAGCGGTCGATCGACGGGGCGCCGGGCGACTACCTCTACGTCCCGCCGGGTGGGCTGCACGGCTTCGCCAACCACACCGACGAGCCCGCCTCGATGCTGATCCTGTTCTCCCCGGGCGCGCCACGGGAGGGGTACTTCGAGGGGCTGCTGGAGATGCGGCAGGGCCGGGAGATGTCCGCCGAGGAGCTCGCCGCGTTCTTCGTCGAGCACGACAACATCTACGTCGACCAGGGCTGAGCGTCTCGGCGTACGTGCAGTGCCCGCTGGGCGTCGTACGGCGTACGTGCAGTGCCCGCTGGGCGTCGTACGGCGTACGTGCAGTGCCCGCTGGGTGAGCTAGGGGGTGCCGACCCACTCGTCGGAGCCGTCGGCGAAGACCTGGTGCTTCCAGATCGGGACGGTCGCCTTGAGCCGGTCGATCAGCGCCCGGGAGGCGTCGTAGGCCTGGCCGCGGTGGGCGGCGGAGACCGCGACGACCACGGCCGTGTCGCCGACCCGCAGGTGGCCGGTGCGGTGCACGGCGGCGAGGGCCACGACCTCGAACTCCTCGACCACGCCCGCGGCGACGGCGTGGAGACGCTCGAGGGCGGTGGGGTGCGCGCTGTAGTCGAGGTGGTCGACGGCCTCTCCGCCGTCGTGGTCGCGGACCACGCCCACGAACAGGTTGACCCCGCCCGCTGCGGGATCGTCGACGGCGGCGAGCACCTCGGCCGGGTCGAGCGCGGTCTCGCGCAGGTCGACCAGCCGGACGGCGGGAGGGGGCTTCGGGGTCACCCGGCGAGACTACGACGACGGTCGCCGGAGGCCTCGCGGCGCCTGCCCCCCACCGGCCGGGACCGGTTGGGCGGGCACCGGTAATTTGGAGTCATGAGCAGCGACCCCGGCGACCCCGGCGACAACCCGTTCAAGGGCACGCCCTTCGAGCAGTTCTTCAACGCGCTCGGCGGCTCGGGCGGCTTCGGTGGCGCCGGCGGGCAGGGCCAGGGCGGGCTGCCCGACCTCTCCGCGCTGATGGGCCAGATGCAGGCGATGATGGCGCCGTACGACGGCCCGGTGAACTGGACTTTGGCCACCGACATCGCTCGCCGGACCGCCGCGCAGGAGCCCGACCCCAGCCCGGACCGCAAGGACCAGGAGCGCGTCGCCGACGCGATGCGCCTGGCCGACCACTGGCTCGACGGCGCCACCGTGCTGCCCTCCGGGGTGAGCACCACCGCCGCCTGGAGCCGCGCCGAGTGGATCGAGCAGACCACCGACGTGTGGCGGGTGCTGGTGGAGCCGGTCGCCGAGCACGTGGTCGGAGCCATGGGCAAGGCCATGCCCGAGGAGGCCAAGGCGATGGCCGGGCCCCTGATGGGCATGATCGGCAAGGCCGGCGGGGCGATGTTCGGCAGCCAGGTGGGGTCCGCGCTCGGAGGTCTCGCCGGCGAGGTGCTCACGGCCAGCGACATCGGGCTCCCCCTCGGCCCCGCGGGCAAGGCCGCGCTGGTCCCCCACAACATCGCCGAGTTCGCCGACGGGCTCGACGTCGAGTCCGGCGACGTGCTGCTCTACCTCGCCCTCCGCGAGGCCGCGCACCAGCGGCTCTTCGCGCACGTCCCCTGGCTGCGTCAGCACCTGATCTCCGCCGTGGAGGACTTCGGCCGCGGCGTCACCATCGACGTCTCGGGCATCGAGCAGGCCATGGGCCAGCTCGACCCCACCAACCTCGAGGCGGTGCAGGAGGCCCTGCAGGGCGGGCTCTTCGAGCCGCAGCAGACCCCGGAGCAGACGGCCGCCCTGGTCCGGCTCGAGACCACGCTCGCGCTGGTCGAGGGCTGGGTCGACGAGGTCGTCGGCCAGGCCACGGCCGAGCGGATGCCCGCCGCGTCGAAGATGCAGGAGGCGATCCGTCGCCGCCGGGCAGCGGGCGGACCGGCGGAGGAGACCTTCGCCGCGCTCGTCGGCCTCGAGCTGCGGCCGCGTCGCCTGCGCGACGCCTCCACGCTGTGGGGCTCGCTGCGCTCACGCCAGGGCACCGAGGCCCGCGACGCGGTCTGGGCCCACCCCGACCTGCTGCCCACGGCCGCGGACCTCGACGACCCGCTGGGCTTCCGCGAGGACCTGCCCGAGGTCGCGGAGCTCTCCGAGGCCGACTTCGACAAGGCGATCGGCGAGCTGCTCGACCGGGAGACCGGAGCCGGTCCCGACGGCGAGAACGGCGAGGACGGCGAGGACGGCGAGGAGCCCGGCGGCTCCGAGTCGCCGCGCTGACCCGTGGGGTGACCCTGGCCGCGGAGGCGCGCGCCGTCCTGGCCTCCTGGACGGCACCGAGCGCCGAGCAGGAGGCGCTGCGCGCGGACTACCTGGCGCACCTGGCCGCGCACCCCGACGGGGTGTGGCGTTCGTGCCTGCCCGACCACCTCACCGCCGGGGCGCTGGTGCTCAGCCACGACCGGCGCCAGGTGCTGCTCAACCTGCACCGCAAGGCGCGCCGGTGGTTCCACTTCGGGGGACACCTCGAGGCCGGTGACGACACTCTCGCAGGCGCCGCGCTGCGCGAGGCCACCGAGGAGTCCGGCATCGCGGGCCTGGTCGTCGAGCCGGAGCCGCTGCACCTGTCGCGGCACGCCGTGGAGTTCTGCGACCCCTCCGGCACGGTCCGGCACCTCGACGTCCGGTTCCTGGCCCGGGTGGCGGCCGACACGACCCCGGTGGTGAGCGAGGAGTCGGTCGACGTCCGCTGGTGGCCGGTCGACGCGTTGCCCACCGCGGAGCCGGACATGGTGGAGATGGTCGCGCTGGCCGTGGACTGGAGACCGGGCTCGTCGGAGTGGCCCTAGGGCTCCGGATCGGCGCCGGGCAGGGCCGCGGGGTCGGGGCAGGGCGGCAGGTCCAGCGCCACCGCGTGCGCCACACCCTCGAGGTAGCCCTGGGCGCGCTGCGAGCGCGGGTAGCGGTCGACCCAGTGCCAGAAGCGTCGGTTGTGGCTCGGCTCGATCAGGTGGGCCAGCTCGTGGAGCAGGACGTAGTCGACCACCCACGCGGGCATCGGCTGGAGCCGGTCGGAGAGCCGGATCTCCCCCGTGGTCGTGGTGCACGACGCCCAGCGGGTCGTCATCGTGTCCACCCAGCGCACCGCCGTGGGCCTGACCTTGTCGTGGAGGTACTCGACGCACAGCTCCTCGGCGCGGCGCATCAGCTGGTCGTCGGTGCGTCGGCGGCGGCGCTCGGAGCGGTCGATCCGCCCCAGCATCGTCTCCACCCACTGCGCCTCCTCCTCGGAGGTGAACCGGTCGGGGATCATCACGATCACCTTGCCGTCGCGGCGGTAGGCCGACACGGTGCGCGTGCGGCGCCGCGAGCGGCGTACCTCCACCTCCGGTGACTCGTCCTCCTCCATGCGGGAGAAACTAACCCGCGGCACCGACAGCCCCGCGCAGGCTCAGCGGGGACGGGCCCAGTCGAGCAGCCGCTCGGTCGGCCAGGTGTTCACGACCCGTTCGGGGTCCAGCCCCAGCTCTTCGGCCCGGGCACAGCCGTAGACCTGGAAGTCGAGCTGGCCGGGTGCGTGGGCGTCGCTGTCGATGGAGAACAGGCAGCCCAGGTCGATCGCCCGGCGCAGCAGCCGCGTCGGCGGGTCACGGCGCTCGGGGCGGGCGTTGATCTCGACCGCCGTACCGGTCTCGGCGCACGCGGTGAACACCGCCTCGGCGTCGAACTCCGACTGCTTGCGCACGCCCCGGTTGCCGGTGACCAGCCGCCCGGTGCAGTGGCCGAGCACGTTGGTGAACGGGTTGCGTACGGCGGCCACCATCCGTCGCGTCATCGCGTCCTCGTCCATGGCCAGCTTGGAGTGGACCGAGGCGACGCGGACGTCGAGCCGCCCGAGCATCTCCTCGGTCTGGTCCAGGGAGCCGTCGTCGAGGATGTCCACCTCGATCCCGGCGAGCAGCCGGAACCCGCCGCCGGTCTGCGCGCCGAGGTGGTCGTTGACCGCACCGACCACCTCCAGCTGCCGGGTCAGCCGCGCTGCCGACAGGCCGTTGGCCACCTTCAGCCGGGGCGAGTGGTCGGTGAGCACGAGGTAGTCGTGACCGAGCTCGATCGCGGTGAAGGCCATCTCCTCGATCGGCGACCCGCCGTCGGACCAGTCGCTGTGCGAGTGCAGGTCGCCCCGCAGCCGAGCCCGGAGCCCGGTGCCGCCCTCGACCAGGGGGCCGCCCTCCTCGCGCTCGAGCCGGGCCAGCCGGTCGGGCATCCGTCCCTCGACGGCGGCCTCGATCACCTCGGCGGTGGAGGCGCCGATGCCCGGCAGCTCGCGCAGGGTGCCGGCCCGCACCCGCTCCGCGACCTCGTCGCCGAGCGGCAGGATCGTCGCCGCGGCAGCGCGGTACGCCTTGACCTTGTAGGTCTCGGCGCGGCTGCGCTCGAGCAGGAACGCGATCCGGCGCAAGGCGGCCACCGGACCCCCGGAGTAGGGCGTCATGGGCCCATTGTCGCGCTTGCCCCTCGCCGCCGGTGATCCACAACCCTGCCGGGGTCCTCCACACTCTGTCCACAGGGTTTTCCACAGCCGGTGCGTAACCTGCCGAGCGGTCTTCCGAGTCCGATCAGCGTCATGCATTGACCCCGGGTGCTCCGCTCACTAGCGTTACCGCCCAGAGGAGGCCCTCGATGAGCCCTTCTGCGTTCGCAAGGGGAAGGCGAGCGCAGGAACTCATCGGGGGCCTTTCCTCTGCTCGCGGCCCCGGACGTCATACGTCCTGGTCGCCCCAGCAACCACCTCGTATGACGTCCTCGGCCGCACCCCCCGGACGTCATACGTCCTGGTCGCCCGAGCGACCACTTCGTATGACGTCCTCGGGTCAGACGCCGCGGAAGTGCGGGGGCCGCTTCTCCCGGGCGGCGCGGATGCCCTCCTGGAGGTCCGCGGTGGCGAGGGTGACCGGCTGGGCGAGCGCCTCCCACTGCACGCAGGACTCGAGGTCCTGGTGGCCACCGCCGCGCAGGGCCAACGTGGTGTAGCGGCTCGGGATCGGCGCCGTGGCGGCGATGCCCTCGGCGATGTCCTCGACCTCGGCGGCGAAGGAGTCCGCTGCGAACACCCGCGAGACCAGCCCGAGCTCACGCGCCTCGGCAGCCTCGACGACCCGGCCGGTGAGCAGCAGCTCGCGCGCGTGCGCCTCCCCGACCACGTCGGGCAGCAGGTAGGTCGCGGCCATGCCCGGGTTCATCCCGAGCTTGACGAAGGGCGCGCCGAGCCGCGCGCCGTCCGCGGCGTACCGCAGGTCGCAGGCCAGCGCCAGGCACAGTCCGGCGCCGATCGCCGCACCGTTGACCGCCGCGATCGTGGGCACCTCCAGCTTCCGGATCGAGAGCCAGGCCCGGTAGAAGGCCAGCATCCGGTCGCGCAGGTGGTCCACCTGGGCGTCGGGCTCGCTGGCGATCCACGACGTGTCGCCGCCGGAGCAGAAGGCGCTGCCCTCGCCGGTGACCACGACGACCCGCACGCTGCGGTCGGCGGCGAGCTCGTCGACCGCGCGCACCCACGACTCGGTCATCGGCGCCGACATCGCGTTGCGCTGACCGGGATTGTCCAGCACCAGCCGGGCGACCCCCTCGGCCGGACGCTCGAGGCGCAGGTGCTCGTACGCCGACCCACCGGATCCCCCGGCGGCGAGGTCACGGGTGGTCGTCGGGTCGGGCTCGGAAGCGGTCTCCGAACCCGGCTCGGGGCCGGTCTCCGGGGTCGTCTGAGGGGGCATGAGCGGGAGGCTACCGCCGCAGGACACGCCTGAGACCGTGCGACCGCTGCGTGGATTGAGCGTGCGGGTGGTCTAGGGTCGATCGAGGTTCGGTACCGAACCCCGGCGGGTTCTCCCCCGACGCCCCCGCCGAGACGACCAAAGAATGATGAGGAGGCCGTCATGGCGGAAACCTGGAGCGGCGAGTTCTACTGCGTGAAGTGCAAGGCGAAGCGCGAGGCCGAGGGCGAGGTCCGTGTCAACGACAAGGGCACCCGCATGGCCAAGGCCGTCTGCCCGGTGTGCGGCACCAACCTGAACCGCATCCTCGGCAAGGCCTGAGCACAGCCGACGACGTCTCACGGCGGGACCCTCCCTCGGGAGGGTCCCGCCGTCGGCGTCTGCAGCCGCCCGGAGGCTGTGGATGCCGGCTCGCGCCGGCCCCGCCCCCGACCTAGCCTGCGGCGCATGCGCGTCCCTCCGGTTGACCATGCGGCCCGTCTCCGGCTGGCCCCCGGGCTGCGAGTGGTCCCACGCGGACGCGACCGGCTCCAGGTCGGCCTGTACGCCGAGCGCCGGGTGCTGCTGCCGCGCGAACCCGTCGTGGAGGCCACCCTGAGCGCCCTGCTCGACCGCACCGACCTGCCCGAGGACCCCGAGGCCGGACGGGTGCTCGACCGGCTCGCGGGAGCGGGATGCCTGACCACCCGCGAGATCCCCCGAACGGTGGTCCGCCCGCACCGGGTCGCCGTGCTCGGTGCACTCCCGGGGATCGACCCCGCAGCGCTCCTCGCCACCGCGGGGGCGGAGCCGGCTCCCGCCGCCCGGTGTGACGTGGCACTGGTGCTCAGCCGTGGCGAGATCGCACGCGAGCGGCTCGATCCGCTCGTCCGCTCCGGGACCACCCACCTCGTCGTCCGGTTCGTCGACGGCGCCGCGATCGTGGGGCCGTTCGTGGTCCCCGGCGTCAGCGCGTGCCTGCGCTGCGTCGATGCCGAGTGCACCGTGGCCGACCCCGACCACGCGACGATCGTCGCGCGCTACGCCCGTGCCTCCTCACGAGCCCGCGAGGACGGCTGTCCCGACGTCGCGGACCCGCTGCTGACGCAGCTCGCCCTGACCTGGGCCTTGCGCGACGTGGTCGCGCACTGCGAGGGACGGCGAGCCTCCACGTGGTCCGGCACGGTGGTCCTCACCGCGGAGCCCGGGCCCGCGCGTGTCGAGCAGCGGCGGCGGCATCCCGAGTGTGGCTGTTCCTGGCCCGCCCTTGCCCATGTGTCGGGCACGATGGGGGTATGACCGCGCCACCGCCCGGGGCGCGGTCCCTCGTCGGGGACGGAGTGACGCTGTGAGTGAGCTCCCGCGCAAGGCCGTCGCGCGCACGGCACGCCTCGCCGCCCTGCCCCTCGGGTACGCCGGTCGGACCGCCTGGGGGCTGGGTCGCCGGATCGGCGGTGCCTCGGCCGAGACCGTGCTCACCGACGTCCAGCAGCGCACCGCCGAGCAGCTGTTCCGCACCCTCGGCGAGCTCAAGGGTGGAGCGATGAAGTTCGGCCAGGCCATGTCGATCTTCGAGGCGGCCCTGCCCGAGGAGATCGCCGCGCCGTACCGGGAGCAGCTGACCCGGCTGCAGGACTCGGCGCCCCCGATGCCCACGATGACCGTGCGGGAGATCCTCACCCGCGAGCTGGGCAGCGACTGGCAGCAGCACCTCGTCTGGTTCGACCCCGAGCCCGCAGCCGCCGCGTCGATCGGACAGGTCCACCGGGGCACCTGGGCCGACGGCCGCGAGGTGGCGGTCAAGGTGCAGTACCCGGGCTCCGCCGCGGCACTGACGGCAGACCTGCGCCAGCTCAGCCGCGTCGCCCGCGGTCTCGGACCGCTGGTGCCCGGCCTCGACGTCCGAGCCCTGGTGGCCGAGGTCCAGGCCCGCGCGGTGGAGGAGCTCGACTACCAGCTCGAGGCCGAGGCACAGCGCGTCTTCGCGGCGGAGTTCCGCGACGACCCGGACATCGTGGTGCCCGACGTGGTGCAGGAGTCCGGCACCGTCCTGGTCACCGAGTGGATGGACAGCACCGGGTCGCTGGCCCGCGTCATCCGCGAGGGCACCGAGGAGGAGCGTCGCCACTACGGCCGGCTGTTCCTCGAGTTCATGTTCGAGGGGCCGCGGCGCACGGGGTTGCTGCACGCCGACCCCCACCCCGGGAACTTCCGGACGATCCCGCACGCCGACGGCTCCCCCGGTCGCCTCGGGGTGCTGGACTACGGCGCCGTGGCCCGGCTGCCCGACCGGGAGCTGCCGCGCTCGATGGGAGCGCTGATCCGGATCGCACTCATGGAGGACTACGAGGCGCTGGCCGCCGCGCTGCGCGAGGAGGGGTTCATCCGCGAGCGGATCAGCATCGACCCCGCCCAGCTGCGTGCCTACCTCGGCCCGTTCCTCGAGCCCGCCTCGGTGCCGGAGTTCCACTTCTCCCGGGCGTGGATGCAGGAGCAGTTCCGCCGGGTCAACGATCCGCGCGGGGAGGCCTACACCACGATGCTGCGGCTGAACCTGCCCCCGGCGTACATGCTGATCCACCGCACCTTCGCGGGCGGCATCGGCGTGCTCAGCCAGATCGAGGCCACGCTGCCCTTCCGCGAGGTGCTCACGACCTCGCTGCCCGGGTTCGCCGACTAGCCTCGAGCGGCCCCGCTACCACCACTCGGAGTCGAGCTTGCTCTCCATGGCGCGCAGGTGCTCGCGCGAGCAGTCGTCGCAGAACCAGCGCTGCTTGCCGTTCTCCACCGCCGAGGTCCAGGTGATCGGCGGCTGGTCGGAGTCCACGGTGGCGCCGCAGAACGCGCAGGTGGTCATCGCCCCACGATAGGCCGGGCACGACTGAGCCCCGGAGACGACGCGGTCTCCGGGGCTCAGTGGGGGGTGGGCGAGGGGCTGGGGCGGGGGTGCCGCACGCGCCCGACTAGCCGACGCGGGCGACGGCGAGCCGTGCCCGGGAGGCTGCCCGTGCGGCGACGCGGGTGGCCCGCTCCGCCCGGTGCGACAGCCTCTCGGCCCGACGCTCCAGCCGCCGTACGGCGCTGGCGTGGCGGGCGTGGCGCAGCTCCTCGACCTCGACCAGGCGGGAGCGGTGCAGCTCGCGCGCCAGGTCGGCCTGGTTCATGCTCATCGGTCTCTCCGATCTCGGTTCGTGCTTGCTTCATGGATGGGTGGATGGATGGGTGGCGGCGGGTCAGGCCGCCGGAACGACGTTCTTGCGAGGGCGACCACGCGGGCGCTTGCGGGGGATCACCGTTCCGGAGAGGAACAGCTCGCCACCCCACACGCCCCACGGCTCGCCCCGGTCCAGGGCGCCGGCCAGGCACTCGGCTCGCACCGGGCAGTCCTGGCAGAGCGCCTTGGCCAGCTCGACGTCGTTGGGCGACTCGGCGAAGTAGAGCTCGGGCTCCCGCCGGCAGGGCAGCTGCCTCTGGTCGAGCGCCGCGGGTTCGGCAACGCTGGTGCTCATCGGTTCTTCCTCGATTCTGGTGCTGCAGTGGACGGGTCGGAGTTCTGAGGGGAAACGAAAAGGCCGCGGATCCCGGTCGGGTTCCGCGGCCTGAAGGCTGCTGAGACGTGAGCTCGAGCTCACGTGATCAGAGGACTCCAGGGGCGGTGACCCGTGGTCAGGCCGGCGACGCCGGCGACCGAGCCGGTGAGGGGGGCGAACTGGTTGTGGCCATCCATCCGGACGCGGACAGAGTTCTCCCCGGCGGCACCGTTGGTGGGCACGAGGAGCGCCGTCGGCCGCACAGTCGCGTAGCCGGTCGTGGTGAACTCCATGTCGCACCTCCTTCGGTCGGGCCGGGGCCCCGATGGCCCACTGGTCAGTGACAGGCACGGTACGCCGCCCCGAATCGGGCGCGCAAACGATTTATTGCCGAAACCTCGAAATTTCTTTCCACGTCCGGTGGTGACCGTCCCGGACAGGCAGATCTGCCCCGTTCGCCGGGTTGCATGAATACCCGGCTCAACCGGGGATTCATGGTCGATCGGGGCGTTGCAGCACCCGGATCGACCATGAGTACCCGGTGAACCGGGTACTCCGGCGACGCCCCAGCGGTCTAGCTCAGCAGCGCCAGCAGGTCGTCGGCGTACCGGTCGAGCTTGGCGGCGCCGATGCCGTTGATGGACTGCAGGCCGCGCCGGTCGGTGGGCTTGACCTCGGCCAGCGCCTCGAGGGTGGCGTCGGAGAACACCACGAACGCCGGCACGCTCTGCGCCTCGGCCTGCTCCTTGCGCCAGGAGCGCAACGCCTCGAACAGGTCCTCGTCGTAGGGCACCGGGCAGTCGGCGCAGTAGCCGCGGTTGCGTTCGCGCGAGCTGGCCAGCGGCTGGCGGCACTGCTTGCAGACCGCGGCCTTCTTGCCGCGCTTCACCGAACGCTCACCCGGTGTCCCGCTGCGCCGGTCGGTCACCGACGAGGGCCGGAGCCCGTCGAGGAACCGTGAGGGACGGCGCCGTGCCTGTCCCCCCGGGTTGCGCGCCAGCGCCCACGACAGCCAGAGGTGCTCGCGGGCCCGGGTCACCCCGACGTAGAGCAGCCGTCGCTCCTCCTCGACCGCCGCCGGGTTGTCGGCGTAGGTGATCGGCATGGACCCCTCCTGCATGCCGCACAGGAACACCGCGTCCCACTCCAGGCCCTTCGCGGCGTGCAGCGTCGCGAGCGTGACCCCCTCGGCCACCGGTGCGTGCTGCTCGTGCGCGCGCCGGTCGAGCTCGGCGACGAACCCGGCGAGCGTGGGCGCCACCTCGCCGGCGGCGTGGTCGGCGGCCTGTGAGACCAGGGCGTGCAGCGACTCCCACCGGTCCCGGGCCTGCCCGCGAGCGGTCGGCGCCTCGGCCGTCCAGCCCATCCCGGAGAGCACCGCCGCGACCCGGGCCGGCAGCTCCTCGGTGGCCGCCTCCCCGGCCCGCGCCTCCCCGCGCAGCAGGGCCACCGCCTGGCGGACCTCCTGGCGCTCGAAGAAGCGGGCGGCACCGCGCACGACGTAGGAGAGCCCGCGCGAGGTGAGCGCCTCCTCGAAGGCCTCCGACTGGGCGTTGATGCGGAACAGCACCGCCATCTCCCGCAACGGCACCCCCGCGTCGCGCAGGCGGGCCACCTCGTCGGCCACGGCCTCGGCCTCGTCGACCTCGTCGGTCGCCTCGCGCCAGCTCACCGCGGGGCCGGCCGGACGCTGCGCGCGCAGCTGCACGCTGGAGGTGGCGGAGCCCTTGAGCAGGGTGTTGGCCGTCTCGATCACCTGAGGGGTGGAGCGGTAGTTGCGGACCAGCTCGACGTTGGTGGCGCCGGGGAAGCGGGCCGGGAAGTCGGTGAGGTAGGAGGCCTGGGCGCCGGCGAAGGAGTAGATCGTCTGGGCGGGGTCCCCCACGACACAGATCTCGTCGCGGCCTCCGAGCCACAGGTCGAGCAGCGCGGACTGGATCGGGCTGACGTCCTGGAACTCGTCGACCACGAACCAGCGGTACTGCCGGCGCACCTCCGCGGCGACCCGCTCGTCCTCGCTGAGCAGCGCGGCGCCGATGAGCAGCACGTCCTCCATGTCCATCCGGCCCTGGTCGCGCTTGAGCTCCTCGTAGCTGGCGAAGACGTGGCCGACCGTGGCGGGGTCGAGCCCGCTCACCTCGCGACCGCGCCGGGGCGCCAGCCGCTCGTAGTCGTCGGGGCGCACGTTGCTGACCTTGGCCCACTCGATCTCGGCGGCGAGGTCGCGCAGGGTCGCCTGGCTCACCTCGACGCGGTTGCGGCGCGCTGCGCCGGCCACGACCGGGATCTTCGACGCGGTCAGCTCGGGGGGCGCGCCGCCGTACACCTTGGGCCAGAAGTAGCGCACCTGCCGAAGTGCGGCGGAGTGGAAGGTGCGGGCCTGGACGACGCCGGCGCCCATCGTGCGCAGGCGTCCGCGCATCTCGCCGGCCGCCCGGGTGGTGAAGGTGACTGCCAACACCTCCCGCGGGTCGTAGACGCCGCTGGCGACGCCGTAGGCGATGCGGTGGGTGATCGCGCGCGTCTTGCCGGTGCCGGCGCCGGCGAGCACGCGCACCGGCCCACGCAGGGCCAGGGCGACCTCACGCTGCTCCGGATCGAGCGCCGCGAGCAGATCGTCCGCATCCATCGGAAATGTTCTCCGTCCCCGGGTTGTTGTGACCAGTGACGAGCGTAGACGTGAGAGAGGACAACCGTGACCGACCCTTCCCGCCCGACCAGTGGCACCTTCACGATGTACACCACCCCGTGGTGTGGCTACTGCCACCGACTGCAGGGCCAGCTGGACCGTGAGGGCATCGACTACGACGTCGTGGACATCGAGCGGGACCCCGCCGCGGCCACCGTCGTGATGCAGGCCAACAACGGCAACCAGACCGTGCCGACGCTCGTGTACGCCGACGGCAGCGCGCACACCAACCCCTCGGTCGCGCAGGTCAAGCAGAAGCTGGCCGCGATCGCCTGAGCAGGCCCCTGAGCGGGCCCCTGAGCGGGCGCCGCACCGCCGGCCGACCCGCCAGGTCCCTCACCAGCGACCGGGCAGGGGGCCGCCGTACCAGCTCTCGACCAGGGACCGCGAGATCGAGGCCCCGGCCGGGAGCAGCAGGCTGCCGTCGCCCGTCTGCTCGCGCATCTCGGCACGGGTGAACCAGCGGGCATCGGCGATCTCCGAGCCGTCCACGTCGATGGCGCTGGCAACCGCCCGGCCGGTGAACCCGACCATCAGGCTGGCCGGCAGGGGCCACGGCTGGCTGCCGAAGTAGGCGACCTCGCCGACGAGGACCCCGGTCTCCTCCTCGACCTCGCGACGGACCGCGTCCTCCATGGTCTCGCCCGGCTCGACGAAGCCGGCCAGGGTGGAGAACCGCCCCTCGGGCCAGTCCGGACCCCGCCCCAGCAGCGCGCGTTCCTCGGGGCTGCCGGGCTCGCCGTCGGTGATCAGCATGATCACGGCCGGGTCGGACCGGGGGAACTGGTCGCGCCCGCAGGCGGTGCACCGCAGCACGTGCCCGGCGTGCCGCGGCTCCAGCGCTCCTCCGCACCGGGGGCAGTGCCGCGTGGCCCACAGCCACTCGGCGAGCCCGACGGCGTGCAGCACCAGCGGGCCGTCCTCGGCGGTCTCCTCGGCGAGTGACTGCACCAGCGCCCGCAGCACCACCCACTCCTCGGGGTCACCCGGGGCACGTTCGGGCTCGACCACCACCGCGAAGTGCTCGACCCCGTCCCGCTCGCCGAGCAGGATCCGCAGTCCGTCGGGGGCCTCCTGCGGGGCGACCCACGCCAGCCGCCCTCCGACGGGACGCACGCGCGCCCCGGCGATCACCAGCACCCTGGTGCTGGGGTCGGCCCAGCGCTCCTCGAGCCAATCCTCGTCGGTGCGCAGCAGCCCGTGCCGGTCGTGGGCCCGCCGCGAGAGCGCCACGTGCGGCAGCATCCGAGACGAGGCGCTCACCCTGGCCACTCCATGCTCGCGACCCTAGCGGGCCTAGGCTCGTCGGCCATGAGCACCCACATCGGCGCCGAGGCCGGTCAGATCGCTCCCACCGTGCTGCTGCCGGGCGACCCCCTGCGGGCGCGCTGGATCGCCGAGACGTTCCTCGACGACGCCGTCTGCTACACCGAGGTCCGGGGGATGCTGGGCTTCACCGGGACGTGGCACGGAGTGCCGGTCTCGGTGCAGGGCTCGGGCATGGGACAGCCGTCCATGTCCATCTACGCCACCGAGCTGTTCACCGAGTACGGCGTCCAGCAGATCGTCCGCGTCGGCTCCTGCGGCGCCGTGAGCGAGCGGTTGTCCCTGCGTGACGTGGTCATCGCCAGCGGCGCGTGCACCGACTCCGCGATGAACCGGCTGCGCTTCTCCGGCCTCGACTACGCACCGGTCGCCGACTTCGGCCTGCTCCGGGCGGCCGCCGCGGCCGCGGAGTCGCGCAGCGACGTGACCAGCCACGTGGGACTGATCTTCTCCGGCGACAGCTTCTACAGTCCCCGCCCCGAGCTGATGGACCCGATGGTCGCCCACGGCGTACTGGCCGTGGAGATGGAGGCCAGCGCGCTGTACACGCTCGCCGCGGCCCACGGCCGGCGGGCGCTGGCGATCTGCACGGTCTCCGACCACATGGTGACCGGGGAGGAGACCACCGCCGCCGAGCGCGAGCAGACGTTCACCGCCATGGTCGAGATCGCCCTGGAGGCGAGCACCACCGCGACCGGCTGAACCGAGGCTGTCCCGGTCCGCGCTAGCTGGCGTGGGCGGAGGGCGGCTCGGGCGCGATGGGCCCCGCCGGCGCCACGAACGGGTTGTCCTTGGCCGGGACCTGCGGAGTGCTCTCCTGGCCCGGCATGCGCACCGCCATCACGGCCTCCTGGCGTACGACGCACAGGTCGCCGCCGCTCTCCAAGATGGCCACCCCGTGGCCGTCGCTGTTCACGATCCGGCCGGTGACCCACTCCCCGCTGACGTTGACGCGCACCGTCAGGCCCTCCTCCTTGGCGCGGTCGAGGGCGTGTCCGACGGTCAACAGCATCGTCGATCCGAACACGGTTCCCCCCTCCCGGCGCCCGGGGTCTGGGGGCGTCTGCCCTGAATCCTCCCGGATAAGGAGACACTACATGTAGCAAACGTCTGAAAAACTACTAATCCGGGCCATAAGGCCCTAGCGCCGGAGTCAGAACTCGCCGCGGTGGGAGGCGTCCAGCGCGGTGGGCTGGGCCGGGACCTGCGCCTGCGGGCCCGCGTAGGCACCGGGGAGACGCACACAGCTGATGTCGTTCTGCCGCACCACGCACAGGTCGCCGGAGGTCTCCAGGATGGCCACGCCGTGGCCGTCGCTGTTCAGGATCTGACCGGACATCCAGTGCCCCCCCACGTTGAGCCGGACCACCAGCCCGTCCTCCTTGGCCCGGTCGATCGCGTGCCCGACCGTCAGCAACATCGTGGATCCGAACACCGTCTGCCCCCTCGCGCGTCCTGCGGACCAGAACGCCTTTGATGCTGATTTTTGAGCACACATCAGCATTTGCACAGGTAGGAGCGGAAAGCAGCCCTGCGCGGTCTACACCGCGGGCGGTCCCCGGTGCCCGGGCGGCGGGCCGGTCCCAGCCGCGGGATCCGCGCGGACGAGACGCTCGAGGGACGCGCGGTCCCACTGCTCGGCCGGCTCCACGCTCTCCCCGGTGCGCACGTAGTGGAACGCCGTGCGGACCCGTTCCACCGGCACGCCCGCGAGCTCGGCCCAGGCGACCCGGTAGATCGCGAGCTGGAGGGGGTCGGCGTCCTGCCGCTGGTTGGTCTTCCAGTCCACGACCAGCCAGTGGTCGTCGGGCTCCGCGTACACCGCGTCGATGCGGCCGCGCACGACCTGGCCGGCCAGGACCAGGGCGAACGCGGGTTCGACGGCGTGCGGCACCCGGTCACCGAACGGACCGGCCTCGAAGGTGGCGATCAGCGTGCGCAGGTCGTCCTCGTCGTCGATGCCGAGGTCTCCGCGCCCCGGGAGCTCGTCGGGGTCCAGCAGCGTCTGCTGGCCGAACCGCGCCTCGACCCAGGCGTGGAAACGGGTCCCGAACCGGGCCGCGGCCGAGGGCCGGCGCGGCATCGGCCGGGCGAGCTCGCGCGCGAACTGGTCGGGGTCGTCGCGCAGCCGCGCCACGGCGGTGGCCGAGAGACTGGTCGGCAGCGGCACCTCGATCAGGCCGGAGCGCTCGGCCCGTGCCTCGGCCAGCAGCCGCTCGAGCTCCTCGTCCCACTGGCCCACCGTGGCGGCGTCGACGAGGTCGAGCTCCGGGGTCGCTCCGGAGGGGTGCTCGAGCTCCGTGCGGACCAGGTCGGCGGCCACCAGGCGGCGTTCGTGCTCGGTCGTCCGGGAGGTCACCGGCCAGGCCACGGACTCCGTCGTCGCCATCAGCGGGTTGGTCCTGCCGGGCTCGGGGGGCTCGGGCCATGCGTCCGGCTTGGCTCCCCATCCGGCGATGGTCGTGCGCACGGTCTCCTGGTACGGCGAGGGGCTCAGCGGCTTGGTGCGCGTGGGGCCCCACTGGTAGGAGGAGACCCACAGGTCGTGGCGCGCACGGGTGAACGCGACGTAGCCGAGCCGGAGCTCCTCGGTCGCCTGGTGCGACTTGGCCGCGGCCTTGAGCTCCTCGATCGCAGCCTTGTCGTACCCGCGCAGCTGGGGCACGTCGTGGGCATCGCCGCGCAGCGCAGCGGGCATCACGGACGGGACCGTGACCCACTGGCTGCGCGCCCGGTTGACCGGGAACTTGTCGTCGCAGACCCCCACCAGGAACACGGCGTCCCACTCCAGCCCCTTGGCCCGGTGCACGGTGAGCAGCTTGACCGAGTCGGCCTCCGACGGCGTGGCCACGTCCAGCCCCTCCCCGAAGTCGTCCTCCGCGCGCAGCCAGGCCATCAGCGAGGGCAGCGTGACCTGACCGTCGATCGCCTGGAAGTCCGCCACCGCCTTGACGAACAGGTCGAGGTTGTCGCGTCGTGCCGCCGCGGCCGGGGACACCGAGGACGCCAGCTCGACGTCGATCCCCGTCGTGTCGATGATCCGGCGCACGAGCTCCAGCAGCGGCTCGCCGACGTGGCCGCGCAGCATCCGCAGCTCCTCGGCGAGCAGCTGGAAGCGGGTCCGCGCCTGCTCGGAGTAGGGCCCGTCCCCGGGGTCGGCCAGCGCGTCGTTGAGCGAGACCACCTCGGTCGGGTCCGCCCCCGCCACGGCCCGCTGCAGCTCCTCGCCGAGCGCGACGCCCTCCTCGCGCACCTGGTGCCCGGCGAGCTCGCGGGCACGCGCGCCGAGCAGCGCCAGGTCGCGCGGGCCGATGGCCCACCGCGGGCTGTCCAGCAAGGTCAGCAGCGCCGCGTTGGCCGTCAGGTCCTGCAGCAGCTCCAGGGTCGCCACGATCCCGGAGACCTCCGGGAGCCGCATCAGCCCGGCGAGGCCGACGATCTCGACGGGGATCTCGTGGGAGCTCAGCACGTCGAAGACGTCCGCCGCGTGGCCGTTGTCCCGGGTGAGCACCCCGATCTCGCTCCACAGCGGCGTCTCCATCTCCCGGTGGGCCGCGCGCACCTGCGCGGCCAGCCAGTCGAGCTCGTCGCGGTAGGTCTCGTGCACGATCGCGCGCACCTCGCCGTCGGCGGCACCGCCCTTGGGCTCGAGGGGACGGACGTGGGCGACCGCGTCGTACAGCGGCTCCGCCAGCGCGTTGGCGACGGCCAGGATGCGCCGGTCCGAGCGTCGGTTGACCGTCAGGGCGTACGTCGACCCGGTGGCGCCTCGCGCCGCGGGGAAGAAGTCGTCGAAACCGAGGATGTTGCTGACCGAGGCCCCGCGCCAGCCGTAGATGGCCTGGTTGGGATCGCCGACCGCCATCACCGGGTGCCCCAGCCCGGACTCCTCGTCGGGGCCGGAGAACAGCGCCGCGAGCATCCGTGCCTGGGCCACCGAGGTGTCCTGGTACTCGTCGAGCAGGACGATGCGGTACTTCGCCCGCTCCAGACCGCCCACCTCGACCCGGTCGCGGGCCAGCTCGGCGGCGAGCGCGATCTGGTCGGAGAAGTCCATCAGCCCGTAGCGCTGCTTGAGCCGGCGGTAGCCCTCGACCAGGTCGAGGAGCTCCTCGCGGCGTCCCATCGCGTGGAGCAGCTTCTCGATGTCCGAGCGGGCGCGCGACGTGGCCAGCGCCTGCTCGAACCTCGGTCGTTCGCGGGCGTGGAAGGCGCGCACGTCGTCGACCCCGACCAGGTGCTCGCTCAGCTGCCCGTCGAGGGCGAGGAGGTTGTCGATGACGGTCTTGGGGTGCTCGCTGAGCAGCTCCACCCGTCCGGTGTGCCGTTCGATGGCTCGCGCCGCGAGCTGGTAGCGCGAGGCGTCGGCCATCACCCGGGTGTCCGGCTCGTGACCGATGCGCAGGCCGTGCTCGGAGAGCAGGGCCGCGGCGTAGGCGTTGTAGGTGGAGACCATCGGCTCGACCCGCTCGGGCACCTCGTCGGCGGGGGCGACCACCGCCGACCGCTGCTCGGCCAGCCCGGCGGCAGCGAGCGCCGCACGGATGCGGTGCGCGAGCTCGGCGGTGGCCTTGGTGGTGAAGGTCAGCCCGAGGACCTGGTCGGGCGCCACCTGGCCGGTGGCGACCAGGTAGACCACCCGCGCGGCCATCACCGAGGTCTTGCCCGACCCCGCTCCGGCGACCACCACCGCCGGCTCCAGCGGCGCGCTGATCGCCTGCCACTGCTGCTCGCTCACGGTGAAGTCCGTGCCCATGACCCGGCGGAGGTCCTCCGGGCTCTCCAGACGCATCCCGCTCACGACAGCACCGACCCGGAGGACTGTGCGGGACAGAAGCTGGTGAACGCGCAGCGCTCGCAGATCTTCGGCGCCGGGCGCGCCTCGAACTCCTCCAGCCGGAGGGTCCGGACCGCCTCGGAGAGCTGCCGCTCCACGGGGACCAGGCCGTCCTCGTCGGGCTCCGGCGGTGCCTGGGACAGCACCTTGAGCCGGCCCCGGCTCTCGAGGCGCAGCTGCCACAGCTCCGCCCCGCCGGCCGTGGCCGGGCGGCCGACCAGCTCGTCGGCAGCGCCGTGGTCGACGGCGTGCTGGTAGAAGCCGAGCTGGGGGTCGGTCTCCACCTCCGAGCCCGTGGGCGCCACCTTGCCGGTCTTGAGGTCGACCACGACCACGCGGCCCTCCTCGTCGATCTCCAGCCGGTCGGCGAAGCCCCGCAGGGACACCTGCTGGCCGTCGGGCAGCTCGACGAGCGCCTTGAGCTCCTGCTCGGTGCCCAGCACCGTGCGGGCCCCCGGCCGGGTGTGCCAGTCCAGGAAGCGCGCGAGCGCCTGGCGCACCTGGTCACGCTCGCGGGCTCGTGACCACGGGGTCCGGAAGCTGAGCTGGTCCCAGACCTCGTCGACCAGCCCCATCAGCTCCTCGAGGGCGTCCGGGCCCGTGCCCACCTCGCCACGGGCCACCCGGTCGGCGATGGCGTGCACGACGTTGCCGAACCCCTGCGCCTGGCTGGACGTGCTCGACCCGCCGGCCTCGCGCTCCAGGAACCACTTGGCGGGGCACTGCAGCAGCCCTGCGAGCGCGCTCGCGGAGAGCCTGATCGGCTCCTCCGCGGGCCGAACCGGGTGCTCGGCGTGCGAGTGGTCGCGGGTGCCCCACCAGGTGCCCGGGTCCGCCGCCGGGACCAGGGGCCGGCCGTCGGGACGGGTCTGCGCGGCCAGCGTCGCCAGGCGCTGCACCGCGGCGGCGCGCAGCTCCGGGCTGCTGCCCGGGTCCGCCGTGGCTCGGCGCAGCTCGGCCACCACCCCGGCGAGCGAGAGCGGGCGCGGAGGCCGGCCCTGGTGGTGCTTGGCATCGACGCCGAGCTCCTCGAGGAAGCGTGAGGGCTGTTCCCCCTCGTCGTCGGCGGACGCGACCGCGGTGACGACCAGCCGCTCCCGGGCGCGGGTGCAGGCGACGTAGAACAGCCGTCGTTCCTCGGCCAGCAGCTCGCGCACCGTGGTGTCGGGCTGCAGCACGGGCACGGCGTACTCCGCGGCGCCGATCCGGTCGGCACGGAGCAGGCTGGTGCGTCGACGCAGGTCCGGCCAGGCGCCCTCCTGCACGTGCGCCACCACGACCAGCCGCCACTCCAGGCCCTTGGCGCGGTGGGCGGTCAGCAACCGGACCGAGTCGCCCCGGATGCCGCGGTCGGCCAGGGTGTCGCCGGGGATCTGCTGGGCCACCAGGGTGGCCAGGAAGGCCTCGACACTGGTGTGCCCACGCTTCTCCTCGGCCCTCGCGGCGGTCTCGAACAGCGCACAGACGGCGTCGAGGTCGCGGTTGGCCAGCCGGGCGCCTCCGCCACCGCGCTGTACCCGACCGCGCAGCTGCTGGGGCCAGCCGGTGCCGGACCAGAGCTCCCAGAGCACCTGCTCGACCGTGCCGGACGCGTCGAGGACCTCCCGGGCGCGGTGCAGCAGCCGCGCCAGCGTCGCGACCCGGCTGACCGCGCTCCCCGGAGCGCTGCGGCCCTCAGCGAGCGGGCCGCTGCCCAGCACCGCCTCACGCAGCAGCGCCGGCGAGGAGCGCGGCGTCCGTCCCTCGGTCTGCGCGACCTGCTTCTCCGCTGCCCGCAGCGAGCGGGCCAGGGCTCGCACGTCGGTCGCGTCGAGGCCGCCCAGCGGCGAGACGAGCAGCCCCTCGGCCGCGACCGGGTCGAGGTGGTCGGGGTGCTCGGGGTCGTCGTTGTCCAGGTTGACCACGGCGCGCAGGGCGTCCAGCAGCGGCCGCACGGCCGGCTCCTGCACCAGCGGGGTCTCGTCGCCGGCCACCTCGACCGGGACCCCGGCCCCGGCCAGGCCCCGCCGCAGCGCCGGGATCGAGCTGCGCCCCGACCGGACCAGCACCGCCATGTCCGACCACGCCACGCCGTCCTCGAGATGGGCCCGGCGCAGGAGGTCGGCCACCCGCTCGACCTCGGCACGCTCGGTGTCGTAGGTGAACACCTCGACGCGGTCGCGCCCACCGGGCACCACCGACTCCGGATGGGTGAACGCCGCCCTCGCGGCACGGTCGATGCTGCCCGTCAGCGGGATGCGCGAGGCGACCCGCTGGCCGGCCAGCAGGACGCGCGGACCGAAGCGGCGTACCCGGGTGAGCGCGAGCACGTCCCCGGGGCGGCCGTCCCGATGGGTGAACCGGTCGGGGAAGTCGAGGATCCCGCGCACCTCGGCCCCCCGGAAGGCGTAGATCGACTGGTGGGGGTCACCGACGACGGTCAGGTCGGCGCCGTCTCCGGCGAGCGCCCGCAGCAGGCGCACCTGGCCGGGGTCGGTGTCCTGGTACTCGTCGACGAAGACGTGGCGGAACTCGGCGCGCAGCTCGGACTGGTGCTGCGTGGCCTCGATCACCGCTCGCCGGAGCAGGTCGGCGTAGTCGGTGGCACCTTGCGCGTCGAGGTTCTGGAGGTACTGCTCGAGGAACCAGCCGGCCGCGACGAACTCCGGCAGCCCGTGCTCCTCGCCCAGCGCGCGCAGCGCCTCGGGCTCGAGCCCCTTCTCCCGCGCCCGCCCGAGGACCGCGGCCACCTCGGAGGCGAACCCCCGGGTCTGCGAGGCCCGGCGCAGGGAGTCGGGCCACCGGACCGACTCAGGGGCGTCGCTGAGCAGCTCGCGCAGCACCACGTCCTGCTCCGGCGCGCTGAGCAGCCGCAAGGGGCCCGTGTAGAGGTCGACGGGGGCGTAGCGCCGGATCAGGCCGTAGGCGAAGGAGTGGAACGTGGAGCACAGCGTGGTCGAGGTGGTGCGTCCCAGCCGGGCGGTCACCCGGTCGCGCAGCTGCTCGGCGGCCTTGCGGCTGAAGGTCAGCGCCAGCACCGAGTCGGGTGCCGCGCCGCGGTGCTCGATGCGGTCCACGATGGCCTCGACCAGGGTGGTCGTCTTGCCGGTCCCGGGCCCTGCGAGGACGAGCAACGGGCCACCGGGGTGGTCGACGACGGCGCGCTGCTGGGCGTCGAGCTCGGGTGGTGCGGCCACGGCGGCGTGGGGTCGCACCAGCTGGTAGGTGGGGTCGGTCGTGCGCACCGGACCACCCAAACACGCCGCGCCGACAGTGGGGGCTCAGGCCCGGGTCAGGGCACGACCGGTTGCCAGAACGCGTGCGGCAGGTCGACCCGTCCGGAGGGCTTCAGCGCGGTGCCCTCCTCGAGGTACGCCGCCCGCGCCTCGTCGCCGTGGCTGGGTGGGAGCGACCCGTCGGCCCGCACGACCCGCCACCACGGGACCGGCCCGCCGTACTGGGCGAGCACCCGGCCCACGCGACGTGGGCCGGAGCCCACGGTGTCGGCGATCGCCCCGTAGGTGGTGACCCGGCCGCGGGGGATCCGCTCGACCAGCGACAGCACCCGCTCGGCGTACTCCTCGGGGTCCACCGGGCGATGATCGCACCGCCCGTGGACGCAGCACAGCGCCCCACCCCGCCAGGTGCGGAGGTGGGGCGCTGGGCACGGTCCTTCGCCGGGGACGCGTCCGGCGACGTCAGCGACCGTTGGCCGCTCGGGCCGGGCTCACGGGAGCGGCGTGAACGGCTCCGTGCCGTTGGCCAGCGCGAGGCCGGAGATGCCGGAGTGCTGCTTGGCGAAGGCCAGCTCGTGGCTGTAGTCGCCGACCCCGTTGGACCCGGCCAGCGGCGCGATCTGCACGGTCGAGAGCGTGCCGAGGGCCTTGCCGTCGGGGCCGAGGAAGGCGCTGCCCGAGTCACCCGGGATGCCCGGGGTCACGGTGTACACGTCGTGCGTCCATCCGTCACCGCTGGTGCCGAGGCTGGTCCCGCGCTTCGGCGAGAGCGGGTCGGCGTCGGCCCGCAGGCTGGAGTTGCCGTAGGAGTAGACGTCGTCACCCGTGGAGGTGCCGGTGGTGTTGATGCCGACCGGGCCGCCCCAGAAGGGGACGGTCGGGTTGACCTTGTCCTTGGAGCCGGCGTCCACCTTGACCAGCGCGAAGTCGTTGTAGTCGCAGGTGTTCTGGTCGGTGGTGCCGGCCTTCTGCATCGACAGCCAGGAGCTGTAGACCAGCGTGCCGGTGCCGACCGTGGTGCCGCCGACCGGGAACGCGCCGTCCTCGACGAACTCGACCTTGGTGCCGAGCGGCAGCGACCCTGAGTCGCACCCGTTGGTCTCGGTCGCCTCACCGGTGCCGGCGCAGTGCGCGGCGTACCCGACGTAGACGTTGCCGGCGCCGTCGGTGTGCACGAAGTTGGCGGTGCACTGGGCACCGTCGGTGTACATCATCACGCCGGGGTGGATCTTCGCCGTCGAGGCCGGGGCCCACGCGACCGCGGCCGTCTTCTTCGGCTTCTTGGCCGCCTGCGCGGGGGCGCTGGCGACACCGACGGAGGCGGCGGTGAGCAGCACTGCTGCGCCGGTGGCGATCAGGGAACGGGTCCGGGAGACGCGCATGGGTGTCCTTCCACGAGGGGGGTCGTACACGTCACAACGACGCCTCCCGCGGAAGGTCACGCCTCCTGGATCAGTACGACGGCTGCGAGGGGTCGATCTGGTCGACCCACGCGGCGACACCGCCGCCCACGTGCACCGCGTCGGCGAAGCCGGCGCCCTTGAGCACGGCCAGCGCCTCGGCCGACCGCACCCCGCTCTTGCAGTGCAGCACCACCGGCTTGTCGCCGCTGAGCTGCTCGAAGACGTTGCCGTTGAGGAACTCGCCCTTGGGGATCAGCACCGAGCCCGGGATCTTGTTGATCTCGTACTCGTTCGGCTCGCGGACGTCGACGAGCACGAAGTCGCGACTGCCCTCGCTGCGCTCCTTGAGCATGTGCTCGAGCTGGACCACCGAGATCGTCGAGCCGACGGCGGCGTCCGCCGCCTCCTCGGAGACCGCACCGCAGAAGGCCTCGTAGTCGATCAGCTCGGTGACGGTGGCGTTCTCGCCGCACAGGGCGCAGTTGGGGTCCTTGCGCACCTTCAGCGTGCGCCACTCCAGCTCGAGGGCGTCGTAGATGACCAGCTTGCCCACGGCGGGGTCCCCGATGCCGGTGAGCAGCTTGATCGCCTCGTTGACCTGGATCGAGCCGATGCTGGCGCACAGGACACCCAGCACGCCGCCCTCGGCGCAGCTCGGGACCATGCCCGGCGGCGGGGGCTCGGGGTAGAGGCAGCGGTAGCACGGGGCGTCGGCGCTGGTCCCGTCCTCGTTGGTCAGCGTCGGCCAGAACACGCTGGCCTGTCCGTCGAAGCGGTAGATCGAGCCCCACACGTAGGGCTTGTTCAAGAAGTACGCCGCGTCGTTGACCATGTAGCGCGTCGCGAAGTTGTCGGTCCCGTCGACGATCAGGTCGTAGCCCTCGAAGATCTCCAGGACGTTGTCGTTGTCGAGCCGCTCGTCGTGCACGATCACCTCGACCAGCGGGTTCGTCTCGGCGATCGACTCCCGCGCCGACTGCGCCTTCGACTTCCCGATGTCGGACTGGCCGTGGATGATCTGGCGCTGGAGGTTGGACTCGTCGACCTCGTCGAACTCGGCGATGCCGAGCGTGCCGACACCCGCGGCGGCCAGGTAGAGCAGGGCGGGGCTGCCCAGTCCGCCGGCTCCGATCACGAGGACCTTCGCGTTCTTCAGCCGCTTCTGACCGCTCATGCCCACGTCGGGGATGATCAGGTGCCGGCTGTAGCGGCGTACCTCGTCGATCGTCAGGTCGTCGGCGGGCTCGACCAGTGGCGGAAGTGACACGGCTGCTTCTCCTACGGCTCAGGGGGCTTCGCTGGGTCCAACACCAGCCCTTGCGACCATGTTCCCTGCCTCACGACCGCCCGGGCCAGCCGCCCAGCATCCGGACACCGACCCCGGTGGCATCGCCCGCCGGGACCGGGCGGCGCGCGAACGAGGAGGGCCCGTGCTGCTTGTAGGCTGCCTGCCGTGAGCTCCATGGAGGACCGTCCCGTGCCGCCGAGCGGCAACGGCAAGGGTGTGCGCCTGCCCCGGCGTGCGCGTCGCACCCAGCTCCTCGGTGCTGCCCTGGAGGTCTTCGTCGCGCAGGGCTACCACGCCGCGGCGATGGACGACATCGCCGAGCGCGCCGGTGTCTCCAAGCCGGTGCTCTACCAGCACTTCCCCGGCAAGCTGGACCTCTACCTCGCGCTGCTCGACCAGTCCTGCGACCAGATCATCTCGGCCGCGGCCGTCGCCCTGGAGTCCACCGAGGACAACAAGCAGCGGGTGACCGCGACCATGCACGCCTTCTACGACTACGTCGCGGACGCCGAGGGCGCGTTCCGTCTGGTCTTCGAGTCCGACCTGACCAACGAGCCGGCCGTGCGCGCCCGGGTCGACCGGGTCACCATCGAGTGCGCCAAGCTGATCGCCCACGTGATCAGCGACGACACCGGCCTGCCCGACGAGCAGTCCCAGCTGTTGGCGGTGGCGCTCGTGGGCATGGGCCAGGTCAGTGCCCGGTTCTGGCTGCAGGACCAGGGCTCGATCGACCAGGGTGCGGCGGCCTCGCTCGTGGCCGGTCTGGCCTGGCGTGGAATCGGTGGCTACCCCCGCACCGACGAGCCGCGCTGAGCCCGGACGACGGCCGCCACCACCCCCCTGACAGAGTTGCCCACAGCACCACCCGACGTCCCAAGGAGGTCCTCCCGATGGAGGTCAAGATCGGCGTTCAGAACGCCTCGCGCGAGCTCAGCATCGACACCACGCTCGACGCCGACGGCGTCGAGAAGGCGGTCGCCCAGGCCCTGGAGAAGGGCACCGTGCTCGCACTCACCGACGCCAAGGGCCGTCGGGTCGTCGTCCCCGGCGACAAGCTCGCCTACGTCGACATCGCCACCAGCGCGGTGGGGCAGGTCGGCTTCCGCTCCTGAGCCCGGTCGGCAGGGCGGGTCGCTCAGCCCCAGGTGAGGCCGTGGGCCTCCACGATCGGCACGGTGCGCTCGAAGTCGGCCACGCAGCCGGTGTCGGCCAGCTCCTCGTCGAGCACCGGCTCGGCGTCACCGGCGAGGTCGATCGCGCGGAACACCGCCTCCAGCCCGCCCGGGGAGATGATCTCCAGCAGCCGCGCCGGCTCGTCCCCGGCGTTCCAGAACGTGTGCCACTCACCGCGGGGCTTCAGGACGAGGTCGCCCACCTCGGCGACGACCTCGGTGTCGCCGAACACGGCTCCGACCCGGCCCTCGAGGATGAAGCTGTACTCGTCCTCGCGCTCGTGCCGGTGCAGCGGAGCGGCGATCGCCCGCGGCGCGAGCAGGTGCTCGACGAGGGCGAAGCGTCCGCCGGTCGCGGCGGAGTCGATGAGGAACCGGTCGCGGCACCCAGCCGCCGGACCGAGCGTCTCGCCCCCGGTGGGGCCCAGGATCCTGTCCATGCAGGCACGATGCCCCTCGGTGGTCCGCGAGCACCAGACCCGATCGGGCCATGCCGGTGAGGGCGCCGAGCCGGGGAGCAGGTAGCGGCCCCGTCAGGAGGCCAGGCCCAGCTCCGCCATCCGCTTCGCGTGGTTCTCGGTCAGCCGGCTGAACATCCGCGACAGTGCGGCGAGGTCCATGCCGGGGCGGTCGACCCCGCCCGCCAGCAGAGCGGCGAGGGAGTCACGCTCGGCGGCGACCCGCTGGGCCTGCGACAGCGCCTCGCCCATCAGCCGCCGGCCCCAGAGAGCGAGCCGCCCGCCGACGCGGTGGTCCGCCTCGATGGCGCGACGCACCCGGTCGACCACGAAGGCCGACGCCCCGGCGTCGTCGAGGCTGTCCACGATCAGCTGCCGGGTCCCGGAGTCGAGGTAGGCGGCGATCTCGACGTAGAAGTCCGCCGCGAGCCCGTCGCCGACGTAGGCCTTGATCAGGCCCTCCAGCCAGTCGCTCGGCGCGGTCGCGGTGTGGAAGACGTCGAACGGCGTCACGAAGGGAGCCATCGCCTCGATCGGGTCGGCCCCCAGGGTGGCGATCCGGTCCATCAGCGGCTCGATGTGACCGAACTGCACCACCGCCATCTTGCTCAGCGCGAGCTTGTCGGGCAGCTCGACGGCCAGCTTGGCGTCGTCGGTGAGCCGCTGGAAGGCCGAGATCTCGCCGTAGGTGATCGCGCCCAGCAGGTCGACCACCGCGGCCCGGTACGCCGGGTCCTCGAAGGCGACCGAGTCCTGCTCCCAGTCCGTGTCCCGATCCTGCTCCGGGGCCGTCTCCGGGACCGGGTTCCCGGCGGTTGCGAGGGGGTCCGCAGGCGAGGGTTCGGTCATGACGGCAGCCTACCGATAGACTGAGTGGCAGCCGTGGCCTTGATGCCCCCTTCCGACGTACCACTGCGGGCGGCTCGCCCCCGGCACTTGCACAGTCTTTGGACACACATCCGGCCCGCGCGACGGGCCAGCACAGAACAGGCGACATCCTGACCACCTTCAGAGAGCTCGGGGTCCTTCCCGAGATTGCCGACGCCCTCGAGCGCGTCAACATCACCACCCCGTTCCCGATCCAGGAGATGACCCTCTCGGTCGCCCTGATGGGCACCGACCTGATCGGCCAGGCCCGCACGGGCACCGGCAAGACGCTGGCCTTCGGCATCCCGGTGATCCAGCGCAGCGTGGCCCCGCACGACCCGGACTACGACGAGCTGGTCGCACCGGGCAAGCCGCAGGCCCTGATCGTCGCGCCCACCCGCGAGCTCGCCCTCCAGGTCAGCAACGACCTGTCGGTGGCCAGCAAGGACCGCGGCATCCGCGTGCTCACCGTCTACGGCGGCGTCCCCTACGAGCCGCAGCTGGATGCGCTCTCGACCGGAGTCGACGTGGTCGTGGGCACCCCGGGGCGGCTGATCGACCTGATGAACCGCCGCGCTCTGGACATCTCCCACGTGAAGTCGCTCGTCCTCGACGAGGCCGACGAGATGCTCGACCTCGGTTTCCTGCCCGACGTGGAGCGCCTGCTGCGGCAGACCCCCGAGACCCGGCAGACGATGCTGTTCTCGGCGACGATGCCGGCTGCGATCGTGGCCCTGGCCCGCACGCACATGCGCCACCCGATGAACATCCGCGCGGAGTCCGGCGAGGACACCCAGATGGTGCCCGCCACCGCGCAGTTCATCTACCAGGCCCACGACCTCGACAAGCCCGAGATGATCGGACGGCTGCTCCAGGCCGAGGGCGCTGACCTGATGATCGTCTTCACCCGCACCAAGCGCCAGGCGCAGCGCATCGCCGACGACCTCGAGGAGCGCGGCTTCAACTCCGCCCCCCTCCACGGCGACATGGCCCAGGCCGCCCGCGAGAAGGCGCTGACCAAGTTCCGCAGCGGCAAGCTGCAGGTGCTCGTCGCCACCGACGTCGCCGCCCGCGGCATCGACGTCACCGGCGTCACCCACGTGGTCAACTACACCTGCCCCGAGGACGAGAAGACCTACGTGCACCGCATCGGCCGGACCGGCCGTGCCGGTGCGACCGGCATCGCGATCACCTTCGTCGACTGGGCCGACCTGCACCGCTGGAAGATGATCAACAAGGCGCTGGACCTGCCCTTCGACGACCCGCAGGAGACCTACTCCAGCAGCGAGCACTTCCTGCACGACCAGGGCATCCCCCCGGGCATCAAGGGCCGGGTGGTGCCCGAGGGCACCATCGAGCGCAAGCCGCGCCCCGAGCGCAACGACCGCGGGGGCCGTGGCGGCCGCGGTGGCGACAAGGGCGGCTCCCGGGGCTCCCAGGGCCAGGGCTCGGGCGGAGAGCGCCGGCGCGAGCAGTCCGGTGACGCGGACGCCCCGGCATCCGGTTCCGGTGACCGTCCGCCGCGCAAGCGCAACCGCAGCCGCCGTCGTACCCGTGGCGGCCGGCCTGCGGCCGCCGGCGACAGCTGAGGCCGCACAGCGCCGCTCAGGCGGTGACGACCACCGTCGTGCCGACCGGGGCGAAGCGCCACAGCCGGATCGCGTCCGGCCGGGCCTGACGGATGCAGCCGTGCGAGAGCGGGGTGCCCAGTTGCGCCCTGCTCTGCAGGGCCCGGCCGTCCTTGGTCGGGATGCTGTGGAACCCGATGGCCGCGTTGGCTCCCCGGGTGAACCGGACGAAGTACTCCATCGTCCCGGAGTCGTCGATGCCGACGGCGTGCCGGGACCGTGAGTACACCTCGTAGGTGCCCGGCTGCAGGTTGTCGAAGACACTGCCGGAGACCAGGTAGGTGCGCTGCACGTCGTCGGCGGCGGACGCCCCCGTGCCCGGCTCGACCAGCCACACCCGTTGCTCGCTGATGTCGAAGACCACCCGTCTGCCGGTGCCACTCTCGGCGGGCAGTGCCGCCACGACGGGACTCGCCGCGGCGCCGGGCAGGACATCGTCCGTGACGTCTCGCAGGGCGCCGCTGAGCGTCGCCCGATCGACCGGTCGCTGCGCCGGGCCCTGGGTCGAGCCCTGGGTCGAGCCGGGGCCACTCGCCGCCGCGGCCTGCGGATCGGTCGGCAGCACCCCGAGGTCGCCGAGCACGGCCACGAGCGTGACCAGCACCGCACCCCCCGCCAGCCCCACCCGGCCGCGTCGGAGCACGCTCAGGCCCGCTTCAGCAGAGCCGTGGCCACCTCGCGGTAGGCCTGGGCACCCTTGTTGGTGCGCGAGGTGCGCAGGATGGAGCGACCCGCTGCGGGCGCCTCCGCGAACCGGATCGACTTGGGGATCGGGGGCTCGACGACCTCGAGGTCGTAGGTCTCCGAGATCGTCTCGAGCACGGTGCGGGCGTGGTTGGTCCGCCCGTCGTACAACGTGGGCAGCACCCCCCACACCTCGAGCTCGCGGTTGGTGAACCGCTTGACGTCGTGGACGGTGTCGAGGAGCTGGCCCACCCCACGGTGCGAGAGCGTCTCGCACTGCAGCGGGATCAGCACCCCGGTCGCCGCGGTGAGCGCCGCGACCGTCAGCACGCCCAGCGAGGGCGGGCAGTCGAGCAGCACCCAGTCGTAGCCGTCGGTGTCCTCCACGGCGGTCCGGACGACGTACTCCCGGCCGGTGCGGGTGAGCAGGTCGGCCTCCGCCCGGGCCAGCTCGATCGTGGCGGGCAGCAGGTCGACCCCGTCGTCGGTCTCGAGGATGACCTCGGCCGGGTCCAGACCCTTGGTGAGCACGTGGTGGACCGAGGTGTCGAGGTCCTCGGGGTCGATGCCCAGGCTGAAGGTCAGGCACGCCTGGGGGTCGAGGTCGACGAGCAGGACCTTCTGGCCCTGCTCGGCCAGGGCCGCGCCGAGCGAGGCCACGGTGGTCGTCTTGGCGACGCCGCCCTTCTGGTTGGCGACGGCGACCACCCGGGGGGTCGTCATCGAACCTCCGGCAGGGTGAGGACGCGGGGGGTGTGCACGTGGGGAGCCATCGCGGCACATTGTGCCGTACGCCGGCACCCGGACGCGGCACGCGGGCCGGGACGGACACCTGGTGTCTCGGCAGCCGGTCCGAACCGCTCACCGGCCCGGCCGCGGGACGGCTACCAGGAGGGGCGGCGACCACCGAACGGCATCTCGAGGGCCTCGGGGCCGAAGCCGGTGACGTCGGCCAGCAGCCAGTCGTCGTGCAGCAGCAGCGCGGCGGACGCCGGCCGGATCACCAGCCACAGCCACCGGCCGTCCGACTCCCCGGCGAAGACCGCCCGGGCCAGCAGGCCGGCGTCGGCGGTCCCGCTGGTCTCGGGCGCCGGGGTCTCGGTCGGCTCGCGTGGTGACGTGGCCTCGGCCAGGTCCTCCACGAGCCACATCGGCACCGTCCGGCCGCCGGCGCGGACGTGGATCGCCGGCGGTCCGTTGCTGATCTGCGGTCCCGGGTCGTCGTACGTCGCGCCGGCGCAGCGGGCGCCGAGCCCGGTGCCCGGGTCCTCCGAGACCACGGTGACCTCGACCTCGCCGTCGAGGTCGCTGACGCCGACGGTGGTGGTGACCGTCGCCCGCACCGGCCGGCCCTCGGCGCCCACGCATCCGAACTCCCCGATCGACCAGCCCGGGCTCATCGGCCAGGGCAGGTAGGTGGGGATGTCGTCGATCCGGCTGACCAGCTCGGCGAACGAGTCGTAGTCGACCTCCGCGGGGCGCCACAGCGGGGTGATGGGCCCGTGCAGGGTGCACGCGAAGTCGGCTCCCTCACCGGTGACCGGCGAGGTGCAACGAGGACATGACGCGGCGAGCGGCACGGGACGAGGGTAGTGGGTCAGGAGTTCCAGCGCGCCACGACGGGGAACTCCCGCTCGTAGGACAGCACCGAGATCGTGGCGGTGTCGAGCGTGAACAGCCGCCCGTCCTCGACGGGCAGACCCAGCCACCGTGCGGTCAGGGCCCGGGAGGCGTGACCGTGGCTGAAGACCAGCACGCGGCCGCCGTGGGCACGGGCCCGCTCCACCACCCGGTCCATCCGCTCGCTCACCCGTTCCGCGGTCTCGCCGCCGGGGCAGGGGTGCGTCCACACCGTCCAGCCCTCGACGTGCTCGCGGATCTCGGGGGTGGTGATCCCCTCGTAGTCGCCGTAGTCCCACTCGGTGAGGTTCTCCTCCACCGTGGCGTCCTCGAACCCGGCCAGCTCCGCGGTCACCCTGGTGCGCACGCGCGGACTGGTCAGCACCAGGTCGAAGTCGACGCCCTCGAGCCGCTGGGCCAGGCCGCGGGCCACCTCCTCCCCCTCGGGGGTGAGCTCGACCTCGGTGTGCGAGGTGTGCTTGCCGTCGCGGCTCCACTCGGTCTCGCCGTGGCGGATCACCCACAGCTCGCCCGTGGTCGTGCCGGTCCCCGCGTCGGCCATGCTCACTCCCCCTGGTCGGGTCCGGGCCAGTTGCGGTCCGGCTGCGGCACCGGGCGGCCGGGCTGCTCGCCGCCCCGCTCGGTCAGGTAGCTGTCCTTGGGCACCATCACCTTGCGGCGGAAGATGCACACGACCTTGCCGTCCTGGTTGTACCCGATCGTCTCGACGTGCACCACGCCCCGGTCGTCCTTGCTGGTGCTCTCCCACTTGTCGAGGACCCGCGTCTCGCCGTACAGGGTGTCGCCGTGGAAGGTGGGCGCCACGTGGCGCAGCGACTCGATCTCCAGGTTGGCGATGGCCTTCCCGGAGATGTCCGGGACGCTCATGCCGAGCAGGATCGAGTACACGTAGTTGCCCACGACGACGTTGCGGCCGAACTGGGTGGTCTCCTCGGCGTAGTTCGTGTCGAGGTGCAGCGGGTGGTGGTTCATCGTCAGCAGGCAGAACATGTGGTCGTCGAACTCGGTGACCGTCTTGCCGGGCCAGTGCTTGTACGTCGCCCCGACCTCGAACTCCTCGTAGCTGCGACCGAACTGCATCGTTGCCTGCTCCTTCGTCCTGGGCCGGGATCGGGCCGAGTCTGCCACGCGCTGCCGGACGCCCGAGCGGCACCTGAGGACCGACGACCCGACGACGCGCGGTCCCCAGCGGTTCGAGGCGTGGGAGGCGCGGGTCCCCCACGTATGCTGCGCCCATGCTCGGCTTGCGCAGTCAGGCCGTCGAGGACCGTGCCCCGGAATCGGACGACACCCCGGGGAACAGGCCTCCGACGACCTCCCGAAGTGACAGCCGGCCCCCCTCCCGGCTCCGCCAGGCGCTCACCGCAGTCCTGACGCTGGCGATGACCGTGCTGTGGGCCTGGCTGGTGACCGTCGTGCTCGACGCCTCCACCCAGCCCGCCCCGCTGGCCGCCCTGCGCGAGCGCAGCACGGAGTACCCCGCGACCGTGCCCAGCGTGCTGGTGGTGTGGGTGGTCGTCCTGCTCGTCCTCGCCCTGGTGGGCCGGCTGTGGCTCACCCTCGGGATCGTCACCGCCCTCACCGTGGTCGTGGGAGCGGTCAACGTGACCAAGCTGGAGTACCGCAACGACCCGGTCTTCCCCAGCGACGTCGTCTTCCTGACCCAGCCGGGCTTCCTGTTCGACATGGTGCCCAAGTCGACCCTCCTGCTCGCGACCCTCGGTCTGGTCGCGCTCGTGGCCCTGTCGGCCGGCGTGGGCTGGGTGGTGGCCAAGCTGTTCCCCTCGCTGCTGCGCCGGGCCACCCGCCGCGGCGTCACCGCCGTCCGGGTGACCCGCGTCGTGGTCGTGCTGCTCTGCCTCGGGCTGCTCAACCTGGCCAACGACTTCAACGAGCCCGGCAACCCCTGGCGCGCTGCCTTCGACTCCACCGGTCTGCGCTGGCGCTACTGGGACCAGCGGGTCAACTACCTCAGGAACGGCTTCGTCCCCGGCCTGCTGTTCAACACCCACGTGACCGCGATGGCCGAGCCGAAGGGCTACTCGAAGGCGGCCATGGACCGTCTCGTGGCGCGCTACACCGCCGAGGCCGAGCAGCTCAACCGCGGACGCACGGCGACGCTGGACAACACCAACGTGGTGATCGTGCTCTCCGAGAGCTTCACCGACCCCACCTGGCTGAAGACGGTGACCTGGCCGGAGAACCCCGTCCCCCGGACCAAGGCGCTGATGGAGGAGACCCTGTCGGGGCGGATGCTGGCGCCGGGCTTCGGCGGCGGCACTGCCAACGTCGAGTTCGAGCTGTTGACCGGCCAGTCCCTGAGCCAGCTCAAGCCACAGCTGTCCACGCCGTACGAGCAGCTGGTCTCGCGCTACCAGGAGTTCCCCTCTGCGGTGAGCTACTTCGAGAACCACGGGCTCAAGCCGATCGCGATCCACCCGTTCGCCCCGCGCATGTACAAGCGCCCCGAGGTGTTCAACATCTTCGGCTTCGACCAGTTCGTCACCAAGGACGAGATGACCCACAAGGGTCGCGGTGGCGGCCGGTTCATCGACGACCAGTCGCTGTTCGACGAGTCCCTGGACAAGATCCGGGACCACGACGCACCGGTGCTGCTGCACCTGATCAGCATGCAGAACCACATGCCGTACGGCGGCCAGTACGACGACCCGATCACGCCCACCGGCCTGCCGGCCAAGAACGCCAAGCTGGCCGGCCAGTACGCCCGCGGCCTCGCCCGCACCGACCTGGCGCTGTCGAACTTCCTGACCGAGCTGAAGAAGAGCCCCGAGCCGACCGCGGTGATCTTCTACGGCGACCACCTCCCCGCGCAGGTCTATCCCGAGAACCTGCAGAAGCGCGAGGGGGAGCTGACCTCCCACCAGACCCCGTTCCTGATCTGGAGCAACAAGACCCCGCTGGAGCACACCGACCTGCCCACCACCAGCCCGACGCAGTTCGTGCCCAAGCTGCTCAACGCGCTGGAGGTCCCGATCCCGCCGTACTACGCGCTGCTCGACGCCCTCGACCGCGAGGTGCCGGCGATCGACCGCGGCTTCGCGATCACCGCGGACGACGAGCTGGTCCGCACCAAGGAGCTCGACGCGCAGGCCAAGCAGGTGCTCGCGGACTACCGGATGGTGCAGTACGACCTGAGCATCGGCGAGCGCTACAGCGAGAAGGCGATGTTCGAGGACGCCCCGGCTGACGGAGCCTCGCGCTAGACGATCCCGTGGAAGCGCTCCGGGATGCGCACCAGCGGACGGTTCTCCATCAGCTTCATCTGGCTGCCCTTGGGCGCGCGGAAGTTGCCCGGCGGGTCCTCGACGACGAGCGCGGCGAGCTTGTCACCCGTCGGGGGGACGAACTCCGGCACCTCGGCGGCGTCGACTCCGGCGGTGATCCGCTCGAGCAGCTCGACCAGCGCGTCACCGCCCTGGCGCCACTGGGTGTCCCGGGAGCGTCCGTCGGCCTCGACCATCCGCTGCCGGTGGTCGGCCGCCTCCTGCAGGTGGTCGCGGTCGCCGAACTTCATGTGGAACATCCACAGGTCGGGGTCGACGGCGTACGGCGTCCGGACGCCGTGGGTGCCCGCGCTCCAGTGCTCGGGGACCCACTTGATCGCCGGCTTGCACATCAGCGGCAGGAACTTCGCGAGCCGGCGCTGGCCGAGCAGCGGCTGGGTCAGGTCGAGCGGCGGCTCGACGCCGACGTGGTGCACGACGTTGAAGCCCAGCGAGCCGACGGCGTTGATCCCCTCCCCCGACCTGGTCTCGACGTACTCCCTCAGACCGGACCAGCGGTCGGGGTCGGGCACGATGAACTCGTCGGTGTCGCAGAACATCACCACGTCGTAGAGCTCGAGCAGCGAGCGGCCGAGGTTGCCCACCATCGCCATCCGGGTGCTGTTGAACTTCCCGTCGCGGATCGGCGGGATGTGCAGCACGTCGCAGGGCAGGTCGTCGGTGGAGCCGTCGACGGAGTTGTCGTCGACCACGTAGAGGTTCTCGGTGCCGAACGCCTTTCCGTAGTAGCGGATCCACAGCGGCAGCATCCGGCCCTCGTCACGGCAGAACGTGATCGCCGCGATCCGCAGCGGGTCCGCCGGGTCACGCTGCGGCCGCGCCCGGGGTGCCGCCTGGGGCTCTTCCGGCGGCTCCTCCTCGGGCCGTCGACGCAGCAGTCCGCGTACGACGCTCATCTCGCCTCCTGCTCGGTGCGCGTGGTACGCCGCTCGGCGCCACGCCTCATGTGCCACTGGGCCATGAAGGCCAGCCCGTCGAGCGCCGCCTCGAGCTGCTGCTCGGCCGTGACCTGCCGGGTGTGCACCCCGGGCACCGGCTGGCACTCCAGCTCGTCGAGGTCGCCGACCACGCGCACGTCGAGCGCGCGGAGCCTGGCGAGCTCGTCCTTGGACCTGCGCCGCACCCAGCGCTCGTCGAGCCCCAGTGGCACCGACTCGCGGCCGCGCCGCACCATGCCCTGCTTGGCGAGCACGCCCTTGACCACCCGCTCGTAGTCCTTGCGGTCGAAGCCGTCGACCTCCAGGCGCTCGTTGACCTCGCGCAGCACCATCGCCGAGGCCGCGTCGATGCCGGGGTTGCTGCGCACGTCGAGGTCACAGACACCCTCGGGGATGCCGGCCACGGCCGCGAACCGGTCCCACAGCAGCGAGGGCGGCGACCCCTTGGGCGGCACGGTGACCAGCGTGAAGTGGTCGCGCCCGACGGCCTCGGACCAGCGGGCGGCGATCCCGGAGATGCGCTGGTTGCGCCAGAACCACTGGCCGGGCTTCTCGCCCCGCTCCTCGTGGCGCACGGCGTCGAGGAACTCCTCCCAGGTCTTCACGCCGCGGTTCTGCATCGACTCGGTCCACATGGCCGGCAGCGAGCGCGTCAGGTCGCGGGCGGTCAGCACCACCTGCAGGTCGGAGCCCGCGAAGGCGGCCTTGATGATCTCGATCTTGGGGCGCTGCCGCGGCGCGAGGAACTCCATCGAGACGATCGCGGTGCCGGGGTGGTCGTTGATCTCCTCGACCATCCGCAGCCAGGGGCCGTCGGGGGCGAACGGCGGCTGCTCGGGGCCGCCGTGGTCGATCAGGTCGTGCACGGCGAGCACCTGGTGGCGCCAGCGCTCGCAGGCGAAGGAGATGTCGTGCTCGGCGAGCACCGCGCGGTTACGGTGCAGGACGTTCTGGATGAAGCTGGTCCCGGATTTCATCGCTCCGATGTGGAGCACCACCCGCTTCGCCACACCGGGGAGCATAGGCCATGGGCGGGCTACCGCCCGCCCGGCTCGCGTGGGTCAGGAGCCCCCACCACCGGCCTTGCGCCGGTGCATCTTGGGTGCGGCCCCGCCCGCCACCTCCGAGCCGTGCGCCTTCTCCGGCACCGGCCCGTCCTTGGGCACCCCGCGGTCGTTGGCCTGCTTGCGCTCGAGGGCCTCGCGCATCTTGGCCTTGAGGTCCTCGTTGTCACGTTGCTCAGCCATCGTGTCCTCCAGGTGGTGCGTCGGGGTCGCCCCCACCCTCGCACGGCGGTCGGGGAGGGTCGAGGCAAATACGCCTTCCCTCCCCGACCGTGACCGAGGTCAGACCCGCGCGGGTCGCGTCGGGACGCTGATCTCCAGCATGCTGCTCTGGCGCCGGGAGAGGACGACGCCGGTGACCACCAACCAGACCGGGGTGGCGAACCAGACCGCGATCCCGGTGGGCCCGAGGAGGCACAGCACCCCCAGCACGACCGTCGCGATCGACAGCCACTTCGGGAGCGAGCCGTGGGCGAGGCCGCCGAGACCGGTCGCGAGGAAGAAGACCGCCGAGACGGCGACCCAGGGCACCCACGAGTCCAGGCCCAGGTACCCCAGGGCCCGCAGCGAGGCCTTGTCACCCGCGGCGGCCGCGTCACCGGCCGCGATCAGCAGCCACCCGTCGACGGCCTTGGTGAAGGCCAGCAGGATGCCCCCGGCGAAGGCGACGCTCGAGTACGTCGCCTCACCGGTCTCACCGGAGCGAAGCGTGCTGCGGACGGCCCCGACGAAGAACAGCAGGGCCACGCAGCACAGGCCGCCCGCCAACCCCGCGACCAGGTTGCGGGTGGCGTGCTCGGTCATGGCCTGGACGCCGTTGGGGTCGGCGACCTCGCTGGTGCTGCCGACGAAGCCGTTGACGGCGAACAGGATGCCGGCGAGCACACCGGCGATCGGAAGGAACCTCTCGAACTTGCTGACAGGCATCTCGGTGCCCCTCTCTGGGATGTCTCGCCCCGTGGCGAGGGCACCACCGTGTGCCGCCCACGTGGCCGGGCACACGAGCCAGGTGTCCCGACCGGGTCGGGAACTGTTCCCGGACCACGTGACCTGCGCGAGGCCGGGCCCCACACTGGGCAGGTGGGCTCCCGCACCGGCTCCGCTTCTCTCCGCCTGGTCCTGGCGGCACTGTTCCCCGTCCTGGGACTGCTCGGCGTGTGGCTGGGGTTCCTGGCGACCGTCGCGGACGGGGAGCCCGCCTGGCAGCTGGTCCCGGTGCTCCTGGTCGTGCTGGTCCCCGGCGTGGTCGGTCTGCTGGTGGTGCGGGCCCAGCCGCGCAACACCATCGGCTGGCTGCTGCTGGCGCACTCCCTGCTCGGCGGTGTCGCCCTGTCCTCACCACCGTCGACCAGCACCGGGACGCTGGAGATGGCCGCCACCCAGCTCGGCCAAGGGACCTGGGTGTTCCTCTACCTCTCCCTGGTGCTCATCGGCTACCTGTTCCCCGACGGTCGCTTCCTCTCCCCGCGGTGGCGCGCCTGGGTGTGGCTGTGCCTGGCCGGGTACGTCGCCTTCCTGGTCGGCGCGGCGTTCGACCGACAGGGGTTCCAGGAGATCTACCCCGGCGAGGCAATGCCGGTGCCCGGACCACCCGCCTCCGTCACCGGGCTCCTCGGCGTCGTCGGCCTCACCCTCGTGGCCGCCAGCCTCGTGGGCACGGTCGTGTGCGCCGTCCGCCGGCTGCGGATGGCCACGGGCGAGAAGCGGCTCCAGCTCCTGTGGTTCACCTGGGCGGCCACGAGCATCCCCGCGATGCTCGGCCTGTGCTGGGCCGACTACGCCATCACCGGCACGAACGGCGCGATCACCCTCGTCGGTATCGCCCTGCTCGGCAGCTTCATCCCCGTCGCCATCGGCATCGCCATCCTCCGCCACCGTCTCTTCGACATCGAGCTGGTGCTGAGCCGGACCCTGACCTACGGCTCCCTGACCTTCGGTGTCGTCGGCATCTACGCCGGGGTCCTCTGGCTCGCCGGGCGCGTCTTCGACGGCGGCACCGTCGGCGGCCTGCTGGCCGTCGCGGTGGTGGCGGTGGCGGTGCAGCCCGCCCACACGTTCCTGCGCCGACGTGCCGAGCGCTGGGTCTACGGCGATCGCTCCGACCCCCGGGCAGCACTGCGCCGGCTGTCGGACCGTGTCGAGCAGACCACCGACCCGGACCTGGTCGTGCAGACGGTCACGGACTCGGTGGCCGACGCGCTGAAGGTGGAGCGGGTCTGGGTCGAGCTCGTGCGCGACGCCGCCGTCCGGCGACCGGGTGACGGGGTGATCCGGGTCCCGCTGGCCCACCGGGGGGAGCGGCTCGGCGACCTGGCCGTCGAGGTGCCTCCGGGTCGCCAGCTCTCCGCGGCCGACCGCTCGCTGCTCACCGACCTGGCGCAGCACGCCGCAGTCGTGGTCAACGCCGTGCACCTGACCCTCGACCTGCAGCGCTCGCGGGCACGGCTGGTCAGGGCCCGGGAGGAGGAGCGCCGTCGGCTGCGACGCGACCTGCACGACGGGCTGGGCCCGAGCCTGGCGGCGATCGTCCTCAGGCTCGACGCGGTCCAGTCCCGCACCGACGAGGCCGCCCGCAACGCGCTGCTGGCCGAGACCCGGGCCGAGACCCGGGCCGCGATCGCCGAGGTGCGGCGGCTCGTCGACGACCTTCGTCCGCCGGCGATCGACGAGGTGGGGCTGATCGGCGCGATCCGGCAGCGCACCGCGAGCCTCGCTCGCGAGGGCCTGCTCATCGACGTGGTCGGACCCCACCAGCTCCCGGCCCTACCGGCCGCCGTCGAGGTGGCAGCGTTCCGGATCGCCGCCGAGGCCGTGACGAACGTGGTCCGCCACGCGGGGGCGAGTCGCTGCGTCGTGGAGATCTCGGTCAACGGCGCGTTCGAGCTGATCGTCACCGACAACGGCCACGGTGCGCGAGCCGGGGCTCGACCCGGCGTCGGCTGGAGCTCCATGCGCGAACGCGCGGCCGAGCTCGGGGGCAGCTGCACGGTCAGCAGCCGCACCGGCGGCGGCACCGTCGTACGCGCCGTGCTGCCACTCCCCTCCGGCGCCGAGGACCTGCAGCGAGCCGGGACCGAGGCACCGACGTGACCCGGGTCCTGATCGCCGACGACCACCCGGCGTACCGCACGGGTCTCGCGCTGATGCTCAGCGACGTCGAGGACATCGAGCTGGTCGGCGAGGCCGCGTCCGGGACGGTCGCCGTCGAGCTCACCGAGCAGCTGGCTCCCGACGTCGTCGTCATGGACCTGCGCATGCCTGGTCTCGACGGCATCGAGGCGACCCGGCGGCTGCGTCAGGTGGCGCCGTCGGCGGCGGTGATCGTGCTGACGATGTTCGAGGACGACGACTCGGTCTTCGCCGCGATGCGGGCCGGCGCGCTGGGCTACCTGCTCAAGGGCGCGGACCGGGACGACATCGTCCGGGCGATCCGGTCGGTGGCGGCGGGTGAGGCGATCTTCGGGCCGGAGATCGCCCAGCGCGTGATCGAGCACTTCGCCAGCGGGTCGGGGTCCGCGAAGGCCGCCTTCCCGATGCTCACCGACCGGGAACGGGAGATCCTCGAGCTGATCGCCGCCGGTCGGGGCAACGCCCACATCGCGCACGACCTGGTGCTGAGCCTGAAGACCGTGCGCAACCACGTCTCCAACATCTTCGGCAAGCTCCAGGTCTCGGACCGGTCCGCGGCGATCGTCAAGGCCCGCGACGCCGGCTTCGGGTCCAGCGCCGTCAGGTAGCCGGGGGCACCTGCGCCGGGTCCCAGGTGACCGGGAGGCCGTGGGGTGCCGCGCTGCCGAGGACCCGTCGGCCGCCGCCCGGCCAGGTCTCCAGGACGACCAGGAACTCGTGCTCGCTGTCCGGTGTGCGCCTGGTCGGCTCGAGGGAGAGGTGGGCGAACGCGCGCTCGGGGCCGGCGGCCTCGGCGAGCCGGCCGATCCGCGCCCCGACCCGGTCCCGCTCGGCGCGCGGGAGGTACTGCCACATCACGCTGTGCCACAGCACCGTGGTCGTGCCGTCGCGCAGGTCGATCCCGTCCACGAAGTCCCCGGCACCCTGGCGGCGTACGTCGGGCGGGTGCTGCCGGGCGAGCGCGAGCGCCCCACGGAGCCGCTCGATCCTGTCCTGCTGGTCGGGCCAGACGTACGCCGTGAGCGTGAGCCGGCCCTCGGTGGTCGAGGCGTCGACCGGGTTGATGTCGCAGCCCTGCCGCTCGATGACGCTGGGTGCTCGCTGGTCCGGGGCCGGGCGGGCCGGTGGCGGGGCGCCGCGCCACGCGGGCCCCAACCGCACCGGCGAGTCCGGGTCGCCGTGGACGGCACCCGCCTCGTCGACATAGGCGAACCGGTCGGCGAGCAGGTTGAGGCCCGCGGAGGCGCCGATCTCGTACAACCGCACCGGCAGACGGGGGGCGTGCGGGAGCCGGCACAGCCCGCCGTACAGGGCGGCTGCGCGCCCCACCTCGTTGGTCTGCGGGGCCCGGTCGAGCCGGTTGCGCACGGCCTCTGGCTCCTCCTCGAGCAGCACGAGGAACGCGCGGGTGCCAGCGTCGTCGTCCCAGGTGCCGCCGACGCTCGGGTAGTACGCCGCGAGCGCGCCCGCCCGACGCTCGAGCACCAGCCGGTGCACGCTGCCGAGCAGGCGCAGGGCGAGCGCGGAGGGGCCCGGATCGTCCGCGTGCCCGTCGAGCACGGCCGCCGTCGGGCCGCCGGCGTCGATGTCGTCGGCGAGGCGGGCGAGCAGCGCGGCGTACATCGGCGAGCCGAGGTCCGCGCACGCCCTCCCCTGCACCCGGAACGCCTCGCTCGCCCTCATCACGCGACCTGCCCGGCTCAGGCCCAGGGCACGGTGGCCTGGAGCACCGCCTCGGTCAGCGCCCCGGTGCGCAGCGCGGTGACCTCCTGGTACTCCGGGTCGGCCACCATCTGGCTGAACGCCTGCCGGGTCGGGTACCGCACGAGCAGCACGGCGTCCCACGCCTGCCCCTCCTCGGCCACCAGCGCGGTCGAGCCGTCGCCGGCGTACACGACCTCGGCGCCGTAGCGCGGCAGGAACGTCTCGGCGAGCGCCGCGGCGTACTTCTCGTACTGCTCGCGCCCGCCTTCCTGCCAGCGCAGCAGGTTGAGCATCACGACTGGACCCCCCGGGTCCTCGGACAGGAAGCGCTTGAGATCAGCACCGCGCGGATCGATGGCCATGCCCCAACCCCACCACACCCCCGCCGCGCCGACCCCCGCCGGTCGAGCAGCGCTTGTCCGGTGCCTGTCGAAGGGAGCGAAGCGCTTGTCCTACTTGCTGGTCGAGCAGCGCTTGTCCTGAGCTTGTCGAAGGGAGTGACCTAGTTGCTGGTCGAGCAGCGAGCGAAGCGAGCGATCAGTCGAGACCCCGTACGCCGACAAGCAGCCGCACCCCACGCTGGTTGAGCCTGTCGAAACCACGCCACCTGCGGGTCGAGCAGCGCTTGTCCTGAGCTTGTCGAAGGGAGCGAAGCGAGCGATCAGTCGAGACCCCGTCAGCTGAGGAGCAGCCGCACCCCCCGCTGGTTGAGCCTGTCGAAACCAAGCTGTACGCCGACTTGCTGATGGTCAAGCAACCCACTTGCAGGTCGAGCAGCGCTCGTCCTGAGCCTGTCGAAAGGAGCGACCTGGTTGCTGGTCGAGCAGCGAGCGAAGCGAGCGATCAGTCGAGACCCCGTACGCCGACAAGCAGCCGCAACCCCCGCTGGTTGAGCCTGTCGAAACCAAGCCTGGAGAAGTTGCACACAGATTCGAAAACACTATCGATACTGTCAGTGGTCCCGTCTAGCATTTCACTCATGGACACCACCCCGCACCCACACCACCGGGACCACCCCGGCCCAGGTGCTCGACGGTGTCCGCGCCGCCCGGACACGCGCCCACCAGGCGCCGCGGTGGAGGAGATCGAGCTCGCCGTCCAGTGGGCCCACCTGCACCCCTGCGCAGTCGGCGAGACCCCGGCCGCGTGGGCACACGCCGACGGCCTGTTCGGCGAAGGCCATGCATCGTTGGCCGGTCCCGGGACGCCGGAGGTCGCCGAGTTCGCACCCGCCACCCTGGCCGGCGCACTCGGGATCAGCCTGGACGCCGGGCGGCAGCTGATCGCCGACGCCCTGGAGCTGACCTACCGCCTGCCCGCGCCTGTGGGACCACGCCCGCGCCGGCCGGGTGCCGGTATGGCGAGCCCGACAGATCTCCCGCGAGACCCACGACCTCTCCCTCGAAGCGGTCGGGTTCGCCGACCGGCTCATCTCCGCCACCCCCACCAAGATCAACCAGGTCGACGCCACCCGACTGGTTCAGGAAGCCCGCCTCTACTTCGACCCCGACCGCGCAGCAGCCGACGAAGAAGCAGCCCTCGCTCGCCGCGGGGTTTGGCTGCGCTCAGGCGGCGCACCCGCGACCACCGACGTCTTCATGACCCTCGACACCCCCGACGCCCTCCTCTTCGACTCCACCATCGGCCGGATCGCCGGTGACCTCCGGACCCTCGGCGACACCGACCCCCTCGACGTGCGCCGCGCCCGCGCCGTCGGCATCCTCGCCGACCCCCAGTACGCCCTGGACCTCATGTCCGGCCGCGAGAGCGCAGCACCCGCTCCCGGCCGCTCCGGGTTCGGGGCCGCAAACCTCTACCTCCACCTCACCCCGCACGACCTGGTCGATGACGTGAACGACCAGACCGGCGCGGTTTCCATCGAACGCCTCGGAGCCGCGACCACCCGGCTGCTCACCGACTGGCTCACCCGCCACACCGCACCGACACCGGCACCGGGGGCCGGGTGATCGTGCGCCCGGTCCTCGACCCCACCGACCCCCGGGCCGTCGATGCCCACGACCCCCCGGGCTGGATGCGCGAAACCGCCCTCCTGCGCGACGCCACCTGCGTCTTCCCCGGCTGCGCCCGCGACTCCCGGGCCTGCGACCTCGACCACATCAACCCCTACCAACCCATGACCGACGGCGGCCCGCCCGGCCAGACCTGTCTGACTAACCTCGCGCCCTTGTGCCGCACCCACCACCGCGTCAAGACCCACAGTCAGTGGACCTACCGACGCAACCGCGACGGCACCTACACCTGGACCGCGCCCACCGGCCACCAGCTACAGGTGCGTCCACCCGACCGACGCCCACCACCACGACCCGTCGCCACCCCGCCAGCAGCCAACCCGGCCATCCCCGAACCCCGTCGACGAACCTGACCACCCCGGACCCCGACCACCCAGCCCAGGTCGGGGCCACACCCACGCCCAGACGTGGTTTCGACAAGCTCAACCAGCGTTGGCGTACGGCTGCTTCTCGGGTCACCGGGTCTCGACTGCGCTCGACCGGCAAGACGTCGTGGTTTCGACAAGCTCAACCAGCGGTGGGTCACCGCTGCTTCCCGGCTCACCGGGTCTCGACTGACCGCTCGCTTCGCTCGCTGCTCGACCAGCGTGGGTCACCGCGCTGCTCGGCTCACCAGGTCTCGACTGCCGCGCTCGACCAGCGGGCCACCGGGTCTCGACTGCGCTCGACCAGCGGGCCACCGGGTCTCGACTGCGCTCGACCAGCAGGCCACCGGGTCTCGACTGCGCTCGACCAGCAGGCCACCGGGTCTCGACTGGCCCAACCAGCACCCGCGGGGGTCAGCTCTTGAGCTTGTACTCCTTGAGCAGCGCGCGGCCGATGATCATCTTCTGGATCTCCGCGGTGCCCTCGCCGATCAGGAGGAAGGCCGCCTCGCGGTAGAGCCGCTCGATCTCGTACTCCTTGGAGTACCCGTAGCCGCCGTGGATGCGGAAGGACTGCTGGACGACCTCGTTGCAGTACTCCGCGGCGAGGTACTTCGCCATCCCGGACTCGACGTCGTTGCGCTCACCGCGGTCCTTCATCCGCGCGGCGCGGACCATCATCGCGTGGGCGGTCTCGACCTTGGTCGCCATCTCCGCGAGCTGGAAGAGGATCGCCTGGTGCTGGGCGATCGGCTTGCCGAAGGTCTCGCGCTGCTGGGCGTAGGAGATCGCCAGCTCGAAGGCCCGGTTGGCCACGCCGACCGCGCGGGCGGCGACGTTCACGCGGCCGACCTCGACCCCGTCCATCATCTGGTAGAAGCCCTTGCCGGTCTCCCCGCCCAGGACCTGGTCCGCGCGCACCTGGTGGTTCTCGAAGACGGCCTCGGTGGTGTCGACGCCCTTGTAGCCCATCTTGTCGATCTTGCCGGGGATGGTCAGGCCGGGAGCGGTCTCGCCGAAGCCGGGCTCCTTCTCCACCAGGAAGGTCGTCATGTTCTTGTAGACCGAGTCGTTGCCCTCGTCGGTCTTGACCAGCGTCGCGACCAGCGTCGAGGAGCCACCGTTGGTCAGCCACATCTTCTGGCCCGTGATCGCGTACCCGTCACCCCCGTCGTCGAGCTGAGTGGCCACGGCCTTGGTCTTGATCGCCGAGACGTCCGAGCCCAGCCCGGGCTCCGACATCGAGAACGACCCGCGCACCTCTCCGGTCGCCATCTTGGGCAGGTACTTCTGCTTCTGCTCGTCGGTGCCGTGCTGCATCAGCATGTAGGCCACGATGAAGTGGGTGTTGATCACCCCGGAGACGCTCATCCAGCCGCGGGCGATCTCCTCCACGGCCAGCGCGTAGGTCAGCAGCGACTCGCCGAGCCCGCCGTACTCCTCGGGGATCATCAGCCCGAAGATGCCGAGCTCCTTGAGGCCCTCGACGATCTCGGTGGGGTACTCGTCGGCGTGCTCGAGCTCGGTGGCCACCGGGAGGATCTTGCTCTCCACGAACTGCCGGACGGCGCTGATGATCTCTTCCTGGATGTCGGTGAGACCTTCGGTCTCGCAGAGGCGAGGCATGCGGGCATCCTTCACGGGGTCAGTGGTCGGGGCCAGTGGCAGGGCGGAGGGAACGCTACTGGTGCCTCCGGCGTCGCCGCCATGACGCACCTCACGTCGAGACTACGGCGAGCCGGGTGGATCGGCCGTGGGCGCCTGCCGGCCACGCGTCAGCACGCGACGCAGGGCGGGCAGTCGCTGGACCAGAACCGCCCGGAGCCCCTTGTACTCCCTGCCCTGGCTGGTCCTGAGCTCCTCGCGCAGCCGCCGGCGCTCGTGCCGCAGGTCGCGTACGTCGTGCAGCATGCGCGCGGCGAGCTCGACGGCGACCTCGGCCACCTCGCTGTCCGTCACCGACTCGGGCGTACGCCGCGACGGGACCGTCTCGGGCACGAGCAGCGACTCCAGCTCACCGACGACATCGAACCCCTGCGTCGCGATGTACTCCACCGCGTCGCGCCCGCGGACCCGGCACTCCTCGACGCGGTCCGCCTCCGGCCAGAACGGCTCGCCGTCGCGGGGCACGAGCCGCTCGTCGGCGAGGAAGGTGCGGATGTAGGTGCCCCGGTCGATCGCGGAGTTGAACTCGCCGAGATGGGCGTTCATCCGGCGCAGCGTCTCGGCCTCGGCGACCCCCATCGAGGCGTTGGGGAAGGTCTGGGAGAGGTCCACGGAGTCGGGGTCGATCCCCACCAGGGTCGCGAACCGGTCCCAGATCGCCCGACGGGGTGCGCCGCGACCGGGCAGCGGGAGCACGTGCACGCGGTCGGCCGGCACGGCCGGTGACCACCGCTCCAGCACCCGGCGGACGTCCAGGGTGCGCCAGTTCCAGACGGCGGTGCTGTCCGCGGACTCCTCGCGGCTGTAGTCGGCCATCGGCGTGGTGCTGCGGTTCTTCAGGCTCTCCTGCCAGCTGGCCGTGAACAGACCCAGCGGCTCCCGGGCCGTGACCACCACGTGCACCTCGGTGTCCCCCAGCGCCTCGACCATGGCCCGCGCCTGGTCCGCCGACGCCGCGGCGAAGAACTCGTGGCTGACCAGCGCGGTCCCGCTCCAGGCGGCGATGTCGGTCCGGAGCCGGTCCCAGGCTCCGCGCTGGTGCTCGCCGGCCTTGGCGAAGGCGGGGTCCTCGCGCACCGTCCGGCTGGCCCAGAGGTGCTCACGTCGCTCGCGTCCCGGCAGCAGCACGCCCTGGTCGGCCAGCTCGGCCTGGTGGGCCCACATCAGGGTCTGCAGGTAGGTCGTCGCCGTCTTGGGGAGACCGATGTGCAGGAAGACGCGCGCCGCCATCGCCGCTCAGATCGTCCGGGTGTACTTCTCGACGGCCGCGGCGATCCGCTCCTCGTCACGGGCCGCCATCGGCAGCAGCAGCTGCTCGACGAGATCGGTCACCTCGGCCAGCCGGATGTTGAGCTGGCGGCACTCCTGCACCTCGGCCTCCAGCTGGTCGAGGCGCTGCTGGAGCTCCTCGAGCCGTCCGCCCGCGACGGCGCGGGCCAGCCGCTCGACCGCCCGGTCCTTGAGCCCGCGGGTCCCGCCCGTCGTCACTTCCGCCATTCCGCCACCAATCGCGCTTGCGGACGGTCCGTCTCCGGCAGCTCGCGCGGAGTGGACGGGTCCTCGACCTGAGTGCCCTGCACGATAACGGCTCCGGCGTCCTCGAAGACCCGCAGGACGCGGTCGAGGCGCTTGGGCCGCAGCCGGTCGCCCCGGCCCGCCGGCACGTAGGCCCCCTCGTCGGGCGCCAGCACGCAGAAGTCGGCGTAGAACCGGCCGCCGCCGCTGGTCGCCATCCGGGCGAAGCGCGCCAGCGCCTCGACGCCGGGGAGGTCGGTGGCGTCGACGAGGTGGCTGGCCATCACCGTCACCGGGCCCTCGGCGCGCGCCACCCGGGCACCCCAGGCCAGCACCGAGCGCAGCTCGTGCAGGTTCATCCAGCCCAGCTCGAGCGGCGAGGCGTCCTCGGCCGCGGCCCGACGTACGGCGTTGGCGGCCCCCCAGGCGTAGTCCAGGCCCAGCGTGCGTACGCCGCGCCGGGCGAACCACAGCGCGTCCGCCCCGCGGCCCGTGCCGACGTCGACGAGGTACGCCGGGTCCGGCTCGACCGACGCGACGTACTGCGCCAGCGGGCTCGGCGCGACCTTGGGCATCTTCTCCCTCAGCGTGCTGTAGCGCCGGTCCCACTCGTTGCGCAGGATCCGGCCGCCGCGGAACCAGCCGTTGAGCCGGCGGTACGTCGTGCGGGGAGTGGCGAAGTGGAACGCCGGGTCCGGCACCTTCCACCCGCGACCGTACGTCGCCTCCAGCAGCTTCTCCGGACGGGCCGGGGCCGGCAGGGTGCGCCCGGCGAGCGTGCAGGTGCCGAGCGGGAAGATCCACTCCTCCTCGAACGGCGTGCCGATCTCACCCATCAGGTAGAGCCGGCCGTCGAGGAAGTAGCCGCCGAACACGTCGAGCCCGCGCAGCCCGCCGTCGGCCTCCACCACGGTGACCTTGAAGGCGGCGGCGCTGTAGCGGTCCACGGCGTACCCACGCTCGCGCAGCGTCCGCTGGAGCCGGTAGGACTCGCGGATCACGTCGAACGGGTGGGTGTGCCGGCTGACGTAGCCGAGGTCGACGTCGTTGTCGTGGCCGATGAAGTCCTGCTCGCGCACCGCGCCGAGCAGGGTGCCGTACGCCGGGAACGCGTCCACCCCGGCGTCGTGGAGCGCAGCCAGCACCTCCTGCGTGGAGTCCAGGAGCGGCGCGACCTGCTCGGCGTCGCGGGAGTCGAACATCGTGGAGATCCGGTTGGACTTGTCCAGCCCCAGGGGCCGCCCGGCGGCGTCGACCACGGCGATCCGGGTCTGCTTGGAGCCCAGGTGCACCTCGGCGTCGAAGGCGACCGCGCCGGAGACGTGCTCGACCACCTGCAGCCTCGTGGTGCCGTCGAGGAAGCGCTTGAGCACCGGCGGCCAGTCCGCGACCCGCCGCCCCCCGTCGTCGCGGGTGTCGCGGACGGTCCAGAACGACCAGATCCGGCGCTCGTCGAAGAGCACGTCGACGACCGTGTCCGTCCCCGCCCGCAGGTGCACGCCGGTCTCGTCCACCGCCTCGACCCGGGTCGGTGCGGACGGCTGGTGGGACACGGGGTCAGCGCTCGACGAACTCGTTGGCCCGGGTCAGGTCCTCGTCGAAGTCGACCTCCACGATCGGGTACCGGGAGATGTCCAGCGCCTCGACCCGCAGGCCGTCCTCGGCGATCGCCACCTCCAGGCCACGCTCGAAGTAGTCCTGGTCCCCGACCTCGTCGAGCCTCCGGATCAGGGTCGCCTTGTCCTCGGCGGAGACGTAGTTGATGCCGACCGCCTCGCCGAGCCCGTCGACGACCTGCTTGGAGAGCTCGGCGATGTAGCCCTCGTCGTCGAGGGTGTACTTGACCTCCTCCTCGGCGACCGACTCGGTGTTGACGCACACGAAGCTGCGCCCCTCCTCGATGTGCTGCTGGATCATCGGCAGCACCGCCGGGTCGAAGACCACGTCGCCGTTGAGCCACAGCACCCCGCCCGGCTGGGAGAGCCGCAGCGCCTTGAGCAGGCTCTTGGAGGTGTTGGTCGAGTCGTAGACCTCGTTGTAGACGAAGGAGATGTCGGGCATCGCCTCGATCACCAGGTCGAGCTTGAAGCCCACCACCGCGGTGACGAACACGTCGTCGGCGTACGCCCCGCGCAGGGCGTCGACCGCGCGCCGCATGATGCTCTCCCCGGAGCGGAGCTGGGTGAGCGGCTTGGGGTGCGGCCGGCCCAGCCGAGTCCCGAGACCTGCCGCGAGAATGACCACCTGCTTGGTCATGAACAACTCCTTGCCTGCATCCCTGCTGTGAACGATTCCGCTGAGCGTACCTAGCACTAAGGTTCGGCAGGTGAGTACGACACCCACCCGCGTCTACGCGGCCCGCCTGGCCGGCCTCCCGGTCTTCGATCCCCAGGGGGACGCGGTGGGCAAGGTGCGCGACGTGGTGGTGGTGCTCCGGTCCGACGTACGACAGCCGCGCGTGGTCGGTCTGGTGGTCGAGGTCTTCGGCCGCCGGCAGATCTTCGCGCCGATGACCCGGGTCACCAACATCGACGCGGGCCAGGTGATCACCACCGGGCTGCTCAACATGCGTCGCTTCGAGAAGCGGTCGACCGAGACCCTCGTGATCGGCCAGATGCTGGACCGCAAGGTCCGCGTGCGCTCCACCGGTGTGGAGGGCGTCGTCTTCGACGTGGCGATGGAGCAGGCCCGGACCCGCGACTGGGTGCTCTCCCGCGTCGCGCTCACCGAGGCCGCCACGGGGTTCCGCCGGCGCGGGCAGACCCACGTCGTGGAGTGGGACGACGTGGAGGGCCTGCACGAGCGGCAGGAGAACCAGGGCGCGGAGCACCTCATCGCGGCCCTGGCGGACCTGCGCCCGGCCGACGCGGCCAACGTGATCCACGAGCTGCCCACCGAGCGGCGCGCCGAGGTCGTCGCCGGGCTCGACGACGAGCGGCTCGCCGACGTGCTCGAGGAGCTGCCCGAGGAGGACCAGGTCGAGATCCTCGAGCACCTCGACTCCGAGCGGGCCGCGGACATCCTGGAGGAGATGTCGGCCGACGACGCCGCCGACCTGATCGCCGACCTGCCGCCGGAGACCGCCCGCCAGCTGCTCGAGCTGATGGAGACCGCCGACGCCGCCGAGGTGCGGCGGCTGATGGTCTACGGCGAGGAGACCGCGGGCGGCATGATGACCCCCGAGCCGGTGATCCTGCCCCCGGACGCGACCGTGGCCGAGGCGCTCGCGCACGTGCGCAACGAGGACCTCACGCCCTCACTGGCCGCGCTCGTGCACGTGTGCCGTCCGCCGATGGAGACCCCGACCGGCAGGCTGCTGGGGGTGGCGCACATCCAGCGCCTGCTGCGTGAGCCGCCCTCGACCCTCGTGGCCGGGGTGCTCGACACCGGCATCGACTTCCTGCGCCCGGAGGCGACCCTGGAGGACGTCGCGACGTTCCTGGCCACCTACAACCTGGTGGCCGCGCCGGTCGTCGACGAGGACGGCCGCCTGCTCGGCACCGTCACCGTGGACGACCTGCTCGACCACCTGCTGCCCGAGGGATGGCGCGACCGCAAGATCGGCAGGAGGTGACCGATGGCCGACAAGCCCGAGCCCAGGCCGGAGCGCCGCTCCGAGCGCAGGAGCGAGCGCAGGCCCGTACGCCGGATCGCCGCGATGCGTCGCGAGAGCCGTGACCGCCACCGCCAGCAGGATCCCGAGGAGCGCGCCCGCCTCGCCCGCCTCGACACGCCCCGCGAGCTGCGCCGGTCGCTGGTCCGCCGCCCCACGGTGAGGCAGGACGCGTTCGGCATCTTCGCCGAGCAGTTCGCCCGGTTCATGGGCACCGCGCGCTTCTTGATCTACATGACGCTGTTCGTGCTCATCTGGATCGCCTGGAACCTGCTCGCCCCGGTCGCGGTCCGCTGGGACGACTACCCGTTCATCTTCCTCACCCTGATGCTCAGCCTGCAGGCCTCGTACGCCGCGCCGCTGATCCTGCTGGCCCAGAACCGGCAGGAGGTCCGCGACCGCGTCATCAACGAGCAGGACCGCCAGGCCAACGCCCGAGCGCACGCCGACATGGAGTTCCTGGCCCGCGAGGTCGCCTCGCTGCGGATGGCCATCGGCGAGGTCGCCACCCGCGACTTCCTGCGCTCGGAGCTGCGCAACCTCGTCGAGGAGCTGCAGGACGAGGACGACGAGGAGTCGACCGACCACTCCCCGGACGGCGCCGGGTAGCGCCACGTACGCTGGTGACCATGACTTCCCCTGCAATCGACCGGATTCAGGCTGCGCTGGCGCGGGTGAACGACCCGGAGATCAAGCGACCCATCACCGACCTCGGCATGGTCGAGGGCATCGACGTCGACGACACCGGCATGGTGACCGTCCGGGTGCTGCTGACCGTCGCCGGCTGCCCGCTGAAGGAGACGATCACCCGCGACGTCACCACCGAGGTGACCACCGTCGAGGGCGTGACCGGCGTCGACGTCCAGCTCGGCGTGATGACCGCCGAGCAGCGCTCCAAGCTCCAGGAGGACCTCCGGGGCGGCCAGGCACAGCGCGAGATCCCCTTCGCCCAGGCGGGCTCGCTGACCAAGGTGCTCGCGATCGCCTCCGGCAAGGGCGGCGTGGGCAAGTCCTCGGTCACCGTCAACCTCGCGGTGTCCATGGCCCAGCAGGGCCTCAAGGTCGGAGTGGTCGACGCCGACATCTACGGCCACTCGGTGCCCGCGATGCTGGGGATCGCCGACACCCGGCCCACCCAGGTCGAGGACCTGATCATGCCGGTGCCCACCGCCAGCGGCGTCTCGGTGATCAGCATCGGCATGCTCAAGCCGCGGCGTGACCAGGTGGTCGCGTGGCGCGGCCCCATGCTCGACCGGGCCCTGGTGCAGATGCTGGCCGACGTCTACTGGGGCGACCTCGACGTGCTCCTGCTCGACCTGCCGCCCGGCACCGGCGACGTGGCGATCTCCCTGGGCCAGCACCTGCCCAACGCGGAGGTGCTGGTGGTGACCACGCCCCAGGAGGCCGCGGCCGAGGTCGCCGAGCGCGCCGGCACGATGGCCTCGATGATGCACCAGCGGGTCGTAGGCGTCATCGAGAACATGTCCTACCTCCCGTGCCCCCACTGCACCGCCGAGGGCGTCGAGCACCGGCTCGAGGTGTTCGGCAGCGGCGGCGGCGAGCGGGTGGCCGCCACGCTGGGCGGTCGCTTCGGCTACGACGTGCCGCTGCTCGGTGAGATCCCCCTCGACGTGAGCCTGCGCGAGGGCGGGGACAGCGGCAAGCCGATCGTCGAGTCCGACCCCACCGCCCCGGGGGCCACCGTCCTCGCCGGCATCGCCCGCACCCTGGCGGGCCGCGGTCGCGGCCTGGCCGGCATGCAGCTCGGACTCAGTCCCACCGCCAAGGGCTGATCAGGCGTGTTCGGGGTCGGGCTTGCGGAGCTCGTGGTCATCGCCTTCGTCGCGGTGGTCGTCTTCGGCCCCGACCGCCTGCCCGAGTTCGCCCGCCAGGCCGGACGCTTCCTGCGCCAGGTGCGCAACCTGGCGCAGAACGCGCAGACCCAGCTGCGCGACGAGCTCGGCCCGGAGTACGCCGATCTCAAGCTCACCGATCTCGACCCCCGCCAGGCGATCCGCAAGCACATCCTCGAGGCGATGGAGGACGACTTCGACACCCCGGCACCGAAGCCCGCCACCCCCGTGCTGGGACGCGACGAGCGCCCGCCGTTCGACCTCGAGGCCACCTGAGCCCACCCGGCGCCCCCCTGGCCCCCACCTGTTCCGGGGCGGCCGGCGCTGGTCCTGACCAGCCCATCGGGGCTATGGCGGCCCCCCGGGCGCTGTGCGACCATCCGGTGACGTTCGAGGAGCACGGCCTGGTCGAGGGGAGCCATGAGGCGACGGTTCGGACGCGTTGTCCGTGTGGCGTTCAGCGCCCCCCTCCTCCGCCGGCTCGCCTTCCACGTGAGCCGGCTGACCGGCAACGTCGACCGGGCGTTCTTCCTGCGCCTGTTCGCGGGGCTGTTCAGCTTCGTGCTCGTCGCCGCGCTGCTGGTGACGCTGATCGAGGGCCCCCGCGGCAGCGTCGGGGAGTTCTTCTCCTCCCTGTCGAGCAGCTTCTACTGGGGCGTCACCACGGTGATGGGGTCGGGTGACGCGTCGTTCGTGCGCACGCCCGGCGGGTTCGTCATCTCCTGGGTGCTGGTGCTGTTCGGGGTGGCGATCGTCGCCTCGATCACCGGCGCGCTCGTCGGTTTCGTGATCGACTTCATCCTCAAGGAGGGACAGGGCATGGGTGCGGCTGGCTATCGCGACCACATCGTCGTCTGCGGGTGGAACCCGACTGCGCGCGACCTGATCGCCGAGCTCAGCGGCGACGAGTACGAGCACCGGATCGTGGTCATCCACGACAGCGACAAGAACCCCGCAGGCAACGAGGTGTACTTCGTCAGCGGTGACGTGACCGACGCCGGCACCCTGCGCCGCGCCGGCATCGAGGAGGCCATGGCCGCCGTGGTGTGCCCCTCCGACGCCTCCAACGAGGCCGACATGCGCTCGATCCTGGCGGTCATGGCGATCGAGTCGGTCGCACCGCAGGTGCGCACCGTCGTGGAGGTCAACAACCCCTCGCACGTGGCGCACTTCGAGCGCGCCAACGCCGACGAGATCATGGTCACCTCACGGATCTCCTCCCGGCTGCTGGCCCGCTCCTCGCTCTACCCGGGTCTGGCCTCGATCGTCACTGACATCGTCTCGGGTGGGGAGGGGTCCGAGCTCTACCGGATCGCCCTGCCCGAGGACTTCGTCGGGCTCTCGATCGACGAGCTCTCCGCCCGGCTGCGCGGGGAGCACGCGGCCACCCTCCTGGCCATCGGCCGCAACGGCCACGCGCGGGTCAACCCGCCCGCCGACTTCCGGCTCGAGGCCGGGGACGACGCCGTCGTCGTCGCCGAGTCGCTGGGCACGCTGGCTCCGCTCGAGGTGCAGAAGAAGGAGTGAGCCGGCGGCCCGCCCGGGCCTCAGCCGGTCTTGGCGTCCAACCCGACCTTGACCTCGAAGGTCTTGCCCTTGCGGTCGACGGTGAGCGTGACCTTCTCCCCCGGCTGGTGGGTGCGGATCGCGACCACGAGGTCGATGGAGCCGCCGACCGGCGTGCCGTCGACCTTGCGGATCACGTCGCCCACCTTCAGGTCGGCCTCCGCGGCCGGCATCCCCGGGGTGATCGACTCCACCCGCGCGCCGTCGAGCTTGTCGGTGCCGCGGATGTTGGCCCCGATGATCGGGTACTGCGCCTTGCCGGTGCGCAGGATCTGCGCGGTGGTCACCTGCACCTGCTCGATCGGGATCGCGAACCCGACCCCGATGTTGCCGCCCTGGTCGGAGGCCAGCTGCGAGCCGAGCGAGGCGATCGCGGAGTTGACGCCCACGACCTCGCCCTGGAGGTTGACCAGCGGCCCACCGGAGTTGCCGGGGTTGATCGCCGCGTCGGTCTGCACGGCGTTGATGTAGGAGTTGTCGTTCTCGCCCTCGCCGGTGGTCACCGGCCGGTTGACGGCGCTGACGATGCCCGAGGTCACCGTGGCCGAGAGGCCGAGCGGGGACCCGATCGCCACCACGGTCTCCCCCACCCGCATCTGGTCGGCGGAACCGATCGCTGCCGGGGTGAGGCCAGTAGCCTTGGGCACCCGCAGGACCGCGATGTCGTAGACGGTGCTGCGACCGACCACGGTGGCCTTCAGCCGGTTGCCGGCCTGGTCGATCACCTGGATCTGGCCGTCGGTGTCGTCGGCCTCCGCCACCACGTGGTTGTTGGTGATGACATGGCCCTCGGTGTCGAAGACGAAGCCGGATCCGGTGGCCCCCTGGTCCTTGCCGCCGTACGCCGCCGCGATCTGCACCGTGCTCGGGAGCACCTTCTCGGCCACCGAGGCCACCGACTCGTTGTCGGCCGGGAGCGGGGCCGCCGTGCGGCGCTCCACCCGGAGCACGCCGGCACCTCCGCCGCCGCCGTCGCTGACCAGGGCACCGGCGATCGCGCCACCCGTCAGCCCGAGCACCAGGGCCGTGACGGCGACGGCCGGCAGCATCCACGCGGGGACCCGGGCTCCCGTCGGCTGGGCGACGGGAGGTGCAGGCTCGGCGTGCGCGTGGGGAGCCGGGCCCGGCGGCGGGTACGGGCCCGGGTAGGGGTCGGGGTGGGAGCCCCGGTAGGAGTCGGGGTAGGGGTCCCGGTAGGAGTCCGGGTAGGGGGCGGGGTACTGCTCCCCCGGTGGCGGACCGGCCGGACCGGACTGGGGCGCGGTCGGCTCTGGGGGGTCGTACTGGCTCACACGCCTATCTTGACCTATCGACCCTTATCGGGCTGACGTTGGTCTCAGCCCCTGTCGAGGACCCGACCGGTGGGCGCTGCTGCAGGTCGGCGCGGATGGTTGCGGGCGAGGGCAGGCCGGGCTGGTCGGTCCGGGCCAGCGGGCCTCCGGCGGCGGTGACCAGCGTGAGCAGGCAGGCACCGACGGCACCTCCGCCGACGACGCCCACGGCCGTACGCCGGCGCCGGTGCCGCTTCTCGATCTCGTCGACCGCCGCCCAGGCGTCGACGGCGTACAGCGAGCCGAGCAGCTGGGGCGGCGGGTCCACCGGTCCGTTGCCACCGAGCGCGCCGAGCTGGCGCTTGGTCCAGCCCTCGTGCTCGACCAGGCGCCGGCAGCCCGGGCAGGTCAGCACGTGCGACCACGCCCGCTCCTCCTCCGACGCCGGGAGCTGGCCGTCGACGAGGGCGGAGACCTTGGAGCCGATGTGACCGCTGAGGGACAGCATCACCGCACCTGGGGGACCAGTCCCCGACTGGGGAGGGGGCCGGCGAACCGGGTGCGACCCCGGCTCGGGGCTCGGTGGGCGAGGATCTCGCGCAGCTGCGCGCGGCCACGGTGGATCCGGGAGCGGACGGTGCCCATCTTGAGGTCGAGCACCTCGGCGATCTCCTCGTAGCTCAGCCCCTCGACGTCGCAGAGCACCACGGCGGCACGGAAGTCCGGTGCCAGCGAGGCCAGCGCGGCCTCGACGTCGGCGTCGAAGAGCCGGTCCATCGAGGCCATGTCGGGGGTGGGCAGGGCGCTCGGCAGCCGGCCGGCGGCCTCGTCGCTGAGCGCGTCGAAGCGGATCCGCTGCTTGCGGCGGGCCTGGTCGAGGAAGAGGTTGGTGGTGATCCGGTGCAGCCAGCCCTCCATCGTGCCCGGCGTGTAGGTGTGCAGCGACCGGAAGACCCGCACGAAGACCTCCTGGGTGAGGTCCTCGGCGTCGTGCCGGTTGCCGGTGAGCCGGTAGGCCAGCCGGAAGACGCGCGCGGAGTGGTCGGCGACGATCTGCTCCCAGCTCGGCTGGGTGGCCAGGTCACCGGCCACGTCACCGGCGCGGTCACCGGTGGGGTCACCGGCGCGGTCACCGGTGGGGTCCTGCGAGGGGTTCACCATGACACCACGCTAAGGACGTTCCCTGAGACTGACCTGAGGGGAAGCCAGCAGGTCCCCATGGGTTCGGCCGGGGGTGCCGACAGCGAGTTCCGGGTGGGCTGGCTCACGCTGGGAGAACGTCCGGTGCCGCCTCCGTGTTCCCGCCGCCGGTGCGGGTAGGGTCCGGTGCCATCACCGACGCACGTCAGGAGCCCGTCATCGTCACCCCACTGAAGCCCGCGAGCTGGACCTACGCGGAGGAGTTCGTCGCCGAGGACGAGATCCTCGCCGCCGCACGCGCGCGCGCCGAGGAGGTCGGCGTGGTGCCGATCGGCTCGGGAGCCGGTGCCGCCCTGTGCCTCCTGGCCTCGGTCCTCGAGGCCCGGGCCGTGGTCGAGATCGGCACCGGGACCGGTGTCTCCGGCCTCTGGCTGCTGCGCGGCATGCGTCCCGACGGCGTGCTCACCACCGTCGACACCGAGGCCGAGCACCAGCGTCTGGCCAAGCAGGGGTTCACCGAGGCCGGCATCGCCAGCCAGCGGGTGCGGCTGATCCCCGGCGCCGCGCTCGAGGTGATCCCCCGCCTCACCGACGGCCACTACGACCTGGTCTTCTGCGACGGCGACAAGGAGGAGTACTCCGACTACCTGACCGAGGCCCTGCGCCTGCTGCGGCCGGGTGGCGTGGTGGCCTTCGACAACGCCCTGTGGCACGACCGGGTGGCCGACCCGGCCCAGCGCGACCCCGAGACCGTCGCGATCCGCGAGCTCGGCCGGGCCGTGAGCGAGCACGAGTCGCTGGTGCCGGCGCTGCTGCCCGTCGGCGACGGCCTGCTCGTCGCGAAGAAGGTCTGGACGCCCGAGGGCTGAGCGCCGCTCAGGCGTCGTACGTCGGGACCGAGACGAACCCCTCGGGACCGCCCGCGACGGCCACCACCGAGCTCTCCTCGACCAGCTCCGGCCCGGCGCCGAGGAGCCGCGAGACGGGCGAGTCGTCCGCGGTCGCGATGAACGACTCCTGGAACGCGGCCCGCGCGGCGTCGTCGAGGAACACGTAGCAGCCCTCGAACCACTCACCGGGGCGCATCCGCCAGGTCTTGAAGCGCAGGCCCTCACGCTGCTCGAAGCGGGCGTGGGAGGACTCCGCGACGTACTCGCGCAGCTCGTCCTCGATCCCGTTGGGGCCGCCGCGCAGCGACCAGCGCACGGTCAGGGCCGAGGCACTCACGCGCCCACCCCCTCGAGCGGGGCCGGTCCGCCCAGCCACTCCAGGAGCAGGCGGGCCCCGAAGCCGGTCGGTCCCTCGGTCCACTCGTGCCGGTCGCGGGGGGCGTCGCCCACCGAGGCGATGTCGAGGTGGGCCCAGGGCAGGCCGCCGGTGAAGTGCTGGAGGAACAGGGCCGCGGTGATCGCGGGGGGCCCGCCCGGCGCGTTGTCGCTGTCGGCGATCTTGGAGGCGAGCTTGTGCTCGTACTCCTCGCTGAGCGGCATCCGCCACAGCGGCTCGCCGGCGCGCTCCCCCGAGGCGTCGAGGTGCCCGGCCAGGGCGTCGTCGTTGGCGAACAGCCCGCCGGTGTGCTGCCCGAGCGCGACCTTGATCCCTCCGGTCAGCGTGGCCACGTCGACGAGGACGTCGGGGTCGAGCCTGTCCACGGCGTACGCCAGGCCGTCGGCCAGCACCAGCCGGCCCTCGGCGTCGGTGTTGGTGACCTCGGTCGTGCGGCCGCCGTACTGGGTGATCACGTCACCCGGCCGCATCGAGGTGCCGCTGACGGAGTTCTCCGCGATCGGCAGCAGCCCGGTGACCCGGACGGGGCAGCCCACCTCCGGCAGGGCCGCCATGACCGAGGCGACCACGGCCGCACCGGTCATGTCGCGCTTCATCGTGACCATCGACTGACCGGGCTTGATCGAGAGGCCGCCGCTGTCGAAGGTGATGCCCTTGCCGACGAGGACGACGTGCCGCTGCTTGCCCGGGCCGCGGACCGACCGGGCGGGCTTGTAGTCGATCTGCACGAAGCGGGGCGGCGCCGCGGCGCCCTGCCCCACGCCCACGACGCCGCCGAACCCGCGCTCGGCGAGCTGCTTCTCGTCCAGGACGGTGGTGCGCAGGCCCGCGGCCTCGGCGGCCTCGACCGCCTGCTCGGCGAGCCACTGCGGGGTCTTGATGTTGGAGGGCACGCTGGCGAGCAACCGCGACTGCCACCCGGCGCCTGCGACCGCGACCGCGCGCCGCAGCCGGGCGGCCGTGCTCTCGTCGTCGGGGGTCAGGGCGAGCGCGATCCGGCCGGCCGGTCGCTGCTGCGGCCCGTCCTGGCGCAACGAGAAGCCGAAGCTGCCCAGCGTCGCGCCCTCGACGAAGGCGGCCATGCCGTCGTCGTCGCCGACGGCACTCACCGTGGAGGCCACCGTCTCGACGTCGGTGGTGCGCCGGGCGAGCGCGGCGCCGGCGCGACGCAGGTCGGTGGTGGTGCCCTCGCCCACGCCGATCATCAGCACGCGGACCAGCGCGGTGCTGGCGGGGCCCTCGGGACGCACGACCGGCAGCTCCACGACCTCGCCGGACTCGCCGGTCGCCGAGGCGGCGGACAGCAGCTCGGTCAGGTCCAGGCCGAGGTCCTCGGCCAGCTCGGCGGCACCGGGGCCGAGCACCGGGTCGTCGTACCCGGCGAGCACCGGGACGGCGACCACGACCGCCCCGTCCACACGGGACGGGGGCGCCTCGGTGAGGGCGAACTCAGGGGGCTGGACCTGCGGAGGGAGCGACACGGGACGACCCTAGACGACCCCCGGACGTGCCGGGGCCCCCGCACTCCGGATCGGTGTGCGGGGGCCCGAATGCTCCGGGTCGCTGGGGGTGGGCTCAGCCCACCACGTCCTTGAGGGCGTCGCCGAGGGCCCTGGCCTCGTCGGCGTTGAGCTCGACCACCAGCCGGCCACCGCCTTCGAGGGGAACCCTCATCACGATGCCGCGACCCTCCTTGGTGACTTCGAGCGGGCCGTCGCCCGTCCGCGGCTTCATGGCCGCCATGTGCACACCTCTTCCCGTGTCATTCGTGCGCAGGACGCGCCCAACTCCACGCCATTATTCCTCATCGGCAACCAACACCCGACCACCCGTCCGTACTGATGGGGCAGACTCTTGCGCGACATGCCGCCGCACCGAGCAGGAGTCCTGCGATGACCCAGCCAGACGAGGGGCCCGAGCAGCCGGTGCGCTACGCCGTCGAGGACGGCGTCGCCACGATCACGTTGAACCGGCCGGGTGCCATGAACGGCCTCGACGTGGCCACCAAGGAGGCGCTGCTCGAGGCCGTACGCCGCGCCGAGGCCGACAGTGGGGTCCGGTGCGTCGTGCTCACGGGCACCGGCCGCGCCTTCTGCGTCGGCCAGGACCTCAAGGAGCACATCTCGATCCTGGAGAGCTCGGACGCCGAGTCGCTCTTCCGCACCGTCGAGGAGCACTACAACCCCATCGTCACCGCAGTGGCCACGATGCCCAAGCCGGTGGTCGCAGCGGTCAACGGGGTCGCGGCCGGAGCCGGCGCGAGCCTGGCGTTCGCCTGCGACTTCCGGGTGCTGGCTCCGTCGGCGGGGTTCAACCTCGCCTTCGCCGGGGTCGCGCTGTCCTGCGACACCGGCTCGTCGTGGACCCTGCCCCGGATGGTGGGGCGGGCCAAGGCCCTCGAGCTGCTCTACTTCCCGCGCACGATCGGGGCCGAGGAGTCGCTGGAGCTCGGGCTCGCGACCAAGGTGGCCGAGGACCTCGGGACCGAGGTCGCCGAGCTGGCGCGTCGCCTCGCCGACGGTCCGACCGTCGCGTACGGCGCGATCCGGCGCGCGGTCGAGTTCTCCGCCGGCCACGGGCTGGGTGAGTCGCTCGAGTTCGAGGGCGCGATGATGACGCTGACCGGAGGCACCGAGGACCACCGCGCCGCGGTGACGGCCTTCGTGGGCAAGCAGCAGCCGGTCTTCCGCGGCCGCTGAGCCCGGGTCAGCGTCGGGCGCCGACGGCCCGCAGCAGGCCGGTGGGCCCGGTGCGGGTGGCCTGGTGCCGGCTGAGCCCACGGCCGTACTCCACGGTGACGGCCACCCCGGGGAAGCTGGCGTTGAACCACTCCGTCAGGGTGCCGTGGCAGCGTCCCGAGCAGTTGAACGACCTCACCGGCAGGCGCAGGCCGCGGTGGAGCCGCTGCACGAACGGCCGGCCGCGCTGCACGGTGCGTCCCACTCCGCGCAGCGGCTGGTGGAAGCTGACGACCTGCTGGGGCCTGATCTCGCGCAGGAACGCCATCACAGCACGGGTCTCCGGCTCCGAGGCGGGGCGCGGCCCCGAGTCGTAGGGACCGGTGGCGCGGCGCCACTGGCGCGGGAAGTTGCGGTTGAGGTCGACGCCGCGCGCGTTCTGGCGCGTGCGCCGCAGCACGCCGTCGCGGTTGTACTGCGGGACCACCCAGATGTCAGCACCCCGGATCGGCCGCCCGTCCCGCAGGTCGCGCAGGATCCGCGAGGGGCCGGCCTCGTTGCCGTGCATGGCCGCGAGGACCACGACCTTGCGCCGTGAGGAGGGTTGGCCCAGTCGCCAGGCCAGGATGCCCCGCCCCCGGACCGTGCGCCCGATGGTGCGCGCCTCGACGACGGCGGGACGGGCCGGACGCGCGGCCGCCGTCGCGGAGGCCGTCGCTGCGGCCGAGGTCGTGGTGGTGGTCGAGGTCGTGGCCGTGCCGGCGGCCGGGGCGGACAGGGCGAGGGTGACCAGCACCGGGAGCAGGACCTGCGCCCAGCCGCGCCGCGACCTCATCCCACCGAGCCCGCGACGAAGAACACCGACCAGACGACGGCTCCGACCAGCGCGCCGAGGTGGCCCACCATCGAGAGCCAGGGGCCTTGCGTCCACGAGTCGCCGCCGCCCTCGGCAGCATGCCTCCCCTTGGCGGGCAGCCAGCGCATCAGGATCAGCAGGCCGACTGCGGTGGTCCCCCACCACAGCAGCAGCCCGAGGAAGCCGACCAGCCAGTCCACGTCGAGGAACAGGTAGGTCGCCCAGAGCAGCAGGGCCACCGAGCCCAGACCGGTGTGCAGGTTCACCAGAGTCACCGGGATGTCCAGGCGGCCGGCGCCGGGCGACTCCGGGCGGGCCAGGCGCAGCCGGGTCAGGACGACCAGGACCACCGCGAGCGCGAGCAGGAGCGCGGAGACGACGGTGGCCACGGGCTCATTGTGGACCCTGCGAGCCCTCCGGGGGGTCGGAGTCGTCGAGCTGGGCCGCCAGCCGGTCGATCAGCGCGTCCACCTCGCTGGGCCGGTAGCCGCGCAGCACGGTGTTGAAGCGCAGTGCCCGCAGGTCCGCGGAGGTCACAGGTCCGTCGGCCGGCAGGCGGACGTCGGCGCGGTCGTCGTACGCCGGACCCATGGAGCCGCCGCGTCCCACGGCCACCACCGCGACCGCCCCGATGACCAGCACGATCAGCACCGCGAGGAACCAGGTCACCTGCGCGCGACCCCCTCGACCATCATCGCCACGGCCTCCTCGACGTCGTCGGTGACCGTGAGCAGGTCGAGGTCGCCGGCCGACATCTTCCCGGCCGCCAGCACGGTCTCGCGCAGCCAGCCCAGCAGCCCGGACCAGTAGTCGACGCCGACCAGCACCACCGGGAACGAGGTGACCTTCTGGGTCTGCACCAGCGTCAGCGCCTCGAACAGCTCGTCGAGCGTGCCCAGGCCGCCGGGGAGCACGACGAACCCGCTGGAGTACTTGACGAACATCGTCTTGCGCGCGAAGAAGTAGCGGAAGTTGACGCCGACGTCGACCCACTCGTTCAGGCCCAGCTCGAAGGGCAGCTCGATGCCCAGCCCGACGCTGGTGCCGCCGGCCTCCGAGGCGCCCTTGTTGGCGGCCTCCATCGCCCCCGGCCCGCCGCCGGTGATCACCGCGAAGCCGGCCTCGACCAGCCCGCGCGCGACCTGCTCGGCCATGGCGTAGTACGGGTCGTCGGTGGCGGTGCGCGCGGAGCCGAAGACGCCGATCGCCGGGCCCAGCTCGGCCAGCGCACCGAACCCCTCGATGAACTCGGACTGGATGCGCATCACCCGCCACGGGTCGGTGTGCACCCAGTCGGTGGGACCACGGGAGTCCAGCAGCCGCTGGTCGGTGGTGGACAGGTCGACCTGGGCGCCGCGGAGCACCGTGGGGCCCTTGTGCTTCTCGCGGCGACCACCGGGGGTCCGGCCGTCCGGCTTCACGGGGCCCCCAGCCAGGTGCGCAGGGTGGTCTCGCAGGACCGCAGCTGGTCGATCGGCACGAACTCCTCCTGCTTGTGCGCGAGCATCGGGTCGCCCGGCCCGTAGTTGACGGCCGGGATGCCCAGGCCGGTGAACCGGGCCACGTCGGTCCAGCCGAACTTCGGGTTGACCGTCCCGCCCACGGCGTCGACGAAGGCCTTCGCGGCCGGCACGGAGAGGCCGGGGAGGGCGCCGGGCGCGGAGTCGGTGACCACCACGTCGTACCCGTCGAAGACGTCCCTGACGAAGGCCAGGGCCTCGGCCTCGGAGCGGTCGGGGGCGTAGCGGTAGTTGACCGTGACCACGCACTCGTCGGGCAGCACGTTGGTGGCGACGCCGCCGGTGATGCCGACGGCGTTGAGCCCCTCGTGGTACTCCAGCCCGTCGATGACCGGCCGCCGGGCGTCGTACGCCTCCAGGCGGCGCAGGACCTCACCGGCCTTGTGGATCGCGTTGGAGCCGCGCCAGGAGCGGGCGGAGTGGGCCCGCTCGCCACGCGTGGTGACCTCGACCCGCAGGGTCCCCTGGCACCCGGCCTCGACGACGGCGTCGCTGGGCTCCATCAGGATCGCGAAGTCGCCCTCGACGAGGTCCGGCCGCTGCGCGGCGATCAGCCCGAGGCCGTTGTAGACGTCGTCGATCTCCTCGGCCTCGTAGAAGACGTAGGTGACGTCCCGGTTGGGCCGGGGGATCCCTGCGGCCAGGCGCAGCGCGACCGCGACCCCGCCCTTCATGTCGCAGGCGCCCAGCCCGTGCAGGCGGGCGCCGTCGTTGCGGACGGGCAGGTTGCGGTTGAGCGGCACGGTGTCGATGTGCCCGGCGATGACCACCCGCTCGGGGTGGCCCAGGTCGGTGCGCGCCACCAGGGAGTGACCGATCCGCGTGGTCTCGAGGTGCTCGATGCCGCGGAGCGCCTGCTCGATCGCGTCCGCCAGCTCCTGCTCCTGACCGCTCACCGACTCGATGGAGACCACGGCCTCGGTCAGTGCGACCACGTCGGTGGTGAGGTCCAGTGCCATGCGGGCAATCCTGTCATCCCGCGGTGCGTCGAGCGGCCCGACCCGGTCAGCGGCCGGTCAGCGGCGCGCGGCGGCCAGTCGACCCTTGAGCAGCGCCTTCGCCGGGTGGGGTCGCTCGCCGATCACGGCCAGGCAGACCTCGATGACCTCGGTGTCGTGCGGGGCCAGCTCGGTGTAGCGGGCGACCGCCTGCGGCTGGGGGTCGGCCAGCAGCGCCTCCCGGACGGCCACGGCCACGACCTCGGCGAGCTCGCTCAGCGCCGGCGACTCCGTGCCCGGCATCAGGTCGCCGCCGTACGCCGCCACGGCGGCGCGCACCTGACCGGTCCGCAGCAGCCGCAGCACCTCGTTGACGTCGACGCTCACCGGCATCATCAGCCGGTAGGGGCGCGAGGCCAGCTGGCCGTCGAGCGCGCTGCGCAGGTGCGAGACCTCTGCCTTGAGGGTGGAGAAGGTGATCGCCTGGTCGCCGTAGAGCAGGGCGTGCAGCTGCTCCAGCGAGAGCCCGGCGGGGTGCAGTGCGAGCAGGGCCAGGATCTCGCTCTGCCGCCGGTTGAGCAGCAGCCGGCGACCGTCGAGGTGCGCCTCGGCGGCGCCCAGCAGGGTCAGGTCGAGGCCGGGCAGCTCGTGGGTCCCCTTCACCGCCGACTCCGGGCGCTGCCGCGAGTCCGGCATCGCGGTCTCGATCAGGCGCGCCATCACCCGGGCGGTGGCCAGTCCGATGGGGTGCGTCCGCTCCCACGTCGTCGACAGGTCGATCACGCCGAGCTGCTCGCCGCTGACCGGGTCGTGCACGGGCGCCGCCCAGCACACCCAGTTGTGCACGATCTCGGCGTAGTGCTCGGCGCTGAACACCATCGAGGGCGCGTCGGTGCGGTTGGCCAGGTCGAGCGCGTTGGTGCCGACGCTGGTGTCGTCCCACCGTCCGCCGGCGACGAAGTTCACCGACTCGGCCTTGCGGCGCATCACGCGCCCGCCGTAGGTCCACAGGATCCGGGTCTCCGGGTCGGTGATCGCGACCACCAGGTCGCCGTCCTCCGCCGTACGCCGCAGCTCGGACTCGACCCGCTCCACGGCCACCTGCAACGGGCTGTCGGCCCAGTAGGACCGGGTGTCGGACTCGTCGGCGAGCGGCGCCTCGCGCACGTCGATGCCCACCGCCGGGGCCGAGCGCTCCCAGGACCTCAGGATCTCGGGCCGGACCAGTCCCTGGGCGCGGTCCCCGTGCTCGACGAAGCTCACCCACGCGCGCACGGCCTCCAGTCGCCTGGTCTGCAGCTCGTCACGCGCCGTGGTCATCGGGCCCCTTCCGGGAGGGATGCGGCCACGGTAGCCACCGAGCGCAACCCCTCAGTCCCGCAGCTGCCGGCGGAGGAACCGGACGGTGCGATCCATGGACAGCGGCCACTGGGGGCCGAACGCGTGCTGCTCCCCGGGGTAGACCTCCAGCCGGGAGTCGACGCCGGCGCGCTGGAGGAGGCGGTGGGTGGTCCGCGACCAGCGGATCGGGCAGGAATCGTCCCGGGTGCCGTGGTGGATCAGCACGGGCTCGGTGATCCGGTCGAAGTGGGTGCGCGGGGACAGTCCGCGGTAGAAGCCGGGGTTCACCTCGGGAGTCCCGTGGCGCCGGTAGGTCGCAGCAGCCGCCTCCGGCCGCTCGGCGAGCGTCCAGCGTTCGAAGTTGTCGAGGAAGTCCGAGCTGACCGGTGCGAACACCACCGCCGCCCGCACCAGGCCGGGACGCACGGCGAGCGCGTTGTAGGTGACCCCGCCTCCCATGGACCGGCCGAGCAGCGCGACCCGGTCCGGGTCGACGTACCGCAGCCGCTTGACCGACGCCACGGCACTGATCACGTCCTCGGTGTAGCCGAGCCGGGTCTCGCGGCTGCGGGCCGACGCCGGGTCGGAGGCCGCGTGCCCGCGGTAGTCGGTGTGCAGCACCACGAAGCCGGCTCGCGCGAGCCGGTCCTGCTCGCGCGCCAGGCCCTGGCCGCTGACGTAGACCGCGGGGTCGATGTAGCCGTGGTTGAGCACGACCGCGGGGAACGGCCCGGGTCCCCGCGGTCGCAGGAGCACCCCGGAGACCGTCACCCCGCCCCGGGGCCCGCTGGGGTAGGTCACCTCGGTGCGGGTGTAGGCCTCGGTGGCCAGCACGCGGCGGCGTTGGGTGATCCGCCCACCGGGGAGTCGGGTGCGCATCAGCGCCGCCAGCGAGTCCCGGTCCCGCACCGGCGGCAGCGCCGGGCCTGTGGTCGGGTCGGGGGTCGGGCTGGCGTCCGGGCTGGCGTCCGGGCTGGCGTCCGGGCTGGCGGCCCTCGGCGGGCTGCTGCTGCGCGACGCGGAGTCCGGCGGCGACGGCTCGTCCGCGCCGGCCGAGCACGCCACCAACAGCGGGACCGCGAGCACACCCGCGAGCGCGGCCGGAAGCGCGGCCGCGACCCGCGAGCGGGTCGGGCAGCCTCTCCGGTGAAGTGTCCGGTGGTGTTCTCCGGCCGGTCGCCTGCGCACGCCTCCCATCGTGTCCTCGAGGTCAACCTCTGGACATGTGACCAGTAGGTCACATAACATCGGGGCCATGCGCGACGTCGAGACCGACGAGATGGACCGGGTCTTCCGGGCCCTGGCCGACCCGACGCGCCGGCTGATCCTCGACGCGCTGTTCGCCGAGGACGGTCAGAACGCCGGTCGGCTCTGCGCCCACGTCCCGACGATGAGCCGGTTCGGGGTGATGAAGCACGTCGGCGTGCTCGAGGACGCGGGGCTGGTCACGTCACGTCGCGAGGGCCGCCAACGGCTGCACTACCTCAACCCCGTGCCGATCGGCCTGCTCGCCGACCGGTGGATCAGCAAGTACGCCGCTCCGTTCACCCAGGCCCTGGTCGGCCTGCGCGCCGGCCTGGAGTCCGGCGCCTGAGCGCACCGTCGAGAGGAACCGCCATGCCAGCCGCCCGCCACCAGTACCAGATCCACATCCGGGCCAGCGCCGACCAGGTGTGGGCGGCGCTGCTCGACCCGGCCTTCACGCGGCAGTACTTCCAGGGCACCGCCTTCGAGAGCCCGCTCGTCGAGGGCGAGCCCTACCGCACCTCCCGGGCCGACGGCTCGCACGCCGTGGAGGGGGTCGTCGAGGTGCTGGACCCACCGCGGCGCCTGGTGCTCACCTGGCACCCGCTGTACGACGCGGCGCTGGCCCTCGAGCCGGTCAGCCGCGTCGAGTGGCTCGTGGAGGACGCCGGCCCCGGCCTCACCCGGCTCCGCATCGTGCACGCCGACCTGGCCCAGAGCCCGCTGACCTGGGCCGACACCGAGCACCGGTGGGTCTGGGTGCTCGACGCCCTGAAGACCCTGCTCGAGACCGGTTCGCCGCTGCCCCCCGTCGAGGACCCGCCGACCGTCGTGGCCGAGCCGGACGCCGAGTGGCACCGGCTCTGCGCGGTGGAGGCGAACAACTCCACCTGGGACCTGATCACCCGCACCGACCGGGACGGCGAGGCCGACGAGGACATGGTGCGGCGGGCCTACGCGGCGGCGTACCACTGGGACCGGGCGGCCGGGCGCACGCCCGCGAACGGCGCCCGCGCGGACTGGCTGCTCGCCCGCGTGCACGTCCTCGTCGGGCGGCCCGAGGTCGCGCTGCACCACGCCCGGAGGTGCCTCGAGACCTGCGAACGCCACGGGTTGGCCGACTTCGACCTCGCCTACGCCCACGAGGCGCACGTGCGCGCGCTGCGGGCGCTGGGTCGCCAGGAAGAAGCCGCCGCGGCCCGCGCCGCGGCACTGGCCGTGCCGATCACCGAGGAGGAGGACCGGCGCCACCTCGAGGCGGACCTGGAGACCGACCCGGGACCGACGCTGGTGACCGGCCCCTGAGCCCGCCACGCACCCCGGGTGTGCACGCGGTGGCTCAGAGCCCCTTGAGGGCCTCCGCAGGTCCGTGGATGCGACCGTCGGTGGAGGAGAGCGGGTCACCGGAGCCACCCCAGCGGCGCGCGATGATCTCCGCGGCGATGCTCACTGCGGTCTCCTCGGGGGTGCGCGCGCCGAGGTCGAGACCGATCGGGCTGGACAGGCGGGCCAGCTCGTCCTCGGTGAGGCCTGCCTCCCGGAGCCGCTCGAGGCGGTCCTCGTGCGTGCGCCGGGAGCCCATCGCCCCGACGTAGGCGACCTCGGGCAGGCGGAGGGCGTGCTCGAGGACGGGCACGTCGAACTTGGGGTCGTGGGTCAGCACGCAGACGACCGTCCGCCGGTCGATCCGCCCGGCCTCCTGCTCGGCGGCGAGGTACTTGTGCGGCCAGCTCACCACCACCTCGTCGGCGGCGGGGAAGCGGCTGGTGGTGGCGAAGACGGGCCGGGCGTCGCAGACCGTGACGTGGTAGCCGAGGAACTCGCCGACCCGGGCCACGGCCGCGGCGAAGTCGATGGCTCCGAAGACCAGCATCCGCGGCGCCGGGGCGAACGCCCACACGAAGACCCGCATCCCCTCGCCGCGCCGCTCCCCGTCCGGCCCGTAGGTCACGGTCGCGTTGTGCCCGGCCGCCAGCAGCCCCAGCGCGTCGTCGGTGACCGCGGCCGTGGCCCGCTCGCTGCCCAGCGTCACTGAGGGCGGGGCGTCCGGGCGGACCACGAGGCGGCGGCCGAGCCAGGCGGCGTCCGGGTGCTCGATCACGGTGGCCAGGGCCACCGGGCGACCGGCACGTACGTCGGCGGCGATCTCGCCGAGCTCGGGGAAGGACTGCTGGTCCACCCGCTCGACGAAGACGTCGAGGATGCCGCCGCAGGTGAGCCCGACCGCGAAGGCGTCGTCGTCGGAGACGCCGTACCGCTCGAGCACCGGGTCCCCGGACTCCACCACGCCCTGCGCCAGCTCGTAGACCGCACCCTCCACGCAACCGCCCGAGACCGACCCGACCGCCTCGCCCTGCGGACCGACCAGCATCGAGGCGCCCGGCGGCCGGGGGGCGGACTGGAAGGTGGCCACCACCGTGCCGACGCCGACCGTCTCCCCGGCCTCCCACCAGGCCATCAGGTCGTCGAGGACCTCACGCACGTCCGACCACCTCCAGCACGTCGGCGAAGGACCGCAGCGAGTGCCCGGCCACGAAGTCGTCGCAGTGCGGCAGCGCTGCGGCCATGCCCTGCTGCACCGGCTCGTAGCCCGGCTTGCCGCGGTGCGGGTTGGCCCAGACCACCCGGTGGGCCAGTCGTCGCAGCCGGGCCATCTGCTCGCCCAGCTCGACGGCGTCGCCGCGCTCCCAGCCGTCGCTGAACAGCACCACGACCGCGCCGCGGGCCATCCCCCGGGCTCCCCACCGGTCCAGGAACGCCTTGAGCGTCTGTCCCAGCCGGGTGCCCCCCGACCAGTCCGGCACCTGCTCGCCCGCGCGCACCAGCGCCCGCTCGGGATCGCGCGTGCGCAGCGCCGGCGTGACCCGGGTCAACCTGGTGCCCAGCGTGAACACCTCGGCCCTCCCGGCGGGCGCGCTGCCCACCACGAGGTGGCCCAGGCGTAGCAAGGCGTCGGCGTAGGGCCGCATCGAGGCGCTGACGTCGACGAGCAGCACCACCCGGCGCGTCGTGGTCGCGCGCCGGCGGTGCACCACCCGGCCGGGCTCCCCCATCTGCCGCAGCGTGGCCCGCAGGGTCCGGGGCGCGTCGATCTCGCCGCGGCGCCACGGCGTACGCCGGTGGGCCCGCCTGCGCGGCAGCCGCACCGTGAGCGACCGGAGCATCGCGTCCAGCAGGGCCTTCTCCCGCGCACTGAGCGCCGCGATGTCCCGGTGCTGGAGCACCTCCTCGGCACTCGCGGCGGCCTGCACCACCTCGGTGACGACGTCGCCGGCCGGGGTCTCGGCGTCGCCGGTCGGGAGAGGGGCGTTGGGCTCCCAGGGACGCTCGGAGGCGACCGGGCGCGGCAGCCGGTCCCACTCGCCGAACCAGGCCTCGAAGACGTGGCCGTAGCGGGCCAGGTCGTCGCGGCCGGAGCAGAGCGTGGCGCGGCCGGCCCGGTAGGTCGCGGCCTGGTCGTCGGCACCGACGATCGCCACGGCCCGCAGGAAGGAGGCGCTGCGGTCGTGGGTCACCGGGACACCGGCCGCACGCAGCGCGTGGGTGAAGCCGAGCAGGATCTCGTCGGGACGTGGGCCCTCGCGCACCCCGGCGTCGGTCGCGGTGGCCACGGCTACCCGGCCAGCATCCGGTCGAGCGCGTGCCGGACCCGTTCGGTGTCCTCGCGGTACTTCACGACCGCGCCCAGCGTCCGGGCGGCGGCCTCCAGGTCGAGGTCCTCGACCCCCAACCGGTGCAGGGCCCGGGCCCAGTCCAGGGTCTCGGCGACCCCCGGCGGCTTGAGCAGGTCCTCGTGCCGCAGCCGTTGGACCAGGCCCGCCACCTGGCCGGCGAGCTGCTCGCCGACCTCGGGCAGCCGGCTGCGCACGATCGCGACCTCGCGGGCGAGCCCGGGGTGGTCGATCCAGTGGTACAGGCACCGGCGCTTCAGGGCGTCGTGCAGCTCGCGGGTGCGGTTGGAGGTCAGCACCACGAAGGGTGGGGTCGCCGCGGTCACCGTGCCCAGCTCGGGGATGCTGACCGACCAGTTCGAGAGCACCTCCAGCAGGAAGGCCTCGAACTCGTCGTCGGCCCGGTCGACCTCGTCGATGAGCAGGATGGCCGGTGACTGGCGCAGTGCCTGCAGCACCGGCCGCGCGAGCAGGAAGCGCTCGTCGAACAGGGACTTCTCGGCCTCCTCCGCGTCGAGCCCGCCCTCGCGTCCGGAGCCGGCGGCCACGGCCGCCTCCAGCGTGCGCAGGTGCAGGATCTGGCGTGGGAAGTCCCAGTCGTAGAGGGCCTGGGTGGCGTCGATGCCCTCGTAGCACTGCAACCGCAGCAGCGGCACCTCGACCAGCTCGGCCAGGGCCTCGGCCACGGCCGTCTTGCCGGTGCCCGGCTCGCCCTCCAGCAGCAGTGGGCGCTGCATCTCCAGGGCGAGGTAGAGCACCGTGGCGAGGTCGTCGTCGGCGAGGTAGCCGGTGCTCCCGAGGGCGGTGGCCACCGCGTCGGGCGAGGACAGGTCCATGCTCCGAGGCTACTCAGCAGCGGGTTGGCTCCCGGTTGCTCCCGAATGTGAGGCGGAATGAGAATTCGGGTGTCATATAGTCCATTTTGTGGTTAATGTATGCTTATGACCCCGCACAGATACCTGTCCACCCTCGTGGCCACGGGCCTGGTCGCGAGCGGCCTGCTGCTCGCCAGCCCCGCCGAGGCCGCCGAACCGATGCCGCGCATCCTGCTCAAGGGCGGTGCGGCCCAGGTCTCCCGGACCTACACCGCGACCCCGGCCGGACGGGCCTACCCGTCCGCGACCGTGAAACGCTACCAGTGGTACCGCGGCGACCGGGACGCGGACCCGAACAGCTTCGCGCCCATCCCGGGCGCCACCGGCCAGCGCTACACCTTGCGCGACGCCGACCACACGCACACGGTCAAGGTCGTGGTCAAGGCGGTGCGCAACGGCCGCGTCGTCGGCGAGACCTCCTCGGCCACCAGCAACTGGATCATGCTGAACATGGCTCCGCCCGTGCTGCACGGCGTCGGGCTGGTCGGCGAGCGGATCAACGCCACCCTGGGTCCGTGGGCCCAGGAGTGGCGCACCCGGCTGTGGTGGCGGCGTACCGGCGTCAACATCCCCGGCCAGAACGGTCTGTCCTACCGTGCCCGTCCCGCCGACGCCGGCAAGGAGATCTCGCTCCTCGCGATCGGCGACCACCGGTTCGCGAACGGGGTCTACGCGATCGACCGCTACGCCGCGCGGATGCGGATCAAGTGGGGCACGCGCGCCATCCTCAAGGGCACCTCGAAGGGCCCCGGCCGGCTGGGCATCACCGCCATCTCCTACGCCAAGGGCGCCAAGCAGTCGGGCGTGCGCGGCCGGCTCGCGATCTACGACGGCAACCGGATGATCAAGCGCACCTGGCTGCGCGGCGGTCGCAAGGTCGTCAGGTTCAAGCACCTGCGCCCGGGCTACCACCAGATCAAGATGGTCTTCGTCAGCAACCCCTGGTACGCCGGGTCCCGGGTCACCCGCACCTTCCACGTGCGCTGATCTCACGCCTCGTCGACGTCGAGCCCGGTGGCCAGGTCGCCACACTCCACGGGCTCGACGTCGTGCGTGGCGAGATAGTCGCGCGCACCTCGGTCCCCGGTGGCGCTCTCCACCACCCCGGCCCAGTGCTCCCGTCCGAGCAGCACGGGATGTCCCGGCCGCCCGGCGTAGGTGGCCCGCGCCAGCACCGCAGGCGTGTCCGCGCACCCGAGCAGCCGGCGGACCACGTCCGCTCCCACGTCGGGCAGGTCCACCAGCGTGACCACGCACCGGCTCGCGTCGCCCTGCGCGAGGTGGCGCAGGCCGGTGCGCAACGAGGCCCCCATGCCCTCGGCCCAGTCGTCCGCGACGAGCACGGTGGCCGTCGTGCCGTCGAGCCGCGCCCGTGCCCGCGCCGCCTCCGCGCCGAGCACGACCACGACCTCGTCGCAGTCCACGAGGGCCTCGACCGAGCGGGCCAGCCAGTCGCGGACGAGCGCCTTGGGCCCACCCATCCGGCGGCCCGCTCCGGCGGCCAGGAGCAGCCCGGTGGTGGTCACGGCGCCATTGTGCCGTCTCGCCGAACGGGAACGGTGCTCGCACACGTGTTCGAACCGTCGTACCGTGGTGCCATGACGATCGAGTTCCAGGCCTCGCTCCTCGACGGCGCCGCCGTCGGCGTCGGCCCCCTGGCCGGACGGGTGGTCCGCACCGAGCTGACCCACGGCGCCTGGGTCGACGTGCTCCCCGGCTGGTTCGAGGGCGCCGACGAGGTGTTCGCCGACCTCGTCGAGTCGGTCCCGTGGCGTGCCGAGCGCCGGCCGATGTACGACAACGTGGTCGAGGTGCCGCGGCTGCTGCACACCTACGGCGTGGGAGCACAGCTTCCCCACCCGGCGCTGACCGAGGCCCGCGACGCGCTCTCGGCGTACTACGCCCCCGAGCTCGGCGAACCCTTCGTCACCGCCGGGTGCTGCTACTACCGCGACGGCCGTGACTCGGTCGCGTGGCACGGCGACACCCTGGGCCGGGGCAGGGAGCACGACACGATGGTCGCCATCGTCTCCTTCGGCTCCCCCCGGACACTGCAGCTGCGCCCACGTGGCGGCCGGGTCGCGCTCGGTCATGCGCTCGGCCACGGCGACCTGATCGTGATGGGTGGCTCCTGCCAGCGCACCTGGGAGCACGCGGTACCGAAGACCTCCCGGCCCGTCGGTCCCCGCATCAGCGTGCAGTTCCGGCCACGTCACGTCTTCTGAGGGGTCGGGACGCCGATCTCCTCGCGGGTCCGTCGAGCCGGCGATCAGCGGAGCCGGCGGGCGGTGAGGGTCTCCACCACGAGATCGGCCAGCCACGCCCGAGCGGGACCGGGCGCGTGCCGGGAGTACGCCGCCACCTCGATCGGCTCGACCTGCCACGGCAGGTCCCACGCGGCGACGGCGTGCCGCGCTGCGAAGACCTCCGCGATGTGGCGCGGCACGAACGCGACCAGCTCGCTGGCGGCGACGACGTACGGCACCGCGGAGTGGTTGCTCAGCTCCAGCTCCACCCGGTCCTCGAGCCCGAGCCGGTGGATCAGCCGGACCGGACCGAGGTGCCCGGTGGTGCCCCGGACGCTGACCAGGCGCTCCTCGGCCAGCGCCTCGGCACGCAACCGGTGACCGGCGAGTCGGGGATGGTCGGCCGCCGCGAGCAGGACGTAGTCCACGACCATGAAGGGCCGACGCACCAGCGGCAGCTCCTCGGGCAGGCGCACGCTGGTCACCACCACGTCGACCTGTCCCCGGACGAGCAGGTCCGGTGCGGTGTCGGCCACCAGGTGCTGCACCCGCAGCCGGGTCCGCGGCGCCTCCCGACCCAGACGGGCCAGCAGCAGCGGCAGGAAGGAGAGCTCGCCGAACTCCGAGAGCACCAGGATGAACTCGCGCTCGCTGGTCGCCGGGTCGAAGCCGGTCGCGGCGCCGGTGGCCCGGTCCAGGGTCGCCAGCGCGGAGCGGAAGGGCTCGTAGAGCTCGGTCGCCGCCGGGGTCGGCTCCAGCCCCCGAGGAGTACGGACGAACAACCGCTCGTCGAAGCGTCGGCGCAGCTTGCCCAGCGTGTAGCTCACCGACGGCTGCGTCACGTGGAGCAGCTCCGCGGTCGCGGTCACCGACCGCGTCTCGTAGAGGTGCACGAAGGTGCGCACCTGCACCAGGTCGATCGGGCCGGTCATCCGCGGGTCGCCTCTCTGCATCTCCTGCCGACATAGAACACCTCTATGGGCCAAGACCCCAACTTCTATTGGCGTCGACACCGGGATCCTCCCTAGGTTGCCGGTGATGACCATCACTGCTCGGGAAGGGGTGCTGCCCGTGACCACCGTCCGCGACGTCACCCACCGGCTCCTGCAACGACTCGGGATCTCGGTGCTCTTCGGCAACCCCGGCTCCAACGAGCTGCCCTTCCTCAGCGGGCTGCCCTCCGACGTGCGCTACGTGCTGGGGCTGCACGAGGGCGTGGTCGTCGGCATGGCCGACGGGTACGCCCAGGCCTCCGGTCGGCTCGCCGCGGTCAACCTGCACGCCGCGTCCGGCACCGGCAACGCCATGGGCGCGCTGACCAACGCCGCGGTCTCCCGCACGCCGCTGCTGGTCCTCGCCGGCCAGCAGGTGCGCGACACGGTCGGCCAGGACGTCATGCTGGCCAGCAGCGACGCGGCACTGCTCACCCGCCCGCTCACCGGCTTCAGCGCCGAGCCGCTGAGCGCCGGCGACGTGCCGCGGACGATCGCCCAGGCCGCGTACGGCGCACTCGTGGCCCGCACCGGCCCCTCCTACGTCTCGGTGCCCTACGACGACTGGGAGCGGCCGGCCCCCGCCGGGGCGGAGCTGCTGCTCGGGCGCGAGGTGCGCAGCGGCCTGCACGTCGACCCCGAGGTGGTGGCCGACCTCGCCGCCCGCCTGGATGCGGCGGAGCGACCCCTGCTGGTCCTCGGTGCCGACCTCGACGGACGGATCGACTTCGAGACCCTCGTCGACCTCGCCGAGCGACTCGACGTCCCCGTGCGCCTCGCGCCCTCCCCGCACCGGCTCCCCTTCCCCAACCGCCACCGCCTGTTCGCCGGGGTCCTGCCGGCCGGCGTGCGCTCGGTGACCCGCGCCTTCGAGGGGCACGACCTGGTGCTGGTGCTCGGCGCTCCGGTGTTCCGCTACCACCAGCACGAGCCGGGCGAGCTGTTGCCCGCGGGCACCGCTCTCGTGCAGGTCACCGACGACGCCAACGCCGCCGCGCGTGCCCCGATGGGCGAGGCCGTCGTCGCCGACCCGGCCGCGACCGTCGCCGGCCTGCTGGCCCGGCTGGGCGCGTCGCCGGGTGTGCGCCGGTCCCGCTCGCCGGAGACCCCCGACGCTGATCGCTGGCAGCCGGTCGTCGACCCACCGACCGCCCAGGACGGACTCCACCCGGCCGAGGTGTTCGCCACGCTGCGCGAGACCCAGCCCGTCGAGACCAGCTACGTGGTCGAGTCCACGTCGACCAGCGCGGACTTCTGGGCCCAGATGGACCTGCGGCACCCCGGCAGCTACTTCTTCCCCGCCTCGGGCGGGCTGGGCTTCGGGCTGCCGGCCGCCGTGGGCGTCGCGCTGGCCCGACCGGAACGCCGGGTGGTGGCCGTCGTCGGTGACGGTTCGGCGAACTACGGCATCACCGCCCTGTGGACGGCGGCCCAGCTCGGCGTGCCGGTGACGTTCGTGATCCTGCGCAACGGCAGCTACGGAGCCCTGCGCTGGTTCGCCGACCTGCTGGGGACGCCCGACGTGCCCGGACTGGACGTGCCGGGCATCGACTTCGTCCCGATCGCCTCGGGGTACGGCGTACCGGCGGTCCACGTGAAGGACCGCGCCGCGCTGACCCACGAGCTGCGGCGCGCCCCCGACGGGCCGCGCCTGATCCAGGTGGACACCACCCTCACGACTCCCGAGCCGCCGCGGCACCCGCAGTGACGGCCTGCACCCCGACCCCAGGAGGAGCTGTTCGATGACCACCCACACCGGCGTCGACGCCAGACCGGCCGTCACCCACGGCTGGACCCGTGCCCTGTGCTGGACGACCGTCACCCTCGAGGGCTTCGACATCGTCGCGCTCAGCGCCTCGCTGCCCACGATCCTCGACACCGCGCACGTGGGGATCGGCAAGGCGGAGGCGACCTTCGTCACGACCATCTCCCTGGTCGGCATCCTCGTCGGGGCGCTCCTGGTGGGCCCGATCGCAGACCGGTTCGGTCGCAAGGTCTCCTTGATGGGGTCGATCGCCCTGTTCTCGGTGCTCACCCTGCTCGTGCCGTGGGCCCCCGACGTCACGACGTTCGCCGCGCTGCGCTTCTTCGCCGGCGTCGGGCTCGGTGCCTGCATGCCGGTGGCGCTGACGACGATCAGCGAGACCGTGAGCCCCGGACAGCGTGCGCGCGGGGCCACCCTGGCGATGACCGGCTACCACACCGGCGCCCTGCTGACCGCTCTCGTCGGTCTCGTGGTGATGCCCTCGTGGGAGTACCTGTTCGTCCTCGGCGGCGTCGCCGGCCTGGTCATCCTGCCGATCATGTGGGTCAAGCTCCCCGAGACCAACGAGCGTGTGCTGGCGCGGCGCAGCGGCGCCGACGAGGCCGACCGGATGCCGATCTCCGCGGTGCTCAGGCAGCCGTTCCTGGTGGCCAGCCTCGCCACCTGGGTCGCGTCCTTCATGGGCCTGCTGCTCGTCTACGGGCTGATCTCGTGGCTGCCCACGATCATGAACGAGGCCGGGTACGAGCTGTCCGCGTCGCTGGTGATGCTGTTCCTGCTCAACCTCGGTGGCGTGGTCGGCCTGGTGCTCGCCGGCCTGGTCGGGGACGCCCGCGGCATCCGGTCCAGCGCGATCACCTGGTTCGCGGTCGCAGCGGTGTTCCTGGGCCTGCTCAGCGTCCGGATGTCCACGCTGCTGCTCGACACGGCGGTGTTCGTGACCGGCGTGTTCGTCTTCAGCGCCCAGGTCCTCGTCTACGCGTGGATCACCCGCAGCTTCCCCTCCGACATCCGGGGCACGGCCCTGGGCCTCGCGTCCGGCGTGGGGCGCCTCGGCTCCATCGTGGGCCCGGCGATCACCGGGACGCTGGTGACCGCAGGGATCGCCTACCCCTGGGGCTTCTACTTCTTCTCGGGTGTCGCCGTGCTCGCCGTGCTGGCGATGGCGGTCGTACCCCGAGGCCTGGAACACGACGACGCCGAGCGTGGGACGCACGCCTCGGCCACCACCGACGAGGAGTCGCTGCGATGACCACGACCACGACCACGAACGCACCCTGGCAGGACCGGATCTGCTCCGGCGGATTCGTCGACGGTGAGGGCGAGGCGACGCCGGTCCTCGACAAGGCGACCGGCCAGACCCTGGGCCGGGTCGGGTCGGCAGGACCTGGCCGACCTCGCGAGCGCCGTCACGACGGCCGCCGCCGCCCAGCGTGCCTGGGCGGAGGCGCCCTACCCGCAGAGGGCGGAGGTCCTGCTGCGTGCGGCCGCGCTGCTCGAGGCCGAGCCGGACCGGCTGGTCCCCTGGCTGGTCCGCGAGGCCGGTTCCACGCGGGCCAAGGCTGCCTTCGAGCTCGGGCTCGTCGTCTCGGAGCTGCGCGAGGCGGCCGCGACGGCGTCCGCGCCGTACGGTCAGCTGCTCCGCTCGGTCCGGCCCCGGCTGTCCCTGGCCCGCTACGTCCCGATCGGCGTCGTGGGCGTGATCTCCCCGTTCAACTTCCCCGGCATCCTCTCGATGCGGTCGGTCGCGCCCGCGCTGGCGCTGGGCAACGCGGTCGTGCTCAAGCCGGACCCGAGAACGACCGTGTCCGGCGGCATGGCACTCGCCGAGCTCCTCCTCGACGCCGGCCTTCCGGCAGGTCTGCTGCACGTGCTGCCGGGGGGCCGCGAGCTCGGCGAGCTGCTGGTCGAGCACCCTGAGGTGCCCTGCGTGAGCTTCACCGGCTCCACCGGCGCCGGCAGGGCGATCGCGAGCGCGGTCGCCCCGATGTTCAAGAAGCTGCACCTCGAGCTCGGCGGCAACAACGCGCTGCTGGTGCTGCCCGACGCCGACCTGGAGCGGGCGGCGTCCGCGGGTGCGTGGGGCTCCTTCCTCCACCAGGGTCAGATCTGCATGACCACCGGCCGCCACCTCGTCCCGCGACCCCTGGCCGAGGAGTACGCCGCGATGCTGGCGGCCAAGGCCGAGGCACTCCCGGTCGGCGACCCGTGGGCCGACGAGGTGGCGCTGGGACCGCTCATCGACGAGACCCAGCGCGACCGGGTGCACGCCCTGGTGACCGGCGCCGTCGACGGCGGCGCCCGGCTCGCCGCCGGGGGCAGCTACGACGGCCTCATGTACCGCCCCACCGTGCTCGCCGACGTCGACCCGGGACAGCCGGTCGCGCGCGAGGAGATCTTCGGCCCCGTGGCGCCGGTCGTCCCCTACGACTCGGTGGACGAGGCCGTGCGGCTGGTCAACGACGACCCGTACGGCCTGTCGGTCGGGTTGTTGAGCGGAGACGCGATGGCCGCCTACGAGCTGAGCAGCCGGCTCGAGGTGGGCATGGTGCACGTCAACGACCAGACCGTCGACGACGAGGCGGTCATCCCGTTCGGCGGGATCAAGGCGTCCGGCTCCGGCGGTCACTTCGGCGGCGCGCGAGCCAACCTGGAGACCTTCGGCCACCTGCAGTGGGTCACCATGCAGGCAGAGATCGAGCGCTACCCGTTCTGAGCCCGCCGGAGGCGGACCGGCCCCCGCGCCGTGGCGAGGTCCACGACCTCGCCCGCCTGGGTCACCTCGACCTCACCGGCCGCCACCAGCCGAGCGGCGGCGTCTCGCGCGGGGTCCATCAGGTCGCGCCAGCCGTCCTCGGTGCCGACCGCGCGAGCCGCCTCGGAAGGACAGATCGTGCTCCCGGACGCGCGTGCGTCCAGCAGCTCGAGGATGGCGGCGGCGAGCCGCCGGTCGAGGTCGTTCTCGGGAGCCGGCACGGGGTCCTCGCTCAGGCCGCCCGGTCCGGGATGTCCTCGAGGTCGGCCTTCATCGCCGCCAGCGTGCGGCGGATGTTGCCGCGCTGGAAGTCGGCGAAGGTCCGCCCGCCGGTGGCCAGCCGGTCGAAGACGGCGGCCACGGGATCGGGCCACCCGCGGCGCTCGTCCGTCCAGGTCTCGGTCACCCGGGCGCCGCCCTCGACCTGCTCGAAGGTGTACTCCCAGGACGCGATCCGGCCCGGGACGAGCGGGGTCCGGGCGCCGATCTTGCGGACCTGGAAGGCGAACCGCCGGCCGGGTTCCGCTGCGGTGACCACGCACTCGGTGCTCCAGCGCGCGCGCCCACGCCGGTTCGAGCCCGCGAACACCTCACCGACCTCCAGCGGGCGTCCGGCCACGCCGGTGTCCGCGCCGGTGTTCTCCGGGCTCCACCGCGGCATCTGCGTGGGATCGGCCACGAGGGCGTAGATGGACTCCGCGTCCAGGCCGATGATGACGCTGTCGCTGACGCGCATGTCCCGGGCCATGGCACTCCTCACGTGGTGAGCCTCGAGCCTACTCAGCGGCGGCCGCTCCACGACCGTGGTCTCACGTCCAGCAGCGTGATGCTGCGCACCACCTGGTCCTGGCCGTCGAGCAGGTCCACCACGATGCTGCGCAGGTTGCTGTCCCACGGCAGCACCTCGCCGGCCGCGCCATCCCACTCCGCCTCCATCGAGGACCTCGGACGCGCGCCCGGCACGACCACGCCGAACCCCCTCGTCGCCGGGTCCAGCACGGCGTTGCGCTGCCAGTCCGGCCCGTCGAAGAGCCGGCCGTGGACACGGACCTGGGTCACCCGGTCGTCGCGCCGGTCGGCCGGGGCGCCGTACACCACGGGGTAGTACCAGTCCCCCCTGGCGTCCTCGGCGAAGCTGTAGTCGAACAGTTGCCGGTCCCGGTCCGCTGCCTCGGGGTCGATCTCGCCGCAGCCCATGCCGCCGCTGGTGATCTTCTTCGCCCCGTCCCAGTTGTCGGCCGCGGCGGAGCAGATCTCGTCGCTCGTCGTGGCCCGCCAGGCGGTGAACCGTCCGTTGCCCGGGAGCCGGACGTCAGCGATCATCGTGACCGTCGGCCGCACGGCCTGCTCGGCTCCTCGGCTGAACCACCGCGTCCACGTGTGCTCGAGGTAGGGGGGCGCGGACACTGCTGCTGCCGCGACCCCCCCGGTGGCCGCGACCACGACCGTGGCGCCCGCGACGAGGCGCTTCCAGCGCCGTGGTCCGCGCACGGCACGCTCATCCGCGACGATGCGCGTGCAGGTCAGCTCCATCCACTCCTCGTCGAGCTCGGCCGGACCGGGCCGGAGCAGCGCGAGGCTGCCCGCGCGAAGCGATTCCTCGGTGGTGCGGTCCCAGTCGTGCTGCACGCTCATCGGTTCTCCTCCGGACTCGTGGCGGCGAACGCCGGGCCGGTGGTCGGTACCGGCAGGTGGTGGCGCGACTGCGCTGCCTCCAGCGCGGCCCGACCGCGGTGCAGGCGGGCGCGGAAGGCGCCTGGGCGAAGGTCGAGAACCTCGGCGGCCTCACTGATGGACAGCCCGTCCCAGGCCACGAGCAGCAGTGCCTCGCGTTGGTCCTCGGTCAGCTTTGCCAGCGCGCGCAGTGCGCGGTCCCGGCTGAACGCCGTCTCCGCGACGTCCTCGGCGTCTTGTGCCACGGCCTCCAGCAGCCCGAGCCGCTCGTGCAGCCGCCGGCCGCGTGCCAGGGAGCGTCGGTCCTCCGAGAGCAGGTTGCGGGCGGTGCCGATCAGCCACGGCAGCGGTGGGTCCGGGACGAGGTCCCATCGGCGCCACGCCACCGCGAAGGTCTCCGCCACGATGTCCTCGACGCGCGAGTGGGGGGCGTGCCGGCTCGCGTAGGCGGCAACCCGGGGCGCATCGCCGCGCCAGCAGGCGGTGAACGCACGTTCCCGAGAGCTCTGTGGTCGCATCACACCCCGTAGTGGTCCGAACGGCGCCGATGTTACGCAGTCCGGCGGATCATCTCGGGGACGCGGAAAGGGCCCCGGTCCGAAGACCGGGGCCCCTTCCTGTGCTGCTGGTGCCTGTGCGGCAGGACTCAGAAGTCCATGCCGCCCATGCCACCGGAGGGGTCGCCACCCATGGGGGCGGCCTTCTCCGGCTTGTCGGCCACGACGGCCTCGGTGGTGAGGAACAGCGCGGCGATCGATGCGGCGTTCTGCAGCGCAGAACGGGTCACCTTGGCCGGGTCGATGATGCCCTCGGCGACCATGTCGACGTACTCGCCGGTGGCCGCGTTGAGGCCGAGCCCGGCCTCGAGGTTGCGCACCTTCTCCGCCACGACGCCGCCCTCGAGGCCGGCGTTGATCGCGATCTGCTTGAGCGGGGCCTCGGCCGCGAAGCGCACGATGTTGCCACCGGTCGCCTCGTCGCCGGAG
>CAWFHA010000002.1:0-181296 GCA_963815595.1 uncultured Actinomycetota bacterium | reverse complement strand
GGTGCGGCCCGGGACGTCATACGAGGTGGTCGTCGGGGCAGCCAGGTCGTATGACGTTGTGCGTGCGGCCGCGGGACGTCATACGAGGTGGTCGCCAGGGCAGCCAGGTCGTATGACGTCCGGGCGGCGTCAGCGAGGCGGCGCCAGGGTCGCTGCGAGGGACTCCAGGATGCCGGGCACGACGCGGAAGTAGGCCCACCGGCCGCGCTGCTCGCGGGTGACCAGTCCGGCGTCGACGAGCTGCCTTCATGTGGTGGGAGACGGTCGGCTGGGCGAGCCCGGTCGGCTCGGTGAGGTCGCACAGGCACGCCTCGTGGCCCTCGGTGGCCGCGATCATGGAGAGCAGCCGGACCCGTGTCGGGATCGCCGATCGCCTTGAACATCCGGGCGACGGTCTCGCGCCGACTCCTCGTCGATCAGGCTCACCGGTCACCGGCGCGCAGCACGCGACGACCTCCGGGGTGAGGACGGGGCAGGGCGGTCGGAGCTCATGCGTCCAGCCTAGCCAACGTATTGACATCTGTCGATGTGATGGGTACGCTCGCTCGCATCGACGTTCATGAATACGAGGAGTACGACCATGACCGATCTGCCCGTTGTCGTCATCGGAGCCGGCCCGCTGGGCCTGGCCGCCGCCGCCCACCTGCTGGAGCGCGGCCTGCAGCCGCTGGTGCTGGAGCAGGGGCCGGGCTCCGGCCGCCGCCGTCGGGGAGTGGGGCCACGTGCGGCTGTTCTCCGCCTGGCCCGAGCTGGTCGACCCGGCGTCGCGCCGCCTCCTCGAGCAGCGCGGCTGGGTCGCGCCGACCTCCGGCTATCCGACCGGGGCGGAGTGGATCGACGGCTACCTGCGTCCGCTGGCCGAGGCGCTCGGCGACCACGTCCGCTACGCCGCCCGCGTCAGCGGCGATCTCCCGCAAGGGCCGCGACCGGCTCGTCGACGCCGACCGCGCCGAGCAGCCCTTCACCGTCCGCGTCCTCCGGGCCGACGGCGGTGAGGAGCGCCTCGAGGCCCGCGCCGTGATCGACGCGTCCGGCACCTGGCGGCGTCCCAGCCCGGCCGGTGCCGACGGGTTGCCGGCCCTCGGCGAGGGTCACGCCGTTGCCACCGGGTTGCTGGACTACCAGGTCCCCGACTTCGCCGCACCGAGCCCGTACGCCGGCAGGCACACCGTCGTGGTCGGGTCCGGCGACTCGGCGTTCAACGCCGTCATCGAGCTGACCCGGATCGCGGCGGCGTACCCCGGCACGAGGATCACCTGGGCCATCCGCCGGGCCGTCTCGGGCACCACCTTCGGCGGCGGCGCGGCCGACGAGCTGCCGCGACGCGGTGCGCTCGGGGCTCGTGCGAGGCAGGCGGTCGAGGACGGCGACGTCCGGCTCGTCACCGGCTTCCGTACCGCCGAGGTGGCCGTGGTGGACGGGCAGGCGGTCCTGACCGCCGAGGACGGCCGGTCCCTCGAACCCGCCGACCACGTCACGGTCCTGACCGGGTTCCGCCCCGACCTCTCCTTCCTCGGCGAGCTGCGGCTCGACCTCGACCCGACGCTCGAGGCGCCGCGCAGGCTCGCCGCCGAGATCGACCCCAACGTGCACTCGTGCGGCTCGGTGCGGGCGACCGGAGCGGCCGACCTGGCCCAGCCGGAGCCCGACCTCTACCTGGTCGGCATGAAGTCCTACGGCCGCGCCCCGACGTTCCTCGCGATGACCGGCTACGAGCAGGTCCGCAGCGTCGCCGCGGCCCTCGCCGGTGACCACGAGGCGGCGGCCCGGGTCGAGCTGGTGCTCCCGGACACCGGCGTGTGCGGCGGCGCCGGCCTGTACGACGAGCCGGACGGTGCCGACGTGGGCGGTTGCTGCGGCCCCGCAGTCGTGGTCGAGCCGGTCCCGATCGGGCGCGTCCCCCTGCCGCTCGCGTGAGCTACGCCGCGCCGAGGGGCGTCCTGGCGACGCTGTGCCTGACGGTCACCGTCAGCTACGGCACGCTGTACTACGCCTTCGCCGTCCTGGCCCCCGAGATCGCGCGGGACACCGGGTGGTCGCTGACGGCGCTGACCGCGGCGTTCTCCCTGGGCAACGTGATGGCCGGCGTCGTCGGCATCGCGGTCGGTCGGACGATCCAGGCCCAGGGACCGCGCCGGGTGATGGTGTGGGGCGCGGCGGCCGGTGCGAGTGGCCTGTTCGCGGTGGCGGCGGCACCGTCGTACCCGTGGTTCCTCGCCGCGATGGTGCTGAGCGGCTCGGGCGCCGCGGGGTTGTTCTACGCGCCGGCGTTCGCGGTGATCACCCACTGGTACGGCGCGGCGCGGGTGCGGGCGCTGACGACACTCACCCTGGTCGCGGGTTTCGCGAGCACGATCTTCGCGCCGCTGACGACCTTCCTCGCAGCCGAGCTGGGCTGGCGCGGCACCTACGCGGTGCTTGCCACGGGGCTGCTCGTGATCGCGGTGCCGGCGCACCTGCTGGCGCTGCGCCACCCGTGGGACCTGCCCTCGAGCGCGGCCCACCGCGCACGCGACCGCCGGGTGATGGCCAGTGCCGCCTTCCTCAGTGTGGCGGCCGGTGCCGCGCTGGTCACGTTGGCGATGTACGGCTCGTTGGTGGCACTGGTCCCGCTCCTGGTCGACCGGGGGCTGTCCCTCTCGACCGCCGCCTGGGCACTGGGACTCGGTGGGGCCGGCCAGGTGGCCGGGCGGCTCCTCTACCCGAGCATGGCGCTTCGCCTCGGGCTGCGGGCCCGGACCATCTGGGTGACCGGTGCGGTGGGGACCACGATCGTCGCCCTGGCCCTGGTGCCGGGACCGACCGTGGTGCTGCTGGCGGTCTCGGTCGTGGCCGGCGGTGCGCGTGGTCTGTACACGCTGGTGGGCGCGACCCTGGTGACCGACCTGTGGGGGCCGGAGCGGTACGCCTCGCTCAACGGCGTGCTGGGCGCGCCGATCACCTTCGCCGCGGCGACGGGTCCGGTCGTCGGTGCCGGTCTCGCGCACCTCACCGGCAGCCACGCGACCGCCTTCGGTCTCCTCGGTGCGATCGCCCTGCTCGGCTCGGCACTGCTGGGCTTCGCGGTGGGGCTGCCCGGCGTACGTCAGGACGTCATACGAGGTGGTCGCCGGAGCAGCCAGGTCGTATGACGTCCGGCGGTGCGGCCCCGGGACGTCATACGAGTTGGTCGCCGGAGCAGCCAGGTCGTATGACGTCCGCGCGTCACCCGGGGGTGCTCGCGGTGCACTCCTCGACCAGGTCGATGAGGCGGAGGAGGTGGTGGCGCTCGGTGGACTCGACGCCGACGGAGACCCGGGCCATCCAGACGTCGTCGAGCAGCGAGGGGGAGACGAAGGCGCGGCCGGAGGTGTTCAGCGCCCGCACCCAGGCGAGGTTGTGCCTGCTGATCTCGTCGCGGTCGGCCGGGTCGGCGGGGTCCAGGTGCGCCGGCACGTGCCGGAGGCACACGGTCTGCAGCCGGACAGGCGCGACCACCTCCCACCCCGGGCGCCGCGCCATCTCCGCGGCGAGCCACGCGGCGTTGTCCAGGTCGCGGCGCAGCCGGTCGCGGATCGCGTCCGGACCGTCGATGCGCAGCTGGTACCAGAGCTTGAGGGCGCGGAACCGGCGCCCGAGCGGGATCCCCCAGTCGCGGTACTGCGTCGCGTCGCCCCCGCTCGTGGACTGCAGGTAGCTGGGGTTGGTCGACATCACCCGCACCAGGTGCTCGGGGTCGCGCAGGTAGAGCAGCGAGGTGTCCAGGATGGTGCCCATCCACTTGTGCGGGTTCCACGAGAGGGAGTCCGCGTCCTCGACGCCGGCGAACAGCTCGCGGCGCTCCGGCAGCAGCATCGCGGAGCCGGCCATCGCCGCGTCGACGTGCACCCAGGTGCCGTACGCCGCGGCGGCGGTCACGATCTGCGGCAACGGGTCGAACGCGGTCACCCCGGTGGAGCCCAGGGAGGCGACCACGATCGTGGGGACGCCGCCGGCCTCGACGTCGGCCCGCATCGTCTCGATGAGGCGGTCGGCGCGCAGGTCGCGGGTCCAGGGGTCGACCTCGACGACCCGGATGTCCTGGGCGGCGAAGCCGGCCAGCAGGGCCGCCTTGCGGACCGAGGAGTGCGCCTCGTCAGTGGTGTACACGTGCAGCGGACGCCCGAAGCGCACCAGCCCGCCAGCGGCCTGCGCATGCCCCGTGGCCCGCTCGCGCGCGGCGAGCATGGCCACCAGGCAGGACGTCGAGGCGGTGTCCTGGATGACTCCCGACCAGCGCTCGCTCAACCCGGTGAGCTGGCGCAGCCAGTCGACGACGACCTCCTCCACCTCGGTGAGGCTGGGGGAGGACTCCCAGGAGATGCCCAGCGAGCCCAGCCCGGAGGAGGCGAAGTCGCCGAGGATCGACGACAGGCTCGCGTTGGAGGGGAACCAGCCGAAGTTCATCGGGTGCTGGACCTCGGTGATGCCCGGCGCGACGACCGACTCCAGGTCGGCGAGCACGCTCGCGGCGGACTCGCCCCCCGTCGGAGGAGTCGAGGGGAGCCGGGCGACGATGTCACCCGGCTCGACGTCGGGGCGCACGGGGCGCGACTCGATCTCGATGCGCCGGTCGGTGATCCAGTCGACCAGCTCGTGCGCGGCCGCGCGGAACTCCTCGGGGGTCATGCGGACAGTCAACCCGGGTCCGGGTGGCTCTGGCACACGGGGCAGAAGTAGCCGTGCCGCCCCGCCGAGGAGAACCGGCGCACCTGCCCGTTGCCGCGAGGACATTCCGCGCCGTCCTCACGCCGGTGGATCAGCCAACCCCGGGGGAACGAACGCACCTCGCCGTCGATCGCGCGCTCGAGCACGCGGCGCAGCTGCCGGTGCAGGCGGCGTACGCCGGAGGTGCCGACCGAGGCTGCAGGGGCTCTCGGGTCGAGCCGGGCCTGGAAGAGGATCTCGTCGCTGTAGATGTTGCCGAGCCCGGCGATCCGCCCCTGGTCCATCAGGGTCGGTTTCAGTGCGCCGCGGCTCTCCCGCAGCACACCGGCGAGCTCGGTCATCGAGAGCGCCAGGGCGTCGGGGCCCAGCCCGCGGCGCTCGATGTCGTCGTCGACGTCCTCGACCAGCTCGACCTCGCCCAGCTTGCGCTGGTCGACGAACAGCACGCGACGCCCGCCGCTGAGCGACAGCGCCACCCGGGTGTGCCGCGGTTCGTCCTCCGTCGGCGTCCGGGCCGGCACGACGACGAGGTCGCCGGTCATGCCGAAGTGCAGCCGCAGGTGCGGTCCGCCGCGGGTCGTCAGGTAGAGGTTCTTGCCGTGCCGCCGGGTCCCCCCGACGCTCACCCCGCCGAGGGCCCGGTCGAGGCGATGCGCACCGACCCCGACGAGCAGGTCCGGGTCCCGCACCGAGGCGGCCTCGATGCGACGTCGCCGGGTTGCGGAGGCGAGTCGTCGCCGGTAGACCTCGACATCAGGGAGCTCGGGCATGCCTCAGCACCGCCTCTCGTGTCCGCGAAGGTCCATGGGAGTGCTGTACCCGACGGACGCCGGGACGTGCATGCCTCGCGAGCGATCGGGAACTGTGCAGGACCTCTGCACGCTGGTGAGGAGGGCGAGACCGATGTCTGTCCCGACGGCCGCGCTGGCCACGCTGAGCCACGAGCGGTTCTGGGAGCCGGGGTGGGTCTACGAGCGCAAGCTCGACGGGCAGCGGGTGCTGGCCGTGCGCGACTCCTCGGGCGTCCGGCTGTACTCACGGTCCGGCCGCGACGTGACGGTCGCCTTCCCCGAGATCGCCGAGGCGCTGGCCCAGCAGGAGGCAGGGGACTTCGTCGTCGACGGCGAGGTGGTGGCCTTCGAGGGGTCGCGCACGAGCTTCGCGCGCCTCCAGCCGCGGATCCACGTCGCGGACGCAGCGAAGGCCCGTCGGTCCGGGGTGTCGGTCTGGTTCTACGTCTTCGACGTCCTCGAGGCCGAGGGCGAGGACCTGCGTGCCGAGCCCCTGCTCGACCGGAAGCGGCGGCTGCGCTCGCCTGCTGCGCTGGCAGGACCCGCTGCGCTCCACGCCGCACCGCGTGCACGGGGGCGAGGACTGGTTCGCGGAGATCTGCGGACGCGGCTGGGAGGGGCTGATCGCCAAGCGCGCGGACGCGGCGTACCCCTCCGGGCGCACGAAGGACTGGCTGAAGTTCAAGTGCGAGGCCGGCCAGGAGCTGGTGGTCGTCGGGTGGACGGAGCCGACCGGGTCCCGGATCGGACTCGGAGCGCTCCTGCTCGGCCACCACGACGGTGACGACCTGGTGTACGCCGGGAAGGTGGGCACCGGGTTCTCCGACCAGGTGCTGCGCGACCTGCACGAGCGGCTCTCCCGCCTCGAGGTGGACGAGTCGCCGTGCACCCGGGGCGACCTGCCCGCGAAGGGGGTGCACTGGGTGCGGCCGCGCCTGGTGGCGGAGGTCGCCTTCACCGAGTGGACGTCGGCCGGCCAGCTGCGCCACCCGCGCTACCTGGGGCTGCGCACCGACAAGGACCCCGACGACGTGGTGAGGGAGGCGCGATGAGCGACGAGACCGAGGTGGCCGGAGTCCGGCTGTCCAAGCCGGACAAGGTGCTGTTCCCGGCGGCCGGGGGGAGCGACCCGGTCACCAAGCTCGACCTCGCCCGCTACTACGCCTCGGTGGCCGAGGTGATGCTGCCGCACCTGCGCGGTCGGCCGATCACCATGCAGCGCTTCCCCGACGGTCTCGACGGGCCGTCGTTCTACGAGAAGAAGGCGCCCGACCACTTCCCCGACTTCGTGCGCCGGGTGGAGGTGGACACCGGCGACGGACCCCAGGAGCAGGTCGTCGTCTCCGACGAGGCGAGCCTGGTCTACCTCGCCCAGCAGGCGTGCCTGACCCCGCACACGTGGCTCAGCCGCGCCGACGACCTCGACCACCCCGACCAGCTCGTCCTCGACCTCGACCCCACCGTGCCCGGGCTGGCCGCGGTACGCCGCGCCACCCGGCTGGTGGGGGAGCTGCTGGACGACCTGGGGCTCTCCAGCGTGCTCAAGACGACGGGCTCACGGGGCTACCACGTGCTGGTCCCGCTGCGACGTACCCACACCTTCGACGAGGTCCGGGAGCTCGCCCGCGACCTCGCAGCAGTGCTCGTCGACCGCGAGCCCGACCTGCTCACGCTCGAGGCCCGCAAGGACAAGCGCGGCGACCGGGTCCTGATCGACGTGCAGCGCAATGCCTACGGCCAGACCGCCGTCCCGCCGTACGCCGTGCGCCCGCGGCCGGGCGCCCCGGTGTCGGTGCCGATCGACTGGTCGGAGCTCTCCCGCGTCGAGCCGGACAAGTACACGCTGCACACCGTCGGGCGACGGCTCGCCCGGGGCGGCGACCGGTGGGCCGAGCTGCCCCGCGGGCAAGGACTGGGCAAGGCCCGCGAACGCCTGCGCCGCCTGGGCTGACGGCGTCCTCCCCCGTCGCCTACTCGTCCTCGAGGTCAGCGTTGGTCCGCCCGGTCAGCACCGACTCGTTCTGGGTCGAGGTGGGCTTGCGCCGGCGGTCGGCGCCCTCGTCGTCGACCTTGACCAACATCCAGTTGGCCTCGTCGCCACCCATCTCGGTGTGCGTGAGTGCGAACGCCCCGGTCAGCTTCTCGCCGTGCAGCCGGACCTTCACGTGCCCGTCCGCCAGCGCGTCCGCCGCGGGCACGGGCTCGCCGTCGCGCTCGGTGAGGTTCTCGTAGCTCCCGGTGTCCCAGACGACCACGGTGCCGGCGCCGTACCCCTCGTCGATGCGGCCCTCGAAGTCCACGTAGTCCAGCGGGTGGTCCTCGGTGCGGTGCGCGAGCCGCTTGTCCGCCGGGTTCAGCGAGGGGCCCTTGGGCACGGCCCACGAGACCAGCACGCCGTCGACCTCCAGCCGGAAGTCGAAGTGCAGGCTCGAGGCGTCGTGGCGCTGCACCACGAAGTGCGGGCCGTCGGGGGAGCCGCGCCCCCCGCGGCCGCTGCCTGCGGGCTCGCCCGATCGGGTGGTGTCCCGCTTGTCCCGGTAGTCGTCCAGCCGGTCCTTCGCCATACGTCCCTTCTACCCCGGAGCGGTCCGTGCATGCGACGCCGAGGCCGGGGTTCGGGCCCGTGCACCCCGAACCGTCTCGGCGTGGACCTCCACCCGGCCCTAGGGTGAGGACCACCGTCAGCCTGGAGGCGAGGTGTCCGACCGAGTGGAGCCCGTGGACCCACGCCAGGACCTCGCTGCCCGCGCCGTCGCGCTGACCGCGGAGCTGGTCGCCATGGACACGGTGAACCCGGGCCTCGTCCCGGGCGCCGCCGGAGAGCGCCGGGCGGTGCTGGCCCTCGCCGATCGGCTGCGGCGAAACGGGCTGGACGTGGAGGTGGTCGAGGCCGGAGGAGCCGACCGGCCCAGCCTGCTGGCGACTCACCGAGGCAGCCGCCCGGGGCGCTCGCTCGTGCTCAACGGCCACCTCGACACGGTCGGGGTCGCGGGCATGGACGAGCCGTTCACGGCCCGCGTGGTCGAGGACCGGATGTACGGGCGGGGCACCGCCGACATGAAAGCCGGTGTCGCGGGGCTGGTGCTCGCCGCGGAGGCGGCCGCAGCGACCGACACCCCCGGCGAGATCGTGCTCGCACTGGTGGCCGACGAGGAGGACGCCAGCCTGGGCACCGAGGCCGTGCTCGACGCCCTGTCGCGCCGAGAGTCGTTGCCGGAGGCGTGCCTGGTGGGGGAGCCGACCGGACTCGACCTCGCAGTGGCGCACCGGGGCTTCGCGCTCGTCGAGGTGCTCCTGCGCGGCCGGGCCGCGCACTCCTCCCAGCCGGAGGAGGGGGTGAACGCGGTGACCCACCTCGGGCGCCTCCTCCACGCCGTCGAGCTGGCCGACGCGGAGCTGGCCCGTCGGCGAGGCCACCCGCGTGTGGGCCGCGGCTCGCTGCTGGCCACGGTGGCGTCCGGCGGCTCCTCGCCCTTCGTGCTGGCCGCCGAGGCGGTCGCCGTGGTCGAACGGCGCACGGTCCCGGGGGAGAGCGCGGCCGTGGCCCTGCAGGAGGTCGAGGCGCTGGTGGCCGCGCTGCGCGGAAGCGACCCCACCGTCTCCGCCGGGCTCGCCGAGCTGGCCACCCGGGACGCTTGGGAGCACGACGGTGCGAGTGCCGCGGGCGAGCTGCAGGCGCACCTCGTCGAGGGACTCGAGGCCGCCGGTCGACCGGCCCCGACCGAGGTGGGTGCGCCGTACTGGATGGAGTCGGCGCTGTGGGAGGCGGCCGGCGTCCCCACCGCTGTCTGCGGGCCGTCCGGTGGTGGCCTGCACGCCGTCGACGAGTGGGTCGACCTGACCCAGGTGCGGGCGTTCCCCGCGGCGGTGCTGCACGCGGCCACGCGCTTCTGCGCCGGGGAGGCGTCGTGAGCAGCGACCCGCGGGACCCGCGCGGGCTGCGGGGGGACGCGCCGTTGCTCGACGCCTGGTTGCGGTTCCAGGACGCCGACCCGCACCCGTTCACGATCCCCGGCCACAAGGGCGGGACCGACCTGGTCGGGACGGTGACGTCGGGCGACGTCCCGCTCTACGGCGGGCTGGACACCGTGAAGCTCGGCGGCGGGGTGCTCGCCCGAGCGGAAGCCCGCGCCGCCGCGCTGTGGGGGGCCGACGCCTGCCGCTTCTCGGTGGCCGGCTCCACCCACGGCAACCAGGCGCTCGCCCTCGCCGTCGGCCGGCCCGGCGACCGGGTGGTCGTGCAGCGCACGCTGCACCGCTCGATGCTCCTCGGCCTGGTCCTGGCGGGGCTGGAGCCGGTGTGGGTCCAGCCGGAGCTGGACCCGGTGACCGGCGTACCCCTGGGGGTGGCGCCGGAGGCCCTCGAGGCGACCCTGCGCTCCGCTCCCGACGCGGTCGCCGTGCTGGTCACCGAGCCGTCGTACGTCGGGACGGTCGGCGACGTGGCCGATCTGGCCCGGGTGGCCCACGCCCACGGGTGTCCGCTGGTGGTCGACGCGGCCTGGGCCGCACACTTCGGCTTCCACCCGGCGCTGCCCCCGCACGCCCTGCAGGCCGGGGCGGACGCCCTGGTGACCAGCGCCCACAAGACACTGCCGGCCTGGTCCCAGGCAGCGCTCGTGCTCGCCCGGACCCAGCGGATCGACCCGGTCCGGCTCGAGGCGGCGTTCGAGGCCACGCACACGACCAGCCCCGCGGGGGCGATCCTGGCCAGCACCGACGCCGCGGTCGCGCTGCTGGCCCGCGACGGCGAGTCGTTGCTCGGCGCCCTGGTCGCGCGGGTACGCCGACTGCGCGACCGGCTCGGCGCAGGTGCCCGGGCTGACCGTGCTCGACGGCCCGCGGGTCGACCCGGTCAAGCTGGTGCTCCTGCTCCACGGGACGGGCGCGGACGGGAACGTCGTCGAGGCCGGGCTCGTCGCGCGCGGCATGCCGGTGGAGATGGCCGACCGCGACACCCTCGTGCCGATGCTCACGCTCGCCGACGACGACGCCGACCTCGAGACTTTCGAGCAGGCCCTGGTCGAGGAGATCGACGCCTCTCGCGGACCGGCCCGCCCCGTCGCGCCGGCGGCGGCCTGGACGGTGGTCCCCGAGCAGGCACGATCCCCCCGGGAGGCCTTCTTCGCGGCGCGCGAGAGACGGCCGCTGGCCGAGGCACTGGGTCGGACCAGCGCGGAGCTCGTCGCGCCCTACCCGCCCGGTGTGCCGGTGCTCGCGCCCGGGGAGCGGGTCACGCGCGAGGCCCTCGCCGCCCTCGAGGCCGCCCGCGCCTCCGGCGTACGCATCGCCTACTCCGCCGACCCGACGCTCGAGACGCTGTGGGTGCTCGAGGAGCACTGAACGGACCGCGCGCGAGGCCTGAGCTCCGGTGGGACCGGGGCTAGCCGAGGGTGAGGTCGACGACGGTCATGCCCGCGGTGACCGGTGAGTCACCCATCGCCTCGAGGGCCGCAGGAGCCTCGCCGAGTCCGACCACGGCACCGACGAGCAGGTCCGGTCGCAGGGTGCCGTCGGCCACGAGCGCGAGCATCGCCGGATAGTCGCGTGCGGGCATGCCGTGGGTGCCGTGGAGCTCGAGCTCCCAGGCGACGACCCGGTCCATGGGCAGCGGAGCGCTCGCGGCCGCACCCAGCAGCAGGCCGGCCTGGACGTGACGCCCCCGCCGACGCAGCGAGCGGACCGACGCCGAGGCGGTGGCAGGCAGGCCGGCCGCGTCCAGGGACACGTGCGCGCCGCCCCCGGTGACGTCGTGGACGACGTCGACCGGGTCCGCCTCCGTCGCGTCGAGGACCGTCTCGGCCCCGAGCCGACGGGCGAGGTCGAGCGCGCCCGGCGCCACGTCGACCGCCACCACCCGGGCGCCCAGGGCGGCACCGATCATCACGGCCGAGAGGCCCACGCCGCCGCAGCCGTGCACCGCCAGCCACTCACCGGGCCGGATCCGGCCGTGCACCGTGACGGCGCGGTGGGCGGTGGCGAAGCGGCAGCCCAGCGAGGCGGCGGTGACGAAGCCGACGTCCCGGGGGAGCGCGACGAGGTTGGTGTCGGCCGCGTGCAGCGCCACCAGGTCCGCGAAGGACCCGGGGCCGGTGAAGCCGGGCTGGGTCTGGTCGGGACACACCTGGGTCTCTCCGGCCGCACAGGTCGGGCACCGCCCGCACCCGCACACGAACGGAACGGTGACGCGCGCACCCACCGCCCAGCCCCGGACCTCCGCGCCGACGGCCGCGACCGTGCCCGCCAGCTCGTGACCGGGGACGTGGGGCAGCGGCACCGGGTCGTGACCCTGCCAGGCGTGCCAGTCCGACCGGCACACCCCGGTGGCGCCCACCCGGACCACTACCCCGTCGGCCGGGCAGGCCGGCTCCGGCACGTCGTCGAGCACCGGGGTCGCGCCGTACGTGTCGTACACGACCGCCCTCATCGGACCCGCCTCGGGGCGCGGCCGCGTGTGCCCATGGGCTCATCGTGCCAAACCCGGACAGATACAGTGCAGCAGCGGACCCCTACGGCCGACCTGGCCTACTGTCGGAGGCGTGCAGGGGAGCGCAGGTCCGAAACCGGACGCGGGGGCGGTGGGCACCACCGCCTGGGCGCGGGACGCGCTCGCGCTGCTGACGGGTCGGCCGGGAGTGCACCGCGCCGGGCTGGGCCTGGCCGAGGGTGGTGGCCGCCGACTCCGGTTCACCGCGACCGACCGCTCGGACGGGGCAGCCGAGTGGTGCCTCGTCGACGCCTACGAGGACCTCCCCCTCAACACCGCGATCCGCACCGGTCGGCCGGTGCTCGGTCCGCTGAGCGAGCTGCGGCACGGCTTCGCCTCCTTCGTGGAGCAGCAGCAGGGCACTCCGACCACGGCCCTCGCCGCCGTCCCCCTGGTCAACGGTGGCCGGATCCTCGGTGGCTTCGTGCTGTTCTTCGACGCGATCCAGAGCTTCGCGCCTGCCGATCGACGCGAGCTGCTCGCGGCGGGTGAGGCGCTCGGCGCAGCCCTGCACCGAGCCCAGCGCGACGAGTCGCGGCCGCGGGTGGAGCTGGCCTCCGAGCCGACCCCGTCGGGTGCGACCGCCGCGACGGTCCGGGTCTCCGCGGACCCGGCGGCGGTCTCCGAGGCGCGTCACTTCCTGCGGCAGACGCTGCAGGGCTGGCACGTGGACGAGCAGGTGGCCGACACGGCCGTGCTGTGCCTGTCCGAGCTCGTGACCAACGCGCTGATCCACGCCGACGCCGGGTGCGCGGTGCGCGCGCTCCTCGATGAGGACGTCCTGACCGTCACGGTCCGCAACAGCGGCGACCAGGTCGCGGTCCCGGACCAGCACGACGACCCGCTGCGCGTGCACGGCCGCGGGCTGCAGCTGGTCGAGGCGCTCGCCGCCCGGTGGGGGTCCGACCTCGACTCGGCCGGGACCACGGTGTGGTTCGACCTCGACCTGCAGGCGGGGTAGCTGCGCTGCGGACGTGACGGAGCCGTCGGCGTCGCCCGTTCGACGGGGCCGACCGAGCTGGAGGCGCAGCGACGGGCAACCGGGTGTCGACCAGCACCTCGAGGGCCCGTCGCCGCCGGCGCGGTGACGCGGGTGCCTGTGGCATGGTGTGTGCGTGCCTGACCCGGACGAGGTCCTCGAGTGGCTGCTGACGCCCTCCGAGCGCGGCAACGGGGAGACCAGGATCGACGCCGCCCACCGCGGTCGGGCGTGGTCGGAGGGCAACCTCGTGCGACCGCTGGTCGACGGCGCCACCTACTTCGCCGAGCTGTACGAGCGCATCGAGGCGACGGGGTCCGGCGACCTCATCGTCCTCGCGGACTGGGAGGGCGACGCCGACGAGCGGCTCACCGGTGAGCCGGGCAGCGAGGTCCTCGCCGTGCTGGGTCGGGCCGCCGGCCGCGGCGTCGACGTGCGCGCCCTGGTGTGGCACTCCCGGGTCGCGGCCGTGGCCGATGCCGAGGGCGACAACGCGGAGTTCGGTGCCCGGTTGCGGGCGCAGGGCGTCGAGGCCTGGCTCGACATGCGGGTCCGCCACCGTGGCTCACACCACCAGAAGCTGGTCGTGCTGCGGCACCGGGACGACACCACCCGCGACGTGGCGTTCGTGGGCGGCATCGACCTGTGCCACTCCCGCCGGGACGACGCGACCCACCGCGGTGACCCGCAGTCCTTCGAGATGGCCGCGGAGTACGGCGACACCCCGCCGTGGCACGACATCCAGGCGGCGATCTCGGGTCCGGCGGTGCACGACGTCGAGACCACCTTCCGCGAGCGGTGGGAGGACCCGGCCCCGCTCGACGGCAGTCCCCGTCGCTGGTGGCGACTGGGCCGGGGCAGCACGCCGGCCGTCCCGAGCACGCTGCCGGCACAGCTGCCCCCGCCGCCGCCCGTGCCCGGCGGCACGCACGTCGTGCAGCTGCTCCGGACCTACCCCGACCTCGCCGGCAGCAGGGACTATCCCTTCGCCCGGAGCGGGGAGAGGAGCGTGGCGCGCGGGTACACCAAGGCCGTCGAGCGCGCACGTCGGCTGGTCTACGTCGAGGACCAGTACCTGTGGGGGCGGCACGTGGCCCGGATGTTCGGCGAGGCCCTGGAGCGGCATCCCGACCTGCACCTCATCGCCGTGGTGCCGATGTACACCGACCTCGAAGGTGTGCTCGGTCGGCTGCCCCAACGGGAGGGCCAGCGCCGGGCTGTGCAGGACCTGGTGCGCGAGTTTCCCGACCGGGTCGCGATCTACGGCCTGGAGAACCACGCCGGCACCCCGGTGTACGTGCACGCCAAGGCCTGCGTGATCGACGACACCTGGGCCAGCATCGGGTCGGACAACTTCAACCGGCGGTCGTGGACCCACGACTCCGAGCTCTCCGCGGTGGTCGTCGACCGCGCCGGCGAGTACGCCAGGCGACTCCGCCTGACCCTGGCCGCCGAGCACCTGGACCGGGACGTCCGCGACCTGGACGAGGGGATTGTCGAGGGGATCGCCGACTGCGTGGAACCGGCGGACATGTTCGCCACCTACGCGGCGAGTGCCGCCAGGCTCGATGCGTGGTGCGACGGTGACCGGACCAGGCCCCGGCCGCCGGGGCGGCTGCGCCGGATCGAGCCGCCGAGGCTCGGCCGGGTCGCTCGTGCGGTCGCCTCGGCGTCGTACGACCTGCTGCACGATCCCGACGGACGACCGCGCCGGCTGCGCCGCAGGGACGAGTTCTGAGTATCTGCCGGTCGCCCCACCAGCACTAGCGAGTCGGCTCCGGCCCGTCGTCGGCCGCCAACCACTCACCGGGCGCGAACTCGCTGCCGAAGTCGGGACAGGCCTCGTTCTCACAACGGCCCTGGGTCTCGAAGCTGACCCCCGCGTTGCCGGTGGAGGCCACCAGGGCGGCGTTCTCCGGGGACAGGTGCCCGCCGTGCCGCAACGGCTGCGCGCAGGTCGGGCAGCGCGGATCGTCCGGCGGGAGCCCCTCGCTCATCCCCTCACGCTAGACGCTGGCCGCGCTCCGGGCCATGACCGAGGGTCCCGGGTCGGATCCCGTGGTCAGGTTGCGTGCAGGTCGGGCCCTCCACACTCGGCCGCATGTCCAGAACCCAGGAAGCACCTGCCGGCCGGCGCCAGCTGCTCAACAAGGTCCCCGAGATCACCGTCTACTTCTGGGTCATCAAGATCCTGTGCACCACGGTCGGGGAGAGCCTCGCCGACTACATCAACGAGACCCTCGGCTTCGGGCTGACCAACACCACCCTGGTCTTCTCCGCCGCTGTGGTCGCGGCCCTGGTCGTGCAGTTCCGCAAGGACCGCTACGTGCCGGGGGTCTACTGGCTCACGGTCGTGCTGATCAGCGTGGTCGGCACCCTGCTCACCGACAACCTCACCGACGCCCGCGGAGTCCCCCTGTGGGTGAGCACCACGGTCTTCGCCGTGGTGCTGGCGGCGGTCTTCGGTCTCTGGTACGCGCGTGAGCGGACCCTGTCGATCCACACGATCGTGACCGTGCCCCGCGAGGCCTTCTACTGGGTCGCCGTCCTCGTGACCTTCGCGCTGGGCACCGCCGCGGGCGACTGGACCCTGGAGCTGACCGGGTGGGCACCCGGCGCCGCGGTGCTGCTACCGCTGGGGCTGATCGTGGCCGTCCTCGCGGCCTGGAGGCTGGGTGCCGGCGCCGTCCTCTCGTTCTGGCTGGCCTACATCCTCACCCGCCCGCTCGGCGCGAACATCGGCGACTACCTCGCGTCGTCGCGCACCGACGGAGGGCTCGGACTCGGTACGGCGGGCACCAGCGTGCTGTTCCTGCTGACGATCCTGGCGGTCGTGGTCTTCCTGACCCGGACCGGGCGGGACCGCACGGAGCCGGTGGCAGCACCTGTCCCGGCGACCGACCCGGCGCATGCGCGGGACGTCGCCCGCAGCTGATCGTCGACCACTCGGGAGCACCGAGAGGAGTCATCCCATGGCACACCGCAACCTCCGGATCCTGGTCGTGACCGACCAGGCGGACCCGTCGGGCGCACTGCTCGAGGAGATGCGCCGCCGCGCCCGGGCCGGGGACGTCCAGTTCCGGGTCGTCGTGCCCAACCCGGCGCGCGCCGAGGTGCACCTGCTGCACCCGGAGCGGCACGAGAAGGCACGCGAGGCCGAGGTGGTCCTCAGGCGGGCGCTGCCGCTCCTCGAGCACGCCGCCGGAGGTGCGGTGATCGGTTCTGTCTCGGTGCGTCACGACCCGGTGGACGCCGTCGAGGAGATCCTCTTCGGTGAGCCCGTCGACGAGATCATGGTCGCGGTCGCACCTCACGGACTGGCCGCGCACCTCCCGGTCGACCTTGCGCGACGCTGGCACCACTGGGGGATGCCGGTGACCGTGGTGAGCCGGGAGCGGGTCCGGCACTGACCGGGCGTGTTTCCGGCCCGGCCGGCGACCGTCGGCACCGTGCCCGGCTGGTCCACGCGCAGCCAGATCGACCGGCAGTTCGCAGCCGGTGCCCGCCCGGCGCCGCCTGGAGCCACGCCTTCGTGCCCGAACTGCCTGTCGATGTGCACGCACCCGGCCCTGCGGAGACGCGATGACGGCGGAGGCCCAGTGAGGTGGGGCTCCGCCGTCACCGCTGTCCCGAGCGGCGCCGTGCCGCCGCTCAGGAACCGGCGAGCACCGGCTCGCCGAGCTCCCGGGTGAACTCACCGATCTGCAGCACGCCGTCCGGGTCGTAGGCCCGGGCGACCTCGGCGAGGCGGCGCAGGGTCTCCTCGCTGTAGGCGCGTCGAGCCGTGCGTGCGTCGTACGCCGGCGCGAAGTTGGGCCAGACCCCGCCCGTGTCCCACTCGGCGAGGGCACCGAACAGCTGCTCCGCGTGCTCCCCGGAACCGCTGCCGGCCATGCCGACCGCCAGCACGCTGAAGCCGGCCGACCGGTGGTCGAACGCGTTGGGGAAGGTCCCCTCGCGGGCGTAGGCGCCGCCGAGGTGGCGCACCTCGACCAGCACCTGCGGCGACCCCGAGCCGGGACCGGCGTGCTCGAGCAGGCGCTCCGCGGCCGCGGCAGGGAAGTCGTCGAGCAGGATCGCCGGGTCGGTGACCGGCATCGGGTCGACGGGGTCGGCGTGCACCGAGTCGATCGCGGTGTAGGGCTTCAGCGCAGCGTCGTCGAGGACCACCGGCGCGACGGCCCGCATCTGGTCCAGCAGGCGGCGTCCCTCCTCCGGGTCGCCCGTCCAGGCGAACCGGACGGCGATGGTCATCCGCCCGGCGAGCTGCGGGGGCACACCGGGCATCTCCGGGAGCTGGAAGAGGGCGAACGACGTGGTCGCCAGCTCCGGCAGGTCGACGTGCCAGGCGCGCCAGCGCTCGATGACCGCGGCCGCGTCGGCGGCGTCGTAGTAGACGGCGCCACCGTAGAACTCCGGCACCCGGACCAGGTCGAACTCGACGGCGGTGATGATCCCGGTCGCGCCCTTGCCGCCGCGCAGCGCCCAGAACAGGTCCGGGTCGTCGGTCGGCGTGACCCGGCGGAACGCGCCGTCACCCGTGACGACGTCGAAGGCGCGGACGCGGTCGGCCGCCAGGCCGAACGTGCGCGACATCGGTCCGACCCCGCCGCCCGTGGTGAAGCCGACGACACCGACGTCGCTGCTCGAGCCGTTCAGCGGGGCGAGCCCGTGCGGGGCCGCGGCCTCGATGACGCGCAGCCACTTCACGCCGGCGCCGACGCGGGCCCAGCCGCGCGGGTCGACGGTCAGCTCGTCGAGCTCACGGGTGACCACGAGGATGTGTCCGGCCAGGGCGCTCTTCGCGCCGTGCCCGGTGGCCTGCACGCCGACCGTGCACCCGTGCTCGCGCGCGAACCTGACCGTGGCCACCACGTCGGCGGCCGTGCGTACGGCGACGACGGCGGCCGGCTGCATGGGCACGGCGAGGTTCCACGGCGAGGTGAGCTCGGCGTACTCGGGCTGCTCCGGGGTGTGCAGCGATCCGGTCAGCTGGCTCCGCAGCTGCTCGAAGGGGGCGGACTGCGTGGTCGAGGGGTCGAGGGTGGTGGTCATGGTGCTCTCCTGGTTCTGTCCATCGGTGTGATGCTGGACAGACCGTGCCGCGACACCCTTGACGCGGAGTTGAGGCCGACTTGAGAGCCGGGCTCAAGTCCGGTCGGACGGCAGTGGCGGAGAGGGATGCGGAGCCATGAACAGGCCGCGCGGGTCGACGGTGCGGCGGATCTCGGAGAGCCGGGCGTGCACCTCGGGCGGGAACGCCTTGCGGGTGTCCATGCTGTCGTCGACCATCGGCAGGTAGGTGCGCCCCGTGGCCCACGGCTCCACGGCCGCGAGCAACCGGGCGGCGTCCGCGCGCTGGCGATCCCAGTCGGCCGGGTCGGTCTCCAGCCCCACGCCCAGGGCGAGGAAGGCGCCGTCCACCGAGGACAGCGCGCCGCCGTCCGGAGCCGGTCGGGAGAGCGCCCCACCGAGCTGCCGGATCTCGGTCATCGCCAGGATGCTCCCGGACTGGGGTCCGACCGCGGCCACGATGGCGGCGACGGCCTCGTCGGGGAGCTCGGAGACCAGGGTGCTGCTGGCGTACGCCGGCGCCGGTCCCTCGGGGTCGAGGTGCATCCGGATGACCGACGACGCGGGGACGCGCGCCAGCGAGTCGACCTCGGGGCCGAGTGCTCGCAGGTCGGCCCAGACCTCCGCGGCGAAGCTGTCGGTGCCGCTCACCGCACCGTCGAGGAGCACCAGGTTGCGGCCGCGGACCTCGGCGGGCATGTCCTCCGCGTCGGGCACCGCCACCACCCGCAGGGCCGTGGTCACCGACTCGGGTGCGTCGGCGCACCAGCGCACCCAGGCCGAGAACACCCGCTCGGTCTCCACCCAGTCCCAGGCCAGGTAGCCGGAGACGACGCTGTCCAGGGGCTCCAGGCCGAACTCGAGGGCGCACACGACTCCGAGGGGTGTGCCGCCACCGCGGACCGCCCAGAACAGGTCGGTCTCCTGGTCGGCCGTGGCGCGCACGAACGTCCCGTCGGCGAGCACGAGCTCGGCGGCCGTGACCGTGTTGCACTGCAGCCCGAGCCGACGGGCGTACCAGCTCAGCCCGCCGCCCAGGGAGTAGCCCACCACCCCGACGTTGGGCGACGAGGGGTGCAGCGCTGCGAGGCCGTGGTGCCCCGCGGCCTGCGTCAGGTCGCCCCACAGCACGCCGGCGCCCACGCGGGCCGTACGACGCTCCGCGTCGATCGACACCTCGTTCATCGCCGAGGTGCGCAGCAGCACGGCCTCGGCCAGGCGGCCCTGCAGCGCTGCTGCTCCGTGGCCGGTGCCCTGGCAGGCCACGGCCAGTCCGGCGGCTCTCGCGGCCCGGACGACCTCGGCGACCTCGGTCGCATCCGCGGGGTAGGCGACCGCGGCGGGATGCTCGGAGACCTGCAGGTTCCACGGCGTGCGCGCCAGGTCGTACGCCGGGTCGCCCGGCAGGTGGACCGCGCCGCCGCACAGCCCGTGCAGGCTCGCGGCGCGGAGACCCTGTTGCACCGTCACGAGTGCCTCCCGTCCTCGCCTGTGTCCATGATCTCCTCGCTCACTTGAGAGAAACCTGAGCCGTCGCGTCGAGCTCGTCGAGCACCTTGCGCACCGTTCCGGGCGAGAGGAACAGGAGCTGGGCCACCTCGACCGCGTCGAGTCCCTGGGCCGTCAGCTCGAGCACCTCTCGTTCGGTCGAGGTCACGGGTCGCACGTCCGCCGAGCAGGGCGGGACGGGGTGCCCCCGATGCTCGAGCGCCTGGCGCGCCTGCTCCTGCACGGCACGAGCCCCGCGCTGCTCCGCCGCCGCGCTCGCTGCCAGCAGCAGCTCGACCGCCTCCTGGTCCGCGAGCTCGGGTCTGCTGCCGAGCGCGCACCGGGCACGGGCCAGGTCGACCTCCGCGGAGGTCGTGGCGAGCAGCCGGACCGACTCGCGCAGCTCCTCGAGACCGACGCGGTCGTCGAACGTGCCGCGGAGCTGTCCCAGCCGCAGCAGGCTCGCACCGAGTGCGCTCGGGGCGCCCCAGGAGCGGAGCAGCCTCACTTCCTCCTCCGCGAGCTGCAGCGCCTCCTCGACCCGGCCGAGCCCCGCGAGGGCCTGGGCGCGGATGCCCCGCCACCGGTGCCACGCGGGGTTCTGGACGACCACACCCTGCGGGGCGGCGTCCAGCGTCGCCAGCGCCTCCGCGTGGCGACCCTCCGCGACGAGCAGGCCGGCCACGGCCTGCTGCATGATCCGCCAGCCCTCGCCGTCGCCGGCCGGTGACGCCTCGTGCGCCACCTGCCGGGCCGCGACGAGGTCACCTCGGTCGAGGTGGCACCCGATCTGGAAGGCCCGGGCGAACGGCTCGGCGACTCCCGAGCCGTGCCAGATGCCGTCCTGCTCGAGCCCCTCCCGCAGACAGGCCACCGCCGCGTGCAGCTCACCTCGCCGCCATCGGTGGTAGCCCTCCCAGATGCTGGTGGACAGGGTGGTGAACAGCGACCCCCGCGCACGGGCTGCCGCTCGTGCCCGGCTCCAGAAGTCACCGAGGTCCTCGTCGGCGACCATGAGCACGCTGGCGGCGGTGACCCAGAAGATCCCGCCGTCGGCCTCGAGCAGCAGGTCCCGGTCGAGCGCGAACCGGGCCAGCTCGACCGCGCTCGGACGGTCCGTGCCGGTGAACACCGTCTGGAGGGCCAGGACCGCGGCCAGCATGCGGGCCCCCGGCCCCTCGCCCGTGAGCGGGGGCACCGGTGCGTGCCATCCGCTCTCGAGCCCGTGCAGGTAGCCGCCGAAGCGTTCCAGGGCCGCCAGGGCCTGGGCGTGGTCGGTGAGCTCCGGCGGCAACCGGTCCCGTGCCGCGCGGGCGAAGCCCGTGGCCACGCCCGGTGGACTGGCGAACAGCTGGGCGGCGGTGGTCGCGATCGCGATGTCACCGCGGACGCGCGGGTCGTCGTGGAGGTCGTAGGCCTCGGTGAGGTGGGCGACGCCTGCCGGTCCGTCGAGCGTGGCCTCGACCAGCCCGAGCTCGAGGACCAGCTCGGCCCGGCTGCGCTCCTGCGGGGCCTCGTCGAGCGCACGGCGCAGGTAGGTCAGTGCGCTCTCCGAGCTGCCCCGCTCCGCAGCCGTCCGGGCAGCTCCACGCAGCAGCTCCACCACGGTGGCGTCGCTCCGGGACGGGGCCAGAAGCAGGTGGGCTGCGACCTGCTCGACGCTGGCGTCCGCGGCGCGCAGGTGGGTCGCGGCGCGCTCGTGCCGCAGCTCTCGGTCGGCGGCCGGGAGCGAGGAATAGACGGCGTCGCGGACCACGGGGTGCGCGAACACCAGCGGTTGCTGGTCGCGCAGGATCCCGGCGTGGGCGAGGGTTGCCAGTCCTTCCGCCGTGCGGGTCTCGGTGAGCCCCGCGAGACCGGCGAGGACCGGCAGGGGAGCTCCTTCGCCCAGCACGGCGGCCGTACGGGCAAGCTCCACGTCCTGCTCGGAGAGCCCGCGGAGCCGCATCAGGACAGTGCTGGACAGCGCGCGCGAACCCATTGCGACCACCCGGTCGGCGTGGGCCGCGTCCGGGTGGACGCCGTCGGTCTCGAGCGCGCGCAGGAGCTGGGTGAGCAGGAGCGGGTTCCCCGAGGTGGTCCGGTGGCACGCCGCGGTGAACAGGGGAGCGGGGGACGATCCCAATCGGTGCTCGACCAGCCGGGCCGTCGCTTCCGGGGAGAGCCCCTCTGGCCGCAGCACTCGCGCTGCGGGGTCGTGGGCGAGCTCGGCCAGCAGCGCCTCGCGGTGCGGCTCGAGAGCACTCGGCCGGGCGGTGGCCAGCACGAGCAGCGGCACCGCCTCGAGTCGGCGCACCAGGAACCCGAGGAACCGCAGCGACGCGAGGTCGCACCACTGGACGTCGTCGAGCACCAGCAGCAGCGGGCCGGCCTCGGTCAGGTTGACCGTCAGCCAGTACAGCCCGTGCAGCACGTCGAAGCCGTCGGCCACCTCACCGGGCGCCAGGTCGAAGACCCCCCGCGCCCGGCCGGCCGGCCCGCGCAGGAGCTCCTCGCGCCCCGTGACGCCGGCCAACGCGGGCTCGAACAGCTGCCGCACCACCCCGAAGGCGAAGTCCGTCTCCAGCTGGCTGCCCCGGCTCGCCAGCACCCGCACCGACCGGGCCGCCGCCAGCCGCTTTGCCGCCACCGTCAGCTGGGTCTTGCCGATGCCGGGAGGGCCCTCGACGAGGACGAGACCGTGCGCCCCGGCGCACAGGTCGTCGAGCGCCCCCGCGAGCACGCCGAGCTCCAGGTCGCGTTCGACCAGCTCCACCGCGTGGTCCGACGGGTCCGCCCCCCGACCGGTGCCGTTCTCGCGGCGAGCGTTCGGGCGAGGTGGGGCGGTGAGCGAGGGTGACTGGGCGAGGACCTCGGCCTCGAGGGCTCGCAGGCCGGGTCCGGGGTCCACCCCCAGCTCCTCGGCCAGGACCGCGCGGGCGCGGCGCAACGCGCCGAGTGCGTCGGCCTGACGGTGCGCGCGGTAGAGCGCGAGCGCCAGCAGGCGCCAGCGGTCCTCACGCAACGGCTCGTCACCGACCATCATCTCGAGCTCGGGCACGAGCAGCGCCGGGTCGCCGAGGTCCAGTCGCGCGGCCAGCAGCCGCTCGCGGGCGACGGCACGCAGCTCGCTGAGGCGAGCGATCTCCGCCACAGCCCAGGGCTCGTCGGCGTACTCGGCGAGAGCGGGACCCGTCCACAGGGCGAGGGCCTCCTCCAGCAGCGCGGCGGTCTCCTCGGGGGTCGCTGCGGCGTCGGCCTGCGCGACGAGCCGTTCGAAGTGCCAGGCGTCGACGGCATCGGCGGGCTGCCGGACGGCGTAACCGGGTCCCTCGCGGACGATCACCGCAGACCGGCCCCGCGCGGGAACCCCCGGTTGCAGCGCGCGGCGCAGGTGGGAGACGTAGGACTGCAGGGCACTGGCAGCGTCGTCCGGGGTGCGGTCGCCCCACACCGCGGAGGCCAGCCTCTCGGTGGGGACCACCTCCCCACGGGCGAGGAGCAGCACGGCCAGGACGGCACGCTGGCGACGACCACCGAGGTTGAGCAGGGCGCCCTCGTAGGACGCCGAGAGCTCGCCGAGCAGCTTGATCCGCAGGCGTACGGCGTCGTCCACAGCACCACCTCAGCGTCACGGTAGATCACCGCGGGCCACCTGCGCATGGTCATTTCCGGTGGTCGGCGACTGGTCCGCACCACGGGCCGACGGGGTCGCCCGGGACCTCGACACCGCGTCGTGCGTGGCGCACGCTGGGGGTCACGTCGGGCTCGCCCGTCGTGGGCGTGAAGGAGCGATCATGGATCTCGCCGAGCTGCACCGTCGGTGCGTGGCCAGCTGGAGCTCTCGGCTCGTTCAGGTGGACGACGAGCAGTGGACGGACTCCACCCCGTGCACCGAGTGGGACGTCCGGTCCCTGGTCAACCACGTCGTCGGGGAGGAGCTCTGGATGACCCCTCTGCTCGCCGGGTCCACGATCGCGGAGGTGGGGGACCGGTTCGACGGGGACCTGCTGGGTGCCGACCCCGCGACCACGGCCGTCTCCGCGGCGGCCGAGGCCACGGCCGCAGTGGACCGGCACCTCTCCACTGGTCGCTCGACGGACCCGGCCACGGATCTCGTGCACCTGTCGTTCGGTGACACCCCGGTCGAGGAGTACGTGCGCCAGCTCAGCGCCGACCACCTGGTCCACTCCTGGGACCTCGCGGTGGCCACCCACCAGGACACCGCCCTCGACGGGGAGCTCGTGGACGAGGTTGCCCGGTGGTTCGCCGAGCGCGAGGAGCTCTACCGCGCCGCCGGTGCTGTCGGACCGGCGGTCGGGTCGGACGGTGACCCGCAGTCGGTCCTGCTGGGCGCCTTCGGTCGCTCGACCGGACGCCGTCACGAGGAGTGACGGCGGCCGCGCCGTAGGACGGCCCCGACTCAGACAGCGCGTGGACGGCTCCGTCCCCGCAACGCCAGGGCCAGCAGCGCCACGGACAGGAGCTGGGCCAGTGCCACGACGGCGACCAGCAGGTCGAGGTGATCGGCGTAGAGCCCGCCGGCCAGCGTCCCGCCGGCGAGCGCGGCCACTCCCTGGAACGCGGCGAAGACGCCGTACGCCGTGGCCAGCCGTCGCTGCGGGACGAGGTCGGCCACCAGGGCCTTCACGGTCGAGTCCTGGACGCCGGTCGCCGTTCCCCACAGCACCAGGCCGACGACCACCAGGGAGAGCGACCCGGACAGGGCGAGTGCCGGGACGCCGACGATGACGACCGGCAGCGTGTAGAGGATCACGGCCCCCCAGCGGTCGTAGGCGAACCCGCTCACCAGCGCGGCCACCGCCTCGACCCCCATGGCGGCGGCATAGAGCAGCGGCACGGCCACCGGGCCGACCAGCCCCGCGTCGACGAGGTGGAAGGCGATCACCCCGAACGTCATCAGCCCCAGGGTGCCCAGCGCGCACGAGGTCGCGAACGCGTAGAAACGCCGAGGCAGTGCCCCCGGCACGGCGACCTCGACCACAGGGGTGGTGCGGGAGGGCGCCGGATCCGCGCCCGGCGTCAGCGCCGGGCGCGGATCCTCATCGGAACGCCGGGGGATGTCCTCGGTCTCGAGGGTGTGCCGGCGCAACGAGAGCAGGAGCAGCATGCAGGCGGCGCCCGGGACCGCGAGCACGGCCAGGGCGGGCCACTGGGTGCCGGTGAGCGCGATGACGCCGGCGACCAGCAACGGCCCCGCGAACGCACCCACCTGGTCCAGGGCCTTGTGCACCGCGAAGCCGCGGCCGCGGCCCACGGTGACCGCGACCCGGGCCAGCAGGGCGGACTTCGACGGGCTCCGCACGGCCTTGCCGGCCCGCTCCAGCAGGATCAGGGTCGCGGCCAGGCCCAGCCCGAGGCTGCCCACGAACGGCGCGACGGCGAGCAGCGGCACGCAGATCGCGGTCATCGCATAGCCCAGGATCGTCAGGCTCCAGTAGCGGCCACTGCGGTCGGCGAGCGGACCGGAGACGAGTCGGAGGACCAGCGCCATCGCCTCACCCGCGCCGGTGACCAGTCCGACGACCAGGGCCGTGGCGCCCAGGCTGCCGAGGAACGGCCCGGCCACCGAGCGCATCCCCTCGTAGACCATGTCCCCGGCCAGGCTCACCAGGCCGAAGGCGGCCACGGTGCGCCAGGGCGACCAGGTGGTGGGGGTCGTACGCCGGGGCGCCGTCCCGGACGTGCTCACAGGCCGAACGCGGCGCGCAGGTCGGGCGCGTCCGCACCCTCGCGCAACGGCTCGACCCCCAGGACGTCGGCGATGTACCGGGTGAGTGAGTAGTGGTTCAGCGGCTGGTCGACGACCTTGCCCGACAGCGCCGGCGTCAGGACCGACGTCAGCACCGTGTTGTCCGAGGACTTGTCGTCCTCGTCAGCGGTGACCACCACGACGAGCCGGCCCGAGGTGAAGTCCTCGCTGGCCAGCACGGGCGCGAGCTTCTCCTTCAACCATGCGTCCGCCGTGGCCAGGCTCCCGTCATGGGCGTCGTGGTCCAGGTCGGGGATCAGGAAGCCGACGTGGGGCAGGGCGTTCGCCTCGGCGTCGGCGGCGAACGTGCTCAGGTCGACGTCGTGCTGGGCGCAGGCGCCGGCACTGTCGGGGAAGTAGACCCACGGGTTGTGCCGCACGGCGTACTTCGGCACCCCGACCGCCCGGTCCGGGTAGTCGTAGACGTGACAGTTCTTGGGCATCGACTCCGCGTAGGTGCCGGCGGTCTTGCCGGCGTCCATCGCCTGGTCGAAGACCGACGTGGCACCGGAGAGCTCGGCCTCGTGGGCGGCCGGTGCCTTGTCGTCGGTGATCCCGAAGGTGGAGCCACCGGCGATCGCCAGGTAGTTGGGCTCGCTGGGGTGCGTGATCGCCTGCCAGTGGGTCGCGTAGCCGTAGGTGTCGGAGAGCTCGGCCAGGTACGGCATGCCCTCGCGCATCTGGGTCAGGGAGTGGTTCTCCTCGATGACCACCAGCACCTTGGTCGCCTCACCGGTCGACGTGGTCTTGGCGGTCGGTGACCCGGACGACCCGTCGCCGCTGCTGCCGCAGCCCGCCAGGACGACGAGCGCGACCAGCGCCGCGACGGCGGTCCGGTACGACATGAGCGTCACAGTAGCGACCGGCTCCTCGGCCCGACCGGCGTTCAGGTGGGGTTCAGCCGACCCGTGTCTGACTGGGGTGACGATCTCGACCGGCAGCAGGGGAGGACCAGCCATGGTCCGTGGCTCGAAGGAGACGCACCTCCTCGCCTCCGTGGGGGAGGAGCGACGGCCGGGTGCCGCTGCCACGCCCACGTCGTACCAGGGCGTGCGCTGCCGTGACCTGACCGTGCGCTACGGGTCGTTCACTGCGGTCGACGCGGTCTCGCTGGACGCCGCGCCTGGCGAGATCGTCGGGCTGCTCGGCCCGAACGGCGCCGGCAAGACCTCGGTCATCCGGGCACTCACCACCATCGTGCGCCCGGCGGCGGGGAGCGCTGAGGTGGCCGGGCACCCGGTGTCCAGCGCACAGGCCGTGCGCTCACTGATCGGGGTGCTGCCCGAGTCCAACGGCTATCCCGGCGCACAGACCGCCCGCTCCTACCTGGGCTTCTACGGACAGCTCTTCGGCCAGGCACGCGGCGAGGCGCTCGACCGGGCCGACGGGCTGTTGGACCGCATGGGCCTGGCCGGGATCGAGCGACCCATCGGCACCTTCTCGCGCGGCATGCGCCAGCGGCTGGGGCTCGCCAGGGCCCTCGTCAACGACCCCCAGGTGCTCTTCCTCGACGAGCCGACGCTCGGGCTCGACCCCGGCGGACAGGAGGACATCCTGGCCGAGCTCACTCGGAGCGCCGTGGAGGACGGCACCTGTGTCGTCGTCTCCAGCCACCTGCTGGACGAGGTCGAGCGCGTCTGCGACCGCGTCGCCGTGATGGACCGTGGCAGGGTCGTCGCCGCCGGGACCGTGGCCGAGGTGGTGACGGCCTCCGGAGTCGCGGGCTTCGGCACCGTGCGCGTGGCGCCCGAGGAGGTCGCCACCGCGGAGGCCGCGCTCCGCTCGGTTCCGACGGTCTCCGGCGTCGAGTTCGACAACGCCCGGCCGGGGGACATCCGGGTCCGCCTGGAGCAGGACGACCTCGGGGCGCGGCGGGTGCTGGCCGCGCTGCTGGACGCCGCAGTGGCACCGCGAGCGTTCGATCTCCACGGAGCCCGGCTCAGCGACGCCTTCCTCGCGCTGACCAGCAGGAGGGGCCGATGAGCGCGACCGACAGGTCGTCCACGACCCCGGGTTCTGGCCCAGCTCCTGGCCCGGCCCGCAGGTGGGCCCCTGGCCCGGGCCGGAGGTCGGCCCGCAACGGGCCACCGTCCGCCCGGCCGTGGACGGTCATCGCCCGCTACGAGCTCGCCGAGCTGTGGCTGGGCGCCAAGGGCCTGGCCGTGCTCCTCGCGTTCACGGTGCTGCTGGCGGTGCTCGCGTACCTCGCGTCCGCCAACGCCGGGATCAACCTGCTCGACGCCCGGGAGTCGGTGGGCATCGTGGTGCAGTCCGCCATCGCCACCGGCACCCTGGCGGCCCTGGTGGTCAGCGCCGACGCCATCTCCGGCGAGCGTGAGCGAGGCACGCTCGAGGCCCTCCTCGTGACCCCGGTCCCGCGCCGGCACCTCGTGGTCGGCAAGCTGCTCGCCGCCAACACCATGTGGATCGCCTCCCTGGTGGTGGCGCTCCCGTTCGTCCTCGTCATGGCGAACGGGCCCGGAGTCGCAGGTGACGCCGTCGCTGTGCTCCTCGTGGCGGGGGCCCTCGTCGGAGCCGCCCTCACCGCCCTCGGAGTGGCCATCAGCGCGATCAGCACGTCCAACCGAGTGAGCCTGGCCGCGTCCGTGGTCGTCCTGCTGCTGCTCGCCGCGCCGAGCCAGCTGCCGTCGCTCCAGTCCAGCGCGACGCTGGGACCTCTCCTGGTGCGGATCAACCCGGTCAGCGCCGGACTTGCCCTGGCGAACAACGTCCTGGTCAAGCAGCAGGCCTGGTGGGACCAGTGGGCTCTGCTCGTCTCGCCCGTCGTCGCGGCCGTGCTGCTCACCGGCATCGCGGTCGTGCTGGCCCGTCGGCTCGAGCTGGGAGGCGCCCGATGAGCGGCACCACGATCCGCCTTCCGGCCGTGCTGCTGACCATGGTGGGGCTGGCCATGGTGGGGCTGGGCCTCCTCGGTGTGCCGGCCGCCGCGGCACCGGTCACCGACGACGTCGCCGTCCGGCTCACGCCGCGGACCAGCACCGTCGACCTCGGCGAGAAGCTCGACCTGCGGATCGAGGTCACCAACCACACGCCGTCGTCGACGCGACCGCTCGTCGTGCACCTCGACGTCCTCGACCCGCGACAGTCGACCTCGGTCGACCCGGAGGACTGGACCTCCACCCTGTCCAGGCGGATCGGGGTCCTGGCCCCCGGCGCGAGCACCACGATCGACTGGACCGTCCAGCCGATCAGCGGGGGCCGGTTCACGGCGTACGCCGTGGCACTGACCCCGGGCGGGGCCGATCTGGCCACGTCCGACGCGTTGCTGATCGAGGTGACCTCCCAGCGCACCCTCGACCCGGGTGGGATCCTGGCGGTCTCGATCACCGCGCCGCTCCTCGTCGGCGCGCTGCTCGTGCTCCAGCTGCGCCGCGGCCGCAACCGGGGGCGGGTCCGTCGCACCGGGCGGACCGGGACCTGACGCGCTCGGGCGTGGCAGCACGCCCGACGGCGGCGCCGTCCACCCTCGGAGGCGGGCAGGCGGGCTAGTGCCGTACCCGTCGCCGGTCGTCGGCGAGGCGCACCGTCCGTCCGGTGCGGTCGAGGTGCGCCAGCAGCGGCAGCACCACGCGCCGGGTCGTGCCCAGGGCCGTGCGGGCCTGGCTGACCGTGAACGGCTGCTCGATCGAGGTGAGCAGCCGCACCGCCTCCTCGTCGGCCCCCGGCAGCAACACGACGGTCTCGGCCAGCCGCACGAGGTGACCGGCGCCGGCGAGGGCGCCGAGGTCGGCCGACCCCAGGCCGAGCGCCCGCAGCCGGTCGGCGTCCGGCGGCGTGAAGGGGTGCTCGGCGAGGTCGGCGCGGACCTCCTCGAGCGCCTGCTGCAGGCTCGCGGGCACCGCCGTGCCCGGTGGTGCCACCATCCCTCCGGACAGCCGGAGCGGCGGATCCACCAGGGCCGGCACGAGCCGCTCGTCGGGCAGGTCCAGGGCCTGGGCGACCTGCGCGAGGGGGACCCCGGGTCGGTGCGGCGTACTGGTCTCCTCGACGTACCGCCGCAGCCGGGCACGCAGGTCGCGGGCGTGGTCGGCGGCGACCAGCCACGGCCCCACGCTGAGCACGTCGTCGGGGACCTCGCCCGCCGCGCCCAGGCGGCGGAGCAGCGACCGCTCCACGAGGCGACGACGGGCGATCTCCGAGCCCACCGCACCGTCGGCGTCCGCCAGGTCGACGGCGCGACGCGCGGCGGCCCCGCGACGCCGCAGCGTCGGCGGGGCGGGGTCGAGCACCCGGACACCCCACAGCGCCCGGCTCCCGGGATCGCGGAGCAGGGCGCGGTCCCCGATGCGCAGCGGCAGCGCGCGCTCGGGGGTCAACCGGACCAGGTCGGCGGACAAGGGTCGGGCGTGGACGGCGACCGAGGTCGCGCCGACGTGCAGGACGGGGCGCTCCGGGAGCCGCCCCTCGCCGTGCACCCGCACGTCGAGGGCGTGGGCGTACTCGAACGCCCCGGGGGCGACCAGGACACCGCTGCGCCCGATGTCGTCCGCGGCCTTGCCGGCCAGGGCGAGGGCGACGCGGGCGACCCCGGACACCGACTCCACCTTCCTGCCCAGGCTCTCGATCCCGCGGACCCGGACCGGGCGGCCCTCGGACAGCAGGGTGTCGCCGACCGCGACGGTGCCTGCCGGGAGCGTCCCGGTGACCACGGTCCCGGTGCCGCGCACCGAGAACCGCCGATCCACCCACAGCCGCACGTCGGCCGCCGGGTCGGGCGGCGGCAGGGCCTCGAGCACTGCGGCGAGCTCGGAGCGCAGCGTGTCGAGGCCGGCCCCGGTCCGCCCGCTCACGACCACCGCGCGGGCGTCGCGCAACGAGGTACGCGCGAGCTCGCGCTGCGCCCGGGCCAGGGCCGGCCCGGGGTCGGCCAGGTCGCTGCGGGTGACGACGAGCAGCCCGTGACGCACGTCGAGCAGGTCGAGCGCCGCGAGGTGCTCGGCCGCCTGCGGCATCCACGGGTCGTCGGCGGCGACCACCAGCAGCGCGGCGGGGACCGGTCCCATCCCCGCCAACGTGGTGGCGATGAACCGCTCGTGGCCGGGGACGTCGACGAAGGCGACGTCGCCGACGCCCGGCAGCGTGGTCCAGCAGTAGCCGAGCTGGATCGACAGGCCGCGGCGACGCTCCTCCTCGAGCCGGTCCGGGTCCTGGCCCGTGAGGGCCGTGACCAGCGTCGACTTGCCGTGGTCGACGTGCCCGGCGGTCGCGACGACGTGCACCTCAGCGGTCCCCGGAGCCGTCGCCTGAGTCGTGACCGGAGTCGTGACCGGTGAGGGCGCGCCGCACTGCCTCGCCCAGCAGGGCGTCCTGCTCGGCCGGCACCGTCATCAGGTCGAGCAGGAGCCGGCCCTCGACCACGCGCCCCACGACCGGGGGATCCGCGTGACGCAGGACGTCGGCCAGCGCTGCGGGCAGCGCGACCGCGGCGCTGGCCAGCTCGACGCCGGGGGCACCCCCACCTCCGACCACGGCCGTGGACGCGACGGGGGCGGCCTCCGGACCGATCGCCGAGGCCAGCGCCGCCGCCCGGGCCACCAGGTCCTCCACGTGTGCAGCCAGGGCCGCCTGGACGGGAGGGACGGGGCCGGTGAGCGTGGCCTCGAGCGCCGCCAGGGTGAGCTTGTCGACCCGGAGCGCTCGGGCGAAGGGGTGGCGGCGCAGGCGCTCGACCAGCTCCGCGCGACCCAGCAGCAGCCCGCACTGCGGCCCGCCGAGCAGCTTGTCGCCCGACGCGGTCACGAGGTCGGCGCCCTGACGCAGCGACGAGGCGGCGTCGGGCTCGTCGGGCAGCCGGGGGTGGGGTGCGAGGAGACCGGAGCCGATGTCGGCGACGACCGGCACCCCGAGGGTGGCCAGGTCGGCGAGCGGCACCGCGGAGGTGAAGCCCTCCACCCGGAAGTTCGAGGGGTGCACCTTGAGCACGAAGGCGGTGCGCTCTCCCACCGCGCCCGCGTAGTCCTCCAGCCGCACCCGGTTGGTCGTCCCCACCTCGCGCAGGCGTGCGCCCACCGACTCGAGCAGGTCGGGTATCCGGAAGCCGTCCCCGATCTCGACCATCTCGCCGCGGGCCACCACCACCTCGCGGTCCCGGGCGAGCCCGCAGGTGACCAGCGTCAGCGCTGCCGCGCCGTTGTTGACCACGTGCACGCCGCCGGCGTCCGGCACCGCGGCCGCCAGGGCGGCGAGGGCGCCGGCGCCCCGCGGCCCCCGTCGCCCCGTCCGCAGGTCGAGCTCGACGTCGGTGGCTCCGGCGGCGATCCCCAGGGCTGCCGTGGCGGCCGCGGACAGCGGAGCCCGGCCGAGGTTCGTGTGCACGACCACGCCGGTCGCGTTCAGCACCGGTCGCAGCGACGTCGCGCTGGGGGGCAGCCCCGCGAGGGCCGCCTCCACCACCTCCTCCGGGGCGAGCAGGCCGTCCCGGCACGACTGCAACGCGGCGGTCACGGCCCGCTTGACCGCGCGTGGGCCGAGGCGGTCGATCTCGGGTCGCAGCCGCGGGTCGGCGAGCACGACGTCGGTGCGCGGCGTACGGCGTCGCGGGTCGTCGTGCACTCACCCTCCCGGAGCCGGACGGACTGGCGGAGGCGGACGGGAATCGAACCCGCCTGACCGGGATTCCCGGCCACTACGGTTTTGAGGACCGCGCCCGTCACCAGACGAGGAACGCCTCCACTGCGAACTCTAGGGCCGGGCTCCAGGGCCGAGCTCCACGGGGAGGCTCGGACAGACGCCGGACCTGGTCTGTCCGGCACTGGTTTACTTCGGCCGGTTCTGGAAACGTGGGTGACGGCACGACGGCACCGGCCGACGAGAGCGCGGGGCCGACGACACACAGGGGGTGACCGTGGGCGCGCAGAGCTTCATCAGCTCCTGGTCCCTGCTGCGTCAGCTGCGCGGCCTCGACAAGCTCGGCCGGGGCTCGGCGGCCATGTCGGCCCGGAGCGCCGGCCTGCAGCCCCGCACCGCGGAGGCCGACGAGGTGGTCAGCTCCATCTGCCCGTTCTGCGCGGTCGGCTGTGCCCAGAAGGTGTTCGTCAAGGACGGGAAGGTCACCCAGATCGAGGGTGACCCGGCGAGCCCGATCTCACGTGGACGGCTGTGCCCCAAGGGCAGCGCCAGCAAGCAGCTGGTGACCTCGCCGAGCCGGGTCACCAAGGTCCGCTACCGCCGTCCGCACGCCACGGAGTGGGAGGACCTCGAGCTCGACGTGGCGATGGACATGATCGCCGACCGCGTGATCCGGACACGCAAGCAGTTCTGGCAGTGGGAGGACGAGCAGGGACGACGTACGCGCCGGACCCTCGGCATCGCCAGCCTCGGAGGAGCGACCCTCGACAACGAGGAGAACTACCTCATGAAGAAGCTCTACACGGCGATGGGCGCGATCCAGATCGAGAACCAGGCGCGCATTTGACACTCCTCCACGGTTCCCGGTCTGGGGACCTCGTTCGGCCGTGGCGGCGCCACGACGTTCCTGCAGGACCTGCAGAACGCTGACTGCATCCTCATCGAGGGCTCCAACATGGCCGAGGCGCACCCGGTCGGGTTCCAGTGGGTGATGGAGGCCAAGCGTCGCGGCGCGACGATCATCCACGTCGACCCGCGCTTCACCCGGACCTCGGCCCTGGCCGACCTGCACGTGCCGATCCGGGCCGGGTCCGACATCGCCTTCCTCGGGGGGCTGGTCAACCACGTGCTGAGCAACGACCTCGACTTCCGCGAGTACGTCGTGGCCTACACCAACGCGGCCTCGATCGTCGGTGAGGACTTCGTCGACACCGAGGACCTCGACGGGCTGTTCTCGGGCTTCGACACCGAGAAGATGCAGTACGACCCCTCGTCGTGGCAGTACGAGGGTGCCGAGACGGCGCCTGCCGCGGGACAACGCGATCCCGACCAGGCGGTCGGTCCGGCACAGGGGAAGGAGGACTCCCAGGAGGACCCCCAGGAGGACGAGGAGGCGCACGACGCGGCTCGTTCGGAGTCCCACGGCTCGGGAGGCCCCTCCGTCGCCCACAAGCCGATGCGCGACGAGTCGCTCCAGCACCCTCGCTGCGTCTTCCAGATCCTCAAGCGGCACTTCGCGCGCTACACCCCCGAGATGGTGCAGCAGGTCTGCGGCATCGAGCCGGAGACGTTCCGGCAGGTGGCCGACGCGTTGACCAGCAACAGCGGCCGGGAGCGCACCAGCGCCCTCGCCTACGCCGTGGGCTGGACCCACCACAGCACCGGCGCGCAGATCATCCGGACCGCGTCGATCCTGCAGACGCTGCTGGGCAACATCGGCCGTCCCGGGGGAGGCATCCTGGCCCTGCGCGGCCACGCCAGCATCCAGGGGTCGACCGACATCCCGACGCTGTTCAACATCCTGCCGGGCTACCTGCCGATGCCCCACGCTCGCGACCACCTCGACCTGGAGGGCTACGTCGCCGCCGACGCGGGCAAGACCGGCTTCTGGGGCAACATGCGCTCCTACGCCGTCAGCCTGCTCAAGGCGTACTGGGGTGACGTCGCCACCGCGGAGAACGACTTCTGCTTCGACTACCTCCCTCGGCTCACGGGCGACCACTCGACCTACACCACGGTCAAGGCGATGATCGACGGTCGCTGCAAGGGCTACTTCCTGGTCGGGGAGAACCCGGCCGTGGGGTCCTCCAACGGCAAGATGCAGCGGCTGGGCATGGCCAACCTCGACTGGCTGGTGGTGCGCGACCTGCAGATGATCGAGTCGGCGACGTTCTGGAAGGACAGCCCGGAGATCGAGACCGGTGAGCTGGTCACCGAGGACATCGCCACCGAGGTGTTCTTCCTGCCCGCTGCCAGCCACGTGGAGAAGGCCGGGTCGTTCACCCAGACCCAGCGGATGCTGCAGTGGCGCGACCAGGCCGTCGAGCCGCCGGGGGACTCCCGCAGCGAGCTGAGCTTCTACGTCGAGCTCGGCAACCGCATCCGCGAGAAGCTGGCCGGGTCCACCGACGAGATGGACCGTCCGCTGCTCGACCTGGCCTGGGACTACCCGGTCGACGACCAGGGGGAGCCGGACGGTGAGGCCGTGCTGCGCGAGATCAACGGCACCGGGCCCGACGGCGCTGCGCTGAGCAGCTACACCGAGCTGGCCGATGACGGCTCCACCTCCTGCGGCTGCTGGATCTACTGCGGGGTCTACGCCGACGAGGTCAACCAGGCGCGGCGACGCAAGCCCCACTGGGAGCAGGACCACGTCGCCTCCGAGTGGGGGTGGGTGTGGCCCGCCAACCGTCGGATCCTCTACAACCGGGCCTCGGCGGCCCCCGACGGCACCCCGTGGAGCGAGCGCAAGAAGTACGTCTGGTGGGACGCGGAGCAGGGATCGTGGGTCGGCTCCGACGTACCCGACTTCATCGCCGACCGGGCCCCCGACCACGTGCCCGAGGAGGGTGCCACCGGACCCGACGCGATCGGCGGCCAGGACCCGTTCATCATGCAGACCGACGGCAAGGCGTGGCTGTACGCCCCGCTGGGCGTGGCCGACGGGCCCCTGCCGACCCACTACGAGCCGCCCGAGTCGCCGGTGCGCAACCCGCTGTACGCCCAGCAGAACAACCCCGGCCGCAAGCACGTGCACGACCCCGCCAACCCGATCAACCCGAGCCTGAGCGAGGTCTTCCCCTACGTCTTCACCACCTACCGGCTCACCGAGCACCACACCGCCGGGGCGATGAGCCGCACGCTGCCGTACCTCACCGAGCTGCAGCCGGCCTTCTTCTGCGAGGTCTCCCCGCGCCTCGCCGCCGAGCGCGGGCTCGAGCACCTCGGCTGGGCGACGATCACCACCGCCCGTACGGCGATCGAGGCCCGGGTGCTGGTCACCGAGCGGTTGCGCTCGCTGCGCCTCGGCACCCAGATGGTCGAGCAGGTGGGGCTTCCCTACCACTGGGGCGGCACCGGCCTGACCACCGGCGACTCGCCCAACGACCTGGTCAACCTCACCCTGGACCCCAACGTCTACATCCAGGACAAGGTCGGCACCTGCGACATCCGGCCCGGGCGGCGTCCGCGAGGTCGGGCGCTCACCGCGTACGTCGAGGACTACCGTCGTCGGGCCGACCAGGAGCCCGGCGCAGGGGGCGACGCAGGAGACCGGGCAGGCGACCGCCGCGGCACCGAGGAGAGGGACGAGCGATGAGCAGCTCGCTGTACGGCCGGCTCGACGACGTCCAGGGCGACGCGGGGTACGACGCGTCGCACCCGCCCCGGATGGGCTTCTTCACCGACACCTCGGTGTGCATCGGCTGCAAGGCCTGTGAAGTGGCCTGCAAGGAGTGGAACGAGGTCCCCGACGACGGCTACGAGCTCAGCGGGATGTCCTACGACAACACCCAGGCCCTGGGGGCCAGCACGTGGCGCCACGTCGCGTTCGTGGAGAAGCCGCTGCACCCCACCACCACCGACCTCGGGCTGCCCGGCATGGGCCCGCCCGGCTGGGACACCCACGAGAGCGGGCTGCCGCAGGCCGCTCCGGCGGGGGAGGACCAGGCCACCGAGTCCGGCGACGGCGGCATCCGCTGGCTGATGTCCTCCGACGTGTGCAAGCACTGCACCCACGCCGCCTGCCTGGACGTCTGCCCCACGGGCTCGCTGTTCCGCACCGAGTTCGGCACGGTCGTCGTCCAGCCCGACATCTGCAACGGCTGCGGGTACTGCGTGCCCGCCTGCCCCTACGGCGTCATCGACCTGAACAAGGAGGACGGCCGGGCGTTCAAGTGCACGCTGTGCTACGACCGGCTCAAGGACGGCCAGACCCCCGCCTGCGCCCAGGCGTGCCCGACCCAGTCGATCCAGTACGGCGAGGTCGAGGAGCTGCGCGAGCGTGCCGACCGGCGCCTCGCGGAGCTCCACGACAAGGGCGTCGACGTGGCCAGGCTCTACGGCCACGACCCCGAGGACGGTGTCGGGGGCGACGGTGCGTTCTTCCTGCTGCTCGACGAGCCGGAGGTCTACGGCCTGCCGCCGGACCCCGTGGTCACCACCCGTGACCTGCCCTCGATGTGGAAGCACGTCGGCGCCGCGGCCGGCGCCCTCGTCGGCCTTGGTCTCGCCTCGTTCCTCGGGCGGCGCTCGTGAGGGAGCGCAGCATGGTGCCGGAGCCGGAGTTCGAGTCCTACTACGGCAAGCAGATCATCAAGACCCCGACGTGGAAGACGCCGGACGTGCCGCTCTACCTCTTCCTCGGGGGGATGGCCGGTGCCGCAGCCGTCCTGGCCGAAGGGGCCGCGGCCACCGACAACCCGCACCTGGAGAGGGTCTCGAGGCTGGTCGCCGCCTCCGGCGCCGGGGTGGGCACGGTGTTCCTGGTGCACGACCTCGGCCGGCCCGAGCGGTTCCTGAACATGCTGCGCGTCCTCAAGGTCACCTCGCCGCTGTCGGTGGGGTCCTACATCCTGGCGCCGTTCAGTGCCCTGTCGACCGCGGCGGCCGCCTCGCAGGTCACCGGCAGGCTCCCGCGGCTGGGTCGGCTCGCCGGGGTGGGGGCGGCGGCGTTCGGGCCGCCGTTGGCGACGTACACCGCGGCGCTGTTCTCCAACACCGCCGTGCCCGCGTGGCACGAGGCCTACCGCGAGCTGCCGTTCCTGTTCGCCGGCTCGGGGGCGACCGCTGCCGGGGGCGCGGCCATGCTGCTGACCCCGGCGCGCCACAACCAGCCGGCCCGTCGTCTCGCGGTGGCCGGTGCGGCGCTGGAGCTGGGTGCGGACCACCTGATGAAGCGCCGCCTCGGCATGCTCGCCGAGCCCTATGAGCAGGGCCGCCCCGGACTGCTGATGCGCACCGCCTCGAGGATGACCGTCGGGGCCAGCGTGCTGGCGGCCGTGGCGGGTCGGTCGCGACTGGCGGCTGCCGCCAGCGGGGCGACGTACCTCGCCGCCTCGGCGCTCACCCGCTTCGGCGTGTTCGAGGCCGGGCTCGCGTCCGCGAGGGACCCGAAGTACACCGTCGTCCCGCAGCGCGAGCGCCTGGCCCGGCGGGCGGCCGCCGACCACGCCCCCGAGGAACAGCCGACGCGCACCTCCTGACCCGGCCGACGGGCCGCTGGTCGAGCAGGGCTTGTCCTGAGCGTGTCCGGTCGGTCAGTCGAGACCCCGCACGCCGAGCAGCGGCCGCAACCCACTGCTGGTCGAGCAGGGAGCGAAGCGACCGATCAGTCGAGACCCCGCAAGCCGAGCAGCGGCCGCAACCACACGGTGGTCGAGCCTGTCGAGACCCCACCCTGGGCTGTGCAGGGCGTCCGACGTGCACGCAGTGCCCGCTCGGCGTCGTACGGCGTACACGCAGTGCCCGCTCGGCGCCGTACGGCGTACACGCAGTGCCCGCTCGGCGTCGTACGGCGTGCACGCAGTGCCCGCTCGGCGTCGTACGGCCTTCGCAGCGCACTGAGCGGGTGCCTATGCTCGCGAGCGTGACCGCTGTCGAGCACGCCATCCGACTCACCCAGTTCGCCTCGGGGGGTGGCTGCGCCTGCAAGGTGCCTCCGGGTGAGCTGGAGCGGGTGGTGGCCGGCCTGCCCACGGCGGCGACCGGGGGTGACCTGCTCGTGGGGACCGACGACGGCGACGACGGTGCCGTGCTCCGGCTCGACGGCGACCGGGCGCTGGTGATGACCACGGACTTCTTCACCCCGGTGGTCGACTCCGCCTACGACTGGGGTCGGATCGCGGCCACCAACGCGCTCTCCGACATCTACGCGATGGGCGGGGTGCCCGTGCTGGCGGTGAACCTGCTGGCGTGGCCCCGCGACCGGATCCCCTTCGAGCTGGCGGCCGAGGTGCTGCGGGGTGGTGCCGTCGTCTGCGCCGAGGCCGGTGCCCATCTCGCGGGCGGGCACAGCATCGACGACCCGGAGCCGAAGTACGGCCTCGCCGTCACCGGGCTCGCCGACCCCGGCCGCCTCCTGCGCAACGACGCGGGGACGGCTGGCGTCCCGCTCACGTTGACCAAGCCGCTCGGGTTGGGGGTGCTCAACAACCGGCACAAGGCCACGGGGGACGTCTTCGAGGACGCCGTGGCCACCATGACCACCTCCAACGCAGCCGCGTCGCGGCAGGCCCTGGAGGCCGGTCACACCTGCGCCACCGACGTCACCGGCTTCGGTCTGCTCGGGCACCTGTACAAGCTGTGCCGGGCCAGCGGCGTCTCGGCCGTCATCGACTCCGCAGCGGTGCCCTACCTCGAGGCTGCCCGTCCCTCGCTCGCGGCCGGCTTCGTCCCCGGCGGCAGCCGACGCAACCTGGACTGGGTGCGACCGCACCTGTCCGCACGGGTCTCCGAGGACGAGCTGGTGCTGCTGGCCGACGCCCAGACCTCGGGCGGCCTGCTGGTGGCCGGGGAGCTGCCCGGCCATCCCGTGATCGGGGAGCTGGTCCCGTCGGGTGACTCGGTGCTGACCGTGCGCTGAACCGATGGACAGGCAGTTGGGGCCCCGCCTCGACATCTGCCCGCGTGATCGACCGTGGGACCGGCCGAGCTGCCTGTCGACCCGTCACTCATCCGAGCGCACACCGGCGTGACCTGGAGCACGTTCGCTCGTTGGGCTCACAACCTCGACCTCCAGGAGCACTGTGCCCATGCGTCATCGTTTCCGTCGTTCCCGCGTCCTCACCGCCCTCTCGGCGGCCGCCCTGGTCACCGCCGGCCTGACCCCGGCGCTGGTCGGCAGCCCGGCCCAGGCCGAGGACAGTGCCTTCGCGCCGAGACTCGTCACCGTGGACACGCCCACCCGGGCGGACAAGGCCCGGCTGCAGACGCTCGGCCTCGACCTGACCGAGCACGCCGGACACGACTACGTCGAGGTGGTGCTGCACAACGGCGCCGACCTCAGCAGGCTGGTCGACGCCGGGCTCGACTACGACGTGCGCATCCCCGACCTGAACCTGCGCGCGGCGCAGAACAACCGGGCCAACGCGGAGTACGCCGCCGCGACCCTGGAGTCCCCCCTCCCGTCGGGCCGCGACACCTACCGGACGCTGGCCGACTACAACGACGACATCCGGGAGCTCGCGGCCATCCGCCCCTCGATCGCCAAGCGGATCGAGATGCCGCACAAGTCCCTGGACGGGCGCACCGTCTACGGCGTCGAGATCGGCAAGAACGTGCAGGCCGCCGAGGACGGCCGGCCGACCTTCGTGCTGCTCGGCGTGCACCACGCTCGCGAGTGGCCCTCGGGCGAGCTCGCCATGGAGTTCGCCTACGACCTGGTCAAGAACTACGGCACCGACCAGCGGATCACCGGTCTGCTCGACCGCTCCCGCGTCGTCGTGGTGCCGGTCGTCAACGTCGACGGCTTCGACCTCTCCCGCACCGACGGTGGCGTCATCGACCTCCGCGAGGCCGACAACGGTGACACCGCCTCGATCCTGGGCACCCCGGGCAACGCCTACAAGCGCAAGAACTGCCGCATCGTCGACGGCCAGGACACCCCGGACGGCACCTGCCGGGCCGGCAGCGCCACCAGCCCCGGAGGCTTCGGCACCGGTGTCGACCTGAACCGCAACTACGGCGGCTTCTGGGGTGGCCCGGGCGCCTCGGACCTGTTCGCCGACCCCACCTACCGCGGGGCCGGTCCGTTCTCCGAGCCGGAGATCCAGAACGTGCAGGAGCTGGTCAGCGGCCGGCAGGTCACCACGCTGATCTCCAACCACACCTTCTCCAACCTGGTGCTGCGGCCCAACGGCGTCCACCCCGACACCGTCGGGCCCGACGGTCACCCGGTCGGCAATGCCCCTGACGAGGAGGGGTTGCAGGCCCTGGGCGCCGAGATGACCGCGGCCAACGGCTACCGCAACATCCACGGCTGGGAGCTCTACGACACCACCGGCACCACGGAGGACTGGTCCTACAACGCCACCGGTGGCTACGGCTACACCTTCGAGATCGGGCCCGACGAGTTCCACCCGCCGTTCCCCAAGGTCATCGACGAGTACCTCGGGGCCGGGGAGTACGCCGGCAAGGGCAACCGCGAGGCCTACCTGGCCGCTCTGGAGAACACCGTGGACACGGCGACGCACGCGGTCATCCGCGGCAAGGCCCCCAAGGGCGCCACCCTGCGGCTGCGCAAGCAGTTCTCGACGCCCACGTGGGAGAGCTCGTTCATCGACTCGCTGAACAGCACCATGCAGGTCGGGTCGGGCGGCAAGTACACCTGGCACGTCAACCAGTCCACCCGTCCGGTGGTGCAGGACAAGCTGGTCGAGATCACCGAGGACAAGCCGGTCCGCACCGAGACCATCCAGGGCGGGCCGACCGCGGTCGGCCAGAGCGTCGACCACCCGTTCACGGTCACCGAGTCGGGCATCGACGTGCTGCAGGTCGACCTGGACTGGCCGACCCCGGACGACATGGACCTCGAGGTGTACAAGAAGAACGCCGACGGTTCGCTGACCGAGGTCGGCTCCTCGGGCAACTTCGTCAACGAGAAGGAGCGTGCGGAGATCGCCGCGCCGGAGACCGGTGACTACGTCCTGCGGGTGATCAACTTCGCCTCCACGGCACCGACGTACACGCTGACCGCGACCCTCTTCGACTCCACGCTCGTGGACTCCCAGGAGGTGCCGGGCCTGATCGAGAACTGGACGATGACCTGCGAGAAGGACGGCCGGGTCCTGCAGAAGGAGTCGGTCGTCGTCGACCGGGGCGAGCAGGCCAAGGTCGACTTCTCGGAGTGCGCCAGGAAGTTCTGACGCAGGCGGGAACCAGGGGGGCGGCCACCGGCCGGGTCACGTCGACCCGCCGGTGGCCGTCGGCCGTCGCGACCCCTTCCCTACGATCGGGCCATGGCGAGCGGTGTGCGGGAGTCGACCTGGCGTGACTGGACCTCCCTGGGGCCGGTGGCCGCAGCGCTCCTGCTGGCCCTGACCTGGGGGCGCGAACCCGGAGGGGCCGTCGGGGTCGTCGTCTACTCGGTCATCGGCGTCCTGCTGGTCGTCGCGGTCCTCTCCGCCGTGCACCACGCCGAGATCGTGGCCCTCCGGGTGGGTGAGCCGTTCGGCTCGCTGCTGCTCGCGGTGGCGGTCACCGTCATCGAGGTCGGGCTGATCGTGACCCTGATGATCGCCGGTGGCGAGAACGTCGCGTCCCTGGCACGCGACACCGTGTTCGCAGCGGTGATGATCAGCCTCAACGGGATCGTGGGACTCTCGCTGCTGGTCAGCTCGCTGCGTCACCACCTCGCGCGGTTCAACCCCGAGGGCACCGGAGCCGCGCTCGCCACGGTGGTCGCGCTGGCCGGGCTGACGCTGGTGCTGCCCAGGTTCACCACCAGCGAGCCGGGACCGGAGTTCTCCGGCGCGCAGCTGGCGTTCGCCGCGGTGGTCTCCCTGGTGCTCTACGGCCTGTTCGTGTTCACCCAGACGGTGCGCCACCGGGACTTCTTCCTGCCGGTCGAGCTCACCGACCGCGTGCCGAGCCCCGGTGGGTACGCCGCCGGACCCGCCGGCGCCGAGGACCCGGAGGACGACGCGCACGTGGCTCCGCCGACCGCTCGCCAGACCACCCTCAGCGCGGTGCTCCTCGTGGTCGCCCTCGTCTCGGTGGTCGGCCTGGCCAAGGTCGAGTCGCCGGCCATCGAGGGTGCGGTCCGGGCGGTCGGCTTCCCCTACGCGTTCGTGGGCGTGGTGATCGCCCTGCTGGTGCTGGCGCCCGAGACCATCGCGGCGACCCGGGCGGCCGCGCGGGAACGGGTGCAGATCGCGCTCAACCTCGGGTTCGGCTCCGCGATGGCCTCCATCGGCCTGACCATCCCGGTGATCGCGGTCGCGTCGATCTTCCTGGAGGGGCCGCTGAAGCTGGGGCTGGAACCGGTGCAGATGGTGCTGCTGGCCGTCAGCGTGGTCGTCGCGGTGCTCACCGTGGTGCCCGGCCGGGCCAAGCCCTTGCAGGGCGGTGTCCACCTGGTCCTGCTCGCGGCGTTCGTGTTCTTGTCGATCAATCCCTGACCGGCACCGGATCGCCGCGCGGCCCGCTGCGCAGCACCGTCACCCCGGTCAGGATCAGCAGCACCGCCGCCCCGTCCAGCAGGGTCAGCGGCTCCCCGACCAGGAGCCAGCCGATCGCCAGCGCCACGACCGGGGGGATGTAGGTGGCGCTGGACGCCGTGACCGCTCCCAGCCGGTCCACGATGAAGTAGTAGAGGATGTAGGCCACCCCCGTCCCGAGCAGGCCCAGGCCGATCACCATGGCGAGCAGGGCGCGCAGGTCCCCACCGATGGCGGTGATCCCGTCGTAGTCGGTGACGACCGAGAGGGTGAGCAGGCCGAGCCCGATCTGGTAGGTGGTGAGTGCGGCCCCGGGGATCTCGAGCCCGACCAGGAACCGCTTCGCGTAGACGAAGGACAGCCCCACGCTCACCGAGCCGAGCAGCATGTAGAGCACGCCTACCGGGTCCACCGTGCCGTCGGTGTCCCAGGGCCGGGCGATGAGCAGCACCCCGGCGAAGCCGATGAGCACGCCCACCACCCTCGGGGCGGTGAGCGGCTCGTCGCGGAGGAAGGCCGTGGCGGCGACGAAGGAGAACAGCGGGATCGCCCCGCTCAGGGCCCCGGCGATGCCGGAGGGCAGCAGCGCGGTGCCGGCGGCGTAGGCGAAGTAGTAGACGCTGGTGGCCAGCACCGACATGGCCACGAAGTGGTGCAGGTGGCGGGCGTGCCGCCACCGCAGGGCCCGTCGGGCGAGGGCGTACGCCGCGATCGGGGCGAAGCCGAACAGCACGCGCAGGAAGGTCACCTGACCGGGAGCGATGGTCTCGGCGGCCCACTTCATGAACACGAAGTTGCTGCCCCAGATCAGGCCGAGGGCGGCGAACGCCGCCGTGGCGGGGGAGCGCATGCACGGACACTCCCACGAGCGACGGCGGACGCCGACGCGCGGCTCCGGACGTGCGCCGGGCCGCTGGTCCCGGTCGCCGACGTGCCCTCGCTTCGAGCCACTGTTACGGTATTCCAGAGAATTATGGAAGAAGGTGCCCGATGACCGCAGCCACTGCCCGAGCAGCAGTCCGCTCCCCGGAGCGGGACGAGCTCTTCGACCGGCTCGCGGTCGTCGGCAAGGCGTTCGCCAGCGCGAAACGCCTCGAGCTGCTCGACCTGCTGGCCCAGGGCGAGCGGACCGTCGACTCGCTGGCCCGGGAGAGCGGCATCGGCCTGACGACGGTCTCGGCCCACCTGCAGATCCTCAAGCTCTCCCACCTGGTGCGCACCCGTCGTGACGGCACCAGGATCCACTACCGGCTCGCCGGCGACGACGTGCTCGCGCTGTGCGCCGCCATGCGGACCGTGGCCGGTGCGTACTCGGCCGACGTCGACCGCGCTCTCGCGGCGTACCTGGACGGAGCGGGCCTCGACGACGTGGAGCAGGTCACCCGCGAGGACCTCGTGGCCCGGCTGGCCGACGACTCCGTGATCCTGCTCGACGTCCGCCCGGCGGAGGAGTACGCCGCAGCGCACATCCCCGGCGCCCGGTCGCTGCCCTTCGGCGACCTCGGCACCGCCGAGGCCGAGGCGCTGCTGGCCGGGGCCGGTGACCGCGACGTGGTCGCGTACTGCCGCGGGGCCTGGTGCGTGATGGCCCACGACGCCGTCAGGCTGCTCCGCGCCCGCGGCACGCACGCGCGACGGCTGCAGGACGGGATGCTCGAGTGGCGCACCCGCGGCTTCCCCGTCGAGACCGACGACTCCCCGGCGGACGACGAGCTCCGCCCGACCGACCCCCGAACCGACCTCCAGGAGACCTCGTGACCCGACCCGACCCCCGACCCCGCAGCTCCTCCTCGTCCCGAAGGTCCACCGCCCTGCCCTGGGTGGTGGCGCTGGTCGCTGCCCTGGTCGCGCTGACGGCGTTCGTGCTGCCCCGGACGGGCGAGGACTCCTCGGACGGCGGCGACGCCGCGGCCGCCTCGAGCGAGCGCCAGGTCGACCCGGAGTACGGCGACCTCGCTGCCTTCGAGCGGCGTACGCCGGACGACCCGACCGCCCTCGGTGACCAGGACGCGCCCGTGGTGATGGTGGCCTACTCCGACTTCCAGTGCCCGTACTGCGGCAAGTTCGCCCGCGACACCGAGAAGAAGCTGATCTCGAAGTACGTCGACACCGGGGTCCTCCGCATCGAGTGGCGCGACTTCCCCTACCTGGGCGAGGAGTCGGTCCGGTCTGCGCACGCGGCCCGCGCCGCCGCCGCCCAGGGCAAGTTCTGGGAGTACCACGACGCGCTCTACGCCCGGCAGTTCCCGCCGAACAGCGGCAAGCTCACCCGGCAGCACCTCCTCGACGTGGCCGGCCAGGTGGGGCTGGACACCGAGAAGTTCACCGAGGACATGGACAGCAAGCTCACGGCCAAGCTCGTCCAGCACGACTTCGACGAGGCGATGTCGATCGGGTTGAGCGGGACGCCCTCGTTCCTGATCAACGGCACCCCGATCATCGGCGCGATGCCGATCGAGGACTTCGAGGCCGCGATCGAGAGGTCCGCCCAGGCTGCGAAGACCGACTGATGGACTCGATCGGCCTGCTCGTCGCCTTCGCCGCCGGGGTGCTGGCGCTGCTCTCCCCGTGCAGCGCCCTGCTCCTGCCGTCCTTCTTCGCCTACGCCTTCGCCAGCCGCACCCTGCTGCTGCGCCGGACGTTCGCGTTCTACCTCGGCCTCCTGGTCACGCTGGTGCCCCTCGGCACCGGTGCGAGCTTCGCCTCGACGCTGTTCTACGGCCACCGCGGCACCCTCGTGGCGATCGCCGGGTGGACCCTGGTGGGGCTCGGCGTCCTGCAGGTCCTCGGCGGCGGGTTCGCGCTCCCGTTCGCCCAACGGCTCCAGGGACTCGCCGGCCGGGTGCGCGGCACGGGTGCGCTCTCCCTGGTCGTGCTGGGAGCGGTCTACGGGCTGGCCGGCTTCTGCTCGGGTCCCGTGCTCGGCGCGATCCTGACCATGGCCGCCACCACGTCGCCCGCCGGGGGCGCAGCGCTGCTGGCGGTCTACGCACTCGGCATGGCCGCGCCCCTGTTCGTGCTGGCGGCGCTGTGGGACCGGCTCGGGGTCTCCCGGCGCTCCTGGGTGCGCGGTCGACCGCTGCGTCTCGGCCCGATCCGCACGCACACCACCTCGGTGGTCGCCGGGCTGCTGTTCGTGCTGGTCGGGTCGCTGTTCCTCCGGTACGACGGCACCGCGGGCCTCGTCGGTGCCTTCGGGATCGGTGACACCACCGACCTCGAGCTCCAGGCCCAGGACGCGGTCCAGCGCTGGCTCGGCGGCGTGCCGGTGTGGGTGGTCGCCCTGGTCGTGGCGGCCGGGGCGGTCGCGGTCGCCGTACGCCGCACGCGGCAGGGCGCGGGTGGTGGACCCTGCTTCGGACGATGCTCACGGTGCCTCACCCCGAGTCCTCCAAGGTCGAGAACACGGCCCCGAGTAGGGGGATGTTCGACACGACGGCGCTGGCGAAGCCTCGACGTCAGGTCTTGGTCTCGCTGCCGAGCGCTTCGAGCACCTCGCCGCGCGCCTCTTCGATGTGTGCCGTCATCGCTGCAGCAGCCGCGGTTCCGTCGCCATGAGCGATGGCATCGATGATCGCCGCGTGACCTCGGATGGACGAGTCGTGGAACACCGTGAACTGTCGCCGGTCGAGCCAGGAGAACGCTGCAGCCCGGGCGTCCTCGATCGACCGCTCCAGCATGGCGTTGTGGCTCATCCTGGCCACGGAGAGGTGGAACTCGGAGTCGGCGCGACGGAAGGTGTCCACGTCAGTACTCGCGCGGAGCTTCAGCTGGCACTCCTCCAGAAGGTCGAGATCGTGCACGCCGCTGCGTTCGGCAGCGAGCCGGGCCGCGGTGCTCTCCACGGCCACGCGGAACTCGAAGACCTGGGTGACCTCCGCTACGTAGTCACCGCCGAAGCTCTCTCCGCCCCGGGCGGCAGCGGACACCACGGTGCCTCCACTGCCACGCCTGGTGATCAGAACGCCCTCACCCTGCAAGATGCGCAGCGCCTCACGAACAGTGACGCGGGAGACGCCTAGACGCTCGGAGAGTGTGCGCTCGGGCGGCAGGCGGTCACCGGGAAGCACGACACCGAGGGCTATTGCTCGACGGAGTCGGTCCACCACTGCCGCATAGGCGGGAGGCGTATGCAGCGGTGCCAGGAGGATGTGTTCGCTCTGCATGGTCTCTTGCAGGTTACCGCACTTGGTCCTAGTGTCTGTTGGTATGCAAATCGAACCAAGCGGCGCGGTTCGGATGCCGATCATCGGGGTAGGCGGCGTCCCGGCGGTCACGTCCTGGGGGTTCTGGACCCAGCCTGCCGTGCTCGTGGCCCAGACCTACATCGAAGCCATCAGCCGATCCGGTGGCCTGCCGGTGGTCCTCCCGCCCCTCGAGCTCGCTACTGGTGCGGCGACAGAGGTGATGGCTGTCCTCGACGGTCTCGTGCTCGCTGGCGGGACCGACGTCAGTCCGGAGCTCTATGGCGAGGAACCAGGCCCGTCGATGGAAGATGCGGTCCTGAAGCGTGATGTCTACGAAGTGGCGCTGGCGCAGGCCGCCCTGCATCGTGACCTACCCATCCTCGGGGTGTGTCGCGGTCTGCAGATCCTCAACGTGGCCACCGGCGGTTCGTTGCACCAAGACCTCGTCGAGCGCGGCTATTCCGAACACCGACCCGCGACAGGACGCCTGGACGGGGTCACGAATCACCGCGTGGAGGTGGCACCTACCAGCCTCTTGGCTCGTTGCGGACTCGCCGGGGCACGTGAGGTCAACTCGCATCACCACCAGGGAGTGGCCCGGATCGGACGCGGCGGCTGCGCAGTTGCTCACTCACCCGACGGTGTGATCGAAGCCGTGGAGTGGCCCGAGCATCGATTCGTGCTCGGTGTCCAGTGGCACCCAGAGGACCCCCTGATTCGCGAGCTGTTCACCGGCCTCGTCGATGCGGCCCGTCCCGTGCACGCAGGATCACGCGGATCCCGGAGCGCCCCACCTGCCCCCGTCCCTGCCCTGGAGCTCGCGTGAGTCAGTTGGTCCCCCCATTCATCAATCACCTGCCGGTGCATGTGGCCTTCGGTGAAGGTGCCGCTCTGCGGCTACCGGCACTGGTTGCTGAGCTCGGGGCTACTCGTACTGCGGTGGTCGTGGACGAGGGGATCGAGCGCTTCAACCCCGCAGTGAGCGAGGTCTTGAGGGAGTTGGACGCTGCCGTCTCGGTCGTGCTCGAGAAGCCGAGCGGCGAACCGACGATCGACATGGTCGACAACATGGCGGACCAGATCCGGGCCGTCCGAGCTGAGGCGGTCGTGGCCCTTGGCGGCGGATCAGTCATCGACACCGCCAAGGCGGCCCGTCTGTGCGTCGAGCTGGGCTGCACGTTCGAGGAGTTCCTGGCCTCCGACCGACGCTACCCAGAGCCGTTCATCCCACTCATCGCGATACCCACGACGGCAGGAACCGGATCCGAGGTCTCGGGGGGCTCGGTGGTCACCGACCCGTTGAGTGGACGCAAGGCAGGCATCGCTCACCCACATCTACGTCCCCAGCAGGCCATCGTCGATCCACGGCTGACCATGAGCATGCCGGCCACCATGACCGCCAACACCGGCATCGATGCCCTGGCCCAGGCCATCGCTGCACTCGTGGCCAAGGTGCGCACCCCCGTTGGCGATGCTGTCGCTCTCGAAGCCATCCGGTTGATGCGCAGCTCGCTGACCGCGGCCTACCTCGACGGCTCCGACGTCGAGGCCCGATCCCAGATGTCCTGCGGCAGCATGATGGCAGGGCTCGCCATGAACATCTCCGACTGCACCGCGGAGCACTCACTCGGTCAGGCGATTGGCGGCCTCACCGGTGCCGCGCACGGGCTGACCGTTGGTCTCGTCCTGGCTGAGACGCTCGAGCGAGAGCGCCACCACGTCGCCGAGCAGCTCGAGCGGATTGCGGATGCGCTCGGTGTGCCAGAGGACGGCAGCCGAGACGGTTCGAGAACCGTTCGCGAGGTGAGGCGCATCCTGAGCGACCTCGACTTCCCGGTGCTGTCCGATCTCGGTATCACCGAGAACGATCTGGACCGACTCACCGACGCGGCCCTGGAGGACTACTTCATCTCGATGTCCCCGCAGCCGTGGTCACGGGGAGAGGTGCGTGAGGCGTTCACAGCAGCGCTCTCGATCAAGGCGCGCCGGCCGTCCCCGATGGAGCGGGAGGTGTCATGAGCCGCACCGACCGGAGCGAACCCACGTCAACAGACTTCGACGTGGTGGTGGTGGGAGCCGGGTTCGCCGGGCTCTACATGCTGCATCGGTTGCGCGAGCAGGGGTTGCGCGTGCGGGTGATCGAGCGCGCAACCGACGTCGGCGGCACGTGGTACTGGAATCGGTACCCGGGTGCGCGCTGTGACATCGAGAGCATCGACTACTGCTACTCCTTCGACGAGGACTTGCTCAGGGAATGGCAGTGGAGCGAGCGCTACGCGACGCAACCGGAGATCCTGGACTACCTGGGTCACGTCGCCGACAGACTCGACCTGCGGCGTGACATCGACTTCGAAACGAGCGTGGTGAAGGCCACCTGGAGCGAGGCCGAGCGCCGGTGGCTGATCACGTGTGACAGCGGGGAACGTGTGGCGGCTACCTACCTGGTGATGGCCAGCGGCTGCCTTTCGACCATCAAGCGACCTTCGTTTCCCGGCCTCGAGAACTTCGAGGGGCGTTGGTTCCACACGGGCAACTGGCCCCACGAGCCTGTGGACTTCACCGGCCAGGTCGTTGCTGTCATCGGGACCGGATCCTCAGGCATCCAGGCCATTCCCCGGATCGCCGACCAAGCCGACAAGCTCTACGTCCTCCAGCGCACCCCCAACTACAGCATGCCCGCGCACAACCGCCCGGTTGACGAGGCCGAGTGGCGCAGCTGGTCCAGCTCCTGGCACGAACGACGACGCATCTGCGAGGAGTCGGACAGCGGTGTCCCGGTCGACCCTCCGACGAAGCGCACGCGCGAGGCGGCACCGGAGGAGCGTGAGCGGCGTTTCGAGCAGGGGTGGCAACGAGGTGGGATCAGTGCTCTGTCCTCCGGATTCACTGACTTCTTCACCGACGAGGACGCCAACAGGGTGGCCCAGGACTTCGCTCGCGACAAGATCCGAGCCATCGTCAAGGATCCCCACGTGGCCGAGCTGCTGTGCCCCTCCCACCACATCGGCACCAAGCGCACGTGCACGGACATCGGGTACTTCGAGACCTACAACAGAGACAACCTCGAGCTCGTCGATGTGCGTTCAACCCCGCTTCGCGGCATGACGCGTGACGGTATACAGCTGAGTGATCGTCACATCGACGTCGACATGATCGTCTTCGCGATCGGGTTCGACGCCATCACCGGCGCGCTCACCGAGATCGAGATCCGTGGAGTCGAGGGCGAGAAGCTCACCGACGCATGGGCACACGGCCCACGCACCTACCTCGGTCTGCAGTCAGCGGGCTTCCCGAACCTCTTCATGATCACCGGGCCCGGTAGTCCGTCGGTGCTCAGCAACATGGTCGTCTCGATCGAGCAGCACGTGGTCTGGGTCGCCGACTGCATTGCGCATCTACGTGCGCACGACCTGGATCGGATCGAAGCGTCCCGTGCGGCCGAGGAGGAGTGGATGAAGCACGTCGCCGATCTCGCAGCCGGCACGCTCTATCCCAAGGCGAGTTCGTGGTACGTCGGAGCAAACATTCCGGGCAAGCCGCGAACCTTCATGCCCTACGTCGCGGGCTGCGGGCAGTACCGCGCGGAGTGCGACGACGTCGTCGCACGGGGCTACGCGGGCTTCCTGCTGGGACGTGTCTCCGAGGCTGCGAGGGAGGAGATGAACGCATGAGTGGTCTGCAGGCAGAGCTCAGCGCACAGCCGGACGTGATGGCCTGCTTGGGGCGTCATGGGATCAGGACCGTCGTCCTCGGTGGTAGCGACACGCACGGGGTCATGCGGGGCAAGCGCATTCCCATCTCCCAGCTGCCCAGGGTCCTCGAGCACGGGTTGGCGCTGTGCGACGTGTTCTGGGTGATGCACGTCGACGAGTCCGATCTGGTCGCTCGCCCAGCGGGGCACACCGGCTACTTCCCGACCGAGAGCCAGGGATACCCAGACATCTTCGCCAGACCGGATCCCGGCACGCTGCGGCTGGTTCCGTGGCACGAGGACACCGCATTGCTGTTGTGCGACTGGCACCTGCCGCACGACGGCGGAGCTGTGCCCATCTCTCCGCGCTCCGTGCTTGCGCGAGTCGTGGAGCGCACCCGACAGATGGGCTTCGAACCGTTGAGTGCGCGTGGAGCTCGAGTTCTACCTGTTGCGCGAGCAGGTCGGCACGCTCCATCACAAGCGTCCCGATGAGCTGGTGCCGCTCCAGGAACGCCCCAGCACCTACGGTGTCGTGCTCGGCTCGCACCAAGAGGACATCGCCGCGATCATCCGAGAGCAGATGCTCGAGTACGGGCTTCCCATCGAGGCGTGCAATCCCGAGACCGGTCCGGGGCAGTTCGAGATCACGATGAATTACGGCCCGAGCCTGGAGGCGGCCGATGACGCGTTCTTGTTCAAGTCCGGTGTCAAGGAGGTGGCAGCGAAACACGACCTGCTCGCAACCTTCATGGCGAAGCCCAACAGTGACTGGGCCGGAAACAGCTGTCACTTGCACGTCAGTCTGCGCGATGAGAACGGTGTCGGCTGTTTTCACGATCCCGCTGATCCATCCAAGATCTCGAAGGTCATGCGGCACTTTGCGGCTGGAGTCCTCGCCACCATGGCCGAGTTCACCGCGTTGATGGCTCCGACTCCGAACTCCTACCGGCGTTTCGTGCCCTACTCCTGGGCAGGAACGACGGCGACGTGGGGCCTCGACAACCGGTCCGCCGGCCTGCGAGCCATCTGCGAAGGTGACCACGGCACCCGTCTCGAGCACCGACAACCCGGCGGTGACGCCAACCCGTACCTCGCCACCGCTGCGCTCTTGGCGGGCGGTTTGCACGGGATCTCGGCAGAGATGGAACCGCCAGACCTGCTCGACGTCGACATCTACGACCTCCCCGCCGGCCGGGTTCCGGTGCTGCCCACGAGCCTCGGCGAAGCGCTCGACCTGCTCGAGGCGAGTGAGGTGGCTCGGACCTGGTTCGGGGACGACTTCGTCGGCCACTTCCTGGAGATGAAACGCTCCGAGCTGAGGGCGCAGGCTGTCGCAGTCACTGACTGGGAAGTCGCCCGATACCTCGAGGCCCTGTGATGTCTGCGGCGCTGAGCCGTGAGGCCGCGGCGTACATGCGGACCAGCGCGCGGCGCATCCGACCAAGTCTGCACGCGATGTCTCCCGACCGGGCACGGTCGGTCTTCGAGCAGGAGTCGGCCAGGTCCGGCGATCCGCAGCCGCTCCACCAGATCGATGACGTGCGCATCGACGATGGCGTCCGGGGTCGCCTCTACCGTCCCGCGCCGGGGGTGTTGCCCGTCGTCCTGTTCTTCCACGGTGGTGGATGGGTCGTGGGGAGTGTCGACACCCATGACCACCTGTGCCGGGCCCTTGCGCTCAGTAGTGGCTGCGCGGTGCTCAGCGTCGACTACCGACTCGCACCCGAGTACCCCTACCCGGCTGCCGTGGAGGACGCCTTGTCCGCCCTGCGATGGACGGTGGGCAACGCCGAGGCATACGAGCTCGACGTCTCACGCGCGGCGGTCTCCGGAGACAGCGCCGGCGGCAACCTCGCGATCGCCCTAGCCCTCCGCGCCTCTGAGCTGCTGCATGGTCCGGCACTCAGACTTCTCATCCTCTTCTACCCGGTGACCACCACCGACCTGTGCCTAGGGGTCGACCCCGACTACGACGGCGTGGTGCTCTCGCGCGATGAGCTCGCGTGGCATCAGGCGCACTACCTGCCGAACCTCGAGGACCGGAGCCGAGCGGATGCCTCACCGCTGGACTGCGCTGATCTCAGCGGGTTGCCGGAGGTGGTGCTGATTCTCGCGGAGTGCGATCCGATCGCGCGCCAGGGTCTTGCTTTCGCCCGCGCTCTACGCGAGGCACGGGTGCCCACAACCACCCACGTGCACGCGGGTGCCATCCACGGGTTCGTCCAGTTCCCCCAGGTCTTCGAGAGCGCGCGCATGGGCGTGGAGCAAGCGGCACATGCGCTTCGGGGCGCGCTCAGGGTTCAGCAATCGAGGGGAGGGACGTCGTGAAGCGCTGACCGTGCCGCTGTCCTCACCGACTCACGAGCTCGCTCCCGAACGCAACCAAGGGTGGTTCACATGACAACCGCATCTGACAGCACGACACCCGGCGCATCCGCCGGTTCGCCAGGAGGGACCGCGCAGCCGGGTTCTTCGAACACCCGCGGCGGTCTCCGCCGCGACGCGATCGACTGGAAGCAGGTCGCGATCCTCTCCATCGCGGGCTGTGGGCCTGCCTCGGTGATCGCACTCAACCTCCAGTTCATGGGGGCCTTCGCTGGTTCCGCCCTCGTGCTCGCCTTCGTCATCGTGTGGCCGGGTGTGCTGTTGCTGGTCAACACCTTCGCTGAGTTCTCCAAGCGGCTTCCCACCTCAGGTGGCCTGTACACCTGGAACTCGCGGGCGTGGGGCAAGCAGGTCGGCTTCGTGTACGGATGGACGTTCATCGGCGCCTACATGGTCTTCTCCGCTGCCGGCTTCGCGGTCTTCGGCGGGTGGGTCGAGCAGTGGCTCGACACCCAGTTCGGGCTCAACGTGCCGTGGTGGGTGTTCACCGCAGCAGCGCTGACATACGTGACGATCCTGGCCTACCTCGGGATCAGCCAGTCGCTCCACGCCGCGCTGACCCTGCTTGCCATCGAGGTCGTGGTGCTTCTGGCACTGGCGCTCTACATCGTCTTCACCGGCCCCACTGACGGCAGCTCCCTGGGGGTCGAGCCCTTCACCCCGGGCGCTGCCGGTGCTCTGGGATGGGGAGGCATCGGACTGGCGATGACGTATGCGGTCCTCTCGCACGTGGGGATCGAGGAGGGCTCGACCCTCGGTCAGGAAGTCAAGGACCCCCGGCGCGGTATCCCGCGCGGGTTGTGGGTCGCCGCGGTGCTGGTGCCGATCTTCTACATCCTGGTCAGCTACGCCATGGTCTACGGCTATGGCATCAACGACATGGTGGCATTCGGGGAGGACCCGGCGCCCCTGCAGACCATTGCCGCGAACTACTGGGGCGAATTCGGTCTCACGATCGTGGTCATCGCCACGCTGAGCAGCATTCTCGCGTTCAGCCAGACCGCCTTCATCGCGGGGGCACGGGTTCTCTACACCCTGGGTCGCGAAGGTGTGTTGCCCGGATGGCTGGGCGGGGTCTCGCACCGATCGACCCCCCACCGCGCCATCTTCGTGATGGGTGCCGTCTCGATTGGGCTGGGCGTACCGCTCGCGTTCGCTGTGGGGCCGTTCAACGTGTGGGGTTACTTCGGTTTCCTCATCTCCATCGCCTTCCTGGTGTCCTACATCTTCACCAACGCGGGGATGATCCGGTTCATGCGCAGCATCGGCGAGTTCCACTGGTTCAGGCACGGGGTGCTCGGCGCAGCTGGCTCACTGATCTTCCTCTACCCGCTGTACAAGACCGTGTGGCCCTTGCAGGACGGGATCTACGGGGTGCTGCCCTTCGTCTACCTCGGCTGGATCGTGCTCGGGCTGGTGTTCTTGGCCTACACGAAGTCGCGGCGCCCCGAGGCGCTGGACGCCATCGGTACCTCGCTGGCCGAGGGAGATGAGCATGGGGGCGCGCTCTACTCGCCTGGGGCTCATGACCCGGTGACGCAGAGCGGGCACCAGACGCGGTGACCACCCGGGCAAGAGATCTCGGGATCGGATTCGGCACTGGCCGTCCCGGGCCCCGGAACGCGATCACCGACGTCCCCGGGGTCCGGGTCGGCCAGGTGACGTTGGTCGAGGGGGAGGGCCCGCTCCACGTCGGGCACGGACCCGTGCGGACGGGGGTGACCGTCATCGTCCCGCGGCCGGAGCCGGCGTGGCAGCAACCAGTCTTCGCGGGCGTCCACGCTCTGAACGGCAACGGGGAGCTCACCGGTCTCGCGTGGTTGCGCGAGTCGGGGTTGTTGATGTCGCCGGTCGCGATCACCTCCACTCATTCGGTGGGGGTGATCCGTGACGGGCTGATCTCCGTCGAGGCCGAGAGCCGGCCACCGGGGGAGGCATTCTGGCGTCTTCCGGTCGTCGCCGAGACCTGGGACGGGGTCCTGAACGACATCAACGGTGGCCATCTCACCCCCGCCCACGCACGGCAGGCTCTGAACAGCGCGACTGACGGACCCGTCATGGAGGGAAGCACGGGTGGTGGGACGGGCATGATCTGCCACGGCTTCAAGGGAGGGACTGGCACCGCGTCGCGAAGACTTCCGGACGATGCCGGGGGTTACACAGTCGGAGTTCTGGTGCAGGCCAACCACGGTCGACGCGAGCGTCTGACTGTGGACGGTGTGCAGGTCGGCCGCGTCATCACCGACGAGGTCGTTCCCGAACCGGTAGTGCCCGGTCTGCCGGCCGGACGCTCGGGTGGTGGCTCCATCGTCGTGGTTGTCGCGACGGATGCACCTTTGCTGCCGCATCAGTGCACGGCACTCGCGCAGCGAGCCGGTCTCGGCGTGGGGCGGACGGGGGGAGCGGGTGAGAACTGGTCGGGAGACATCTTCCTGGCCTTCTCCACCGGCAACCGTGGGTTGCCGAACGGGGACTACGGCGCCGAGCAACCCCCGTTCGAGGTTCCTCTGGCCATGGTGTCGAACACGCACCTCGACCCGTTGTACGACGCGGTCATCGAGGCAACGGAGGAATCGATCATCAATGCCCTGGTCGCCGCCGAGAGCCTCGCCGGGCGGGACGGTGTGATGGCGCATGGTCTGGACGGCCGGATGCTGGCCCGTACCGTTGCCGACGCAGGCAGGTCATCGGAAGCGGGGCGGGGTGCGTGAGCGGTGAGGCGCGTTGGGGCAGGACCACAACGTCGAGCCGTAGCCGGGCGAAGACGTGATCGTCCCGCTCGCTGAGCACCTCGAGCACGAGCTCGCAGGCCATGCCGGCGTGCAGGTCCTCGGCCCGACGTACGGCCTTCTTGACGGGGAGCACGTAGGTGCCGTCGCTGTTGGGGAAGATGGACGTGCGCCAGGTGGTGCCACCCACCCGGACCTCGACCCGGACGCTGCCGAACCCGGCCGGCGGGCCGGACTCGAGGGTGAGCTCCTCGGCCAGGTCGGCCGGGACCGTGACGAAGTGCCACGACCCCGGCTCGCCCGGGGAGTGCTCCCACAGCTCGGCGCGCAGCGGGTGCATGGTCATGGCGCGATCCTGGCACCGGGCACCGACAGGTCCACCGACTGCCGGGTGGTCAGGGGGCCCGTCAGGCGGACACCTTCGGCCGGATGTTCTGGTTGCCGGCGAAGACGTTGTGCGGGTCGTACTCCGCCTTGATCGCCCCGAGGCGGCCGAGCTTCTCCGCGCCGTACGCCGCGACGATGCGCGCCTCGCCCTCGTCGCCGATGAAGTTGAGGTAGACCCCGCCGCTGGTGAACGGCGCGTTCGCTGCCCGGAAGTCGCGCACCCAGGCGATGTTCGCCTCGTCCTCGGCCGGGTCCTCCCAGGTCGCGAACGGGTGACTGACCCAGCGTGCGCCCCGCTGGCTCAACGGGGTCGAGTCCTCCGGGATCCGGCTCAGCGCACCGCCCCACGGCAGCAGCAGGTGCTGGGACAGGGGTGACGGACGTCGACGGCCGCCGTCGAGGAAGACCGTGAGCGCCTCGTCGGTGAACGAGTCGTGGTAGTCCGCGCTCCAGTACTGCCGCAGGCCCGGCGGGTCGTCGATCATCGACTGGAGCTGGGTGTAGGGCATCGGTCCCACCACGTCCAGGTCGGGACCCAGGTCGCGCATCACCTGCATCACCTCGGCCCCCTCGGACTCACCGCCGGTCCACAGCGCCGCGACCGCCACCATCGGCTGGCCCTGCAGGTGCTGGGGCACGAACTCCTCGGGCGGTCCGTTGATCACCGCCAGCGCGGCACCGAGCTCCTCGGCCGCGTCGCCGGCCCAGTCGCGGAACGCCGGCGCGATCTCCGCGCCACGCTCGAGCGGCCAGGCGAGCAACCCGCCCAGCACGGTGGGACCGACGGGGTGCAGCTCGAACTCCATCGTCGTGACCACCCCGAAGTTCCCGCCGCCGCCCTTGCAGGCCCACAGCAGGTCCTGGTGCTGGTGCTCGTCGGCGCGCACCTCGTGGCCGTCAGCGGTGACGAGCTCGACCGCGACCAGGTTGTCGCAGCTCAGGCCGTGCTTGCGCTCCAGCCATCCCGAGCCCCCACCCAGGGTCAGGCCGACCACCCCGGTCGTGGACACCCGGCCGCCCGTGGTGGCCAGGCCGTGCTCCTGGGCCACGGCGTCGAACTCACCCCAGGTGCAGCCCGCGCCGACCCGGGCCCGGCGGGTCGCGGGGTCGATCTCGACGGCCTTCATCGGGCGTACGTCGACGACCAGGCCGTCGTCGTTGGTGGACAGGCCCGCCACGGAGTGGCCGCCGGAGCGTACGGCGACCGCGAGGCCGTCGCGCCGGGCCCGTTCCAGCGCGGACCTGACGTCGTCGGCGTTCTCGCACGCCGCGATCACCCGCGGGCGCTTGTCGATCATCGAGTTGAACAGCTCGCGCCGCTCGTCGTACTCCACGTCTCCCGGTCCGATCCACTGCATGGTCAGGCGCCTCCTCGGTCTGGTCCTCAGGTCACTGTGCGACGCAGGGCACACCGGGGCAACGCGTCGGTGGACGTGATCTCCCCACGGTCGGGAACGCGGTCGTCGACTCCCGCGGAAGGTCGCGAAGTGCTGGGTTTGGTGGCTTCTGTGACCTGGAGGTGGTCTCGTCTGCCGGAGCCGTGGGCTACTCCACCCGTCGGCTCAGTCGCCCGCGGCCCGGGCCAGCTCGTCGGCACGCAGGATGGTGACCCGCCCGCGACCCAGGGAGATCAGCCCCTGCTCGGCGTACTCCCCGAGCACCTTGGTGGTGGTCTCCCGCGTCGTGCCCGCCAGCGCCGCCAGCTGCTCGTGGGTCAGGTGGACCTGCGTGCTGCGGGTGAGGGGGCGGGTGCTGGCCATCACCAGCAGGGTCCCGGCGATGCGTTCGGGCACGCTCTTGAAGACCGCGTCGCTGAGCCGGCGCTCGACCTGGGCCAGGCGTCGGCCGAGCGTCTCGGAGATGCGCGCCGCGATCCGGGGGTCGCCCAGCAGGAGGGTGCGCACGTGCTCGGCGCTCATCACGCACACCGCCACGTCGTCGAGCGCCTCGGCGAAGTTGTCGTACATCTGCTGACCCACGGTGATCATCTCGCCGAAGATCGTGCCGGGCGTGACCACCGCCGTGGTCAGGGCGCGCCCGTCGGGGGCGACACGGAAGATGCGCACGCGGCCGCCCTTGAGGATGAACAGCTGCTCCACCGGCTGGTGCGGGGAGAAGATCAGGCTGCCGGCGGGGTACTCGCGCATGGGCGCGGCGGCACCGAGGGCGTCCATCTCCGCGGGCTGGAGGTCGGCGAAGATGTCGACCTCGGACATGCACCAGCGGTCGTCGGAGCTGTCGGTGACGCGGTCCATGCGACCTTCGTCCTCCCGTCGGCCCGGCGACCACGGCGGAGCCGACCGGCCGACCAGGCGCTCGAGCCGGAGGCCCGGGCAGGGCACCGGCGGATCTGCGTCCATCGTGTCAGCGGGCAGGGGACCGGACAAGGAAGGGCGGAACGGACGCGGCCTCGGTGAGGTGCGCGTGCCGGGCGGGTCGGTCGTGGTCACGGAGCCTGCTCCCCACCGGCCGGCACCAGCCGCGTGTCCGGATGGAAGGCGACCCAGGAGAACCAGAACGTGTCGAGGTGCCGCACGGGCTCGAGCCGGGACCCGGCGGAGGGACCCGAGACGGCCCGACCCGAGAGGTCCCACCGACTGCCGGTCCTGGTGTCCACGAAGCCGTCCCCCGTGACCTCGAACTCCAGCTGCGCGCCGTCGAGGGTCGGGTCGAAGGCGGCCACCGACCCGATCTCGGCGCCACTGGCGATGCTCCGGTCGTCGAGGGCGGAGCGCTGTCCCGGCGCATGGAACAGCACCACGTCGCGGTCACCCAACGAGACCGTCAGCACCCGTGCCGAGGCCAGCTCCTTCCGGACGACCGCGACGGAGTCCTCGCCGGCCTCCAGCCCGACGACCCGGACCTTGGCGCCCAGGCGGGGGTCCGTGGGGGTCGAGAGCGGGAACAGCGGGTCGGTGCCCTCGCGGTCGTAGCCGGCGTACGGGTTGCGACCGTAGGGGCGGTCGAACCCGGTCTCCCGGCTGAGCACCCACGCGTCCGGATGCTCCTCGACGAACCGCGCCCAGTCCACGATGCCCATCGGGATCGGCGTCAGCCGGGTGCCGGTGAGCACCCCGATGGAGGCGGTGCCGGTCAGCTGCGGCCACAGCGACTCGGTCTGCCGGTCGTACATCACCAGGTTGTCGTTGAACAGCCGTCCCGAGGTGCCGAAGGAGAGCACCCGGCCCGCGGCACGACGCTGGAAGGCGACCCCGGAGTTGCACAGCGGGCAGTAGGTCACCGCGACGGGCACCTCGCCGACGGTGTCGTTGACGATCTCGTGGTAGGTCATCACCTCCAGCGGATAGCCGCGGGTCTCCTCGCCCACGGTGAGCGAGAGCACCGGCTCACCGTCCCCGAGCCAGTCGACGTCGCTCGCGCGGACGAAGCGGGGGGAGTCGATCGCGGGGATCCCGTCGGGAGGCGGACCGCCGGACAGGATCTGGTCGGGATCGACCAGGGCGGCCGGGAAGCTGCGCTGGCGCATGTCGTCCAGGGCCGAGGCAGTGTCCTCGCGGGGGTCGGCGGTGACGTTGTCGAGCGCCCGGGAGGACGCCCGGGCCTCGCCGGCCGGCGCGTCGGGATCCCCGCCACCACAGGCGCCCAGCAGCAGCACCCCGACGGCCAGCGTGGCGGTCAGCCGGGCGAGGCGCGCGGGAGCGGGGCGGACGCTCATGCGGACCGCCTGCTCCGCCACGAGGCGACGAGGGCCAGGGCGACCAGGGTCAGACCGCCGACCAGCCAGCCCAGCGCGCCCGGTGACTCCACCAGCGAGGACAGCGTGCGCTGGACGGAGGCGGCGGCCGAGATCACCGCGTCGTCGGGGTCGCCGCCGGCCAGGACCCGGACCTCCCACCAGCCGTAGTAGGCGACGTAGGAGCCGGCGACCAGCAGCAGTGCGCCGCTGGCGCGGGACACCCACCGGCCACTGCGGCGCAGCCCGCGCACCACGCCGTCGCGGGCCAGGGCCGTGGCGATCGCCACCGTCGCCACGACCACGCCCATGCCCGCCGCGTAGGCCAGGAACAGCCCCACCCCGACGCCGACGGAGTCCGTGCGGAACCCGGCCACGACCACGGCCAGGAACGGCGCGATCGTGCAGGACAGCGACGCCACCGCGTAGCCGGCTCCGAAGCCCACCATCGAGCCGAACGAGGCGGTGAGCGGCCGGGCGCCCCCGCGGGAGCGGAATCGTGGCACCGGCACCTGCCGGCCGGCCAGCACCAGCAAGCCGACCAGGGCGAGCACGACACCCAGCACGATGGTGAACCAGGGCAGGTAGCGCTGGACGCCCGACGCCGCGGGAGCGATGGCCAGGCCGAAGACGGCGAACACGCCGGCGAAGCCGAGCGTCATCGACGCCGAGAGCCAGATCGCCCGCACCACCGCCTGACCACGGGTGGAGGTGCGGTCCCCCAGCACCAGCAGGGAGAGGTACGCCGGCAGCAGCGCGAACCCGCACGGGTTGACGGCGGCCAGCAGCCCGGCTCCGAGAGCCAGCGCCAGCAGGCTCTCGGACATCTCAGCCGGCGAGCTCGTCGACGATGCCGACGAGGTCGTCGTCGTCGAGGTAGCCCTGTTCGACCGTGGCCCCCGCCGAGTCCAGCACCAGGTAGGTGCTCTGGGCCTCCACGCCCAGCGTGCGCCACACCGCGCCCTCGGGGTCGACCAGCTGGGTGAACCCGGTGATCTCCTCGGCGTAGTCGGTGATGGCGTCCTTGTCGGAGAGCCCGCCGACACCGACCACGGAGACCTTGTCGCCGTACTTCTCCGCGAGGCTCTGCACGCCGGGGGCCTGGGCGCGGCACGTCGAGCACCACGGAGCCCAGAACCAGAACACCACCGGCCGGCCGGCCAGGCTGCTGCCCTCGAAGCTCTTCCCGGCGACGGTGGTGGCCGTGAAGTCCAGCGCCGTGGGGGTGGCGCTCGTGTCCGAGCCGATGTCCGAACCGGTGTCCGAACCGGTGTCCGAACCGGTGTCCGAGCGTGCCTGTGACCCGGCCGTGGTGGAGGTCTCGGTCTCGGCGCTGCCGCAGCCGGCGAGGACGACGAGCAGCACGACGAGGGAGACGAGGCGGGTCATTCCACCAACCTAGGCCGGTCTGTGAAGCCGGGTCGGTGAGCGCGCTCACACAACGGCGGCCGTCCTCGGCGCGCTCGACGACGGTGAGGACGCTGCTCAGGCTGTACGAGGGAGGATGAGGCCGTGCGCACCCCGCCGACCTCCCGATGGAGCCGGCTGCGCGGGCGGTCCCGCGGAGCCTCGCGGCGTGAGCTGGTGCGCGCGGCCCTGCGGGTGCGGTGGGCCGAGCTGCCCGAGCACGTGCGGACCCCGGAGCAGGTGCTGGGCCGGATCGGCGTCGGCTGCGAGGGCACCCACGGCGTCTTTCCGCGGTGCAACCTGACCTGCTCGCCCTGCTACCACTCCGCGGAGGCCAACCGGGTGCGCGTCGACGGGGCCCACACCCTCGCCGAGGTGGGTCGGCAGCTGGACTACCTGGCCGAGCGGCGCGGGCCACGGGCGCACGCCCAGCTGATCGGCGGCGAGGTCTCCCTCCTCGAACCCGACGACCACGCCGCCACCCTGCTGGCCATGCGCGCCGCGGGTCGCGAGCCGATGTCGATGACCCACGGCGACTTCGACCTCGACTACCTCGAGGCGCTGGTCCACGGTCCCGACGGGCTCGTGCGCCTGCCCCGGATCTCCTTCGCGGGTCACTTCGACTCCTTGATGCGTGGTCGGCGCGGAGTCGTGCGGCCCCGCTCGGAGGCCGAGCTGCATCCGTTCCGGCGGGAGTTCGTGGCGCGGTTCGCCGAGCTGCGTCGCCGTACAGGAGTGCGCTCCTACCTGGCGCACAACATGACCGTGACCCGGGGCAACCTCGCCGAGGTCGCCGAGGTGGTGCGGGCGGTGCGCACGATGGGGTTCGCGCTGATGTCCTTCCAGCCCGCGGCCAGGATCGGGGACGAGCGCCGGTGGCCCCGCGACGAGGCAGGTGCCGGCGGCGCCGGTGGCGTCGGGATGGACGAGCTGTGGGAGGAGATCGAGTCCGGCATGGGACAGCGGCTGGCCTGGCAACCCCTCCAGGTGGGCGACCCGCGCTGCAACCGGACCGCCTTCGGGCTGCTCGTCGGCGAGCGGTGGATCCCGGCCGTCGACCCGGACTCGCCCGGTGACCTCGCTGTCCGCGACCTCTGCCTGCAGCGGTACGGCGGGTTCGGGCTCGACGCCTCGCGACCGGGCCGGGTCGCTGCGCGGGTGGCCGCCGCCCTCGTCCGGCACCCCACCCACGCGCTGGTCGCGATCGGGGTGGGTGAGCCGGGCGGTACGCCGTTCGGGAGGTCTCCGGCACGCGCTCGGCTGCGCGGGCCGGGGCCGGGTCCGTCCGCTGACACTCGTGGTGCACGCCTTCATGGACGCCGGTGACGTGCGCCCCGCGTGGGAGCTGATGCGCCGAGGGGTCGTGGCCGAGGACCCGCGGGTGCGGGACACCCAGGAGCGGCTCGCGGCCTGCAGCTACCACATGGCGCATCCCGAGACCGGAGAGCTGGTGCCCGCCTGCGCGCAGCACTCGGTGCTCGACCCGGACGAGAACGTGCGGTTGCGCACGCTGCTGCCCCTGCCGACGCTGCGGCGCGGGGCCGCGCCTGCGGGCACCTGAGCGGTCGGGCCTGAGTCGGGCCTGAGTCGGGACGGAGTCAGGCCGGAGTCAGGCCGGAGCCCCGGCGGGGACGCCGTCGTGGGTCGTCCCTGCGGACACCGCCCAGACGCCGTGGCGCGGGTCCAGCCGCACCCGGTGCACCTGTCCGGGGCCCACCTCCGTGCCGAGGGGGAGCTCGACCTCCAGGCGCCCCGCGGACGCGCCGGTGGCGCCGCCGAGCCGCTCGACCGAGGCCACCTGCCGTGGTCCGGCGCGGGTGACCCCGACCACCCGGACGAGGGCCCCGGCGCCGGTCAGGTCGTCGGCCCCGTCGGCCCGAGCACCCGGCTCCAGCAGCAGCTGCTCCCGGCGGACGAGTAGCGTGGCGCGTCCCCGGGCGGCGCAGGAGCCGGGGAGGGGCGCCTCGCCCCAGGGGGAGGTGTGCGTGGCCTCCCGGGACTGGTCCCGCACGAGGCCGTCGATCTCGTTGAAGCCGCCGAGGAGCCGGGCGACCATCACCGACGCCGGCCGCCGGTAGAGCGACGAGACGGTGCCGACCTGGGGGAGCCGGCCGTGGTCGATGACCGCGACCCGGTCGGCGAGCGCCGCCTCGTCGAGGTCGTGGGTGACCATCACCACGGTCGGCGCCAGCGCCGCTCGGACCTCCTCGAGGAGGTCGTGCATCGAGCGACGCAGTCCGGCGTCGAGTGCGCTGAACGGCTCGTCGAGCAGCAGCACCTGCTCCTCGGTGGCGAGCGCGCGGGCCAGGGCCACCCGCTGCTGCTGTCCTCCGGAGAGCTGGCGCGAACGGCGTGCGCCGAGGTGCTCGAGGTGCACCAGGGCCAGGTAGCGACGCGCGGTCTCCCGGGCCTCCCGGCGGGACGCCCCTCGCAGGCGAGGGCCGAAGGCGACGTTGTCGAGCACGGAGAGGTGGGTGAAGAGGTGCGGGTGCTGGAACATCGCGGTGATCCCGCGCTGCTCCGCGGGCCGGGCGGTCACGTCGTGGCCGCCGACCAGGATCCGGCCGGAGTCGGGCTCGGCGAGGCCGGCGGCCACGCGCAGGAGGGTCGACTTGCCCGAGCCGGAGGGCCCGACCACGGACAGCATCTCGCCCGGCTCGACGGCCAGGTCGACCGCGTCGAGGGTGTGCGAGGTCGCCCCCGGGTAGCGGTGGCTCACCTGCTCCAGGTGCAGAGCGCTCATCGGGCGTCCTCTCCGTCCGGGACCGGCCGGCCCTCTCGTCGTACCCACCAGCGGGCCAGCAGCAGCGCCACCACCGGTGGCAGCACGCTGGCCAGGGACAGTGCCGCGACCGTGGCCTCGCGTCCCGTGCCGGCGGCCGTGGAACCGATCAGGACCGGCACGGTGAGCAGCTGGCCACCGCCGATCAGGAGCGTGACCACGTAGTCGCCCCACCCCACGAGGAACGCCAGTCCCGCCGAGACCGCGATGCCGGAGCGCACGGCGGGCAGGGTCGCCCGCCAGCGGGCCTGCCGGGCCGAGGCGCCGAGCATCCGGGCCTGCTCCTCCAGCCCGGCGTCGACGCTGCGGTACGCCGCCCGCATCGTGTAGGAGGTGTAGGGCAGCGCGAAGACCGACAGGACGAGCAGCACCGCCACGACGTCGGGGAGGCCGAGCCGGAGGATCAGCACGTCGAGCCCCATCGACACCGCGAACGGGGGGAGCACCACCGGAGCGAGCAGGACCAGGGCGACGACGCCTGGCCGGCGCACCTCGCGCCACCCGAGCGCGCGGCCGGCCATCATCCCCAGCGGGGTCGCCACCGCAGCCACCAGCACGCCGAGCGCGAGCGAGCGCACCGCGGCCGCCGGCAGACCCGCAGCGGCCGCACTGTCCCAGCCGCCGAGGCCCCACTCCTGCGGGATCGCGGACGGCACCGACCACCGGGTGGCGAAGGCCCACAGCACCAGCGGCACCAGTGGTGCGGCCAGCCAGAGGACGGCCAGGCCGGCGCCCACCCGGCCCCATGGTCCCGGCCGGTCACGGGATCGTCGGGGTACGGCCGGTGCAGGACCGGCGCCCGCCGCCGGGCCGGAACTCGTCCCCGGGCTCGCGCCGGCGCGCACCACCGCGCTCACCGCCGGCCCATCGCGCGCACCCGTCGTGATGCCGGCAGGACCGCCGCGGCCGCAGCCACGGCGGCGACGGCCACTCCCACGCCGACCAGGGCGGTGGCCGCGGCCTGCGGGCGAGCGGCGAGGTCGATCGAGCCGAAGAGGCGGAACGCCATCACCGGCAGCGGCTCGGGGAACGCCCGGCCGAGCAGCCAGGGCACCTCGTAGGACCCGACGGTGTAGACGAAGACGATCACCGAGGCACCCGACAGGGCGGGCAGCGAGGCCGGCACCAGCACGCGCGTCCACCGCTGCCACGGCCCGGCGCCGAGCACGGCGGCGACCTCGAGCAGGTCGCGCAGCCGCGGGCCCACGGTGGCGACGAGGACCAGCGCGACGAAGGCGGACTCCTTCCAGGCGAACTCCAGCACCGTCGCCACCGGCCAGGCCCCGCCCACCAGGTCGGGCCAGCTGCCGGGACCGACGCCGAGGAGGCGGGGCAGCACCCCGCTGTCGCCGAGGAGCAGGTCGACGCTCGCGGCGCCGACCAGGTGCGGCACGGTCACCACCACCGCTGCCAGGCCGGCGACCAGCCACCGGTGACGCGGCACGAGCAGGACGACGGTGCCGACCAGGAGACCCAGCCCGGCGGCCAGCGCCGTCGCGGCCGTGGCGATGACGAGGGTCTCGCGCACGGCCAGGGCGAGGTCACCGCCCGCCGAGGTGTAGCCCTCCGTGGAGACGCCGGCCGGCCCGAAGAGGGGAAGGAGACCCAGGCTGGTGGCGGCGACCGTCCCGAGGGCCGCCCCGGTGACCAGCACCACCAGGGCCACCGCCGGTGCGGCGCGGAGGTTCACGACCCGGCGCCGAGGACCTGCCGGCGCCACCCGTCGTCGAGGGGACCCACCCAGTCCGAGGCGAGCTCGGGCAGGGCGTTGCGGGAGAGCACGTCGTACGACGGGACCACCGGCGAGCTCGGCAGGTCGGTGAACCGGGCCCGGTCGGCCTCGGGGAGCAGGTCGGTGTCGAGGACCGTGAACTGGCCCCACACCCCGGGATCGGCCTTGGCCGCCTGCTGGGCCGGTGAGAGCGCCAGGTTCGCCACGACCATGGCCCCGTCCCGGTCACCCGAGGTGGCCGGGATGCCGAGGAAGCTGGCGTTGCCGACGGTGCCGTCCTCGAGGGGGAGGACGCGCGTGGTCGAGGGGAAGCTCCCGTCGGCCACCAGCCCGGTCAGGGTGGCCGGACCGTAGGTCATGGTGAGGTCGACCTCGCCGTCGGCGTACAACCGGTCGAGGGCGGCGACGTCGCGCGGATAGGTGCGACCCTCACGCCACAGCGACGGCTCCAGCTCCTCCAGCCGCTGCCACAGACCGGGGGTCAGCTGCTCGGCGACGGACTCGGAGTAGCCGGCCGGGACCTCCTCGGCGCCGCCGGAGAGCGCGTACAGCGCCTGGCGGACGAAGACCGAGCCGGTGAAGTCCGGGGGAGCGGGATAGGTGAAGCGTCCCGGGTGCGCCTCCGCCCACGCCAGCAGCTCCTCGAACGTGCGCGGCGGGTCGTCGACGCGCGCGGAGTCGTAGACGAAGGTGAACTGGGCCTTGTGCCACGGCGACTCGCAGCCGTCGACCGCGGTGCCGAAGTCCTCGCGGACCAGGGGGTCGTCCTCGGCGACGTACCGCGTGTTCGGCAGCTTCTGCGACCAGCCGCACCACCACGCGTCGGCCTGGCGCCCGGTGGCGAAGTTGTCGCCGTTGACCCAGACGAGGTCGACCTTGCCGGACGTCTCGCCCGCGGCCTTCTCGGCGAGCATGCGGCGCAGCGCCTCCTTGGTGTCCGCGATCGGCACGCGACGCAGCTCGACGCCGAGCTCCGCCGCCGCCGGTGCGAGCACGTCGTCGACGTAGGCGTTGCCCCGCTCGTCCCCGCCGTACATCCACAGGTCCACGACCTGCCCGTCGGCATCTGCGACGATCTGCTTCCACGGCTTGTCGGCCACGGGGCCGGACGTGGCCGAGGTGGAGGTGCAGGCCGTGCCGAGCAGGGCCAGGACCGCCAGGAGTGCCAGGCGGGCGAGGGGCTGTCGCACGGGGGGCCTTTCGGGTCGGGACGAGGTGGACGTGGCACTGAGGGAACACGGTGGAGTCCTCGGAGGCTTCCCACATCGTGGATGAGCAACCGGAGACCTCGACCTCCGCCCCCGCCCCCCGCAGATCGGTGCGAGGGCGCCGGGGCGCGGTGCTGCGCGTCGCCGTCCTGGTCGCGGCGCTCGTCGGGTTGTTCGTACTCGGCCGCGCGGACGGATTGCCCGATGTCGCCGAGCTGCGCTCCCGGGTCGACGACGCCGGCCGCGTCGGCTGGGTCGTCTTCGTCGGCGGCTACGCAGTGCTCGCCCTGCTGCCGGCGCCCAAGGGGGCGATGACCGCGCTGGGTGGGCTGCTGTTCGGCTGGTGGGTGGGAGCGGCGCTCTCCCTGCTCGGCGCGCTGGTCGGTGCGGTGGTGGCCTTCGAGGTCGGGGGCTGGCTGGGCCGCGACGCGGTGGACCGGCTGGTGCGCGGCCGCCTCGCCCGGCTCGACGCGCTGCTCCGCGACCACGGCCTGGGCGCGGTGCTCACCGTGCGGCTGATCCCGGTGCTGCCGTACACCGCGATCAACTACGGCGCGGCGGTCAGCGGCGTCCGTCGCCGCGACTTCGCGCTGGGCAGTGCGATCGGCATGCTGCCGGGAAGCCTCAGCTACGCGGCGCTGGGTGCGTGGGGCGCCGACCCGTGGGTGCTGTTCGGCTGGACCGCGGTCGCCGTGGTGCTCGGTGTGGGTGGGGTCGTCCTGGGGCGTCGCGTGCTCGCCCGGCAGGTGGATGCCGAGTCCGAAAGCCGTCCGGGCGAGCCGGCTGCCGACCGGGAGGAGTCCTGATGCTCGACGCCCGGATGCGCACCCTCCTCGGCCCGGGGCTGGACCGCGCTGCCGCGGTGCTGGACCGGTCCTGGGTCACGCCCGACCGGCTCACCCTGCTCGGCCTGGTCAGCGGCCTGGCCAGCGCCGGCACCGCCGCGGCGCAGCTCTGGGGCTGGTCGCTGGGGCTGTGGCTGCTCTCCCGGCTCCTGGACGGGTTGGACGGCCCGCTGGCGCGCCGTCGCCGGAGGGCCGTGGACGGGCACGGCGTCGATGACGGGGGCGAGTATCGGGACGGAGCGGGAGAGTCCACGGCGGGCGGTTTCCTCGACATCACCGCGGACTTCCTGGTCTACGGCGCCACCGTGCTCGGCGTCGCGGTCGGGGTGACCCGCGGGGAGGGCGCGGCGTGGGAGCCGTTCGCGGCCGTGCTGCTCGCCTACTACGTCAACGGCACGGCGTTCCTGGCGTACTCCTCGGCGGCCGAGCGCAGCGGACGCCGCGTCGACGACGGCCGCTCGTTCAGCTTCCTCACCGGGCTGGCCGAGGGCACCGAGACGGTGCTGGTGCACTCGGTCTGGCTGCTGCTGCCGGCCCACGCGGAGCTCGTGGCCGCGGTGTGGGCGGTGGTGGTCGGCCTGAGCGCGGTCCAGCGCATCGTCACCGGCCACCGCCTGCTGCGCTCACCCCCACCCTGACCGCGCCGAGCGGGCACTACATGCACGCCGTACGACGCCGAGCGGGCACTGCGTGCACGCGTGAGGGCGCCGAGCGGGCACTGCATGCACGCCGTGCGACGCCGAGCGGGCACTGCACGTACGCCGCAGGGCACCGACGTGCTCACCGGTCCCGGCGACGCAGCCACCAGCGACGCGAGGACGACAGCGCGCCGATCGCCGTGGCCACCGGACCCGGCCGCTCGAGCTGGTGACGTACGTCGGCGACGCTGACGTTCCACGCGCCGTCGTTCCAGGTGGGGTAGGCGTGGGTGACCGCGGCGAGGTCGCGCGTCCGCAACCCCTGCTTGACCGCCAGGGTCAGCTCACCGAGGGTCTCCCCGGCGCGCGGGCCCACCACGGTGGCGCCGAGGACGCGGCCGCGCCGGTCGACGGTGATCCGGGTGAAGCCCGACGTCCTCGACTCGGTCACCGCGCGGTCGACGTGGGTGTGCTGCCAGGTCAGCACCCGCAGCCCGTCCGCGGGGTCCTGGGTCCCGACTCCCACCGCTGCGACCTCGGGCTGGGTGTAGGTCACGCGGGGGACCGCGGTCGTGTCGACCGTGCGCCGTACGCCGAGCACGGCGTTGCCCGCGGCCAGGCTCCCGTGCACGCCGGCGGTGTGGGTGAACTGCGGATGACCGGTGAGGTCGCCGGCGGCCCAGATGCGCTCGTTGGTGGTGCGCAGCCGGGCGTCGACCCGCACGAAGCCGTGGTCGTCGACCTCCACCCCGGCCGAGTCGAGCCCGAGGTCGGAGGTGCGCGGTGAGCGACCCACCGCGACGAGCAGGTGGCTGAAGGCAACCCGGGTGCCGTCCGCGAGCCGCAGGCAACCGGCGGAGGTCGACCCGGTCTCGGCGGTCCCATCGGCCGGGACCACCTCGACCACCTTGGCTCCGGTCAGCACCTCGGCGCCGTCGGTGACCAGCGCGGCGGCGACGAGCGCGGCCGCGTCCTCGTCCTCGCGCGGCAGCAGCCGCGGGGCCCCCTCGACCAGGGTCACGTGCGACCCGAGCCGGGCGAACGCCTGGCCCAGCTCGCAACCGATGCTGCCCCCACCGAGCACCACGAGGTCGGGCGGCAGCTCCTCCAGGTCCCACACGGTCTCGCTGGTGAGCACCTCGACCGCGTCCAGGCCCGGGACGGGCGGCAGCACCGGGGCGGCGCCGGTGGCGACCAGCGCCTGGGTGAAGGCGATCTCGCGCCCGTCGACCACCAGGCGCCGGGGGCCGGTGAAGCGGGCGCGCCCGGAGAGGACGCTCACCCCCTCGGACTCGGTCGCCTCGGGTGAGTCCACCGGGGCGATGTGGGCGATCGCGGCGCGCACGTGGTCCATCACCGCGCCGAAGTCGACCTCGACGTCCGCGGTGACCCCGAGCGCCGCCCCGGCACGCGCCGTCGCGGCCACGTCGGCGGCGGCGAGCAGGGACTTCGACGGCACGCAGCCGGTCCACAGGCAGTCGCCCCCGGTCCGCGCGCTCTCCACGAGCAGCACCGAGGCCCCGAACCGGGCCGCGGTCTTGGCGCCGACGAGGCCGGCGGTGCCTCCGCCGACGACGACGAGGTCCCAGGGGGCGGGGCCTGCCTGCGGACCCGACGGCTGGTCGGTGTCCGGGCCGGTCTTCGGTTCGGGGTGCGGTCCGGTATTCGGGCCAGCGGGTACGGCGGCCACCGGGCCGCTCACGGACGGGTCCCGCGGGTCAGCTCGTCGACGACGGCACGCATCCGGCGCACGCTCGCGGGGTCGGCGTGCGGGACCCCGGACCACCTCGACAGGACCCGGTGCAGCGACCGGTGCTGGCTGACGACCTCCGAGCACCGCTCGCAGGTGGCGAGGTGCTCCTCGAGCCGGGTCACCTCCCCGGGGGACAGCGGGGCCGCCGGGTCGGCGTCGAGGTAACGCTGGATGCGGCGCGCCGACCAGTGGCACCGCAGCATCTGACGAAGTGCTCCGCTCATGACGTCCTTCCTCCGGTCAGCAGCGAGGGGCCGAGCTGGCGGCGCACCCGGTCGCGGGCCCGGCTGAGCCGCGACATCACCGTGCCGACGGGGACGCCGAGGGCCGCGGCCGCCTCGGCGTAGCTGAGGTCGTGCACGTCGACGAGGATCAGGGCGCTGCGGAACTTCGGCCCCAGCGCACGGATGGCCGTGTCCAGCGTGGCATCGAGCTCGAGGTCCATGACGGCGTCCTCGGCGCTCGGCAGCGTGCCGGAGCCGAAGGCCGGACGAGAGGCCCGCTGCAGCTCGCCGTCCTCGACGACGAGCGGGCGCTGGCGTCGGTGGAGGTTGATGTTGGTGTGCCGCAGGATGGTGAGCAGCCAGGCCCGCGGGTGCCGGCCGTCGAATCGGTGCAGTCCGCGGTAGGCGCGCACCAGGGTCTCCTGGACGAGGTCCTCGGAGTCGGCGTCGCTTCCGGTCATGCCCCGGGCCACCCGCAGGAGGATCTCGATCTCGGGCTCGACGAACTCGCGGAACGACTCGTGTCGTCCCGCGTCGTCGGACCCGGGTGTGGCGCTCATGACACGGCAACCCTCTCAGGGTGCTCCTGACTTCCCGCGACGTGAACTCCGTGGACGCCTCGGTTGCGGCCGTGGCCGATGATGGGACGTGCAGGCCAGACCCATCCCGGACAGGAGCGTCGATGACCCCCACCTCCACACGCCCCCGGCTCGTCGTCTTCGACGTCAACGAGACCCTCTCGGACATGTCGCCACTGCGTGCCCGCTTCGAGGACGTCGGCCTCCCGGGGACGGCCGTCGAGCCGTGGTTCGCGGGCCTCCTGCGTGACGGGTTCGCGCTGACCAGCGTGGGGGAGAACCCGGCGTTCGCCGACCTGGCCGCGGAGTCGCTGCGGCTCCGCCTGGCCGGCGCGGGCCGGGCCGGCGACGAGATCGAGTCCGCGGTGCAGCACGTGCTGTCGGCCCTGACCGGTCTGGCCTGCCACCCCGACGTGGCCCCGGGCGTGCGGGCGCTGCGCGAGCAGGACATCCGGCTGGTCACCCTCAGCAACGGTGCGACGTCGGTGGCCGAGTCGCTGCTCGATGGTGCCGGCCTCCTCGACGACTTCGAGACGCTGCTGAGCGTGGCCGACGGGCCGGCGTGGAAGCCGGCCGGGTCGGCGTACGCCCGCGCCCTGGAGGTGTGCGGCGTCCCCGCGCAGGAGGCGATGCTGGTCGCGGTGCACCCCTGGGACATCGACGGTGCGGCCCGCGCCGGGCTGGGCACCGGCTGGCTGCGCCGCAGTGCGCCCGGCTACCCGGCGTACTTCCGGGAGCCGGACGTCGCGGCCGCCGACCTCGTCGAGCTCGCCGCCACCTGGACGTGACCGCTGACGCGGGAGCACGTCCCTCGGGTCAGACGGGCGGAGCGGCCGAGCCGTCGAGCTCGGTGTGCACGTGGTGGTTGAAGTAGTTGGTGAGCAGGTTGAGCGTCACGTGCGTGGACAGCTCGGTCAGCTGCTCGGTGCTCCAACCCGCGTCCAGCGCGGCCTGCCAGGCCTCGTCGCTGGTGGTGCCGACCTCGGCGGTGTACTCGCGGGCCAGCCGCAGCAGCGCATCCAGCTCCGGGTCGAAGTCCGCCCGCCCGCGACGTACGGCGAGCATCTGCTCCTCGCTGAGCCCGGCAGCCCTGCCTCCGGCGGTGTGGGCCGCCTGGCAGTAGTCGCAGGCGTCCTCGTTGGCGACGGCCAGGGCGATCGCCTCGCGGGTGGGGGCGTCGAACGTGCCGTGCTCGCGCAGCACGTCCTGGAGCGCGACGTAGGCGTGCAGGACGGCCGGGGAGTGCGCCATCTCGCCGTGGATGTTCAGCACCTTGCCGTACTTGGCCTCGAGCTTCTTCAGCTCGTCCCGAGTGGACTCGGGGGCGTCGGCGACGGTGTGGACGGGGATGCGGGGCATCGTGGAGCCTCTCGGAAGGGGAATCGTGCGAGGCAGGGGGAACCCCGGCGACCGCTGCGGCATTCCGTGACCGGTGCCTCAGCGCGGCGTGGACGGGCTGCGCACCGGGACGGACGTGCTGCGGTACCCGCCCGGTCCGACGACGCGGCGGGCCAGGGCGACCCCCGTGACGATGGCGGCGACGACGAAGAGCGAGGACACGTTGAGCTGGGCCACGCCGGAGAGTCCGTGCCCCAGGTTGCAGCCGCCGGCGATCCAGCCCCCGGCACCGAGCAGCAGACCGCCTGAGGCGAGCTGGGCGTACCGCACGGGCTGCTCGCCCCGCACCCAGAACCCGCCCGCCGTACGCGCGGCCAGGGTCGCACCGGCGACGATGCCGAGCAGGAAGGCGATCAGCCACCAGTTGGTCGATCCCCGCGCCACGCTCGCGACGGCGCCCACCGAGCTGGGACCGAAGCTGGAGCCGCCGAGCGCGGCGAGTGCCCAGCCGACGACGGTGGCCACGCCCAGCCCGAGTCCGAGCGGTCGCCAGCCCCACTGCCAGCCCTCGCGCGGCTCGTCGCGCCCGGGACGACGCCGCAGCCACACCACGACGGCGAGCAGCACCAGCACGGCCACCAGCAGGCGCGGCACTCCGAGCACGCCCGGGACCGTGGCACCCTCGCCGCCACCCAGGACCGTGGGGCCGGGGAGGCTGACCCGCCGGGCCAGGAGCTCGCCGACGGCCCAGCCGCCCAACCCGACGGTGGCGCCGAGCATCCCGGCGCCCAGCTTGTAGAACAGGCCCGAGACGCACGAGCGGGCGACGACCATGCCGACCCCGATCAGCAGCCCGCCGACCAGGTTGGCGACCGGTCGGAACGCGAGCCCGCGGTTGAGGCCGTCGGTGCCGGGGAGCAGGAACAGCAGGGCCAGACCCACGGCGGCGACCGAGACGCCCAGCGTCCAGGCGCGGGCGAGCAGGAAGCGTCGTTCGAGCGAGTCGCGGACCGCCGCGTGGAAGCAGAGCTGACCTCGCTGCAGCACGTAGCCCAGGGCGATCCCCGCCAGGGCGCCGGTGAGCACCGCGATGACGAGCGCGGCGGTCATCGCCGGTGCCGGGGACGGGGGCGGCGGTCGTGGCGTGAGGACCGCCCTGCCGGGACGGGCCTCGACTGCGGGGACATGACGCCACCGTAGAGCGGGCGCCGTCATCGGTGCTGCGGCCTGGGGCCGGGCCGCATCCTCGGAGGTCGGCGAGTTCGCCCGCTGCGGCGCTCAGCGGGTAGGATGGGTCCACACCCAGCACCGTCGGTCGCTCCCGCGCGGCCGTGGTCGGTGTCAGGTGGCTGGCCATCACCCGGTGGCCGGAGGCATCACGTCGTGCCCGGTCCGCTCTGGTCCGGCACACCCACCCTGACCGGGTCCGTGGTGCCGCAGGGGTCGCCTCCGGCCAACCGGCCGCAGGTGGCGCAGTTTCGATGGACCGGGCGTGACCGGCCACGGTGGACGCCGTGGCGGACGGCCGACCGGGCTCTTTTCCTAAAGGAGAAGCTTCTTGGCTCGACGAGGCACGCGCACCTCGAGCGGTCGTCGTACGACGCAACGCTCGCCGCAGCGAGCGCGCCACCGCGACGAGGAGGGACTGATCCCGGTCCTGGCCCGGGCGGTCCGCGAGGTCGAGACCTCGGTCCAGCGCGGAGCGGTCACCTCCTCGACCCGCACCCGCTTCCAGGTCGTGGCCCTGCTCGTCCGCGAGGAGCGGGCGAGGGTCAAGGCCGACAAGGAGAACAGCGAGGCCCACCGCGAGGGCCAGCTCAAGCGCCTCGACGGCGTCGCCACGATCCTGGCCAAGACCGCTGCCCGGGACACCTCCCTGCTCGCGCTGCTGGCCGAGGACGCCGAGGTCTCCGACAGCGCGCGCGAGCTCAAGCACGAGATGATGCGCAGCGCCGGGCTGGAGGTCCCGGTGCAGGAGTCCGCACCGGCGGACAGCGAGGCCGAGAGCTCGGCCCCGCGCCGGGTCGTGCCGCAGTCGGTCGTCTCGCGCCAGCTGGCCAACCCGTTCCTGGTCCCGGACTTCTCCAACGCTGCCCCCCGTGCGGCGCAGCCACGCCAGCTGGCCACTTGGGAGCTGCTCGGTCCACTGTTCCGCTCCTTCGAGGAGGTCACGGGGGGTTCGTCGGCCATGGAGCTGCCCACCCCGACCTCGCTGACCAAGGCCGGCGACCTCGAGCTGATGCCGCACCAGGCGCAGGTCGTCGCCGCTGCCGAGGCCGGGCACCGCACCTTCCTGCTGGCCGACGAGCCCGGGTTGGGCAAGACCGCCCAGGCCCTGCTGGCCGCCGAGGCCGCCGGGGCGTTCCCGCTGCTGTGCGTGGTCCCCAACGTGGTCAAGGCCAACTGGGCCCACGAGGCCGAGCTGTGGACCCCCCGGCGCAAGGCCACGGTCGTCCACGGCGACGGCCACACCGTCGACGGCTTCGCCGACATCGTGGTGGTCAACTACGAGGTGCTGGACCGCCACGTCGGCTGGCTCGGCGACCTCGGCTTCCGCGGCATGGTCGTCGACGAGGCGCACTTCATCAAGAACAAGACCTCACAGCGCTCGCAGCACGTGCTCTCCATCGCCGAGCGCGTCCGCACGCGGGTGGGCCGTCCGCTGATGATGGCGCTCACCGGCACCCCGCTGATCAACGACATCGAGGACTTCCGCGCGATCTGGCAGTTCCTCGGCTGGATCGACGAGAAGAAGCCCCGCGCCGAGCTGATGGAGGCGCTGGAGGAGACCGGGCTGACCCCGCTCGACCGCGGCTTCTTCCGCGCCGCGCGCCAGTGCGTGGTGGACCTCGGCATCGTGCGCCGCCGCAAGGTGGACGTGGCCGCCGACATCCCTGCGCGTCGGGTGGCCGACCTGCCGGTCGAGCTCGACGACGAGGCCGGACGCTCGATCCGCGAGGCCGAGCAGGAGCTCGCCCGCCGTCTGGTCAAGCGCTACGAGAGCGCGTTGGCGGCACGCACCTCCGGCCCGGTCGTCGACGGCATCGACCACGAGCTCGTACGCCGGGTCGCCGGCTGGGAGCGCGAGGACTCCAGCACCAAGACCGGCGAGAACGTGTTCACGATGATGCGTCGGATCGGGCAGGCCAAGGCCGGCCTGGCCGCCGACTACGCCGCCCAGCTGGCCCGCAGCGTGGGCAAGGTGGTCTTCTTCGCCCGCCACGTCGACGTCATGGACCTGGCCGAGGACACCTTCGCGCGCCGTGGACTGCGCTACGTCTCGATCCGCGGCGACCAGACGCCCAAGCAGCGTGCCCAGGCCATCGAGTCGTTCACCGAGGACCCCGAGGTGGCGGTCGTGGTCTGCTCGCTCACGGCGGCCGGGGTCGGCCTGAACCTCCAGGTGGCCTCCAACCTGGTGCTGGCCGAGCTGTCCTGGACCGACGCCGAGCAGACCCAGGCGATCGACCGGATCCACCGCATCGGCCAGGACGAGCCGGTCACCGCCTGGCGCGTGATCGCCACCCAGACGATCGACACCCGGGTGGCCGAGCTGATCGACAGCAAGGCGGGCCTCGCCGCCCGCGCGCTCGACGGCTCCGACGAGGAGCTCTCGTCCTCGGTCGACGTGCAGCTCGAGGCGCTGGTGGGGCTGCTCACCGCGGCGCTCACCGAGAGGGACCGGGTCGACGAGGTCGAGGAGATCCCGGAGATCGTGGAGATCGAGGGGCTCACCGCCGACGGGTGAGCCGGCGCGGCGTACGGCCAGTGCCCGGTCGGGGTGGTGCGGCGTACGTGGATTGCCCGGTCGGGGTGCTGCGGCGTACGGGGATTGCCCGCTCGGGGTGCTGCGGCGTACGGGGATTGCCCGCTCGGGGTGGTGCGGCGTACGGGGATTGCCCGCTCGGGGTGGTGCGGCGGCGGTGGACCATACCGGTTTGGGTCGCTTCTGGGTGATTCCCTGACCGTGGGAGAAGATGATCCGCGCGGTGTCCGGGGATGCCGCGATCCTTCTTTGCCTACGGGGGTCGGTCGGAGTGCGAAAGCTCCTTTCCATGCTGCTGCTCATGGTCCTGGTGACCACGGGTCTCACTGCGTTCACACCGGCCGCCCAGGCGGCCGACACCGGCAACGCCGCCCCGCACCCGGGGAAGATCGTCAGCGCCGAGCCGAGCAAGGATGCGCCCAACATCCTCGACGGCACGGTCTACTCGGTCGCCAAGGTCGGCAACACCATCGTCGTCGGCGGCAACTTCACCCAGGCGCAGAACTACAACACCTCGGCGACCTACACCCGTCGTGGCGTGCTCGCCTTCGACGCCACCACCGGCAAGCTGTCCCAGACCTTCGCGCCCGACCCGGTGGGCACGGTCTTCAAGGTGCTCCCGGCCTCCGACGGGCACTCGGTCTACGTCGCCGGTGACATCTCCTCCGCGGCCGGCAAGACCATCCCCGGCCGGATCTTCAAGATCGACGTCAACACCGGCGCGCTCGACCCGGCCTTCACCGCCCCCACGATCAGCGGCGCCATCCGCGACGTCGAGCTGGTCGGCGACCGGCTGTTCATCGCCGGCAAGTTCACCCACATCAACGGGATCGCCCAGAAGGCGCTCGGGTCGATCAACGCGACCACCGGCAAGCGCGACCCGTTCGTCAACAACGTCTTCGCCGGCACCCACAACACCCGCGCCGGTGCCGTGACCGCGGTGCTGCAGATCTCGGTCAACAAGCAGAACTCCCGGCTGATGGCGGTGGGCAACTTCGCCACCGTCGACGGGGTCAACCGGCACCAGATCGTCCAGCTGAACATCACCGGCGCGGCCCCCACGGTCACCAGCTGGTACACCACGATGTTCACCTCGGCCTGCTCGTCGAGCTTCGAGACCTACATGACCGACGTCGAGTACGCGCCCAACGGCAGCTACTTCGTGGTCTCCACCACCGGCGCCTACGGCGGGTTCAGCGGCAGCATGGCCGGCACCACCGGCTGCGACGTGGTCGCCCGCTTCGAGAGCGCTCCGGAGTCCACGGTGGGGGCGACCTGGACGGCGTACCCCGGCGGCGACACGACCTGGACGGTCGAGGTGACCGACGACGTCGTGTACGCCGGCGGCCACCAGCGCTGGCAGAACAACCCGGGAGCCGCGGACAAGCCCGGCCAGGGCGCCGTGAGCCGTGACGGCATCGCCGCTCTCAACGCCGTCAACGGGCTGCCGCTCTCGTGGAACCCGACCCGGTCCCGCGGCGTCGGCGTGCAGGACATGCTGGCGACCACCGAGGGGCTCTACGTCGGCTCGGACACCGACCTGATCGGCCAGACGCCCGGCAACACCTACCACGCCCGGATCGCGCTGCTGCCGCTCTCGGGTGGGGCCCGCCTGCCCCAGCTGCAGACCAACGCGCTGCCCGCCGACCTCTTCCGCGTCTCCTCGGGTGCCTCCACGCTGACCCGGCGCAGCTTCACGGGCACCTCCGTGGGCACCTCCAGCAACGTGCCCTCGGGCCCGGGCTGGGGCTCCAGCACCGGTGCGTTCATGGCCAACGGCGTGCTCTACCAGGCCAAGACCGACGGCTCGTTCGCCAAGATGACCTTCGACGGCACGAGCTACGGGCCGGTCTCGGCGGTGAACACCTCCGACGCGCTGGTCTACCAGACCGACTGGCACAACGACGCGAAGGCGCTGACCAGCCTGTTCTACGCCAACGGGTACCTCTACTACACCAAGTCGGGGACCAACGCGCTGTACCGCCGTGGCTTCGAGGTGGAGGACGACGTCGTCGGCCAGCAGCGCTTCTCCACCACCACGACCAGCGTCAACTGGTCCAACGCGCGGGGTGCGTTCGTCGCCGGCGGCAAGCTCTACTTCGCCAACAGCAACGGCAACCTCTACTCCGCCACCTGGAACCAGTCGGCCCACAACATCACCAGCGGCACGGTCTCGCAGCTGACCGGGGCCGGCACCGGCTGGTCCGCCCGCGCGCTGTTCCCGTTCCAGGCGGTGCCGCCGCCGGTCAACGAGCCGCCGGTCGTGAGCGCGACCGTCTCCTGCGACAAGCTCGTCTGCAACTTCGACAGCGCGGGCACCAGCGACCCGGAGAACGACCCGTTGACCTTCGACTGGGACTTCGGCGACGGCTCGACGCACGGCACCGGAGCCACCACGACCCACACGTACGCCGGACCGGGCGACCGCGCCGTCACCCTGACGGTCTCGGACAACAAGGGCGGCAGCTCCAGCGTCACCCGCACGGCGAGCCCCACCGACTCCGCCGACACGATCTCCTTCGTGGGCAGCGAGAACACCAACGGCAACCGGGCCAACCACACCACTGGCGTGCCCTCCGGCACCAAGGTGGGCGACACCCTGCTGCTGTTCTTCACCGGCAACACGGCCAACCCCGTCTACGCCGGTCCCGACGGCTGGACCGAGGTGCTCGCCGAGGACGGCAACAGCTCGGTCTCGCGGCTCTACTCCAAGACCGCCACCGCCGCCGACCTCGGCTCGAGCGCGACGGTGACCAGCCGCAAGGGTGACGGCACCACCTACTGGGTGAAGTCCGACCTGACGATGGCGGCCTACCGCGGCCTCGGCACCCCCGCGGTCAACACCAAGGCGATCACCACCCAGACCGTCGCCGACCCCGTGCACCTGACGCCCACGGTGTCGGCAGCGGACGGCACCAGCTGGCTGGTCAGCTACTGGGCCGACAAGTCGACCACCACGTCGTGGACGGGGCCGAGCAACCAGACGCAGCGCTCGACCGCGCCGTCGCCCAGCTCCAACGGGATCTCCTCGCTGCTGATGGACAGCAACGGGCGGGTCAACACCGGTGGGCAGGGCGGGCTGGCCGCGACGGCCGACTCCAGTGCCCAGGGCTTCACGATGAGCGTGCTGCTCACCGGCGGCGGGACCGCGCCGTCGACCCAGCCGCCGACGGCCAACGCCACCCTGGTGGGCTGCACCGGCCTGACGTGCAGCTTCGACGGCTCGACCTCCTCCGACCCCGAGGGCGGCCAGCTGACCTACGACTGGGACTGGGGCGACGGCACGACCCACGGCACCACGGCCACCCCGTCGCACACCTTCGCCACCGGCGGCACCAAGACCGTGACGCTGACGGTCACCGACCCGCTCGGTGCCCAGGGCGTCGACACGGTGACCGCCTCGCCGGTCGCGCCGCCGGCGAACACCGCGCCGACGGCCAGGATCACCAACGCGGCGTGCAGCGGCCTGACGTGCTCGTTCACCGGTTCGACGTCCAGCGACCCGGACAGCGACACCCTGCTCTACAGCTGGAGCTTCGGGGACAACACCACCTCGACGGCCACCAACCCGTCGCACACCTACGCCACGGCCGGCTCGAAGACGGTCACGCTCACCGTGGACGACCAGCACGGTCACACCGACAGCGCGACCACGACGGTCTCACCGACGGCGCCGGCCAACGGGTCGCCCACGGCCCGGATCACCAACGCGTCGTGCACCGACCTCACCTGCTCCTTCAGCGGTGCCACCTCCAGCGACCCGGAGAACGAGGCGCTGACCTACAGCTGGAGCTGGGGTGACGGGACCGCGGCCGGCACCGGCGTGACGCCGTCGCACACCTACGGCAGCGCGGGGTCGAAGACCGTCACGCTCACCGTGACCGACACCAAGGGCAACACGGGCACCGCGACCACGACCGTCAACCCGACCGCTCCCGGCGGGCCCGGCGTCACCAAGATCACCTTCGTCGGGGCCGAAACCGACACCGACCGCACCACCGACGTACCCGCCGGGGTGAACGTCGGGGACACCCTGGTGGCGTTCTTCTTCGCCAACAGCCAGAACTACACCTACACCGGCCCGTCGGGCTGGACGCTGGTGAAGGGCGAGGACGGCAACGACTTCGCCGGTCGGGTCTGGACCCGCACGGCCACCGCCGCCGACGCGGCTCCGGGCGCCACGGTGACGGTCGACTTCGCCGGGACCACCGGCGTCCCGAAGACCGACCTGACCGTGGCCGCCTACCGCGGCACCGACGCCACCACCGCGATCGCCGCCTCGGCGGTCAAGCTCGACACCGACGGCGGGACGGCGCACGTCAGCCCGACCGTCACGGCGGCCGCGGGCACCGGCTGGCTGGTCAGCTACTGGGCCGACAAGACCAGCAGCGCTCCCGGCTGGACGGGACCTGCCGGCCAGTCGAAGCGCGCCGACAGCACCGGGTCGGGCGGGGGCCGGGTGGCCGCGATCCTCACCGACAGCAACGGCGCGGTCCCGGCGGGCTCCGCCGGTGGCCTCACCGCCACCTCGGGGGCTGCGGCCGGCAAGGTGATCAGCTTCAGCATCCTGCTGAAGAGCAGCTGACCTCCTCGCCGCCTCAGAGCACCTGGTCGCCGTACATCTCCCCGAGCGGGTCGGCGATCAGCTCGATGCGGGCGCCGTCGGGGTCGGTGAAGTAGACCGAGACCTCGCTGTGCACCTCGTGGGCGACCCCCGCTTCCTCGAGCTTGGCGACGAGGTGGTGCCAGCGGTCCGGCTCGACGGAGATGGCCACGTGGTGGAGCCCGCCGAGCACCTCGGCGTACGGGCCGACGTCGAGGCCGGGGAAGTCGAAGAAGGCCAGCAGGTTGCCGTTGCCGATGTCGAAGAAGAAGTGCGAGGAGCCGGGGTAGTCGCGGTTCTCGATCAGCTCGGTCAGCGGGAACTCCAGCACGTCCTGGTAGAAGCGCACGGTCGTCTCCACGTCGCTGCTGATCAGCGCCGTGTGGTGCAGCCCGCGGGCCGAGGACGCGGGCCGCTCTGCCGGTGGACGGAGGTGCCGCTGGCGGAGACGGTCTCTCCGGGCGTGGATCGCGGCGAGGTCGGGGGCGTTCTCGGGCATGGGTCCCTCCTGCTGGCGATGATCCCACGCGAGCCGGGGGTGGGCCCAGAGCTGCCGGCGATGATGCCGGGGCGCGGGCCGGGGGAGCGCGGGCATGGCGAGGGAGTGCCGGGGCTCGCGCGACGCCGTACGGGAGCGGCGTACCGGCGAACCGGGCAGGCAACCCCTGCGCCGGAGGGGTGAAGCATCACCTGCCCGGGTCAGGTTTCCCCGGGCGCCCGGGGAAACCTGCAGCCCCAGCCCTCAGCAGGCGTCGGCGTACGTCGTGAGCTGCGCCGGCGGTGCCTCGATGGAGCGGGCGTTGGGGCGGGCGAGGGTGTAGTAGCGGACCCAGTCCATCTGCATCCGCCCGCGGTTCATCCGCTCCCCGGGCGTGCCCACCAGCTTGAACCGGACGGCGTAGTCGGCGCCGCTCAGCGCGGCGGGGCGGCGCTCGGTCATCACCACGCGGGTGTCGACGAACCACGAGACGTGGTCCGGGGTCACCTCGACGGCGAAGGTGTGGAACTCGTTGTCCGACAGCGGGGTCGTCCGGCTCGCGGTGAAGTCGACGTCGGGCAGGTTGCGCACGTGCATCTCGGCGCGGTTCGTCCCCAGCGTGTACTGGCCGAGCACGATGCCGCGGGCGCCGCAGCGGTACCCGCCGGTGCGGGGGACCAGCTCCCACACCAGCTTGTACGGCGTCGCGGACGTGCCGTACTGCCGCCCGCGCACGCGAGCCTCCCACCGGCCGTAGCGGCGGTTGTGGCCGAGCAGGGTGGCGATCACGTTCACGCTGGTCTCGGGGGCGTCCAGGGTCAGCATCCCGTGCTGGTTGCGGACCATCCGGGGGCGGCTGGCCCGCCACGACGGCTGCAGGGCCGTCTTGAACTCATCGCCCCACTGCTTGTTGCCCCACCGGAAGATCTTGCCCGCGTTGGTCGGGTTCGGCGGCACCCAGGCCGACGCCGCCTGCACGTCGGCACTCTCCACCGGGGGGGAGGCCTGCGGGGAGACGTGCACGGCGCCGAGGCCGACCAGGCCGGACAGCGTGGCCAGGGCGGAGAAACGGACGAAACGGACAAGGCTCATGGACCCACGGTAGGCACTTCCGGGCGAGGGCGGAGCGGAACCCGCAGATCCGCTGCGGTCGACGGGCAGCCGGGTGGACCAGACCACGAAACGGCTGTGCATGGCGATTGCCGGGTGCCGGTGAACAATGAACCGTCGCGGGACGGCGCTCGAGCCGTCCTGCTCTCGCACGGGGGACCTCCATGGCCGCACGACGCCTACGTCACGCACTCTTGATGCTCGCACTCGTGCTCTCCGGGCTCGGGATGGTCACCCCACCCGCCGGCGCCGCCGACACCGGCATCAGCGCGCCGCAGAGCGGACGCATCGTCAGCGACGAGCCCGGCAAGAACGCCCCGAACATCCTCGACGGCACGGTCTACTCGATCACCAAGGTCGGCAACACGATCGTGGTCGGCGGCAAGTTCACCCAGGTGCAGAACTACAACACCTCCGCGGTGCTGACCCGCAACAACGTCTTCGCCTTCGACGCGACCACCGGCAAGATCTCCACCACCTTCGCCCCCGAGCCCACCAACACCGTCTACAAGGTGCAGGAGGCCGCCGACGGGAAGTCGGTGTACGTCGCCGGGCGGTTCACCTCCGCCGGCGGGGTCTCCCGGCCGAGCCGGCTGATCAAGGTCGACGTCGCCACCGGCGCCGTCGACCCGACGTTCGCGCCGCCGACCATCAGCGGCGACATCCGCGACCTCGAGGTCGTCGGCAACCGGCTCTGGGTGGCCGGCAAGTTCACCCACCTCGGCAGCGTCGCGCAGAAGGCCCTGGGCACGCTCAACGCCACCACCGGCAAGTACGACTCGTACTTCACCGGGGTGATGGCCGGGCTGCACCGGACCACCGTCACCACGGACATCACCAACGTCCTGCAGATCTCCACCAACCCGGCCAACACGCGACTGATGGCGGTGGGCAACTTCACCAGCGTCAACGGTGCTGCCCGGTCGCAGATCGCCCAGTTCGACATCTCCGGCGCCTCGACGTACGCGCTCTCGCCGTGGGCCACGGCGTTCTACACCTCCTCGTGCTCCTCGAAGTTCGAGACCTACCTGACCGACGTGGAGTACTCCCCGAAGGGTGACTACTTCGCCGTCTCCACGACCGGAGCCTGGGGCGGGCTGAGCAGCGCCACCGCGGGCAACGGCTGCGACGTGGTGGCCCGGTTCGAGAGCAGCAGCACCTCGGGCACCAGCGCGCCCGTGTGGACCGCCTACACCGGAGGCGACACCACCTGGACCATCGAGGTCACCGACGACGTGATCTACGCCGGCGGCCACATGAGCTGGCAGAACAACCCGATCGGCAAGAACGTCCCCGCGCAGGGTGCGGTCAGCCGCGAGGGCATCGCCGCGCTCAACCCGGTCAACGGGATGCCGCTGTCCTGGAACCCGACCCGCGCCCGCGGCGTCGGCGTGCAGGACATGCTGGCCACCGACACCGGGCTCTACGTGGGCTCCGACACGACCCTGATCGGCCACACTCCCGGCAACACCTACCACGCCCGCATCGCGGTGCTGCCGCTCGCCGGCGGCAACGCGCGCCCGACGGTCGCGGCGAGCAGCCTGCCCGCGGACGTCTACACCGTGCCGACCGGTGGCTCGGCCCTGACCCGGCGCACCTTCACGGGCACGTCGGCCTCCGGCTCCACCAGCGTCCCGACCGGGCCGGGCTGGTCCACGAGCGTCGGGGCCTTCATGGTCAACGGGGTGCTCTACAAGGCCAACACCGACGGCAGTGTCACCAAGCAGACCTTCGACGGCAGCGCCTACGGCAACGCCGACCCGGTCAACGCCGCGGACGCGCTGGTCTACCAGACCGACTGGCACACCGACGTGAAGACGATCACCACCCTGTTCTACGCCGAGGGTCGGATCTACTACACCAAGTCCGGCACCAACGCGCTGTACCGCCGCGGGTTCGAGGTCGAGGACGACGTCGTCGGCCAGCAGCGCTTCTCCACCACCACGACCGGCATCAACTGGTCGAGCGTGCGCGGGGCGTTCGTCGCCGGCGGCAAGCTCTACTACGCCACCACCACGGGCCAGCTGTACTCCGCCACCTGGAACCAGGCCGCGCACGCGCCGGTGGCCAACACCTCGGTGCTGCTCAGCGGCGCCGGCACCGGCTGGGCGTCCCGGGCGATGTTCGTGGGTCACGCCGCACCCGAGGGGCCGAACGAGCCGCCGTACGCGTCGGCCTCGATCTCGTGCGACCAGCTGACCTGCACCTTCGACGGCTCGGGGTCCAGCGACCCCGAGGGCGCGACGCTGCGCTACGACTGGGACTTCGGCGACGGGACCGCCCACGGGACCACGGCGACCGTCACCCACGCCTACGCCACCGGCGGTGACCGCCCGGTGGTCCTGACCGTGACCGACCCCCGCGGCGCCGTGGCCAGCGTGACCCGGACGGCCAGCCCGCTGGAGCAGGCCGACCCGATCACCTTCGTCGCCAAGAACAACACCAACGGCAGCCGGGCCGACCACACCGTCACGGTCCCGGACGGGACGCAGGTCGGGGACACGCTGCTGCTGTTCTTCGGTGCGAACTCCACCGCAGCCGTGTACGCCGGACCGTCCGGCTGGCAGGAGGTCCTCTCCAAGACCGGCGCCAGCATGGTCGGTCGGCTCTACGCCCGCACCGCGACGGCCGCGGATCTCGGTGCCACGGTCAAGGTGACCAGCAGGAACGCGACGGACGGCCGGCCGGCCACCGTCAAGGACGACATGACCCTGGCCGTCTACCGCGGCACGTCGCCGGGAGTGGGGCCCGCTGCGGTCACGGCCCAGGACGTCGCCACCGCCGTGCACCAGACCCCGACGGTCAGCGCCGCGAACGGCACCGGCTGGCTGGTGAGCTTCTGGACGGACAAGTCCTCGACCACCACGACGTGGACGGGCCCCGCCGGCCAGACCCAGCGGTCGCTGGGCACCGCCAGCGGCACCGGCCACGTCTCCTCGCTGCTCACCGACAGCGGGCGCCGGGTCGTCACCGGCCCCCAGGGCGGGCTGAACGCCACCGCGGACAGCAGCGCCACCGGCATGACCATGAGCGTCGTCCTGCCGGGCGGATCGCCCCCGCCTGCCAACCGCGACCCGGTGGCCCAGGCCCGGCTGGTCGGCTGCACCGGCCTGACCTGCTCCTTCGACGCGGCGGCCTCCTCCGACCCCGACGGAGACCCGCTCACCTACGACTGGGACTGGACGGACGGCACCGCGAACGGCACCGGGGCCACGGCCTCGCACACGTTCGCCAGCGGTGGAGCCCGCTCGGTCACGGTCACCGTGTCCGACGGCCGGGGCGGCTCCTCGGTCGCCACGGTCACGGCCACCCCGAGTGACCCGCCGCCCAACCGGGCCCCGACCGCGCGGATCACCGGCGTCTCCTGCTCGGGCCTCACCTGCTCCTTCGACGGGTCGACCTCGAGCGACCCCGACACCGACACGCTCACCTACAGCTGGGACTTCGGCGACGGCGGCACCTCGACCGCGGCGAACCCGTCGCGGACCTACGCCTCCGCGGGCCCGCGGACGGTCGTGCTCACCGTCGACGACGGGCGCGGCCTCACCGCGACCGACAGCGTCACGGTCAACCCGAGCGCGCCGGCCAACCAGGCACCCACGGCGCGGATCAGCGGCGTCTCGTGCACCGGTCTGACCTGCTCGGTCAGCGGTGGCACGTCCACCGACCCGGAGGGCGACCCGCTGTCCTACGGCTGGGCCTGGGGCGACGACACGACCGGCACCGGCGTCACCGCGTCGCACGACTACGCGACCGCCGGCACCCGCACGATCACCCTCACCGTGACCGACACGAGCGCCAACACCGCCACCGCGACCACGACGGTCAACCCGACCGACCCGGCGGCGGCCCCGGTGAGCAACATCGCCTTCGTGGGCGCGAACTCGACGAACGACAGCAGACGGAACCACTCCACCTCGATCCCGGCTGGAGTCCAGGTCGGCGACACCCTGCTCGCCTTCTTCACGGCGAACAGCACGGTCGCGGCCTACACCTTCCCCAGCGGGTGGACGCAGATGCGATGAGCTGAACGGCAACAGCATCCTGGCGCGAGCCTGGACGCGCACCGCGACCGCCGCCGACGTCGCGGCCGGTGCCCAGGTGACAGTCACCTCCGCGCCCCAAGGCGCCTCCACCGGCTACGTCAAGTCCGACCTGACGGTGGTCGCCTACCGGGGGACCGACGGCGCCGCCCCGATCGCGGCGTTCGACAGCAAGGTCGTGAACACCGCCGGAGCCGCCCACACCAGCCCCTCGATCAACGCGCCGGACGGCACAGGCTGGCTGGTGACCTACTGGGCGGACAGGTCCGACAACACCACCGGTTTCACTGCACCCACAGGACCCACTGTCCGCGAGGTGCAGCTGGACCGCACATCGACTGGCACGGCGCACATCACTGCGCTGCTGGCCGACAGCAACGGCCCGGTGTCGGCCGGCCCGCAGGGCCAGCTCACCGCCACGGCGAACTCGGTCAGCTCGCGCGGCGTGAGCTTCAGCATCGTGCTGAAGAGCTCCTGATCACCCGCGGGTCGCGGCGGCCAGCTCGGTGATCCGCGCCCAGTCGCCGTCGCGTACGGCGTCGGCGGGGGTGAGCCAGGAGCCGCCGACGCAGCCGACGTTGTCCAGGGCGAGGTACGCCGCGACGCCGGCGGGCGTGATCCCGCCGGTGGGGCAGAACCGGGCCTGGGGCACGGGTGCGCCGATCGCCTTGAGGAACGCGGCGCCACCGGAGGCCTCGGCCGGGAAGAACTTCATCTCCGAGTAGCCGAGCTCGAGCAGCCGGAGCACCTCGCTGACCGTGGCCGCACCGGGCAGGTGCGGCAGCCCGGACTCCTGCATCGCCGCGGCCAGCTCGTCGGTCGTCCCGGGGGAGACCAGGAACTGGGCGCCCGCCGAGAGGGCCTCCTTGGCCTGGCCGGGCGACGACGATCGTGCCCGCGCCGACCAGGATCTCCGGGACGTGGATCGCGATCTGCTCGATGCAGGACAACGCCTGCGGCGTGCGCAGGGTCAGCTCGATCACCGGCACCCCGCCGGCCACCAGCGCCTCGGCGACGGGCACGGCGTGCGCGACGTCGTGCAGCACGACGACCGGGATCACGGGGACGCGGTCGAGCAGGGACTCAGTCATCGGGGTGCTCCGTGGTCGCGGTGACGGGGGTGGTCGCGGTGGTGGGGGCAGGGAAGACGCTGGCGCCCTCGTCGGCCGGGCCGACGTTGCTGCGGAAGGCGTGGAACAGCTCGCGGCCGGTGCCGAAGACCCGGGTGTCGTCGGCGCGGGCCGGCTCGCGGGCCTCGAGGTCGTAGCCGGCCACGTGCAGGTCGAGGACCCCGGCGTCGGCGTCCAGGGTGACCAGGTCGCCGTCGCGGACCCGCGCCAGCGGGCCGCCGACCGAGGCCTCGGGGGTGAGGTGGATCGCGGCCGGCACCTTGCCCGACGCCCCGGACATCCGGCCGTCGGTCACCAGGGCGACGCGCTGTCCGCGGTCCTGGAGCACGCCCAGCGCCGGGGTCAGCTTGTGCAGCTCGGGCATGCCGTTGGCGGCCGGCCCCTGGAACCGGATGACCGCGACGAAGTCGCCCTCGAGATGGCCGGCCTGGAAGGCGGCCAGGAAGTCGTCCTGGTCGTCGAAGACCCGCGCCGGGGCCTTGACCTGGCGGTGCTCGGGCTTGACGGCCGAGGTCTTGACGACCGCGCGGCCCAGGTTGCCGTCCAGCATCCGCAGGCCGCCGTCCGGGGCGAACGGCGCGTCGGCCCCGCGCAGCACCTCGGTGTCGTGGCTCTGCTTGGGCCCCTCCTCCCAGGTGAGCTCCGACCCGTGCAGCCGCGCCTCGGTGGTGTAGCGCCACAGGCCGTGTCCGGCGACGGTCTGCACGTCGTCGTGCAGCAGGCCCGCCTTGAGCAGCGAGTGGATGGTGAAGGCGAGCCCTCCGGCGGCGTGGAAGTGGTTCACGTCGGCCTTGCCGTTGGGGTATACCCGCGCCATCGAGGGCACCACCGCGGAGAGCTCTGACAGGTCGTCCCAGGTGAGGGTGATCCCGGCGGCGCGCGCGATGGCGACCAGGTGCAGCGTGTGGTTGGTGGACCCGCCGGTGGCCAGCAGCGCCACGCAGCCGTTGACGATCGCCTTCTCGTCCACGATGCGCCCCACGGGGGTGTAGCTCTCGCCCCAGGTGGTCAGCGCGGTCGCCCGCTGCGCGGCGGCGTCGGTCAGCGCGGCACGCAGCGGCGTACCGGGGTTCACGAAGCTGGCTCCGGGAAGGTGCAGCCCCATGACCTCCATCAGCATCTGGTTGGAGTTCGCGGTGCCGTAGAAGGTGCAGGTGCCGGCGGAGTGGTACGACGCCGACTCGGCCTCGAGCAGCTCCTCGCGGCCGATCTCGCCGGCGGCGTACCGCTGCCGGATCGCGGCCTTCTCGTCGTTGGGCAGGCCCGAGGTCATCGGGCCGGCGGGCACGAACACCGTGGGCAGGTGGCCGAAGGACAGCGCCCCGATCAGCATGCCGGGCACGATCTTGTCGCAGACGCCGAGCATCACGGTGGCGTCGAACATGTCGTGGGAGAGGGCGATCGCGGTCGACATCGCGATCACGTCGCGGCTGAACAGCGAGAGCTGCATGCCCTCGCGGCCCTGGGTGATGCCGTCGCACATCGCGGGTACGCCGCCTGCGAACTGGGCGATACCGCCGGAGCGGATCACCGCCCGCTTCAGCTGGGTCGGGAAGCTCTCGAACGGCTGGTGGGCGGAGAGCATGTCGTTGTAGGCGGAGACGATCGCCACGTTGGGCTTGACCTTGCCGCGCAGGGCGGTCTTGTCCGCCGGCGCCGAGGCGGCGAACCCGTGCGCGAGGTTGGCGCAGGCGAGCCGTCCGCGCGCGGGGCCGCGCTCGGCGGCCGCGTCGATCCGACGCAGGTAGTCGGTGCGGTCGGTCCGGCTGCGCTCGACGACGCGCGCGGTGACCTCGGCGACGACCGGGTGGAGGGGAGTGGCGGTGTTCATCGGGGACCTCGTTCGTGCCAGGCGCGGTTGTCGCGCTCGAGAAGGCCGGCCGCGGCGCTGGGGCCGTCGGTGCCGGAGGGGTAGGGGCGGGGGGCGTGGCCGGGACGGGACCAGTGCTCGAGCACCGGCTCGACCCAGGCCCACGCGGCCTCGACCTCGTCGCGGCGCATGAACAGCGTCGGGTTGCCCCGGACGACGTCCATCAGCAGCCGCTCGTAGGCCTCGGGCGAGTGCTGCTCGAAGGTCTGGGCGTAGTTGAGGTCCAGCGAGACCGGCCGCAGCCGGATCCCGCCGGGGCCGGGCTCCTTGGCGGTGAGGTGCAGCTTCATGCCCTCGTCGGGCTGCAGCTGGAGGACGAGCCGGTTGGGCTCGCTGGTGCCCTCGCTGCCGGGGAACATCGGGTGCGGGACGTCCTTGAACTGGATCACGATCTCGGAGAAGCGCTGCTCCATGCGCTTGCCGGTGCGCAGGTAGAAGGGGACGCCGGCCCAGCGCCAGTTCTGCACCTCGGCCTTGATCGCCACGAAGGTCTCGGTGGTCGACCCGGGCCGCTCCGCATCGGTCTGGTACGACGCGACCGGCTGGCCCTCGACCAGCCCGGGGCGGTACTGGCCGGCCACGACGCAGCGGTCGACCTCGCTGCCGACGAGGGGCTTGAGGGCCTGGAGCACCTTGAGCTTCTCGTCACGCACGGTCTCGCGCCCGACGTACGTCGGCGGCTCCATCGCCACCAGGCAGAGCAGCTGGAGCAGGTGGTTCTGGACCATGTCGCGCATCGCGCCCGAGCCGTCGTAGTACCCGCCGCGGGTGCCCACGCCCAGTGACTCCGAGGCGGTGATCTGCACGTGGTCGATGGCGTGGGCGTTCCACAACGGCTCCAGGAAGCTGTTGGCGAACCGGGTCACCAGGAGGTTCTGCACGCTCTCCTTGCCCAGGTAGTGGTCGATCCGGAAGATCTGGTGCTCGGAGAACACGGCGCCGACGGCGTCGTTGATCTCCCGGGCCGAGGCGAGGTCGTGCCCGATGGGCTTCTCCAGGACCAGCCGGGAGTGCTCGGTCACCAGGCCGTGCTCGGCCAGGCGGCGGCTGACCGGCCCGAAGAGCGCCGGGGCGATGGCCAGGTAGAACACGCGGACCCGGTCGGGGTCCTCGAGGGAGTCGACGAGCTCGGACCAGCCCTCCTCGTGCTCGATGTCGATGGTGACGTGGGTCAGGCGGGCGACGAACCGGTCGAGGACGACGGGGTCGACCTCGTCGGAGCGCAGGAACCGCGGCAGGTCGCCGCGGATCTTGTCGCGGTAGCCGGCGACGTCGAGCCCGGCGCGCGACAGCGCGACGATGCGGGTCTCGGGGGTCAGCTGGCCGTCGCGATCACGCAGGTAGAGGGCGGGCAGCAGCTTGCGGACGGCCAGGTCGCCGGTGCCGCCGAAGACGACGACGTCGGCCGTGGGGACGGGGCCGGGGGCGACCGGGTGGCCGGTGGTGGGGGGCATCGGGTGGCTCTCTCTCCGGGACGGATGAGGCGGAGGCTCCACGGTAACCCAGATATGCGTTCTGGCAAGACATAGTTATGACTTTTCAAGGACAAAATAGGGCCGGTTGTGTGAACTGGACGGTCGAAGGGTGGTTCAATGACCGCGTGTCCACCGCCGGAACCGGGCCTGCCAGCGCAGGCGAGCTCTTCGCGCTGCTGCGCGACGGCCGGGCGCGCACCCGCAGCGACCTCGGTCGGCTGACCGGCCTGTCCCGCACCGCGGTGGCGGCCCGGGTGGGCGCGCTGCTGGAGGCGGGACTGCTCGTCGAAGGGCTGGACACCGAGCGGGAGCCCTCGACCGGTGGTCGTCCGCCCGTGGGCCTGCAGCTCAACCGCGACGCCGGCGTCGTCCTCGCCGGGGCTATCGGTCGCAGCCGGACCCAGCTCGGGGTCTGCGACCTCGAGGGCGCGGTGCTGGCGACGACCGACCTCGACCAGGAGGTCGGGGCCTCGCCGGAGTCGCTGATGCCGCAGGTGGTCGCCGGCTTCGCCGACCTGCTGGAGCGCGCCGGCCGCCAGGGCGCCGCCGTGCGCGGGGTGGGCCTGAGCATCCCGGGCACCGTCGACGCCGAGCGCGGCGCCAGCCTCGACTCCCCGATCATGACCGGCTGGGACGGTGTCGAGCTCGCCGGCTTCGTCCGGGAGCTGCCCGGCCTGGGCCAGGTCCCGGTGTACGTCGACAACGACGCCAACGTGATGGCGCTCTCCGAGCGGCGCGGCCACCTCGAGCGGCACCGCGACCTGCTCTTCGTCAAGGCCTCCACGGGCATCGGCGTCGGCATCGTCACCGGCGGGCAGCTGCTGCGGGGGGCCCTCGGCGCCGCGGGGGAGATCGGCCACACCAAGATCCCCGCCGCCGCGGGCCTGCCCTGCCGGTGCGGGGACAGCGGCTGCCTCGAGGCGGTCGCCGCCGGGTGGGCCCTCGTCCAGGCGGCGCGCACCGGCGGCCACGAGATCGGGCACGTCCGCGACCTGGTCCGGCTCGCGGTGGACGGCGACGCCGACGCCCGGCACCTCGTCCGTGTCGCCGGACGCCGCATCGGGGAGGCCCTCGCCGCCGCGGTCAACGTGCTCAACCCCGAGGCGGTCGTCGTCGGCGGTGACCTGGCGCTGGCGTACGACACCTTCGTCGCGGGCCTCCGGGAGTCGCTCTACGCCCAGGCGTCGGCACTGGCCACCCGCGAGCTGGTGATCGCCCCGGTCACCCACGGCGAGCAGTCCGGCGTCGTCGGCTGTGCGGCGCTGGCGCTGTCCTCGGTCCTCGACTCCGCGGCTGTGGACCGCGCCCTGCAGGTGGCCGGGTAGCTCCACCCGTCGGCCCGCCGGGCGGACCGGGAGCCCGCCGACGACGTCGCGCGCCGTCACGCCACAATGCCTCCATGCCGTCCGTGCTGGATCGCGCCGCCGCGATCGCTCCCGACCTGGTCACCCTGCGACGCGCCCTGCACCGGGTGCCCGAGCTGGACCGGTCGCTGCCGAGGACCCAGGCCCTGGTCCTGGAGGCGCTGGCCGGGATCGGGCTGGAGGTCACCACGGGGCAGGGGCAGTCCTCGGTGACCGCCGTGCTCCGGGGCGGGGCGCACGACGGCACCGGACCGGTGGTGCTGCTGCGGGGCGACATGGACGCGCTGCCCCTGCCCGAGCTGACCGGGCTGCCCTACGCCTCGGAGCACCCCGGCCGGATGCATGCGTGTGGCCACGACCTGCACGTCGCAGCCCTCGTCGGCGCCGCCCGGCTGCTCGCGGAGCGGCGCGACGAGCTCCCCGGCGACGTGGTGTTCATGTGGCAGCCGGCCGAGGAGACCACGGCGGGCGCCCGGGTGATGATCGAGGAGGGGGTGCTCGAGGCGGCGGGTCGACCGACCGATGCGGCGTACTGCCTGCACGTGATGGCGTCCGGCCGCCCGCTCGGCACCTGGTTCTCGCGTCCGGGCCCGGTGTGGGCCGCCTCCGACGAGTTCGTGGTCCGGGTGGTGGGCGTCGGCGGCCACGGCGCCGCACCCCACCTGACCCGCGACCCGATCCCGGTGGCCTGCGAGATGGTCACGGCCCTGCAGGCGTTGGTGACGCGGCGGGTGGACATCAACGACCCGGTGGTGCTCACCGTGGGTCGGTTCGCCGCCGGGACCAAGGAGAACATCATCCCCGACGACGCTGTGTTCGAGGCGACGATCCGGACCTTCAGCCCGGCCAACCGGGTGATGATGCACGACGCCGTACCCACGCTCCTCGAGGGCCTGGCGGCGGCGCACGGGCTGCGGGCCGAGGTCGACTGGACCCCGGGCTACCCGGTCACGGTCAACGACGCCGAGGAGTACGCCTTCGCCCGCGCGACCCTCGAGGACCTCTTCGGCGCCGAGCGCTACGACGAGGAGCCGTTCGCCGATCCGGGCACCGAGGACTTCTCCTACGTGCTCGAGCGGGTGCCCGGGGCGTACGTCTCGATCAGCGCGTGTGCGGCCGACGACCCGAGCACCGCCCCGGACAACCACTCCTCGCTGGCCGTCTTCGACGACTCGGTGCTGCCGGACGCAGCAGCGTTCCTGGCCGAGGTCGCCGAGCGCCGGCTGGGCCGGGGGGTGCGCTGATGGAGTTCCTGCGCACCCCCGACGAGCGGTTCGCCGACCTGCCGGACTACGACTTCGAGCCGCACTACGCCACGGTGCCGCCGGGCCTGCGGATGCACTACGTCGACGAGGGTCCCCGCGACGCCCCGGTCGTGCTGATGCTGCACGGCGAGCCGTCGTGGAGCTACCTCTACCGCTCGATGATCCCGGTGTTCACCGCCGCTGGGCTGCGTGCGATCGCCCCCGACCTGGTCGGCTTCGGCCGCTCGGACAAGCCCCGTGCGACCGCCGACCACTCCTACCAGGCCCACGTCGACTGGGTGACCGCGTGGTTGGAGTCCCTGGACCTGCGCGAGGTCACGCTGGTCTGCCAGGACTGGGGCTCGCTGGTGGGGCTGCGGGTCGCCGCGGAGAACGAGCACCGGTTCAGCCGGATCGTGGTCGCCAACGGGTTCCTTCCGACCGGCGACCTCGACCCCGGCCTCGCGTTCCGGCTGTGGCGCACGGTCGCGACCCGGACACCGGTCTTCCCGGCGGGGCGGATCGTCGCGACCGGGTCCCGCCGCCGACTGAGCCGGGCCGAGCGGGCGGCGTACGACGCGCCGTACCCGAGCCGTCGCTACCAGGCCGGGGCCCGGGCGTTTCCGTCGCTCGTGCCCACCTCGCCCGACGACCCCGCCGCCCCGGCGAACCGGGAGGCCTGGCGTCGTCTGGGCCAGTGGGAGAAGCCGTTCCTGACCGTGTTCGGGGCCGGTGACCCCATCCTGGGTCGCGCCGACCGCCCGTTGCAGGCGCACGTCCCCGGCGCCCAGGGTCAGCCACACGCGCGCGTCGCCGGCGGCCACTTCGTGCAGGAGGACGCCGGCGTGGAGATCGCCGAGCGCACCGTGGCCTGGATGAGGGGCGAGGAGCCCGTCGCCTGAGTCCGACGAGCGCGTCGTACAGCGCCCGGGGCGTCGAGCTCCACCCCGGCACGACAAATCGGGCAGGCGGACGGGCAGTCCCTGACCCGGGCAGGTGTTGCTTCACCCGTCCGGAGCGGGTTTCCCCGGGCGCCCGGGGAAACCGTCCCCGCAACCGTCCCGGAAACCGCCCCCCTCCGCCGCTCAGGCCTCGGGGCCGGGTGCCTCTTCCATCGGCAGGGTGAAGGAGAAGCGGCTGCCCATGCCGAGCTGGCTGTGCACGCTGATCGTGCCGTCCATCAGCGAGACCAGCTCCTGGCAGATGGCCAGGCCCAGGCCCGCACCGCCGTGCTTGCGCGTGGCCGAGGAGTCGACCTGGGTGAAGGAGTCGAAGAGGACCTTGAGCTGGTCCTCGGGGATCCCGACGCCGGAGTCCTCCACGGTGAAGCGGACGTCGACGGAGAGGCCCCGGCGGGAGGCCACCTCGACGATCAGCCGGACCTCGCCGTGGTCGGTGAACTTCAGCGCGTTGCCGATCAGGTTGGTCAGCACCTGGGAGATGCGCATCGAGTCGCCGTAGACGCGGCTGGGCAGGGTCGGGTCCAGACCCCAGGTGAAGGCCAGGCCCTCCTGGTGGGCGAGCGGCCCGGCCCAGGTGATCGCGTCGGCCGCGACCTCCTGGAGGCTGATCACCGTCTCCTGCACCTCGAGCTTGCCGGCCTCCAGCTTGGAGACGTCGAGGATGTCGTTGACCAGCCGGTGCAGCTTGGCCGCGCTCCGCTGGACGATGGCCACCAGGGCCTTGCTGCCCGGGTCCAGGTCGGCGTCTCCGAGCATCTCGGCCGCGCCGAGCACGCTGGCGAGCGGAGTGCGCACCTCGTGGCTCATGTTGGCGAGGAACAGCGACTTGGTGGCGCTGGCGTCCTCGGCGGAGCGGCGCGTGCGCTCGAGCTCGCGACGCAGCTCGTTCTGCTCGGTGACGTCCTCGGCCAGCCCGTGCACGCCCACGACCTCGTCGTGGACGACGACCGGCACCGCGGTCACGCGCAGCTCGAGGTCGTGCCCGTCCTTGTGCTGCACCTTCAGCTCGAGCCGTTGCGGCTCGCGCTCCCGCGCCCGGTCGAAGGCCTCGCGGGCCCGCGGCACGTCCTCGGTGCAGATGATGTCGGCAAAGGTCTTCTCGACCAGCTCGGCCAGCGAGTAGCCGCTGACCCGCTCGGCCGCCTCGTTGGCATCGGTGAACCGCCCCTCGAGGTCGAGGGAGAACGCGGCGTGCGGACTGAAGGAGAACAGGGAGCGATAGCGCTCCATGCTCTCTGCCAATGCGTGTTCGGTCGCCAACGTCTGCCTCATCTCGAGAGCCTCTGCCCCGGTCCGGTGTCCGGACATGCACACTCCTGAGTCGTCTCCACTGCCGGTATCGTGACACGTCGAGCGTCCGGATGGTGTCGGAATGCGATGTTTGCGAGAGATCGCGTACGACGGGCGGGGCGCCGCTCCTCGTGACCCGGTGCCAGCCGGTCACCCGACGATCTCCGTGCCGGATCCGGATCAGCTGCGCCGCTGGGCGCTGCGGTGGGCGCGCATGAGCACCTCGCCGATCTCGGTCAGCTGGCCGTGCAGCCACTCGTCGGGCATGTCCACCGGAGCCGTCAGGGCGCCGGTGAGTGCCTGGGTGATGGCCGTGGACCACACCCGCGTCGTCGGGTCGTCCTCGCGCCCCTGGGTCAGCAACGCCGCCAGTCGGGCGGTGAGCGTCTGCGCCGGACCCCACACCGTCTCGTGGGCGACCGCGGCCACGTCGCCGGCGAGCCAGACGGCGATGCGGCGGTGCCGGATGAGGTAGTCGACGTAGCCGTCCAGCGCCTGCTTGCGGCGGGCGGTCTCGCGGGGAGTGCCCTCCACGTCCTCCAGCAGCCGGTCGAGGTCGAGGAACGCCGGAGCCACGAGCGCCGCGAGCAGGTCGTCCTTGGTGCGGAAGTGGTAGTAGAGCGCGGCCTTGGTCACCGCGAGACGGTCGGCGATCATCTGCAGCGAGGTGCCCTCGAACCCGTGCTCGCTGAACAGCTCCAGGGCGGCGTCGAGGAAGCGCTGCCGGCTCCGGGAGGCGGTGGGGGCCGGCACCACGGCGCTCGTCATGCCGCGCAGCGTAGGTGGCGAGCTTGTCGATCGTCAAGCACCTCACTTGTCGAGCGGCTAGTGATTCACTTGACAGTCGGCTAGTGGATGACGCAGGCTCGACCCGCCGCTCGATCGGGGCGGTCATCCCTGCCGACCACCCCGGAGACGCACGTGGCCACCTATCTGCACCGACTCGGGCGGCTCGCCTTCGATCGTCGCAAGACCGTCCTCCTGGCGTGGGTGCTCCTGCTGGCCGTGCTCGGTGGGTCGGCAGGCGCCTTCGGCAGCAGCGCCGATGCGCCGCTGTCGGTCCCCGGGGTCGAGTCGGTCGCCGCGAGCGAGCTCCTGCAGGACCGGTTCCCCCAGGGCGCCGCGGGCGGGGCCACGGCCCGCGTCGTGATCGCCGCCCCGGAGGGGGAGTCCCTGCAGAGCCCTGCCGGGCGCGCGGCGGTGCAGGCGACCGTGTCCGCCGCCTCACAGGCAGAGCAGGTCGTCGCGGTGACGGACCCGTTCCGCACCGGGACGGTCTCGCCGGACGGGAGGGTCGCCTACGCCACCGTGTCGTACGCCGTCCAGCCCGACGCGATCACCGACACGGCCCGAGAGGAGCTCCTCGCCGTCGGGAAGCCCGCCCGCGACGCGGGTCTCGAGGTCGAGCTCGGTGGCGAGGCGACGCAGGCGGTGGCGGGTCAGAGCGCCACCGAGGGCATCGGCGTCCTGGTCGCACTCCTGGTGCTGGCGATCACCTTCGGGTCCCTGCTGGCAGCAGGACTCCCCCTGCTCATGGCGCTGATCGGCGTCGCCGTCGGCATGGCCGGCGTGACGGCCCTGTCGGGACTGGTCGACCTGACCAGCACCGCACCGACGCTGGGCCTGATGGTCGGTCTCGCAGTCGGCATCGACTACGCGCTGTTCATCACGATCCGCCACAAGCAGCAGCTCAGGGAGGGCATGGACCCCCGCGAGTCGGCGGCCACCGCCGTCGGCACCGCGGGCAGTGCCGTGGTCTTCGCCGGCGCCACCGTGATGATCGCCCTGGGGGGACTCGCCGTCGTCGGCATCCCCTTCCTGACCCAGATGGGCCTGGTGGCCGCAGGCATGGTGGTCGTCGCGGTCCTCGTCGCCCTGACGCTGGTGCCGGCGATGCTCGGGTTCGCGGGGGGCCGGTTCAACCGCTGGCCCGTCCCGGGTCTGCGTCGGCGCCAGGCGCGGCTCGAGGAGTCGACGTCGGCCGGAGGGCGCTGGGCGACCCTGGTCACCGCTCGTCCGTGGACGTTCCTGATCGTGGCCGTCATCGGCGCCGGCGTGCTGGCGTTGCCGGCGACGGACCTCGAGCTCGGGCTCCCCGACGAGGGCAACCTGAGCGAGAGCACCACCCAGCGCAAGGCCTACGACCTGTTGGCGGACGGGTTCGGCCCCGGCGCCAACGGGCCGCTGACCGTGGTGCTCGATGCGCGAGGGGTGGCCGACCCGGAGGCTGCCTCGGCGTCGGCCTCCGCGGCGTTCCAGCAGCTCGACGACGTCACCGCCGTCGCCCCGGCAGTCTTCAACCCCGCGGGCGACACCGCGATCATCACCGTGGTGCCGAGCAGCGGACCCGCGGACGGGGCGACCAAGGACCTCGTCGCAGCGATCCGCGACCTGGCACCGGACCTCGAGCGGGCGACCGGGTCGGAGATCTCGGTGACCGGCAACACGGCGATCGGGATCGACATCTCCGCGAAGCTCGCCGGCGCGCTTCCGGTGTTCCTCCTCGTGGTGGTCGGGCTCGCGCTGCTGCTGCTGATGCTGGCGTTCCGCTCGGTGCTGGTGCCGGTCAAGGCGACCGTCGGCTTCCTGCTCAGCCTGGCGGCCACGTTCGGCGCGTTGGTCGCGGTCTTCCAGTGGGGGTGGCTCGCCGAGCTGATCGGGGTCGAGCAGACCGGGCCGATCATCAGCTTCCTGCCGGTCCTGCTGATCGGACTGCTCTTCGGGCTCGCGATGGACTACGAGGTCTTCCTGGTCAGCCGGATGCGCGAGGACTTCGTGCACGGCGCTCCACCCCGGGAGGCGGTCGTCGGCGGCTTCCGGCACGGCGCCCGGGTGGTCACGGCGGCAGCGCTGATCATGGCCTCGGTGTTCGCCGGGTTCATCCTGGGTGAGGACGCCACGATCAAGAGCATCGGCTTCGCGCTCGCCTTCGGCGTGCTCATCGACGCCTTCGTGGTCCGGATGACGATCGTGCCCGCGGTGATGCGGCTCCTCGGGACCCGGGCGTGGTACCTGCCGGCGTGGTTGGACCGGGCTCTCCCGAACGTGGACGTCGAGGGGACCGCGCTGGAGCACCGGGGCGGACCCGCTCCCGAAGCGAACGCCGACCAGCTGCAACCCGTGCGCTGATCGCCCGCTCGACCTGCCCGACGCCGGGGTCAGGTGAGGCCGGCGGCCAGGCTGCGGGCGGCGACCTGGAGTGCCGGCACCGCCGTGGCGACGAGATCGTCGTTCATCCGGCCGGCAGGGCCCGAGACCGAGAGGGCCAGCGGCACCGCCGACGCGGGCACGTGCACCGCGACGCAACGCACACCGACCTCCTGCTCCTCCTCGTCGAGGGCGAAGCCCCGGTCGGCGATCTCGCGCAGCTGGGCGAGGAGCTGCTCGAGGTCGGTGAGCGTGTGCGGTGTGTGCGCGGCCAGGCCGGTGCGACGCAGCAGCGCCCGCACCTGGCTCTCGGTGGTGGTGGCGGCGAGCAGCGCCTTGCCCACCGCCGTGCAGTGCACGTCGGCGCGTCGGCCGACCTCGGTGAACATCCGCATCGCGTGCCGACCGGGGGCCTGGGCGACGTACGCGACCTGGTCGCCGTCCAGCATCGCGAGGTTGGCGGTCTCGCCGATCTCCTCGACGAGCTGACGCAGCACCCGGCCGGCCCCGGCGCCGACGGTCTCGCTGGCGGCAGCACTCAGCGGCAGCACCCGGAAGCCGAGGGCGTAGCGCCGGTCGGAGGCCTGGCGCATGTAGCCCCGGTCGACCAGCGTGCGCAGCAACCGGTGGGTCGTCGGCAGCGCCAGCCCGGCGGCCTGCGCGATCTCACCGATGGTCAGCGCACCGCCACGGGAGGCGACCACCTCCAGCAGGTCCAGGGCGCGGTGCACCGACTGCACCCCGCCCGCAGGGCGCATGCTCTCGTCCGGCTGGGGCATGGGGAGGTCTCACGACTCCTCGGTGACGGTTGACACAGGAACGTTCGGGTCCCTAGTTTTCCATGACGAGGACGATTATTTCCACATCGTGGAAGAACTGGCAAGGAAGTGCCCATGGACCAGCCTGTTTCCGTCGCCGGCCTGCGCGTGGCCCCCCGCCTGCACCGCTTCGTCGAGGACGAGGCTCTGCCCGGGTCGGGCCTGGACCCCGAGGCCTTCTGGGAGGGCGTCGCGGCGATCGTCGACGACCTCGCACCCAAGCAGCGCGAGCTGCTGGCCCGGCGTGAGGAGCTCCAGCGGCAGCTCGACGAGTGGCACCACGAGCACCCGGGTCGGCCGGACCCGGAGACCTACACCGCATTCCTGCGTGAGATCGGCTACCTGCTCGAGGAGCCCGCGGACGTCGAGGTGACCACCTCCGGCGTCGACGACGAGGTCGCCCGGATCGCCGGCCCGCAGCTGGTCGTACCGCTGCTCAACGCCCGCTTCGCCACCAATGCCGTCAACGCCCGCTGGGGCTCGTTGTACGACGCGCTCTACGGCAGCGACGTCGTCCCGCACGACGGTGACCTGGCACCCGGGGAGGGCTACAACCGGGTCCGCGGCGACGAAGTCATCGCCCGGGGGCGGGCGTTCCTCGACGAGCACTTCCCGCTGGGTTCCGGATCACACGCCGACGCGACGGCGTACGCCGTGGACGACGACGGTCTCGCGGTGACCGTCAAGGACGAGGTGCTGCGCCTGGCCGACCCCGGCCAGCTGGTGGGTCTGCGCGGTCCGCGCGAGACCCCCGAGGCGGTGCTGCTGGTCCACCACGGCCTGCACGTGGAGATCCAGGTCGACGCCGAGGACCCCATCGGCGCCACCGACGCGGCCGGCGTCAAGGACCTGCTGCTGGAGTCCGCGGTCTCGACGATCATGGACCTCGAGGACTCGGTGGCCGCGGTGGACGCCGCGGACAAGGTGCTCGGCTACCGCAACTGGAAGCAGCTCATGGAGGGCACCCTCGCCGAGGAGGTCACCAAGGGCGGGAAGACCTTCACCCGGTCGATGAACCCCGACCGGTCCTACACCACCCCCGCCGGCGAGGAGCTCACCCTCCGGGGCCGCTCGCTGCTGTTCATCCGCCAGGTCGGGCACCTGATGACCACGGACGCCGTGCTGGACCGGGACGGCCACGAGGTGCCCGAGGGCATCCTCGACGCGGTGATGACCGCGCTGGGCAGCCTCACGGACCTGCGCGGCGAGTCGGCGTTGCCGAACTCGCGCACGGGCTCGATGTACGTCGTGAAGCCGAAGATGCACGGTCCCGAGGAGGTCGCCCTGGCCGTCGAGCTGTTCGGCCGGGTCGAGCAGCTGCTCGGGCTGCCCCCACTGACCATCAAGGTCGGGATCATGGACGAGGAGCGGCGCACGAGCGTCAACCTCAAGGCCTGCATCGCGGAGGCGCGTGAGCGGGTGGCCTTCATCAACACCGGCTTCCTGGACCGCACCGGCGACGAGATCCACACCTCCATGCACGCGGGACCGATGGTCCGCAAGAACGACATGAAGGGCGAGACCTGGATCCAGGCCTACGAGGACCTCAACGTCGACATCGGACTGGAGTGCGGTCTGCTCGGCCGCGCCCAGATCGGCAAGGGCATGTGGGCCGCGCCGGACAGCCTGGCCGCGATGTACGACGCGAAGATCGGCCACCCCGAGGCTGGCGCCAGCTGTGCCTGGGTGCCGTCCCCGACCGCGGCCACCGTGCACGCGCTGCACTACCACCAGGTCGACGTGCGAGCCCGTCAGGAGGAGCTGGCGCAGCGTGGGCGCCGCCGCGAGCGCGCCGACCTGCTGCTCGTCCCGCTCGGCGACCCCGACGCGTGGTCGGCGGAGGACCGCCGGGCCGAGATCGAGAACAACCTGCAGAGCCTCCTCGGGTACGTCGTCCGGTGGGTCGACGCGGGGGTGGGGTGCTCCAAGGTCCCGGACATCACCGGTGAGCCGCTGATGGAGGACCGGGCGACCTGCCGGATCTCCGCCCAGCACGTCGCCAACTGGCTGCACCACGGCGTGGTCGACACCGAGCAGGTGGAGGAGACGCTGCGCCGGATGGCGCGGGTCGTCGACGAGCAGAACGCCGGTGACCCCACGTACCGGCCGATGGCCCCGGACTTCGACGACCACGCCTTCACCGCGGCCCGCGCCCTGGTCCTCGAGGGGCTCGAGCAGCCCAGCGGCTACACCGAGCCGATCCTGCACCGACTGCGGGCCGAGCAGAAGACCGAGCACTCGTCGACCGAGAGGACCCCGTCGTGAGCAGTCCAGCCGCCGCGCTCGACCTGGAGACCGCCCGCGCCATCGTCGCGGGCGCCCGCGCCCACGGTGCCTCGGCGGGCTTCAAGCCGCTCACCGTCGTGGTCCTCGACGCCGGGGGACACGTCGTCGCCGTCGAGCGCGAGGACGGGTCGTCGATGAAGCGCTTCGAGATCGGCTTCGGCAAGGCCCACGGCGCGCTGTCCCTGGGCATGGGGTCGCGCTCGATCATGGGCCGCGCGGAGCAGCAGCCCTACTTCGTCGCCGCGGTCACCTCCGCGGTGGGCGGAGCGCTCGTCCCGGTCCCGGGCGGAGTCCTCGTCCGCGACGCCGACGGCGTGCTGCTGGGTGCGGTCGGCGTCACCGGCGACACCTCCGACAACGACGAGGCGGCCGCCGTGGCCGGCATCGAGGGCGCCGGCCTGTCCGCGCAGGCGGACTGAGGAGCAGCACGGTGACCCGCGCGACCCCCGAGACCGCGACCGACACCGCGACCGGCACCCCCGGCCCCGGCGTCGCCGCGGTGGCCGAGACCGCACGCCGCCTGCTCCCCGAGGACGGTGTGATCACCGACCGGGCGCGGCTGCGCACCTACGAGTGCGACGGGCTCGCCCACTACCGGGTCACCCCGGCACTGGTCGTGATGCCCGAGGACGCCCGGCAGCTCGCGGCGATCGTGGCCGCGTGCGCCGAGCACCGCGTCCCGTACGTCGCCCGCGGCTCCGGCACCGGCCTTTCGGGGGGAGCGCTGCCCCACGCCGAGGGGGTGCTGGTCGTCACCTCGACGGATGCGAGCGATCACCGAGCTGCGGCCCGAGGACGAGCGAGCCGTGGTCGAGCCCGGCGTGATCAACCTCGACGTGACCCGGGCGGCGAGCCCGCACGGCTACTACTACGCGCCGGACCCCTCCAGCCAGCAGATCTGCTCCATCGGCGGCAACGTCGCCGAGAACTCCGGCGGCGCCCACTGCCTGAAGTACGGCTTCACCACCAACCACGTCCTCGGCGCGGAGTTCGTCACCGCCCAGGGAGACACCGTGCAGCTCGGCGGGACCGCTCCGGACACGCCCGGGTACGACCTGCTCGGGGCCGTGGTGGGCTCCGAGGGGACGCTCGGGATCGTCACGTCGGCCACCGTCCGGCTGGTCAGGCTCCCCGAGGAGGTGCGCACGGTCCTGGTCGGTTTCGAGACCACCGACCAGGCGGGGGCGGCCACCTCGGCCATCATCGCTGCCGGCATCGTGCCCGCCGCGATCGAGATGATGGACGCACTGGCGATCGAGGCGGCCGAGGCGGCCGTGCACTGCAACTACCCGGCCGGGGCCGGGGCGGTGCTGGTGATCGAGCTGGACGGCCCGGCCATCGAGGTCGAGGCGGAGTACGCCGACGTCGAGCGGCTGTGCCGTGACAACGGGGCCTTCGAGCAGCGCGTCGCCGTCGACCCGGCCGAGCGGGCCCTGATCTGGAAGGGCCGCAAGTCGGCCTTCGCGGCGGTCGGACGGATCAGCCCCGACTACATCGTCCAGGACGGCGTCATCCCACGCACCGCGCTGCCCGAGGTACTCCGGGCGATCGCGGACGTCTCGGCGTCCTCGGGGGTCCGGGTGGCCAACGTCTTCCACGCCGGCGACGGCAACCTGCACCCGCTGGTGCTCTTCGACGACGGCGTCGAGGGCGCGGGTGAGGCGGCGGAGAAGGTGAGCGGGGCGATCCTCGACCTGTGCATCGAGCACGGCGGCTCGATCACCGGCGAGCACGGCGTCGGCATGGACAAGGCCGCCTACATGCCCCGGATGTACACCGAGGAGGACCTCGACACCATGCAGCTGGTCCGGTGCGCCTTCGACCCGGACAACATCTCCAACCCGGGCAAGGTCTTCCCCACCCCGCGGCTGTGCGGTGAGGTGCCGGGGCGCCACAAGGGCGCGCATCCGCTGCAGGACGCCGGCCTGGCGGAGGTCTTCTGATGGCGACCGGGACCTTGCGGCAGAGCGCCCGCGACGCGATCGGCTCGGCCTGTGCCGAGGTGCGCGACGGCACCGACCGGGACCACGTCGACGGGGTCGTCCCCGGTCTGGTGGCGCGGCCCGCCGACACCGAGCAGGTGGCCGAGGTGCTGCGCGCCGCGGCGGCGCACTCGGTGAGCGTCGTCCCCCGCGGCCGGGGGACGAAGCTGTCCTGGGGGCGGCCGCCGACGAGTGCGGACGTGCTGCTCGACCTCGGCGCCCTCGACCAGGTGGTCGACCACGCGGCCGGCGACCTGATCGTGGTCGCCCAGGCGGGCACCGCGCTGCGCGACCTCCAGGACGTCGTGGGTCGAGGCGGGCAGCGGCTCGCCCTCGACGAGACCGTGCCCGGCGCGAGCGTCGGCGGCACCCTGGCGGCCAACACCAGCGGACCGCGGCGCATCGCCGCCGGCTCGGCGCGGGACCTGCTGATCGGGATCACGGTCGTCCGGGCGGACGGGGTGGTCGCCAAGGCCGGTGGGCGGGTGGTGAAGAACGTCGCGGGCTACGACCTCGGCAAGCTGCTCGTGGGGTCCTTCGGCACCCTCGCCGTGGTGACCGAGGCCGTCTTCCGGCTCCACCCCGTGCCGGCTGCCCGACGCTGGGTGAGCGTGCCCGTCGAGGACCCCGCCGAGGCGGGGAGCGTCGTCCAGCAGGTGCTCGGAGCCCAGGTGGTGCCGGGCGCGCTGGAGGTGGAGTGGCCCACGGCCGGCGCCGGGGCCGTGCACGTCCTGCTCGAGGGCCGGGAGGACGGTGTCGCCGGCCGCACGTCGTCGACCCTCCGGCTGCTCGGCCCACGGGCCACCGAGTCGGCCGAGGCTCCGGTGTCCGGCGGGACCTACCCCTGGGACGTGACGGCCACCGGGGACGCGCGGGCGACGGCACTGAAGCTGAGCTTCGCCCTCTCGGGCCTCCCCGAGGTGCTCGCCGCCGCGGCCTCGGACGCGGTCCACGTGCGGGGCTCGGCCGGAGCCGGCGTCGCCTACGGCGCGATCCCGGCGGGCACCTCCATCGACTCGGTGGTCGCCACCGTGACCCGCCTGCGCGAGGCCTGTGCCCGGGCCGACGGCAGCCTCGTGGTGGTGGACGGTCCCGCCGAGGTCAAGGACGCCGTCGACGTCTGGGGCCCGGTGCCGGCGCTCGACCTGATGCGCCGGGTCAAGGAGCAGTTCGACCCCGACCACCGACTGGCTCCGGGACGATTCGTGGGAGGGATCTAGCCGTGACGGACCGACGAGCCGACGACGCTGCGCTGGGGGAGACCGGCAGCATCATCGACCTGGGCACGCCCGCCCCCGGTGGGGCGTTCGACGAGCACCACCCGCCGGACGCGGCGCTGATCGGCGACTGCGTGCACTGCGGCTTCTGCCTGCCCACCTGCCCCACCTACGTGCTGTGGGGGGAGGAGATGGACTCGCCGCGGGGCCGGATCTACCTGATGAAGGAGGGCCTGGAGGGGGAGCCGATGAGCGACTCGATGGTCTCCCACTGGGACGCCTGCCTGGGCTGCATGTCCTGCGTGACCGCGTGCCCGTCCGGGGTCCAGTACGACACCCTGATCGAGCAGACCCGGGCCCAGGTCGAGCGACGCCACGAGCGCCCGGCGCGGGACAAGGCGCTGCGCGCGCTGATCTTCTCGCTGTTCCCGCACCCGCGCAGGCTGCGCCTGCTGCGCGGCCCGCTCCGGCTGGCCCAGCGCACCGGGCTCGACCGGGCCCTGCGACGGACCGGGCTGCTCGAGCGGATGGCTCCCCAGCTGGCGGCGATGGAGCGCCTCGCGCCGCGGCTGGGCAAGCCGCTCCCGCTGCCGCCGTACATCCACGCCAGCGGCCGGCGGCGTGCGGTCGTGGGCCTGCTGACCGGCTGCGTGCAGGGGGCGTTCTTCCCCGGGGTCAACGCCGCGACGGCGCGGGTCCTCCAGGCCGAGGGCTGCGACATCGTGGTCCCCGCCTCGCAGGGGTGCTGCGGGGCGCTGTCGGTGCACAACGGCCGCGAGCCCGAGGCGCAGGACTACGCCCGCAGGCTGGTCGACGCCTTCGCGTCCACGGGCGTGGAGTACGTCGTGGTCAACGCCGCCGGCTGCGGGTCGACGATGAAGGAGTACGCGCGGCTGCTCGCCGACGACCCGGCGTACGCCGAGCGCGCCCGGGACTTCGCCGACCGGGTCCGGGACGTCTCGGAGATCCTCGACGAGCTCGGTCCGGTGGCGCCGCGGCATCCCCTGGAGATGACCGTGGCCTACCACGACGCCTGCCACCTCGCCCACGCCCAGGGCGTGCGCGCCGAGCCGCGACGGCTGCTCGACGCGATCCCGGGCCTGGAGCTGCGCGAGATCGCCGAGGCCGAGCTGTGCTGCGGCTCCGCCGGCATCTACAACATCCTCAACCCCGAGCCCGCTCGGGAGCTGGGGGACCGCAAGGCCCGCAACATCGTGGCCACCGGGGCGCAGGTGCTGGTCACCGCCAACCCCGGGTGCCTGATGCAGGTCACCGCTGCCATCGAGCGCTCCGGCCACCCCATGCAGATGGCGCACACCGTCGAGGTGCTCGACGCCTCGATCCGGGGCGCCACGGCCGACACCTTCCTCTCCACCGACCCGACCGCCTGACCCGACCGCCTGACCCGATCGCCTGACCCACCCGTCCGACCCACCTCACCTCTCGGGAGTCCAGATGTTCCAGCAGGACCTGCAAGCCGTCGGCGGCTCGCTCGCGCTCAGCGCGCTGTGCGCCGCCATCCCGCTCGTCACCTTGTTCGTGCTGCTCGGCGGCCTGCGGCTCAAGGCCTGGGTGGCGGGGCTGATCTCGCTCGGCGTGGCCCTCGCGGTCGCGGTGGTGCTCTTCGGGATGCCGGCCGGGCAGGCGGTGCTGGCCGGCGCCGAGGGAGCGGCGTTCGGCTTCTTCCCGATCCTGTGGATCGTGATCAACGCGATCTGGGTCTACAACCTCACCGTCGCCTCCGGGCACTTCGACGTGCTGCGACGGTCCTTCGAGAAGGTGAGCCCCGACCAGCGGATCCAGGCGATCATCATCGCCTTCTGCTTCGGGGCGCTGCTCGAGGCCCTGGCGGGCTTCGGCACCCCGGTGGCGATCACCGTGGTGATGCTGATGGCGCTCGGACTCCGGCCGATCAAGGCCGCGGCGGTGGCGCTGATCGCCAACACCGCTCCGGTGGCCTTCGGTGCCCTCGCCACCCCGATCGTGACCCTGGCCTCGGTCTCGTCCGCGGTCAACGACGACCCCCGGCTGTCCGTGGACGGGCTCGGCGGCATGGTCGGCCGGCAGACCCCGATCCTCGCGGTCGTCGTGCCGCTGATCCTCGTGTTCGTGGTCGACGGCCGGCGCGGCGTCCGGGCCACCTGGCTGCCCGCCCTGGTCTGCGGCGTCGGGTTCGGGCTCGCCCAGTTCGTCGCGGCGAACTACATCTCGGTCCCGCTGGCCGACATCGTCGCAGCCCTCGTCGCAGCGGCCGCCGTGGTCGCGCTCCTCCGGGTCTGGACGCCCGCGGAGGTGCTGACCGCGGAGCAGGCAGGGGCCGAGGAGGACCGGTTCGAGGAGAGCCGTGCGAGCGCCGCGCGTCGTACGCCGCAGGGCGGGTCCACCACCGTCACCGCCACCGGCGGGGCCACCGGCGGGGCCACCGGCGGGGCCACCGGAGGTGTCGGGACCGGGGCACCGGACGGGCCGCGTGACAGCGGCGCCGACGTCGCCCGCGCCTACGCGCCCTACCTCGTGATCATCGCCATCTTCTCGATCGTGAACATCCCCGCCGTGCTGGAGTTCCTGGGCGGGGAGCCGTTCACCTTCGTCTTCTCCTGGCCCGGGCTCGAGGTCGTCAACAGCGCCGGCGACCCGGTGGCGACCGACTTCAAGCTCAACTGGCTCCCCGCTGCCGGCTCCCTGATGATCATCGCGGGCGTCATCACCGCGGTCATCTTGAAGATCTCACCGGCGCGCGCGCTCAGGACGTACGTCGAGACCTACGTGGAGCTGCGCTCGGCGATCGTCACGGTGATGGCGGTGCTGGCCCTGGCCTACGTGATGAACCTGTCCGGACAGACCTCCTCGCTGGGGGCCTGGCTGGCCGGAGCGGGCGGCGCGTTCGCCATCCTCTCCCCGATCCTGGGCTGGCTCGGCGTGGCCGTCACCGGGTCGGACACCTCGGCCAACGCCCTGTTCGGTGCCCTGCAGGTGCAGACGGCCGCCGAGGCCGGGCTCGACCCGGCGCTGATGGCGGCCGCGAACTCCTCGGGAGGCGTGCTGGGCAAGATGGTCAGCCCGCAGAACCTCGCCATCGCCGCCGCCGCGGTCGGCATGGCCGGTCAGGAGGGGGACCTCTTCCGCAAGGTGATCGGCTGGAGCCTGGGGCTGCTGGTGCTGATGTGCCTGATCGTCGCGCTCCAGTCCACCGGCGTGCTCGGCTGGATGGTGGTCTGACACCTGCGCCGGCGAGCCGGGTGCGCAGCTCACTGGCGAGCCGGTGGATCGCCGCCAACCCTCTGGTCAGGTCGCGACGACCATGGCACACTAAGGCAAGCCTTACCTATCCAACATCGGGTCGGGGGCGGAGCTGCTGGAGGAAGCGTGATCCTGTGCCACTGCGCGGTCGTCGGCGACCGCGAGATCGTGCGGGCCGTGGAGGCCGGGGCGACGACGGTCGCCGCGGTGTGCCGCACGACCGGGGCGGGCCAGCAGTGCGGCACCTGCGTCTTCTCGGTACGCCGGGTCGTCTGCGACCATCGGACCCATGCCCGGGACCGGGACCAGGCCCGTCCCGGACCCCCGATCGGAGTGGACGTTGCAGCCAGCTAGCCCGCGCGTGGTCGACCTGCTCAACGAGGCACTGACCTTCGAGCTCACGGTCACCAACACCTACTTCCTGCACGCCCGCATGCTCGACAACTGGGGCCTGTCCCGGTTGGGCAAGGTCTTCTACGACCTGTCCATCGAGGAGATGAAGGACGCCGACGAGCTGATCAACCGCGTCCTGATGTTCGACGGGCACCCCAACGTGCAGCGGCTGCACAACATCGCGGTCGGCGAGGACCCCGAGGAGATGCTCCGCCTGGCGCTGGAGAGCGAGAAGGCGGCAGTGGCCCAGTTCAACGCGGCCGCCGCGGAGTGTCACGACCTCGGCGACCACGGCACCGCCGCGGTCTTCGAGGAGATGGTGCGCGACGAGGAGCGGCACGCCGACTGGTTCGAGAGTCAGCTCGACGTCCTCGAGCGCGTCGGCACCCCGCAGTACCTCGGGCAGCAGATCGACCCGAGCCACGCTCCCAGCTGACGGCGCGGGCTGGCGGCGGCGCGGGCCGGCAGCGCGGGTGCCAGACTCGCTCCCATGACCGACAGCACGACGCCGTCCCACCCGTCCCCGAACCCCGCTGCGAGCCCGGCCGACGACCTCCAGGAGCTCTCCGGGCCCTTCGTCGCCTGGCTGGGCCTGGAGTTCACCGAGCTCACCGGTGACCGCGTGACCTGCACCTGGCAGGCGGAGTCCCGGATGCACCAGCCGCACGGCATCGTCCACGGCGGCATCCACTGCAGCGTGGTCGAGACGTTGGCGAGTGTCGGCGCGGCCGTGTGGATGGGCGACCGGGGCCGGGTGGTGGGGGTGAACAACAACACCGACTTCTACCGGGCGGTCAGCGACGGCGGGCTGACCTCCACGGCCACGCCGCTGCACCGCGGCCGCTCGCAGCAGGTGTGGGTGGTCGAGACGGTCGCCGACGACGGTGGCAGGCTCGTCTGCCGCGGCCAGGTGCGCCTGCAGAACCTCTACCCGGACGCCTGACCGCGGAGGGCCGACGCGTCCGGCGCGTGGTTTTCACCTATTCTTTCAGCAGCAGCCCCGCCTCGTGGCACGCTGTGGAGCGTCGCGAGGCTTGCCGTGCCGGGAGGAGGTGCGCATGGACCCCAAGTCGGGCCGCAGGGCCGACCGGACGGACTACGTGTTCGTCGCGCCCAACCCGGGGCGCTTCCTCGTACGCGTGGTGTGGTTCCTCTCCCTGGTCGGCGTCTGCGTCGGGTTGACCCTGGCCGTCGCCGACCGAGAGGTGTGGGCGATGGTCCTGGCCGGCTCCGCGGCCGTCACCTTCGTGGCGAGCTGGGCGATCCTCCAGGCCAGCGTCCCGCAACGGGTCACCGTGAGCGGTTCGGTGATCTCGATCCGACGGCACGGCGAAGAGGCTCTCTTCGACCTCACCGACCCCGGCGTCGACATCCGGGTCAAGGACGGCGAGATCGCCTTCGCCAACTACATGGACCGCTGGGTGGTGGTGCGGTCCAAGGACGTCGACTGGAAGGTGTTCACCGACGTCGTCATGTACTACCAGTCCAAGGCCGATCGCAACGCCGAGGAGCGCAACCGCCGCTTCAGCAGGTGAGCCGTCGGGGGAGAACGCCACCCCGGGCCGCATGAGTCGGCGCCGTCAGGGCACGCTGGGGCCATGACCTCCCTCTGGCTCGACCACGCTGCGCCGATCGACGACGACCCGCTGCCCGAGGATGCCGTCGACGACCTCGTGGTCGGTGCCGGCATCACCGGGCTCACGACCGCGCTGCTCCTCGCCCGCGCCGGGCGGCGGGTGGCCGTGGTGGAGGCCCGTTCGGTGGGCGCCGCGGCCACGGGCAACACCACGGCGAAGATCTCCCTGCTCCAGGGGACGAAGTACTCCACGTTGCTGAGCCACCAGTCCGAGCGGATGGCGGCCGCGTACGTCGACGCCAACCAGGAGGGGCTGGCCTGGTTGGTGCGGTTCTGCGAGGACCACTCGGTGCCGGTCCAGCGCCGTTCCGCGGTCACCTACGCGCCCAGCACCGGCGACGTCCCCCAGGCACGCGAGGAGTATGACGCGGCGCGCTCGCTGGGACTCGACGTCACCTGGACGGACCGTCTCGAGACGCCGTTCCCGGTCGCGGGGGCCGTGGTGCTGCCCGACCAGGCACAGTTCGACCCCATGGAGGCGCTGGCCGCGCTGGTCACCCAGCTCCGCGCCCACGGCGGCACCCTGCACCAGGGCCACCGCGTGCGCGGGGTGAGCTTCACCGGCGCTCCCGAGGTGCGCCTCGACGGGGGCCGGACGCTGCGCGCGGAGCACGTCGTCCTCGCCACCGGCACCCCGATCCTGGACCGCGGACTGCACTTCTCCCAGCTCGAGCCGATGAGGTCCTACGCGCTCGCCTACGACCGCGCTGCCGCCGTGCCCGAGGAGATGTACCTCTCCACGGGCTCGGAGTCGGTCTCCGTGCGGCAGGCTCCGGGTCCCGACGGACCCCGGCTCCTCGTGGGAGGTGCGGGACACACGGTGGGGCGCACCCGCTCCGAGCTCGAGCACGTCGACCGGCTGCGCGACTGGACGGCGCGGTGGTTCCCCGGCGCCGTCGAGACGCACCGGTGGTCGGCGCAGGACTACCAGTCCTTCGACGCGCTGCCCATCGTCGGGCCGATGGCGGGCAGCCGCGGACGGATCCACGTGGCCACCGGCTTCGACAAGTGGGGGATGACCAACGGCGTCGCCGCCGCTCGCACGATCTCGGGCCAGATCCTCGGCACGGCACCGTCGTGGGCCAGGGCGCTGACCAGGCGGGTGCCGGGCCCCACCGCGCTCGCCCACCTGACCGCGATCAACCTCAAGGTCGGGCTCGGTGCTGCCTCGGGGCTCGCGGAGACGCTGGGCAGGGACCGGAAGTGCGCCGTGGTCGGCGTCTGCACCCACCTCGGCGGGCCGTTGCACTGGAACGACGCCGAGGAGACCTGGGACTGCACCCTGCACGGTTCCCGCTTCGACGCGGAGGGAGCGGTTCTCGAGGGACCGGCCACCAGGCCGCTGCGTCGCCGTCGCTAGCCGATCTGGTCGAGCAACCACGACGGGCTCATGGTCCGGGCCCCGAGTGCCTCGACGCGCTGGCACAGCGCCCGGTCCGCGCTGACCACGACGACGTCGTGGTCCTGCTCGCGGGCGGCCAGGGTCGCCGCCACGATCGAGGCGTCACCGTCGCGGGTCGCGTGCACCGTGCGCAGGTGGGCGTCGCGACCGGCAGGCACCCCGCCCTTGGCCTGGCCCTCGAGCACGAGCACGATCTCGTCGTACGCCGTGTCGGCGACCGCGAGCCGGCCGTGCAGCCTCGCCGCCGCGCCGGCCCGGTCGCGCCACCAGCCGTCGGGACGGGATCCGACCACGTTGGCGCCGTCGACGACCAGGACCCGGGACATGCGCCGATCCTGACACGGTGCCGCCGGGCTCACTCCAGCGAGCGGCCGAACATCGCGGCGGTCTGCCGCGCGGTCGGGCTGCCCGTGTCGAGGTCGGCACCCGCCTCGAGCAGCACCCGGACCACGTCGTCCTCGCCCTTGAAGACGGCCCCGGCCAACGGCGACTGGTCCCGGTGGTTGCGGCGGTCGGCGTCGGCCCCCCGCTCCAGCAGGGCGCTCACCGTGGCGGCGTGACCGTGGTAGGCCGCCAGCATCAGCAGGGTGTTGCCGTCCTCGTCGGCCACGTCGGCGGGGAGCCCGTGGTCGACGAAGCCCGCCAGCTCCTCGGTCATCCCCTCGCGGGCGAAGTGCTGGGCGAGCTCGACCACCCGGGCGGTCTCCTCCGGCGTCAGCGGGCGACCGCCCTCCGAGGCTCCGGACGCCGCCGGCTCGGCCGAGCCGTCCGTCGGGCCGTCCTTCGGGTCGTCGGGCGGGCCGGTCATCGCGTCGGCTCCACCGACCAGAGCCGGTGCTCGCCCTGCAGCCCCTTGAGCTCCACGGTGTCCTCCTCGACGAAGCCGAAGTCGCGCGAGTCCACCAGCCTCTCGGCGATGTCGCTGCTGACCAGGATCTCGCCCCCGTCGGCCATCGCCGCCACCCGGGCGGCCATGGCCACGTTGCGACCGAAGTAGTCGCCCTCCCGCTCGATGGCGGTCCCGGTGTGCAGGCCGATCCGGACCCGCAGCGGCGTACGCCGCAGTCGGCGGTTGCGCTGGCGCCGGGCCCCGAGCGCGCGCTGGATGTCCACCGCAGCCCCCAGGGCCAGCTCGGGCGTCGCGAAGACGACCATGTAGCCGTCGCCGTGGCTCTTCACCACCAGCCCGCGGTGCTTGTCCACGTAGGTGCGCAACAGGGTGTCGTGCGCCTCCAGCAGCTTGACCCACTCCTCGTCGCCGAGCTCGGAGTTCAGCGCCGTGGAGTTCTCGATGTCGGAGAACAGCAGGGTGACCTCACCGTCGGGCCCCGCGACGCGGGCGATCTCGCGGCGGTCCTCCAGCGCCCAGGCGGTGAAGTCGTCGATCGAGGCGAGCAGGGTGCTGCGCACCCCCTGCTCCCGGAGCCGGGAGACGGTCTCCACCGCGGTCCGGACGGCCACGCCGGCCGCCTGGGCGGCCGCGGCGGCACGCGGGCTGCGAGGCGCGCCCGGGTCCGCCTCGAGGGCCCGGCGGAGCTCGACGGCCTCGCGGCGGCTGTCGCGCAACCGGGTGGCCAGGTGGGCGATCACCCCGGCGGCGACGCACAGCAGCACCCCGAGGACGACGGCGACGGCGGTCAGCACGGCGTCCAGACTGGCACAGCCGAGGTGGGCACCGGATGTGATCTCGCTCGCGGTGGCGCCGGTCGTGGCGTGACGCGTTCCGCGCCGGCTCGTTGGTCGGGGCATGCGACGTACTGCGGTGCTGACCCTGCTCGCCCTGCCCGCCGCCCTCCTGGCGGGGGCCGGCGCGGCCTCCACCGCCGACGCCACGCCGGCGGCGGCTGCTGCTCCCGCACCAGCCCCGGCCGGGCTGCGCGACGTGATGTGGGTCGGGAACAACTGGGCCGGCACGGCCTCGATCGTCGACGCCCGCACCCGCAAGGTGCTCGTGCGCGGGGTCGACCTGGTGCCGGACAAGGAGCAGGAGCTCGCCGACATCCGCACCGACCCGCAGCGGCTGGCGTTCTACCTCGCGATCCAGCAGGGACCCGGGGAGGGACACGACCAGTACGTCGACGACATGTTCACCACCCGCGACGGGAAGTACCTCGCTGTCTCCCGCCCGAGCTTCGCCGACGTCGTGTGGGTCGACGTGGCCAAGGCGGTCGCCGGACGCGGCGACAGCATCGTCCGCGAGCAGCAGATGGACGGGTTCCGGACCGACCACATGGGCCTGTCTCCCGACGGCCGGCGACTGCTGGTCAGCGACTCCACCGAGCGCCAGGTCCTCGAGTTCTCCATGGTCGCCGAGCGGGTCGGCGGGAAGCGGATCGCCCTCGGTGACCGGCTGCGGTCCTTCGAGTCCGGCGAGACGCCGCACGAGAACAACTACACCGCCGACGGGTCACGCATCTTCCACGCCAGCATCGGCAAGGTCTACACGCCGGGCGACGAGCAGGGTGCGGGACCGGTGCAGATCGGTCCGGCCCACGACGCGCTCAAGGGGGACCGCTGGTTCCAGATCGTGCGCAGCTCCGACTTCGCGGTGACCCAGCGCTGGGACATGGGCCAGGAGCTGGCCGAGGCCGGCTACCCGGGGATGAGCTCGGCGGTGCGGCCGATGGCGATCGCGCCCGACGAGCGCTTCGTCTACTTCCAGGTCTCCTACTTCCACGGGCTGGTCGAGTTCGACACCCGGGCCAGGGATCTCGACGGCCGGGTCGGCTACACCTCCGGCGGGGTGCCGGAGCCGCGCCGCGGTGCGGTGCGCCGGGTGGTGAACCTCCCCAACCGGGTGCCGACGATGCCCAAGGAGCAGTACGTCAACGACTCCGCCCACCACGGGCTGTCCATGGACGAGGCGGGCACGACGCTCTGCGCCGCGGGGACCATGGACGACTACGCGGCGCTGGTCGACCGCCGGACGATGCGGCACACGATCTTCGACACCGCCACGACCGGGCACTCCTACGGCAAGCCCTACTGGACCACCGAGGGCCCGGGGAACACCTGCTGGATCTCGCTGAGCGAGGCCGACTCCGTCGCGGTGCTCGACTTCGAGACCAAGAAGGAGCTGGCCTACCTCGCCGTCGGGGACCACCCGCAGCGGATCCGGCACGGCTACGTCAGCAACCGGGTGCTCGCCCGCGTCGACCGCTGACGCTGCACCGTGCAGGTTTCCCCGGGCGCCCGGGGAAACCGGTCGCGGGCGGGCGATGCTTCACCCGCCCAGTGCAGGGACTGCCCGCCCGCGTCACCCGCTGACGGGAGCGCTCAGTCGACGTCGCCGTCCACGTAGAACCAGCGGCCCGCGCGGCGGCCGAAGCGGCTGCGTTCGTGGTGCACCCCTCGGGTGTGATGGGCGCGGAACTCGACGGTGTCGCCGGTCGCCTCGAGGATCTCCAGTCCCGTCCAGCGCACCGCCGGGTCCAGGGTGACCTGGTCCGGTCGGGTGCGCGGGTGCCAGGTGCGCCACAGGAAGCCGGTCTCCTCGGTCGCGAAGGCGGAGTAGCGGGCGCGCATCAGCTCCTCCGGCGAGACCGCCTCGTGCTCGCCCCGGTGCAGCCGGCCGCAGCACCCGTCGTACGTCGCGGCCCCGCACGGGCACGGGGACCGGGTGATCCCGGAGACCATGGCGACCAGTGTGCCGGACCGAGACCCTTGCCGGGATCCGGCGGCAGGTGCGCGGACCGGTCGACGCGGGCTCGTGGCTCCTGCTCCGCCGGGCGCCGGCCGCTGCGAGAGTGCGGGTCCCGAAGACGACCCAGACCAGGTTCAGGAACGCCGAGGGCAGGGCGCCCTGGGCGAGGCAGGCCCAGCCGAGCAGCACGGCACCGGCCACGTTGAGCAGCTGGGAGGACATCGAGTCCGGGGCCAGCCGGCGCGCTGAGACCAGGGCGTACGCCGCGGCGACCATCACCCCTCCCGCCCAGCCGGCGAGGTCCACCACGGAGAACACGCTCGGGTCCGCCTCTCTCGCCGCAGCTCGTGGTCCCACGGAGCGGGGACGTGCTCTGAGTGTGGATCCGACAACCATCCGTGTCCAGTGAAGGAAAATGAAGAAACAGTTTAGACTTCATGCATGGAATTGGGACTGCGACGACTGCGCATCCTGCGCGAGGTGGCCGAGCACGGCGGCGTGACCGCGGCTGCCCGCGCGATGCACTACTCGGCCTCCGGGATCTCTCAGCAGGTGGCCGCGCTGGAGGAGGTGGTCGGGGCCGCGGTGCTCGAGCGGCAGGGCCGCGGGGTGCGGCTCACCGAGGTCGGCCGCGTGCTGGTGGAGCACGCCGGGATCCTGCTCGACGCCGAGCGGGAGGCCAGGTCGGCGGTCGAGCACGCTCGGGACACCCTGGCCGTCGAGCTGGTCGTGGGCGTCTTCTGCACGGTGGCGGCCGGCCTGCTGCCGGCGCTGGTCCGGGACCTGGCGCAGCGGCATCCCGAGGTCACGGTGACCACCCGCGAGGTCGATCCCGACGAGGCGCCGCACGACCTGCGCCACGGGCACCTCGACCTGGCCTTCATGATCGACTACCCGGACGCGCCCGAGCCGTGGTCGTCGGGCGTGACGGTGCTCTCGGCGGGGCTCGACGAGATGCACCTCGCCGTACCCGCCGGACGGCTCGCGCCCGGGCCGGTCGACCTCGCCGACCTCGCCGAGGCCGACTGGGTCCTGCCGGGAGGCGGCTCGTACTACGGACGGGCCCTGCGCTCGGCGTGCCGCAACGCGGGCTTCGAGCCGCGCGTCCACCACCAGGTGGACGAGCAGCCCACGGCGCTGGCCATGGTCGCCGCGGGCCTGGGCATCACCATGGTCTCGGACCTGGGCAGGGCGTTCCTGCCGGCCGGGGTCGACGTCGTGGAGCTGCTCGACCCGCCTCGGCGCCAGATCCTGGTCGCCCACGACGCGGCCGACAGCCGCCGACCCGCCGTACGCGTGTTCCTCGAGAGCGCAGGCCGCGCGGCCGCGTCCGCCGGCCTGGTCAGCACGCCGCGCCGGCCGCTGCGCTGAGCCGGCGCGCGGGTCCACGGCCGACGACGGTCCTCGCGGGGCGACGACGTTGCCTCGGCTGGCTAGCGTGGCAACCGTGACGACCGCACCCGAGATCACCACCGTCGGCCAGCTCCGTGCGAGCGGACACCAGCACCGGACGCTCCGCGAGGAGCTGCGCGGCAACCTGCTCGCCGCGCTGCAGGAGGGCCGGGACCCGTGGCCCGGGCTGCACGGCTTCGGCTCCACCGTGATCCCGCAGCTGGAGCGCGCCATCCTCGCCGGTCACGACGTCGTCCTGCTGGGGGAGCGGGGCCAGGGCAAGACCCGGCTGCTGCGGACCCTGGTGGGGCTGCTCGACGAGTGGACACCGGTGATCGCCGACGCCGAGCTGGGGGAGCACCCCTACGACCCCATCACCCACGAGTCGCGACGCCGCGCGGTCGAGGAGGGTGAGCACCTGCGGGTGGAGTGGCGCCATCGTGACGAGCGGTACGCCGAGAAGCTGGCCACCCCGGACACCAGCGTGGCCGACCTGATCGGCGACGTCGACCCGATGAAGGTGGCCGAGGGCCGCAGCCTCGGTGACCCCGAGACGATCCACTTCGGCCTGATCCCCCGCTCGCACCGCGGGATCGTGGCGATCAACGAGCTGCCCGACCTGGCCGAGCGCATCCAGGTGGCCATGCTCAACGTGATGGAGGAGCGTGACATCCAGATCCGCGGCTACGTGCTGCGGCTGCCCCTCGACACGCTCGTGGTCGCCAGCGCCAACCCCGAGGACTACACCAACCGTGGCCGGATCATCACCCCGCTCAAGGACCGGTTCGGGGCCGAGATCCGCACCCACTACCCGACCGAGCTGGCCGACGAGATGGCGGTGATCCGGCAGGAGGCGCACCTCGTGGCCGACGTACCCGATCACCTGGTGGAGATCCTGGCCCGGTTCACCCGGGGGCTGCGCGAGTCCAGCGCGGTCGACCAGCGTTCCGGGGTCTCCGCCCGGTTCTCGATCGCCGGGGCGGAGACGGTCGCGGCCGCCGCGCTGCACCGGGCCACCGTGCGCGGGGAGGACGAGCCCGTCGCGCGGGTGGTGGACCTCGAGACGGCCGTCGACGTGCTCGGCGGCAAGATCGAGTTCGAGACCGGCGAGGAGGGGCGCGAGGAGCAGATTCTCGAGCACCTGCTGCGCCGTGCCACCGCCGAGACGGTCCGCTCACGACTGGCGGGAGTGGACCTCGGCCTGCTGGTCCAGGCGATCGAGGAGGGCGCCAGCGTGAGCACCGGGGAGCAGGTGACCGCCCGGGAGTTCCTCGGCGGCCTGCCCGTCCTCGGCGAGTCCGAGCTGTACGACGAGGTCTGCGACCGCCTCGACGCCCGCAACGACGGCGAGCGGGCCGGAGCCGTCGAGCTCGCCCTCGAGGGGCTCTTCCTGGCACAGAAGGTCAGCAAGGAGTCCGACCAGGGGGAGACCGTCTACGGATGAGCACTCCCGACCGGCCCCGTCGCCGGGCCGCACGCTACGGCCGCTTCGCCGGTGGTCCGGACCCGCTCGCACCGCCGGTGGACCTCGCCGAGGCCCTCGACGCCATCGGCGAGAACGTGATGTCCGGCTACAGCCCGGAGCGGGCGATGCGCGAGTTCCTGCGTCGCGGCGGAGAGAGCCAGCGCGGCCTGGACGACCTGGCCCGCCAGGTCGCGGCACGCAAGCGTGAGCTGCTGAGCCGCCACGACCTCGACGGGACCCTCCAGGAGGTGCGCGAGCTGCTGGACCGGGCTCTGCTCGCGGAGCGCGGCCAGCTGGCGCGTGACGTGGAGATGGACGACGCCGACCGTGCCTTCCGGGAGCTGCAGCTGGAGAACCTCCCACCCAGCACCGCCGCCGCGGTCTCCGAGCTCTCCGACTACGACTGGCGCAGCCCCCAGGCGCGGGCCGACTTCGAGCAGATCAAGGACCTGCTGGGCCGTGAGCTGCTCGACCAGCGGTTCGCCGGCATGAAGCAGGCGCTGGAGAACGCGACCGACGAGGACCGCCGGGCGGTCAACGAGATGCTCGGCGACCTCAACGCGCTGCTCGAGAAGCACCGGCTCGGTGAGGACACCGAGCAGGACTTCGCCGACTTCATGGACAAGCACGGCGACTTCTTCCCCGAGAACCCCCGCGACATCGACGAGCTGATGGACGCCCTGGCCCAACGGGCCGCAGCCGCGCAGCGGATGCGCAACTCGATGACCCAGGAGCAGCGCGACGAGCTCGACGCGCTGGCCGCGCAGGCCTTCGGCAGCCCCGAGCTGATGCAGTCGCTCGACCAGCTCGACGACCACCTCCGTGCCCTGCGTCCCGGGGAGGACTGGGGCGGGTCGGAGGACTTCGACGGCGACCAGGGACTCGGTCTCGGCGACGGCACCGGCGTGCTCCAGGACCTGGCCGAGCTGGACGACCTGGCCGAGCAGCTGTCGCAGTCCTACGGTGGCGCGCGGATGGACGACGTCGACCTCGACAAGCTGGCCCGGCAGCTCGGTGACCAGGCCTCGGTGGACGCACGCACGCTGGCCGAGCTCGAGCGCGCCCTCGGCGACAGCGGCTACCTCAAGCGGGGTTCCGACGGGCAGCTCAAGCTGTCGCCCAAGGCGATGCGACAGCTGGGCAAGGCGTTGCTCAAGGACGTGGCCCAGCGGATGTCCGGTCGCCAGGGGCAGCGCGACCTGCGCCACGCCGGGGCGGCGGGAGAGCTCAGCGGCGCCAGCCGGGAGTGGACCTTCGGCGACACCGAGCCGTGGAACGTCACCCGCACGATCACCAACGCCGTGGTCCGCACGGTGGGCGAGGGTGGCGACCCGCGCGCCGGCGTACGCCTCGACGTGCGTGACATCGAGGTCAACGAGACCGAGGCGCGGACCCAGGCAGCTGTCGCGCTGCTGGTCGACACCTCGTTCTCGATGGCGATGGCCAACCGCTGGGTGCCGATGAAGCGCACCGCGCTCGCGCTGCACCAGCTGATCTCCACCCGGTTCCGCGGCGACCACCTGCAGCTGGTCGGCTTCGGACGCTCGGCCCAGGTGATGGAGATCGAGGAGCTCACCGCGCTCGACGCGATGTGGGACAAGGGCACCAACCTGCACCACGCGCTGCTGCTCGCCAACCGGCACTTCCGCAAGCACCCCAACGCGCAGCCGGTGCTGCTGATCGTCACCGACGGGGAGCCCACCAGCCACCTCGAGCCGGACGGGGAGGTGTGGTTCTCCTACCCGCCGCACCCGCTGACCGTGGCCTGGTCGGTCCGCGAGCTGGACAACGCGGCGCGGCTCGGCGCCCAGACCACGATCTTCCGGCTCGGCGACGACCCGGGCCTGGCCCGTTTCATCGACCAGCTGGCCGACCGGGTCGACGGCCGCGTCGTCGCCCCCGAGCTCGACGACCTGGGGGCCGCCGTGGTCGGCAGCTACCTCGGCGACCGCTCCGGCCGCAGCAGCAACCACCTCTCCGACTGGTACGGCGGCCGCGGCTTCTGGTTCGACGACCGCGGCTGAAATTCCGGATAGTCCGTGACGTTCGACATGCCGATCGCCCGATGGAGCCTGCCGAACGTCACGGACTATCCGGTCCGGGTCAGGGGAGAGGTTCGACCACGTCGTAGTCGGTGAGGCGGCGGGAGAGGTTGCGGAGCTGCTGGTGGCCGTCGCCGAGGAGGTGGTCGATCGCGGTCAGGCGGGTGGTGTGGTGGCCCACGGCGTACTCCGCGGTCATGCCGATGCCGCCGTGGAGCTGGATCGCCTCCTGGCCGATGTGCCGACCGGCGCGGCTGACCTGCAGCTTGGCGCGGGCGGCGGCCTCCCGCCGGCGGTCGGCGGAGGAGTCGGGGTCGGCGAGCACCATGGTCGCCCAGGTGACGATGCTGCGGGTGAGCTCCAGCGAGGTGTACATGTCGGCGGCCCGGAAGGTCAGCGACTGGAACCGGTTCAGGGTCATCCCGAACTGCTGGCGCGTGGTGAGGTACTCGGTGGTCATCCGCAGCGCGGTGTCCATCGACCCCAGCGCCTCGTGGCAGTAGGCGACCATCGCCGCCGCGATCGCGTCCTTGGTGGTCTCGGCGGCGTCACCGCCGTCGCCGAGCGGCGTCGCCGGGGTGCGGTCGAAGGCCACCCGCGCCGCGCGCCCCCCGTCGATCGTGCGGTACGACGTGCGCTCGGTGTCCTCGGGGTCGACGAGGAACAGGCGGTCCTCGGCGATCACGACGAGCAGGTCGGCCCGGGCACCGCCGAGCACCGGCTCCTTGACGCCGGTGAGCGTCTCGCCGTCCACCCGGACCCCCGCCTCGCCCCCGGACGGGTCGCACCACGCGACGGCCGGCACCAGCTCGCCGGCTGCGAGGCCACCGAGGATCTCCTTGCGCTGCTCCTCGCTGCCCGCGGCGGCCACCAGGCCACCGGCGAGCACGACCGACTCCACGAACGGCTCCGGCGCGAGGACCCGGCCGATCTCCTCGGCGACGACCGCGACCTCGGCCGGGCCGGCGCCCATGCCGCCGTCGTCCTCGGCGAAGGGCAGGCCCAGCACGCCCATCTCGGCGAGTCGGCCCCACATCGCCTCGTCGAAGCCCGGGTCCTGCTCGGTCACCTCGCGGCGGTGCTCGGCGTCGTACCCCTTGAGCAGGCCGCGGACGGCGTCGCGCAGCGCGGTCTGCTCAGCGTCGAGGGTGAAGTCCATGTCGTGCCTCTCAGAGTCCGAGGATCGTGCCGGCGATGATCTGGCGCTGGATCTCGTTGGAGCCGCCGTAGATCGAGGCCTTGCGCAGGTTGAGGTAGTTGGGACCCGCGACGCGGGCCCAGTCGGGTACGTCGGACCCCTCGCCGGCACCGGAGGCCAGGGCCAGCGGGCCGGCCAGGTCGACCGCGAGCTCGGAGACCGCCTGCTGCAGCTCGGTCCCCTTGAGCTTGAGCACCGAGGACGCGGGGTGGGGCTTGCCGTCGGAGGAGTCGGCGACCACGCGCAGCGCGGTCAGCTCGAGGGCGAGCAGCTCGTTCTCCAGCTCGATCAGCCGCGCGGCCAGCAGCGGGTCCTCGATCCGGCCGGTCTCCACCGCGGTCTGCTTGAGCGTGGCCAGCGCCCGCTTGGTGGCACCGACCGGGGCCACGCCCACGCGCTCGTTGCCCAGCAGGAACTTGGCCATCGTCCAGCCCTGGTTCTCCTCGCCGACGAGCAGATCCCCGGGCACGCGGGCGTCCTCGAAGAACACCTCGTTGACCTCGTGGCCGCCGTCGATGAGCTGGATCGGGCGGAGGGTGACGCCCTCGGTGTCCATGGGCAGCAGCAGCATCGAGATGCCCTGCTGCTTCTTCGGTGCGTCGGGGTCGGTGCGGGCCAGCACGAAGATCCAGTCGGCGTGCTGCCCGAGCGTGGTCCACGTCTTCTGACCGTTGAGCACCCAGTCGTCACCGTCGCGGGTCGCCCGGGTCTTCAGCGAGGCCAGGTCGGAGCCGGCGTCGGGCTCGGAGAACCCCTGGGCCCACCAGATGTCCAGGTTGGCCGTCGGCGGGAGGAACCGCTCCTTGAGCTCCTGGGAGCCGAAGTTGGCGATCACCGGCCCGATCATGGTGGCGTTGAACGCCAGCGGCGGCGGGACGCAGGCCAGCTGCATCTCCTCGTGCCAGATGTGGCGCTGCAGCGGGGTCCAGTCCTGTCCGCCCCACTCGACGGGCCAGTTGGGTACGGCGATGCCGGCGGCGTTCATGATCCGCTGGGACTCCACGATGCCGTCCCGGCCGACGTGGCGTCCGGCGGCGATCGTGTCGCGCAGCTCCTGGGGGATCTTCGTGGTGAAGAAGGTCCGCATCTCCTCGCGGAAGGCGGTCTCCTCCTCCGAGAGCGCAAGCTGCATCGGGGCTCCTGTTCGGCGGCGGTCCCGTCACGTTACCGCGCAGTACCAGCCGCCTCCGGGCAGCCCCGTGCAGCCGCGTCGAGCCCGTGGAGCCGCGTCGAGGCCCCGGGGTCAGGCGGCGAGCGCCTGCTCGATGTCGGCAGCGATCTTCTCCGGGGCCGTGGTGGAGCCGTACCGCTTGAGCACGGTGCCGTCCTTGCCGACCAGGAACTTGGTGAAGTTCCACTTGATCGCGTCGCCGAGCAGGCCGCCCTGCTCCTGGCGCAGCCAGGCGAAGAGCGGGTGGGCGTCCGCGCCGTTGACGTCGACCTTCTCGAACATGGGGAAGGTGACGCCGTAGTTGCGCTCGCAGAAGGCGCCGATCTCCTCGTTGCTGTCGGGGTCCTGGTTGCCGAACTGGTTGCAGGGGAAGCCGAGCACCGCGAGGCCGTGGTCGGCGTACTCCCGGTGGAGCTGCTCGAGGCCCTGGAACTGCGGGGTGAAGCCGCACTGCGAGGCGGTGTTGACGACCAGCGTCACCTGACCTGCGTACTCCGCGAGGGGCTGGTCCTCGCCGGTGATCGTGGTGGCGGTGAAGTCGCTCAGGGTGGGCACGCGGAGGCTCCTCGTGGTCGGGGTGCGGGTCGTCGGCCTCAACCTCGTGGAGGTCGGATCTGTTCCCGGAGAGCCCCGTGGCCGCCGGATTCGCCGGCGTCTCCTCAGCGCAGGCTGGCGCGGACCCGGAACACGCGCCCGGCGCCGTAGCGGTTGGTGTTGGCCACCACGACCGCCACGGAGCTGAGCACCCGGCGGTTGAACTGCACGAGCGTGCGGCCGTTGCCGTTGGCGCCCAGCCGGATCATCGTGTGGGTCACCTTGCCGCTGCGGTAGCGCCGCTGGAGCAGCGCGGCCGTGCCCGAGGCGCGCGGCGGGCCGTCGATCTCGACCAGGAGGCGCTTGCGCACGCTCAGGTTGCGCGCGGGGGAGACCAGCACGGCGGCGTCACCGAGGTGGGAGATGGTGGTCCTGCGCCAGCCGGTGGAGCGCGCACGGTTGCTCAGCGTCCGGCGGTGCCACCAGGCCGGTCGGGGGTAGCCGAGCCGCTCGCTGTAGCTGTGGCGGGGCAGCGTGTTCCAGCTGCCGAACGTGGTCATGAACGTCGACCAGCCGGTGGCCCCGACGACGGCGCGGATCGCCTGCAGCGACGTACGCCGTCCGACGGCCATGTCCCAGTAGCGGCGCACGATCGAGACCCCGCGCCGCTCGGTGCTGTAGGTGAAGAAGATGAACGAGCCGTAGGGGAAGTTGCTGCCGTCGTGGTCGAGGGCGGTGCGGGGGTAGCGGATCGGGCTCTGGGCGAGGTACTGGTAGTTGTCGTTGATCGCGTCGTAGACGTAGTCCTCGACCCAGGTCGCCGAGCCCTCCATGAACCAGGTGTCCTCGGTGATGTCCGCGGCGAACTGGATGGCGTGGAAGAACTCGTGGGCGGCCGTGGCCCGCAGCGAGTCGAGCGGCGCGGCGCCGTACTGGACCCGGGCGAAGTCGTCGTCGAGGGCGCAGAAGGCGGGGACCTGCGAGCTGCCGGTGGTGTCGTCGGTCGTGCAGTAGCCGTAGTACCCCTCGTCGCCGAGGTCCTCCAGGAACACGTCGAGCCGGTCGTCGGGGTTCTCGCTGACCCCGGCGACCCCGCCGTCGGGCAGCGGCGCGCGACCCATCAGCGGCACCTCTCGGGCCCAGACGTGGTCGAGCGTGGTCAGCGTCGTCGCGGCCCACGCCGCGGAGGTCGCCGAGCCGTAGTGCACGCAGATGTTGGTCGAGCAGGTCCGTCGTGGAGCGCCGGCGGCGGCCTGCAGCTCGGCCGACGCGGTCGAGCGCGAGAGCAGCCGGGTGGCCTCCCGCCGGTCCGCCGGGCGCAGGGCGGGCCGGGCCAGGTGCAGGTCCCGCAGCGCCATGGTCAGGTCGCCGGGCGCCTCGGGGTCGGTGCTGCCGCGCAGCATCCGTGCGGCGCGCCGGAGCACGGCGCGGGCCTCGGCGCGGGTGTAGTCCGCGGGGGTGGCGTCCGCGGCCGGAGCCCCGGGATCGGACACCGGGTCGGCGCCCGGGTCTGTGCCCGTCTCCGCTCCCGCGTCGGCGGCCTCCGTCGCGGCGCCGTCCTCGGCCGTGCTCGCCGCCGACACCGCGGTGGGGGTGCTGAGCAGCAGGATGCCGAGGAGGGCGACCAGGAGGGCGCGGAGGGGGTGACGCACGCGCGCAGCCTATGTGCTCCTCCGCCGGATGCATGGAGGTTGGATAGGTTTTGGCCCAGACATGTCCAGACCACCTTCCTCGCCCCCGCCACCGTCCTCGTCGGCTCCTCGGACGCGTGCGCCGTCGGCGACCGACTCCGCGGCCGACGCCGAGCGGCTCACCCGCCTGCGCCGGATGCAGGCGGTGGCCCTGGGCCTGCTCGTGTTCGCGGCCGTGGTCTACCTGGTCACCCGCGAGCAGGAGGGCTTCTGGGGCTTCGTCAACGCGGGCGCGGAGGCGAGCATGGTGGGGGCCATCGCGGACTGGTTCGCGGTCACCGCCCTGTTCCGGCACCCGCTGGGGCTGCCGATCCCGCACACGGCGCTGATCCCGCGGCGCAAGGACGACTTCGGGCGGAGCCTGGAGGAGTTCTTCGGCGAGAACTTCCTGCAGGAGTCGGTGATCCGGGAGCGGCTGACCAGCGCCGACGTCGCCCGGCGGGTGGGGACGTGGGTCAGCGAGCCGGCCAACGCCGAGCGGGTGGTCGCCGAGTCCGCGGCCGTGCTCGCCATCGGACTGCGCCGGCTGCGCGACGACGACGTCGCCGCACTGGTGGAGGAGGTGTTGCTGCCCCGGTTCCGGGCCGAGCCGATCGCACCCGTGGCCGGCGGCCTGCTCCAGGAGATCGTGGCCGACGAGGCCCACCACGGGCTGGTCGACCTGGCCCTCGAGGAGGCGCACCGCTGGCTGGTGCACAACGAGGAGACCTTCGCCGACGTACTCGGTGAGCGGGCTCCGTGGTGGGCGCCGGACCGGCTCAACGAGGTCGTCACCGCACGACTGCACCTCGAGGCCGTGCGGTGGGTGGCCGACATCCGTCGCGACCCCCGGCACCACGCGCGCCAGGCGCTGGACAGCCTGCTGCGTCAGCTCGCCCAGGACCTGCTCACCGATCCGGCCACCCAGGAGCGCGCCGAGCGGCTCAAGCTCCGCGTGCTCGACCAGCCGCAGATGGTCACCACCGGGATCTCGCTGTGGAGCGCCTTCCGCGCGGCGCTGCTCGGTGCGCTGGAGGACGAGACCGGGCCGCTGCGCGCCCGGGCCGAGCGCGAGCTGGTCACCTTCGGCGAGCGCCTGGGCCGCGAGGAGCAGCTGCGCGGCCGGCTGGACGCGTGGGCCGCGGACATCGCGGTGTGGGCGGTGGGCCGGTACGGCGACGAGCTGACCACGGTGATCACCCACACCATCGAGCGCTGGGACGGCGTGGAGGCGGCGCGGAAGATCGAGCTGCACGTCGGGCGCGACCTGCAGTTCATCCGGATCAACGGCACGATCGTGGGCGGCCTGGTCGGCGTGGTCATCCACGCCGTCTCGCTGGTCCTGTGAGGGGAGCACACTGGTGGACGTGGACGACGTGGCGATCCGTGACGAGTCGATCCGGCTCGGTCAGTTCCTCAAGCTGGCCAACCTGATCGAGTCCGGCTCCGACGCCAAGGAGCTGATGATCCAGGGCCTGGTCACGGTCAACGACGAGGTCGAGACCCGGCGCGGCCGCCAGCTCGTGCCCGGCGACGTGGTCACCCTGGCCGGCGTACGCGCCCGGGTGGTGTCCGAGGCGCCATGAGCGCGTTCGAACTTCTGGGGCATTTCGGAAACGTCGACGGGTGATGCCTGCACCGGGCGGGTGAAGCAACACCCGTCCGCTGCAGGTTTCCCCGGGCGCCCGGGGAAACCTGCGCCCCCTACCGCACCCCGACCAGGTCCACCACGAAGATCAGGGTCTCGCCGGGGGCGATCACGCCGCCGGCGCCGCGGTCGCCGTAGGCGAGGTGGGGCGGGATGACGAGGCGGCGGCGGCCGCCGACCTTCATGCCCTGCACGCCCTGGTCCCAGCCGGAGATGACCTGGCCGACGCCGAGGCGGAAGTCGAGCGGGGTGCCGCGGTTGTACGACGCGTCGAACTCCTCGCCGGTGGAGTGGGCCACGCCCACGTAGTGCACCGACACGGTGCTGCCGGACGTGGCCTCGGGGCCGTCGCCCTCGCTCAGCTCGGTGACCTCGAGGTCACTGGGCGGCGGGCCGTCGGGGGGATCGATCTCGGGCTTCTCGTTCGTCATGGCTCCACCCTGCCACGCCTGTCCTGCGCGCCGGACCGGTGGTTGACTCGCCAGGCATGAAGCACGGGATCAGGCTCAGCACCGTCAACCTCAACGCTCCCGACCCGCGCGCTCTCGGCGCCTTCTACGCGCGGCTGCTCGGCTGGGAGGTCAGGGTCGACGAGCCGGGGTGGGTGGTGGTCGCCGGGGACGAGTACGTCGCCCTCTCCTTCGAGGAGGACGTGCACTTCCAGCGACCGGTGTGGCCGAGCGCGCCCGGCCGGCCGCCGATCCAGCTGCACCTCGACATCCGCGTCACCGACCTGACGGGCGCCGTCGCGCACGCGATCGAGTGCGGTGCCGAGCTCGCGGAGTCACAACCGCAGGACGACGTGCGCGTGTGCCTCGACCCTGCCGGGCACGCGTTCTGCCTGTGGCTGGACGCGAGCTGACTCAGGTCTGGTGCACGTAGGAGTCGAGCTGGTCGCGCTCGAACTCCAGCTGGGTGATCCGGCTCTTCACCACGTCACCGATGCTGATCACCGCGATCAGCTCGCCGTCGTCCATCACCGGCACGTGCCGGATGCGGTGCTCGGTCATCTGCGCCATCAGCGCGTCGACGTCGAAGTCCGGCTCGCAGGTCTGCACGACGGTGGTCATGATCTGCTCGACCGGCGCGTCGAGGACCTCGTCGTTCCCGACGAGCCGTCGGACGACGTCGCGCTCGCTGACGATCCCGTCGACCGCGGTGCCGTCGGCGCTGACGATCACGGCGCCGATGTTGTGCTCGGCCAGCAGTGCCAGGAGGTCGCGTACGGAGGTGTCCGGGGTCACGGTGATGACCGCGTTGGAGGCCTTGCCGCGGATCACGTCGCTGATCTTCATGTGGGGCTCCTTCGTGGGCACGGAAGGCGACTGTGTCACGAATCTAGTGCCAGCAGGGGTGCAGACAACAGGGACGAAAGGCCTCAGTCCGTGTCGGTGACCGGGTCGGTACGCCGCGCGCTCAGGTCGTGCACGGTGCCGCCCGGATGCGCGTCCCCGTGGTCACCGTGCGAGCCCAGGAACGCCAGCGCCTGGTCGTGGAGCTTGCCGTTGGTGGCCAGCGCGCTGCCACCAGTGGGGCCCGGCTCGCCGTCCAGCGAGGTGAACACCCCGCCGGCCTCCCGGACGATGACGTCCAGGGCGGCCATGTCGTGCAGGGCCAGCGTCGGCTCGGTGGCGATGTCCACCGCGCCCTCGGCCACGAGCATGTAGGACCAGAAGTCGCCGTACGCGCGGGTGCGCCAGCAGCGACGCGAGAGGGAGAGGAAGTCCTCGAGCCGGCCCCGCTCGTCCCACCCGCCCAGGGAGCTGTAGGACAGCGAGGCGTCCTCGACCCGGGAGACGTCGGAGACCTGGCAGGCGGTGGCGCGCAGCAGCGACTTCCCGGTCCAGGCGCCGCCGTCCTTCATCGCCCACCACCGTCGGTTCAGCATCGGGGCGGAGACGACCCCGACGACGACCTCCTCGTCGACCATCAGCGAGATCAGGCTCGCCCAGACCGGGACGCCGCGGACGAAGTTCTTGGTGCCGTCGATCGGGTCCACCACCCAGCGCCGCTGGCTGTGCCCCGTGGAGCCCGACTCCTCCCCGTGCACGGCGTCGCGCGGCCGGGCCCGGGAGAGGACCCGACGGATGCCCTCCTCGACGGAGTGGTCGGCGTCGGTCACCGGCGTGAGGTCGGGCTTGGTCATCACGTGCAGGTCCATGGCCTTGTAGCGCGCCTGGGCGGTGGAGTCGGCGTCGTCTGCCAGCACGTGGGCGAGCCGGAGGTCGTCGGTGTAGTCGGACGGCATGGGGCACAGGGTAAGCCCAAGGAAATCCCAAGCCACGCCGGTAGCCTTGGGCCATGGAGATCAACGGGGTGCCCCTGCACCCCCTCGTCATCCACGCGGTGGTGGTCCTCGTCCCGCTGGCCGCGCTCGCAGCACTGGCGATGACGATGTCGCGGTGGCGGTGGTTGGCCCGCTGGCCGGCCCTGCTGCTCACGCTCGGCGCCACCGCCTCGGCGTACGTCGCCACGCTCACCGGCGAGGACCTCCAGCGCGACCGTGGCCTGAACACCGCCCAGGTCCGCACCCACGCCGAGTGGGGCGACCGGCTGATGATCAGCCTGTGGGTCTTCACGGTCCTCGTCGCTGCCGCCTTCTGGGTGTGGCCGTCGGTGACCCGGCTCGTGGGCGCAAACGACCGGCCGGCGCGGGTCGCGGTGCTGGAGAAGCCGCTCCTGGTGCTGGTGCCCCTCGCGGCGGTGGTGGTGCTGGTCCTGGTCGTGCTCACCGGGGACGCCGGGGCCCGGGCGGTGTGGCAGGGCTGAGCGACGCTCAGTAGTGCTCGCCGGCCTCCCGGCTCGCGAGCAGCCGACGGAAGCTCTGCGCCCGCTCGGCCTGGTGGCCGGTCGCCTCGTCGAGCCCGCACTCGGGCTCCCCCTCGCCGTGGGTGCAGCCGCGTGGGCAGTCCTCGGTGAGGTCGTCGAGGTCCGGGAACGCCTCGATCAGGCGGTCGGGGTCGACGTGCGCGAGCCCGAAGGAGCGGATGCCGGGCGTGTCCACGATCCAGCCACCACCGGGCAGCGGCAGCATCAGCGCGCTGGTCGAGGTGTGCCGGCCCCGCCCGGTGACCGCGTTGACCACGCCCACCTCGCGGGCCGCGTCGGGGACGAGGGCGTTGACCAGGGTCGACTTGCCGACCCCGCTGTGCCCGAGCAGCACGCTGGTCCGCTCGGCGAGCCGACCCCGGATCTCCTCGAGGTCGGCGCCGCGCTGGGTCACGACGTACGGCACTCCCAGGGGGCGGTAGCCGGCCAGCAGGGTCTCCGGGTCGGCCAGGTCCGCCTTGGTCAGGCACAGCAGCGGGTCCATGCCCGCGTCGTACGCCGCCACCAGGGCGCGGTCGACGAGGCCCTGCCGTGGCTCGGGGTCGGCCAGCGCGGTGACGATCACCAGCTGGTCGGCGTTGGCCACGACCACCCGCTCGACGGGGTCGTCGTCGTCGGCGGTACGCCGCAGCACCGTGAGCCGCTCGTCGACGGTGACGATCCGGGCCAGCGACCCGTCCGCGCCGGAGGTGTCCCCGACCAGCCGCACCCGGTCGCCCACGACCACCCCCTTGCGGCCCAGGGGCCGGGACTTCATCGCGGTCACCACGGGCGAGCCAGGGCCGAGGTCGCAGGTGTAGCGGCCGCGGTCGACCGTCACCACCATCGCCGGGACCGCGTCGTCGTAGGTGGGGCGGTCCTTCGTCCGCGGCCGGGTACGCCGTCGGGGGCGCTCGTAGCTCTCCGGGTCGTTCTCGTAGTACCGCCCGCTCATCGCAGCAGACCGGCCCACACGTCGGCGAAGCCGGGGAAGGTCTTGGCCGTCGTGCCGACGTCCTCCACCAGGACACCGTCGACCGCCGAGCCGACGACCACCGCTGCGTGGGCCATCCGGTGGTCGGCGTAGGTGTGGAAGGTGCCGCCGTGCAGGGGAGCGGGCTCGAAGGACAGGCCGTCCTCGTGCTCGGTGACCGAGGCGCCCAGGGCGCGCAGCTCGGCGGTGAGGGCGGCCAGCCGGTCGGTCTCGTGCCCGCGGATGTGGGCGATGCCGCGCAGTCGGGACGGGGTCGCGGCCAGGGCGCACAGCGCGGCCACCGCCGGTGCCAGCTCACCCACGTCGTGGAGGTCGGCGTCGATGCCCTGGACGGGGCCGGTGCCGGTGACGGTGAGCCCGTCGTCGTGGAGCGTCACCTCGGCGCCCATCTCGACCAGCAGGTCGCGCAGGGCGTCACCCGCCTGGGTGGTCACCCGCGGCCACCCGGGCACGTGCACCCGGCCGCGGCTGGTGAGCGCGAGCATCAGGAACGGCGCGGCGTTGGACAGGTCGGGCTCGATCAGCACGTCGACCCCGCCCACCGGCGAGGGCGGCACGACCCAGGCGCCCGGCTCCTCGGCTCGCACGGCCACCCCGTGCTCGCGCAGGCACTGCAGGGTCATCTCGATGTGGGGAAGGGACGGGACGGGCGGACCGACGTGCCGCACCTCGACCCCCTCCTCGTAGCGGGCTCCGGCGAGCAGCAGGGCGGAGACGAACTGGCTCGAGGCGGAGGCGTCGATGACCACCGGCCCGCCGCGAACGCCGCCACGGCCGGTGACCGTGAACGGCAGGGTGCCGCGACCCTCGTCCTCGACCTGCACCCCGAGTGCGCGCAGGGCTTCGAGGACCCCGGACATCGGCCGGGTCCGGGCGTGCGGGTCACCGTCGAAGACCACCGTCCCCGAGGCGAGCGCGGCGACGGGCGGGACGAACCGCATCACCGTGCCCGCCAGCCCGCAGTCGACGCTGCCGCCGTGCAGCGGGCCCGGGGTGACCGACCAGTCCTCACCGGATGTGTCCACCTGCGAGCCCAGCGTGGACAGGGCGGCGGCCATCAGCTCGGTGTCGCGCGAGCGGAGCGCGCGCCGTACGACGCTGGGGCGGTCGGCGAGCGCGGCGAGCACCAGGGCGCGGTTGGTCAGCGACTTGGAGCCGGGGAGCTCGACCCGGGCGTCCACGGGCTCGTGCGCGACCGGTGCGGGCCACAGGTCGGGCCGGGTCTCGGGGCGCGTCTCCACGCCCCCGAGGCTAGAGGCCGGCGCGCTTCCCGGCGAGCCGGGCCTCGAGGCGTGCCTCCCGGGCGCGGTGCCGGGCCTCGCGGCGCGCTCCGGTGGCCGCGTGCCGGGCCCGCCACGCCACTCCGGGCCGGCCCTCGGTGTCGACGGCCGCCAGCAGCAGCCCGCCGAGCATGGAGAGGTTCTTGAAGAAGTGCACCCGCTCGGCGGACTTGGACTCCGGGTCGCTCTCGTTCCAGAACTGGTGCCCGGCGACCGTGGTGGGCAGCAGCGAGGCGGCGAGCACGGTGCTGGCCAGACGCGGGGCGCGGCCCCGGGCGAGAGTGGTCGCCGCCAGGATCTGGGCGACCGCGTTGGCCCGGACGAGCAGGACGGTGTCGTCGGGGATCGAGACCCCGGGCGCCACCTTCTCCAGCACGGGGCGGAGCCGGTCGACGACCGGCTTGGCGTCGGTGGCGAGAGCGGGCGCGTTCTTCAGCGCGTTCACGCCGCCGACCACGAAGGTCGAGGCGATCAGCGGGCGCGCGAGGAGTCGGGTGGCAGTCATGGCTACATGCTTACCCCATCGCGGGGCGGTCAACCAGCGTCGCCCCGGCCCGTGCTGGACACGCTCACGGCGTTGTTGCCGGACTTCGGGTCGTCGTACCCCTCGGGGGGCGAGACGGTGAAGGTGATCGTCGTCCGCTCGTAGGTGTGCGTGCCGAACCGTAGCCGCGTGTCGTCGCCGACCCAGCACACGTAGGCCCGCCCTCCCGGCTCACGCTGGCAGGCGCCGCCCCGGTGCACGTGGAGGTCGCCCGCGCTGATGCTGGCGCGCAGCCGGACCCGCAGCCCCTCGGGGACTCCGGTGACGCGGGCGGTCGCGTGGAAGTGGCGCAGCAGGTCGTAGTCGGTGGTGGCCGCGACCCCGACGTCGGCCGTCGGCCGGGGTGGCGGGGTGCTGGGCTTCGGTGTCGGCGGCTTGGTCGTGGGTGGCTTGGTCGTCGGCGGGTCACTGGGCTTGGGGGCGGGTGGCTTGGTCGGGCCCGGCTGGGGTCCGGGGTCCGGAGACGCGGGCTCGGTGGGCCTCGGTCCGGTGGGCTTCGCGGGCTTGTCGGGGGTGGTCGACGTGCCGCCGGTCCCGCCACCCGTCTGGCCACCCGTCTGGCCGCCCGTCTGGCCGCCCGTCGAGCCGGGACCCGCGGTGTCCGTGCCGGGCGCGGTGTCGGTGGTGGCGGCCGCAGCGGGCACCGGATCACCGGCCGCGGCGCCGGACGGCGCGGACGAGGGTGGGCGCCGGGCCGGGGCGCGTCCGGCCGGGGGAGCGGAGGAGGATCGGTCGGAGGACCCGGGGCTCGGCGCGGTCGTCGTCGACGGGGCGAGGGGGATCTCGGCCGGCGCTCGTGCCGCGGCCGGCGCGCGGCCGGGGTCCCGGCCGGGGTCCCGGTCGATCACGGCGATCGCAGTCACCCCGGCGACACCGACGGCGGCCACGGTCGCCGCGGCGGTGACCGGCAGGTTGCCCATCGCGACGTCGCGGGCCCGCCCGACCAGCGCCATCACCCCGGTCCCGGCGCCGACGCCGGCCGCCGTGCCGCCACCGACGTACGCCGCCGCGAGCCCGCCGAGCAGGGCGGGGCCCAGCAGACCGGCCAGCGAGGAGTTGACCTCGGCCAGCTCGAGGTAGACCCCGGTGCACCGGCGACATCGGTCGAGATGGTCCTCGACCTTGCCGGTGTCGCGCCGCGAGAGGGCGTGGCGCACGTAGCCGCCGAGCAGGTCGTGGGTCTCCTGGCAGTCCTCGCTGACCAGGTCCCCGCTGTGCATGTTCAAGAACGCCTGGCGCAGTCCCTCGCGGGCCCGGTAGGCGAGGGCGGAGACCGAGTTGGCGCTCATCCCGAGCAGCGGCGCGATGTCGGCCGGCTTCTGGTTCTCCACCTCGAGGTGCCACAGCACCAGCTGCCAGCGCTCGGGGAGCGAGGCGAAGGCCTTGGCGGCCGCGCCGCCCTCGAAGCCGGCGACGACGGTGTCGGTGAACGGCACCCCGGGATCGAGGTCGCTCAGGTCCCCGGTCGGGGTGAGCCGCTGCTGGGCACGCACCTTGTCGATGTGCAGCCGTCGCACCGCGGTCAACAGGTAGGCCCGGAAGGCCACGTCGGGTCCACCGCCGCCGAGCAGCACGTTGAGCACCTTGACGAAGGCCTCCGAGACCAGGTCGTCGGCGTCCGGGCCCCCGACCAGCAGCCGGGCGAGCCGGGTGGCCGCGTCCACGTGCCGCGAGAACAGCGTCCCGAAGGCGTCCACGTCCCCCTCGCGGACCCGTGAGATCAGCTCCGGGTCCGCCAGGTCGAGACCGGTGACGTCGCTGGCGCTCATGGAGGCCGGGGCCTTTCGGCGGGTCGATGACGGAACTGCCTGAGTTTATTCCGGTTTTGCCGTCATGGAGCGTGAACCGGCCCGTTACTTCGGTGAGGCCACTGCGAGGGGGGTGGCCTCGACCGGAGATGAGAGGTGGATCAGGCCATGGGCATCTTTGCGACGTTGGTTCGCAGGGGCGCGCAGGCCGAGGCGACGGCGGACGCCGTACCGACCGAGGACCTGGGTGGCGGCTCACTGCTGCCCGCACGGTTCGAGGCGGTGGGCGAACGCCTCGCGGCCGGGCACGACGCGAGCAGTGCGTGCGCGCTGGTGGGACGGGAGATCGCCCGTGACGGTGCCGACCTGGGTGAGGCACTGGACGGGTTGAGAGCCACCTACGCGCACGTCCATGGAGGGGAGCCCGACTACCGGGCCCTGCGCGCGCTGTGCCTGGCCTGGAGCGAGGAGACGCTCGGCTACCTGCACCAGCTCTCGTGTGAGGACCCCCTGACCGGGCTGGCGAGCCTCGCGCACGTGCGGGCCCGGCTCTCGGAGGTCTACCGAGGGGCCGAGGAGGGGGACCGTCCGGTCGGCGCGAGCCACGCGCTGGTCGTCGTGGACCTCCCTCTCCTGGCTCGCGGGCTGCCGGTGGAGGGCAGCCCGTTCCCGGCCAGCTTCGAGGTGGCCCTGTGGCTGGCCCGGCTGGCGGAGACGACGCGCTCGGTGTTCCCGGGAGGGGAGACGATCGCCCAGGCGGGGCCGACCCGGCTGGTCGTGGTCGCCGAGCGCGACGACCTGCTCGCTCGGCGGGTGGGGCAGCTGCGGGAGCTCGTCGACGAGCTCGGCTCGCGAGGTGAGAGGGCGCGGGCCTGGGTGGAGAGGTTGCCGCCGTCTGACGACGGCGCTGCTCTCCTGCTGGACGAGCTGGCACGCAGCTAGGCGGGGGAGCCGGTCGGCCGAACGGGGGATGTCGGCCGGCTCCTCTAGCCTTACCGCCATGTGCGGTCGCTACGCCTCGAGCCGGCAGCCCGAGGACCTCGTCGAGGAGTTCGAGATCCGGCAGGCCGACCTGCCCACCCTCGAGCCCGACTACAACGTGGCGCCCACCAAGGAGGTCTACGCGGTGCTCGAGCGTCCTCCGCGCGAGGGCGGCCCCGAGACCGCCGTCGTCGAGCCGGAGCGCCAGCTGCGCGTGCTGACCTGGGGCCTGGTGCCGTTCTGGGCCAAGGACCCCAAGATCGGCAGCCGCATGATCAACGCGCGCATGGAGACCGTGGCGGACAAGCCCGCCTACCGCCGGGCGTTCGAACGACGCCGCGCGATCCTGCCGGCCGACGGCTACTACGAGTGGTACCCCACCGAGCAGCTCACCGCGTCGGGCAAGCCCCGCAAGCAGCCCTACTTCATCCGACCCACCGACGGCGGTGTGCTGGCCATGGCCGGGCTCTACGAGATCTGGCGCGACCCGGCGAAGGCCGAGGACGACCCCGCCCGGTTCCGCTGGACCTGCACGGTGCTCACCACGAGCGCCGAGGACTCCCTGGGACACATCCACGACCGGATGCCGCTGATGCTGGCCCGCGAGCGCTACGACGCGTGGCTGGACCCGCGCCGCACCGCCACCGAGGACCTCCTCGACCTGCTGGAGCCCGCGGCTCCCGGGCGGCTGGAGGCCTATCCGGTCTCCACCCTGGTGTCCTCGGTGCGCAACAACGGCCCCGAGCTGGTGGAGCCCCTGCCGCTCCAGGACGACCCGATCGCAGGAGGCGCGAGCTGATGCCGACCGAACGCATGGTGCCCACGCCCCAGGGCGACGCCCGTCTCGTCGTACGCCGGGCCAAGCGGCCGATCGCCATGCTGGTGCTCACGCACGGCGCCGGCGGAGGCATCGACGCTCCCGACCTGCTGCGGCTCGCCCGCACGCTGCCCCAGCAGGACATCTCGGTGACCTTGGTGGAGATGCCGTGGCGCGTGGCCGGCAAGAAGCTGGCTCCGGCTCCCTCGGTGATCGACGCCTGCTACACCGCCGCGCTCGACAGCATGCGCACCCGCAGCCCGCTGGTGCTCGGGGGGCGCAGCGCCGGTGCCCGCTCCGCGTGCCGGATCGCCCGCGGGGTCGGCGCGCGCGGAGTGCTGGCGCTCTCCTTCCCGCTGCACCCACCCGGCGCGCCGGAGAAGTCCCGGCTCGAGGAGCTGCTCCGCGCCCGGGTGCCGACCCTGGTCATCCAGGGCGAGCGCGACCCGTTCGGCACGCCGGCGGAGTTCCCCGACGGCCTCGACCTGGCCGTCGTGCCTGCGGCCGACCACTCGATGAAGGTGCCGGCGTCGGCCGACCTGAGCCAGGCCGACGCCCTGGCCGTGGTGCTCGAGGCGACCCTGGAGTGGGTCGTGCGCGAGATCGCGGGGAATCGAACCCGCTGAGGCGTTGTTCTCCTCGCACCGGCCCGCTCGGGCCGTGCCCGCCGCAGAGGAGGACAGCTCGTGCTCGCCACGCTCGAACGGCCGTCGTCCGCGACCCCGCTAGGCTTGGCCGCGATGAGTGACACCGATCCCGAGACCCTCGACGCCGTCGAGGTCGACCCCACGACCGAGACCGAGGCCGAGCGCCAGCTGCGGTTCGAGCGCGACGCGCTCCCCTTCCTCGACCAGCTGTACTCCGCGGCGATGCGGATGACGCGCAACCCGGCGGACGCCGAGGACCTGGTGCAGGAGACCTTCGCCAAGGCCTACGGGTCCTTCCACCAGTTCAAGCCCGGCACCAACCTCAAGGCCTGGCTGTACCGGATCCTGACCAACACGTTCATCAACACCTATCGCAAGAAGCAGCGCCAGCCGCAGCAGTCGATGGCCGAGGACGTGGAGGACTGGCAGCTCGCCCGCGCCGAGTCGCACTCCTCCTCGGGCCTGAAGTCCGCGGAGATGGAGGCGCTCGAGCACCTGCCGGGCTCCGACGTCAAGGACGCGCTGCAGCGGCTTCCCGAGGACTTCCGGCTGGCGGTCTATCTCGCCGACGTGGAGGGTTTCCCCTACAAGGAGATCGCGGAGATCATGGAGACCCCGATCGGCACGGTGATGTCGCGGTTGCACCGCGGGCGTCGCCAGCTGCGGGAGATGCTGTCCGACTACGTCCGAGACAACGACCTGCTCTCCAGCGGGGCTGCCAAGGAGGCCTCGAGATGACCCCGAACGACGCCGCCAAGCCCCCGCCCGACCGGTCGGAGGCGCAGACCGAGACGGACTGCTCGGAGGTCCTGAGCCGAGTCTTCTTCTTCCTCGACAACGAGCTCGAGCAGGCCGACTGCGCCGAGATCCAGCACCACCTCGACGAGTGCGGTCCGTGCCTCGCCCGGTACGACCTCGAGCGCACCGTGAAGACCCTGGTCGCCCGCTCGTGCAACGAGGTGGCGCCCGACGGACTGCGTCAGCGGGTGATGCTCTCGATCCGCCAGGTGCAGGTCGAGATCACCCGGCGCGACTGACCCCGGCGACCGACCCCGGCCCGACCGGATTTCTCCTCGCGCGGTGCGCCTGAGAGGATGGTCCCGGCTTCGGGAGAGCTCTCGCGGCCAGCGACCTAGGAGGACCACATGGGCAAGACCGGCCGCAAGCGCCGCGCTCGCAAGAAGAAGAGCGCCAACCACGGCAAGCGCCCCAACGCCTGAGCTCCTGCTCGGGCCGCACGTCGGCGACTCAGCTGTTCGGCAGAGCCCCGGACCGTCCGGTCCGGGGCTCTGGCCGTGCCACCGGCCCCCGCGTGGGCACCGGCAGGTGCTTGGATGAGCCCATGGAGCTCGCCCCCGGACTCAGCGCCACCCTCGAGCGCACCGTCGGCGACGACGACACCGCGGTGGCCGTCGGCTCCGGCAGCCTGCCGGTCCTGGGCACCCCGCGGCTCCTCGCGTGGTGCGAGGCGGCCACCTGCGCCGCGATCGACCCCGCGCTGGACCCGGGTCAGACCAGCGTGGGGACCCGGGTGTCGTTGGAGCACCTCGCTCCCTCCCCGGTCGGTGCCTCGGTGAGCGTCAGCGCGAGCACGGTGCACGTCGACGGACGCCTCGTGCGGTGCACCGTGGCCGCCCGGCAGGACGGCACGCTGGTCGCCTCGGGAGAGGTCACCCGGGTGGTCGTGGAGGCCGAGCGCTTCCTGGGTCGGCTGGCTCGAAGCTGAGCCGGTAGGCGAGCAGCTCCACACCCGGCGCCGGGGACCAGTCGTCGTCCGGCGCCCGGACGAAGCCGAGACGTCGGTAGATCCGATGGGCCGGGGCCATCTGGGCCATCGTCGACATCCGGCACCCGGCGTACCCCAGCTCCCGCGCTCGGTGCACGCACTGCGCCACGAGCGCCTGGCCCACGCCTCGACCCCGCGCGGCCTGGCTCACCGCCAGCATCCGGAACTCGCCCTCGTCGGCACGGGCGACCTCGCGGAACGGTGAGCCGAGCGGGCAGAACGTGACCGACCCCAGGAGCCGGCCGGTCTCGTCGACCGCCACCCAGATCTCGGCCTCGCGGGCACGCCGCGCGGTGTCGGCGAGCTGGTCGACGTACTCGTCGGCCGCGTCGACGAAGCCGTCCCCGACGTAGGTCTCGGCCGTGAGGCGGCCGACCGCGACGATCTCGTCGGGGCGGACCAGCCGGATCTCCACGTCGTGCGGGACGAGCGGCTCAGACACCGAAGGTGTTGCGGGGGTAGGGCGCGTCGACGTCGGTGATCACGTTGACCAGGTAGGGCACGTCGGCGGCGAAGGCCCGGTCGAGCGCGGGCCCGATCTGCCGGGGGTCGGTGACCGTCTCCCCGGCGCCGCCGAGCGCCTTGACCACCTCGTCGTAGCGGGTCTGCGGAGCCAGGTCGGCAGCCACGTCGTAGCCGTAGAGCATCTGCATCGGCTGCTTCTCCAGCCCCCAGGCCGAGTTGTTGCCGCAGACCATGACGACCGGCAGGTCGTGCCGGACCAGGGTGTCGACGTCCATCAGCGACATGCCGGCCGCGCCGTCGCCGTACAGCAGCACCACCTGGGCCGAGGGCCGGGCGATCCGGGCCGCGATCGCCGCTCCCAGGCCGGCGCCGAGGCACCCGTAGGGACCGGGGTCCAGCCAGCCACCGGGGCGGCGGGGCTCGACGTACTTGCCGGCGAAGGAGACGAAGTCGCCGCCGTCGCCGATCACCACGGAGTCCTCGGCGAGCCGGGGGACCAGCTCGCCGTAGACGCGGGCGGGGTGGATCGGGTCCGCGGTCGCCGCGAGCAGGTCGGCGTCCCGGGCCGCCGCCTGCTTGACGGTGTCCTGCAGCCGGGTGACCCAGGAGGACCAGTCGGGTCGGCGGACCAGGCCGGCGACCCCGTCGCGCACCCCGTCGAGGACCAGGGTGAGGTCGCCGCTGGCCTCGGCGGCGAGATCGGCGTGCTGGGAGACCTGTCCGGGCGCGTCGGAGAGGTGCACCACCCGGGCGGGCGTGGCGCCGTCCTTGCCGCCGAAGACGCCGTAGCCGAGCCGGAAGTCGAGCGGGGTCCCGGCCACGACGACGAGGTCGGCCCCTCCGAACGCCACCGACCGCGCCTTGGTGACCAGCTGCGGGTGCCCTCCGGGTACGACGCCCCGGCCCATCCCGTTGGTGATGACCGGAAGCCCGGTGTCCTCCACCAGCCGCAGGGCCGCCTCCTCGGCGCCGTCGGCCCACACGTCGGTGCCCAGCACCAGCACCGGCCGCTCGGCCTGGCCCAGCAGCTCGGCGATGTCGTTGATCGCGTCGGGGTCGGGCTCGGTCGCGACCCGGGGTGCCGGTCCCGGCCGGGTCGAGGAGGCGGTCGCGAAGAACTCGTCCATGGGCACGTCGACGAAGACCGGCCCGCGGTGGGAGGACCCGGCGAGCACGAAGGCCTCGTGCAGGCCGTCGGCCACCTCGGTCGCGCTGTGGATGGTGCGGGCGAGCTTGGCGACCGGCGCGAGGATCGGCGGCTGGTCGAGCTCCTGCAGCGAGCCGCTGCCCCAGCGGCTCTGCGGCGCGCGGCCGCCGACGACGACGAGCGGCGACCCGCTGAACTGGGCCTGGGCGACCGCGCTCACCGCGTTGGTGACCCCGGGGCCGGCCGTCAGCACGGCCAGGCCGGGGGTGCGGGTCAGCTTCCCGGTCGCCTCCGCGGCGAAGGCCGCGGTCTGCTCGTGGCGCACGTCGACGATCCGCATCGGGGGATCGGCGGTCACCGCGCCGTCGTACATCGGGAAGACGTGGGCCCCGGAGAGGGTGAACATCGTCTCCACCCCGTGCGCCCTCGCGACCGCGACGGCGTGCTGGCCGGAGTGGGCCTCGACGGCCCCGCCCTCCTCGCCCTGGTCGGTGCCGGTGGGTCCCGAGGACTGCTCTGGTGCCTGCGTCATGAGCCGAAGGCTAGCCGTTGCGGTCGCAGACCGGGCCCTCTCCTAGGCTGGGGAGGTGCCGTCGCTGGAGACGCTCGCCCGGGCCCACACCGACCTCTCCTCCGAGGACCTGGAGTGGCTCTCCCGCCTGCTCGCGGACTGGCAGATCGTGGCCGACCTCAGCTTCGCCGACCTGGTCCTGTGGCTTCCGGCCCGCGACGGCTCGGGCTACTGGGCGGGGGCGCAGATGCGCCCGACCACGGGCCCGACGGCGTACGTCGACGACGTCGTGGGCACGTTCGTGGAGACCGGCCGCCGCCCGCTGCTCGACGCCGCCCTGCGGGACGGCCGGATCGCGCGCGAGGGGGACCCGGAGTGGCGCGACGACGTGCCGGTGCGGGTGGAGGCGATCCCGGTGCGCCGCGGCGACCGGATGATCGCGGTGGTGGGCCGCAACACCAACCTGCAGGGGGTGCGGACGCCCAGCCGCCTGGAGCTGTCCTACCTGCAGACCGCGAGCGAGCTGTCCCAGATGATCTGCCGGGGGGGCTTTCCCTTCCCGGGTCAGCGCTCGGAGCACGCGGACGCCGCCCGCGTGGGCGACGGCTTCATCCGGGTCGACGCGGACGGCCTGGTCACCTACGCCAGCCCCAACGCGCTCTCGGTCTACCGCAAGCTGGGACTCACCGGGGACCTGAGCGGCCAGTCGTTGGCCGCAGTCACCCGCGAGCTGGTGCCGGCGGCCCTGCGCCCCGACGAGGAGTCGCTGAGCGCGGTCCTCGGCGGGCGGGTGCCGCGGGACACCGAGGTGGGCAACGCCTCGGCCACGGTGATCCTGCGGTCGCTGCCACTGAGCCCCGAGGGGGTGCGGACCGGTGCGCTGGTGCTGCTGCGCGACGTGACCGAGCTGCGCCGGCGCGAGCGCGAGCTGGTCACCAAGGACGCCACCATCCGGGAGATCCACCACCGGGTGAAGAACAACCTGCAGACCGTGGCCGCGCTGCTCCGGCTGCAGGCGCGCCGGATCGGCGTGCCCGAGGGCCGGGTCGCGCTGGAGGAGGCCGTACGCCGCGTCGGGGCGATCGCCGTGGTCCACGAGACCCTGAGCCAGGCCTTCGACGAGACCGTGGACTTCGACGACGTCACCGACCGGCTGACCCGCCTGGTCACCGACGTGGGCTCCACCGGTGCCCCGGTCCGGACCCGGCGGACCGGGTCCTTCGGGTCGATCAGCTCCGACGCCGCGACCCCGCTGGCGATGGTGTTCACCGAGCTGATCCAGAACGCCGTGGAGCACGCGTTCGACCCCGAGGCGCCGGGCGCCATCGAGATCAGCTGCGCGCGCGAGGGCACCGGCCTGCGACTCGCCGTCGAGGACGACGGCATCGGCCTGCCTCCCGGCTTCAGCCTGGAGTCGACGACCAGCCTCGGCCTGTCGATCGTGAGCACCCTGGTCGGCGAGCTCGGCGGCTCGATCCGGCTCGGGACGCGGGTCGGCGCTCCCGGCACCCGGGTCGAGGTGTGGATCCCGGACGTGTCCGCGCGGCCTCGCTGACCGGTGGCGTGCTCCGGGGAGGGGGTCGGGGACTGTTCGATGGTCGAGCGCCGGTCAGGCCCGAGGTCGGACCGGGGGTCGGCGGCGGGTCCGGTTCAGGCCGAGCGCACGCGGGCGCGGGCGTTGCGCCGCTTCAGGGCGCGCCGCTCGTCCTCGCTCAGGCCTCCCCAGACGCCATGGTCCTGTCCCGCCTCGAGGGCCCATGCGAGGCACTGTTCGCGCACGTCGCAGCGCCGGCACACCTGCTTGGCCTCCTCGATCTGCAGGATCGCGGGACCGGTGTTGCCGATCGGGAAGAACAGTTCCGGGTCCTCGTCGAGGCACGCGGAACGGTGACGCCAATCCATGGGTCTGGGAACCCTCCGAACTCTACTTTGTGAACGCGTTCACGATCATGGTCCGACCACTGTGATGAGTCGCCGGGTGTGTGGGGTGGTGGCGCACACGACAGGTCTAGTGCGGTGGCGCACACGTTTGATCGTTGCAACTCCGGGCCTCGATGACAAGCCCCCCCGGTGGTCACCTTGGTCACAACGGCACGAGGAATAGGGTCGGTAGCGTGAGCCAGCCCGATCCCGAGCCTTCCCCGGACCTGCCGGAGCCGGACCCGACGACCCGTACGCCGTACTCACCCCACGGTACTCCGGCGGCCCTGGCGACGGCGGCCGGACTGACCCTGGTCCAGGGCCTGCTCACGCTGATCTTCGGGGTGACCGAGCTGGTCAGCCTGGACAGCGAGCGGCTGGTCATGGGCCTGACCACCTCGATCTTCTTCCTGGCCTTCGGAGCCGGTCTGGTCGTCTGCGCCCGCGGCCTGTACGCCGTGCGCACCTGGGCGCGCGGCCCGGTGCTGATCACCCAGCTGCTCTGGCTGGGTCTGGCCTGGAACTTCCGGGACGGCGACACCTGGCCGGTCGCGGTCCTCCTCGCCGTCGGGGCGCTGCTGGTCCTCGCCGGCATGCTCCACCCCCGGTCGATCGCCGCGCTCGAGCGGGCCGACTGACCGGCCGGCTCAGCCCACCTCGCTCAGCGAGGTCCGCAGCTGTTCGAGGGTGCGGTTCAGCAGCCGGGAGACGTGCATCTGCGACACCCCGATCTCCTCGGCGATCTGGGACTGGGTCATCCCCCGGAAGAACCGCAGCAGCAGGATCCGCTTCTCGCGCGCGGGCAGCTGCTCGATGAGCGGCTTGATGGACTCGCGGATCTCCACGTGGCCGAGCGCGGCGTCGTCGATGCCCAGGGTGTCGAGCATGCTGCTGTGCTCCTCCCCGTTGTCGCCCGCGTCGAGGGAGAGCGTCGAGTAGGCGTTGGCCGACTCGATCCCCTCCATCACCTCCTCGACCGAGACGCCGAGCCGGTCCGCGATCTCGCGCGGCGTGGGGGAGCGGCCCAGCTCCTGGGACAGGTCGCCGGTCACGCCCCCGATCGACATCCGCAGCTCCTGGAGCCGGCGGGGGACCCGGATCGCCCAGCCCTTGTCGCGGAAGTAGCGCTTGATCTCCCCGATGATCGTGGGCGTGGCGTAGGTGGAGAACTCGACACCACGGTCGGTGTCGAAACGGTCGACGGACTTGATCAGCCCGATGGTGCCGACCTGGACGAGGTCGTCGAGGGGTTCGCCGCGGTTCATGAACCGGCGTGCGCAGTGGTCGACCAGCGGCAGGTGCAGCGCGACGAGCTCCTCGCGGCAGGCGGCTCGTCGGGCCACCGGCGTGGTGGAGTCGACCAGCTCGAGGAAGAGCGCATGGCTCAGCTCCCGGGTCGCCCGCGCACTGGCGGCGCGGTCGTCCGTCGCCACGGTGCCCTCACGGTCCGCCACGGCGTCAGGCCGCAATGCTGGAGCGCACGGTGAACGACACCCAGCGCAGCTGCTCCTCGCGACTGGTGAGCACCTCGCTCGACAGTGCCGTCAGCACCTGCCAGCCGAAGCTGTCCTCGTCGGGCTCGGCGTCGTCCGTGGAGTCGGCGGAGACCGAGACGCGGATGGAGCCGTCGCTGATGTCGAAGGCGGCGTGCAGGTCGCCGCCGGGGTCGGCGTTCTCGAGCACGAGCGCGCAGGCCTCGCCGACGGCCATGCGCAGGTCCTCGATGTCGTCGAGGGTGAAGTCGAGACGGGCGGCCAGGCCGGCCGTCGTCATGCGCAGCACCGCCACGTAGGCGCTCTCGGCTGGGAGGCGCAGCTCGACGTCGGGGCGTTCGCTCACGGTGGTGTCCTCGAGGTGTGGGCGGTCTGTCGGACCAGACTAAGCCGAGAAGGGTCGCGCCGTGGGCGTTCGGCCACGGCGTCGGCCTTCGATCCACCCGTACGACGACCGCGGGGTCCCCCGGAGACGCCGAACGCCGCCCGCACAGCGAGCGGCGTTCGGTCGAGACGAGAAGTGCTGAGCAAGCTCAGCCCTGACGTGCGTTGGCGCTTCGCGGGCTCAGCGCCGCCTCGAGACGAGAAGTGCTGAGCACGGCTCAGCCCTGACGTGCGTTGGCGCCTCGCAGGCTCAGCGCCGCCTCGAGACGAGAAGTGCTGAGGTGGATCAGCCCTGACGTGCGTTGGCGCTTCGCGGGCTCAGCGCCGCCTCGAGACGAGAAGTGCTGAGCAAGCTCAGCCCTTCTTCGTCTCCCAGAAGATCTCGGCGATCTCGTCGATCTTGGCGAGCAGCTCGTCGGCCTTGCCCGCGTCGAGCTCACCCTTGGTGCCGGAGGCGCCGGCGAGCTTGGTGGCCTCGTTGAAGAGCTGGTGCAGCTGCGGGTACTTCTCGAAGTGCGGGGGCTTGAAGTAGTCGGTCCACAGCACCCAGAGGTGGTGCTTGACCAGCTCGGAGCGCTGCTCCTTGATCACGATCGCCCGGGTGCGGAAGTCCGGGTCGTCGTTGTCGGCGACCTTCGCGATGATCCCCTTGATCGACTCCGCCTCGATGCGGGCCTGCGCGGGGTCGTACACGCCGCAGGGCAGGTCGCAGTGTGCGGAGACCTCGATGGTCGGGGCGAACAGGTGCTTCAGCATGCGTGGGAGTCCTCTCGCAGAGATGTCGTCACGGTCATCGGGGACGCCGTCAGCGCCGGCGCCCCGCTCAGGACTGCGACACTACTCCCGACCGGGAGGCGTACTCCAAGGGTGTTCCACGAGGAGGTCGTGCGTGCTGCCCAGGCTCGGCATGGCCCTGGTCAGGGGGCGCTCGATGGCACCCACCCTCCACGACGGGGACCGGTTGCTCGTCTGCCACGGCCTGCGTCCGCGCGCCGGTGCCGTCGCCGTGGTCCGCTTCGCCGACGGCGTCCTGGCCGTCAAACGGCTGGACCACCACACCGCGCAGGGGTGGTGGGTCGCTCGCGACAACGTGCGCGAGGGTCGCGACTCCTGGTCGGCCGGGGCGGTCCCCGACGACGGGGTGCTCGCCCTGGCCCTGCTGCGGCTGTGGCCGCGACCGGGACGGCTGCCGGGGCCGCCGGGCTGAGGCACACCTCACAGCCGGGCACGGGTACGCCGCGACGGGCGACTGTGCGACGATGACGACGGGTCACCCCCCGTCCTCGTGCCCGTCCGCGGCTGACATCACAGCCTTGCGTCGACGCGCCGCCCGTCCCAGATCACCCCACGGATGTTCAAGGGGAGCCTGCCCATGGTTGCATCGGAGCACATGCCAGACATCGAGAACCCCCACGCCGAGGATCCCGTCTTCGCCCTGCACGCCGGCGGCAAGATGGAGATCTCCTCCCGGGTCGCCCTCAACGGCCCGGAGGAGCTCTCGCTCGCCTACACACCCGGGGTCGCGCGCGTCTGCGAGGCGATCGCCGCCGACCCCTCGCTCGCCGACGACTACACCTGGGTGTCCAACACGGTCGCGGTCGTCACCGACGGCACCGCGGTGCTGGGGCTCGGCGACATCGGGCCCCGCGCGGCGATGCCGGTGATGGAGGGCAAGGCGGTGCTGTTCAAGCAGTTCGGGGGCGTGGACGCCGTCCCGATCTGCCTGGACACCACCGACGTGGACGAGATCGTCGAGACCGTGGTGCGGCTGGCCCCGAGCTTCGGCGGGATCAACCTCGAGGACATCTCCGCGCCCCGCTGCTTCGAGATCGAGGAGCGGCTCAAGCAGGCGCTCGACATCCCGGTCTTCCACGACGACCAGCACGGCACCGCGGTCGTCGTACTCGCCGCGCTGGAGAACGCACTGCGGCTGACCGGCCGGCTGATGGAGACGACCCGGGTGGTGATCTCCGGTGCGGGCGCCGCCGGCGTCGCGGTGGCGCGCATCCTGCTGGCCGCGGGCATCTCCGACGTCACGGTGACCGACCGCAGCGGAGTCCTCGCCTCGAGCCGGGGCGCGCTCAACGACTCCAAGCGCGCCATCGCGGAGGTCACCGCCGACATCACCGGACGCACCGGCGACCTCGCGGGCGCGATGGCCGGCGCCGACGTCTTCATCGGGGTCTCCGGCGGGACGGTGCCCGAGGAGATCGTCGCCACGATGGCGCCCGACGCCATCGTCTTCGGGCTCGCCAACCCCCATCCCGAGGTGCACCCCGAGGTGGCCCACCGGCACGCGCGGGTGGTGGCCACCGGCCGGTCGGACTTCCCCAACCAGATCAACAACGTGCTCGCGTTCCCCGGGATCTTCCGTGGGGCGTTCGACGCCCGGGCCAGCGCGATCACCGAGGGGATGAAGCTCGCCGCCGCCGACGCCCTCGCCTCGATCGTCGCCGACGAGGCCACCGAGGACCTGATCGTCCCCTCCGCCTTCGACCCCCGCGTCGGCCCCCTCGTCGCCGAGGCGGTCGCGGCCGCCGCGCGGCGCGACGGGGTGGCCCGGCGGTAGGTGGCGGCTGCCGGAGTACCCGGGTAACCGGGTACTCATGGTCGATCGGGGCGTGGCAGCACCCCGACGACCCATGGACTGCCCCCGGAGTACGCCGGACCCAGGACCCAGTACGCCGGACCCAGGCCTCGCGGCGCGCTCGGGGCCGGCCGCTAGGGTCGCTGCATGTTCGCCGTGTACGCCGACAGCTTCTCCTCCGACTCACCCCTGGACGGTCTCGTGGTCGGGGAGCGACCCGAGCCCGAGGTGCCCGACGGGTGGACCACCGTCACCGTCAAGGCCTCCTCGCTCAACCACCACGACCTGTGGTCGCTCAAGGGGGTGGGCCTGAAGGAGGAGTCGCTGCCGATGATCCTCGGCTGCGACGCCGCCGGGCTCGACGAGGACGGCAACGAGGTCGTCGTGCACGCCGTGATCAGCGACCCCTCCTGGCAGGGCGACGAGACCCTCGACCCGAAGCGGTCGCTGCTCAGCGAGCGCCACCAGGGCACGTTCGCCGACCGGGTCGCCGTACCCCGTCGCAACGTGGTGCCCAAGCCGACCTCGCTCTCCTATGAGGAGGCGGCCTGCCTGCCGACCGCCTGGCTCACGGCGTACCGGATGCTGTTCACCCAGGGCGGGCTCAAGGCCGGCGACAGCGTCCTGGTGCAGGGCGCCGGCGGTGGCGTCGCGACCGCGCTGATCACCCTGGCCCGCGCGGGTGGGCTGCGGGTCTACGCCACGAGCCGCGACGACACCAAGCGCAAGCGCGCCCTCGAGCTCGGCGCGCACGAGGTCCTCGAGTCCGGTGAGCGCCTGCCGGTCAAGGTCGACGCGGTCATGGAGACCGTCGGCCGGGCCACGTGGTCGCACTCGATCCGCTCGCTGCGCCCGGGAGGCGCCATCGTGATCTCCGGGACGACGTCCGGGCCCAAGCTCGACGACGCCGAGCTGACCCGCATCTTCTTCCTGCAGCTGCGGGTCATCGGCTCCACCATGGGCACGCGCAGCGAGCTCGCCAGCCTGGTCACCATGCTGGACGCCACCGGAGCCCGCCCGCTGGTCGACCGCACGCTGCCGATGGAGGACGCCCGCGAGGGCTTCGCGGCGATGGCGAGCGGAGACCTGTTCGGCAAGGTCGTGTTCACCCGATGACCCACCTGCTGACCGGCGCGGGGTCGGGGATCGGTGCGGCGCTGGCAGGCATGCTCCACGCCCGCGGCGAGGACCTGGTGCTGCTGGCCCGCTCGGCCGAGCGCGCCGCGGAGCTGACCGACCGCTACCCGGGGTCGTCGGGGTTGGTGGCCGACCTCGCCGACGTGGACTCGCTGGCGGCCCTGGACCTGCCGGACGCGCTGGACTCGGTGGTGCACGCGGCCGGAGTCGTGGACCTCGGCCCCGTGGCCGAGCTCAGCGCCCGGCAGTGGCGCGAGCACCTCGACGTCAACCTCCTCGCGCCCGCCGAGCTGACCCGCCTCACCCTGCCGGCGCTGCGTGCGACCAGGGGCACGGTGGTCTACGTCAACTCCGGGGCCGGGCTGCGCACCCACCCGCAGTGGTCGGCGTACGCCGCCTCCAAGCACGGCCTGCGTGCCCTCGCCGACGGGCTGCGGGGCGAGGAGCAGGAGCACGGGATCCGGGTGACCACCATCTACCCCGGCCGCACCGCGACCCCGATGCAGCGCAAGGTGCACGACCAGGAGGGCAAGGAGTACGACGCCGGTGACTGGGTCAGCGCCGAGACCGTCGCCGCGGCGATCCTGCACGTGCTCGACCTGCCGCGCGACGCCACGATCCCGGACCTGTCGGTGTCCCCCGGCCCCTGAGCCCCGCTGGGACCACGGTTGGGACCTCAGCGTGGGCTGCGGTCGGCCCCTCAGCCGGTGACGCGGACGGAGTTGTTGCGCGCGTCGTGGGTGAGCTCGGCGAGGCCCAGCGCCTCGAGCAGCGGGGGGACGTACATGCCCAGCCGTCCCCGGTAGCCCTTGCGCTGGCCGTACCAGCCGCCGATCGGGTTGTCTGCGCTGCGGCCCCAGGCCTCGACGGTGCCCGCGGCGGGCTCCTTCTTCTCGTCGGCCGCGCCGAGCGGCACCCAGTCATCCTGCTCCTGCAGCCACGCGGGGAGGTCGTCGAGCACCCGGGCCAGGTAGGTGAGCCTCGTCGACCCGACCTGGCACACCAGCAGCGGCGGGTCCGCCTCGTCGTCGCGGTGCATCGTGTACGACGACGAACCCGGTGCCGTGGTCAGCTGCCACGGGTCCTCCTCGGTGCCGGTCCCCTCGACCATGGGCGTCCCCTCTCCCTCGCGGTCCGAGGCGGCCGGGCCGGCGGCCCCCGGACCCGTCCACGGTAGCCCGGTCAGGTCTCAGCCGGGAGAGCCGGAAGCAGCCGACCGCACCGATGATTCCGCGGCTCCGGCCCGGTCTTATTCGGTTGCCACCTGCTCGACGGAACAGAGAGGGTGGACCCCGTTCCCGAGCAGTGAGGACACCGTCATGCAGGCCGCCGCGGCTACCCCCCGCCCCACCGACGCCGACTACGGCGTCCTGCGCTGGTTGGTGGCGGCCGCGTTCGTGGTGATCCTCAACGAGACGATCATGATCAACGCCATCCCGCGGCTGATGGAGGGGTTCGCGGTCGACGCCAACGCGGCCCAGTGGCTCTCCACCGCGTTCATGCTGGCGATGGCGGTGGTCATCCCGATCACCGGCTGGTTCCTCCAGCGGGTCACCACCAGGTTCGCGTTCGGGGTCGCGATGGCCACGTTCTGCACCGGCACGCTGCTGGCCGCGGTCGCGTGGACGTTCCCGGTGCTGCTGCTCGCGCGCATCGTCCAGGCGGGCGGCACCGCGGTGATGATGCCACTGCTGATGACCACGTTGATGTCGATCGTGCCGGCGCACGACCGCGGCCGGGTGATGGGCAACGTGACCCTGGCGATGTCCGTGGCGCCCGCCCTCGGACCGGCCGTCTCGGGCGTCGTCCTCGAGGCGCTGTCGTGGCGGTGGATCTTCTGGCTGGTGCTGCCGATCGCGGGTGGCATCGCCCTCGTCGGCCTGCGCCGGCTGACCGACGTCGGGGAGCCCACGGCGGGGGTCGTCGACTGGTGGAGCGTCGTCATCGCGGCTCTCGGTTTCGGCAGCCTGGTCTACGGCCTGAGCGAGATCGGGCTGCCCGGCGACCGAGGCCCGGCGTACGCCGCGGTCGCCGTCGGCGTGGTCGGCGTCGCCTGCTTCGTGTGGCGCCAGCTGGTCCTGCAGCGCGCGGACCGGCCCCTGCTGGACCTCCGCACGCTGCGGCTGCCGGTGTTCACCTACGCGCTGGCCGCGATGTCGATCGCCTTCATGGCGATGCTCGGCTCGATGATCCTGCTGCAGCTCTACCTGCAGAACGTCCGGGGCATGTCCCCGCTGGCCACCGGCCTCCTCGTGATGCCCGGTGGCCTCGCGATGGGGCTCCTCGGGCCTCGCGTGGGGCGGATCTTCGACGCCCACGGTGCCCGCGTGCTCGTCCGGCCCGGCGCCGTCGGGCTGCTGGTGTCCATGTCGCTGTTGGCGTTCCTCGGCCCGGACACGCCGCTGTGGCAGATCCTCCCGGTCCACGTCGTGCTGATGGTCAGCCTGGCCGCGATGTTCACGCCGATGTTCACCATGGGTCTGGGGGTGCTGCCGCCGCGGCTCTACTCCCACGGCAGCTCGCTGCTGGGCACGCTCCAGCAGGTCTCCGGCGCCATGGGCACCGCTCTCGTGGTGATGATCCTCGCCAGCCGGGCCGCCGCCCGGGCGCGGGACGGGGTGGCTCCGCTCGCGGCGCAGCTCGACGGGCTGCGCTGGGCGTTCGGGTTCGCCGCCCTGCTCTGCGTGGTCGTCCTCGGCCTGGTCCTGCGCCTGCCGGCGCGGGTGCCCGGACCGGAGGCCGCGGAGCCAGGCCCGGGGGACGGTCCGGCGGGTCCGGACCCGCACGAGGCCGTGGCCGAGCCGGCCTGAGCGCCGCTGCGGCCTACACCTCGCGGGACTGCCAGCCGAGTGCCCCGATGAGCAGCATGCGCAGGTGCGTCCGGGCGCGCTGCTCGATCGCCGTCCGCGAGTCGGGCTCGGCGTTCACCAGCGCCTCGGTGGTGCCGACCATCAGCGTGACGATCAGGTTGGCGAGCACGCCGAGGTCCGCGGCCGACCAGCGCTGCGGGTCGGTGAGCCGGGCCAGGTCGGTGGCCAGCTCGCGCTCCACCAGCTCGATCTGGTGCCCGATCGCCTCCCGGACGGCCGGGGGACCGGCGAGCCGCTCGCGGGCGATGAAGGCGAAGTGGGCGTGCCGCGCTGCGGTGTGCTCGGCCAGGACGTCCACCGAGCTGTCGATGATGCTCCGGTAGGTGGGGTCGCTGCGGCGTACGTCCTTGAGCATCGCGCGCAGCGAGACGAACGACTCCTCCACCAGGGTCAGACCGAGGTCCTCGATGGAGTCGAAGTGCCGGTAGAACGCGGTGGGCACGATGCCGACCTGCTTGGCGACCTGTCGCAACGAGAGCGCGACCAGGCTGCTGTCCTCGCACAGCTCGAGCGCCGCATCCAGGATCTGGCGCCGGGTGCGCTCCTTGCGCACTCCACGGCTCTCCGGAACCGCCCCGGAGTCGGGGTCGACCGACCGGCTCACGGACTGCACCATGCCGCCGAGACTAGCGGTCGCGTTCGCACCGAGGGGCGCGAGCGACGCTGCTGGGTCGAGGCGTGGAGCACGGGGGTCACGTCCTCCGGCTGACCTCGCGACCGTCGAGATGGACCGATCGGACCCGGTGCCCGAGCTTGCTCACGTCGTCGGGCTCGCCGTCCACCACGACGAGGTCGGCTCGCAGCCCGGGTCGCAGCGTGCCTCGGTCGTGGGCCACGTCGAGCAGTGCGGCCGCGGAGCCGGTGGTGGCGTGGAGTGCGTCGAGCGGCGACAACCCGCTGGAGGTCATCAGCTCGAGCTCCTCGAGGTTCGTCCCGTGCGGACCGACGCCGCAGTCGGTGCCCATCGCGATCCGGACGCCGGCCTCGTGGGCCCGGCGCACGCTCTCGCTGTGCGCCTCCGCGACCGACCGCGCCTTGTCCACCGAGGACTGGGGGATGGGCAGGCCGCCCTCGGCGGCCGCGATCACCGCCCGTGGGGCGTGCAACGTCGGCACCAGCCAGGCCCCGGTCTCGAGCATCATGCCGATCGCCTCGTCGTCGAGGAAGATCCCGTGCTCGATCGACCGCACACCGTTGCGCAGGGCCGCCTTGATGCCCTCGGCCCCCTGCGCGTGCGCCATCACGTGCAGGTCCGCAGCCCGGGCCTCCTCGGTCATCACGGCGATCTCGGCGTCGCGGAAGTGCGGGTGCCGGGGGTCGTCCCGCGGGGACAGCACCCCTCCGGTGGTGGCCACCTTGATCACGTCGGCGCCCGCGCGGATGATCTCGCGGACCCGCTTGCGGACCTCGTCGGGCCCGTCGGCGAGACCGCTGGGTCGTCCGGGGTGGGGCACCATGAAGGGGACGTCGCCGCCACAGATCGCCCAGTCGTCGCCGTGCCCGCCGGTCTGGCTGAGCATGATCAGGGAGATCTGCATCCGTGGTCCGGGGATCAGCCCGCGCTCGACGGCCTCCTTGATGCCCAGGTCGGCGCCGCCGGCGTCGCGGATGCTGGTGATGCCGGTGGCCAGCGTGGTGCGCAGGTTGGCGGCGGCCCAGAAGAACTGCAGGCTGAACGGGGTCTCGACGATGCGCATCTGGCTCGGGGAGTCGAGCGTCACGTGCACGTGGCAGTCGAAGAACCCCGGCGAGACGTAGCCGCCGGAGCAGTCGACCACCTCGTCGCCGTCCAGCCCGGTGCCCACGTCGACGATCCGGCCGTCCTCCACGACCACGTCGCCCTCGGCCGCGGCGGCGGTGGTGCCGTCGTAGACCAGTCCGCCGGAGAACAGGGTGCGTGCCATGACCCGACCCTAGGACACGTGACGTCGGTCGCACCGGGGCGTGGGGTGTCCGCGATCACGTGCGCCGTGGCTTGACCGCAGCCCGCAGCCCGGCCCATGCTCGATTCAGTGAACAACTGTTCACCGAAGTCGACGAGGAGGACCCAGATGACGGTCACCGAGCGGATCCTCGGATCCCGCGCCCTCGCGGCGCTGACCTCACCGCACGGCGTGGACCGCTACCTCGAGCAGGTCAACCCGATGTGGGCCGCCACCGAGGTGCGCGGCCGCATCGTGGACGTCACCCGGGAGACCGACGGGGCCGACCCCGTCGCCACGATCACGGTCCAGCCGACGCACACCTGGCGCGGCCACCGCTCCGGGCAGTACGTCCAGGTCGGCGTGGAGATCAACGGCGCCCGGCGTACGACCCGCTGCTTCTCGATCTCCTCGGCCGCCTCCGGGCCCGGTGAGCCGTTCACCCTCACCGTGCGCTCGCACCGCCCCGAGCGACCCGGCCAGCAGCGGGTCAGCCGCTTCCTCGTCGAGGAGGCCGCGCCCGGTCAGCTGGTGCACCTCAGCCAGGCCCAGGGCGACTTCACCCTGACCGAGAGCCCCGCGACGCCCACCAACAACCACCTGCTGATGATCTCGGGAGGCTCCGGCATCACCCCGGTCATGTCCCACGTGCGGACCCTGCTCCGCGACGGGTACGACGGCCGCGCCAACCGCCGGGTGACCTTCCTGCACTACGCCCGCTCCGAGGCCGACCTGATCTTCGCCGAGGAGCTGCGACGCCTGCAGTTCGAGGACAACGACGTCGCGGTGCACCTGCGCTTCGGCGAGGAGGTCTTCAGCGCCGAGGCACTGGCTCGCCTGGTGCCCGACCACCGCGACACCGACACCTGGGCGTGCGGCCCGGCACCGATGATGGAGCTGGTCACCGAGGCCTACGCCGGATCGCCCCGGCTGCGCACCGAGTTCTTCAAGCTCGCCACGGCGGGAGGGGGCTCCGCGAGCACGGCGGAAGGTGAGCTGTCCTTCACGAGCACCGGCACCGCGGTGCCCAACACCGGGGCCTCCATCCTCGAGCAGGCCGAGGCCGCGGGGCTCGCGCCGGAGTACGGCTGCCGGATGGGCATCTGCTTCTCCTGCGTCTCTCACAAGCAGGCCGGCACGGTGCGCAACGTGCTCACCGGCGAGGAGTCCTCGCTGCCCGACGAGGACGTCCGGATCTGCGTCTCCGCCCCCGTCGGCGACTGCGCCGTCGACCTCTGACCCATCGACCGAAAGGCACTGACATGGTTTCGACAAGCTCAACCACCGGAACGACGAGCTCAACCACCGGAACGACGAGCTCGACCACCGGAGTGACAAGCTCGACCACCGGAACGAGGAGCTCAACCACCGGAACGACGAGCTCCACCAGTGACACGGCAGGCTCGACCCCCGGCACCGCAGGAGCGGGTCGGCTCACCGACGAGCAGCTCGACACGTTCGGCGCCGAGATGGACGCCATCCGCCAGCGGATCATCGGCGAGCTCGGCGAGGAGGACGCGACGTACATCCGCGGGGTGGTCAAGCGCCAGCGCCAGCTCGAGGTCGCCGGCCGCGCGCTGATGTACCTCCCGCCCGCTTGGCCGCTCGCCGTGGCGGCGCTGAGCGTCTCCAAGATCCTGGACAACATGGAGATCGGCCACAACGTGATGCACGGCCAGTACGACTGGATGGGGGACCCCGGACTGAGCTCGCGGATGTACGAGTGGGACAACGTCTGCCCCAGCGAGCAGTGGAAGTACTCGCACAACTACATCCACCACACGTTCACCAACATCCTCGGCAAGGACCGTGACATCGGCTACGGGATCCTGCGCATGGACGAGGACCAGAAGTGGCACCCCTACTATCTCGGCAACCCGCTCTACGCCTTCCTGCTGATGGTGTTCTTCGAGTGGGGAGTGGCGATGCACGACCTCGAGGTCGAGAACATCGTCGCCGGGAAGCGATCGCTCGCCGACAACGCTGCGCTGCACGCGGGGATCATGCGCAAGGTGCGCAGGCAGGCGCTGAAGGACTACGTGATCTTCCCGGCACTGACCGGCCCGCTGTTCCCGCTGACCCTGGTGGGCAACGCGACCGCCAACCTGGTGCGCAACGTCTGGGCGTTCAACATCATCTTCTGCGGTCACTTCCCCGCCGGGGTGGCCACCTTCTCCGCCGAGGAGTGCGAGGACGAGTCGCGGGGGCACTGGTACCACCGCCAGGTGCTGGGGTCGGCGAACATCGACGGCGGCCGGCTGTTCCACCTGATGACCGGCAACCTCTCGCACCAGATCGAGCACCACCTCTTCCCCGACCTCCCGGCCCGGCGCTACCCGCAGATCGCCGGCGAGGTGCGGGAGATCTGCGAGCGCTACGGGCTGGAGTACCACACCGGTCCGTTGCGCCGACAGCTCGGCAGCGTGGCCCGCAAGATCTTCCGGCTCGCGCTGCCGGACCGGAGTACGCCGGCCCCCGAGCCGGAGACGACGACCGCGCCCCTGGCCGCGTGAGCAGCGACCCACTGGGGAAGGATGGAGTCATGCCCGACAAGCTCAGCAAGGCCGAGATCCGCAAGGACGCCCTCCAGGACGGGGTGACCGCGGCGAGCCATGCCGTCGGCTCCGTGGCCACCATCGTCACCACGGCCGTCGGTGAGGTGGCCCGCACCCTGGGCGGGTTCGCGACCGAGCTGTTCGAGATCCGCGACTCCGCGCGCCGGGCGGGCCGCGACCACGAGGTCGACGACGGCACGCGTACGACGCAGGTGCCCGCAACGGACACCGTTGCGGCGGGCTCGGGGCCGGACCCCGATCCAGTCGTGGACTCAGCCGAAGACGAGTGAGAAGTCGGCCGCCCGGAAGGACGCGAGCGGCCGCTTCCCGGCGAGCCAGCCCAGAGGCCCGGCCTCGTCGAAGTCCCAGCTGCCCCGGCAGGGCAGGACCCTGGCGCTCCCGGAGACGGGCGCGACCACCGGCTCCCCGTCGTCGCGTCGCTGGGCCGTGGCGCCTCGCAGCGGTGCCCGCGGGGACGTGCGCGAGACGTCGCTGAAGCGTGCACGGGCGATCCCGCGCTCGCCCAGGCTGGCCGACCAGACGGTCCGCTGCACCGGCGACCCGCTGCTCCTGCCGTCGAGACGGCACAGGTCCTTCGGGATGGCCCACAGCTCGCGGCCTCCGTCGCGGGAGTCGGGGGAGTCCACCCAGATGTCGGTGACGGTGACCCCGGCGCGCGAGGGTCGGCGGCGACCGGGCAGGTCGACCCGGGCCCCGGCGGGGCGGGCCACGAGGAGCTCGGCGTAGGTCAGCGGGCTCGGGTCCTCGTAGCGGACGAACGCGGCGCCGTAGACCCCGGCGGGCCGCTCCGGGTGCTCACCGGCCCGCACCCGGAACAGCGAGAGCCACAGCTGCCCGTGCAGGTGCCACGGCGCTGGGGGATAGGCCATGGCGCGGACCCTAGCGGTCGCGGGGCTCAGCCGGCACGCGCGGCCGGGGCCTGGAACGTGCGGCGGTACTCCGCGGGCGCGACCCCCACGTGGGTGCCGAAGTGGTGACGCAGCAGCGCGGCGGAGCCGAACCCGGCCCGGGTGGCCACCGTGTCGACCGGGAGGTCGGTGCTCTCCAGCAGGGTGCGGGCGTGGTGCAGCCGCTGGGCGAGCAGCCACTTGCCCGGGGTGGTGCCGGTCTCGGCGGCGAAGCGTCGGGCGAAGGTGCGCTCGGACATCGCCGCCCGGCGGGCCAGCTCGCGGACCGGTTGCTCCTCCGCGAGGTGCTCACGCATCCAGGTGAGCACCGGGGTCAGGCTGTCGGCGGTGCACTCGGGCACCGGCAGGTCGATGAACTGGCGCTGCCCGCCCTCGCGCTGGGGCGGTACCACCATCCGTCGAGCGATCCGGTTGGCCACCGCGGCGCCGAGCTCGACCCGGACGAGGTGCAGGCAGGCGTCGATGCCCGCAGCCGTGCCCGCACTGGTGATCACCCGGTCGTCCTCCACGAAGAGCACGTCGGGGTCGACCAGGGCCTGCGGGAAGCGCTCGCGCAGCTCGTCGGTGTGCCGCCAGTGGGTGGTGGCCCGACGGCCGTCCAGCAGCCCGGCCTCGCCGAGCAGGAACGCCCCGGAGCACACCGAGAGCACCCATGCGCCGCGCGCGTGCGCCCGCCGGAAGATCTCCAGCACCTCCTCGGACGGGGGTCGGGCCGAGTCGTAGGCGGGGACGACGACCAGGTCGGCGTCCTCCGCGGCCTCCAGCCCCCAGGGAGTGGTCAGGGTGAGCCCGTTGCGCAGCCTGATCGGTTCTCCCGGGCGCTCCGAGCACGAGCGGAAGTCGAAACCCGGGACGCCGTCGTCGGTGCGGTCGATGCCGAACACCTCGTGCACCACGCCGAGCTCGAACAGGGACGGGTCGTCGGGGACGACCACGGCGACGACGGAGAGGGCCATGCCTCCCAGTATGGCAGAAACTCTGCGAGAGCAGACTTGCTGCCAGCGAGGTCAGTCCTCCGGGTCGTCGAGGCGGGCCAGCCAGGTGGCGAGCCGCTCGACGGGGGTCTCGAACTCCGGGTGCAGGTCGGTGAACTCCGAGAGCCGCTCGGCCACCCAGGCCAAGGTGACCTCCTCGTCACCCCGGCGCTGCACGAGCTCCTCGATGCCGCGGTCGGTGAAGTACATCCTCAGCCCGTCCTCGCCGGTCGTCCCCGACGGTTCAGTAGTGCTCCTCCGCGCGGCGGTCCACCGGAGCGAACGCGGCGCTCATGATCCCCTTGAGCTCGTCCACGTGCCGGCTGTGCTGGCCCACCGACGGCGAGCTCGACGCCGGCCGCGAGATGACCTCCACCGGTCGGTCCAGCCCCGGGAACAGGTTGAGCTGCATGTGCGGGGCAGCGCCCATGTTCTCCGGCTCGTCCTGCACGAAGCGGACCTCCCGCAGGTTGGGGTAGCGCCCGATCTCCGCGCGCACCTCGTCCTCCGGGCGTGGGTAGAGCTGCTCGAACCGGGCAATGGCCGTGGTGGGGGAGTCGCCCTGCTGCTTGTTGCGCTCCACCACCAGGTCCCAGGTGATCCGGCCGCTGCACAGCAGCAGCGTGTCGACCTTGTCGGGGTCGACGGTCTGGTCACCGATCAGGGGACGGAAGACGCCCTCGGCGAAGTCGGCCGGCTGCGAGGCGGCCTCCTTGCGCCGCAGCATCGACTTCGGCGTGAACACGATCATCGGCCGGTGCTCGTCGCCCAGCGTGTGCCGCCGCAGGAGGTGGAAGTAGCTCGCCGGCGTGGACGGCTGGGCGACCACGAAGGCGTCGTCGGCGGCCATGGTGAGGAACCGCTCGATGCGGGCGGAGGAGTGGTCCGGTCCCTGGCCCTCGTAGCCGTGCGGCAGCAGCAGCACCACGCCCGAGGACTGGCCCCACTTGGTCTCGCTGGAGCTGATGAACTCGTCGATGACGATCTGGGCGCCGTTGACGAAGTCACCGAACTGGGCCTCCCACGCGACCAGGGCGTCGGGACGTGCGACGGAGTAGCCGTACTCGAACCCGAGCGCGGCGTACTCCGAGAGCAGCGAGTCGTAGACGTAGAACTGCGCCTGGTCCTCGCTGAGGTTGGTCAGCGGTGTCCACTCGTTGGCGTTGGTGCGGTCGATGACCGTGGCGAACCGGCTGGCGAAGGTGCCGCGGCGCGAGTCCTGACCTGCGAGCCGGACCGGACGGCCGTCCATCAGCAGCGACCCGAGCGCGAGGATCTCGCCCGCGCCCCAGTCGATCGGCCCCTCGGTCATCGCCGCTGCGCGCTTCTGCAGCTGCGGCGCCACCTTGGGGTGCACGGTGAAGCCGTCCGGAGCACTGACGTAGGCGTCGGCGATCCGCTTGATCGTCTCCATCGGGATCGCCGTGGTGAAGTCCTCGTGGCTCTTCTCCGGGTAGTCCGGCACGGTCGTCCACGACTCGGGGACGCTGGTGGCCTCCCGGACCTCGGTGAAGACCCGCTCGAGCTGCTGCTGGTAGTCCTTGAGGACCTGCTCGGCCTCCTCCAGGGTGATGTCCCCGCGACCGATCAGCGACTCGGTGTACAGCTTGCGCACCGAGCGCTTCTGCTCGATGAGGTCGTACATCAGCGGCTGCGTGTACGACGGGTCGTCGCCCTCGTTGTGGCCGCGACGCCGGTAGCAGACGAGGTCGATCACGACGTCCTTGTTGAACGCCTGGCGGTACTCGAAGGCGAGGCGGGCGACCCGGATGCAGGCCTCCGGGTCGTCGCCGTTGACGTGGAAGATCGGTGCCTGCACCATCCGGGCCACGTCGGTGCAGTAGAGCGAGGAGCGCGACGCGGCGGGCGAGGTGGTGAACCCGACCTGGTTGTTGACCACCACGTGGATGGTGCCGCCGGTGCGGTAGCCGCGCAGCTGGGAGAGGTTCAGCGTCTCCGCGACCACGCCCTGACCGGCGAAGGCGGCGTCGCCGTGCACGAGCAGCGGCATCACGGGGAACTTCTCGCCCTGGTTGAGCATGTCCTGCTTGGCGCGGGCGATGCCCTCGAGCACCGGGTCGACCGCCTCGAGGTGGGAGGGGTTCGCGGCCACCGAGACCTTGATCCGCTCGCCGGAGTCGGCGAGGAACTCGCCCTCCGCCCCGAGGTGGTACTTCACGTCGCCGGAGCCCTGCACCGTGCGCGGGTCGATGTTGCCCTCGAACTCGCGGAAGATCTGGCTGTAGGACTTCCCGACGATGTTGGCCAGCACGTTGAGCCGACCACGGTGCGCCATCCCGATCGTGACCTCGTCGAGGCCGTCCTCCGCGGCCGCCTCGCAGATCTCGTCGATGAGGGGGATCGTGGTCTCGCCGCCCTCGAGGCTGAAGCGCTTCTGGCCGACGAACTTGGTCTGCAGGAAGGTCTCGAACGCCTCGGCCTGGTTGAGCTTGAGCAGGATGCGCAGCTGCTCCTCGCGCGGCGGCTTCTGGTGGGGCTGCTCCACGCGCTCCTGGATCCACCGGCGCTGCTCCGGGTCCTGGATGTGCATGTACTCGATGCCGACGGTGCGGCAGTAGGAGTCGCGCAGGATGCCCAGGATCGAGCGCATCTTCATGAACCGGCGCTCACCACCGAAGGACCCGGTGGCGAACTCGCGGTCGAGGTCCCACAGGGTCAGCCCGTGCGACTCGACCTCGAGGTCGGGGTGGCTGCGCTGGCGGTACTCGAGCGGGTCGGTGTCGGCCATCATGTGCCCGCGCACCCGGTAGGCGTGGATCAGCTCGAGGATCCGGGCCTGCTTGCTGATCTCGTCGTCGTGGTTGGTGGAGATGTCCGAGGACCAGCGGATCGGCTCGTAGGGGATCCGCAGGGCCCGGAAGATCTCGTCGTAGAAGCCGTCCTCGCCGAGCAGGAGCCCGTGGATCCGCTTGAGGAACTCGCCGCTCTGGGCACCCTGGATGACGCGGTGGTCATAGGTGGACGTCAGCGTCATGACCTTGCTGATCGCGTTGCGGGTGATCGTCTCCTCCGACGCACCCTGGAAGGCCGGGGGGTACTCCATCGACCCGACGCCGAGGATCGCGCCCTGTCCCTTCATCAGGCGGGGCACCGAGTGGTTGGTGCCGATCGTGCCCGGGTTGGTCAGGCTGATCGAGGTGCCCTGGAAGTCCGAGACCTGCAGCTTGCCGGCGCGGGCCTTGCGGATCAGGTCCTCGTACGCCGTCCAGAAGTGCGCGAAGTCCATGGTCTCCGCGGCCTTGATGCTGGGCACCAGCAGCTGGCGGGTGCCGTCGGCCTTGGGCAGGTCGATGGCCAGGCCGAGGTTCACGTGAGCGGGGGTGATCTGGGTCGGCTTGCCGTCGATCACGTCGAAGCCGACGTTCATCTCCGGCATCGTCTTCAGCGCCTTGACCAGGGCGTAGCCGATCAGGTGGGTGAAGGACACCTTGCCGCCGCGGGCACGCGCGAGGTGGTTGTTGATGACGATCCGGTTGTCCCAGAGCAGCTTGACCGGCACCGAGCGGACGCTGGTCGCGGTCGGGACCGTGAGGCTCGCGTCCATGTTCTGCACGGTGCGGGCCGGAGCGCCCTTGAGGACCGTGTAGGTGGGCTCGTCGTCGGCCGGGGAGTCCGGCTTCTCCGTCTCCTTGGACTGCCTGCCCGCCGAGGACGACGACTTCGTCGCGGCCGGCTGCTTCCCGGAGGACTGCTTGTCCTTTCCGGACGGCTGAGCCTCCTGGTCGCTCTTCTTCGCCTCGTCCTGCTTGGTCGACTCCTGGGCCACCGGCTTCGTCTCCGACTTCTGCGTCGTGGTCTGTGTGGGCGTGCTCGTGCTCTTCGTCCCGGTGCTCGCCGTGCCGGTCCCGGAACCGCTCGTCTGGCCACCGGCGGGACGTCGCTTGGGCGCGCCGGTCGACTCGGTCACCGGGCCGTTGCTCCCCGCCCCGTCACCGGCTCCGTTGGACTGCCGGTCCGCCGCGGCAGTGCCGGCTGAGGGCTCCCGCGCGTCCTCGAAGAAGTCCCACCAGACCCGGTCGACGCTGTCGGGGTCCTTGCGGTAGCGCTCGTACATCTCGTCGACGAGCCATTGGTTGGCCCCGAACCCCGACCTGGGACTCTCTTCGGACTCTGGCACGGCCAGCTTCGCCTCTTCCAACGCGCGTGGTGGTGACTGCTCCTCCAAGGCTAGACCCCCGGCATCGAGAACCGCACCGCAGGAGCACCCGTCGGCGTACGGGACGCCCCGACGGCTCCGGGCACGGGGCCCGACGGGGGGCAGCCGCCGGTCCCTGGACGACTGCTGGGAAGGTCGTGGAGGGCGCCTCCGGCAGGATTCGAACCTGCGACACCTGGTACCGGAAACCAGTGCTCTATCCCCTGAGCTACGGAGGCCTGCGCCCAGGGGCGCGAGCCCGCACACTACCGGGCCCCACACCCGACTCGGAAACCGGTGCCCGCCGATAGGCTTGCGCGGTGACTCCCCACCAGATCTCCGCGGCCGTGGTCGACGCCCTGACCTCCCTCGTCGAGGCCGGCGAGCTCGACCTGCCCGACGGGGTGCCCGCCGAGGTCACCGTGGAGCGCCCCCGCGAGCGCAGCCATGGTGACTACGCCACCAACGCGGCGATGAAGCTGGCGAAGAAGGCCGGACTCCCGCCACGCGAGCTGGCGCAGCTGCTCTCCGACCGGCTGTCCGAGGACGCCGGGATCGCGAAGGTCGACGTCGCCGGTCCGGGCTTCCTGAACATCACGGTCGCCGCGGCCGCGCAGGGCCAGGTCGCCACCGACGTGGTGGCCGCCGGCACGGCGTACGGCTCCTCGAACACGTTCGCGGGGGAGCGGATCAACCTCGAGTTCGTCTCGGCCAACCCGACCGGCCCGATCCACATCGGCGGGGTGCGCTGGGCAGCGGTCGGTGACGCCCTGGGCCGGATCTTCACGATGACCGGCGCCGACGTGACCCGCGAGTACTACTTCAACGACCACGGTGGCCAGATCGACCGGTTCAGCGGCTCGCTGATGGCCAGCGCCCAGGGCAAGCCCGTCCCCGAGGACGGGTACGGCGGCCAGTACATCGACGACATCGCCGAGGCCGTGCTCGCCAGGCGGCCGGACGTGCTCGACCTGCCCGACGAGGAGGCACGCGAGGTCTTCCGCGCCGAGGGCGTGGCGCTGATGTTCGCCGAGATCAAGCAGAGCCTGCACGACTTCGGCGTGGACTTCGACGTCTACTTCCACGAGGACAACCTGCACACGAGCGGCGCCGTCGACCGCGCCGTGAAGCGGCTCACCGAGCTCGGCAACACCTACGAGCAGGACGGGGCCGTGTGGCTGCGCACCGAGAAGTTCGGGGACGACAAGGACCGGGTGATCATCAAGTCCGACGGCCGGGGCTCCTACCTCTCGGGGGACCTCGCCTACTACCTCGACAAGCGCGAGCGGGGCTTCGACCGCTGCTTCATCATGCTCGGCGCCGACCACCACGGCTACGTGGGTCGGATGATGGCGATGTGCGCGGCGTTCGGTGACACCCCGCACGAGAACCTCGAGATCCTGATCGGCCAGATGGTCAACCTCGTCCGTGACGGCCAGCCCCTGCGGATGTCGAAGCGAGCCGGCACGGTGGTGACCATCGACGACCTCGTCGAGGCCATCGGGGTCGACGCCGCCCGCTACGCCCTGGCGCGCTACAGCTCGGACTCCATGATCGACCTCGACCTCGACCTGTGGGCCAAGCAGTCCAACGACAACCCCGTCTTCACCGTCCAGTACGCCCACGCACGGATCGCCAGCCTGCTCCGCAACGCCGCGGACCTGCAGCTCACCGGTGAGTCGCACCCCGACCTGCTGACCCACGAGAAGGAGGGCGAGCTGCTGCGGGCGCTCGCCGAGTTCCCCCGCGTGGTCGCCAGCGCCGCCGAGCTCCGCGCCCCCCACCGGGTGGCGCGCTACCTGGAGGCGACGGCCGGCACCTACCACCGGTTCTACGACAACTGCCGGGTGCTGCCGATGGGTGACGAGGAGCCGAACGACCTGCACCGGGCCCGACTGGTCCTGGTCGAGGCGACGCGCACCGTGCTCGCCAACGGGCTCGGCCTGCTCGGCGTCTCCGCGCCGGAGCGGATGTAGCCGTGCGTGCGCACGAGGCCGGTTGGGCCCACGCCGTGGTCCCCGCTCGCGGCCCGGCCTGGTTGCGCGAGCCCGACGACGTCAACGCACTGGTGCCGCAGCTGTGGTCGCAGACCGCGCGCAAGGTCGACGGGGCGCTCGAGATCGGCGGCGTCCGGCTCACCGACCTGGTCGCCGAGTACGGCTCCCCGGCGTACGTCCTCGACGAGGCCGACTTCCGGGCGCGGGCCCGCGCGTTCGCCGAGGGCTTCGCCGGCTACGACGTCTACTACGCGGGCAAGGCGTTCCTGTGCACGGCCGTGGCGCGGTGGATCGACGAGGCCGGGCTGTGCCTGGACGTCTGCACCGGCGGGGAGCTCGCGGTCGCCGAGCGGGCCGGGTTCCCGATGGAGCGGGTGGGGTTCCACGGCAACAACAAGACCCCCGCCGAGCTCGCCCGTGCCGTGGAGCTCGGGGTCGGCCGGGTCATCGTCGACTCCTTCCACGAGATCGAGCGCCTGGCCGCGGTCGCGCAGGCCCAGGACCGGACCGCCCGGGTGATGCTGCGGGTGACCGCCGGGGTCGAGGCGCACACCCACGAGTACATCGCCACCGCCCACGAGGACCAGAAGTTCGGCTTCTCGATCAGCAGCGGCGACGCCCTGGACGCCGTCCGCCAGATCGAGGCCGCCGACGGCCTCGAGCTGCTGGGCCTGCACTCCCACATCGGCTCGCAGATCTTCGACTCCTCCGGGTTCGAGGTGGCGGCCCGGCGGGTGCTCGCGCTGCACGCCCGGATCTCCGAGGAGCTCGGGGTGGAGCTGCCCGAGCTCGACCTCGGTGGCGGCTTCGGCATCGCCTACACCACCCAGGACGACCCCTCGGACGCCGCGCAGCTGGCGACCGAGATGACCAAGATCGTGCGCGACGAGTGCCGCTCGCGCGACCTGGAGGTGCCCCGGCTCTCCATCGAGCCCGGGCGCGCCATCGCCGGTCCGGCCGTGTGCACGGTCTACGAGGTCGGCACCGTCAAGGCGGTCGAGCTAGACGGGGGTGCGGTCCGCACCTACGTCTCGGTGGACGGTGGGATGAGCGACAACATCCGCACCGCCCTCTACGACGCCGACTACTCCTGCACGCTCGCCAGCCGCTCCTCCGACGGCGCCCCCGCTCATGACCAGGGTCGTCGGCAAGCACTGCGAGGCCGGCGACATCGTGGTCAAGGACGAGTTCCTGCCCGGGGACGTCACCCCGGGGGACCTGGTCGCGGTCCCGGGCACGGGTGCCTACTGCCGGTCGATGGCCAGCAACTACAACCACTCGCTGCGCCCACCCGTCGTCGCCGTCCGGGACGGCGAGTCGCGGGTCGTCGTACGCCGCGAGACGCTGGAGGACCTGCTCGCCACCGACGTGGGCTGAGCGGTACGACACCGGGGCGGACAGGGTGTCCCTGCGGCGGAGGGGTGATGCTCCACCTGCCCGGCGCAGGTTTCCCCGGGCGCCCGGGGAAACCGATCCGCGGCGCCGCGCTCCCCAGCCCCCACCCACCCACCAGCCGGATACGGTCATCGCCGCGCACGGCCGGGTGCGAGGATGGTCCGCGATGGACGAGCACTCCCCGCACCCCGACCGCGCGAGCACCGGCCCCGTGAAGGTGGCCCTGCTCGGCTGCGGCGTCGTCGGCTCCCAGGTGGCCAGGCTGCTGCACGAGCAGGCCGGTGACCTGGCTGCCCGTGTCGGCGCACCCGTCGAGCTGGTCGGCGTCGCCGTACGCCGGCTCGGCCTGCCCCGCGACGTGGACCTGCCCGACGAGCTGTTCACCACCGACGCCGAGGCGTTGGTCACCCGCGGCGACATCGACGTGGTCGTGGAGGTGATCGGCGGCATCGAGCCGGCCCGCTCCCTGATCCTCGCCGCGCTGGAGAGCGGTGCCAGCGTGGTCTCGGCCAACAAGGCCCTGCTGGCCGAGGACGGCAGCACGCTGTTCGCCGCCGCGGAGAAGGCCGGACGCGACCTGTTCTACGAGGCGGCCGTGGCCGGCGCCATCCCGATCCTGCGGCCGCTGCGCGAGTCCCTCGCCGGTGACCAGGTGACCCGCGTGCTGGGCATCGTCAACGGCACCACCAACTTCATCCTCGACCGGATGGACTCCTCGGGGGCCGGCTTCGACGAGGCGCTGGAGGAGGCGCAGGAGCTCGGGTACGCCGAGGCGGACCCGACCGCCGACGTCGAGGGCTTCGACGCGGCCGCCAAGGCGGCGATCCTGGCCAGCCTGGCCTTCCACACCCGGGTCACCGCCGCCGACGTCCACCGCGAGGGCATCGCCGGGGTCACCGCCAGCGACGTCGCCTCGGCCGCGGAGATGGGCTGCGTGGTCAAGCTGCTGGCGATCTGCGCCCTGGAGACCGGACCCGACGGTCCGGCCGTCTCGGCCCGGGTGCACCCGGCGATGATCCCGCGCAGCCACCCGCTGGCCAGCGTCCGGGAGGCCTTCAACGCCGTGTTCGTGGAGAGCGAGGCGGCCGGCCAGCTGATGTTCTACGGCCCGGGGGCCGGCGGCGCCCCCACCGCCAGCGCGGTGATGGGTGACCTGGTCACCGTGGCCCGCAACCGGCTCGAGGGCGTGCGCGGCGCCGGGGAGTCGGCGTACGCCGCCCTGCCGGTGCTGTCGATGGGCCAGACCCAGACCCGCTACCACGTGCAGATCGACGTCGACGACAAGGCCGGTGTGCTGGCCACGGTCGCGCAGGTCTTCGCCGAGCACGACGTGTCCATCCAGACCGTGCGCCAGGAGGGGCGGGGCGACGACGCCCAGCTCGTCGTGGTCTCCCACCGCGCCAGCGACGCCGACCTGGCCGCGACCGTGGCGACCCTCCAGGGGCTGGCCAACGTCCGCGAGGTGTCCTCGGTGATGCGCGTGGAGGGCGAGTCGGAATGAGCGCTGGATGACCCGGGCATGGATGGGTGTGCTCGAGGAGTACGGCCCCCGGCTCGACATCCCCGCAGGCACACCGACCATCACCCTGCGTGAGGGCGGCACGCCGATGGTGGAGTCGGCCTGGCTCTCCCGGCTCACCGGCGCCGAGGTGTGGCTCAAGGTCGAGGGCGACAACCCCACGGGGTCGTTCAAGGACCGAGGGATGACCGTCGCGCTCTCCGTGGCCGTCGGCCAGGGAGCCGAGGCGGTCGTGTGCGCGTCGACCGGCAACACCTCCGCGTCCATGGCGGCCTACGCCGCGCGTGCGGGCGTCAAGCCGCTCGTGCTGGTGCCGCAGGGCAAGATCAGCGCCGGCAAGCTGGCCCAGGCCATCGTGCACGGCGCCCAGGTGATCATGGTGCGCGGCAACTTCGACGACTGCCTGCGCGTCTCCCGCGGCCTGGCCGAGCACTACCCCGTCGCCCTGGTCAACTCGGTGAACCCGATGCGGCTGCAGGGTCAGAAGACCGCGTCCTTCGAGGTGGTCGACTTCCTCGGTGACGCTCCCGACGTGCACGTGCTCCCGACCGGCAACGCCGGCAACATCTCGGCGTACTGGCTGGGCTACCGCGAGACGCACGCTGCCGGCGAATCCACCCGGCTGCCGGTCATGCGGGGATGGCAGGCCGAGGGGGCCGCGCCACTCGTGCACGGCGCCCCCGTGCCCGACCCCGAGACGGTCGCCTCGGCGATCCGGATCGGCAACCCGGCCTCGTGGGACCTCGCGATGGAGGCGGCCGACACCTCCGGGGGCCGCTTCCGCAAGGTCAGCGACACCGAGATCCTGGCCGCCCAGCGCGAGCTGGCCGCGCGCGACGGCGTCTTCGTCGAGCCGGCCTCCGCGGCCGGGGTCGCGGGCCTGCTGCTGGAGGCCAGCGAGGGCGTCCGGTACGACGACCTGCGGGTCGTTGTCACCGTGACCGGCCACGGGTTGAAGGACATCGACACGGCGCTGTCGACCTTCACCGACCTCGTGGACACGGTCTGCGACGCCGAGGTGGATGCCGCCGCCGCGGCGGCCGGACTGGTCTGATGACGGGCACGTTCGTCCCCGGACCGGTCCGGGTGGAGGTGCCGGCCACGAGCGCCAACCTCGGTCCCGGCTACGACTGCCTCGGGCTCGCCCTGGAGCTGGTCGACTCACTCGAGGCGGAGGTGCTCCCCGACGGACTCGTGGTCGAGATCGAGGGGGAGGGGGAGGACCTCGGCCGTGACGAGTCGCACCTGGTCGTCCGCGCGATGCGCGCCGGCTTCGAGGCGCTGGGGGCGCAGCCGCCCGGGCTCCGGCTCTCCTGCACCAACCGGATCCCGCACAGCCGCGGTCTGGGCTCCTCGTCCGCGGCGATCGTGGGCGGGCTGGTCCTCGCGCGCGGGCTCGTCGCCGAGGGGCCGGCCCGGCTCGACGACGACCAGGTGCTGGCGATGGCCAACCGGCTCGAAGGACATCCCGACAACGTCGCTCCCGCCCTGCTCGGCGGGTTCGTGGTCGCCGGCCAGGCCGGTGAGGTCGTGTGGGCCCAGCACGCGCCGGTGGACCCGACCGTCTCGGCGGTCGTGCTGGTGCCGCCGTACGGCGTCCGCACCGAGGTGGCCCGCGGCCTGCTCCCGGAGACCGTCCCGCACGCGGCGGCGGCGGCCAACACCGGGCGCGCGGCGCTGCTGGTCGCCGCCCTCGGTGGCTCGCCCCGGATGCTCCTGCGCGCGACCGAGGACTTCTTGCACCAGCAGCAGCGGGAGCCCGCCATGCCCGAGACGATCGCGCTGGTGCGGACACTGCGTGCCGAGGGCGTTCCTGCCGTCGTCTCCGGTGCCGGACCGACCGTCCTGGCCTTCGTGGTCGAGGGATCGACACCGTCCGCGGACCGCGTCGTGGACCGTGCTCCGGCCGGGTGGCGGACACTCCGGCAGACCGTCGGTGGGCCCGGCGCCCGCGTGCTAGCCTGAGATCAGCGTCCCGCCCGGCCTCTCGGTTGAGCCCCATCCGGAGCCGACGATCTCGACGCCAGCCGACCACCTCCCACCGGGGACTCCCGATCCTTGTGCTGTCCGGAGCTCCGTAGGGGTCGGTTGCACGCACCAGATGCAGCTGACGGCGTCGCCGTACAGCCGACGAGGGGGAAGGACCCCAATGACCGAAACCACCGAGACCGCTCCTGCCTCCGAGGCCTCCTCGGCCCCGCGCGCCAAGAAGGGCGGTCTGAGCGCGATGCTCCTGCCCGAGCTGCGCCAGGTCGCCAGCGGCCTGGGCATCAAGGCCACGGGGATGCGCAAGGGTGACCTGATCGAGGCGATCAAGTCCGCCCAGGGCGGGTCCCAGGGTGCGCCCAAGGAGGGATCCCAGGGCGGGTCCAAGGGTCGGTCCAAGGGCGGACCCGGAAGTGGCGCCGCCGAGGCCAACGGTCGGGCTCACGACGGCCAGGACGCTGCGGCACCCGCCACCGAGCAGGGCGCCTCCGCGCGCTCCGAGCGCCCGGAGTCGGGCCAGGGCCCTCGCACCGGCGAGCAGTCGAAGGGTCCGCGGCAAGGTGGCGACCAACGGGACCGTGCGGACCGGGACAGCGGCGACCAGGCGCGCCGCGAGCGTGGCGACCAGGAGTCCCGCCAGTCCGAGGACCGTGGCGCGGACCCCCGGGGTCACAGTGGCCGCGACCAGCAGGACGACCGCGGCGGCAACCAGCAGAACCGCCAGCAGGACGACCGCGGCGGCAACCAGCAGGACAACGCAGCCGGCAGAACAGCCGGCAGGACAACCGGGGCGGCAACCAGCAGGACACCGCGGCCAGCAGAACCGTCAGCAGGACAACCGGGGCGGCGGCCAGCAGGACGACCGCGGCCAGCAGAACCGCCAGCAGGACAACCGCGGCGGCGGCCAGCAGGACAACCGCGGCGGCGGCCAGCAGGACAACCGCGGCGGCGGCCAGCAGGACAACCGCCAGGACAACCGCGGCGGCGGCCAGCAGGACAACCGCCAGGACAACCGCGGCGGCAACCAGCAGGACAACCGGGCTGGGGCCGACGACGACGGCGGCAGCCGGCGCAACCGTCGCCGGCGCGGACGCGACCGCGCCAACCCGCCGAGCGGCAACCAGCCGGCCAGCGGTCGCGGCGGGCGCAACGAGCCCGACCTGCAGATCCTCGACGACGACGTGCTCGCTCCGTGCGCGGGCATCCTCGACCTGATGGAGAACTACGCGTTCGTCCGCACCAGTGGCTACCTGCCCGGCAGCGACGACGTCTACGTCTCGATGTCGATGGTGCGCAAGTACGGCCTGCGCCGCGGCGACGCGGTGACCGGGCAGGTGCGCCAGCCGCGCGAGGGCGAGCGCCGCGAGAAGTACAACCCGCTGGTCAAGCTCGACAGCGTCAACGGAGCCGACCCCGAGAGCTCGCGCAACCGGGTGGAGTTCAGCAAGCTCACCCCGCTGTACCCCTCCGAGCGGCTGCGCCTGGAGACGACGTCGACCAACCTCATCGGTCGCGTCATCGACATCGCCGCCCCCATCGGCAAGGGTCAGCGTGGCCTGATCGTCTCGCCGTCCAAGGCCGGCAAGACGATGATCATGCAGTCGATCGCGAACTCCATCACCACCAACAACCCCGAGTGCCACCTGATGGTGGTCCTCGTCGACGAGCGCCCCGAGGAGGTCACCGACTTCGAGCGCTCGGTCAAGGGCGAGGTGGTCAGCTCGACGTTCGACCGCCCCGCCGCCGACCACACGATCGTCGCGGAGCTCGCCATCGAGCGGGCCAAGCGCCTCGTGGAGCTCGGGCACGACGTGGTCGTGCTCCTCGACGGCATCACCCGGCTGGGTCGCGCGTACAACCTCGCCGCTCCGGCGAGTGGTCGCATCCTGTCCGGTGGCGTGGACTCCGCGGCGCTCTACCCGCCGAAGAAGTTCTTCGGTGCCGCCCGCAACATCGAGGACGGCGGCTCGCTGACCATCCTGGCCACGGCGCTGATCGAGAGCGGCTCGAAGATGGACGAGGTCATCTTCGAGGAGTTCAAGGGCACCGGCAACATGGAGATCCGGCTCCGGCGCGACTTCGCCGACAAGCGGATCTTCCCCGCGATCGACGCCGTGCAGTCGGGCACCCGCCGCGAGGAGCTCTTGATGAGCAAGGAGGAGCTGTCCATCGTCTGGAAGCTCCGCAGGGTGCTCTCCGGCCTCGACGGACAGCAGGCGCTCGAGCTGCTCCTGGAACGGTTGAAGAAGTCGCAGAACAACCTGGAGTTCCTCATGCAGGTGCAGAAGACGACGCCGACGGCCAACGGACAGGGCGACTGAGTCCGAATTGCCCGCGCAGGCGGCGCGTTGTGGCTATGCTCATCGCGGACTTGCCGACGTTTTCTGAGGGGACACCACCATGGCGCGCATCGTGATTGCGGACGACGACGCGGACATCCGCGAGCTCGTGGTGTTCAAGCTGCGTCACGGTGGCCATGACGTCGTACCCGTCGGCGACGGCGCCGCCGCCGTCGAGGCCTGCACCGCCGAGAAGCCCGACCTGGTCATCCTCGACGTGATGATGCCCGGGATGAGCGGCCTCGACGCGGCCCGCGCACTGCGGTCCGACTCGGCCATGGACGGTCTGCCGATCATCATGCTGACCGCCCGCGCGCAGGAGTCCGACATCGAGCAGGGCTTCGAGGCCGGCGCCGACGACTACATCGTCAAGCCGTTCAGCCCCCGCGAGCTCGCGTCGCGGGTCTCCGCGGTGCTGGCTCGCGCCCGCTGACCCGGCGCCACCGCCTCCGCTCCACCCGGTCCCACGCGACCTGCCGGCCCCGGTGGCCCGCCCGTGCGCGTGCCCGGGTCGCTCGCCCGGGCTCGTTCGGCACCCGTCGGGAACAGCCACCCGCGGCTGGGTGTTGACCCCTCGTGCCGCGATTCGCCCCGATCGGGGCGGCGATGGCACACTTGGACGCTGGCTCCGGTTCACGCACGCTGACGGCGTGCGACCCGGCGGCTGAAACCCCGAGAGGACACCATGAAGAAGGACATCCACCCCGACTACGTGTCGACCGAGGTCACCTGCACCTGCGGCAACACGTTCACCACCCGCAGCACCGCGAAGAGTGGCTCCATCCACTCCGAGGTCTGCTCCAACTGCCACCCCTTCTACACGGGCAAGCAGAAGATCCTCGACACCGGTGGCCGCGTGGCCCGCTTCGAGGCTCGCTACGCGAAGAAGAACGCCGGCAAGTAGCTCGTCGGGCTGCAGGTTTCCCCGGGCGACCGGGGAACCCTGCACGTGACGGGTGAAACTTCACCCCTCACGTGCCAGTTTCCCCGGGTGCCCGGGGAAACCGTCATCCCCACCCGAGGAGCCCCGGTGTTCGAAGTCGTCTCCCAGCTCGCTGACGAGCACGCGGAGCTCGAGGTACGGCTCGGCGACCCGGCGGTGCACGCCGACCAGGGGCTCGCCCGCCGGCTCGGTCAGCGGTACGCCGAGCTGAGCGCGGTCCTGCGCGCCCACGCGGAGTGGACCCAGCTCCTCGGAGACCTCGGGGCCGCGCGCGAGCTCGCGGGCGACGACGAGGCGTTCGCGGCGGAGGCCGAGCAGCTCGACCGTGCTCGTGCCCAGGCCGAGGAGCGGTTGCGCCGGCTGCTGGTCCCCCGGGACCCCTCGGACGGCAAGGACGTGCTGCTGGAGATCAAGTCGGGGGAGGGCGGCGAGGAGTCTGCTCTCTTCGCCGCTGACCTGCTGCGCATGTACACCCGCTACGCCGAGCAGCGCGGGTGGAGCACCGAGGTGCTCGACGCCACCGAGTCCGACCTCGGCGGCTACAAGTCGGTCACCGTCGCGGTGAAGGCGAAGGGCACCCCGGAGCCGGGCGAGGCACCGTTCGCGCTGCTGAAGTTCGAGGGCGGCGTGCACCGGGTCCAGCGCGTCCCGGTGACCGAGAGCCAGGGACGCGTGCACACCAGCGCGGCGGGCGTGCTCGTCCTGCCCGAGGCCGAGCAGGTCGAGGTCCACGTGGAGGAGAAGGACCTGCGCATCGACGTCTTCCGCTCCAGCGGGCCCGGCGGGCAGAGCGTGAACACGACCGACTCGGCGGTCCGGATCACCCACCTGCCGACCGGCATCGTGGTCAGCTGCCAGAACGAGAAGTCGCAGCTGCAGAACCGCGAGCAGGCCATGCGCATCCTCCGGGCCCGGCTGCTGGCCGCGGCCGAGGAGGAGGCGAGCGCCGAGGCCAGTGACGCCCGCCGCTCCCAGGTCCGTACGGTCGACCGCTCCGAGCGGATCCGCACCTACAACTACCCCGAGAACCGCATCTCCGACCACCGCACCGGCTACAAGTCCTACGACCTCGACCGCGTGCTCGACGGTGGCCTGGAGGCGGTGATCGGCTCGTGCGTCGACGCCGACATGGCCGACCGGCTCGAGGCGCTCGGTGACTGACCCGGCCGCGCCGGTCCGCGAGGTGCTGCGCGCGGCGGCGGCCCGCCTCGGTGACGCCGGGGTCGCCAGCCCGGACCACGACGCGGCAGCGCTCCTCGCCCACGTCCTGGGCACCACCCGGGGAGCCCTGGTGCTCGCGGGGCCGGTCGCGACACCGGACCGGGCCGCGTTCGAGACCCTGGTGGAGCGGCGAGCGGCCCGGGAGCCGCTGCAGCACCTGACCGGCACCGCGGCCTTCCGGCACGTGGAGCTGCAGGTGGGCCCCGGCGTCTTCGTGCCGCGCCCCGAGACCGAGCTGCTGGCCGGCTGGGCGGTGGAGCGAGCGGTTGAGTCCGGGGCCGACCCCGTGGTGGTCGACCTGTGCACCGGCTCGGGGGCGATCGCGCTCAGCCTCACCTCCGAGGTGCCGCACGCGCGCGTGCACGCCGTCGAGCTCGACCCGGCGGCGTTCGACTGGGCCCTGCGCAACCTGACCGGTGCCGGGGTGGACCTCAGGCTCGGTGACATGGCGGACGCCTTCCCGGACCTCGACGGCACCGTGGACGTGGTGGTGTGCAACCCGCCGTACATCCCCCTCGAGGCGTTCGAGAGCGTCGCCCCCGAGGCGCGCGACCACGACCCCGCCCTGGCCCTGTGGTCGGGCGAGGACGGGTTGGACGCCCTGCGGGTGCTGGAGCGCACCGCCGCCCGACTGCTGAGGCCGGGCGGCTGGGTCGGCGCCGAGCACGCCGACGTCCAGGGTCGTTCCGCTGCCCGCATCTTCACCGGGACCGGACGGTGGACCGAGGTGAGCGACCACGAGGACCTGGCAGGTCGTGCGCGCTTCGTGGTGGCCCGGCTGGCACGATGACCCCCGTGAGGAGGACCCCATCGTGAGCACGCGCTACGACCTCGCCGACGAGGAGAGCCGCGAGACCGGCCTCGCCGCGGCCGTCACCGCCGTACGCCGGGGGCTGCTGGTCGTGCTGCCCACCGACACCGTCTACGGCATCGGCGTGGACGCCTTCGACGCCGAGGGGGTGCAGCGACTGCTCGACGCCAAGGGGCGCGGCCGCGACATGCCGCCCCCGGTGCTGATCTCCTCCGACACCACGCTGGAGGCCCTGGCCGACGAGATCCCGGAGTGGGCCACCGGGCTGGTCGCCCGGTACTGGCCCGGACCGCTGACCATCGTGTGCCGCCAGCAGCCCTCGCTGCGGTGGGACCTGGGCGAGACCAAGGGCACCGTCGCGGTGCGGATGCCCGACGACCAGGGGGCACTCGACCTGCTCGGTCGCACCGGCCCGCTCGCCGTGTCCTCGGCCAACCTCACCGGAGAGCCCGCGGCCACCGACGCCGACGAGGCCGAGCGGATGCTGGGCGACGTGGTCGAGGTCGTCCTCGACGGAGGCCCGAGCCCCGGCGCCGCCGCGTCCACCATCGTCGACTGCACCGGCTCCCGGCCGCGCATCCTGCGCGAGGGGGCGATCGGGGCGGCCGAGCTGGCCGCCGTCCTGGAGGAGCTCGGGACCGGGTTGGACTCCGACGCGGAGCCCGACACGGACCCCGACGCGGAGCCCGACGCGGAGCCCGACACGGAGCCCGACACGGACCCCGACACGGACCCCGAGGACGAGCAGACGTCGGGAGCCCAGCCCGACCCGGGTCCTGCCGGTGCGTGAGTACCTGCTCGTCTTCCTCGTCGCGGGCGTCGCCAGCTACCTGCTCTGCGTCTTCGCCCGCGAGCTGGCCGTCCGGTCCGGCGCCGTCGCCCGGGTCCGCGACCGCGACGTGCACGCCACCCCGATCCCGTACTTCGGCGGCGTCGCCATGCTCGGCGGGCTGGCTGTCGGGCTGCTCGTGGCCCGCCACCTGCCGTTCCTGAGCACCTCCCAGCCGCAGGTCTTCCACGACACGGGCGTCGTGCTCCTGGCCGGCGCGATGATCTGCGCGGTCGGCGTGGTCGACGACCTGATCGAGCTGGACGCGCTGACCAAGCTCGGTGGCCAGATCGTCGCCGCGGGCGTCCTCGTGCTCAACGACGTGCAGCTGTTCTCGCTGCGACTGCCCGGGGTCGGCCAGCTCTCGCTCGACCCGACCCAGGCCGAGCTGCTCAGCGTGCTGCTGGTGGTGAGCACGATGAACGCCGTGAACTTCGTCGACGGGCTCGACGGGCTCGCGGGCGGCGTCGTGCTGATCGGGTCGGTGGCCTTCTTCCTCTTCTCCTACCAGCTCGCCGACGCCAACGGGGAGACCCTGGCCATCAGTGCCGCGATGCTGTGCGCCGCGATGGGTGGTGCGTGTGCCGGCTTCCTGCCGCACAACTTCTTCCCCGCCCGGATCTTCATGGGCGACTCGGGATCGATGCTGCTGGGGCTGGTGCTCTCCGGGTCCGCGCTGACCCTGACCGGTCAGTTCGCCTCGGTCTCGGTCGAGCGCGACGGAGCCAGCGAGAGCTCGATCGTGATGCTCCTGCCCATCCTGCTGCCGATCTCGATCCTGGTCGTCCCGCTGGCCGACCTCGTGCTGGCCGTGGTCCGGCGGACCCGGCGCGGCCAGGCGTTCTACCAGCCCGACAAGGAGCACCTGCACCACCGGCTCCTCGAGATCGGGCACAGCCAGCGACGCGCGGTGCTGATCATGTACCTCTGGGCCGGCCTGATCGCCTTCGGTGCGGTGCTGCTCAGCCTGTACTCCGGCGGGCTGACCTGGACGCTGCTCGTGACGCTGACCGTCCTGACCGTGCTGCTCACCTTCCTGCTGCCCCGGATCCAGCGACCGGGGGAGCCGCGCACCGAGGACCTGCTGCGCTGAGCCGGACGGTCGTGGATTTCCTCGACCCGGCGACTTTGTGCTACTTTTCACAAGCACCGCCAACCGCCCGATGACAGCCTCACGCTCGCTGTGAAAGAGTCATCGGACGACGACGATGAGGCCGCCCATGACGACGACCGCCCGCCCCGGCCCGGGGCACCACCCGACCCGGACACCGCGTGTCCTGGCCGCGGCAGCAGCGGGTCTCGTCGGTGCGGTGGCCCTCGCGGTGCTCGTGGCGAGCCTGGTCGGCGGCCGACCGGCCGCGCTGGGCGTGGGCCTCGGCGGCGCCGTGGCCCTGGCGTTCTTCCTGTTCGGGTCCGGCACCGTGATGGTGGCCACCCGGATCGCCCCGCAGGCCTCGCTGCTGGTCGCCCTGATGACCTTCACCCTCCAGGTGGTCCTCGTCGCCGCGGTCTTCGCCGCGCTGGGATCCTCCGGTGTGGTCGGCTCCACGGTCTCGGCGCCGGGCCTGGCCGTCGGGGTCCTCGTCGCCGCCGGCGCCTGGATCGTCGGCCAGCTCGTGGCCCACGCGCGGATCCGCGTCCCGGTCTACGATCTCGACCTCGCCGCCTCGTCCTCGTCGGGGCCTGGTGGCCGGCAGGCAGGTGCCAGGTGAACCGTGCCGACTGCTACGCTCCCAGCGCGATGGCTGAGCAGGACCCCCCGCGCCCGCACACCCCGATCGGCGACCCATGGCATGCCTTTGGCTACCTGGTGGCCGGCGTGGCGTTCTACGGCGTACTCGGGTGGTTGGCGGACCTTTGGCTGGGAACGACCTTCCTGGTGGGTGTCGGCATCCTGGTGGGTGCTGGCCTCGGGATCTACATGACCTGGTCCAGGTTCAAGCTGCCGCCCGAGACTGACGGCCCCCCAGCGACGAAGACGACACAGGAGTAGCAGTGAGCCTCATCCCGCTCGCCGTACGCGTCGAGGAGTTCGTGCCTCCCGGCCCGGGCGACTTCAACCTGCCGCCGGTGGGACCCGACTCGACGTTCAGCTTCCTGGGCCAGGAGATGTACCTCGGCGCCACCAAGCCGATGCTGCAGCTCGTCCTGGGCGCCCTCGTCGTCTTCGTGTTCTTCCGGGCCGCCGCCGCGCGTCGCCAGATGGTGCCCGGCCGGCTGCAGTACGTCGGCGAGCTGGGCTACGGGTTCGTCCGCAACTCCTTGGGCCGCGACATCATCGGCAGCAAGGACTTCATGCGGTTCGTGCCGTTCTTGTTCGCCATCTTCTTCCTGATCCTGCTCAACAACCTGTTCGCCACCTTCCCGGTCTTCCAGTTCCCGACGTTCTCCCGAGCGGGCATGGTCTACGGCCTGGTCGCGATCAGCTGGCTGGTCTACAACATCGCCGGCATCAAGGCCCAAGGTGGCGTGCTCGCCTACCTCAAGCACCAGACCGTGCCGCCCGGCGTCCCCAAGCTCATGCTGGTGCTGCTGATCCCGCTGGAGTTCCTCTCCAACATCCTGGTCCGGCCGCTGACGCTGGCGCTGCGACTCTTCGCCAACATGCTCGCCGGCCACCTGCTGCTGATCCTGTTCGCGCTCGGGGGCGAGTACCTCCTGATCCACGGCGCCGCGATGGTCAAGCCCGTGGGCATCCTGGCCTGGGTCATGTTCGTCGCCATCGCCTTCCTCGAGCTGCTGGTGCAGTTCCTGCAGGCCTACGTCTTCGCCCTGCTCAACGCCCTCTACATCTCCGGAGCGATCGCCGAGGAGCACTGAGACCAGCAAGTGTCTGTCCGGCCCCGGCGCCGGCGCAGCAGTTCCACCACCGCACACACGACAAGTAGAACCAACCGAAAGGAACCAGCCGTGCTTCCTATGGCTATCGACGGCGGCAACCTCAACATGATCGGCTACGGCCTGGCCGCCATCGGCCCGGGCATCGGCATCGGTCTGATCTTCGCCGCCTACCTCCAGGGTGTGGCTCGCCAGCCCGAGGCCCAGGGTCGTCTGCAGACCATCGCCTTCCTGGGCTTCGCGCTCGCCGAGGCACTCGCGATCATCGGTATCGCCCTCGCGTTCGTGCTCTGACCCGATCACCTGACGAAGGACCGAGCCCATGTATGTGACTCCCCTCAGCGGTGAAGAAGGTCTCAACCCCCTGATCCCGCACCCGATCGAGATCGTGCTGTCGATCGTGGTCTTCGCGATGCTGTACTTCCTGGTCAAGAAGTACGTCGTGCCGAACTTCGAGAAGACCTTCGCCGAGCGCACCTCGGCGATCGAGGGTGGGCTCAAGGCGGCCGAGACCAAGCAGGCCGAGGCCGACGCCAAGCTGGCCGAGCTCGAGCAGCAGCTCTCCGAGGCCAAGCACGAGGCGGCGCGCATCCGTGAGGAGGCTCGCGAGCAGGGCGCGCAGATCGTCGCCGAGATGCGCGAGCAGGCCCAGCAGGAGTCCTCGCGGATCGTGGAGAACGGCAAGTCCCAGATCGAGGCCGAGCGCCAGCAGGCGGTCGCCTCGCTGCGGACCGAGGTCGGGACCCTCGCCACCTCGCTGGCCGGCCGGATCGTCGGGGAGAGCCTCGAGGACGAGGACCGGGCCACGCGCGTCGTGGACCGCTTCCTGGCCGACCTCGAGCTGGCCGACGAGGCCCGGGACGCCGGATCGACCCCCTCCGGAGCCAGCTGATGTCCAAGGCCGACTTCCGGGGCGCCTCGGCCGAGGCGCTCGCCGCCCTCGGTGAGCGGGTCGCCGGTGTGCGGACCGAGGACGCCGCCGAGCTGGGCGCCGACCTGTTCGGCCTCGCCGAGATCCTGCGCTCCGAGGCGGGGCTGCGTCGGGTGGCCACGGACATCTCGATGGACGCCTCCGCGAAGTCGGGTCTCGTGCGGCAGATCTTCGAGGGCAAGGTGGGAGCCACCGCGCTCGACCTCCTCGCAGACGCGGCCGAACGACGCTGGACGCGCACCCGTGACCTCGCGGACGCGCTGGAGCACCTCGGCGTCGTCGCCGTGGTCGACTCCGCCGGGGACGACTCCGAGCGGCTCTCCGACGAGCTCTTCGAGGTCGGACGCCTCGTGGGTGGGGAGCCCGACCTGCGCACGGCCCTCTCCGACCCGGCCCGCTCCACCCAGGACCGTGCCCGGCTGCTCGGAGACCTGCTGGAGGGCAAGACGATGCCCGCCACCCGCAGGCTCGCCGAGCAGGCGCTCGCCGGCAGCCACCGCAGCGTGACCGCGGCGATCGAGGAGTACCAGCGCATCGCTGCCGACGCCCACGACCAGCGCGTCGCCGAGGTGCGTGTCGCCACGACGCTCGCCGACACCGAGATCGAGCGGCTGCGGCAGGCGCTGAGCCAGCAGTACGGCCGCACGGTCCACCTCAACGTCGTGGTCGACCCCACCGTCATCGGCGGGATGCGCGTGCAGATCGGTGACGACGTCATCGACGGCACCGTCTCCTCCCGCCTCGACGAGGCCCGACGCCGGCTCGCCGGCTGACCCCGAACCACCTGCACACTTCGAACCGAGCACCAGAGAGTAGGGACAAACAATGACGGAGCTTTCGATCCGTCCGGAAGAGATCCGGGACGCACTGCAGCGGTTCGTGTCCGACTACAAGCCGGAGACCGCGAGCAAGGAAGAGGTCGGCACCGTCGCCGAGGCCGCCGACGGCATCGCGCGCGTGAGCGGGCTCCCTTCCGCGATGGCCAACGAGCTGCTCGAGTTCGAGGACGGCACCAAGGGCCTGGCCCTGAACCTCGACACCCGCGAGATCGGCGTGGTCATCCTCGGTGACTTCGCCGGCATCGAGGAAGGCCAGAAGGTCCGCCGTACCGGCCAGATCCTCTCGGTCCCGGTCGGTGACGGCTTCATGGGTCGGGTCGTCGACCCCCTCGGCACCCCCATCGACGGCATGGGCGAGATCGAGTCCGACGAGCGCCGCGAGCTCGAGCTCCAGGCGCCCGGCGTGATGGCGCGCAAGTCGGTGCACGAGCCGCTGGCCACCGGCATCAAGGCGATCGACGCGATGACGCCGATCGGTCGCGGGCAGCGCCAGCTGATCATCGGTGACCGGTCGACCGGCAAGACCACCATCGCGATCGACACGATCATCAACCAGAAGCAGAACTGGGACTCCGGCGACCCCGACAAGCAGGTGCGCTGCATCTACGTCGCGATCGGCCAGAAGGGCTCGACCATCGCCGCGGTGCGCGGTGCCCTCGAGGAGGCCGGCGCGCTGGAGTACACCACCATCGTCGCCTCGCCCGCCTCGGACAGCGCCGGGTTCAAGTACCTCGCGCCGTACACCGGCTCGGCCATCGGCCAGCACTGGATGTACGACGGCAAGCACGTGCTGATCGTCTTCGACGACCTGAGCAAGCAGGCCGACGCCTACCGCGCCGTCTCGCTGCTGCTCCGCCGTCCGCCGGGTCGCGAGGCCTTCCCCGGTGACGTGTTCTACCTGCACAGCCGCCTGCTGGAGCGTTGCGCCAAGCTCTCCGACGAGATGGGTGCCGGGTCGATGACCGGGCTGCCGATCGTGGAGACCAAGGCCAACGACGTCTCGGCGTTCATCCCGACCAACGTCATCTCGATCACCGACGGGCAGATCTTCCTGCAGTCCGACCTGTTCGCCTCCAACCAGCGCCCGGCCATCGACGTCGGCGTCTCGGTCTCGCGGGTCGGCGGTGCGGCGATGACCAAGGCCATGAAGGCGGTCACCGGGTCGCTCAAGGTCGACCTGGCGCAGTTCCGCGCCATGGAGGCCTTCGCGATGTTCGCCTCCGACCTCGACGCGGCGTCGCGGCAGCAGCTCGACCGGGGTCAGCGCCTGATGGCGCTGCTCAAGCAGCCCCAGTACTCGCCGTACCCGCTGGAGAACATGACCGTCTCGCTGTGGCTGGGCACCTCCGGGCGCCTGGACGCGGTGCCGGTCGACGACGTGATCCGCTTCGAGCAGGAGTTCCTCGACTACCTGCACCGCACCCACGACGGCATCCTCGCCGGCATCCGGGAGTCGCAGAAGTTCGAGGACGAGGACTCGCTGGCGGACGCCTACGACTCCTTCCTCGACCAGTTCGAGACCTCCGAGGGCGACTCGATCAAGAAGCCCGGGACCGAGGCCAAGGCCGAGGCGCTCGAGGACGAGGACGTCGAGCAGGAGCAGATCGTCAAGCAGAAGCGGGGCTGAGGCATGGCCGTATCGCTGCGTGAGTACCGCGCGAAGATCAAGTCGACGGAGTCGATGAAGAAGATCACGCGCGCCATGGAGCTCATCGCTGCGTCCCGGATCATCAAGGCGCAGCAGCGGGCACAGGCGGCCTCGCCGTACGCCCGGGAGCTGACCCGTGCGGTCTCGGCGGTGGCCACCTTCTCCAACGTCGACCACCCGCTGACCACCGAGCCGGAGGACCCCAAGCGGGCCGCCGTGCTCATCGTGACCAGCGACCGTGGGCTCGCCGGTGCCTACTCCTCGAGCGTGCTCAAGGAGACCGAGCGGCTGGTGGAGAAGCTCCGCGAGGAGGGCAAGGAGGTCGAGACCTACATCTGCGGCCGCAAGGGCGAGGCGTACTACAAGTTCCGCAGCCGTCCCGTGGTCAAGACGTGGACCGGGTTCTCCGACCAGCCCAACTACGACATCGCCCGGGAGGTCGGCGAGGCCCTCATCGGCGCGTTCCTCCTCGACGACGACGAGGACCGGCCGGAGAACAGCAGGGCCGTCGAGGACGCCCAGCCGGTCGACGAGGTGCACGTGGTCTACACGCGCTTCCGGTCGATGCTCGTCCAGGAGCCGACCGCGGTCAGGCTGCTGCCGCTCGAGGTCGTCGAGGGCGAGGAGAAGCCGGAGGCCGAGGACGTGCTGCCCCTCTACGAGTTCGAGCCCTCGGCCGCCGAGGTCCTCGACGGGCTACTGCCGCGCTACGTGCAGAGCCGGGTGTTCTTCGCCCTGCTGCAGGCGGCGGCCTCCGAGCTCGCCGCACGACAGAAGGCGATGAAGTCCGCGACGGACAACGCCGACGAGATGATCAAGAAGTACAAGCGCATCGCCAACCAGGCGCGCCAGGCCGGCATTACCCAGGAAATCAGCGAGATCGTCGGTGGCGTCAACGCGCTCGCCGACGCGAACGCCGGGAGTGAGTGAGAGACATGACTGCCACTGTTGAAGAGAACAAGACCGACGACGCCCAGGGCGGCGTGGGCCGGATCGCGCGGGTGATCGGCCCGGTGGTGGACGTGGAGTTCACGTCCGACGCCATGCCCGAGATGTACAACAAGCTCCAGGTGCAGGTGGAGCTCGGTGGCGAGCAGCGCACGCTCTCCCTCGAGGTGGCCCAGCACATCGGCGACGGCATGGTCCGCGCCATCTCGATGCAGCCGACCGACGGACTCGTCCGGGGTGCTCAGGTGCGGGACACCGGTGGCCCGATCACCGTGCCCGTCGGCGACGTGACCAAGGGCCGCGTCTTCAACGCGCTC
>CAWFHA010000001.1:0-210732 GCA_963815595.1 uncultured Actinomycetota bacterium | reverse complement strand
AGACGTGGCAATGGCGCGCCCGACGAGAGGCGGCAGGCTAGGAAGCCTTGAGCGTCTCGGTCGCGCCCGAGCACGTCTATCGGGCGTTTGTCTGCGTCCGCAACGCGGTTTCGCCGCGTAAGGGCGGCGCGCACTGCTGTCCGCAAGTTCGGACCTTGCACAATTCCGGATCCGGCTCGGTCACTCTCGTCGGTGGAAGGTGATGGTGCCGTCGGGGTGGTGGCGGGTGTCGTAGGTGGGGTCGTGGACCCGGCGATGGTGATGCGGGCACAGGAGCCGCCCGGTGGCGACGTTGGTCTTGCCGCCGTGGGACCAGGGGTGGTCGTGGTGGGCGTGGCACATCCCGGGTGCTGTTTGGCAGCCGCGGGTGGTGCAGCCGCCGTCGCGCACTGCCATGGCCAGGCGCATGGCTTCGGTGTGCAGGCGGCGTTTGCGGCCGACGTCGAGGACCTGGCTGCGACCACCGAGCACCATCGGGATGATGCCGGCGCGGCAGGCCAGGCGGCGTGCTTCGGCGGCGGAGATGCGGCCGCCGGTGTCCAGGGTGCACACCCCGGCGGTCTCGAGGTCGGCGAGGAGCTGGTCGAGGGTCATGGTGACCACCACCGTGGCCCCACAGCCCCCGGTCTTCGGCAGGTCTTTCGCGCTGATCGACTCCAGCAGCTGGGTGAGCGCGATCCCGTGGCGGACCGGGGTGGGCAGGTCGGGGTCGATCCCGGAGTCCCGATCCATCGCCGCGGCGCCCTCGGACGTGCCTTCGGGGGGTTGCGACGGGTTCGACCAGCGTGGGCGGCTGGGGGAGGCGAGGGCGAGGATCATCTTGGTCAGCATCTGCCCGTGCAAGGCCGGGATGCGGAACCGGCCGTGGCAGGTGCCTTCGTCGTCCTCCCACAGAGCTCAAGGTGGTCCGGCGTAGTGCTTGGGCTTCTTCGCGCTCGAGTGCTTTGCCCTCGAACTGGTCGGCGACCTCGGGGGCGATCACCTCGAAGACCCGCCGGCCCAGGATGCGCAGCTCCTTGGCGTCATGATGTGCCGCCAGCTCCACCAGATGGGTCTCAGCCGCCAGGCGCTGCTCGGCGGTGACGGCGTAGGTACCGGTGCGGGGCAGCCGATCAAGCGCCGCCACGATCGCCCGCGACTGGGCCACGTTCACCGCGCCGCGTGCCATCGCCGCGGACAGCACGTCGTGGTGCTCGAGCCGTTGCGCGTGGCGCAGGTCGGAGCGGGCGTCGCGGCGTACCTGCCGGGTCTGCACGGCCACCCAGTCCGCCGCGGTCGGCGCACCGGTCTGCACGGTCGCCTCGCTCTGCTCAGCATGGGCCAGCAGCCGCAGCCGCAGCGCCGAGAGCTGGGCCTCATGGCGAGCCAGATCCACCAGCGCCTGGCGCGTCTCTTCCGGCGGCATCGACAGCAACGGCACCTCGACCATGCCGTCGAGGTCCTCGCCGATCCGGCGCGCGCAGTCGGTCACCGGGTGCTGTTGGCGACCCTCGTCCCGACTGCTGCTCATGGATGAATTCAAGCACCGACCACTGACAGGAAACCGCCTCTGACCTGCGGTTTTGCTCACTATGCGAGACCGTGGAGAAGAAACTTTCGGCAGCGGTCGGCTCGAGCCCGACGCGACCGGGCACGGGGGTTTCGACAAGCTCAACCAGCGTGGGTCACGGCTGCTCTCCGGCGTACGGCGACGACCAGCACCTCCCGGAGACTCGCCGCGAGGCAGCGGCCAGGCTCTCGAGGCGCGTAGCTGGTCTCCATGCCGTCGACCATCCCGGTGCGACGGAGGTGGCGGCCCGGCCCAGATCCTCGCTCGACATGCCGACCCGCGAACGACCGAGCACCACGACCGCGCTGAGGCAACCTCGAGCGTCACGGCATCCACTTCCTCACCTGCCGGTGCTCCGCGCACCTCGTTCGACAGAGGATCAGAAACCACGGCGGCAGACTTCGGCGCAATGACGTGTTCGGGGCATGGCCGTACTGGTGCTTGTCCTCCACCATGGCGACCCGGGAGGGTCCGAATGACGAGTGCAGTGCAACCCGCGAAACCACAAGCTTCTTGGCGGGACGACCTGATCGGCGCCGCCAGAACCCTGTCGGTACTCACGTTGGTAGGCGGAGCCTGCGGTGCGTTCGTCGTCGGGATCTTGGGACGGCTCGCGATGGCGCTGCTCGCCGCCCTCAACCCAGACGCCACTGGGGTGAAGAGCGACGACGGTTTCGTGATGGGCCAGTTCACCCTGTCGGGCTCCGCTCAACTGGCGTTGGCGGGCTTGCAGTTCGGAGTGGTCGGTGCCGGCTGCTACGTCGTTGTTCGCGGCCTGATCATCGGTCCCTCCTGGTTCCGTCTCCTGTCGATCTCGCTCGGTCCCGCCGTCGTGATCGGGGCCATCGTGGTCCACACGGACGGAGTGGACTTTCAGTTCCTGGAACCGGTGTGGCTCGCAACGGGTCTCTTCATCGCTCTCCCAGCCGCCTACGTCACACTGCTGCACGTCCTCGGAGAACGCGCCCTCGAACGCTGGCGCCCGCCCAACGCGCTCGTAGGGTTGGGGTTCGCCCCGTGGGTCCTCCTGTTCCCGGTGACCCTGGCGCTGGCGGCAGGTTTCGCCGCGTTCCGCACGCTGCGCCGCCACGACACCGGTCGCGCGTTCCTCGCCAGAGCCTGGCCCGCCTGGATACTGCGGGCCGGCCTGGTGGTCCTGTTCGTGGCAGCTCTCGTCGACCTGCGCAACGATCTTGTCGACCTCAGCTGAAGGCCGCTCCTGGGCGACGGTCCGACCTGGTGGTGGGCACTGATGGCCTGCACGCTCTCGTCACCGTAGGGTCCACAGCCGTGCTTGGACACTTCCCGCACGGCACCCTCGTCGGGCTCGGAGTCGAAGTGGGTGCCCTGGCGCTACTTGCCGACCTGCCCACGGGCAGCGTCGCCACCATGGTTTCGGTCAGGGCCCTGAACCCCGCCGCCGGTCACTGGGGGCACGCAGACGAGCGACCCAGGTGGACGTACGCGTCGGCGACTTCACGGAGGCCGCTGACCGGCGTACGGGGTCTCGATTGCCCGCTCGGCGCGCTGCGGCGTGCGCGGATTGCCCGCTCGGCGCGCTGCGGCGTGCGCGGATTGCCCGCTCGGCGCGCTGCGGCGTACGCGGATTGCCCGCTCGGCGTGGTTGCGGCTGCTGTCCCGCGACGGCCAGCACCCCCTCGGGACGCACCGCGAGGCGGTGACCCGTCGAGCGGTCACCGCCTCGCGAAGCCCCTCACGAAGCCCCTCACGAAGCCCCTCACGAAGCCCCTCACGAAGCCACTGCGTCAGGCAGCGGCCAGGCTGCTCTCCAGGCGTGCGTAGCTGGTCTCCATGCCGTCGACCATGCCGGTGCCGAGGACCGCGTCGCGGGTCTCGACGTCGGGGTAGGTGATGACGAACGCCAGCAGCGTGCCGCCCTCCATCGGGGTCAGGGTCAGCTCGTTGACCGTGCCCGGTGCACCTTCGGGGATGCCGTCGCCGGACATCAGCTCCGTGGTGACCTCGCGGTACGGCGGCACCGACTCGAGCACCTCGCCGGTGGTGCCGAAGCTCGCGCTGCCGTCGTCGGCCCGCCAGACGTAGCGGTAGTGCTCGCCCACCTCGGTCGCGGTCTCGCACGTCGGCATCGACCAGCCGTCGGGACCGAGCAGCCACTGCGAGACCAGGGCCGGGTCGTGGTGCGCGGCCCAGACCTGGTCGACGCTGCCGCGGATGACCCGGCTCACCCGGACCGTGGTGTCGCCCAGCACCTGCGCGGACGTCGGCCGGTCGGCGGCGAAGGTGCGCAGGTCGTCGAGCACCGCGTCGATCTGGCCCATCGCCTCGCGCATGCCCTCCTCCATGCCCATGCCCAGCAGCTGCTCGAGCTCGTCCGCGGTGTTGAAGTAGGTGGTCGTGGTGAGCCGGGAACCCGAGTCGGTCGTCTCGAACTCGAAGGTCATCCGCATCGACGGCAGGTCCGGGTTCGGCGTGCCGTCGGGCCGGCTGAAGCCGTCGCGGACCTCGAAGGAGTGGGGCGCCTTGACGTCGAGGAACTCCCAGTAGCCGCGGGAGACGTCGCCCTCGGGCCCGACCATGGCGTAGGCGGAGCGGCCGCCGGCGACCATGTCGTGACGGGTGAAGGTGGCGGGGTAAGTCGGCGGTCCCCAGAACCGCTCGAGCTGGCGCGGGTCGGCGTAGGCGTCCCAGAGCCGCTCGAGGGGTGCGGCGAAGTCGGCGACGACCGTCATGGTGAGGGCTTCGGGGTCCTGGTGGACCGAGGTGACTGGCATGCGAGTGGTTCCTCTCTCGATGGGTGTGCTGACGGAACGGGAAGTCAGTGCTCGTCCTCGTCGAGGAGGGCGTCGAGCCGGGCGATGCGCGAGCGCCAGAGCTGCTCGTAGGAGTCCAGCAGTGCCTGGGCGCGCTGGATCGCGCTGGGGTTGCCGCGCACGAGGCGCTCGCGGCCGTGCGGCTCCTTGGTCACCAGACCCGCCCTCTCCAGCACGGTCACGTGCTTCTGCACTGCTGCGAACGACATGGCGTAGTCCTGCGCGAGCCCGGAGACGGTCTCCTGCCCGACCAGGGTGCGCCGGACGATGTCGCGCCGCGTCGCGTCGGCGAGCGCGCGGAAGATCCGGTCCACCTCGGCCTCGGTCGGCCCGACAGTATCTACAACCATTTGGTTGTACGTTAGTCCTGCTCGCCGTCGTGGTCAACAGCTGGACGACGTGAGACCCGCCGGGAGACCAGATGGACAGGGTGAGCCGAGGGGTGGCGTGCCGTCCCTGACCCGGGTTCAGGCGCCCGTCGGTAGTGCCACCGACGGGCGCCCGACCCGAACCGGAACGAGCCTCGCCTCGAGAGGGGTTCGTGACTCGCCCCGGGCCCCCCGGGTACGCCGCGCCGGGGCGCTCCGGGCCGGGGACGGTCGGACGACGGTCAGGAACTGCTGCGGCACGGGAACCCCCCTCGAGCGCGATGGTCGGGTGCAGCAGGGTCCGGGCTGCGAGTGAACGAGGCGGGTGGGCCCGCCGTGAGCGAGCCTAACCGGCAGGCACGCCTGCGGACCATGGCACCGCTCGACTGCTGAGCGGCGCGTCCATCGTTCGGACGTGGCGGAGCTCAGTCCCGGCGGTGGGCGAGCACACCGTCGGCGACGTGCGGGGGGTAGACGATGGAGTGCGCCAGGTCGCTGAGCTTCAGCTGGTGGCTGCGGGCGTAGTCGCGCAGCAGGGCGAAGGTGTGCTCCATCGGGAGGTTCCCGCGCTCGGAGAGCACGCCCTTGGCCTGCTCGATCACCACCCGAGTGTTCAGCGCGCGTTGCAGGTTCTCGGCCAGCAGGGCCGAGCGCCGTAAGGAGCGCTGCTGGAGGATGCCGATCGTGGCGATGTCGGTGAGTGCCTTGGCGATCACCCGACCCCCCTCGTCCAGCGTGTGCGCGGAGGCGCCGAACAGGTTCAGCCCGCCGATGGTGGCCTCTCGCAGCCGCATCGGGAAGGCGTAGACCGACCGGAAGCCGTCCTCGACGAGTCGCTCCGAGAACGTGGGCCAGCGTCCCCGGTGCTGCTCGATGTCCTCCACGACGACCACCTCACCGTGCTGGACCGCCTCGAAGCACGGGCCCTCACGGGTCTGCACCTGGAGGAGCTCGAGAAGCCGCGCCGACTCGCTCGACGAGGCGACCCGCTGCAGGCCGCCGCTGGAGTCGGTCAGCATCATCCCTGCCTCGTTCACCTCGAGGAGCTCGAGGCAGGTGTACATCAGGCCGTCGAGCACCTCGACCACGTCGAAGTCGTCGACGAGGGTGTCGGCCAGCGCGACGAAGCGCTTGGCCAGCGTCGCTTGTCGTTGCAGATCCTCTTCTGGCGTCATTTCTTCTCCTCGGTAAGTCTTCGACGTCGCTCGACGATGTCGGCGGCGAGGGTGTCCACGGTGGACCCTTCGGCGAAGGCGACCGCACGCATCCGCAGCAGCGCCTGGTCGATCGGCACGGAGAGCTGCACCATCACCATTCCGGCGGCCTGGTGCACCCGCATGGGGTCGTCGAGCTCGCTGGTCGCCGGCAGCCCGTCGCCGCTGTGCGCCAGGGCTCGGGCCACGGAGTCGGCGCCGACGAGGCTCAGCGAGAGCTGCACGGAGCTGAGGGCACCGGGGGAGTCGCGGTAGAGGCTGAGCGCGCCGACCAGCGCCGTGCCGAGCACCAGAGGGAACGCGAACACGGCTTGGACGCCGGCGCCGACGGCCTCATGGGCGAACGTCGGCCAGCGCCTCAGGTCCGGCTGCGAGTCGTCGCGCAGGTTCGGAACCAGGACGGTCGAGCCCGAGCTGGAGGCCTCCACGCCCGGCCCCTCGCCGAGCGTGTGCTGCATCTCCTCCACGGCGCGTGCCGTCCCGTCGGTGGCGTGCGCGGTGACGCTCTGGCCGCCGTCGACGACCATGGTGACCCCGCAGGAGCTCACCCCGGTCGCGGACACGGTCTCGCGACAGAGCTGAGCGAGGGGGCCGGGCGGGCCGGCGGTCATCGGTGCCCCACTTGGCCTCGCCCGTGCGGAGGCAGCGTCAGGTGCGGGTCGCGCCTCGTCATGACACTCCTCCGATCGGGTTCTTCCACAGTAGTCCCGGCCATCCCGTGACCCAACGACCCGGCCGAGGTGTCCGTCAACCGGACGACGGGCCCTCCGGCGGCCCCTGGTCTCGGCGGTGAGGTGGCGTGCGCGAGGGGCTGCGGCGGCGGGCTAGTCTGGGGGAGTCCGACAGGGGAGCGCCCGCGAACAGGGGCGCTGAGAGTGCGGGATGCCGCAGACCCTTGAACCTGCTCCGGTTAGCACCGGCGAAGGAAGTCGAAGGAGACGACCGCATGAGGTCACGACTGCTGTCCCTGTCCGTCGCCCTGGTGGCCACTACTGCGCTCGCGGGGTGCGGCTCCGACGCTGGCGGCGGGGGTGACCCGAAGACGCTCGAGGTGGCCACCCACGACAGCTGGGCCATGTCGAAGGACGTGCTCGCCGAGTTCAAGGCCCGGACCGGGATCACCGTGAAGGTGCAGCCCCAGGGTGACGCCGGCGAGCTCACCAACCGGCTGGTGCTGACCAAGGACTCACCGGTCGCCGACGGCGTCTACGGGATCGACAACACCTTCGGTGCCCGGGCCGTCGCCGAGGACGTGCTCGCGCCGTACGCCGCCGATGCGCTGCCGACGTCCGCCCGCCGGTACCTCCTCGAGGGAGCCGAGGACCGGCTGACCCCGATCGACTACAGCGACGTCTGCGTCAACGTCGACGACTCCTGGTTCGCCGCGAAGGGCCTCGCCCCGCCGCGGAGCCTGGACGACCTGACCGATCCCCGCTACCGCGGCCTGTTCGTCACACCGGGCGCCACCACCTCCTCGCCGGGCCTGGCCTTCCTGGTGGCCACGATCGTGGCGAAGGGTGAGGGCTGGCGGGACTACTGGGAGCGGCTGATGGCGAACGACACGAAGATCACCTCCGGCTGGACCGACGCCTACCAGGTCGACTTCACCGCCGGAGGTGGCGACGGAGACCGACCGATCGTCACGTCGTACAGCTCCTCGCCGCCGTTCACGATCCCCGAGGACGGCACCCGCCCCACCACCAGCGCCCTGCTGGACACCTGTTTCCGGCAGGTGGAGTACGCCGGGGTGCTGGCGGGCTCGGACAACCCGGAGGGCATGGAGCAGTTCATCGACTTCATGCTGGGACGGGACTTCCAGGCAGCGCTGCCGGAGAACATGTACGTCTACCCGGTCGACGGTGAGGTCGCGCTGCCGGAGACCTGGGCGGAGTTCGCTCCGCCCGCTCCCGACCCGCTGAGCCTCCCGGCCGCGGAGATCCAGCGGAACCTCCGCGACTGGCTGCGCGACTGGCGGGAGATCACCACCCGGTGAGCAGCCGCCGCCGGGGCTCGCGCCAGAACCCGCTCCCGGGCCCGATCTGGGGCACCGCGGCGCTGGCCGCGGTGCCACTCGTGGCGCTGCTGGTCTTCTTCGCCTACCCCGTGGGCGGGATGGTGGCCCGCGGGCTGTGGACCGACGGAGTCTTCGACCCGGGTGCCGTCGTGGAGGTGCTGGGCCGCCCGCGGGTGCACCGGGTGCTCTGGTTCACCATCTGGTCGGCCGGCCTCGCGACCCTGCTCTGTGTCGTCGTCGGCCTGCCGGTCGCCTTCGCGCTCCACCGGCTCCGGTTCCCCGGTCGCGACCTGCTGCGGGCCCTGGTGGTCGTTCCGTTCGTCCTGCCCACCGTCGTGGTCGGGGTCGCGTTCCGCCAGCTGGTCGCGCCGGGAGGGCCGCTGGGGCCGCTGGGCCTCGACGGCAGCGCGGCGGCGATCGTGGCGGCACTGGTGTTCTTCAACCTCAGCGTGGTGGTGCGCACCGTCGGGGCGTTCTGGGAGGCCCTCGACCCGCGTCGTGAGGAGGCGGCAGCCGTGCTCGGCGCCGGCCCGTGGCAGGTCTTCCGCACGGTGACCCTGCCGGCTCTCCTCCCGGGCATCGTCTCGGCCGCGAGCGTCGTCTTCCTGTTCTGCGCGACCGCCTTCGGGGTGGTGCTCACCATGGGCGGCCTGCGCTACGCCAACGTGGAGACCGAGATCTACCTGCTGACCACCCAGGAGCTGGACCTGACCGGTGCCGCGGCGCTGTCGATCCTGCAGCTGCTCGTGATCACCGTGCTGCTGGTGGTCACCGGCCGGCTGCGGCGTACGCCGGCGTCGGTCGACCGCTCCACCCGGCGGCTGCCCCGCCCCTCCCGACGGCACCTGCCGGTCCTCGCCTGGACCGGCGTGGTGCTGCTGTTCCTGCTCACCCCCATCGCCTCACTGGTCGCCGCCTCCTTGCGGCGTGGCGACGGCTGGGGGCTGGGGAACTACCGCGCCCTGGGCACGACCGGCGCCGGCAACGCCCTGCTCGTCCCCGCCACCGAGGCCCTGGCCAACTCGCTGGTCATCGCGCTGCTGGCGACGACGTTCGCGATGGTGCTCGGCGGGATCGTGGCCTACCTGGTCTCCCGGCCCGGTGGCGGACGCCCCTCCGCGGTGCTCGACGGGGTGTTCATGCTGCCGCTGGGCGTCTCGGCCGTCACCGTGGGCTTCGGCTTCCTGATCACCCTGGACCGGCCTCCGCTCGACCTGCGGGACTCGGCGCTGCTGATCCCGGTCGCGCAGGCGATGGTGGCGCTGCCGCTGGTCGTCCGTACCGTGGCGCCGGTGCTCCACTCGATCGACGACCGGCAGCGACAGGCGGCAGCCTCCCTGGGCGCGGGACGGCTGCGCGTGCTGCTGGCCGTGGATCTGCCCGTGGCCTGGCGCTCGCTGCTGGCCGCCGCGGGGTTCGCCTTCGCGGTCTCGCTGGGCGAGTTCGGTGCGACCAGCTTCCTGGCGCGCGAGGACCGCCCGACGCTGCCGGTGGTGATCTACCGGTTGATCGGACGGCCCGGTGCCGAGAACTTCGGGATGGCGATGGCGGCCTCGGTGGTGCTCGCCGCCACGACGGCGGCGGTCATGGTCGCGGTGCAGCGGTTGCGGGTCGGCTCGACGGGTGCCTTCTGATGGGGGCCGGCTGATGGGGTTGGAGGTGCGCCAGCTGACCGTCCGCTTCGGCGACACGGTGGCCGTCGACGAGGTCGACCTGACGGTGCCGTCCGGCTCGGTGGTCGCCGTCCTCGGGCCGTCCGGGTGCGGCAAGTCCACGCTGCTGCGCGCCGTCGCCGGCCTGGAGCGGATGACGACGGGCACCGTCTCCTTCGACGGCGACGACCTGGCGGGGGTGCCCACCCACCGCCGCGGGTTCGCGCTGATGTTCCAGGACGGCCAGCTCTTCGGGCACCTCGACGTGGGCGCCAACATCGCCTACCCCCTGCGCTTGCGCCACCGCTCGCAGGCCGAGCAGCGCCGACGGGTCGAGGAGCTGCTCGAGCTCGTCGGGCTGCAGGGGTACGCCGCCCGGCTCCCGGCCACGCTGTCCGGCGGGGAGCGCCAGCGGGTCGCCCTGGCGCGGGCGCTGGCGGTCGAACCACGTCTGCTGCTGCTCGACGAGCCGCTGAGCGCCCTGGACCGCGGGCTGCGCGAGCGGCTGGCCGCGGACCTGCGCGAGATCCTGCACGCCGCGCAGGTCACGGCGATGCTCGTCACCCACGACCAGGAAGAGGCCTTCGCCGTCGCCGACCGGATGGCGGTGATGCGTGAGGGACACATCGTCCAGGCCGGCACGATCGAGGAGGTCTGGAGCGGTCCGGCCGACGGCTGGGCGGCCGCCTTCCTCGGCTACGCGACGGTGCTGACCGGCGAGGGCGCCGCCCGGCTGGCCGGCCTGCTCGCCCCGGGCCGGCATTGGCCCGCGGTGGCGCTGCGGCGCTCGGCGCTCCGCGTCGACGAGTCGGGCCCGCTCACCGCCGTGGTCCTCGAGGCCCGGGTCACCCCGGACCAGATCCGGGTGCAGCTCGACGTCGAGGGAGTCGGTCCGCTGCCCGGTGTGGCCCAGCCCGGCGCCGACGTACGGCTCGGAGCACGGGTGCGGGTGTCGCTGGACACCTCCCGCATGGCACTGGTCCCCGCGGAGGGCTCGCAGGAGCGCCCCTAGACTGGCGTCTTGTGAAGCGACGCGCCTACGCAACCATGGTGACGATCGCTGTGGTGATGGGGGCGCTGGCCGTGATCACCGGTCAGTCGCTGGGCTTCCCGCTGCGCGACCCCGACGGCTTCCTCGGCCCCGCCTGGGTGCGGGCGCCGCTGCTGATCCTGGGTGCCTTCGTCGCCGACATCGTGCCGCGGACGCTGTGGCGAGCACGGTTCCGGCTCTCCCGGATGCGTACCGAGGCGCGCCTGCTGATCCGCGAGCACTGGACGCGCGACCGGATCCAGCTCGTCGTGATCGGGGTGATCTGCTTCTACGTCACCTACGTCAGCTACCGGAACCTGAAGAACTACCTGCCGTTCCTGCGCGGGGGCGACCTCACCCGGCAGGGCGACTACGAGCTGCGGCAGTTCGACCAGTGGCTGCTGTTCGGCAACGACCCGGCGGTCCTGCTCCACGACCTGCTGGGCACCACGTTCACCGCGCACATCCTGTCGTGGGTCTACCTGATCTTCCTGCCGATGGTGCCGATCTCGGTCACCATCTGGGTGGTCTGGTCGCGCAACGTCAGCTTCGGCTACTGGTACGTGACCGCCCAGTGCATCTGCTGGACGCTCGGCACGGCCAGCTACTACATGATCCCGACGCTGGGCCCGAACTTCGCCTTCCCCTGGCTCTACAGCAACCTGGACACCACGGGGGTCTCCGCGCTGCAGGACGCGCTGTACTACGGGCGGCAGAGCGTGCGCTTCGACCCGTTCGCCAACGGGGTCCAGTCCGTGGCCGGCTTCGCCTCCCTGCACGTCGCGGTGACCCTGCTGATGGCCCTGATCGCGCAGTACACCGTGCGCCACCGGGTCATCCGGATCACCCTGTGGGTCTACATGGGCATCACCGTGCTCTCGACGACGTACTTCGGCTGGCACTACATCGCCGACGACATCGCCGGCGCCATCATCGCCTTCGTCTCCTTCTACCTCGGCGGCATCGCCACCGGGCAGAAGTTCGACGAGCACGGGCGACATTCGCACCCCACGACCACGACCGCCGAGGTCCCGCTGGACTCCTAGGCCGGGCCCGGGAGCCCGTCCCACTCCAGGTCGAGGGCCAGGGTGGCCCCGACCGTCCAGGCCTGGACGCGGTTGGCCACCGGGAGGGCGCGCAGGTCCCCGTCGGGGGTCACGCCGTAGAGCTCGGGGTGCCCACCGAGACGGCGTACGGCGCGGCGTACGCCGTCGCGGACCCGGGCGGCCGCGTCGTCGTACCCCGCGCGCCGCAGGCCGCCCCAGCACAGCCAGCTGTCGAAGGGCCACACGGCGCCGCGGTGGTAGCCGTCGACCCGGAACGCCGGATGGGTGGCGCTCAGCGTGCGCACGCCGTACGCCGTCAGCAGGTCCGGGCGGGCCAACCGGTCCGCCGCGGCCTCCGCCCGTGCCGGTGTGAGCGCGCCGGCCCACAGCAGCCAGCCGAGCTGTGACCCCGACCCGTGGACGGGGCGGCCATCCGCGTCCAGCGCCATCACCTCGGGATCGAGGGAGCTCTCGATCCGTCCCCGCAGCGCCGTCGCCTCGCCGGCCCAGCGGTCGGCACCCGCGGGATCGAGGCGCACCAGCGCGTCCAGGGCGGCCACCGCGACCGCCTGGGAGTCGACGTCGGCCAGCGGTGGCAGCGGCGCCGAACCGTCGGGGTGGACGATGCCGCCGCCGTGCGGGTCGGCCGCGGGGTCCAGCGTGTCGCGCCAGCCCTGCTGACCGAGCCCGCCGGGATGCCGCCGCGGTCCGCTGCGGATCCAACCGCCGCCGGCGTCGAGCGCCCGGACCAGCCACCCCGCCGCTGCCTGCCTCGCGGGAGCGAGCTCTGCCCGGAGGGCCGGGTCGGTCGTCGCGTCGAGCAGCACGAGGAACCACGAGGTCGCGTCGGAGGTGCCGAAGTAGCGCAGCGCCCCGTCGCGCACCGGCCAGCCGAGGTCGACCAGCCGGTCCGGGGCCACGGGTCGGTCCTCGTGCAGGATCCGGCCGGGCTGCTCCTCGGTCTCCGGGTCCTCCCGCCGCCCCTGACGTCGGGCCAGCGCCCGCAGCGTCGCCGCGGCGACGCCGGGCGCTGTGGCAGCACCTGCAGGGCGGCGATCAACGAGTCGCGGCCGAAGAGGGCGTGGAACCGCCCGGGATCCTCGGCGTCCACCGCCGCCGACGAGGCGTGCAGCCAGCCCTCGGGGGCGCGGAGACGGTCCAGGTCGGCCAGCCACATGCCCGCCAGTGCGGGTGACACGCGTGTGGTTTGTCAAGGAGGCGCGCGGATTACATGCACGTAATTATGTGAAAACTGTTTCATGTGGTGCGCGTGAGCCCTAACGTCTGATTTGTCTCGTGTCGTGGGGAAGCGACACGAGACCCTCTACGAAAGGGATGTACGTGCGCCCCGTCGCTCGCGTGGCCGTCGTGGCCACCACGATCCTCGCCGTCGCGCTCCAGGTCGGGGGCACGGCGTACGCCGCCCCGACCCCGCGCCCGGTCCCGACCAAGGGCCAGGTGGACCGCGCCAAGGCGGCGGTCGCCGACCGGCTCGCCAGTGTCCGCCAGATCGAGGGGGAGCTCGCCGCCGCGAACGCGCGCCTGCAGCAGGCCGCCCTCGACGCCAGCATCGCCGCGGAGGCCTACAACGGGGCGATGTGGAAGCTCTCGGAGTCCCGCAAGGCGTACAAGACCGCGAAGGCCCAGCAGGCCCAGGCCGAGACCGACGTCGCCGAGCAGCGCACCGGCATCGCCTCGCTGGTCACCGACAGCTACCAGAACGGCACCGAGCTCAACAGCGCCACGGCGATGATGAGCGGCGAGGGTCCGCGGGGGCTGATGAACCGCTACGGCGTGGTCAGCAGCGCCGGTGACTCGATGGAGGCGGCGTACGACGCCTACCGCACCGCGGCCGCCGCCGCCGCGATCGCGACCGAGAAGGCCGAGCGCGCGCAGAAGCGTTCCCAGGGCCTCGCCGAGGAGGCCCGGGTGCTGCGTGACGACGCGCAGGCAGCGGCCAACAACGCGGCGCTCGCCTCCGGGCAGATCGCCAGCAAGAAGGCCGAGCTGGTCCAGGCGCTGGCCACGGCGCAGAACATCTCCGTCGAGCTCGCCGGCAAGCGCCAGGCCGCGCTGGAGCGGGTCGCTGCGCAGAAGGCCGCCGCGGCGGCGCGGGTCCGCCAGCAGGAGGCTGCCGCGGCCGCGAAGAAGGCCGCGGCCAAGCAGGCGGCACTGCAGGCCAAGAAGAAGGCGACCGGCGCCAAGCAGGACCACAAGCAGGCGCAGCAGGACAGCAAGAAGACCGCGAGCGCGGGCGGAGCCGGCTACTACGCACCGATCAGCGGCAACCCGCCGGCGGTCGGCACCGGGGTGAAGGCGGTCATCGCCTACGCGATGGCGCAGGTCGGCAAGCCCTACCTGTGGGCGGCCGCGGGACCCAACGCCTTCGACTGCTCGGGACTGACGCTGATGGCCTGGCGCCAGGCTGGCAAGTCGTTGCCGCACTGGTCGGTGGCGCAGTTCGCCCAGAGCACCCGGATCTCCGCGGCGCAGCTGCGGCCGGGGGACCTGGTCTTCTGGGGCAGTACGCCGGGCACGATCCACCACGTCGCGATGTACATCGGCAACGGGCAGATCGTCCACGCGCCGCGCACCGGCCAACCGGTGCAGGTCAACAGCATGTACTACTGGGTGCCGCCGGACTTCTTCGGCCGCCCCTGATCGCGGCGGCCGTCCGGGGACGACCCGTGACGGCCCGCCGCGGATGCGGCACAGTGGCGGCATGCCCGCTCCTGCGCCACCGACCGTGGATGTGCCTGCCCTCACCGCGCTGCTGGACGGCAAGTACGCCGACATCCGCGCCCTGACCCGCAAGAACCTCGCCGAGCACGCGGACGTGCTCGACGACGCCATCGAGCTGCCCCGCGGCGAGTTCCGCGACCGGGTGCTCGAGGTGGTGCGCCAGATGGCGGCCACCGGCGCGACCGGCCTCGGCTTCCCCACCGAGTACGGCGGCGGCGGCGACATCGGCGCCTCGGTCGCGGCGTTCGAGACCCTGGCGTACGGCGACCTGTCGGTCCTGGTCAAGGTGGGCGTCCAGTTCGGTCTCTTCGGCGGGGCGATCCTCCAGCTCGGCTCGAAGCACCACCACGACGCTTATCTCGCAGACCTCGTCCGGGGCGACCTGCTCGGTTGCTTCGCCATGACCGAGACCGGGCACGGCTCGAACGTGCAGGCGCTGGGCACGGTCGCGACGTACGACGTCGAGGCGCAGGAGTTCGTGATCACCACGCCCGACGACCGGGCACGCAAGGACTACATCGGCAACGCGGCCGCGCACGCGACGGCGGCCGTCGTCTTCGCCCAGCTGGAGATCCACGGCCGGCGCGAGGGCGTGCACGCCTTCGTGGTGCCCATCCGGCAGCCCGATGGGCAGCCGCTCGACGGGGTCCGGATCGAGGACGACGGGGCGAAGATCGGGCTCAACGGGGTCGACAACGGGCGCATCTGGTTCGACGGCGTACGGGTGCCGCGGACCAGCCTGCTCAACCGGTACGCCGACGTCACCGAGGACGGGCGCTACGTCTCGGAGATCGAGAACACCGACCGCCGGTTCTTCACCATGCTCGGCACCCTGGTCCAGGGTCGGGTCTCCGTCGCCGGGGCCGGCATCTCCGCCAGCAAGGTGGCGCTGGCCGTGGCGATCGCCTACGGCAACCAGCGCCGCCAGTTCGGGCCCCCGGACTCCGAGGAGGAGGAGCTGCTGCTCGACTACGGCATGCACCAGCGCCGGCTGCTGCCGCTCCTGGCCCGCACCTACGCGCTGCACTTCACCCAGGAGAACCTGCTGGCCGAGCTGCACAACGTGCTCTCCACGACCACGGCGCCCGACCGGCAGCGACGTGCCCTGGAGTCGCTGGCCGCGGGCACCAAGGCCCTCGGCACCTGGCACGCCAGCCGGACCATCCAGGAGTGCCGCGAGGCGTGCGGCGGCGCCGGCTACCTGATGTCCAACCGGCTGGGAGCCCTGCGCGCGGACACCGACGTCTTCACCACCTTCGAGGGCGACAACCACGTCCTGCTGCAGCTGGTCGCCAAGGGGCTGCTCACCGACTACTCCACCAACTTCGGCGACCTCGACCAGCTGGGCATGGTGCGGTTCGTGGCCGGGCTGGCGGTGGAGACCGTCGTGGAGCGCACCAGCGCGCACAAGCTGCTCGAACGGATCAAGGACGTGCTGCCCGGGGGCCGCGACGACAGCTGGGACCAGGAGGCCGGGCTGCTGGACCCGGAGTACCAGCTCGCGATGTTCCGCTGGCGCGAGGAGCACCTGCTCTCCGGGGTCGCGCGGCGGCTCAAGCGCGGCATGGACCAGGGCATGGACACCGTGGACGTGTTCAGCCGTGTCCAGGACCACGTGATCGCCGCCGGACGGGCCCACGTCCAGCGCCTGGTCCTGGAGTCCTTCGTGCAGAAGACCGCGGCGATGGCCGACGGCGAGAACAAGGTCGCGCTGAACCTGCTGTGCGACCTCTACGCGCTCTCGACCATCGAGGCCGACCGGGGCTGGTTCATGGAGCACGGGCGGCTGTCGAGCACGCGCTCGAAGGCGATCAGTCGCGAGGTGGCGTCGCTGTGCCGCCAGGTCCGGCCGATCGCGCAGGACCTCGTCGACGCGTTCGCCATCCCCGCGGAGATGATCGACGCCGAGATGCTGGAGCCCGCGGCGGGCCACGTCGACTGATGGGTCGACTGATGGGTGGCCCGCTCCGGCTCCCGGGCCTGCGCGGGTGGGCCGAGGACCCGCTGTGGGCCTCGGTCTACGACTGGACCGTCGAGCACCCCGGTCCCGGACGGCTGCTGTGGCGGGCGGGGATCGGCAGCGACCTGCGCCTCCTGTACGCCGCCGCGGCCGAGGTCGGCCGCCAGCCCGCGGGCTCCGCGGTCCTCGACGTCCCGGCGGGCGGTGGCGTCGCGCTGCGTGGCCTGCGGCCCGGGCAGGAGGTCCGCTACGTCGCGTCGGACATCTCCGCGCGGATGCTCGACCGCACCCTCGCCGCGGCCCGTGAGGCGCGGGTGGACGACCAGGTCGAGCCGGTCCTCGCCGACGTGGCCCGGCTGCCCTTCGCCGACGACGAGTTCGACCTGGTGGTGTCCTTCACCGGGCTGCACTGCTTCCCCGACCCGCGGGCGGCGGTGCGGGAGATGGCCCGGGTGCTCCAGCCGGGGGGCACCCTGACCGGCAGCACCCTGCTCGAGGACTCCGGCCTGCGCCACCTGCCGCTGCGGCTCGCCGGCCGGCTCTCCGCCCTGCTCGGGCCCGGCGTCACCGGCCCCGACCTGCGCGCCTGGCTCGCCGCCGAGGGCCTCGAGGAGATCACCCTCGAGCTCTCCGGCGCGATGGGCTACTTCCGCGGGCGGAAGCGGTAGGGGGAGCTCAGTGCTCCTCGGAGCCCTGCTGGAACCGCTCGAACGACGCCTGCACCTCGGCCTCGGCCTCGGTCCGGCCGACCCAGTTGGCGCCCTCGACGGACTTGCCGGGCTCGAGGTCCTTGTAGACCTCGAAGAAGTGCTGGATCTCCAGGCGGTCGAACTTCGAGACGTGGTTGATGTCGCGCAGGTGCTCCAGGCGGGGGTCGTGCGAGGGGACGCACAGGACCTTGTCGTCGCCGCCGGCCTCGTCCTTCATCCGAAACATGCCGATCGCGCGGCACGCGATCAGGCAGCCCGGGAAGGTGGGCTGCTGCAGGATCACCAGCGCGTCGAGGGGGTCGCCGTCCTGGCCGAGGGTGTTCTCGATGAAGCCGTAGTCGGCGGGGTAGGCGGTCGAGGTGAACAGGGTCCGGTCGAGCCGGAGCCTGCCGGACTCGTGGTCGACCTCGTACTTGTTGCGCTCACCCTTGGGGATCTCCACCAGTACGTCGAACTCCACGGACTCTTCCTTCCACGCAGACGGCCGTGCGCCCGGTCTGGCGCCCGCCGGGGGCTAGTCTCGCGCACAATCGTCCGATGCACACATCGAGAGGGGCCGTAGCCGACCGTGGGTGAGCAACGCCACTGGCTGGTCCGCTTCCCGCGAGCGTTCCTCGCCGAGATCGTGGTGGTCTCGCTGCTGCTGTTCGCGGCGGCCAGCTACCAGTTCGACCTCGGCGAGCGCTGGTTCGGCGGGAGCACCGCCGACCCGACCACCGAGCCGGCCGAGGTGCCGCCTCCCGTCGGGCTCGCGCTGCCGCGCACCCGCGCGGCGGGCTGCCGTCGCCGGCACCTCGGCGGCCACCCGCGCCCAGGCAGCGCGGGTGGCGGCCGCCGTGCAGCCGCTGCTGCGCCGCAAGGTGCTCGGTCCCCACGTCGGTGTCCAGGTCAGCGACCTCGCCACCGGCCGCTCGCTGTTCCGCTCGGGTGCCGCGGCGGTCACCCCGGCCTCCACCACCAAGCTGCTCTCCGGGCTCGCCGCGCTGGAGGCGCTCGGGCCGATGGCGCGCCTGCGCACCACGGTCAGCTACCTGCCCGGCCGGCGCGAGGTCGTGCTCGTCGGCGGCGGCGACCCCTTCCTGGCGAGCTCACCCAAGGCGGCGCGCGCGGCGTACCCCGGTCGTGCCGACGTGGTCACGCTCGCGCGCGCGGTCGCCCGCGACCTGCTGGCCCGCGACGTACGCCGCGTGCGGCTCGGCTACGACGACTCCTACTTCTCCGGGCCGGCCGTCAACCCGCAGTGGCCCTCCACCTACGTGCCCGAGGGCGTGGTGCCGCCGATCACCGCGCTGTGGGTCGACCAGGGGCGCGACCCCGACGGCAGCGGCTACGTCGCGGACCCGTCCAGCCGCGCCGCCGAGGTCTTCGCCGACGCGCTGCGGTCCAGCGGCGTCCAGGTCCGCCCGGCGGTACGCCGCGTGCCCACACCGCCCTCGGGGACGCAGGTCGCCGCGGTCTCCAGCGCACCGCTCGGCGAGATCGTCGAACGCACCCTCGCCGTGAGCGACAACCAGGCCGCGGAGGTCTTGGCGCGGCACGTCGGCCTCGCCGAGCGCCAGGAGGGCTCGTTCGCCGCGGGCTCGGCCGCGGTGCTCGAGGTGCTGGGCCGCCTCGGTGTCCGCGTCGGCGGCTCCCGGCTGTACGACGGCAGTGGGCTCTCGCGGGAGAACCTCGTCACCACGCGGGCACTCGTCGACACTATTCGCGTCGCCGCGAGTGCCGACCACCCGCAGCTGCGGCACGTGGTCACCGGGCTGCCGGTCGCCGGGTTCACCGGGTCGCTGACCTACCGCTTCGACAAGGGACCCGACGCCGCCCGTGGCCGGGTCCGCGCCAAGACCGGCACGCTCACCGGGGTGCACGGGCTCGCCGGCATCGCCGAGGACGAGTCGGGCGCACGGATGGCCTTCGCGATCGTGGCCGACCGGGTCCGGCTGCCGAAGAACCTCGAGGCCCAGACGCTGATCGACCGGATCGCCGGCGCGCTGGGGGCGTGCACCTGCGGCGTAGGGTCTGCGTCATGAGCGAGGAGCGGCCGCACCGGCCAGGCATGGTCGACTGGGACCTGGCCGTCAGGGTCGGGTCGCGGCTCGTGGGCGAGGGCCCGCAGGTCTCCCGCCGCGAGGCGCTCGACGCGGTCGAGGAGCTGCGCGCCGGCGCCGACCGGTCCACGCCGCTCGTGCGCGAGTACACCGGCCTGGTCGCCAGCGACCGCACGGCGCCCGTCCTGGTCGTCGACCGCCCCGGCTGGGTGCAGGCCAACGCCGACGGCTTCGCCACCGTGATCGCCCCCCTGGTCGAGAAGCTCCAGGAGCGTCGCGGCGCGCCCGGTCCCCTGGCCGAGGCGATCGGCTCGCGGATCACCGGGGTCGAGCTGGGCGCGATGCTCGGCTTCCTGGGCTCGAAGGTGCTCGGCCAGTTCGACCCCTTCCACGACCGGCCCGGTGAGCAGGGCCGGTTGCTGCTGGTGGCGCCCAACATCGTCCACGTCGAGCGCGAGCTGGCCGCGGACCCGCACGACTTCCGGCTGTGGGTCTGCCTCCACGAGGAGACCCACCGGGTGCAGTTCACCGCCGTCCCGTGGATGACCGACCACCTGCGCTCCGAGCTCGCCTCGATCGTGGCCGCCGTGCAGACCGACCCGGCCGAGCTGGTCGGCGACGCGGTCCGCAAGATCGGCGACCTGCTGTCGGGCAAGACCGACGGCAGCCTGCTCGACGTGTTCTCCAGCCCCGAGCAGAAGGCCGTGATCGAGCGGGTCACCGGCGTGATGAGCCTGCTCGAGGGCCACGCCGACGTGGTCATGGACGGTGTGGGACCCGAGGTGATCCCCAGCGTCGCCGAGATCCGGCGCAAGTTCACCCGGCGCCGCAAGGGCGTCGGCGGCCTCGACCGGCTGCTGCGACGGCTGCTCGGGCTGGACCAGAAGATGGCCCAGTACCGCGACGGCGCCGTGTTCGTGCGCGCCGCCGTCGACAAGGTGGGCATGACGGGCTTCAACGCGGTCTGGGCCGAGCCCGCCAACCTGCCCACCAAGCAGGAGATCCTCGACCCGGCGCTGTGGATCGCGCGCGTCCACGGCTGACCACGATCGGCTGATGTCCCTGGACCCCTCGGTGGCCGCGGTGCGGGTCGCCGTACGCCGCACGCTGGCGGCCGTCGCGGGACCGGGTGACCCGGTGCTGGTCGCCTGCTCGGGCGGGGCGGACTCCCTGGCGCTGCTCGCCGCCACCGTCTTCGAGGCCCGCACCGAGGCGCAGCGGGTGATCGGGGTGACCGTCGACCACCGGCTCCAGGAGGGCTCGGCGGAGCACGCCACCCGGGTCGTCGGGCAGATGGCCCGGCTCGGGGCCGACGAGACCGCGACGATCTCGGTGACCGTCGACCCCGGCGGCCGGGGCGTCGAGGCCGCGGCCCGGGAGGCGCGTTACGCCGCGCTGGGGCAGATGGCCGAGCACTTCTCCGCCCGGGTGGTGCTGCTGGGGCACACCCTGGACGACCAGGCCGAGACGGTGCTGCTCGGGCTGGCCCGGGGGTCCGGAGGACGTTCGCTGGCCGGGATGCGACGCAGCGTGGACGGGCTGTTCCACCGCCCGCTGCTGGACGTGACCCGCGCCCAGACCGAGGCGGCGTGCGCGGCGGAGCGGATCGAGGTCTGGACCGACCCGCACAACGCCGACGCCCGCTACACCCGCGTCCGGGTCCGCGACCGGGTGCTGCCCGTCCTCGAGCGCGAGCTCGGTCCCGGTGTGGCGGAGACGCTGGCGCGGACCGCCGAGCAGGTGCGCATCGACGTCGACGAGCTCGACGCGCAGGCCGAGACCCTGGCCGCGCACCCCGAGGCACTGGTGGTCGAGCGGCTCGCCGCGCTCGGCCCGGCGCTGCGTCACCGGGTGCTGCGGCTCGCGGTCGTGGCCGCCGGCAGCCCGCCCGCGGAGCTGTTCCGCAGCCACGTGCTCGCCCTCGACGACCTGGTCACCGCCTACCGCGGCCAGAAGTGGATCGACCTGCCCGGCCACCTGCGCGCCGTACGCCGCGGGGACCGGCTGGTCTTCGAGACCGGATAGTCCGTGACGAAACGCATCCCCGAACGGCCCAGGACCATGCCGATCGTCACGGACTATCCGGCTCGTCGGGTGGGTCAGGCGGCCAGGGCCTCGGCCAGGAGGGTGAGGGAGCGCTCGCGGGCGGGGGAGGCCGCCGGGTCGGTGCCGAGGAGGGCGCCGGCGACCGGGTGGACCATCACCTCGTCGACGTCGTGGGTCGCGGCGAGCTCGCGCACCTCGGCGGCGGCGGACTTCGGGGTCCCGATGACCCAGCGACGGGCCATCGCGGCCAGCAGTCCCTGGTGCGCGTCGGGGACGGTCACCTTCTCGGCCTCCTCGACCAGGCGCTGCGGGACGAGCGGCTGGCCGGTGCGCAACGCGACCATGGCCTGGAGCTGCGGCAGCGCGAGCCGGTCGGCGTCGGCCTGGCTGTCGGCGACGACCGCGTTGACCGTGAGCAGCGTGCGCGGCTCCGGCGTGGTCTCCGAGGGTTGGAAGCCGGTGCGGTACAGCGCCAGCGCCTCCGCGGTGCCCTGGCCGGAGAAGTGGTGGGCGAAGACGTACGGCAGCCCGCGCTCGGCCGCCAGCCGGGCGGAGTAGTCCGAGCTGCCCAGCAGCCAGACCGGGGGCACCGACGTGGCCGCGGGGGTCGCGCGCAGGGCGTGCACCTGCCCACCGACCTCGAGGCCGACCCCGTCGGGGCTCATCATCGCGACCACGTTGTCGACGTACGCCGGGAAGCGGGCGACCGCGTCCTCCTCCACGCCACCGCCGCCGTGCCGCAGGGCCCAGCTGGTGACCGGGTCGGAGCCGGGAGCACGGCCGATGCCGAGGTCGATGCGCCCGGGGTGGGCGGCCTCCAGCAGCGCGAACTGCTCGGCCACGACGAGCGGGGCGTGGTTGGGCAGCATGACGCCGCCGGAGCCGACCCGGATGCGGGAGGTGGCCGCCGCGACCATCGCGACCAGCAGCGGCGGGTTGGTCGCCGCGACGGCCGGCATGTTGTGGTGCTCGGCCAGCCAGTAGCGGTGGTAGCCGTGCTCCTCGGCGGTCCGGGCCAGGCCGCGCGTCGCCGCGAGGGCGTCGCCGGTGCTCTGGTCGCTGCGGACGGGGACGAGGTCGAGGACGGAGAGGGTGGGACGGGAGGAGCGCATGCCGGGCCCAACGTCCGGAGGCCCCCGAGACTTCCCGCCCGGGGCCGTGACAGGCTGCACCCATGGACGCAGCCGACGTCGACGGTGACCTGGTCAACATTCTCTTCACCGAGAAGGACATCGTCGCCCGCCTGGGCGAGATGGCCTCGGAGATCGAGCGGGACTACGAGGGCGAGGACCTGCTCATCGTGGGCGTCCTGCGCGGGGCGGTGATGGTGATGGCCGACATCGCCCGCTCGCTGAACCGCCACGTCGAGATGGACTGGATGGCGGTCTCCTCCTACGGCTCGGGCACCAAGAGCTCGGGCGTCGTACGCATCCTCAAGGACCTCGACACCGACATCAGCGGCCGGCACGTGCTGATCGTCGACGAGATCATCGACACCGGCCTGACGCTGAGCTGGCTGACCTCCAACCTGGCCTCGCGCAACCCCGCGTCGGTCGAGATCTGCACCCTGCTGCGCAAGCCCGAGGCGCTGCGGATGGACGTCGACGTCAAGTACGTCGGCTGGGACATCCCCAACGAGTTCGTGGTCGGCTACGGTCTGGACTACAACGAGCGCTACCGCAACCTGCGCGACATCGGCACGCTCGCGCCGCACGTCTATTCGTGAGGCCGTTCGAGCGCGGTTGGATCACCTGAGAGGATTGCGCGCGTGAAGCAAATCGTGCGTAGTCCATGGCTGTGGATCCCCGTGGCCGTGGTCGGTGTCCTCCTCGCCCTGCAGTACCTCGTGCCCAACGGCGGCTACGAGGAGATCGAGACCTCCAAGATGGTCCAGCGGATCAACGCGGGCGAGGTCAAGGAGATCACCTTCAAGGACGGCGGCAACCAGGAGCTGCTCGCGACGCTGGACAACGGCGACAAGGTGATGTCGATCTGGGTGACCGGCCAGCAGCGCTCGCTGGTCCGGCTCGTCCAGAAGCAGGTCGACCAGGGCACGATCGAGGACTACACGGTCGAGAACCCCAAGCCCTCGGTCCTCGGCTCCCTGCTGTCCTTCCTGCTGCCGATCATCATCATCCTGGCCATCTTCTTCTTCCTGATGAACCAGATGCAGGGTGGCGGCGGCCGGGTGATGCAGTTCGCGAAGTCCAAGGCCAAGCTGATCAGCAAGGACATGCCGAAGACGACGTTCTCCGACGTGGCCGGCTGCGAGGAGGCCATCGAGGAGCTCGGGGAGATCAAGGAGTTCCTCCAGGAGCCGGCCAAGTTCCAGGCGGTCGGCGCCAAGATCCCCAAGGGCGTGCTGCTCTACGGCCAGCCGGGCACCGGCAAGACGCTGTTGGCGCGCGCCGTCGCGGGTGAGGCCGGCGTCCCCTTCTACTCCATCTCCGGCTCGGACTTCGTGGAGATGTTCGTCGGTGTCGGTGCCTCCCGGGTGCGCGACCTGTTCGAGCAGGCCAAGGAGAACGCCCCGGCGATCGTCTTCATCGACGAGATCGACGCCGTCGGCCGCCACCGTGGTGCCGGCATGGGCGGCGGTCACGACGAGCGGGAGCAGACCCTCAACCAGCTGCTCGTCGAGATGGACGGCTTCGACGTACGCGGCGGGGTCATCCTGATCGCGGCGACCAACCGTCCCGACATCCTCGACCCGGCGCTGCTGCGCCCGGGCCGCTTCGACCGCCAGATCAGCGTCGACGCGCCGGACCTCAACGGTCGCGCGCAGATCCTCAAGGTGCACGCGCGGGGCAAGCCGATGGGTGACGACGTCGACCTGCTCACCGTGGCCCGCCGTACGCCGGGCTTCTCGGGTGCCGACCTGGCCAACGTGCTCAACGAGGCGGCGCTGCTGACCGCCCGCGAGAACAAGAAGATGATCGACAACGCCGCCCTCGACGAGGCCATCGACCGCGTCATCGCCGGTCCCCAGAAGCGCACCCGGCTGATGAGCGAGAAGGAGAAGCTGATCACCGCCTACCACGAGGGCGGCCACGCCCTCGTCGCCGCGGCGCTGCCCGGCACCGACCCGGTGCACAAGGTCACGATCCTGCCGCGCGGGCGGGCCCTGGGCTACACGATGGTCCTGCCGGACGAGGACAAGTACTCCCAGACCCGCTCGGAGATGCTGGACAAGCTGGCCTACATGCTCGGCGGCCGGGCCGCGGAGGAGATGGTCTTCCACGACCCCACCACCGGAGCCGGCAACGACATCGACAAGGCCACCGCGCTGGCCCGGGCGATGGTGACCCAGTACGGCATGACCGAGCGGCTGGGCGCGATCAAGCTCGGCGAGGCCGAGGGCGAGCCGTTCATGGGGCGCGACATGGGGCACCAGCGCAACTACTCCGAGGACGTCGCTGCGATCGTCGACGAGGAGACCAAGAAGCTGCTCGCCGCCGCGCACCAGGAGGCCTTCGACATCCTCGAGGAGAACCGCGACGTGCTCGACGCCCTGGTGCTGGCGCTGATGGAGCGCGAGACCCTCGACAAGGCGGAGGTCGCGCAGGTCTTCGAGCCGCTGCGGCTGCGCTCCGAGCGCCCGGCCTGGACCGGCTCGCCGGACCGCAACCCCTCGAACATCCCGCCGGTGCGGATCCCGGAGAAGATCCGGGCCGCGGCCGCCGACGGGGCGATCTCCGAGGAGCCGGAGGGCGCCGTCGTGATCACCCCGCCGGGCGCCGGCGGCGACGTCCACGGCGACCCCGGGCTGGACTCGCCTCCCTCCCCGCCGACGCCCGGAGGTCAGGGGCACCACGCGTGAGCGCCCAGGAGGAGATGGACCCCCCGCCGAGCATCGACCCGGTCGGTGAGGGGCAGGGCGCGGTGGCCGAGTTCGACCACGACCGTGCGGCGGCGGCGGTCCGCGAGCTGCTGATCGCGATCGGCGAGGACCCCGAGCGGGAGGGGCTGCGCGACACCCCCCACCGGGTGGCGCGCGCGTACGCCGAGCTGACCCTGGGCCTGCACCAGAAGCCCGAGGAGGTCCTGACCACGACCTTCGACATCGGCCACGACGAGATGGTGCTGGTGCGCGACATGGAGCTGTGGTCGATGTGCGAGCACCACCTGGTGCCGTTCACCGGGGTCGCCCACGTCGGCTACATCCCCAACGCCAACGGCAAGATCACCGGCCTGAGCAAGCTCGCGCGGCTGGTGGACGTCTTCGCCAAGCGTCCCCAGGTGCAGGAGCGGCTGACCACGCAGGTCGCGGACGCGCTGGTGGAGATCCTCGAGCCGCGCGGCGTGATCGTGGTCATCGAGGCCGAGCACCTGTGCATGACCATGCGCGGGGTGCGCAAGGCCGGCGCCCGCACCATCACCTCCGCGGTGCGCGGGATCATGCACCAGCCGGCCACCCGGGCCGAGGCGATGTCGCTCATCCACGCGGTCCGCCGCTAGCGTCTCCCCATGGAGCAGCCCTCGCCACGCGGTCGGGAGGCGTGGGCGGCCGGGCTGCCGACCCTGGCGCGGCCGCTGGTGATGGGCGTGGTCAACGTCACTCCCGACTCCTTCTCCGACGGCGGCCGGTTCGCGACGACCGAGGCCGCGGTCGCGCACGGCCGCAGGCTCGCGGCCGAGGGCGCCGACGTCCTCGACATCGGCGGGGAGTCCACGCGGCCGGGGGCCACCCGTCCGCTGGTGGCCGACGAGCTCGACCGGGTGGTGCCGGTGATCAGCGCCCTCAGCGCCGAGGGGATCGCCGTCTCGGTGGACACCATGCGCCACGAGGTGGCCGAGGCCGCCCTCGAGGCCGGCGCGGTGCTGGTCAACGACGTGTCGGGCGGGCTGGCCGACCCGCAGATCCTCCCGGTCGTGGCGGCGGTCGGGGCGGCGTACGTCGCGATGCACTGGCGGGCGCACTCCGCGGTGATGCGCGAGCACGCGGTGTACGACGACGTGGTCCTCGACGTCCGCACCGAGCTCGCCCAGCGCCTGGAGGACGCCGTCGCCGCCGGCATCGCCCCCGACCGCCTCGTCGTCGACCCCGGGCTGGGCTTCGCCAAGACCGCCGAGCACAACTGGGAGCTGCTGCAGCGCCTCCCCGAGCTCGAGACGCTGGAGGTCCCGATCCTGGTGGGCTCGAGCCGCAAGTCCTTCCTCGGCACGCTGCTGGCCGCGCCCGACGGCACCCCACGACCGGTCGACGACCGCGAGGAGGCCAATGTGGCGCTCACCACGATCGCCGCCATCCAGGGGGTCTGGGGCGTCCGGGTGCACGAGGTGCGGGGCAGTCTGGACGCGATCCGGGTGGTCGGCCGCTGGCTGGGGACCTGATCGCGCCCGCCTCCTCCTCGAGGAGGTGAGAATCCCGACAGGCCACCACGTTTCGGTCGTCCTGACTCGCCGGTAGGGTCAGGTCACCATGACCGACCAGCTCCCGACCCTCGCCGACGACCGGCTGGCCGTCCGCGGCATCGCCGTGCACGGCCACCACGGGGTCTTCGACTTCGAGCGGCGGGACGGACAGGAGTTCGTCGTCGACCTGGTGCTCGCGGTCGACACCCGTCCCGCGGCGGCCAGCGACGATTTGCAGGACACGGTCGACTACGGGACCCTCGTGGAGCAGGTCAGGTCTGCCGTGGCCGATGAGCCGGTCGACCTGATCGAGACCCTGGCCCAGCGCATCGCCGATGTGTGCCTGCGCCACCAGCAGGTCGCCAACGTGGAGGTCACCGTGCACAAGCCCCACGCCCCGATCCAGGTGACGTTCGACGACGTCGCCCTGACCATCAACCGGAGCCGTCAGTGACCGAGTCCCCCAACCCCAACATCGTGGACACCGACACGATCACCGGCGAGATGCACCCCATCCGTCGCGCGGTGATCTCGATCGGCTCCAACCTCGGTGAGCGCCGGGTGAACCTCCAGGGAGCGGTCGACTCGCTCTCCGACACCCCCGAGGTGTGGGTCACCGCCGTGTCCCAGGTCTACGAGACCGACCCGGTCGACTCGCCCGAGGACGCCAAGCACTACCTCAACGCGGTCGTGCTGCTCGACACGACGCTGGCCGCGCGCACCTTGCTGGAGCGTGCGCTGGCCATCGAGTCCGCCTACGGACGTGAGCGCGGCGAGCGCAACGCGCCGCGCACGCTCGACGTCGACCTCATCGTCGTCGGCGACCGCCGTGCCGACGAGGACGACCTGGTCCTGCCGCACCCGCGCGCGTCCGAGCGGGCGTTCGTGCTCGTGCCGTGGCTGGACCTCGAGCCCGACGCGGAGATCCCCGGCTTCGGCCCGGTCGCCGACCTGGTCGAGAAGACCGGCCGCGACGGCGTACGGCTGCGCGAGGACATCGAGCTCGAGCTCAACTGACGCGCCCGCGGTGAGCCAGCGCGATCCCCGGGACCCGGAGCCCGACCAACCGGAGGGGCGGATCAGGACCACCGGTCCTCGTCCTCTCGTGGCGGCCGGGGTCGTGGGACTCGTCGTCGGCTGGGCCGTGCGCCCGGTCGCGCTGCAGACCGGGCTCTCCGAGCCGCGGGTGCCGTTGACCGCGATCGCGGTGCTGTTCCTCATGGCCGCACTCGTCGGGGGCACGGCGTTCGTGACCCGGCGTACGCTCCGGCGCTCCCGGTTCGACCTGCCCCACCACCAGGCCGTCAACCGGCTGGTGCTGGGCAAGGCCTGCGCCCTCGCCGGCGCCCTCGTGCTCGGTGGCTACCTCGGCTACGCCGTCTCCCAGCTGGGCGTCTCCAGCCCCGCCGCCGGCACCCGGCTGTGGCGTTCGCTGGTCGCGGCCGCGGGAGGTCTGCTGCTGATGGTCCTGGCCCTGCTCCTCGAGCTCGCGTGTCGCGTCCCGAAGCAGGACGACTAGCGACCTACCCTGCGAACCATGGCAGCCTCCAGGTTTCCCCTGCGTCGCCGGAGCCGTAGCGCTCGAGTCACGGGCGCGGTCGCGCTCCTCTCCCTCGGCACGGCGGTGGTCGTGGTCGCGGTCACCACCCGTGCCGCCGTCTGGATCGCGCTCGCCTCGGTGGTGGCGCTCGGGCTGGCGTGGGCCGCGCTGCGGCTGATGTGGACCGAGGTCCTGGAGTCCCGCCGCACCAACGCCGCCGACCGGGCGGCCGCGGCCGCGGCGTACCGGCAGCTGTTCGCGGCGCGGGCCGCCGAGCACGCCGACTTCGCCACCGCGATGACCGAGCGGCTCGCGCAGGCGACGCTCGCGCAGCGCGAGCTCGAGGGACAGGTCGTGCAGCACGAGGACCGGGCGCTGCGGGCCGAGGCTCGAGCCGTGACGGAGGCCGAGGCGCGCGCCGCGGCGCTCGACCGCGTACGCCGGCTCGAGGAGCTGGTCACCGTCATGCGCGCCGACGACGACTCGGTGGTCGACCTGGCCGCGTGGGACGAGCAGGCGCAGAAGACCGTGCAGCGCAAGCACCGCGCGCTCAAGCAGGCCTGAGCCCGGTCAGCCGCGCGCGGCCCGGAGCGAGACGCGGCACGACCCGGGACACGGCACGGCCCGGGACTCGGCACGGCGGGGCGCTCGGCACGGCCGTGCGCCTCGATGGCCTAGGCTGCGGGCGTGTTGCCCGACGCGCTGTGCGGCTGCGAGCCGTGCGCCCCCACAGGCGGGATCGCCCGTGGCTGACCGTGTCTTCCTGCACATCGGCGCCGCCAAGACCGGCACCAGCTACCTGCAGCTGCTGTTGTGGAACAACCGCGATGCGCTGCGCGAGCAGGGGATCTACCTGCCGCTGCGCAAGCGACGCCACCACTTCGACGCCGTTGCCGACCTGCGCGGCGGGGAGTGGGCCAACAAGCCGATCTCGCGCACCTGGGACCAGATGGCCGCCCGCGTCTCCAAGCTGCAGGGCACGGCGGTGATCAGCGAGGAGCTGCTGTGCGCGACCCCTCCCGAGGGGATCGAGCGGATCATGACCACCCTGGCCCCGGCGGAGGTGCACGTCGTGCTGACGGCGCGCGACATCGGCCGCCAGGTCCCCGCGGAGTGGCAGCAGCTGGTCCGGGCGCGCGGCGTCTCGACGTACGACTACTTCGTCGACCACCTGCGCGAGCACCCCACGACCGCGTTCTGGAACATCCAGGATCCCGTGGGGGTCTACGGGCGGTGGGGACCCTTCCTCGGACCCGGCCGGTTCCATCTGGTGAGCGTGCCGCCGCGCGGCAACCCGGCCTCGCTGCTGTGGGAGCGGTTCGCGACGGTGATCGGCGCCGACCCGACGATGGCACTGGCGCCGTCGCTGAACCAGAACGAGTCGCTCGGCCTGGTGGAGACCGAGCTGCTGCGCCGGTTCAACGACCAGCTCGGGGACGCGTTCCCGATGCGCGCGCCCTACATCGAGGTGGTCCGGCGCTGGGTCACCCGGCCCGCGCTGATGGGGGCCGACAACGAGCGCATCGGGGTCCCGGCCCAGCACGTCGACTGGCTGCGTGAGCGCTCCGAGGAGATGGTGCGGCAGGTCGAGGCGCTCACCGGCGAGCTGGACCTGGTGGGCGAGGCCAGCGACCTGTTCGCCGGGGACATCACCCTGGCCGACCGCGCCCCGGGCGACATCAGCGACACCGAATTGCTGGAGCGGGCGTTGGCGGCGTGGACCCGTCAGCTGGCCTTCCTCAAGGAGGAGGCCGACCAGCGCATCGCCGAGCGGGACAAACGGCGCGCAGCCGCTGAGCGTGCGGCTCTGGAGCCCGCGGACCCGCGCACGGCCCCGCGCACCTTCGCCCACCGGTTCGAGCGTCGGGTCCGCCGCGCACTCGGACCCGTACTCCGCCCCGCCCTCCGGCCCGTGCTCCGCTGGGCCCGGCGCCGTCGACGGGCTCCATGACCTCGGTGCCCGCCCCGGGCCACGCCCCCGCCCCCTCCCCGGGCCGCGTCCCGCTCGCCGAGCTGCGGTCCCTGGCCGCTGCCTACGCCCGGGTCCCCGTCGGGTCACCGGTGCGCACGGTCGCCGTCGTCGGCAACGCGCCGATGGCCCCCTCGCCCGAGCGGGCCGCGCAGATCGACGCCTGCGACCTGGTGGTGCGGGTGAACTCCTTCGTGCTCGACCGCCCCGGCGAGCCGCCGGCTCAGGGTCGCCGCGCCGACGTGGTCCTGTGGAGCCGGCTGGTCAAGGCGACCCCGTTCCTCTTCGAGCGCTACCGGGAGCGGCTGTTCGTGCTGCTCGAGCCGATGCGGATGTTCGGCCGGCGCGAGGTGTGGCCGGCCTCGTGGCCACGGGACCTGGGCTTCGTCGCGGCGCGCAACGACGAGGTCGCCGTACCTCTCAACGAGGAGCTGGGGCTCCCCTGGCGCGCGGAGCAGCTGGCCCCGACCACGGGCACGACGGCGGCCTGGCTCGCCGTACGCCTGTTCCCGGACGCCGACGTGCTGCTCACCGGGCTGTCCTTCGTCGACGCCCCCGACCAGGTCGAGTGGGACCACCAGTGGGGGGACTCGGTGCGGGTCGGCCCCGAGCACCGGATCGCCGCCGAGGCGGCGTTGCTGCGGCGCTGGCGCGACGAGGGGCGTGTGAGGATGCTGCCCATGACGGAGACGCCATGAGGGTCCCGCGCCCCGGACGGCGCGTACGGCGACTGCAGGAGCGCGCCGAGCGGCAGCACGAGCGCATCGCCGAGCTCGAGCGCGAGCTCAAGCGGGTCTCCCCCCAGCTCGCCGCGCTCGAGGAGCGCCTCGAGGACCTGCGCCAGCGCCTCGACGTGCCCGACCTCGACGCGACCGACGCGGAGCGTGCCGAGGCCCGCTCGCTGGTGGAGGAGGTACGCCGCGAGCACGCCCAGGTCCGTGCCCGGATCACTGCGGCCACGGTCTTCGAGGAGCGCCTGCGCGTCCTCGAGGACCGAGCCGGCATCGACTCGACCACCGGCCGCCCCCTCCCCTGAGGGTCGCGCTGGGCCTGCCGGTCGAGCAGCGCTTGCTGGTCGAGCGGCGCTTGCTGGTCGAGCGCAGTCGAGACCCGGTGACCCGAGCAGCAGCGGTGACCCTCGCTGGTCGAGCTTGTCGAAACCACGGAGCGCCTGGTGGTCGAGCGCAGTCGAGACCTGGTGAGCCGGGAAGCAACCGCAACCCCCGCTGGTCGAGCAGTGAGCGAAGCGAGCGGTCAGTCGAGACCCAGTGAGCCGAGCAGCAGCCCCGGCCAACGCTGGTTGAGCTTGTCGAGACCCGGCCACTTGCTGGTCGAGCGCAGTCGAGACCCGGTGAGCCGGGAAGCAGCGGTAACCCCCGCTGGTCGAGCAGTGAGCGAAGCGAGCGGTCAGTCGAGACCCAGTGAGCCGAGCAGCGGCGGTGACCCTCGCTGGTTGAGCTTGTCGAAACCACGTCTGGGCGTGGGTGTGGCCCCGACCTGGGCTGGGTGGTCGGGGTCCGGGGTGGTCAGGTTCGTCGTCGGCCGGTGGGTGGGCCAGTCGGAATGGCCGAAGGCGCAGTCATCACGACGGATCGTCGTGGTGGTGGGCGGCGGTCGGGTGGACGTACTTGGATCTGGTGTCCGGTGGGGGCGGTCCAGGTGTAGGTGCCGTCGCGGTTGCGTCGGTAGGTCCAGGCTGAGTGGGTCTTGACGCGGTGGTGGGTGCGGCACAGGGGCGCGAGATTCGCGAGGCGGGTCTGGCCGGGCGGGCCGCCGTCGTCGAGGGGTTGGTAGGGGTTGATGTGGTCGAGGTCGCAGGCCCGGGAGTCGCGGGCGCAGCCGGGGAAGACGCAGGTGGCGTCGCGCAGCACGACGGTTTCGCGCATCCAGTCGGGCGGGTCGTGGGCATCGACGGCTCGCGGGTCGGTGGGGTCGAGGACGGGGCGCACGATGATCCGGCCGCCGGTGGTGGTGTGGCGGGTGAGCCAGTCGGTGAGCAGGCGGGTGGTCGCGGCGCCGAGGCGTTCGATGGAAATCGCGCCGGCGCGGCCCTCGAGGTCGTCGACCAGGTCGTGTGGGGTGAGGTGGAGGTAGAGGTTCGCGGCCCCGAACCCGGAGTGTCCGGGTGCCGCACCTTCCCGGCCGGACATGAGGTCCAGGGCGTACTGGGGGTCGGCGAGGATGCCGACGGCGCGGGCGCGGCGGGTGTCGAGGGGGTCGGTGTCGCCGAGCTGCCTGAGGTCATCGGCGACCCTCGAGACGGTCTGGTCGAAGAGCAGCGCGTCGGGGGTGTCCAGGGTCATGAACACGTCGGTGGTCGCCGGGGCTCCGCCTGAGCGGAGCCAGACGCCGCGCTTGGCGAGTGCTGCTTCTTCGTCGGCGACGGCGCGGTCGGGGTCGAAGTAGAGGCGGGCCTCCTGAACCAGTCGGGTGGCGTCGACCTGGTTGATCTTGGTGGGGGTGGCGGAGATGAGCCGGTCGGCGAACCCGACCGCCTCCAAGGACAGGTCGTGGGTCTCGCGGGAGATCTGCCGGGCTCGCCATACCGGCACCCGCCCGGCGCGGGCGTGGTCCCACAGGCGGGGCAGGCGGTAGGTCAGCTCCAGGGCGTCGGCGATCAGCTGCCGCCCGGCATCCAGGCTGATCCCCAACGCGCCGGCCAGGGTGGCGGGGGCGAACTCGGCGACCTCCGGCGTCCCAGGTCCGGCCAACGATGCGTGGCCTTCGCCGAACAGGCCATCGGCGTGCGCCCACGCGGCGGGGGTCTCGCCGTCTGCGCAGGGGTGCAGGTGGGCCCACTCGACGGCGAGCTCGATCTCCTCCACGGCTGCCTGGTGGGCACGTGCCCGGGCGGCGCGGACACCGTCGAGCACCTGGGCCGCGGACAGGTCGACGACCGGTGCGGTGGGTGGCCGGGGTGGTGTCCATGAGGTAATGCTAGAGGGGACCACTGACAGTATCGATAGTGTTTTCGAATCTGTGTGCAACTTCTCCAGGCTTGGTTTCGACAGGCTCAACCAGCGTGTGGTTGCGGCTGCTCCTCAGCTGACGGGGTCTCGACTGATCGCTCGCTTCGCTCGCTGCTCGACCCGCAGGTGGCGTGGTTTCGACAGGCTCAGCCGGCGTTTGGGTGCGGCTGCTTGTCGGCGTACGGGGTCTCGACTGATCGCTCGCTTCGCTCGCTGCTCGACCAGCAACCAGGTCGCTCCTTTCGACAGGCTCAGGACAAGCGCTGCTCGACCAGCGTCGATCGCCGTACGCCATGGTTTCGACAGGCTCAACCAGCGTGTGGTTGCGGCCGCTTGTCGGGGTGCGGGGTCTCGACTGATCGCTCGCTTCGCTCGCTGCTCGACCAGCAACCAGGTCGCTCCCTTCGACAGGCTCAGGACAAGCGCTGCTCGACCTGCAAACGGGCGGCGTACGGCTTGGTTTCGACAGGCTCGACCAGCGTGGGGTGCGGCTGCTTTTCGGCTCACGGGGTCTCGACTGATCGCTCGCTTCGCTCGCTGCTCGACCAGCAACTTCGACAGGCTCAGGACAAGCGCTGCTCGACCTGCACGTGGGTTGCTCGACCATCAGCGGGTCGGCGTACGGCTTGGTTTCGACAGGCTCAACCGGCGTCGGGCGAGGTCATGGTCACCAGGCGGTCCAGCCGCCGTCGACGGTGACCGTGGAGCCGGTGACGTACGACGAGGCGGGGGAGGCGAGGAAGAGCAGGGCGCTGGCGACCTCCTCGGGACGGCCGAGGCGACCGAGCATGGTGCGCTGGGCGATGCGGTCGAAGAGCGCCTCGGTCTCCGGGGTGGCCTCGCCGGGGAACGGGCCGAGGGTGAGCGCGTTGACCCGGATGCCCTCGGGGGCGAGCTCGGCCGCGGCGTAGCGGGTGAGCTGGAGCATGGCGGCCTTGGCGGCGCCGTACGCCGGGGGGTTGCGACCCTCCTCGGAGTCGTAGACCCGCGGGTCGGGCGCGACCACGCCGTACATCGAGGCGATGTTGACGACCGAGGCCGGGCCGCCGAGGTCGGCGGAGGCGCGCAGGCCCTCCCGGGCGGCGTTGATGCCGTCGGCGGTGGCGGTCACCGCGAGCCCGAACGCCTCGGCGAAGTCCTCGGGCCGGGCGAGGCGCAGCGACCCGCCGCGGCCCACGTGCGCGTTGTTGACGAGTACGTCGACCCGGCCGTGCTCCTCGGCGACCGACGCCACGAGGGCCGGCCAGTCGGGGGAGGTGATGTCGCAGCTGCGCAGCTCGGCCGGGACCTCGCCCAGGGCCTCCTCGAGCCGGCCGACGTCCCGGGCGACCGCGATCACGTGCGCGCCGGCACTGGCCAGCGCATCGACCATCGAGGGGCCGAGACGACCGGATGCGCCGCTCACGATGGCGACGCTCCCGGTCAGGTCGAAGAGGTCGTTCACGGCATCCTCCATCGCGAGGGGTCGACGAGGTCGGGGCCTCCGGGTGGCAGCACCTCGGCCACGTGGGCGATCTCGTCGGCGGACAGGGGTGGTCGGCGGCTGAGCCGCGCGGTGTCCGCGACCTGTGCCGCGGACTCGGCGCCGACCACGACCGAGGTCACCCAGGAGTGACCGAGCACCCAGGCCAGGCACAGGTCGGCGGCCGACTCGCGGCCCAGGTCGGTCACCAGGGCGCCGACCCGGGCGAGGAGGTCGGCCTGGTCGAGGCCGGCGTTGGCCGGCCAGCGTGCGGCGGGGTCGAGGAGCAGCCCCTGCAGGTAGGCGCTCCGGGTGGTGACCACGACGTCGGGCCGGTCCGCCAGCGCGGCGGCGACCTCGTCGGCCAGCCAGCGCCGGTCGAGCAGGTTGAAGGGCAGCTGGACGTACCCGAGCTCGTCGTCGGCGAGCAGGTCCAGCAGCTCCTCGGGCGTCGACAGCGAGGCGCCGACGACCCGGGTGTGCCCCTCGTCGCGCAGCTGCAGCAACCCGTCTCGGACGCCGGGCCGGTGCCAGTCGGCGGCCCGGTGCAGGAGCAGTGCGTCGACGGCGGAGGTGCCGAGCAGCCGCAGGCTCGTCTGTGCGGAGGCCAGCACCGCCTCGGCGCCCCAGCCCGCCGGGGCGTCGGGAGGTACGTCGTCGAGCGGGCGGACCTTGGTGACCACGCCGAGGTGCTCGCAGAGACCCCGGGCCAGTGCCCGACCGACACGACGCTCGGAGTCGCCGTACGCCCGTGCGGTGTCCAGGTGGGTGACGCCGGCAGCAGCGGCGGCCGCGAGGACGCCGCCCGCGCTGGTCTCGTCGGGCAGGCCGACCCGGTTGGCGGCGCCGTACGCCACCCCGAGCTGCACCGTGCCGAGCACCACCGGCCCCTGCCCGAGGGGGTTCTCCCGGCGCGGCGGCGCCGGGGCGACGCGCGCCGACAGGCTGGCCACGCGGTCGCACAGGTCGCGCCAGTCGACGTGCACGGGGTCGACCACCCCGGTCAGGACCCGGGACAGGGCGACGTAGTCGTCGAGGGTGTCCACCGTGCACCGCAGCCCGGCCCAGTCGGGGGGTACGTCGGGCACGCCCGCGCGCCGGTCACCGTGCACCCGGCGGACGTACGGCGTCACGTGCTCGCGGTCGGCTGCCTCGGTGGCCTCCTTGTCGGCCTCGCGCAGCGCCAGGGCGGTGAACGCCTCCCCGGCGACCCCGTACGGCAGCGCGGGGTCGTCCCCGCCGACGCGCACGTACGCCGAGCCGCCGAGCGCCTCGACGAGCAGGTCCACCAGCGACCCGTCGGGCACCACGTTGTCGGCCGTCAGCCGGACGACCACGTCGTGGTCGGCGAGGTCCTCGGCGGCGAGGACGAACCGGCGCAGCGGGTCGTCCAGCGGACCCCGCACCACGCGGATCCCCGCGTCGGTGACCGCGGTCGCGACGACGTCGTCCTCGGGGCGGTCGGAGGTGGCCACCACGACCTCGGCCCCGGTCGACCCGGCGCGCTGCGCCGCGAGGACCACCATCGGCCGGCCGGCGGCGGTGAGCAGCGCCTTGCCCGGGAGCCGGGTCGAGCTGAGCCGTGACTGCAGCACGACGCGGACGCGGGGTGCCTCGGCAGCCGGGGTGCTCATCAGTTCAGCGGACCACGTCGACGAGGGTCTCGATGACCTGGTCGACCTGGGCGTCGGTCAGGTCGGGGTAGAGCGGCAGCGAGAGCTCCTCGGCGTAGAACGTCTCGGCGTTGGGGCACATGCCGCGGCGGTAGCCGAGGTCGGCGTACACCGGGTGCCAGTAGACCGGGATGTAGTTGACCTGCACGCCGATGCCGCGCGCCCGCATCGCCTCGAACACCTCGCGCCGGCGTCCGTCGAGCACGCGGACCGGGTAGAGGTGCCAGGCCGGGTCGACGTCGTCACGCTGCGTCGGCGTCCGGAGTCCGTCGACGTCCGCGAACGCTGCGTTGTAGCGGGCCGTGATCTCCGCGCGCCGCTGCTTGAACGACTCGAGGCGGCGCAGCTGCGCCAGCCCCAGGGCGGAGGCGATGTCGGTGAGCCGGTAGTTCAGGCCGAGCTCGTGGACCTCCTGGTGCCACGGGCCCTCGTCGGTGATCGCGAACCGCTCGGGGTCGCGGACCAGGCCGATGAAGTGGAACTCGTGGGCGCGCTGCGCGATCTCGGGGTCGCGGCAGACCACCGCACCGCCCTCGCCGGTGGTGAGGTTCTTGGTCGGGAAGAACGACAGCGTGGTCAGGTCGGCCAGGTCGCCGACCGGCCGGCCGCGGTAGGTGCCACCGATGGAGTGGGCGGCGTCGTCCAGCGTCAGGGCGCCGACCCGGTCGGCGATCGGCTGGAGCGCGTCGTAGTCGGCGGGGTGGCCGGCGAAGTCGACGGCGGCGACGACGCGGGTGCGGTCGGTGACCGCAGCCTCCACCGCGGCCGGGTCGAGCAGGGCGGTGTCCTCCTCCACGTCGGCGAAGACGATCTCGGCGCCGAGGACCGAGGCGCAGGAGGCGGTGGCCACGAAGGTCATCGGCGTGGTCACGACCTGGTCGCCCGCGCCGAGCCGCAGCGCCGAGTAGGCGATGTGCAGCGCCGCGGTGCCCGAGGTGCAGCTGACCGCGCGGTGGCCGCCGGCGACCTTGCCGATGGCCTCCTCGAACTCGGTGACGGTCGGGCCGGTGGTCAGCCAGTCGCCGCGCAGCACGGCGGTGACCGCCTCGATGTCCTCCTCGGACATGGACTGGCGCCCGTAGGGGAGCATCAGATGCCCGCCTGGATGATCGCGCGGATCTCCTCCTCGGAGTACCACTGGTCGTTGCTGTCGGAGCGGAAGAAGAAGCCGTCCTCGACCGGCTTGCCGTCCGGCGGCGGCGTGTAGCCCCAGGTCGCCAGGTCGGGCTGGATCACGTAGTACTTGCCGTCGGCGACGACGACCGCGCGCCGGCCCTCCTCGGGGCTGATCATCTCCTCGTGGAGCTTCTCGCCGGGGCGCAGGCCCACGTCGTGCATCTCCGCGCCGGGGGCGATCGCCTGGGCCAGGTCGGTGACCTTCATCGACGGGATCCGCGGCACCAGCAGCTCGCCGCCCTGCATCATGTCGAAGGAGTCGACCACCATCTGCACGGCCTGGGGCAGGGTGATGAAGAAGCGGGTGCAGCGCAGGTCGGTGATCGGCAGCGACTGGCCGGCCTCGGCGAGGCGGGCGAAGAACGGGATCACCGAGCCCCGGCTGCCCATCACGTTGCCGTAGCGGACCACGGCGAAACGGGTGTCGTACGCCGCCGCGTAGTGGTTGCCGGTCACGAAGAGCTTGTCGGCGGTCAGCTTGGTCGCGCCGTAGAGGTTGATCGGGCTCGAGGCCTTGTCGGTCGAGAGCGCCACCACCTTCTTCACGCCGGTGTCGATGGCCGCCTCGATGACGTTCTGGCTGCCCAGCACGTTGGTCTTGACGAACTCGAACGGGTTGTACTCCGCGGTGTCGACCTGCTTGAGCGCGGCGGCGTGCACGACGTAGTCGACGTTGTGCATGGCGCGCAGCAGCCGCCGCTCGTCGCGGATGTCGCCGATGAACCAGCGCAGGCGCGGGTCGTCCTTGAACAGCTGGCGGACCTCGTACTGCTTGAGCTCGTCGCGGGAGAACACCACCAGCCGCTTGGGGTTGAGGTGCTCGAGGGCGTGGGTGATGAACGCCTTGCCGAAGGAGCCCGTGCCCCCGGTGATCAGGATGCTGGAACCGCTCAGTTCTGACACTGTGTCGTGGCCTTCCCGTCTGAGCACAGTGGCGGGTCGCAGCCCGCCGTTGACAACCGGCTTGACGATACCGTGGGCCGACGCTGACCCATGGACCCACGGCGAGGAGGCGACGGGTTGTCCCGGATCCGGACGCTCCTGGTGCGCTGCGACGTCGGCCCGGAGTACGGCGTGGGCCACCTGATGCGCTGCGTGGCCCTGGCCGAGGAGTTCGCCGGCCGCGGGTTCGAGGTCGTCTTCTCCGCGGACGCCGGGAGCGTCCCGTTCGCGCGCGAGCAGCTGCTCCGGCGCGGGTTCGGCTGGGTGCAGCCACCGGACTCCGTCGAGGGGCTGGTCGTGCAGGCGCGTGCCGCAGACGCGGTGGTCCTCGACTCCTACGTGCTGCCGCCGGCCGCCTACACCGCCGTACGCCGCGTGGCCCCGACCCTGGCCATCGTCGACGGCGACCCGGCCGGCAAGGACGGTGACGTGCTGGTCGACCAGAACATCGGCGCCGAGCACGACGACTGGCCGCTGCCGGACGGCAGCGTCCGTCTCGCCGGCCTCGAGCACGCCCTGATGCGCGACGAGATCCGCGACGCCCGGGTCGGGGGCGCCGAGCCGGCGGCCTCAGCTCCTGACTCGATCGGGCCGCGGGTCTTCGCGTTCTTCGGCGGCACCGACGCCTTCGGGGCAGCCCCGGTGGTCACCCGGGCCCTGGTGGCGACCGGTGCGCCGCTGGACCTCCGGGTGGTGGGGGCCACCGAGCCGCTGCGCACCGAGCTCGCCGAGGTCGAGCCCGGGCCCGGCCAGCGGGTGCGGGTCATCGAGCCCACCTCCGCACTGGCGAGCGAGGTGGTGGCCGCCGACCTGGTGGTGAGCGCGGCGGGCACCTCGTCGTGGGAGCTGCTCTGCCTGGGGGCCGCCTGTGCCTTCGTCTGCGTGGCCGACAACCAGGTGGTCTCCTACGAGCGGGTCGTGGCCTCGGGGGCCGTCGCCGGGCTGGGCCGGATCGAGGAGCTGCGCGACGACCCGACGGAGGCGGTCGAGGTGCTCGGCAGGCTGCTGGGCGACGACGCCGCCCGGGCCGGCCTGCGCCGGTCCGGGAGTCGGTTGGTGGACGGTCGCGGACGTGAGCGGGTGGCCGACGCCCTCCTCGCGCATGTGCAGCCGAGCTGACCCGGGTCGTGGTTGATATAACTGCCGCGTGCGCGAGCTGACCGACTTCACCCCCTTCTGCGAGACGGCCAGCGCGTTCTGGAAGGTCAACGTGCTGCCCCAGGACGAGCGGATCATCCTGGTGGAGGCGATGAGCCAGGACCTGCGCGTCACCCTGCGCAACCTCACCGTCGCCAACGCGCTGCGCCGCATCGAGCCGGCTCGCCTGGTCGTCTACAGCGGCGCCGACGAGGACTGGAACCAGATCGTCTGGACCTACTTCAACCTCGACGAGATCCGGCAGATGGCGGTCGCGTACGGCGCCGAGGCGGTCTTCGACGCCCACGCACTGGTCGACCAGCGGGTCGCCGGCACCGCCGAGGAGCTCGTGGTCGCGGGCGTGGACCTCGGCGGCGACCTGCCCGACTCGGGCATCCCGCAGCAGGCCTTCGACGACATCGTCTACGCCACCGCCTGCCGGATGGCACGCGTGGCCCGGCTCGAGGGCACCCCCGAGCACGAGGCCAAGCGCGAGCAGGTCGCGGCGCGCAGCCGCGAGTTCGCGAAGGTCTACGACGCGCTGATCGAGCGCAACGAGGTCGTCGCCCTGGTCTCCAGCCACGTCGACTACAACAACTTCGGCCTCGCGGTGGAGGCGGCGATCCGGCACGACGTGCCGGTGCTGTTCCCGCAGTCCACCGGCGGTCTGAAGGCCTATGCCCTCTTCCCCGAGCAGGTGCGCCCGGGGATGCCGATCCGCGCGGGCCTGACCGACGAGATCGGCGAGTTCTTCGAGCGGCACATCTGGGCCAACCGGGAGGTGCTCGCCCGCAGCCGCGAGCTGACCATGTGGCGGGCCAAGGCGACCCTGGGCCGTCCGTCGTGGTGGCGCGCCGGGCGCAGCTACTCCAGCGTCGACCTGCGGGGCGCCGACGACCGGTCGGTGGTGCGCACCTACGCCGCCCGCCGCGTCGAGCTCGACCCGGCCAAGCCGGTGATCAGCGTGTTCAACCACGCCGTCTCCGACGCGTTGGGCACCAACGTGGAGGCCTTCGCGGACCTCGGTGAGTGGTTCGAGCGCACCGCGGAGTACGCCGCCGGGCACGACGAGGCCAACTGGCTCTTCCTGGACCACCCGCACCAGCCGATGTACGACGCCTCGGAGTTCTTCGACCGCTGCGCTCACCGTTACGAGCAGCACCCGCACATGCGCTTCATGCGCAGCCTGGACCTGTCGAAGAACTTCCTGACCGCGCTCACCGACCTGGTGCTGACCGTGCGCGGCAGCGTCAGCAACGAGTACCCCGCGCTGGGCATCCCCGCGCTGCAGTCGGGCTGGTCGGAGTGGAGCAAGTGCGGCTTCACCGAGGTCGCCGAGGACCCGGAGGAGTACTTCGAGATGCTCGGCGACCACATCGAGGGCCTGATCGCGGGCAAGGTGCTGATCACCCCCGAGCAGGTCGAGCGGGCGCGGCTGTGGGCGTGGTTCTACCGCTCCGGCAGCGACGTGCCCTCCGGCCTGGTGCAGCAGTGGCAGGTGGGCGAGGGCGACGAGCTGTTCAACCTGCTGATGATCAACATGCTGCAGACCGAGGTCGACGCGGAGGCGGCGTTCACCTCCGTACGCCGGCTCTGGCGCCGTCGGGACCCCTTCCTGACCAGGATCGACTGGCGCCAGGACCCCGAGACCATCGCCGACCTGCTTGCTCCGGTGGGTGCGCTGTGAACCCCGCGCCGTCGACGGCCGGGAACTTCCGGCTCCCCAGCCTGCAGCTGGGCACCGAGTTCGACGCCCCGATCGTCCCGCTCGAGGTCCCGGGCGTCCTGGGCAAGGGCTCCGACTCCGCGCTGTCGATCGTCGACGGGGCCAGCCGTGCGCCGCGGCGGCTCTCCCGGCTGGTGCGCCCGGTCGGGCTGCTCGGCGTCAAGCTCGCGGAGCCGCGCACCAGCGTGCGCATCACCCTCCGTCTGCTCGCCGACGACATCTCCACCGCGATGTGGGACCGGCACATGCTGCGCCAGCAGGGCGAGCCGATCCCCGACGAGGAGGAGTACGTCCCCTCCGACGTGACCGACCGGCACCGCCTGGTCGAGGTGACCGCCCAGGGACGGACCCGGGGCCTGGCCGTGCTGGCGCTGCGCAGGGCCGACGACGGGATCGTCCGGCAGCACCTCAGCTTCGAGCTGGCGGCCGAGGAGATCGGCGAGTCCGGACTGGTGATGGTGGGTCTCGAGCACCCTCGCCACGCCCCGGCGTGGAGCACCGAGCGCGAGCTCGAGGACTCCCTGGTCGGCCTCTGCGTCGCGCGGATGATGGTCGACCCCCTGGAGGAGCGCGTCCGGCCGCACGCCCTGACCGGCCGCCCGGGGGTGGAGCACACGCCGATCGCCGCCGCCAACCCCGGCTTCTTCGTGGTCAACCCCGACGCCGAGGGAGCACCGGTCCGGGTGCGGCTCACCGCGCGCGGTGCCGGGGGCGAGCGGCTCGAGGGCCGCCGGGCCAAGGTCAAGCACCCGCTGCGCGCCGCCCGCGAGCTCGCCGAGGACCGCAAGGTCGGCCTCTCCACGCCGGTCCAGGTCGAGGTCGTCGACGTGCAGGGTCAGCCGGTCCTCGACACCCTGGTCGAGGAGTCCGACGGGCACCACGAGTTCGTGCTGCCGGCAGGAGCCGGTCCGGTGTTCGTACGGGCCCGCAAGCTCGTCGACGGCGAGCCCACGCCGGTCAACTGGGGCGTGAAGGTCAAGCGCGTCGCGAGCTGAGACCTAGAGCAGGTCCAGCGACATCGGGGTGCCCTTCGCAGCGTCGACGCGGAAGACCCGTCCCTCCAGGTCACCGAAGGAGTCGGGGGGCATGCCGTCGGCCGGACGCACCGAGCGCACGTTGTCGGCGCTGACCACCTCGCCGGCCCTGACGTCGCGGCTGACGAACAACGAGCGGCGGAAGCGGAGCCCCTCGGCCTCGATCTTCTTCGGGCCGATCCGGGCCTCGCCCATCGCCTGCCAGGCGATCCGGGTCTCGCTGACGAGGGCGGCGAACTCGCCGGGGTCGAGGGAGAAGTCGGCGTCGACCCCGCCCTCGTCCCGCGACAGGGTCAGGTGCTTCTCGATCACGGTGGCGCCCATCGCGATCGCGGCCACGGACGCGCCGATGCCCAGGGTGTGGTCGGAGAGACCCACCTGGACGTCGAGGGCGTCACGCAGCACCGGGATCCCGCGCAGGTTGGAGCTCTCCGGAGGAGCGGGGTAGGAGGCGGTGCAGGACAGCACGACGAGGTCCTCGTTGCCGGTCTCGCGGGCGGCCCGGACGGCCTGGTCGATCTCACCGAGGGTCGCCGTACCGGTGGAGATGATCGTGGGCAGGCCGCTGCCCGCGATCGCCCGGATGAGCGGCAGGTCGGTGATCTCGCTCGACGCCGACTTGATCATCGGCACGCCCAGCCCCACGAGGAAGTCGACGGCGGTCGGGTCGAAGGGCGCCGAGAAGGCCACCATGCCCAGCTCCTGGGCCAGCGAGAAGATCGGCTCGTGCCAGTCCCACGGCGTGTGCGCCTCGGTGTAGAGGTCGTAGAGACGGCGGTCGGGCCACAGCGGGTGGTCCTTGCTGAGGCGGAACATCGGGGAGTCGACGTCGAGGGTGATCGTGTCGGCGGTGTAGGTCTGGATCTTCAGCGCGTGCGCGCCCGCCTCGCCCGCGGCCCGCACGATGTCGAGGGCGCGCTCGAGGTCGCCGTTGTGGTTGCCCGACATCTCGGCGATCACGAACGGCTCGGCGTCGGGGCCGATGGTCCGTCCCGCGACCTCGATCGGGCGGGTGGCGGCACCCGTGGGCAGATCGGTCATCGGCTGGTTCCCTTCGGTGTGCGGCGGTCCTCGCGGCGCAGGGAGATGGGGTGCACGGTGATCGTGCGCCCGTCGACCTCGCGCTGCTCGGGCTCACCCTCGGTGAAGCGGAAGCGGCGGTTCATGGCGCGTACGGCGTCGTTGCCGGCCAGCACCTCCCCGGTCAGCACGTCGAGCCGCGGACCGTCCTCGTCGTCGAAGGCGTAGCGCGTGGCCTCCTTCATCACCTGCATCCAGGCCATCATCGTCGTCCCCTCGGCTCCGGTCGTGTCGGCGTCGAGGTAGAAGCCCCATGCCCCGGTGCGCTCGGGACCGTCGAGGTCGAGGTCGAAGAAGGTGACCACCCCGAGCGGCCGTCCGTCGTGCTCGAAGACCAGCACCCGGCGGCTCGGATCGGCCTGGGTCCGATCCCACCAGGCCCGGTGCTCGTCGGCGCCGATCTCGTGGGACTGGATGCTGGCCTCGCGGTTGACGGGCTGGTTGCGCCACGCGCGCATGGCCTCGACGTCGGCCTCGCCGGCGGGGCGCAGCATGTGGGTCCTCCTCGCGTCGGGACGACCCCCGTACACCGACGGGGGAGTGCGTCAGGGCAACGGTAGTCTGCCGCCATGAGTGCTGTGTCCCGCGACCAGTTGCGCACCCTGATGGGCGAGGTCCTCGAAGCGCAGGGCAAGTCCCTGCCCGCCGACGACGGCGCCGACCTCCAGCAGATCGGCTTCCGGTCGCTGGACTTCTCCGAGCTCGCGCTGCGGGTGGAGGACGAGATCGACGAGGAGCTCAACTTCGACGCGGCCGGGCTGCGGCAGATCACCACGGTGGGCGACGTGCTCGACCTGCTCACCGAGATCCAGCAGGCCTGACGGTTGCCCGCGGGTCCCGTGGCTGCCGACGTGCCCGGCGCGGCCAACGCGCTGGTCGACGCGCGCTCCGGCGCGACCACGACCTGGGCGGAGCTGCCCACGCTCGACCTGCCCGCGCCGGCGGCGGTCGTCGTCCCGTCCTCCTTCGACGCGCTGCCGGCGGTCTGGGCGCACGCGCGCACGGGTGCCGAGCTCCTGGTGGTCGCCCGCGGCCGGATGGAACAGGGGCTGCGCACCGAGCTGCTGGACGCGGGGTTCACCCTGGTCGGCGACGAGGCGGACAGTACGGCGAGCCCGCGTGAGCCCGAGCCCGGACGGGTGTGGCTGCTGACCTCGGGGTCCACCGGCCGCCCCAAGCGGATCGGGCACACCCTGTCCTCGCTGACCACGGTGGCCGGCGAGATGGCACCACGGCGTTGGCTGTGCCCCTACTCACCGGGCACCTACGCCTGGTGGCAGGTGGTCACCCTCGGCCTGGGCAGCCCCGGCCAGGACCTGGTCGTGGTGGACCCCGCCGACCTGGACGGCTGGGTCGAGGCAGGGATCGAGCACGGCGTGACCGCGGCGTCCGGCACCCCGACGTTCTGGCGGCAGACGATCATGAGTCACGGCGACGCGCTGGCGAAGGTGCCGCTGCAGCAGGTCAGCCTGGGCGGCGAGCCGGTCGACCAGGCCGTGCTCGACCAGCTGACCGGGCTGTTCCCGCACGCGCGGGTCTCCTGGATCTACGCCTCCTCCGAGCTGGGCGCCTCGATCGTGGTGCACGACGGGCGCGCCGGCTTCCCCGTGGAGTGGCTCGAGCGGGACGTCCCGGGCCGGCCGCGACTGGCCGTGGAGGACGGTGAGCTGGTGATCAGCTCCCCGCACCACGGCGAGGGTCTCGACGGCGCCGTCCGCACCGGCGACGCGGTCGTGGTCGAGGACGGCCGCGTGCTGATCACCGGCCGCACCAGCCAGGACGAGATCAACGTCGGCGGGGCCAAGGTCTCGGCCGGCATGGTGCGCTCGGTCCTCCAGTCCCACCCCGAGGTCGTGTGGGCCCACGTGCGCGGCCGCAAGGCGCCGCTGGTGGGCACCATGGTGGTCGCCGACGTGGTGCTGCGCTCGGGTGAGACCACCGCCCCCGACACGCTGGCCGAGCTCGGTCGCTGGTGCCAGGAGCGGCTGCCGGAGTACGGCGTGCCCCGCCGGATCAAGCTGCTCGACTCCATCCCCCAGAAGGAGACGCTGAAGAGCGATGTCTGAGAACCCGCCCGCCGACAACCCGGCCGTCGACAACCCCGCTCCCGCGGACACCTCCCCGGCCTCGGCCGAGGAGCTCACCCCGGTGCCCCCCGCGACCGTGGTGCTGATCTCGGGCGCCTCGCGCGGCCTGGGTCTGGCCATGGTCACCGACCTGCTCGAGCAGGGACTCAAGGTCGCTGCCTTCGCCCGCACCGTCACCCCGGAGCTGGAGGAGCTGGCCCGGCGCTACCCCGACAGCGCCCACTTCGGGTCGGTCGACATCACCGACGACAAGGCCTGCCAGGCGTTCGTCAAGGAGGTCGAGGGCAAGCTCGGCGTGGTCGACGCGCTGGTCAACAACGCGGCCATCGGCCAGGACTCCCTGCACGTGCACACCCCCGCCGACCGCATCGAGCAGATCATCGGCACCAACCTCACCGCACCGCTGGTGCTCACCCGCTTCTGGCTGAGGCGCCTGCTCGGCAAGGGCCGGCGTGGCCGGCTGGTCAACGTCACCTCGATCTGCGGGCAGCGCGGCTACCCGGGCCTGGTGGCGTACTCCTCGACCAAGGGCGGGCTCGACGCCGCGACCCGCTCGCTGGCGCGGGAGTTCTCGGGTCGCGTGCTGGCCAACGCCGTGGCCCCGGGCTTCTTCGCCTCCGAGATGTCGGCGGTGCTGGGGCAGACGCAGCTCGCCGCGATCCTGCGGCGTACGCCGACCGGCCGGCTGACCACGCCCGAGGAGGTCGTCCCCGTCGTCCGGATGCTGCTCCTGGAGCACACCAACATCAACGGGCAGTCGATCGTGGTCGACGGTGCCGGCTCGATCTGAGCAACCGCCGAGCGGGCACTGCGCGCACGCCGTACGACGCCGAGCGGGCACTGCGCGCACGCCGTACGACGCCGAGCGGGCACTGGACGTACGCGCGCACCTGCGCGTGGGCGACGAGACGGAGAACGCCGACGCGGTGACCCGCTCGCGCGTGTCCGACGGGCGCGTCGTGGGCTGGTACGGCGAGCCGGGGACCGTCGTGGACGCCGAGATCCGCGACCGGCCGCCGCCTGCCCGCCTCGGCGCCCGCTTCGGCGTCGAGGACTTCTGGCGCCGCTGGACCCGCGCGGAGTGCGCCGCGAAGCTCGCCGACGTGCCGATGCACCTGTGGCTGCGACGCCACGGCCTGGGCGACCCGGGGAGCGCGCGGGAGGGCGTCGGGGGCGTCGAGGACGTCGAGGCGGTCACGCTGGACGTGGAGGACCTCGTGGTCAGCATCGCCCGTCGTGTGAGGTAGCACACCGGCCCCGGGCCTCGCCGTGACCTCGCCGCGGCCAGTACCGTTGAGGTGTACGAGTCAACGAGTAGTCCGGTACCCCCAGTGGACTGGAACGAAAGGCGATGAGTCTGATGGCCCGAATCGGGGTTGTCGGCGCCGGCCGCGTCGGTGCCGTCCTCGCTGCCGCCCTGCGCGCCGCCGGTCACGACGTGGTGGCCGCCGCGGGCGACTCCGCGGCGTCGCTGCAGCGCATCGAGACGCTGCTGCCCGGAGTGCGCCGGGCCAAGCCCACCGACGTCGCGCGTGCCTGCGACCTGCTCCTGCTGACCGTGCCCGACGACATGCTGGAGAACGTCGCCACCCAGCTCGCCGGGGCCGGCGCGCTCCGCGCGGGCCAGGTCGTGTGCCACACCTCGGGCCGCCACGGCCTCGCCGTGCTGCACGCCGCCACCGCGGTCGGCGCGCGCCCGATCGCGATGCACCCCGCGATGACCTTCACCGGCACCGAGCTCGACCTCGACCGGCTGACCGGCTGCGTGTTCGGGATGACCGCCGGCGACGCCGAGCGGGAGTACGCCGAGGGCCTGGTCGCCGACCTGCGCGGGATCGCGCTGTGGGTCCCCGAGGCCAAGCGCACGCTCTACCACGCCGGTCTGGCGCACGGGGCCAACCACCTGGTCACCCTGGTCAGCCAGGCGATGGAGCTGCTCGCCGCCTCCGGCGCCGAGGACCCGGCCGCCACGCTGCGCCCGCTGCTCTCCGCCGCCCTCGACAACGCCCTGGCCCAGGGCGACGCCGCGCTGACCGGTCCGATCGTGCGTGGTGACGTCAGGACGGTGCACGCCCACCTCCAGGACATCGCCGACAACGCGCCCGCCACGATCCCGTCGTACGTCGCCATGGCGCGCGCCACGGCCGACCGGGCCGTGCTCGACGGCCGGCTGCTGCCCATCCGCGCCGCCCGCATCGTCGCGATGCTCGACGAGGCCATGGCCCGGGTCGGCGAGGCTCCTGTGGATCGGACACCCGAACCCTCCCGTCCGACCTCCCCGGCGGTGCCGGGCCAGGCGGCGCGGCGCCGTACCGGACCCGGACTGCGATGACCTCCCGCCCCCTCCTCGCCCGGACGCGCGAGGAGCTGGCGGAGGTGCTCGCCGCCCGTCCCCGCCCCGTCGGGCTGGTGCCCACGATGGGAGCGCTGCACGCAGGGCACGCGGCGCTGCTCGACCGGTGCCGCGCCGAGATCGGCGCCGACGCCCCGCTCGTGGTCTCGGTCTTCGTCAACCCGATGCAGTTCGGTCCGGGCGAGGACCTCGACCGCTACCCGCGGACGTTCGAGGCCGACCTCGAGGTGTGCGCCGAGCACGGTGCGGACGTGGTGTTCGCGCCCTCGGTGGAGGAGGTCTACCCGGGCGGGGACCCGCAGGTCACGGTCGATCCCGGTCCGCTGGCGACGGTCCTGGAGGGGGCGGTGCGGCCCGGCCACTTCGCCGGAGTGCTCACCGTGGTGGCCAAGCTGTTCGGGCTGGTGCGCCCCGACGTGGCGGTCTTCGGCGAGAAGGACTACCAGCAGCTGGTGCTGGTGCGCCGGATGGTCTCCGACCTCTGCCTGGGGCTCGACGTCGTCGGCGCCGAGACGGTGCGGGAGCCGGACGGCCTGGCGCTCTCGAGCCGCAACCGCTACCTCGAGGGCGACGACCGGGGCCGCGCGGCCGCGCTGGCCCGCACCCTGTACGCCGCCCGCGCCGCGGCGAAGTACGGCGCGGACGCGGCGCTCGCCGCCGCCCGGGCCGAGCTGCGACGCGCCCACGGCGTCGACCTGGGCTACCTCGAGCTGACCGACCCCGACCTCGGTCCGGCGCCGGAGACCGGCCCGGCCCGGCTGCTGATCGCGGCCCGGGTCGGCGGCACCCGGCTGATCGACAACCTCGCCATGACGCTGGGCACCGCTCCGGCCCGCCGCGAGCCCGTCCCGGAGCCCGTCCCGGAGCCCGTCTCGGGGCCCGTCCCGGAGCCCGCCTCGGAGCCCGTCTCGGACCAGCCCTCGTGACCGGGAGGTCCTGATGCTGCGCACGATGATGACCAGCAAGATCCACCGCGCCACGGTGACCCAGGCCGACCTGCACTACGTCGGCTCGGTCACCGTCGACGAGGACCTGCTCGACGCCGCCGACCTGCTCCCCGGCGAGCTCGTGCACATCGTCGACGTGACCAACGGGGCCCGGCTGCAGACCTACACGATCGCCGGCGAGCGCGGCTCCGGCGTACTCGGCATCAACGGCGCGGCCGCCCACCTGGTGCACCCCGGAGACGTGGTGATCCTGATCGCCTACGGGCAGATGGACACCGCGGAGGCGCGGGCGCTGGAGCCGCACGTGGTCTTCGTCGACGAGCACAACCGCGTCGTACGCACCGGCTCCGACCCCGCCGAGGTCCCGCCGGGCAGCGACCTCCTCCGCGGCGACGCACCCCGGGCCATGGTGCCGACCGGTCGCGGGGCCGGCCGGTGACGTCTCCGCGCCTCGGTGCCGGTGCGCGTGCGCGGCTGCGGACCTGGGTCCGCCTCGGGGCGGACCTCGGATGATGCTGCTGTGCGCCGACATCGGCAACTCCCACACGGTCCTGGGACTCGTCGAGGACGGGGCCGTGCTCGACCACTGGCGGGTGGCCACCGACGAGCGCCGCACCGCCGACGAGTGGGCGGTGCTGATCCAGGGGCTGCTGCGCGGGAGCACCGTGGCCGACCGCACCCAGGGGATCGCGGTGTGCGCGACCGTGCCGGCGGTGCTGCACGAGTGGCGCGACATGCTCGTGCGCCACTACGGCACGCTGCCCAAGGTCGTCGTCGAGCCGGGCGTGCGCACCGGCGTACCGGTGCTGATGGACAACCCCCGCGAGGTCGGCGCCGACCGCGTCGTCAATGCGCTCGCCGCGGCCACGCTGTACGACGGACCGGCGATCGTCGTCGACTTCGGCACCGCCACCACCTTCGACGTGGTCAGCCCGCGCGGGGAGTACGTCGGCGGTGCGATCGCCCCCGGCATCGACATCTCCCTCGAGGCGCTGGGCCGCCGAGGCGCCCAGCTGCGCAAGGTCGAGCTGCTGCGGCCTCGCACCGTGATCGCGAAGAACACCGTCGAGGCGCTCCAGTCGGGCCTCGTCTTCGGCTTCGCCAGCCAGGTCGACGGGATCGTGGAGCGGATGATCGCCGAGCTCGGCGTACCCGTCGAGGACGTCAACGTCATCGCCACCGGCGGTCTCGCCCCGATCGTGGTCGAGGAGTGCCGCTCGCTGACCGACCACCAGCCCTGGCTCACCCTGCTCGGCCTCGAGCTCGTCTTCGCCCGCAACAGCTGAGCCGGCAAGCCGGATAGTCCGATACGTTCGGCCCCTTCCCGGTGCTGGAAAAGGGTCCGAATGCATCGGACTATCCAGGTCTTCTAGCCTTGGCCGCATGACCCACCCCCCGTCCTCGCCCACCCCTGCCCCGAGCGAGGCGGTCGACGAGCTGCCCGAGCAGATCCGGGTACGCCGGGAGAAGCGTCAGCGCCTGCTGGACAGCGGCAAGCAGCCCTACCCGGTGACCGTGCCGCGCACGCACACCGTCCGGCAGATCCGCGAGGCCTACGACCCGCAGCTGGAGGCCGGGGAGCTCGAGCCGGACACCCGCACCGGCGAGCAGGTCGCCATCACCGGCCGGGTCATCTTCCAGCGCAACACCGGCAAGCTCTGCTTCGCCCGCCTGCGCGAGGGCGACGGCTCGGAGATCCAGGTCATGCTGAGCCTGGCCGAGGTCGGCGAGGAGTCGCTGGCCGACTTCAAGGCGCTGGTCGACATCGGCGACCTGCTGGCCGTGCGCGGCGAGGTGATCACCAGCCGCCGCGGCGAGCTGTCCGTCGCGGCCACCGAGTGGGAGCTGGCGGCCAAGACCCTGCGACCGCTGCCCAACGAGCACCGACCCCTGTCCGACGAGGCCCGGATCCGGCTGCGGTACGTCGACATGATGATCCGCCCCGAGGCCCGCGAGATGGTGCGCACCAAGGCGACGGTGCTGCGCAGCCTGCGGACCACGCTGGACGAGCGCGGCTACACCGAGGTCGAGACCCCGATCCTGCAGCTCACCAACGGGGGCGCGGCGGCACGGCCGTTCCGGACCCACCTCAACGCCCTCGACCAGGACATGCTGCTGCGGATCGCGCTCGAGCTCGACCTCAAGCGCGCGATGATCGGCGGCGTGGACCGGGTCTACGAGATCGGTCGCACCTTCCGCAACGAGGGCCTGGACTCCACCCACGCGGCGGAGTTCTCGATGCTGGAGGCCTACGAGGCCTACGGCGACCAGTTCACGATGATGGAGCTGACCCGGGCGCTGGTGCTCGACGCGGCACGGGCCGTGGGGCGCACCGTGATCACCGGACGCTCCGGTGTCGAAATAGATCTCGAGGCCGAATGGCGGCAGGCCTCGATTCTGGACCTGGTTTCCGAGGCCCTCGGGGAGGAGATCGACGCCGAAACTGCTGAGGATTCCCTGAGAAAGCACGCGGCCCAGCACGAGATCGAGCTGCAACCGCACTGGAATGCCGCCGAAATAGTTGTCGAGCTCTACGAACAACTTGTCGAGCACCACCTTGTGCAACCCACATTCGTGATGGATTACCCGGCAGCGGTCAAACCGCTCGCCAAGCCGCACCGGTCCCGACCGGGGGTCAACGAGGCCTGGGACCTGATCATCGACGGGATCGAGCTCGCCCCGGCGTACTCCGAGCTCAACGATCCCGTGGAGCAGCGCCACCGGCTGGAGCAGCAGTCGCTGCTCGCCGCGCAGGGCGACCCCGAGGCGATGGAGCTCGACGAGGTCTTCCTCAAGGCGATGGAGTACGGCATGCCGCCCGCCGGAGGCATGGGAATGGGAGTCGACCGCCTGGTCATGCTGCTCACCGGGGCGAGCATTCGGGAAACGATCCTGTTTCCCCTTCTCCGGCCCGAGTGAGTGCCGCTGTCTCAGCACGTGGCCTGTTAGTGTGAAGCCGTTATCAGCATTCCCGCAATACCTGAGGACGGCGAATCCCCAATGGCTCAGAAAGTGCACATTCAGCTCGTCGACGACATCGACGAGACCGACGCGGAAGAGACCGTGACGTTCGGTCTCGACGGCAAGGAGTTCGCGATCGACCTGAACTCCAAGAACGCGAAGAACCTCCGCGAGGCGCTGGCGCCGTACGTGGCGCACGCCCGCCCGGTCTCCCGCAGCGGTCGCCGCAGCGGGGCCAAGGCCGCGAGCGGCACCGCCCCGGCCGAGATCCGTGCGTGGGCCCGGGAGAACGGCTTCGACGTACCCGAGCGCGGCCGGGTCTCGGCCGAGGTGCGCGAGGCGTACGCCGCCGCGCACTGACCGCGCCCCCGACCGGGCACTGGACGTACGCGTCAGCACGCCGAGCGGGCACTGGACGCACACCTCGTGTGCGCGCAGTGCCCGCTCGGCGTGCTCCGGCGTGCGCGCAGTGCCCGCTCGGCGTGCTCCGGCGTACGCGCAGTGCCCGCTCGGCGTGCTGTCGGTGACCTCTAGCCTGAGCGGCATGACTTCCTCGGACCGCACGGTCTTCGACCCCGCCGACCCCGGCATCAACGCCTACCGGCTGCTGACCGCACTGGTGGTGCCCCGTCCGATCGCCTGGGTCTCCACCGTGGACGCGGACGGGCGCGGCAACCTGGCGCCGCACTCGTTCTTCACCGTCGCCAGCGGCCGCCCGCCCGTGGTGCTGTTCAGCTCGCTGGGCCGCAAGGACACCGTGCGCAACATCGAGGCCACCGGCGAGTTCGTGGTCAACTTCAGCTCCGAGTCGATGCTCGAGCAGGTCAACGCCAGCAGTGCGCCCTTCGAGCACGGCGACGACGAGGCCGTCGAGCTCGGCATCACCACCGAGGCCTCCCAGGTCGTCGGCCCGGAGCGGGTGGCCGAGTCGCCGGCCTCGATCGAGTGCCGGCTCGAACGGATCGTGGAGGTGGGGCACGCCTTCGTGGTCTTCGGTGCCGTGGTCGCGATCACGGTGCGCAGCGACGCGCTCGAGGACGGCCACCCGGCGATGGAGCACCTGCGACCGGTCTCCCGGCTCGGGCGCGACGAGTGGGGCCGTCCACCCGAGGTCTTCCGCCTGACCCGTCCGGCCACGCCGGACGACGCCCGCTGAGGGTGCCGTACGCCGCTCTCGGTCGCCCTGGGCGCAGGTCCCGGACCGGCCCCGTTCGTCGTGTTCGCTGAGAGCGATAACCCTCGCTGGCCGGAACACGTAGGCTGGGCGGAGGGTTGAACAGACCGTGCGGGGCGCACGAGTCGACCCCGCAGACGCCTGAGGAGATCCACATGTTCGAGCGGTTCACCGACCGAGCCCGACGAGTCGTCGTGCTGGCCCAGGAAGAGGCCCGCATGCTCTCGCACAACTACATCGGCACCGAGCACATCCTGCTCGGCCTGATCCACGAGGGCGACGGCATCGCGGCGAAGGCCCTGGAGAGCCTCGGGGTCTCCCTGGAGGCCGTGCGCGCCCAGGTCGAGGAGATCATCGGCCAGGGCCAGCAGGCCCCCAGCGGCCACATCCCCTTCACCCCCCGGGCCAAGAAGGTCCTCGAGCTGTCCCTGCGCGAGGCGCTGCAGCTCGGCCACAACTACATCGGCACCGAGCACATCCTGCTCGGCCTGATCCGCGAGGGCGAGGGCGTCGCCGCCCAGGTGCTGCACAAGCTCGGCGCGGACCTCAACCGGGTGCGCCAGCAGGTGATCCAGCTGCTGTCGGGCTACCAGGGCAAGGAGCAGCAGACCGCGGGCACCGCCCCCGAGGCCGCCCCCTCCAGCTCGCTGGTGCTCGACCAGTTCGGCCGCAACCTGACCCAGGCGGCCAAGGAGGGCAAGCTCGACCCGGTGATCGGGCGCGAGCAGGAGATCGAGCGGGTCATGCAGATCCTGTCCCGGCGTACGAAGAACAACCCCGTGCTGATCGGTGAGCCCGGCGTCGGCAAGACCACGATCGTCGAGGGCCTGGCCCAGGACATCGTGCGCGGCGACGTGCCCGAGACGCTGAAGGACAAGCAGATCTACACCCTCGACCTCGGTGCGCTCGTCGCCGGCTCGCGCTACCGCGGTGACTTCGAGGAGCGGCTGAAGAAGGTCCTCAAGGAGATCCGCACCCGCGGCGACATCGTGCTGTTCATCGACGAGATCCACACCCTCGTCGGTGCGGGCGCTGCCGAGGGCGCGATCGACGCCGCCAGCATCCTCAAGCCGATGCTGGCCCGCGGTGAGCTGCAGACGATCGGTGCGACCACGCTCGACGAGTACCGCAAGCACCTCGAGAAGGACGCCGCGCTGGAGCGCCGCTTCCAGCCGATCCAGGTCAACGAGCCCTCGATCGCGCACACGATCGAGATGCTCAAGGGCCTGCGCGACCGCTACGAGGCGCACCACCGGGTCACGATCACCGACGAGGCGCTGGTCTCGGCCGCCACCCTCGCCGACCGCTACATCTCCGACCGGTTCCTGCCCGACAAGGCGATCGACCTGATCGACGAGGCCGGCTCGCGGCTGCGCATCCGCCGGATGACCGCCCCGCCGGACCTGCGCGAGTTCGACGAGAAGATCGCCGACGTACGCCGCCGCAAGGAGGGCGCCATCGACGGCCAGGACTTCGAGGCCGCCGCTCGCCTGCGCGACGAGGAGAAGCAGCTGATCCTGGCCAAGGGCGAGCGCGAGAAGCAGTGGCGCGCCGGCGACATGGACGTCGTCGCCGAGGTCGACGAGGAGCTGATCGCCGAGGTGCTCGCCGTGGCGACCGGCATCCCGATCGTGAAGCTCTCCGAGGAGGAGTCCACCCGGCTGCTCAAGATGGAGGACGAGCTGCACAAGCGGGTCATCGGCCAGGAGGAGGCCGTCAAGGCGCTCAGCCGGGCGATCCGGCGTACGCGTGCCGGCCTGAAGGACCCCAAGCGTCCCGGCGGGTCGTTCATCTTCGCCGGTCCGTCCGGGGTCGGGAAGACCTGGCTGTCCAAGACGCTGGCGGAGTTCCTCTTCGGCGACGAGGACGCGCTGATCCAGCTCGACATGTCGGAGTTCTCCGAGAAGCACACCGTCTCGCGGCTCTTCGGCTCCCCTCCCGGCTACGTGGGCTACGAGGAGGGCGGCCAGCTCACCGAGAAGGTGCGGCGCAAGCCGTTCTCCGTGGTCCTCTTCGACGAGGTGGAGAAGGCGCACCCGGACATCTTCAACAGCCTGTTGCAGATCCTGGAGGAAGGTCGCCTGACCGACAGCCAGGGCCGGGTGGTCGACTTCAAGAACACCGTGATCATCATGACCACCAACCTCGGCACCCGGGACATCTCCAAGGGCGTCAGCCTCGGCTTCAACCAGGCCGGGGAGGCCGGGGACTACGACCGGATGAAGAACAAGGTCACCGAGGAGCTCAAGCAGCACTTCCGGCCCGAGTTCCTCAACCGTGTCGACGAGATCATCGTGTTCCCGCCGCTGACCAAGGAGCAGATCATCTCGATGGTCGACAACATGGTCGCCTCGGTGGAGCTGCGGCTCAAGGACCGCGACATGTCGCTGGAGCTGACCCAGGCCGCCAAGGACCTGCTCGCCACGCGCGGGTTCGACCCGGTGCTGGGCGCCCGTCCGCTGCGCCGCACGGTGCAGCGCGAGATCGAGGACGTGCTCGCCGAGAAGATGCTCTACGGCGAGGTCGGCCCCGGGCAGATCGTCCTGGTCGACGTCGAGGGCGAGGGCGCCGCAGCGGCGTTCACCTTCTCCGGCAGCAGCAAGGGCCAGCTGCCCGACGTTCCGCCGCTGGAGCCGGTCGGCGGTCCCGACGACAGCGACGGTCCGGTGGACATCCCCAAGAACGACTGAGCAACGCCGACGAGACGGCGCACCCGGGTCCCGGGTGCGCCGTCTCGGCGTTCCAGGGCGGTGCCGGTCACTCCGGCAGGGCGAACCGCCCCTCCGGGGTCTCCACGACCAGCCCGTCGGCCAGCAGGCTGCGCAGCGCCCGGTCGCGCTGCTCGCCTCCCGCCCAGGCCGCCGCGAGGCGCTCCCGGGAGACGCTGCCCTCACTCTCGCGCAGCACCGCCATCAGCCGACCGCGCACCATCCGGTCGGTGCCGGCCCAGGCCTGCCCGCGGCGCGGCGGTCCGTCGTACGCCGGACGGCCGGCGATCGTCCAGGCGCAGCCGTCGCTGACCGGGCAGGCGGCACACCTCGGGTTCGCGGCCGTGCACACCAGCGCGCCGAGCTCCATCACCGCCACCGCCCAGGTGGCCGGGTCCTCCTCGGGCACCAGCGACTCCGCGAGGGTGCGCTCGGCCCGGGTGACCGACGCGGCCGGGAACTCCACTCCGGCGACCGCGCGGGCCAGCACGCGGCGCACGTTGGTGTCGAGCACCGCGTGCCGCTCGCCGTGGGCGAAGGAGGCCACGGCGCTGGCGGTGTAGTCCCCGACGCCGGGCAGGGCCCGCAGGTCGTCGTACGACGCCGGCACCTCGCCGCCGTGCCGCTCGAGGATCGCTCGGGCCGCGGCGTGCAGCCGCAGCGCCCGCCGGGGGTACCCGAGGCGGCCCCAGGCGCGCACCGCCTCGCCGCTGGGGGCCTCGGCCAGGGCGGCGGGTGTGGGCCAGGTCTCCAACCAGGTCTCGAAGACCGGGAGCACGCGGGCGACCGGGGTCTGCTGGAGCATGAACTCCGAGACCAGCACCGCCCACGGCGTGACGTCGGGGCCGCGCCAGGGCAGGTCGCGGGCGTGGTCGCCGTACCAGCGCAGGATCGGGGCGTGCAGCGTGCTCATCGGGCCTCCAGCCTGCCGGGTCGGGCCAGCGAGTCTGGACCCGGGGGCCGCGGACCCCGTTCAGCGCCGTGCTGATCGGGTCGGGGGAGGTCCGGCGTTGCACCACCGAACGGGGCGGACCGCTGACTACCGTGGCGCGCATGGGTTCGATGGGGCAGCCGCGTGGACGCCTGCCCCGACGCGTCTACTGGGTCCGGCGGGGCATGCTGCTCGGCCTGGCGCTGCTGCTGGTGTTCGGGATCGGTCGGCTCGTCGGCGGCACCGGCACCGACCCGGAGTCGGGTGACGTCGAGGCCAGCACCACCGCGGTCCGACCGCCCGCGGCCTCCCCGTCGATCACGGTCGGGCCCGTGGCCCCCACCCGGACGCCGCGGACCAAGGGCAAGACCGTGCTGCTGCCCCCCAGCGGCGCCTGCCGCGACGACGAGGTGCGCGTGCTGCCCTCGGTGCCCCGCGCGCCGGGTGGCGGACCGATCACGATCAGCCTGGCCCTGCAGGGCCTGCAGCCCGCCTGCACGTTCACCGTCTCCCCGGAGACGGTCGTGGTGAAGATCACCAGCGGCAAGGACCGGATCTGGTCCAGCCAGGACTGCGAACGGGCCATCCCCGAGTCGGAGGTGGTCGTGCGCAGCGGCGTGCCGAGCACCGTCGACCTCACCTGGAGCGGTCGCCGCTCGGAGCCCGGGTGCCCGGGCCAGACCGACTGGGCGCTCCCGGGCTTCTACCACGTGTACGCCGCCGCCTACGGCTCGACGCCGAACGACGTGCAGTTCGAGGTCACCGCCGCCGAGCCCGAGGTGGTCACCAAGACCGCCAAGCCCCGCAGCCAGAAGTCCTCGACCGCGCCCGGCCGGGCCGGCGGGTCGTCGGGGTCGAGCGGGTCGAGCACCGAGCCGGCCCCGAAGCCGGCCCCGAAGCCGGCCCCGAAACCGTCCGGCAAGCCCACCGACCGCTGAGCGGCGTACGGCGCACGCAGCGGTTCTCGGGGGCACTGCACCGCCCGGGAGGACCATGAGTACCCGGTGAACCGGGTACTCCGGCAGCCCGGCTCAGACGTAGCGCTCCAGGATGCTGGACTCGGCGAGCCGGGAGAGGCCCTCGCGGACGCTGCGGGCACGCAGCTCGCCGACGCCGTCGACGGCCTGGAGGTCCTCGACGCTGGCGGAGAGCAGCTTCTGGAGGGTCTCGAAGTGCTCCACGAGGCGGTCCACGACCGACGGGGGGAGGCGCGGGACGCGGGCGAGCAGGCGGTAGCCGCGCGGCGTGACGGCGCCGTCGAGGTGCTCGCCCTGGCCGAGGCCCACGGCCCGGGAGACGCAGGCGATGTCGACGAGGTCCGCGGGGGAGAGCGCCTCGAGCTCGGCGAGGACCGCGGCCGCGGCGGACTCGGTACGCCGGCCCGCTGGCTGGTAGTCGCGGACGACGAGGCTCCGCTCCGCCTCCACCCCGGTGACCAGCTCCTCGAGCTGGAGGGAGAGCAGCCGGCCGTCGGTGCCGAGCTCGTTGACGTAGTCGTCGATCTCCCGGGCGATCCGGCTGACCATCTCCAGGCGCTGGGCGACCACGGCGACGTCACGGACGGTGACCAGGTCCTCGATCTCCAGGGCGGAGAGCGTGCTGGAGACCTCGTCGAGCCGCGTCTTGTAACGCTCGAGGGTCGCCAGGGCCTGGTTGGCGCGCGCCAGGATCGAGCCGGAGTCCTCGAGCACGTAGCGGATGTGACCGACGTAGATCGCGATGATCTGCATCGACTGCGACACCGAGATCACCGGCGCACCGGTCTGCTTGGCGACGCGGTCCGCGGTGCGGTGGCGGGTGCCGGTCTCCTCGGAGGGGATCGTGTGGTCGGGCATCAGGTGCACGTTGGCGCGGTGGATGCGCGAGATGTCACCGTCGACCACGATGGCGCCGTCCATCTTGGCCAGCTCGCGCAGCGCAGTCGGCGAGAACGGTACGTCCAGGGTGAAGCCGCCGGTGAGGATGCCCTCGACGTGGGCATCGTGGCCCAGCACGATCAGCGCCCCCGTCCGGCCGCGCAGGATGCGCTCGAGCCCGTCGCGCAAGGAGGTGCCGGGAGCCATCACGGCCAGGGTCCGGCGCAGGCGCGTCGCGTCGTCGAGGCGGTCGGGGGAAGCCACGCTCGGAGTCTAGGGCGTGTCGCGCCGCGCGTGCGGGGACCGGCCGACTCGCGGACCGTCGGCCCGCCCCGGCACGATCGGGGAAGGCCCGCTCAGGACAGCCCGGTCTGCTGGTCGTGCCGGTGGTCGAGCCCGAGGAGCGTGAGCGCGCGGGCGATGTTGTCCACGTCGACGACCCGCATGCCGTCGAGCACGCGGCTGTTGCCGGCGCTCTCCGTCCCGATCGCCGGCACGAGGGCGGACCGGAAGCCCATCCGCCCGGCCTCGGCCAGTCGTACGCCGAGGTCGCGGGCTCGCCGCAGCTCACCGGAGAGCCCGAGCTCGCCGATGGCCACCACGTTGCGCGCCAGGGGCCGACCGAGCCAGGCGGAGGCGATGGCCAGGGCGATGGCCACGTCGTTGCTCGGCTCGGTGAGCCGGGCGCCCCCGACGCTGGAGACGAACACGTCGGAGGAGGTGAGCCGGATGCCGGCGTGCTGCTGGAGCACGGCGATGATCATCGCCACCCGGGAGGAGTCGACCCCGGACGTCGTACGCCGCGGCCGATCGCCGGCGCTGCTGGTCACCAGCGCCTGCACCTCGCTCAGCAGGGGGCGCCGACCCTCCAGGGCCACGGCCACGCAGGTGCCGGGCACGGGGCCGTGCCGGGTGTCGAGGAACAGCCCCGTGGGGTCGGTGATCGCCTCGATGCCCTCGGCGGAGAGGTCGAAGCAGCCGACCTCGTCGACCGGGCCGTACCGGTTCTTCACCGCCCGCACCATCCGCAGCCGCGAGGTGCGCTCGCCCTCGAACTGCAGCACGACGTCGACGAGGTGCTCGAGCACCCGGGGCCCGGCGATCGTGCCGTCCTTGGTGACGTGCCCGATGATCACCAGGGTGATGTTGCGCAGCTTGGCCATCCGGATCAGCGCGGCGGAGACCTCCTTGACCTGGGTGACCCCGCCCGGGACGCCGTCGACGTCGCCGGCACTGATGGTCTGCACCGAGTCGATCACCAGCAGCGTCGGCTTGACCTCCTCCACGTGGCCGAGCACCGCCCCGAGGTCGGTCTCGGCGGCGAGGTAGAGCTCGGCCTGGATGCCGCCGGTGCGGTCGGCGCGCATCCGCACCTGCGCGGCGGACTCCTCGCCGGTGACGTAGAGGACCCGGTGGCGCAGCCGGGCGGTCTGCGCCGCGACCTCGAGCAGCAGCGTCGACTTGCCCACGCCGGGCTCGCCCGCGATCAGGATCGCAGCGCCGGGCACCAGCCCGCCGCCGAGCACCCGGTCGAGCTCGGGCACGCCGCTGGTGCGAGCCAGCGAGTCCTCGATGGGCACCTCGCCGATCGGCCGAGCCGGTGCCGTCACCGGGCCGGCCTGCACGCGGCTGCGGGGCGCCGAGCGCTCGACCACCGTGCCCCAGGCCTGGCACTCGCCGCACCGCCCGACCCACTTGCCGGTCTCCCAACCGCACTCGGAGCAGTGGTAGGTCGCGCGGGGGGTCTTCGCCGGTGGTTTCGCCATGGTGCGCACGCTAGGGGAGAGGACCGACACAGGGTGGGTACGACGTGCTCGACGGGGTACCCGGAGGCTAGGATTGGAACGATCAAGCGCTCGGAGACCTCGATGAGTCAGCCCACCAGCCGACCCGCGTCACGGCAGGGACGCCCCCTGCCCGCCCCGGCGAGCCCGCCCACGCTGGCCACCGTGGCCGACGCGGCCGGGGTCTCGCGCCAGACGGTGTCCAACGCGCTGAACAACCCCGAGCTGCTGCGCCCGGACACGCTCGTCCGGGTGCGGTCGGTGATCGAGCGCCTCGGCTACTCACCCAACCGGGCCGCCCGCCAGCTGCGCACCCGCTCCTCCCACCTCGTCGGCCTGCGCTTCGAGCCCGCCCAGGAGGGCACCAGCAACGCGCTGATGGACCGGTTCCTGCACAGCGTGGTGGAGGCGGCCTCCCGCACCGGTCACCACGTGCTGCTGTTCTCCGGGGACCCCAAGGACCCGCTGGACGGCTACGACGACCTGCTGCGCTCCACCGCCGTGGACGCCTTCGTGGTGACCGACACCTACGCGGGCACCCCGCAGGCCGGGTTCCTCGCCGAGCGCGGTGCACCCTTCGTGGCCTTCGGTCGTCCCTGGGACGACCCGGACGCCGACTACGCCTGGGTGGACGTCGACGGCGCGTACGGCGCCCGGATCGCCACCGAGCACCTCCTCGAGCAGGGGCACCGCCGCCTGGCCTGGCTGGGCTGGGAGAAGACCTCGCGGATCGGGGAGGACCGGCGCAGCGGCTGGGAGAGCGCGCTCCGCACCGCCGGGCACGATCCGCGCGGGCTCGGCGTACGCATCAGCGACAACGTCGACGCCGCGCGGATGGCCGCCCACGAGCTGCTGGAGGACCCCTCGATCACCGGGTTCGTCTGCGCCAGCGACACCCTGGGGATCGGGGTGCTGCACGCCTGCGCGGAGCGCGGACTGCGGCCCGGACCGGACGTCGGCGTGGTCGGCTTCGACGACTCCCTGGCCGCGCAGGTCACCTATCCCGGGCTCTCCTCGGTGCGCCAGCCGCTCGAGCAGGTGGCGGTCGAGCTGGTGCGGATCCTGCACCTGGTGCTCGCGCACAAGCCGTTCGGCGACCGGGGCCGGATGCTGCGCCCCTCCCTCGTCGTACGCCGCTCCAGCCAGCGCTCCTGACCGCGCGGCCCGGGACGTCATACGACCTGGTCGCCCGAGCAGCCACTTCGTATGACGTCCTGCGCGCGAGCCCCGGGACGTCATACGACCTGGTCGCCCGAGCAGCCACTTCGTATGACGTCCCGCGCGCGTCAGCCCTGCGGCCGCACCAGCCCGAGCTCGTACGCCGCCACGGCGGCCTGGGTGCGGTCCCGGACCTCGAGCTTGCGCAGGATCGCGGCCACATGGGTCTTCACGGTCCCCTCGCTGACGTAGAGCCGTTCGCCGATCTCCACGTTGGATCGGCCGGCCGCCACCTCGCGCAGCACCGCGGTCTCGCGCTCGGTCAACCGGTCGAGGACCGGCGAACGCGGTGTGTGCGTCCGGGCGTAGGTCTGCAGCAGCCGCTCGACCAGTCGGGGGGCGACCGACGTCTGCCCGCGGGCGGTGGCGTGCACCGCTGACCGGATGTCCTCCGGCGGCATGCTCTTGAGCAGGTAGCCGCAGGCACCGGCGCGTACCGCGGCGACGAGCAGGGCGTCGTCGGCGAACGTGGTCAGGACCACGACCCGGGTGCCCGACAGGCCCGGGTCGGCCGTGATCCTGCGGGTGGTCTCGATGCCGTCGAGGCGCGGCATCCGGATGTCGACCAGCAGCAGGTCGGGCCGGTGCGCACGGACCCGCTCGACCGCCTCCAGCCCGTCCCCGGCCTCGGCGACCACCTGCAGGTCGGGGTCGAGCTCGAGCACCGTGCGCAGCCCCTGCCGGACCAGCGGCTCGTCGTCGACCACGACCAGTCTGAGCGGGGTCACCGGCTGGTCCCGAGCGGGATGCGGGCCTCCAGCAGCCACCCGCTGCCGTCGCGGTGTGCGGTCAGGGTGCCGTCGAAGAGGGCGAGCCGTTCGCGCAGGCCCACGAGACCTCGTCCGGTCCCCTGCACCGTCGTGGGTCTCGCCGACCCGCGGTCCGCGACGCGGGCCACCACCATGCCTTCACAGCTGGACACCTCGACGCGTGCTCGACCGGTGTCGCTGTGTCTCACCACGTTGGTCAGCCCCTCCTGGACGACCCGGTAGACGGCCGTCGACACGCTCGGCGTGAGCTCCGCCTCGACGCGTACGTCGAGGTCCACGTCCAGCCCGCCGTGACGAACGCCGTCGACGAGGTCGGGCAGATCGGCGATGCCGGGAGCCTCTTCCTCGGCGGGGCCGAGCAGGTCCAGGAACCGGTGCAGGTCGGCGAGCGCCTCGCGCCCGGTCCGCTCGATCGCCCGGAGGCTGTCCTGGGTGGGGCCGGCGTCCGCACGCTCGCGGGCACCACCCGCCTGCAGGGTGATCAGGGTGAGTGCGTGGGCCATCGAGTCGTGCAGGTCGCGGGAGATCCGCTCGCGCTCGGCGGCGACGGCCTCGCGCGCGGCCCGGTCGCGTTCGAGCTCGGCGCTGACGCGCCGGTCGGTGGCCCGGCGCATCAGGTGTGCCGCCGCCCAGACCGCGACGATGATCACGGCGTTGACGACGAGGTCGGCCCACCGGAAGTCGCGGGTGGTCACGTCGTAGGACAGCCCGCCCACGAGCGTCACAACGACACCCAGGGCGCCGGACCGCGTGGTGGCGTACCAGCCGAGCGAGCCGAGCAGGAAGAGCAGGACCAGGTACGGCGTCGCGACGGGTGCCGGACCCATCAGCGGCTCGACGGCGAACCCCAGCGCGGCCACCAGGATCGAGCCGAGGGGGGACACCCGGCGGATGGCGAGCGCCGGCAGGATCAGCAGGTTGACCAGGAGGTGGCCGAGGACCCCGCCCTCGACCTGGGCTTCGTCGAGCAGCAGCAGCTCGGCCTGGGCCACCACCGTCACGGCGGTGCCGGCGAGGAGGTCCCGGACCACCGTGGACCGCGGGAGACGTGGCACGGGCCGATCGTATGGTCCCGCGGGCCGCGCGTCCTCTGTCCTGCGACAGAGGGACTGTGGCCGGACGGTGGAGGTCGCAGGTGCCGGCACGCTCCTAGGTTCCACCCAGACGGCGCACCCGGCGCCATGTCACGGATCGGAGAGACCCATGTCTGTCGACACCTCCACCCAGCACGGTGACGCGACCGCCACCGACACCCTGTCCAGGGTCGCCTCGGGCGGCGCCGCGGCGCTGGCGCTCGTCCCGTTCGCCCTGTGCAGCTTCTCCGGTGACACCGGTGCGGAGATCACGGCCTCACTCGTGGGCGACGCCGCCATGCTCCAGGTGGGAGCCGGCGTCGCCGCGGTCGCCGGCGCCCTGCTCCTCGTGGCGGCAGCACGCCTCGCCGCGGCGATCCCGGGATTCCCGGGCCGGGTGGCAGGGATGGCCGGTGCCGGCGTCGCCATCCTCTTCGTGGCCTACTACGCGTCGTTCGGCGCCGGTGCGGTCATTGCCACCGAGATGCTGGGCGAGCCCGGACCAGGAGTGGGTGAAAGCACGGCCCTGCTGGCGAACCTGACCGAGCTGGCCAGGTACGCCCCGGGGCTCGCCCTCACCACGGCGGCTGCGCTCGCGCGACGGCACCTGCCGGCCGGGGTGTGGGTCACCGGCGCCGTGCTGGCGCTGCTCACGCTGGTGCCGTTCACCAGCTGGGTGGCCGCCCTCGCGATCCCGCTGTGGCTGGGCATCTCCGCCGCCGCCCTCGGCCCGCGGGACGCCGGCGTACGCCGCTGACGCCCTCCCGGCACGCGGACCCCGGGACGTCATACGAGCTGGTCGCCGGAGCAGCCACTTCGTATGACGTCCTACGCGGACCCCGGGACGTCATACGAGCTGGTCGCCGGAGCAGCCACTTCGTATGACGTCCGCGGGTCACCAGGTCCGCGACCACACGTCGACCGCGTAGTCGACCGAGGTGCCCGGGTGGCGGGCGAGGATGTCCTCGGCGACGGCGGCCGGGAACTCGATCCGGACCACGGCCTCGAGGTCCTCGCGATCCTCGAAGGTCCAGGCGATGTCGGCCGGGTGCCGGGCCCAGCCGTGGGAGGTCCAGAACGCCGCCACCGCCTCCGCGTCGTGGTCGGGGTAGCCCTGCCGGAACCAGGCCCCGAACGTCGAGCGCGTCGGGTCGTTGTCGATCACGAAGGCCCGCGATCCCGGTCGCATGACCCGGTCGAGCTCGGCCAGCCCCGGCTCGCAGCCCGGTCCGAAGAAGTAGGCCCACCGCGCGTGCATCACGTCCACCGACCGGTCGGGCAGCGGCAGCGCCGTCGCCGAGCCGTGCTCGACGCGGACGTGCGGGAGCCGTCGGGTACGCCGGCGGGCGATCGCGGCCAGGTCGCCGTGGGGCTCGACCCCGGTGACCGTCCGCGCAGCCTCCGCGAACAGCGGCAGGTGGAAACCCGTGCCGCAGCCGACGTCGAGCACGTCGAGCCCGTCCCAGGGAGCGAGCGAGCGCATCAACGAGACCAGGACACCGGCGCGGTCGACCGCGCGGTTCTCCACCTCGTAGACCTGCGGGTGGTGCCAGATGTTGGGGCTGGGCACAGCTCCCGGGGCCAGGTGCGCAGCAGCCTCCGAGGCGGACGCGTCGGTGCCCGTCACGAGCCGGACGGACTAGATCCGGACGAGCCCGTTGGGGGTCTGGAACTTCGCGGCGACGATCCCCGGGGTGCCGTTGGGGGCGACCCACTCGACCTTGACCGCCTCCAGGGGCGCGTCGACCGACTGGCCCAGCCACTCCGAGACGCGGGCGGGGTCGCCGGCGATCTCCAGGCAGTCCAGCGAGACCTGCCCGGTGGCGCCGTTGCTGGGGTGCAGCTCGGGCGGGGCGTTCCACTCGATGAAGAACGGCAGCTGCGGGTCGGCCTGGAGGCCGCGTACGCCGAGCTGCTTCCACAGCAGCTCGGTGCCGTCGGGACGGTGGCGGTTGCCGTTGACGGCCTCGCGACCGAGCCGGGCCTCGTGCGGGGCGATGTCGTCGACCGCGACGACCCAGCCCAGCCAGCCGCCGCCGAGCTCCGAGCGGGCCCGCACGGCCTGGCCGAACGGCGCCTTGTCCGAGGCGGGGTGGTCGAGGACCTCGACGACCTCGAGGTAGGTGTGGTCGCTCAGCGGCAGGATCGAGTTGCGGGTGCCGAAGCGCGGATGGATGCCACCGGTGACGAACTCCTCGCCCAGCAGTGCCGACAGGCGAGTGGTGGTGCCGGACAACCCCCCGGGTCCGGCCGCGAAGACGATGTGGTCGAGACGCATAGTTGATTCTCACAAGCCACCGACGGGTCCCCGACACCGGGGTCAGGGCCGGGGTCGGGGCCGGTCCGTGCAGGGGTCAGTGCAGAGGCGGTGAGGCCGGGTGCAGCGCCAGCGCGGAGCGCGAGCGGAGGTGCGCCTCGCAGCGCGCGGCGAGCACGTCGTACGCCGCCTGCCCCATCAGCGTGACCAGCTCGGTGGCGCTGGTGAGGTACACCGGCTCGGCGGCGACGTGGGCCTCGGTGTTGCCGGTGCAGTACCAGTCGAAGTCGTGCCCGCCCGGACCCCAGCCGCCACGGTCGTACTCGCCGATCGAGACCTCGACGTACGTCGTGCCGTCGGGTCGCTCGACGTCGCGGAACGTACGCCGCAGCGGCAGCTGCCAGCACACGTCCGGCTTGGTCTCCACGAAGTGCACCCCCTCGCGCAGCGCCTGGGCGTGCAGCGCGCACCCGTAGCCCCCGACGAAGCCGCGCGAGTTGTGGAAGATGCACGCGCCGTCGACGACTCGGGTCTTGCGCTCGCCCTCGTCGTCCTTGTCCACCCAGCCCTTGCGGACCACCTGGCCGCGCTTGCCCACGGCCTGGTCGCGCTTCTCCCAGCCGTCGTCGTCGAGCCGGGCCACCCAGGCGGCGACCCGGTCCTCGTCCTCCTTGTCGGCGAAGTGGGCGCCGAGGGTGCAGCACCCCACCTCGGGAGCGCTGGAGTAGATGCCCGGGCAGCCGTTGCCGAAGATGCACGTCCAGCTGGAGGTGAGCCAGGTCAGGTCGCAGCGGAAGACCTGCTCGGCGTCGGCCGGGTCCTGGAACTCGATCCACGCACGGGGAAAGACAGCGTCGACCTCGGGCACGCAGAGCACACTATCCGGGGCGCGGTCGCGGTCCGACCGATACCGTGGTGCCCATGCGCCTCGGTGTGCTCGACATCGGCTCCAACACGGGGCACCTGCTGGTCGTCGACGCCTACCGCGGCGCGGCGCCGCTGCCGGCGTCCTCCTACAAGGAGCAGCTCCGGCTGGCCGAGCACCTCGAGCCGGACGGCACCGTCAGCAAGAAGGGCGTCTCGGCGCTGACCGAGTTCGTCGGACAGGCGCTGCGGCTGGCCGAGGACAAGGGCTGCGAGGAGATCTACTCCTTCGCCACCTCCGCGGTGCGCGACTCCGACAACTGCGACGAGGTCCTGGCCCACGTCGAGGAGCAGACCGGCGTGGCCATCAAGGTGCTGCCCGGGGAGGACGAGGCCCGGCTCACCTTCCTCGCCGTACGACGCTGGTTCGGCTGGTCCTCGGGCCGCCTGGCCGTCTTCGACATCGGCGGGGGCTCCCTGGAGATCGCCGGTGGCGACGACGAGTCGCCGGACGTCGCGTGGTCGCTGCCGCTGGGTGCCGGACGGCTCACCCGCGACCACCTCGCCGACGGCCCGCCGAAGGAGAAGGAGCTGGCCAAGCTGCGCAAGCGGATCCGCACGCAGGTGGCCCACGACGCGGGCTCGCTGCTCAAGGGCGGCACCGTCGACCACGCGGTGGCGACCTCGAAGACGTTCCGCTCGCTGGCACGCATCTGCGGCGCCGCACCCTCCAGCGAGGGCCGGTTCGTGCGCCGGGTGCTGCCGGCCGACGAGCTCGCCGGCTGGGTCCCCAAGCTGCTCGAGATGGACCGCGACGCCATCGCCGACCTGCCGGGCGTCTCCGGCACCCGTGCCCACCAGGTGCTCGCGGGTGCGCTGGTGGCCTCCGCGGTCATGGACGTCTTCGACCTGCCGGAGCTCGAGATCTGCCCGTGGGCGCTGCGCGAGGGCGTGATCCTGGACCGGCTCGACCAGATCAGCGCGCTCGGCTGAGACCGGAGAGCTCGGTGGGTCCCCTGTTCGCGCTCTCGACGGCCTCGGTCTATCCCGAGAACACCACGCACGCCTTCGACTACGCCGAGCAGCTCGGCTACGACGCCGTCGAGGTGATGGTCGGCATCGACGTGGTGAGCCAGAGCATCGAGAAGGTGCGCCGGCTGCGTGACTACCACCAGGTCCCGGTGTGTGCCGTGCACGCGCCGTGCCTGCTGATCACCCAACGGGTGTGGGGCACCGACCCCTGGGCCAAGCTGGAGCGCAGCGCCGAGATGGCCGAGGCGCTCGGGGCCGACGTGGTGGTCGTGCACCCGCCGTTCCGCTGGCAGCGTGAGTACGCGACCCGGTTCGTGGAGGGCATCGCCGAGCTGGAGCGGCGTACGGGCATCGCCTTCGCGGTGGAGAACATGTACCCCTGGCGGGCCACGTCGCGCCGGGAGATGAAGGTCTACCAGCCCGGGTGGGACCCCTCGGAGGAGGACTACGCCAACGCCACGATCGACCTCTCCCACTCCGCGACCGCCCAGTCCGACCCGGTGGAGATGGCGATCCGGCTCGGCGACCGCCTCCGGCACGTGCACATGACCGACGGGAGCGGGTCGGCCAAGGACGAGCACCTGGTGCCCGGCCGGGGCAACCAGCCGTGCGGCCCGTTCCTGGAGCTGCTGGCCTCCCGAGGCTTCGACGGGCACGTGGTCGTCGAGATCAACACCCGCAAGGCCGCGTCGCGCGACGCCCGCCGGGCCGACCTGCTCGAGGCGCTGGCCTTCTCGCGGCTGCACTTCGCCACGGCGGGGCCCGAGCCGGTGGAGCCCTGAGTCCGGTGGGTGACCCGGTGAGGGGTCGGGTGGGGGACTCGGCACGCGCGAGCAGCCGTGGCCGTCGGCCCGGGGCGCCGGACACCCGGTCGGAGATCCTCGCCGCGGCGCGGTCGTTGTTCGCCGCTCGGGGGCTGCGCAGCGCCTCGGTGAGGGCGATCGCCGCCGAGGCCGGGGTCGACCCGGCCCTGGTGCACCACTACTTCGGCACCAAGGACGACCTGTTCGTGGCGGCGCTGGAGCTCCCGGTGGACCCGCGCGTGGCGCTGGCCCCGGTGCTGGCCGCCGGGGTGGACGGTGCGGGCGAACGCCTGGTGCGGACGTTCCTCTCGGTCTGGGACGACGAGCAGGCGCGGCTGCCGCTGCTGGGGCTCGTGCGCGGGGTGGTCGACCCCGAGGGGCGCCGGTTGCTGCGCGAGGGCATCTTCGGGGTCATCCTCGGGCCGGTGGGCGAGGCGCTGGGGATCGACGAGCCGCGCCGCCGGATCGCCCACGTGGCCAGCCAGCTGATGGGGCTGGTGATGCTGCGCTACGTGCTCGAGGTCGAGCCGCTGGCCTCGATGGCGCCGGAGACCCTCGTCGCGACGTACGGCCCGACCCTGCAGCGCTACCTCGACGGGGAGCTCCCACCCCCTTGACGGGCTCGCCTCGCCGTGGATAATTCATCGTATGATGAATAACGCGGTGACGGTCCGCGGCCTCCACGTCGTACGGGCGGGCGTCGAGGTGCTGCGCGGGCTCGACTTCGAGGTGCTCGCCGGTGAGGTCACCGGCCTGCTCGGCCCCTCGGGCTGTGGCAAGACCACGCTGATGCGCACGCTCGTGGGCGTGCAACGGATCACCGACGGCGACGTCGAGGTGTTCGGGCAGGCCGCCGGTGCTCCCGCCCTGCGCCACCGGATCGGCTACGTCACCCAGGCGCCGAGCGTGTACGCCGACCTGACCGTGCTGGAGAACCTCCGGTTCTTCGCGCGGATCCTCGGCGTCGGCGATGACCGCGTGGAGGCGAGCCTGCACACCGTGGTCCTCGAGGACCGTCGCGACAGCGTCGTCGAGACGCTCTCGGGCGGGCAGCACTCGCGCGTCTCGCTGGCGGTCGCCCTGCTCGGGAGCCCCGACCTGTTGGTGCTCGACGAGCCCACGGTCGGCCTCGACCCGGTGCTCCGCGTCGAGCTGTGGGGGACCTTCCACCGGCTGGCCGAGGCCGGCGTCGCCGTGCTGGTCTCCAGCCACGTGATGGACGAGGCGTCGCGGTGCGACCGGCTGCTGCTGATGCGCGAGGGCCGGCTGATCGCGGACGACACCCCCGACGGGCTGCTGCGCGCCACCGACGCGGAGGACATCGAGCGCGCCTTCCTCTCCCTCGTCCGGCAGCAGGAGAGGGCGTCATGAGCACGCGTGAGGACCAGCAGGCCCGGCCCGCCTCGGGCGCGCTCAGCGTCCGGGCCACGATGGCGGTGACCACCCGGGTGCTCATCCAGCTGCGGCGCGACCACCGCACCCTGGCCATGCTGCTGGTGCTGCCGTGCGCGTTGATGGCGCTGCTGTGGTGGATGTTCCAGGAGGTCCCCGGCCGGGGCTTCTCCGACCTCGGGCCCGCGCTGCTGGCACTGGTTCCGTTCACGATCATGTTCCTGGTCACCTCGGTGACCACGCTGCGCGAGCGCACGTCGGGGACGCTGGAGCGGCTGCTGGCGATGCCGATGGGCAAGGGCGACTTCCTGCTGGGCTACGCGCTGGCGTTCGGACTGGTCGCCGCCGTCCAGTCCGCCCTCGCAGTGGGGGTCTGCGTGTGGCTGCTCGACCTCAGCATCGTGGGGGAGGTGTGGATGCTGACCGTGGTCGCCGTCCTCGACGCCGTGCTCGGCACCGCGCTCGGACTGCTGGTCTCGGCGTTCGCCCGCACCGAGTTCCAGGCCGTGCAGTTCATGCCGGCCCTGGTGATCCCGCAGATCCTGCTCTGCGGGCTGTTCGTCCCCCGCGACGCGCTGCCCCGGGTCCTGGAGGTCATCTCCGACGCGCTGCCGCTCTCCTACGGCGTGGACGCCATGCAGCACGTCGCCTCGTCGACGACCACCTCGGAGGTGTGGGTCGACGCCGCGCTGATCGCGGCGTACGTCGTCGCCGGGCTCGCCCTGGGTGCCCTCACCCTGCGGCGGCAGAGCGCCTGAGCCACCCCGAGCGCGCGGCGCCGGACCCGGAGGCGGACCCGGAGAGGGCCCGGGGACAGGCACGGCCACGTGGTTGCCGCAGCGCCGTGGGTGCCGGGTACCGTGGCGGCACTCGACGACCCCGATGGAGGAACCCGTGCTGCGACAAGCACTGCTGCTGCTCGCCCGGAGCCACCGGGTCAAGGAGATCGTGACCCGGATGCCGGTGAGCGGCGCGATGGTCGACCGCTACGTCCCCGGGGAGAGCACCGACTCGGCCGTGGCCGCGACGCGCGAGCTGATCGAGGACGGGCTCAACGTCACCCTCGACTTCCTCGGCGAGGACACCCTCGACGAGGGGCAGGCCGAGGCCACCGTCGCGGCGTACCTCGACCTCCTCGAGGGACTCAGCACGGCCGGGCTGGCACGCAACGCCGAGGTCAGCCTCAAGCTCACCGCGATCGGGCTCGCCCTGCCCGAGGTGGGGCCCAAGCTGGCCACCGAGAACGCCCGCCGGATCTGCCAGGCCGCCCGCAACGCGGGCACGATGGTCACCCTCGACATGGAGGACTACACGACCACCGACGCCACGCTGGCCATCCTCCGCGAGCTGCGCAAGGACTTCCCCGAGACCGGTGGCGTGCTGCAGTCCTACCTCTACCGCACCGAGCAGGACTGTCGGGCGCTCGCCCACGAGGGCAGCCGGATCCGGCTGTGCAAGGGCGCCTACGACCAGCCCGAGGAGGTGGCCTACCAGGACCGGCACGACGTCGACAAGTCCTACGTGCGCTGCCTGAAGGTGCTGATGGCCGGCGAGGGCTACCCCATGGTGGCCACCCACGACCCCCGGATGATCAAGATCGCCGCGGCCCTGGCCACCCGCAACGGCCGGATGCCGGGCAGCTATGAGTTCCAGATGCTCTACGGCATCCGCGGCGAGGAGCAGAAGCGGTTGGCCGAGCAGGGCGAGAAGGTCCGGGTCTACGTGCCCTACGGCGAGGAGTGGTTCGGCTACCTGATGCGAAGGCTCGCCGAGCGACCGCAGAACCTGACATTCTTCTTGCGTTCCCTCGTCTCCCAGAAGTAGGCCTCCCCGGTCCGTCCACGCCCGACCTCCCGCCAGGATCCGTCGGGCCGGTGCGGCAACGGATCCGGTAGGGCCCAGAAAGGTGGAGCCATGACGGTCGCGATCATCGGTGCCGGTGTGATGGGGGAGACCCTCCTGTCGGGCCTGATCCGCGGCGGTCACGACGTCGCCGACCTCCTCGTCGGGGAGAAGCGTGCCGAGCGGGCCACCGAGCTGCGGGAGAAGTACGCCGTCACGGTGGTCGCCAACACCGAGGCGGCCGCCCGGGCCGACACCGTGGCGCTGGTCGTCAAGCCGCAGGACATGGGCGACGTGCTCACCGAGATCGCCCCCCACCTGCGGGCGGGCCAGGTGCTGATCAGCCTGGCCGCCGGCATCACCACCGACTACATCGAGCGGCACATCCCCGACGGCATCGCGGTGGTGCGGGTGATGCCCAACACCCCGGCCCTGGTCGACGAGGGCATGGCCGCGATCTCGCCGGGCACGCACTGCGACGAGCAGCACCTCGCGCTGGCCGAGGGGATGCTCGCGGTCACCGGCCGGGTGGTCCGGGTCCCGGAGAAGCAGCAGGACGCGGTGACCGCGATCTCGGGGTCGGGACCGGCCTACCTGTTCTTCGTGGTCGAGGCGATGATCGAGGCCGGCGTACACCTCGGGCTGCCGCGCAGCACCGCCACCGAGCTGGTCGTGCAGACCGTGGTGGGCTCGGCCAAGCTGCTGCGCGAGACCGGCACCCACCCCACCGTGCTCCGCGAGCAGGTCACCTCGCCGGGCGGCACGACCGCCGCCGCGATCCGCGAGCTGGAGGACCACAAGGTCCGGGCCGCGTTCATCACCGCGATGGAGGCCGCCCGGGACCGCTCGGTGGCCCTGGCCGCCGCCGATGACTGACCCGACGCGGGCCGTGGCTGGTCCGGCCGATCGGGCCGATGGCTGACCCCGCTCTCGCCGACCGGGTCGCGTCCGGGCGGGCGCAGCGGGTGCCGCTGTGGCAGCCGCTGCTGGTCTTCGTGCTGCTGGCCGCGCTGTACGGCGCGGTCTCGGTCCAGCAGTACCAGCGGATGGACTCCTTCGTCTTCGACCTCGGCTTCTTCGAGTCGATCGTCCGCGACTACGCGCACCTCCGGCTGCCGCAGCTGCCCGTCACCGACACCGTCGACGCCAACCTGCACTTCAGCCCGGCGCTGGCGCTGCTCGCCCCGCTGGTGTGGGTGTGGCCCTCGCCGGTGGCGATCCTGCTCGCGCAGGCCGTCCTCGTCGCGCTCGGGGTGGTGCCGCTGATGCGCGCCGCCGCCCCGGGGCTGATGGCCTGGGCGGTCGCGGTGAGCTACGGCCTGGCGCCCGGGGTCGGTGCGCTGATCGGCTTCGACTTCCACGAGGTGGCCCTCGCCGTGCCGCTCCTGGCCTACAGCATGGCGGCGATGGTGCGCGGCCAGCACCGCACCGCGGTGCTGTGGGCGCTGCCCCTGGTCCTGGTCAAGGAGGACCTCGGCCTGACCGTCGCGGCCCTGGGGTTCGTGGTGTTCGTGCGCGGCACCCGGGGCTGGGGAGCCGGCGCCATGGTCTTCGGCGCGGTCAGCTTCGTCGGGCTGATGCTCTGGCTGCCGCACACCCTGCAGGACAGCGGCAGCTTCGCGGAGAGCTACGCGCCGACCAGCCTCGGCGAGGCGGTGCGGATCCTCGGTGAGGGCGCCTCCAGCAAGGTCCGCACGGTGCTGTTCCTGCTGGTGCCCACCGGCCTGCTCGCGCTGCGGTCGCCGATGCTCCTGCTGGTCGCGCTGCCGACGTACGGCTGGCGCTTCCTCTCCGACCGCACCACCTACTGGGAGCCCTACTTCCAGTACGACGTGGTCCTCGTGCCGATCGCGGTCGCGGCGATGATCGAGGGCGCCTCCCGGCTCAGCGTCCCGGTGCGGCGCACGGGGCTCGGTCTCGCGGTGGCGGCCACGGTCCTGCTGCTCCCGCAGATGGCGCTCTCGCAGGTCTGGAGCTCCGACTTCTGGCGTACGCCGGACCGCGTCGCCGCGGTCGACCGGGTGCTGGCCCGGATCCCCGACGACAGCCGGGTCGCCGCCTCGGACACCCTGGGTGCCCGGATCGCGCTGCGCACCGAGCTCTACCTCGTCGGCGACACCTTCGGGCCCCCGGGCCCACCCGCACCCGCGTCGGAGCTCGACGAGGTGGAGTGGATCGCCCTGGACACCCTGGTGGCCCCGGCGCCGGTGCCGGCCTGGCAGGGCTTCGCCCGCCTCCTCGACACCGGCGAGTTCACCGTGGTGGCCGAGGGCGGCGGCGTGGTCGTGGCCAGGCGCACGGGTTGACCCCGCTCTAGTAGCGTCCGCGGAATGGAGGACTCGTCGTGCCGTGCGTGCCTGGTCTACGACGAGACGCTGACCTCCTACGACTTCGGCGACGCGCACCCGATGAACCCGGTCCGGGTCGACCTGACCGTCTCCCTCGCCCTCCACCTCGGCGTGCTGGACCGGCTGCCGCTGCGACCGGCCCCGGACGCGACGGACTCGGACCTGGCGACCGTGCACGACGAGTCCTACATCGCGGCGGTGGTCGCGGCCGGTGAGGACCCGACCCGCGCCGACCTGGCGCACGGGCTCGGCAGCGAGGACAACCCGACCTTCCCCGGCATGCACCAGGCGGCCCGGCACGTGGTCGGCGCCAGCCTCCAGGCCGCACGCGAGGTGTGGACCGGGCGGGTGGACCACGCGGCCAACATCGCCGGCGGCCTCCACCACGCGATGCCGGACCGCACCAGCGGCTTCTGCGTCTACAACGACGTGGCGGTGGCGATCCAGTGGCTGCTCGACCAGGGGGCCGAGCGGGTCGCCTACGTCGACGTCGACGTCCACCACGGCGACGGCGTCGAGCAGGTCTTCTACGGCGACCCGCGCGTGCTGACCGTCTCCCTGCACGAGACCGGGCAGATGCTCTTCCCCGGCACCGGGTTCGCCGGGGACACCGGCGGGCCGGGCGCGGAGGGGTCGGCCGTCAACGTGGCGCTGCCCCCCGGCACCTCGGACGCGGGCTGGCTGCGCGCCTTCCACGCCGTGGTGCCGCCGGTGCTGCGCGAGTTCGCCCCCGACGTGCTCGTCACCCAGCACGGCTGCGACACCCACCGCGACGACCCGCTCGCCCACCTCGCGCTGAGCGTCGACGGCCAGCGTGCGAGCTACCTCGCCCTGCACGACCTCGCCCACGAGGTGGCGGGTGGGCGTTGGGTGGCGCTCGGGGGCGGCGGCTACGCCGTCGTCCAGGTGGTGCCGCGCGCCTGGTCCCACCTCCTCTCCGTGGTCTCGGGGTCGCCGCTGCCGGTGGCGCTGGACACCCCGGCCGAGTGGCGCCGGCTCGTGGCCGACCGCCTCGGGGCCCGGGCGCCCTCGCGGATGACCGACGGTCGCTCCACGGCCTACCGGGACTGGTCCGGCGGCTACGACCCGGACACCTGGCTGGACCGGACCGTGCAGGCGACCCGCGCGGCGGTCTTCCCGCTGCACGGTCTCGACCCGTTCCTGTGAGCCGTCGAGACTTCCGGTGGACTACTCCGCAAGCGGACACGCCGTAGTCTCACCGGTCACTTTGACGATTCTCTGGAACATTGGTCACATCTGGCCCTATATTTCTCCTCAGACCGCACGTAGGGTCCGCAGCGGGGAAGCTGTGGGGCGTGCGACAGAAAGTGCGGTGCGCCATGCCCACGAATCTCCCTGGGGACATCTCCGAGGTGAAGTTCCTCACCGTCGCCGAGGTCGCGTCCGTCATGCGCGTCTCGAAGATGACCGTCTACCGCCTCGTGCACAACGGGGAGCTGCCGGCGGTCCGCGTCGGACGCTCGTTCCGGGTCAGCGAGGACGACGTCAACGAGTACCTCAAGAGCAGCTTCTTCGACGCCGGCTGAGCGTCGTACCCGCACCCACGACCGCACCCACGACGGCATCCACGACTGGGTCTTGCCACGCACCCGCGTGCCCGCGCTGGACCGATTCGGTCCCGTGCCACCGGGACGGATAGGCTGTGCCCTTCGAGGGACGTCACCACGACGTCCCGGGTACTGCGACACAGTTAGGTCGGACGTGGGTTCTGTCATCAAGAAGCGCCGCAAGCGCATGGCGAAGAAGAAGCACCGCAAGCTGTTGAAGAAGACGCGGGTGCAGCGTCGCCGTCTCGGCAAGTAGGCCCCACCCCACCCACCGTCATGGGCCAGGTTGTCCTCGTCACCGGTGTGGCCGGTGATCTCGGGCGTCGCTTCGCGGCGCAGCTCTCGGCGTCCGCGCACGTCGAACGGGTCATCGGCATCGACACGGTGCCTCCGCGCGGCGACCTGGGCCGCGCCGACTTCGTCCGCGCGGACATCCGCAACCCGGTGATCGCGAAGGTGATCGTCCGCGAGCGGGTCGACACCGTGGTGCACACCAGCGTCAACGCCACCCCGGCCGCGGCGGGTGGGCGCACCTCGATGAAGGAGCTCAACGTCATCGGGACGATGCAGCTCCTCGCGGCCTGCCAGCAGGCGCCCGACGTACGCAAGCTGGTGCTGAAGTCGAGCGCCTCGTTCTACGGCGCCTCCAACCGCGACCCCGCGATGTTCACCGAGGGCATGACCGCCAAGCGGCTCGCCTCGGGCGGCTTCGCCAAGGACATCGCGGAGGTCGAGTCCTACACCCGCGGCTTCGCCCGCCGCAGGCCCGACGTCGCGGTGACCACCCTGCGGATGGCGCACGTCATCGGGCCGCAGATCACCTCGGCGATGACCGGCTACTTCCGGCTGCCGGTGATCCCCACCGTGCTGGGCTTCAACCCGCGGCTGCAGTTCCTGCACGAGCGCGACGCGCTCGACGTGCTCGAGCACGCCACGGTGACCGACGTGGCCGGCACCTACAACGTGGCCGGTGACGGGATCATCACCCTCGCCCAGGCCGTACGCCGTCTCGGGCGCCCGACCCTGCCCATGCCCGGCTTCGCCATGCCGACCTTCGGCTCGGCCATCCGGCAGACGGCACGGGCCGACTTCTCCCCCGAGCAGGTCGCCTTCTTGACCTTCGGACGGGGACTGGACACGTCCCGGATGCGGAGCATGCTGGGCTTCGAGCCGTCGTTCACCACGAGCGGCGCGTTCGCCGACTTCGCCTCCGCGCTGTCCCCGGGTCTGCTCGACGCCGCCCGGGTGCGGTCCACGGAGGCGGCCGTCCTGGAAGCACTCACCTCGGGAGGGAGGGGCCGTGGGTGACGCGGAGATCATTCCCATCGGCACGCGTGGCAAGCCCGGACGCGGCACCGGTGAGGCTCGGCCCTCGGCCAGCAGTCGCAGCCTGGCCGCCCGGATACCGGCCCAGAACCCCGGCGAGCACCCTGCCCAGGACCCGGCCCGGGACCCGGCCCAGGACCCGGCCCAGGATTCTGCCGAGCACCCGGGTCAGCATCCTGCGCCGAGGTCGGCCGGCCCCCGGGGGCGGGACGGGCAGGGCCCGGCGAGCGCGCCGAGCGAGCCCGCCACGAGCGGCGGGCAGCCGCGACTGCAGCGCGCACCGGCACGCACCGAGCACCGCGAGCCGGGCCACGGGATCGCGCCGCTGGAGCTGCTCGCGGCACTGACCTCGGCCGCCAAGGAGGTCTTCGGGGACAACTGGGAGCCGCGGCTCGCGGAGTTCCTCGCCTTCCTGCGCCGCCGGCTGACCGGCGACTACTCGGTCGACGACTACGGGTTCGACCAGGAGGTCACCGAGCGGCTGCTGCTGACCGCCCTGCGCCCGCTCTACGACACGTGGTTCCGGGTCGAGGTCCTCGGCGCGGAGAACATCCCCGCCGACGGCGGTGCCCTGGTGGTGTCCAACCACTCCGGCACGGTCCCGGTCGACGGGCTGATGACCGGGGTCGGCATCCACGAGCACACCGGACGGTTCCTGCGGCCGCTGGGTGCGGACCTGGTCTTCCGGCTGCCGCTGCTCGGTGACCTCGCCCGTCGCGGTGGCGCGACCCTGGCCTGCATCGAGGACGCCGAGCGCATGCTGCACGATGGTGAGCTCGTGGGCGTGTGGCCCGAGGGGTTCAAGGGCATCGGCAAGCCCTTCAGCGAGCGCTACAAGCTGCAGCGCTTCGGGCGCGGCGGCTTCGTCTCCGCCGCGATCCGCACCGGGGTGCCGATCGTGCCCACCTCGGTCGTCGGCGCCGAGGAGATCTACCCGCTCGTGGGCAACATCCCCTCGCTGGCCCGGCTGCTCGGGGTGCCGTACCTGCCGATCACTCCGCTGTTCCCCTGGCTCGGTCCGCTCGGGCTGATCCCGCTGCCCTCGAAGTGGCTGATCGAGTTCGGTGAGCCGATCCGCACCGACGAGTACGACGCCGGCGCGGCCGACGACCCGATGCTGGTCTTCAACGTGACCGACCAGGTGCGGGAGTCGATCCAGCAGACGCTGTACTCGCTGCTGATGAAGCGGTCCTCGGTCTTCTCCTGACACAGCAGTGCGGGCCCTGCCGTGCAGGAGCCCGTGTCGAGGTGGGTCGAGGTCGAGCGGTCGGGTCAGCGGATCACGGCAGCAGGCCGCCGGTGGTCTCGCCGAGCTTGTCGGTGAGCTCGTCGACGGCGCCGTCCAGCGGATCGGTCCCGGGAACGGGCTTGCCGGGGACGGGGCCCTTCTTCGCGCCGGGGAGCGGCACCTGACCGGTCACGCCCGAGACCAGGTCGTCGACGGTCTTGCCGCCGGGCAGCGCGGGGGCGAGGGTGCCGTTGACCGTGACCGTGCTGGTCAACGGCCTCGCCGGGTCGACCGCGGTGTCCGGCAGGCCACTGGCCGGTGTGCCGGCGCCACCTGTGGGCAGCTGCGGGAGCTCGTCGGCCTTCTCCTCGGCGCGGCTCTGCAGCGCCGCGAGGCGTGCGGCCTCCGCCGCGTCGATGTCGGCCTTCGCCTGCGAGACCGGTCGGACGATGAGGTACTGCATGCTGGCCGCTGCCGCGTCGGCGCTCAGGGCCAACGGCGGCACCAGCGCGGTGTCCGGACCGCAGGCCGAGCACAGCGTTCGCGCCTGCTCGTCGATGTCGGCCAGGACGTCTGCGGCGTCGAGCAGCAGGTCGCTGGTCACCGTGTCCGCGTCGGCCGCCAGGCGCTCGACCTCGGCCATCTGCTCGGCGGTGAAGCTGCGGACCGTGGTGATGTCGCCCTCGTCACCGCTGACCCGGTAGCTGGTGAACAGCTTCTCGGCGCCGGAGTCGGCCGCCTCCCGGAAGTCGGCGAGGGTGGCCGCGAGGACGTCGGGATCGGCGCTGCCGCGGTCCTGCAGGGCGCGTACCTCGCCCAGGCGGGCTTCCGCCTGGCCCAGCAGGGCCCGACCCTCACCGCTCTCGTCGGTGCGGACCGAGGCGGTCACCTGCTCGATGCCGCGCTTGAGCGGGTAGAGCGTGTCGCCGGGCAACGAGCCGGAGGCGGCCGCGGCGAGGCCGGCCGATCCGCCCACCACCACGAGCGAGGCGGCCACGGTCCCGATCCGGCGCTGGCGCCGGCGGGCGCGGGCCTCGCTCAGCGAGACCACCGGGGCATCGGGCCGCAGCGGCTCGCTCTCCGCGGCCTCCAGCAACCGGTCGCGCAGGTCGCTGACGAAGCCGGGGTTCGGTGCCACCTCGGGCAGGGCGCGCAGCTGGGCCACCGTCTCGAGGAGCTCGGCGTAGCGTGCGACGACGGCTGGATCTGCGCTGCCGGCGAGGACCTGGTCGAACTCCTCGGCCGCGCGGGAGGCGGGGAAGAGGGGTGTCATGGGTGCGTTCCTGGGGTCTGGGAGGTCGTGTCGTGTCGATCAGCGCGGGTGCTGAGGGGCGTGCACTCTGACACCGCTCCCAACGACGGCTCGGGCGGGGAGGTTATGGGCGGATGCGAGAAGTCCGGCCACTGGTCTACACCATCTCGCATGGTGACAAACCGGGCGACCATCACGACATCCCCTCGGGCAGCAGCTTGGCCAGGTTGCGGACCCCCCGCAGCTGGAGCTGCTTGACCGCTCCGGCGCTGCGGCCGAGGATCTCCGCGGTCTCCGCGATCGAGAGGCCCTGCAGGAAACGCATCACCAGGCACTCGCGCTGCTCGGTCGGCAGCTCGCGCAGGGCTTCGAGCAGCGCCTCGTTGGTCAGCGCCGCCAGCACCGCCCCCTCGGGGCTCTCGGTGGTGCTGTCGAGGGTGCTCATGTCCTCGGTGGTCGTCTCCAGCCGGGTGCGGCCGGCCTTGAAGTGGTCGGTGGTCAGGTTGCGGGCGATGGTCATCAGCCACGCCCCGAAGTCCTTGCCCTGCCAGCGGAAGGAGCTCATCGAGCGCAGGGCCCGGAAGAACGTCTCCGCGGTCAGGTCCTCGGCGAGCTGCACCGAGCCGACCCGGTAGTACAGGAACCGGTAGACGCTGAGGTGGTAGTGGTCGTAGAGCTGTCCGAACGCCTCGGAGTCGCCGCCGCGCGCCAGCTCGACCAACGCGATCAGGCGGGTGCCCTCGGCCTCGTCGGTGGCCGACGAGGCGGCGAGCGCGGAGTCGTCCGGCGCACCCGACGAGCCGCCGGCGTCGCCCCCGGGGGAGGGTGCGGGAGCGGCGGAGGCGGGCCTGCCCTGGGACAGCAGCCACGACGAGCCCGGTGCGGCCCCGGGGTCCGGCCCGGCCCACGCGACGGCGGCGGCATCGGCGGCCAGCACCTCCGCCAGCGCACGGCGCAGCGCGTCGAGGCCGCGCTTCAGCTCGTGAGCATCCATGTCTTTCGTCCCAGCCGACCCAGGTCGTCGGCGGTCCCTCCCAACCGACACCCGATGCTACGCGCCGGTAGTGCGGTTGGGAACCGGAACGTGAGCCAGCCCACGCGGGCCGGAAGGGCCGTTCAGCCGACCCTGCGGCGGATCGCCGCGCCGGCCGCGACCGTGCCGGCCAACGCCCCCGCCAGGCCGGCGGTGACCACGCCCACCCGGGCCGCCTTGCGCCCGGTGCGGTAGTCGCGGATGCGCCAGCCCTGCGCCCGAGCGTGCTCGCGCAGCCGCGAGTCGGGGTTGATCGCGCACGGGTCGCCGACCGCCTCGAGCAGCGGCAGGTCGTTGTAGGAGTCGGAGTACGCCGAGCACCGCTGCAGGTCCAGTCCGAAGCGCTCGGCCAGCTCTCTCACGGCGACCGCCTTCGCCGACCCGTGCAGCATCTCCCCGACCAGCCGGCCGGTGTAGACGCCGTCGACGTGCTCGGAGACCGTCCCCAGAGCTCCGGTCAGGCCGAGCCGGCGGGCGATGATCGTGGCGATCTCGATCGGGGCGGCAGTGACCAGCCACACCCGCTGGCCCTGGTCGAGGTGGAGCTGGGCCAGGGCGCGGGTGCCCGGCCAGATCCGGTGGGCCATCCGCTCGTCGAAGATCTCCTCGCCCAGCAGCTGCAGCTCCTCGACGGTGTGGCCCTCGATGAAGGACAGTGCCGAGGCCCTGGCGTCGGCGACGTGCTCGGGGTCCTCGACCCCGACCAGCCGGAAGTACGCCTGCTTCCACGCGGCGCCGAGGATGTCGCGGGTGGTGAAGAACTCCCGCCGGTGCAGCCCCCGGGCCAGGTGGAAGATCGAGGCCCCCTGCATCACGGTGTTGTCGACGTCGAAGAACGCGGCCGACGTCGGGTCGGTCTGCACCGACAGGGCGCTCTCCACCTCGGCGATCGCGGCGGCCGCCTCGCCGGCGAGCTGGGAGCGCCGCTGCAGGTTCGTGGGCCGGCGCGGCCGTGGCGGCTTGCTCGGCGGAGGGGGTGTCACGGTCCCACCCTAGGAGAACAACCGACCCGGCAGCAGGCCCGTCCGCGTGTGCGAGACTCGCCCGATGGAGTCCAACGTGGCCGAGCTGTTGAGCCGGGCGGCCAGCTTGGAGCCGGACAAGACGGCCCTCTCCGAGGCCGACAGCGGACGGTCGGTCACCTGGCGCGGACTGGACGACCTGGTCCAGCGGGTGGTCCAGGGCTTCTCCGACGCCGGGATGGTCGCGGGCTACCGGGTGATGCTCGCGACCGGCAACAGCATCGAGTTCGTGGCGGCGTACCTCGGCATCCTGCGGGCCGGCATGGTCGCGGTGCCGGTCAACCCGCGCAGCGCCACCGGTGAGCTGATGCGGATGATCGTCGACTCCGGCGCTCGCATGGTGATCGCCGACGCCAGCACCGTGCCCGTGCTGCGGCAGGCCGTCGCCGGGCTGACCGACGCGATGGAGGCGATCGGCACCGCCCCCGCGACCCGTCCCCGGCTGGTGACCGTGGGCACCACCCTCGAGCCGGGGGAGCGCGGCTGGGACCAGCTCATCGCCCGGCAGGGCCGCCCGCTGCCCGTGCGGGTCGACCCCGAGCGGCTGGCGGTGCTGCTCTACACCAGCGGCACCTCGGGCCGCCCCCGTGCGGCGATGCTGTCGCACCGTGCCCTGCTGGCCAACATCGACCAGGTCGCCCGGGTCGAGCCGCCCATGATCACCGGACGCGACGTGGTGCTCGGCGTGCTGCCGCTCTTCCACGTCTACGGCCTCAACGCCGTGCTCGGGCAGGTGGTGCGCCAGCAGGCTCGCCTGGTGCTCGTGGACGGCTTCGACCCCGAGGGGTCCCTGGACATCATCGAGGACGAGGCGATCTCGGTCGTGCCGGTCGCGCCGCCGGTGGTGGCCTACTGGATGGGCGTCCCCGGGCTCGAGGACCGGCTGGGTCCGGTCCGGCTGGTGCTCAGCGGCTCCGCGCCGCTCGACCCCGAGCTGACCGCCGCCTTCACCGCGCGCACCTCCATCGGCATCCACCAGGGCTACGGGCTCACCGAGGCGGCTCCGGTGGTGACCTCGACGCTGTGCAGCGAGTCGCCGTCGCCGCGCTCGGTCGGCGCTGCACTGCCGGACATCGAGATCACCCTGCTCGACGACACCGGTCACCGGCCGGCGACCGAGGACGAGGGCGAGATCTACGTACGGGGAGCCAACCTGTTCTCCGGCTACTGGCCCGACGGCACCGACGGGCCCGACCCGGAGGGCTGGTGGGCCACCGGCGACGTGGGCTACCTCGACCCGAGCGGCGACCTCTACCTCGTCGACCGGGTCAAGGAGCTGGTCATCGTCTCCGGCTTCAACGTCTACCCCAGCGAGGTCGAGGACGTGATCACCGAGCTGCACGAGGTCGCCGAGGCCGCGGTGATCGGTGCCCAGGACGAGCTGACCGGCGAGGCCGTGGTCGCCTACGTGCGTCCGTCGGCCGCGGGTGCCAGCGACGCCCTCGCCGAGGTGGTCCGCGCCCACTGCGAGCAGCGGCTGGCGCGGTTCAAGCAGCCCTCGGTGATCCACGTGGTCGACGAGCTGCCGTACACGGTCACCGGCAAGGTGCAGAAGGGTCGGCTGCGGGCCACCGAGCGCCGCCGCGCCCTGGGACTGCTGGAGTAGCCGTGGCCGCGAGGATCACCCTGTACGGCAAGCCGGGCTGCCACCTGTGCGACGACGCCCGCGTGGTCATCGAGCAGGTCTGCGCCGAGCTCGGCACGTCGTACGACGAGGTGGACATCACCACCTCGCCCGAGCTGATGGACGCCTACGGCGAGGACATCCCGGTCACCTTCGTCGACGGCCGCCAGCACGACTTCTGGCGCGTCGACCCCACCCGCCTGCGCGCCGCCCTCACCTCTCCGCGCTAGCCGGATAGTCCGAGACGTTCGGCACCTCCGCGGGCCTGGATCCGGTGCCGAACGTCTCGGACTATCCGGCCTGGGGGGTGCACGGGGACCCCGGTCGGGGTGGGACATCTCACATGTGCTAGCCGCTGGCCGGTCACGGTTTGTTCGCACGTTCACAAACTCCTACAGTGAGCGTGTTTCCCACCTGTGGAGAGTGTCAGCGCAGTGAGCAGTTCCCGCATCCCCGAGGCGACCGTGGCCCGACTCCCGGTCTACCTGAGGGCGCTCAACGCGATGAGCGACGCCGGGACCACCACCTGCTCCAGCCTCGAGCTGGCCACCGCGACGGGGGTCAACAGCGCCAAGCTGCGCAAGGACCTCTCCCACCTCGGCTCCTACGGCACCCGCGGCGTCGGGTACGACGTCGCCTACCTGCGCTACCAGATCTCCCGCGAGATCGGGCTGACCCAGGACTGGCCGGTGGTCGTGGTCGGGATCGGCAACCTGGGCCACGCCCTGGCCAACTACTCCGGCTTCTCCTCACGCGGCTTCCGCACGGTCGCGCTCCTGGACGCCGACAGCAGCCGCCAGGGCGAGCTGGTCGCCGGCCTGGAGATCCGCTCCTTCGACGACCTCGAGGCCGTGGTCTCCGAGTACGGCGTGGGCATCGGCGTGATCGCCACCCCGGCCGTCGCCGCCCAGGCGGTCTGCGACCGGATGGTCGAGGTCGGCATCCGGAGCATCCTGAACTTCGCGCCCACGATCCTCTCGGTGCCCGAGGGCGTCGACGTACGCCGCGTCGACCTCTCCAGCGAGCTGCAGATCCTCGCCTACCACGAGCAGCGCAAGGCAGGCGCGCCGCTCGCACCGCCTCCGGCCGTCGAGGAGGCGATGTGAGCGTCCTGGTCGTGGGGATCTCCCACAAGTCGGCGCCGGTGCCGGTCCTCGAGCGCGTCGCCCTCGACGGCGACCGCGCGGTCAAGCTGCTGCGCGAGGTCGCCGACCTCGAGCACGTCACCGAGGCCACCGTGCTGTCCACCTGCAACCGCACCGAGATCTACACCGACGTCGACCGCTTCCACGGCAGCGTCGAGTCGATCTCGCGGATGCTCGGCGAGCTGGCGGGGACCTCGCCCGAGGACGTGCTCACCCACCTCTACGTGCACTACGACGACGCCGCGGTCTCGCACCTGTTCTCGGTGGCCGCCGGGCTGGACTCGATGGTGCCGGGCGAGAGCCAGATCCTGGGTCAGACCCGCGAGGCGCTGCGACTGGGCCAGGAGCAGGGGGGGATCGGCCCTGCCCTCAACGTGCTCTTCCAGCAGGCTCTGCGCGTCGGCAAGCGCTCGCACGCCGAGACCGACATCGACCGGGTCGCGCCCAGCCTGGTCTCCACCGCCCTGCACCGCGCCTCCGAGCACGTCGGCGAGCTCGCGGGGCGCGACGTCCTGATCGTCGGCGCCGGCTCGATGGCCCGACTGACCGCGTCGCTGCTGGCCCGGGCCGGGGCCGCGTCCATCACCGTGGCCAACCGCAGCCCCGAGCGCGCCGCACGCCTCGCCGCCCAGTACGACGCCCGCGCGATCGCGCTCGCCGACCTGCCGGCGTACGACGGTGCGGTGGACGTGCTCGTCTCGTGCACCGGAGCGACGGGCGTCGTGCTCGACTTCGACGCCGTCGCCTCGCGCCGGCGCACCGAGCAGCCGCTGGCCGTGATCGACCTCGCCCTGCCGCGTGACGTCGACCCCGACGTCGCCCACCTGAGCGGGGTCCGGCTGATCGCCCTGGACAACCTCGCGGCCGAGCTCGAGGACAGCCCCGAGGGGGCCGACCTCGCGGGGGTCCGCGCGATCGTCGCCCAGGAGCTGTCCGCCTTCCTCGCCGCCCGCCGCAGCCAGAGCGTCACGCCCACCGTGGTGGCGTTGCGCACGATGGCCACGGGCGTCGTCGAGGCCGAGCTGACCCGCCTGCTCGGCCGGCTGCCCGACCTCGACGAGACCGCCCGCGCGGAGGTCGAGAAGACCCTGCGCCGGGTGGCCGAGAAGCTGCTGCACCACCCCACGGTGCGGGTCAAGGAGCTGGCCAACGACGCGGGCGCGGTGTCCTACGCCGCCGCCCTCGCCGAGCTGTTCGCCCTGGACCCCGAGGCTGTCGAGGCCGTGACCCGGGTGGAGGGCGTGCAGTGACAGATCCCGCCCGGACCCCCCCGACCGCCGGCGTGGTCCGCATCGGCACCCGTGCCTCCGCGCTGGCCCGCACGCAGAGCCAGCTGGTGGCCGACTCGCTGAGCGCCGCCACCGGCCTGGAGACCGTGCTGGTGCCGATCCGCACCGAGGGCGATGCCTCCTCCGCGCCGCTCGCGCAGATCGGCGGCACCGGCGTCTTCGTCAGCGCCCTGCGCGACGCCCTGCTCCGCGGCGAGGTCGACCTCGCCGTCCACTCGCTCAAGGACCTGCCCACCGCCCCGCCCGAGGGGATCGCGCTGGCCGCGGTGCCGCTGCGCGAGGACCCCCGCGACGTCGTGGTCGCCCGCGACGACCTGACCCTCGGCGAGCTGCCGGCGGGCTCGCGGGTCGGCACCGGCGCGCCGCGCCGGGTGGCGCAGCTGGCCGCGCTGGGGCTCGGGATCGAGCTGGTCGGCGTACGCGGCAACGTCGACACCCGGATCGGCAAGGTCCGCTCCGGCGAGCTCGACGCGATCGTGCTCGCCCGCGCTGGACTGGCCCGGCTGGGCCGTCTCGACGAGGCGACCGAGGTGCTCGACCCGCTGCAGGTGCTGCCCGCCCCCGGGCAGGGCGCGCTGGCGATCGAGTGCCGGGCCGGTGACGACCTGCGTGAGGTGGTCCACAACGCCCTCGACGACCGGCGTACCCGCGGGTGCGTGGAGGCGGAGCGAGCCCTGCTCGCCGAGCTCGAGGCGGGGTGCTCCGCACCGGTCGGCGCCATGGCCGAAGTTGCGGAAGGGGACCTCGGTGACGAACTCTGGGTCCGTGCGATCGCGCTCTCCCCCGACGGAGCGCTTTCCGTACGCCGGTCGGCCTCCGGTCCCCTCGACGATCCCGTGGGACTGGGCCAGAAGCTGGCCGCGGAGATGCTCGCGGACGGCGCAGCAGACCTGATCAACGAAACAGCGATGTAGCGAGAAGGCGATAGTGACCAAGCAGAAGACGTCCAGCTCCCCTGCCACCGCTGGGGCACGCCCCGTGAAGTGGGTGTCCTTCGTGGGCAGCGGCCCCGGCGACCCCGGGCTGCTGACGGTGCGCGCCGTCGAGCTGCTGCGCGAGGCCGACGTGGTCGTGACCGAGGTGCCCGACCACGAGCAGCTCGTGCGCACGCTCCTCGGGCTGCCCACGCCCGCGGAGGACGAGACCGAGGAGGAGGCCGCCGAGCGTCCCGGGCCGGTCTTCGTCGACGGTGGCTTCGGTGAGGACGGCCAGCCGCTCACCCACGCCTCGCGCGCCAAGGTGGTCGTCCGGCAGGGCAAGACCGGCAAGCGCGTCGTACGGCTGATGTCCGGTGACCCGTTCGTCTACGCCTCAGGCCCCGAGGAGGCGCAGGCCTGCGTCAAGGCCGGCATCGGCTTCGAGATCGTCCCCGGCGTCTCCTCGGTCACCGCGGTCCCGGCGTACGCCGGCATCCCGCTGACCACCAAGAACCACCGCGAGGTGGCCGTGGTCACCTGCAGCGACGCCAAGATCGACTGGTCGGCGTACGCCGCGCACCCGACGCTGGTGCTGCTCTCCGCCGTCGGCACGATCGGCGAGATCGCGGCCGAGCTCGTCGCGGCCGGCCGGGACGCGGAGACGCCGGTCTCGATGACCCGCACCGGCACGCTGACCTCGCAGGAGACCATCGTCTCCACGCTGGGCCAGATCGGCGCCGACGCCCGCGAGGCCCGGATGACGCCGCCGGCCGTGGTCGTGGTCGGTCCCGTCGTCGACCTGCGCGAGACGCTGTCCTGGTTCGAGACCAAGCCGCTGTTCGGCTGGCGGGTCCTGGTGCCGCGCACCAAGGAGCAGGCCGGCGCGCTGTCGGCTCGGCTGCGCGGCTTCGGTGCCGTGCCCGAGGAGGTCCCCACGATCTCCGTCGAGCCGCCGCGCAACCCCCAGCAGATGGACAAGGCCGTCCGCGGCCTGGTCGAGGGGCGCTACGAGTGGATCGCGTTCACCTCGGTCAACGCGGTGCGGGCGGTGCGCGAGAAGTTCGAGGAGTACGGCCTGGACGCCCGCGCGTTCTCCGGGCTGAAGATCGCCGCGGTCGGCGAGAAGACCGCTGCGGCCCTCGCCGACTGGGGCCTGAACTCCGACCTGGTGCCCTCCGGCGAGCAGTCCGCCCGCGGGCTGCTCGAGGACTGGCCGCCCTACGACGACGTGCTCGACCCGATCAACCGGGTCTTCCTGCCGCGCGCCGACATCGCCACCGAGACCCTCGTCGCCGGGCTGGTCGAGCTCGGCTGGGAGGTCGACGACGTGACCGCCTACCGCACCGTGCGCGCCGCCCCGCCGGCGGCCGCGACCCGCGAGGCGATCAAGTCCGGCAAGTTCGACGCCGTGGTGTTCACCTCCTCCTCGACGGTGCGCAACCTGGTCGGCATCGCCGGCAAGCCGCACACCTCCACGGTGATCGCGGTGATCGGCCCGGCCACGGCGAAGACCGCCGAGGAGCACGGGCTGCGGGTCGACGTGCTCGCGCCGAACCCCTCGGTCGAGGCGGTCGTGGACGCGCTGGCCGACTTCGGGGCGACCCGCCGGTCCTCGCTGCTCGAGTCCGGCCAGCCCGTCACCCGGCCCTCGGAGCGCCGTCCGGCCGCGCGGCGCAAGGCGAGCTCGAAGTAGTCACGATGGCCGGCTTCCCCGAGATCCGCCCGCGGCGGCTGCGGCGTACGCCCGCGCTGCGCCGGCTGGTCGCGGAGACCGCGGTGCGGCCCGAGCAGCTGGTGCTGCCGATGTTCGTCGCCGAGGACGCGACCGAGCCGCGGGAGATCTCCAGCATGCCGGGCGTCGTGCAGCACACCCGTGACTCGCTGAAGAAGGCCGCCGCCGAGGCGGTGGAGGCCGGGATCGGCGGGGTGATGCTCTTCGGGCTGCCGGCGGTCAAGGACGCGGTGGGCTCGGGCGCGATCGACCCGCACGGCATCCTCAACGTCGCGATCACCGACGTCGTCGGCGAGGTGGGCAACCAGCTCACTGTGATGTCGGACCTGTGCCTCGACGAGTTCACCGACCACGGTCACTGCGGGGTGCTGGACCCCGACGGGTGGGTCGACAACGACCGCACCCTGGAGATCTACGGCCAGATGGCACTGGCCCACGCCGCGGCGGGCGTCGACCTCGTCGGTCCGAGCGGGATGATGGACGGCCAGGTCGGGGTGATCCGCCGCGCCCTCGACGCCGGGGAGCACACCGACGTGGGCATCCTCGCCTACTCGGCGAAGTACTCCTCGGCGTTCTACGGGCCCTTCCGCGAGGCGGTCGACTCCTCGCTGCAGGGCGATCGCAAGACCTACCAGCAGGACCCGGCCAACGCCGTCGAGGGAGTGCGCGAGGCTCGTCTCGACGTCGCCGAGGGGGCCGACATCGTCATGGTCAAGCCGGCGCTGTCCTACCTCGACGTGCTGCGCTCGGTCCGTGACGCGGTGGACGTCCCCGTGGCGGCGTACAACATCAGCGGCGAGTACTCCATGGTCGAGGCCGCCGCCGCCCGCGGCTGGATCGACCGCGACGCCGCCGTGCTCGAGGTGCTCACCTCGATCCGCCGCGCCGGCGCCGACATCATCCTCACCTACTGGGCCCTCGACGCCGCCCGCCTGCTCGCCGCCCGCTGACCTGCACTCACCGCCCCCCGCCCTCCGCCGTCCGCCCACCGCCCGAGCCGGATAGTCCGATACGAACGGCACCTTCCCGGGCGTCCGGACGGTGCCGTTCGTATCGGACTATCCGGGTCGGCGTGTGAGTTCGGTCGCAGGTACGGCGGGAGCCGGTCAACCCGACCCTCACGTAACGGTAGGTTCGAGCGCGTCGGTGCCGCCCGGTCGTGCGCGGCGCCCCCTCGACCTCTCGCCCAGCCCCCTGAACTCGAACGGATCCCCGTGAGCCTGCCCCCTGACCAGCCCAGCCCCGTGCCCGGGTCCCCGGGCTCCACCGACGGTGCTGCCGGCACTGCCACCACGACCGTGCGTCACCCGCACCCGCCGGAGGCCTCCGAGCAGCACACCGTGCGGGGCGCGCTGATGTCCCCGCGCCTGCTGCGCCGCGAGGTCCTCGCCGGCCTGGTGGTCGCGCTCGCGCTGATCCCCGAGGCGATCTCGTTCTCGGTGATCGCCGGGGTCGACCCCCGCGTCGGGCTGTTCGCGTCGTTCACGATGGCGGTCTCGATCTCCTTCCTCGGCGGCCGCCCGGCGATGATCTCCGCCGCCACCGGTGCCGTGGCGCTGGTGATCGCGCCGGTGATGCGCGACTACGGGTTCGACTACCTGATCGCGACCGTGCTGCTCGCCGGGGTGCTGCAGGTGGTGCTGGCCGTGACCGGGGTCGCCAAGCTGATGCGGTTCATCCCGCGCTCGGTGATGGTCGGCTTCGTCAACGCGCTGGCGATCCTGATCTTCCTCGCCCAGGTGCCGCACCTCGTCGGGGTGCCGTGGCTGGTCTACCCGATGGTGGCAGTCGGCCTGCTCGTGATGGTGGGGCTGCCCCGCCTCAGCGACGCCGTCCCCGCGCCCCTGGTGGCCATCGTGCTGCTCACCGCGGTGACCGTCGCCGCCGCCGTCGCCGTACCCAACGTCGGCGACGAGGGCGCGCTGCCCGACAGCCTGCCCAGCCTGTTCCTCCCCGACGTGCCGCTGACCATGGAGACGCTGCGGATCATCGGCCCCTACGCGCTGGCGATGGCGCTGGTCGGCCTGCTGGAGTCGCTGATGACCGCCAAGCTGGTCGACGACATCACCGACACCCACTCCCCGAAGACCCGCGAGGCCTGGGGCCAGGGCGCCTCCAACGTGATCACCGGCTTCTTCGGCGGCATGGGCGGCTGCGCGATGATCGGCCAGACGATGATCAACGTGAAGGCCTCCGGGGCCCGCACGCGGCTCTCGACGTTCCTCGCCGGGGTCTTCCTGCTCGTCCTGGTCGTCGGCTTCGGCGACGTGGTCGCGGCGATCCCGATGGCCGCTCTCGTCGCGGTGATGATCATGGTCGCGGTCGGCACCTTCGACTGGCACAGCATCACCCCCGGCACCCTGCGCCGGATGCCGAAGAGCGAGAACCTGGTGATGCTGGCGACCGTCGCCTTCACCGTGCTCACCCACAACCTCGCTGTCGGCGTGGTGCTCGGCGTGGTGGTCGCCATGGTGATGTTCGCCCGCCGGGTCGCGCACTTCACCGAGGTCATCGACGTCTCCCACGACGCCGACGTCCGGGTCTACAAGGTGGTCGGCGAGCTCTTCTTCGCCTCCAGCAACGACCTCGTCTACCAGTTCGACTACGCGGGCGACCCCGACCACGTGATCATCGACATGGCCGACTCCCACATCTGGGACGCCTCCACGGTGGCCACGCTGGACGCCATCGAGACCAAGTACGCCAACAAGGGCAAGCGAGTGGAGATCCGGGGCCTCAACGACTCCAGCCTGGACCGCCACCAGCGGCTCGCCGGCAAGCTGGGCAGCCCGTGACGGGCGAGCCGCTGCTGGACGAGCCCTCCGCCGAGGCCGGCCCGCGGGAGTCGACCGAGCACCTGCTCAAGATCGGCGAGGTCGCCGAGCGGGTGGGGCTCAGCCTGCGCACGATCCGGTTCTACGAGGAGGAGGGGCTGGTCCTGCCCGAGACCCGGAGCGCCGGCGGGTTCCGGCTGTACTCGCGCAGCGCCGTCGGGCGGCTGCAGACCATCGTCCGGCTCAAGCCGCTCGGCTTCAGCGTGGAGGAGATGGCCGACGTGCTCGCCACCCTCGACGCGCTGGCGGCCACCGGGACCCCGGAGGCCGACCGCGCCCTGCTGCTCGTCCGGCTGGAGGCGATCCGCACCCGCGTGGAGGCCCGGGCCGAGGACCTGCTCGCCGAGGCCGCCCGGGCGCGCGAGCTCGGCTTCCACCTGCGCGAGCTCGCCGAGCGCCACCGCTGAGAGACATCGCTGAGAACGACGGAACCCCCGGCCGGTGGCCGGGGGTTCCGTCGATCCAGGGGGTTGCTCAGGGGCAGGGGATCTCGATGCCGAGGTTGTTCTTGCACACCTTGTCGACAAGGTCGCCCACGGGACCGCCGCCACCACCACCGCCGGTGCCGCCACCGCCGCCGCCCCCTGGGAGCCGCCGCCTTGCCGCCGCCGGTGAGGCCGCCGACCACGTCGCCGACCTTCTTCTTGACGCCGTCGACCGGGTCGCCCCCGCCACCGCCACCGCTGCCGCCGGGCAGGACGCCGTCGGTGCCGCCGTTGCTGCCGTTGCCGGTCGCGGGCAGGCCGTCGCTGCCACCCGAGCCCCCGGAGCCCGAGGAGCCGCCACCCTGCTGCGCGGCCTTCTGCTTCGCGGCCCGCTGCTTGGCGGCCTTCTGCTTGGCCTTGCGCTCCTTGACCGCCTTGTAGGTGCGGTCGATCGCCGAGGAGTAGCTGGAGGAGAAGGTGGTGCCGCCGTAGGTGCCGGAGGGGACCGCGGTGTAGTCACCGGAGGAGTAGGCCTCCATGATCCGCAGCACGAGGTTCACGTAGTCCTGGCTGTGGTTGTAGCGGTAGACCGCCGCCTCCTGGCCCGAGCGGGTGGAGAGGTTGTCCGAGCCCGAGCAGAGGTAGACCGCGGTGGCCAGCGACGCGTCGTCCATGTCCTGCGGGTTGCGCTGGTCGTCACCGTCGGCGTCGACCTTGACGACCTGCCAGGTCGAGGGGATGAACTGCATCGGTCCGACCGCGCGGTCGTAGACGGTGTCCTTGTCGAGCTGGCCGCCGTCGGTGTCGTTGATCGCAGCGGTGCCGTTCTTGCCGTTCAGGGCGATGCCGTAGATGCCGGGCTTGACCACGCCGTTCTCGGTGAGCGTGTTGCCGCCGTAGCGGCCGTGGTCGGACTCGACCCGGCCGATCGCGGCGATCAGCTCCCACGGGACGTTGCAGGACTTGTCGGCGGAGTTGATGATCTGCGCCGCGCGCTGGTAGGCGGCCAGGGCTGGGGCGGGGATGCCGTTGGAGGAGGCGCCGGAGACCACGGAGTCGGCCGAGCCCTCGGGGACGGCGGGAGCGATCACGCCGGGCACCGGGACGCTGGCGGGGGCCTCGATGGCCTCGCTCGGCACCGAGGTGCCGTCGGGCAGGGCGTCGGTGTCGCTGGAGGCGCTGGTCGCGGTGGCGCTGGTGGTGACCAGGCTGGCGGTCCAGATGCCCGACATCAGCGCGACGGGCACCAGCGCGGCCGCCTTCATCCGGCGGGACAACGTCTTCGTGGACATGTGTGTGTGCTCTCTCCCCTGAGTCCTGCGGTGTCGTGCGGCCCCCCGAAGCACCGACACGTGCACCAACGACTCTTCCCGGCGCAGGTCACGTCGAAACAGCCCGTGTGACCCTTGCCACATCGCTGCGCGTCGCACCCTGCTCCCGAGGGGTGCGGCGTCTGTCAGGGTATGCCCCTGATCGCCGTTTGCCGAGCCCGGTCTCAGCAACATCTCAGGCCGGTGCGCTCGCGGACCGCCCCCGCCGGTTCGCCCGGCTTCGGGTGGTCGGGGAGAATGGCCGGGTGCCCGAGACAGCCACCCCCGCCCAGACCTCCAGCACCGCCGCGTCGGCCGACTGGTTCGCGCGCGCCCACCGGGTCACGCCCGGCGGCGTGAACTCCCCGGTGCGGGCGTTCAGCGCGGTCGGCGGCACCCCCCGGTTCATGGTCTCCGGGCAGGGTGCCTGGCTGCGCGACGTGGACGGCAACGAGTACGTCGACCTGATCTGCTCGTGGGGGCCGATGCTGCTGGGCCATGCCCACCCCGAGGTGCAGGCCGCGGTGGTCGAGGCGGTCGGCCGCGGGACGTCGTACGGCACGCCCACCCGCAGCGAGGTCGAGCTCGCCGAGGAGATCGTGGCCCGGACGCCCGTCGACCAGGTCCGCCTGGTCTCGTCGGGCACCGAGGCGACCATGTCCGCGATCCGGCTCGCCCGCGGGTTCACCGGCCGCGACGTGGTGGTGAAGTTCGCCGGCTGCTACCACGGCCACGTCGACTCGCTGCTGGCCGAGGCCGGCTCCGGTCTGGCCACGCTGCGCGACGCCGAGGGGCACCCGCTCTCCGGCTCGGTGCCCGGTACGCCGGGCGTCCCCGCGGCGTCGACCGCGGCCACCGTGGTGCTGCCCTACAACGACCGGGCCGCGGTGACCGCGCTCTTCGCCGAGCGGGGGGCCGAGATCGCCTGCCTGGTCACCGAGGCCTCGCCGGGCAACATGGGCGTGGTTCCGCCCGAGCCGGGCTTCAACGCCTTCCTCGCCGAGACCTGCGCGGCGCACGGGGCACTGTTCGTCAGCGACGAGGTGATGACCGGGTTCCGGGTCTCCCGCTCGGGGCAGTGGGGCCGAGACGGCGCCGTGGAGGGCTGGCAGCCCGACCTGGTCACGTTCGGCAAGGTGATGGGCGGGGGCTTCCCCGCCGCGGCCTTCGGCGGTCGCGCCGACGTGATGGCCATGCTCGCGCCCGACGGGCCCGTCTACCAGGCCGGCACCCTGTCGGGGAACCCGGTGGCGACCACCGCCGGGCTGGCCACCCTGCGGCTCGCGACCGACGAGGTCTACGCCCACGTCGACGCCTCGGCCCGGCTGGTGGCCGACGCAGCCGGTGACGCGCTCACCCGCGCCGGCGTGCCGCACGTGGTGCAGGCCGGCGGCAACATGTTCAGCGTGTTCCTCACCGCCGAGGAGGGCCCGGTGCGCGACTACGCCGCCGCCTCGCGCCAGGACACCGAGGCCTACAAGGCGTTCTTCCACGCGATGCTCGACCGCGGGGTCTACCTGCCGCCGAGTGCCTACGAGGCGTGGTTCCTCTCCGCTGCCCACGACGACCGGGCCCTGCAGCACGTGCTCGACGCGCTGCCGGCGGCCGCGGAGGCCGCGGCCCGGGTCTCGACGAGCTCGACCGGCGGGGACGGCTCGACCGGCGGGGACGGCTCGACCGGCGGGGACGGCTCGACCGGCGGGGACGGCTCGAGCGAGGGGAGCGCGGGATGAGGACCGTCGTCCACCTGCTGCGGCACGGCGAGGTGCACAACCCGCAGGGCATCCTCTACGGGCGCTCGTCGGGCTACCACCTCTCCGAGCGCGGCCGGGCGATGGCCAACCGGGTCGCCGAGCGCATCGGCGACCGCGACATCGTCCACATCGTGTCCTCGCCGCTGGAGCGTGCCCAGGAGACGGCCGTGCCGCTGTCGGCGGCCCGCGGACTGACGATCGAGCTCGACGAGCGGGTCGTCGAGTCCGGCAACATCTTCGAGGGCCGGCCCTTCGGCGTACGCAGCTCGATCCTGCGCCAGCCCGAGGTGTGGAGCAAGCTGTGGAACCCGTTCCGGCCCTCGTGGGGCGAGCCCTACAAGGACATCGTCGCCCGGATGTGGCCGGCGGTGACCGACGCCCGCGACCGCGCCGAGGGGCACGAGGCCGTGGTGGTCTCCCACCAGCTGCCGATCTGGGTCACCCGGCTGGCGGCCGAGGGGCGCCGCTTCCTCCACGACCCCCGCAAGCGCACGTGCACGCTGTGCAGCCTCACCTCGTTCACCTTCGAGGACGACCGGCTCGTCTCGGTCGGCTACTCCGAGCCGGCCGGCGACCTGATCCCGGTCGCCGACCGCAACGCCCCGTTCTCGGCCGGCGGCGCCGAGCCCGACGACCCGCCGCCCGCCGGGACGTGAGTGCCCGGATCCGGTCCCTGCTCGCCGTGCTCCTCGTGGGCGCGGTCGCTGCGGGCTGCGGCAGCTCGGCCGACACCGGCGACAAGGGCTACGTCTCGGGCGCCGGCATCATCACCCGCCTGCCCGCCGACGAGCGCCGCGACCCCGGCGAGATCTCCGGGGAGACGCTCTCCGGGGAGGACCTCTCCCTGGACCGGTACGACGGGAAGGTGATCGTGCTCAACGTCTGGGGCTCCTGGTGCCCGCCGTGCCGCAAGGAGGCGCCCACCCTGGCCGCCGCGGCGCGCGAGCTCGCCGACGAGGGCGTGGTCTTCGTCGGGGTGAACACCAAGGACGGCAGCCCCGAGCAGGGCAAGGCCTTCGAGCGGCGCTACGACGTGCCCTACGACTCGTTCTTCGACCCCTCGGGCCGCACCCTGCTGGCCTTCAGGGGCACCCTGAACCCCAGCGCGATCCCCAGCACGGTCATCCTCGACCAGCAGGGACGCGTGGCCGCCAGCATCCTCGGCGAGGTGCCCAGCCAGCGCACCCTGGTCGACCTGATCCGCGACGTGCGGGACTCGTGAGCCTGAGATGACGATGAGCCTGACCATGACGACGACGCTGACCGCGGCCGTGCCGCTGCCCCTGGACCTCGGGGACTGGTTCGCCACCACCGCGCTCGACGGCTCGCTCGTGCTGGCCGTGCCGGTCGCGCTGGTGGCCGGCCTGGTCTCCTTCTTCTCCCCGTGCGTGGTGCCGCTGCTGCCCGGCTACCTCTCCTACACCACCGGGCTGTCCGGCGCCGACCTCGTGGACAGCCGACGCGGCCGGATGCTCGCCGGGTCGCTGCTGTTCGTGCTCGGCTTCTCCTTCGTCTTCGTCTCCTTCGGCTCGCTGATCGGCGGCGTGGGGGCGTGGCTCTTCGAGTACCAGCGCCCGCTCACGATCGTGCTCGGCTCGCTCACGATCGCGCTGGGGCTGGTCTTCCTCGGGGTGGTGCCCCTGCTCCAGCGCGACTGGCGGGTGCACCGCGTGCCCGCCGTCGGCCTGGTGGCCGCGCCTCTGCTCGGGGTGCTCTTCGGGCTCGGCTGGGCGCCGTGCATCGGCCCCACACTGACCGCGGTCCTGGCGCTCTCGGCCAACGAGGCCAGCGCCGGGCGCGGCGCGCTGCTGAGCCTCGTCTACTGCCTCGGCCTCGGGCTGCCGTTCATCGTCGCCGCGCTGGCCTACCGCCGCATGCTCGGCACGGTGCGCTGGGTACGCCGTCACCAGCGTTGGGTCACCGCCGTCGGCGGCCTGATGCTGATCGCGGTCGGACTGATGCTCGTCACCGGCTGGTGGGACGTGCTCGTCGACTGGATCCGCACGTGGTTCTTCCCCGGCTTCGAGGCGGGGGTGTGATGCGCCGCGCGACCCGCGAGAAAGCGGCCCCCGACACCCCGGAAACCCCGGACACCCCGGGCGTCCCGGAGGCACCGTCGGACGGGGGGCCGGAGAGCCGGCCGGAGAACCGCCCCGCCAGCGGGTACGAGTCCGTCCCGGCGATGCGCCCGCGCGAGCTCGGCCGCTGGGCCTGGCGCCAGCTGACCTCCATGCGCACCGCGCTGATCCTGCTGTTCCTGCTCGCCCTGGCCACGATCCCCGGGTCGGTGGTGCCGCAGGAGGCGGTCGACTCGGTGCGGGCCTCGCAGTGGCGCGGCCAGCACCCGACGCTCACCCCGATCTACGAGCGGCTCGGGCTGTTCTCGGTCTACGACTCGGTGTGGTTCTCGGCGATCTACATCTTGTTGATGGTCTCGCTGGTCGGCTGCATCGTGCCGCGGCTGCGGGTGTACTGGCGCGGCGTACGCGCGCAGCCGCCGAAGGCCCCCCGGCACCTGTCCCGGCTGCCGCAGCACCGCGAGCTCGCGCCCGGCACCGACGCGGACCTCGCGCTGGCCGACGCGGAGGCGTGGCTGCGCCGCAAGCGCTACCGGGTGGTCTCGACAAGCTCGACCAGCGGGGACGTCTCCACCGGCGGGGACAGCTCGACCAGCGGGGACGGCGCGACCGCGGGGGAGCGGGTCGTGGCCGCCGAGCGCGGCTACCTGCGCGAGGCCGGCAACCTGCTCTTCCACCTCTCCGTGCTGGTGGTGCTGGTCGGCTTCGCGGTCGGCGGGCTGTGGGGCTTCCGCGGCGGTGTGATCGTGGTGACCCAGGACGGGTTCGCCAACACGCTGAGCCAGTACGACGACTTCCGGGCCGGGGCGCTCTTCGACCCCGCCGACCTCGAGCCGTTCGACTTCACCGTCAACGACTTCGACGTGACCTTCATCCGCGAGGGCCGCGAGGCGGGGATGGCCACCGCCTTCGCCGCCGACCTGACCTACCGGACCGCGCCGGGAGCCCCCGACCGGCAGCGCGAGATCTCGGTCAACCACCCGCTGACCATCAACGACACCGACGTGTTCCTGCTCAGCCACGGCTACGCGCCGCAGATCACCGTGCGCGACGCCGACGGGAGCGTGGCCTTCTCCGGGCCGGTGCCGTTCCTGCCCGAGGACGCGACGTTCCGGTCCTTCGGCGTGGTCAAGGTGCCCGACGCCGGTGGCGGCAAGGACGGTGGTCAGATCGGGCTCGAGGGCGAGTTCTACCCGACGTACGCCTTCACCCAGGCCAGCGGTCCGTTCTCGGCGTTCCCCGACAGCCGCAACCCCGCGATCTCGATGCTGGCCTACCGCGGCGACCTGGGCCTGGACGACGGCGCCCCGCAGTCGGTCTACCAGCTGCAGAAGAAGGGTCTGGACCCGATCCGCAAGGACGACGGCAAGCCGCTGCGGATCGACCTGCCGGTGGGCGGCGTGGAGCAGCTGCCCGACGGTCTGGGCACGGTCAGCCTCGACGGCGTGAGCCGCTACGTGAAGCTGCAGGTCAGCCACCAGCCCGGCCAGCTGATCGCGCTCACCGGCGTGGTGCTGGCGATGGTGGGCCTGCTCGCCTCGCTGTTCATCCGCCCCCGCCGGGTCTGGGTCAGGGCCCGCACGAAGGACGGACGTACGCTGGTCGAGGTGGCGGGTCTCGACCGGAGCGCCGGTGGCGACCTGTCGGGCGAGATCGAAGCCCTCGCCGCCGCCCTGAGCCACGACGACACCCGAGACCAGACCCCCAGGACCCCAGGAATGACATCGTGACCCACGACCAGTTCGAGGTGCTCAGCAACCAGGCCGTCGCGGCCTGCGCCGTCGTCTACTTCCTCGCCGTGCTGGCCCACCTCGCCCAGTGGGCGGCCGGTCGCACGGTCGAGGAGCCGGCGCGTGAGCCGGCGCAGGAGCCGGTGGCGGTCGGCGCCGGGACGTCGACGTCCGACGCTGCGACCACCCCGGGGACGCCGGTCGTGGAGCTGCCACCGGAGCCGGAGCGGATGGCGCTGTTCGGGCGGATCGGCGTCTCGCTGACCGTGGTCGCGGCGTTCGTGCACTTCGTCGCCGTCGTCGCCCGCGGTCTCGCTGCCGACCCGGTGCGGGTGCCCTGGGGCAACATGTACGAGTTCACGCTGACGGGCACCTGGGTGGTGGTGGCCGGCTACCTGCTGCTCTACCGCCGCTACTCGCTCTCGTGGCTCTCCCCGGTGGTCACCGGCTTCGTCCTGATCACCCTGATGATCGACGTGCTCCTGCTCTACACCCCCGTGGTGCCGCTGCGCGACGCGCTGCAGTCGCCGTGGCTGGTGATCCACGTGATCGCGGCGGTCATTGCCGCGGGCGCCTTCACCCTCGGCGGCATGTGCTCGGCGCTGTACCTGGTCAAGGAGCGCTGGGGCCGGCAGTCGGCCGCTTCGGGTGGCGGCTACCTCTCCCGGCTGCCCAGCCTCGAGATCCTCGACCGGATCGCCTACCGCACCCACGCGTTCGCGTTCCCGATCTGGACCTTCGCGGCACTGATCGCCGGCCCGATCTGGGCGCACTACGCCTGGGGCCGCTACTGGGGCTGGGACCCCAAGGAGATCTGGGCCTTCATCACCTGGGTCGTGTACGCCGCCTACCTGCACGCCCGCGCCACCTCGGGCTGGAAGGGCCGCTCGGCTGCCGTGGTCGCGCTCATCGGCCTGGCCACGCTGCTGTTCAACTTCGTCGGCATCAACTTCTTCTTCGGCAGCGGCAGCCAGCACTCCTACGCGGCGCCGCAGCCCAGTGCCGTCGTACGCACCCTGGAGTGAGTCTCGCGGGATGGGCGGTCCTGCCTTGGCCGATGTCGCCATTTGGTCACCGGTGACGACGCGTCGCAGCGATACTGCGCACGTGAGCGACACCTCGGGCAGGCAGATGGTCATGAAGGTCCGCGTCGTGCTGCTGGTCCTCTGCGTCCTCAGCATCGCCTTGTACGCGGCGTACGCGGTGTGGGCGTTCTCGACCGCAGGCGGCGCGATGCGCTGGTTCCTGCTGCTCCTGCCCCCGGTCGTCGGTGGTGGGCTGGGCTGGAAGTGGCACCGCGACCACCAGCGCTGGCTGCGGGAGTAGCAGCCCGCATGCTGGCCGGTCCGCCCGACGGCAGGCAGGACCCGCCGCCCGAGCCTTGCAGGTCCAGCGCGGACTCGCCGCCTAGGCGCTCGCGACCAGCCCGACCCAGACGTTGCCCCAGGCGTCGGCCTCCAGCCGCACCCTGTCCTCGCGACGACCGAGCGCGAGCGCCAGCCACACCACGGCCCAGAGTCCGCCGGTGAGCAGGGTCAGGCCCGCGTGCATGCCGTGTGACACCCGGCGGGGGTAGGCGAGCACCACCCCGGTCCGTGAAGACCACGGACGCCCGGTTGGTGGCGACCTCGTCCTCGACCGACCAGCGCAAGGGCGCGCTCGCGGCGGGCGGCGATGACTGGCATCCCAGCGTCGGCGACTGCGTCCGCGTGATCCTGGAGGAGGAGTGGGCGCACCTGCGCCACATCGCGCGGGACCTCGCGCTGCTGCGGTGATCCGGCAGGTGCCGGCGAGGGCGGCGGGGGACCGCACGACGTCATCGCCCCAGCAGGCGCCACAGCTTTTGGGGCGCGCAGAACAGGTAGCTCTCGGTCACCAGCTCGGCCACCTCGTCCCAGTCGGTGTCGGCGTCGAGCACCATGCCGACGACGGTGGGTGACCACGGTGGCTGGTAGAAGCGCGGCCCTGCGTTGCTCAGCGCCAGCAGCTCGTCCCCGGAGGAGCGGAAGGTCAGCACCGTCGTCGGCTCCCTCACGCCGGTCATCTCGCGGTACGCCGAGGTGTACCCCTCCTGCGCGACCAGGACGTGGGCGAAGGTCTTCTTCCGGACGCGCCAGCGCACGCCGGTCCAGGCATCCTCCTCGTAGGCGTCGGGCAGCGCCAGGGCGGCAGTCCCCACCCGCGCGACCACGTCTGCGGAGGGCTCGATGCGGGGCGGCCGGGACACGGCCCGAGTGTGGCAGTGGATCCCGCACTGGTCGCGAATGCGCGTGCGACTCGAGTGGTCAGAGCTCGGCTCCGATGAGTTCCGCGGTGCTCCATGGTCGAGACCTACGAGACCACCGATGGAAGGAGCACCATGAGCCGGACCGCAGCCGCGGACGCCGCACCCCACGAGAAGCTGGCAGCGTTCCTCGGCGACTGGCACGCCCAGGGGACGTCCTACGGCGGTGCCGACCAGTCGCCGGACAACCCGCACGCCGGCGCGTCGCCGTGGCGCAGCGTGCACTCGGCGCGCTGGCACTCCGGGAACTTCTTCGTGGTGCAGGACGAGCGGGCGAACGGCCCGTTCGACACCCTCAGCCTGTTGGGCTGGGATGCAGAGGCGGGCCGTTACTTCGCGCGGACGATCGAGAACCACGGCTTCGCTCGCGACTACACGATGACCGTCGATGGCCACACCTGGACACTCACCGGCGAGCATGAGCGCGCCACGTTCACGTTCAGCGAGGACGGAGGCACCCAGGACATCTCGTGGCAGTGGAAGCCCGGCAACGACTGGCTCCCCCTGTGCGACCGGACCGCTCTCCGCGTCGCCTGACACCGCTCACCCCACCTACCTCGAGCGGCGTGCGGGACGAGGCCAGTGCCCGCCGGTCGGCCCGTCTCGGCAACCGGAAGCTTCTCGTGGGGCGGGGGATCGGCAGCGGCCGTCGCTCATCGTGGCTCCCTCGGCGCCGGTGAGCCTCGGGAACGACGACCGAGGCCCACCAGCGAACTCGTCGGAGCCGTCCGCTTCGCTACCGGTACAGCATGCGTCGACCGGAGGTCAGCGGTACACCTTCCAGTACGTGCTGCGCCAGATCTGGGTCAGGCGCTTGGTGGCATCGCCGTAGTTGTCGCCGATCAGGTCCTTCTTGTCACAGAACGTGTAGAAGTTGAGCTTCGACATCGCAGACATGCCGTGCCTCGTGTCCGGCGCCACGGCCATGTAGGCCCGCGCGGTGCGCTTGCCGCCCGTCTTCCCCAGGATCCTGATCAGGGTGTCGCCACCGTTGAACCCGGTCCACACGGTGCTGCTCCAGTGCATCTCCTTGCCGTTCTTGTGGTAGACCTTCTTGTAGCTGACGTGGTCGCCGTCCTCGAACAGGTAGCCGTACTGCCCCTTGGGGCACTTGACGCTCTTGGTGCCGGTGTACTTGATGCCGCTGGACTTCAGTTTGGCGACGGCAGGTTGAGCACCTTGGAGAGCCAGCGCCATGGTCGCGGCAACGACCACCATGAGGCGCACCACGGTGCGCATCGAAGAAGTAGATGAAGTCATCAGCACCCCTGAGTTGGTCGCAGCGAGTCGCGTGTCGGAAAAGTCGGGATCGTATGCCTCGTCCCCTGTGCCCGTCAAGCAATCCAGGGTTCGGGAACCGCCGACTTCCCGTGCCGCGCAGTCGGGTCGGTCTCCACGGCACGGCCGGGACGATCCCGGCCTGGCACGCCGGGCGGCGGGCCTGCCGACCCCGGAGGCCGCCTGAGCCGCGGCCGTCGTACGCGCGGGGTGACTGCGCTGCCGCCGTCACAAGACGCTCCGGCGCTGCACCTTCCGTCGGCTCGTCGTAGGCGGGAGTCTGGCTCCCGTGGGACGAGAGACGGCTGGTGGCACGGGAGGCGCGGCTCGCTGGGTGGCGGCGCTGTCGGCGCTGTTCTGGGTGCTTCCCTTCTTCGGCCTCGTCGACCTGGCGGTGCCACTCGCGCAGACCCCCAATTTCTACGACGCCTACCTCCTGGAGACCGGGTGGGGGGTCCTGTACACGTTCATGGTCGGCGCGGCGTTCGTCTCGTTGACCATCCGGCCGTCGCTGGTGATGCCGCTGGTGCAGGTCGGCCTCGCGGCGTTGTGCCTGGCCGTGACAGCCGTCGCCGCCGCATCATGGATGCAGCTGCTGCCTGCGGTCCTGCTCGCCTCGAACAGCTACATCTACTGGAGGGCGGTGCCTGGCCGGGGGAGCCTGCGCGGGCGCTGGCACCGCGCCGGGATCGACCCTGTGCTCGGCCTGCTTGCGCTGGCCCTGGCGGCACCGGCACTGGTGTTCGCAGTCGACATGGTCGGTGGGTTCCGGCAAGGACGCTTTCCGCGCGACGACGACACGTGGGGTATCGACCACTGGCCGACGCAAGGCGCCCTGGGCCTCACTGTTGTTCTGGTGGCAGTCGCGGTCGCCGTGGGAGCGCGTGCCCGGTGGACGGGAACCGCGGTGAGCGGCGGCTGCGTCGCCCTCGCCGCCGGCTGGTTCGGCTACTGGTCAGCGACCTTTCCGAGGCATGCCGGGAGTGCGGGGGAGACGTGGGGCGTTGCCCTCGTGGTGTGGGCCTGTGTGTTCACCGGCGCAGTCGCGTGGAGGGTGACGTCTCGCGGCACCCATCCGGGTCGCCGACGTCACCGCGTGCGGCGCAGTGCCCACGACCAGCGATGATCGGTTGCTGTCGAGTCACGGGACCCCACGGTGCCCGCGAGAGCATCCCCAGCAGCGCCGTGCCTCGCCGAGCAGCGAGGCACTGGAGCACGGGTCACTCGCCCCGGATCGACCCCGGCCCGCGAGGAACGATCGGCACCAGCGTCCCGGTGCTGTCCTCGGATGCTGATAGAACCTCCAGCACATCGACGAACCGTCCCGGTGGTTCGTGATGTGCCGGGCGAAGCGCTCGCCAGCACCACGAAAGGACGGCCCCGTGAACCGCAAGGCAATCCTCTTCCACGGAACCGGCGCGCATCCCGACGTCGTATGGCTCCCGTGGCTGCGGAAGCGCCTGGGCGATCGCGGCTACGCCGTCGAGGCGCCGCACTATCCCGAGCTCAACCGCGAGTCCATCGCCACGTTCCTGCCGAAGGTGCTGGCCAACCACACGTTCGATGCGGACACCGTGCTGGTCGGTCACTCGGGCGGGGCAGCGCTGCTGCTCGCGGTCCTCGAGCACATCGACACGAGGGTGGACCAGGCCATCCTCGTCGCCGGCTACTGCACCCGGCCCAACACCGAGGACGAACCCGTCCTGCAGGACGCCTACGACTGGGCGGCGGTACGAGCCCACGTCCGCGACCTGTACTTCATCAACTCCCGCGAAGACCCGTACGGCTGCGACGACGAGCAGGGGCGCGCCATGTTCGAACGGCTCGGCGGCACCCAGATCGTCCGCGACGACGGCCACTTCGGAGACGTCGACCAGCCCTACGAGTCGTTCGAGCTCCTCGACCGGCTGATCGATTGATGCCGGCCGCCGGCGACTGTGCGTACGCCGACGCCACCACGCTGACCGGCCCGTAGTCATCAGGACAAGCGCTGCTCGACCGGCGTTCGGGTGCGGCGGCGATTCGGCGTACGAGGTCTCGACTATCCGCTCGCTTCGCTCGCTGCTCGACCGGCAGCGGGTTGCGGTTGCTGTTCGGCGCGCGGGGTCTCGACGGATCGCTCCCTTCGACTCAGCTCAGGACAGGCGCTGCTCGACCGCCGTTGGCGTGCATCGATTGCCCGCTCGGCGCGCTACGGCGTACACCGATTGCCCGCTCGGCGCGCTACGGCGTACACGGATTGCCCGCTCGGCGCGCTACGGCGTGCAGTGCAGGCTCAGGTGTCTTCCTCGCGGGGGTGCTTGGTGCGGCGCTGCTCCCAGTCGAGCTTGCGCAGGAAGTCCTCGTCGTCGTCGGGGCCCATCGGGGGCTTGGGCACCGGGCGGCCGCCGGAGCCGCCTCCGCCACTGCCGCGCTTGCGCCGAAGGTCCAGCAGCCAGAAGAACGCGTAGACCACGGCCGCGAGGAGCGCGAGGACCACGAGGATGCGGAGCATGACTCCAGAGTAAGTGGTGCCCGGTTATCGTCGAGGGGTGAAGGCTTTCGCGATCTACACCATGCTCCGGCTGGGCCTGTTCGTCGCCTGTTACGCGGTCCTCGGGTGGGTGTACATCGGGTTCGTCGGACGGGAGGGCGCCCTGCTCTGGCCGTTCCTGGCCGCGGTGGTGCTCTCCTCGGTCCTGTCCTACCGGCTCCTGGCCCCGCAGCGTGAGCGGTTCGCGGCTGTCGTGCAGGCGCGCGCGGAGCGCGCGTCCTCGCGCTTCGAGCAGCAGCGGGCCAAGGAGGACTAGTCGCGGCCCGCGGGAGACGAGTACCCCGGACGACGACAGGCCCGGGTCATCTGCAGGGGGTCAGCGGGGCTTGCGCTTGAGCTGGCGGTTGATCCGGGTCTCGGACTGGCCGAGGATCTTGGACAGCAGGGTGACCCGGTTGCGGTAGGCCAGCGCGCAGACCACGACGATGCCCAGCAGGATGAGGAACCACATGTCCCCAGTCTCGCACCGGGGTGGGCGGCGCCCGCTCAGAGCGAGCGGGCGACCACGGCGATCGCGAGGCCCACGAACAGCCCGGCGGAGTACAGCAGCCCGGCGACCCCGGTCTGCTGCAGCACCGGCACCAGGTCGGGGCCGGTGGCGCGGTCCCCGAGCACGGTCGTGACCGCACGCACCGCCACCGGCGCGGCGACGAGGGCGAGCACCGCCCACCAGCTGGTGGTCAGGGCGACACCGACCAGGGCGACCACGGCGGTGTCGACGAGCAGCCCGTAGAGGTGGCGCGTGCGCTCGTCTCCGAGGACCACGGCCAGCGTGCGCTTGCCGGCCCGGGTGTCGGTGGGGATGTCGCGCAGGTTGTTGGCGACGAGGATGGCGCAGGCCAGGGCCCCGACCCCCACTGCGGCGTACAGGGCGGGGAGCTCGAAGCTCTCGGTCTGCACGTACGTCGTCCCGAGCACCGCGACCAGGCCGAAGAAGACGAAGACCATCACCTCGCCCAGCCCGAGGTAGCCGTAGGGGCGCGAGCCGCCGGTGTAGAACCACGCGGCCAGGACGCAGAGCGCCCCGACGCCGACCAGCCACCACGCGGTCGTCGCGGCCAGCACCAGGCCGACCGCCGCGGCACCGCCCAGCGACAGGAACGCTGCGGTGCGCACTGCCTTCGGCGTCGCGAGCCTGCTGCCGACCAGCCGGACCGGGCCGACCCCGGAGGTCGTGCGGTGGTCGTCGGTGCCGCGGATGCCGTCGGAGTAGTCGTTGGCGTAGTTGACCCCGACCTGCAGCAGCAGCGCGACCAGCAGGGCGAGCAGCGCCTTCCACCACACGGCCTCGCCCACCCACAGCGCCACCCCGGTGCCGGCGAGCACGGGGGAGACGGCGGCGGGCAGCGTGCGCGGGCGCGCGCCGGCGAGCCACTGGGCGGCGGTGGGCATGCCGCGAAGTCTGGCACGGCGCGCACGACTTCCGGTCCGGGCGGTCGCGGTCTCCGACGCTGCGCCAGGGGGCCGTCGACCGGAGGGTTAGCGTGACCCGGGTGAGCAGCCTGCGACCCGTGTCCGGCACGGCCGGGGAGATCCTGGCGCTGCTCCGCGAGTGGGACGCCGCCGCCGACCCCGAGCCGCTGGTGATCGCGACCTCCGGGTCCACCGGCGCCCCCAAGCGGGTGGTGCTCTCCCGCGCGGCCATGCGGGCCTCCGCGGAGGCCACCCACGAGCGGCTGGGCGGGCCGGGACGCTGGGTGCTGGACCTGCCGCCCACCTACGTCGCCGGCGTGCAGGTGCTCTACCGCTCGGTGCGGGCCGGCACCGAGCCGCTCCTCGAGGGCGAGCAGCCGGCCGGGGAGCGCAGCTACCTCTCGCTGGTGCCGACCCAGCTGTTCCGCCGGCTCACCGACGGCTCGGACGTCGCGGACCTCACCCGGCACGCGGCCGTGCTCGTCGGTGGTGGCCCGCTGGCGCCCGAGGTGCGCATCGAGGCGGAGGGTCGCGGCATCCGCGTGGTGCAGACCTACGGGATGAGCGAGACCTGCGGCGGCTGCGTGTACGACGGACGACCGCTGGCCGGCGTCGAGGTGCGGATCGGCGCCGACGACGAGGTGCTCCTGCGAGGGCCGATGCTCTTCGACGGGTACGAGAACGATCCCGAGCGGACCGAGCGGGTGCTGCGCGACGGCTGGTTCCACACCAGCGACACCGGCTCGGTCGGGGAGGACGGGCGCCTCCGGGTGACCGGCCGGCTCGACGACGTGGTCATCAGCGGTGGTGTGAAGGTCCCGGCCGCCGCGGTCGAGCAGATGCTGGTGACCCACCCGGCGGTCGCGAGCGCGTTCGTGGTCGGCGTACCCGACGAGGAGTGGGGGCAGCGCGTGGTCGCCGTACTCGCCCTGGACGGGCCGACGCCCGCGCTGGAGGACCTGCGCGCACTCGTCACCCCGCGCGCCTGGGCGCCGCGGTCGCTGGTCGAAGTCACCGACGTCCCGCTGCTGCCCAACGGCAAGCCCGACCGGGTCGCCCTGCGCCGGAGGGCACTCGATGGCTGACCCGTTGGTGTACTCGGTCCCGCTGCGCACCCGCTTCCGTGGCATCACCGTGCGCGAGGGCGTGCTGGTGGAGGGGCCTGCGGGATGGGGGGAGTTCAGCCCGTTCCTGGAGTACGACGCCCGCGAGGCCGCGCCGTGGCTGGTCTGCGCCCGCGAGGCCGCCGACGAGGGCTGGCCGCCCCCGGTGCGGGACAGCGTGCCGGTCAACGTCACCGTGCCCGCCTGCGACCCGGCTCGCGCGCACGAGATCGTGCTGGCCTCGTCGGGCTGCCGCACCGCCAAGGTCAAGGTCGCCGAGCCCGGGCAGGACCCCGCCGAGGACGAGGCCCGCCTCGAGGCCGTCCGCGACGCCCTCGGCCCCGACGGGCTGGTGCGGGTCGACGCCAACGGCGGCTGGTCGGTCGCGGAGGCGGTGGCCCGGATCCCCGTGCTCGAGCGCGCGGCCGGCGGGCTGGAGTACGTCGAGCAGCCGGTCGCCGCGGTCGAGGACCTGGCGATGGTCCGCCGCCGCGTGCAGGTGCCGGTCGCGGCGGACGAGTCGATCCGCCGCGCGGAGGACCCCTACCGCGTGCGCGACCTCGAGGCCGCCGACATCGCCGTGCTCAAGGTGCAGCCGCTGGGCGGCGTACGCGCCTGCCTGCGGATCGCCGAGGACATCGGCCTGCCCGTGGTCGTCTCCAGCGCCGTGGAGACCAGCGTCGGCATCGCGGCCGGGCTGGCCCTGGCCGCGGCGCTGCCCGAGCTCCCGCACGCGTGCGGGCTGGCCACCGTGCAGCTGCTGGCCGGGGACGTGGTGGCCGAGCCGCTGCTGCCCGTCGACGGCGCCCTGCCCGTACGCCGCCCGCCGGTCGACCCGGCCCGGCTGGCGGCGCTGGCCGCCGCCCCGGACCGGGTGGAGCACTGGCGACGCCGGATGGCCGAGGTCGAGGCCGTGCGGCAGGATCGGTCCCCGTGACCTCGTCCTCGACAGCGCTGGCCACCTGGCTGGTCGACCGCCTCGTCGAGCGCGGGCTGACCGACGCGGTGCTCTGCCCCGGCTCCCGCAACGCCCCGCTGTCCTTCGCCCTGGCCGCCGACGAGCGGATCACCCTGCACACCCGGATCGACGAGCGCACCGCGGCGTTCGTCGCGCTCGGCCTGGCCCGGGTCACCCGCCGCCCGGCCGCGGTGGTGACGACCTCGGGCACGGCGACGGCCAACCTGCACCCCGCGGTCCTGGAGGCCGCCCACGCCGGCGTACCCCTCGTCGCGATCACCGCCGACCGCCCGGCCCGGCTGCGCGGCACCGGAGCCAACCAGACCACCGACCAGGTCCGGCTCTTCGGTGACGCGGCCAGCTTCGCCGACCTCGACGCCCCTGATCCCGACAGGCTCGACGCCGCGTGGCTCCCCGACGGCCCGGTCCACCTCAACTGCCAGCTCGACGACCCGCTGGTCCCCGAGCCGGATAGTCCGTTACGCAGCGCAGGCGCCGTACGGCGTGTCGACCTGCGGAACGTCACGGACTATCCGTGGCGGCGCTCGGAGGAGGAGGCGGTCGAGCTGGCGCTCGGGCCACGGACGGTGGTGGTGGCCGGGGACGACGCGGGGCCGCCGGCGCGGATCCTGGCCGAGCGGGCGCAGTGGCCGCTGCTGGCCGAGCCCAGCAGCGGGTCGCGCACGGGGACCGCGCCGATCCGCACCTACCGGCTCCTGCTGGGCACCGACCTCGGCCGCCGGGTCGAGCGGGTCGTCGTGCTCGGCCACCCCACGCTCTCCCGGCCGGTGTCCCGGCTGCTGGCCCGTCCCGACGTCGAGGTCGTCTCGGTCCGGGCCCGGGGGCGCTGGCCGGCCCGTCCCGCTCCGGTCTCGGCCGAGCACGAGGCCGTCACCGCGGAGGCCGACGACCCCGGCTGGCTGGAGGAGTGGCGTACGGCGGACCGGGCGCTCTCGGCGAGGGTCGACCGGTTCGTCGCCGAGCAGCCCGGCCTCACGCCGTACGACGTCGCGGCGGTCGTCGACGCCGCCAACCCTCCCGGCGGCCTCCTCGTCGTCGGGGCCAGCAACCCGATCCGCGACCTCGACCTGATGGCCGGCGCCCACCCGGTCGGGGAGCGCCGGATGGTGCTGGCCAACCGCGGGCTGGCCGGGATCGACGGCACCGTCTCCAGCGCCATCGGCGCCGCGCTGGGTCGCCCGCACAGCACCCGGGCGACGGCCTACCTCGGCGACGTCACCTTCCTCCACGACGCCACGGCCCTCGTGCTCGGCCCCGCGGAGGTCCGTCCCGACCTCACCCTGGTGGTCGCCAACGACGACGGTGGTTCGATCTTCGCCACCCTGGAGCAGGGCGCGCCGGAGCACGCGGCCAGCTACGACCGGCTGTTCGGCACCCCGCACGGCGTCGACCTCGCCGCGCTGTGCGCGGCCACCCGCACCCCGCACTGGCGGGTGGGCGACCGCGCCGAGCTCGAGCACGCCCTGGCCAGCCCCAACGGCGGCATCGAGGTGGTCGAGGCCGTCGTACGCCGCGACAACCGGCGCGAGCTCGACGCCGCGATCCGCGCGCTGGCGACCTGACCGGGGAATGCCGCGCGCGCCAACCGCGATGATGACGGCATGCACCTCGTCCTCACGCTGGTCGGGATCGTCGCCACGGTCATCGCCGTCGCCGGCATCGCCGCAAGGCTCGACCTCCCCTCGCCTCTTGTCCTGATCGGCGTCGGGGTGGTCGGCTCCTACCTGCCGTTCGTCCCGGAGGTCGCGCTGGAGCCCGAGGTGGTGCTGCTCGGGCTGCTCCCGCCGCTGCTGTACTCCGCCGCGCTGCAGACCAGCCTGGTCGACTTCAACGCCAACCGGCGCGCCATCCTGCTGCTCTCGGTCGGGCTGGTGGTGTTCACCACCCTGGGGGTCGGCGTCCTGGTGCACGCGCTGCTGCCCGACCTGGGCTGGGCGCCGGCCTTCGCGATCGGAGCCGTCGTGGCCCCGCCGGACGCCGTCGCCGCCACCACCATCGGGCGACGCATCGGCCTGCCGCGGCGGATCGTCACCATCCTCGAGGGCGAGTCGCTGCTCAACGACGCCACCGCGCTGGTCTCCCTGCGCACGGCCATCGGGGCCATCGCCGCGACCGTCGCCTGGCACGAGGTGGCGCTGGACTTCGCGGTCGCCGCCGGGGGCGGCCTGCTCATCGGGCTGCTCTTCTACGTGGGCATCGGCTTCGTGCGCAAGCACGTGACCGACCCGGTGATCGACAGCGCACTGAGCTTCCTGACCCCGTTCGCGGCGTACGTCGCCGCGGAGGAGATCCAGGCCTCCGGAGTGATCAGCGTCGTGGTCGCCGGGCTGCTGCTCGGGCACCGGGCGCCGGTGCTGCAGACCGCGCAGTCGCGGATCGCGGAGCGGATGAACTGGCGCAGCATCGCCTTCCTGCTGGAGAGCGCGGTGTTCCTGCTGATCGGGCTGCAGGCACGCACGATCATCGACGGAGCCACCTCCGGCGAGGTGACCCTCGGCCGCGTCGCCCTGGTCTGCGGCAGCACGCTGGTCGCGGTGATCGTGCTGCGGATGGTGTGGGTCTTCCCGGCCCGCTACCTGCTGGTGCGGCCGACCGTGGACTCCAGCGGCCAGGTGCCGCCGTGGACCTACACGTTCCTGCTCGGTTGGGCGGGGATGCGCGGCGTGGTGACGCTCGCGGCCGCGTTCGTGATCCCGGCGAGCACGCCGCACCGCGACGTGCTGCTGCTGATCGCGTTCACCGTGACCGCCGGAACGCTGTTCCTGCAGGGCCTCTCGCTGCCGTGGGTGGCGCGTCGCCTGCGGGTTCCGTCACCGGACCCGGGCGCGGACGCCCTCGCCCGCGCCGACCTGCTGCACCAGGCGTCGCTGGCCGGGCTCGCCGAGCTCGACAAGCTCGAGGAGGAGGACCCGCACGAGGTCAGCCAGGTCATCCGCGACCGGGTGTCGCGACGCGACAACGCGGCCTGGGAGCGGATCGGGGCCTCCACCGAGGAGACCCCCAGCGACGTGTACTCCCGGCGGCGCAAGCTGATGATCGACGCCGAGCGCGCCCGGGTGCTCGAGATCCGCAGCCAGGGGCTGATCGACCACGTCGTCATCGACGAGGTGCTCGCGATGCTGGACGTGGAGGAGTCGATGCTCGACTACTCCGAGGACGAGCGCACCCGGGTCCGGGCCGGCGGCGTGGCCGGCGTACTCACGGGCGCGTGCGAGCACCTGCGCGAGGAGCGCGCACCGGTCGAGCCCGACACCCCGGGGGAGTGCGGCGACTGCCTCGCGGAGGGCACCACCTGGGTCCACCTGCGCCAGTGCGTCGTGTGCGGCCACGTGGCCTGCTGCGACTCCTCGCCCCGCCGCCACGCCAGCGCCCACTTCCACGCCACCGGCCACGAGGTGATGCGCTCGGCCGAGACCGGCGAGGACTGGCGCTGGTGCTTCGTGGACCAGGTGACCGGCTGAGAGCCGGATAGTCCGATACGAACGGCACCGATCCGAGCCCGAAAAGGGTGCCGTTCGTATCGGACTATCCCGTCCTAGGGTGGGGAGCATGCGGATCACGAAGTTCGGGCACGCGTGTGTGCGGGTGGAGACCGACGGGCAGGTGATCGTGCTGGACCCGGGCGGGTTCACCGAGGCCGAGGCGGTGGACGGGGCGACCGCGGTGCTGGTGACCCACGAGCACGCCGACCACTACGCGCCCGACCACCTGCGGCGTACGGACGCCCCGGTGTTCACCATCGAGGCCGTCGCCGCCAAGCTGCGCGAGGAGGCACCCGACGTCGCCGAGCGGACCACCGTGGTGGCCCCGGGCGACCGGGTCGACGTCGGCGTACCGGTCACCGTGGTCGGCGAGCAGCACGCGGTGATCCACCCGGAGATGCCGCGCTTCGACAACAGCGGCTACCTGTTGGAGGCCGAGGACCGGCGCGTCTTCCACCCGGGCGACTCGTTCTCGCTGCCGTCCGAGGACGTCGACCTGCTGCTCCTGCCGGTCAGCGCACCCTGGCTGAAGGTCAGCGAGTGCATCGACTTCGCTCGCGCGGTGGGCGCCCCGAGGTCGCTGGCCATCCACGACCGGGTCTACAGCGAGGCCGGGCTGGGTATCATCGACGGCCACCTCACCCGCATGCTCGGCGAGCGGGGCCAGGAGTTCGCCCGACTGGCTGACGGCACCGACCTGTAGCCCCTCCCCGCTGCCCGGGTTCGGCGAACACGGCGCACACCGACCCGGCAGGATGGGTCCGTGATCGACTGGCTGAAGGAGCGTTCCGTCACCGAGCTGGTGCTGCTCGCCCTCGGCCTGTTCCTCGCGATCAACATCGTCGCGGCGCTGCTCACCCGGGCGTTGGTGCGGCGCGGGCTGCGCAGCCCGTTCGTGCTGCGCCGGCTCAACCGGCTCAGCGAGAAGCTCGTCGACCTGATCAAGCAGCCGATCACGGTCGCGGTGCTCGACGAGGTCGCCGACGTGATCCAGACGGGCCACTACACGCGGAACATCTCGGCGGCTCTGGTGGAGAACCACGACGAGCTGGTGGCGCTGGTGGCCGAGAAGGTACGCAACGACCCGTCGTCGCGCGTGGTCTCGCACATCCCCGGGTACGACGCCGTGGTGGGCCAGGTCAGCGAGACCACGCTGCGGGTGCTGATCGAGATGCTGGGCGACCCGCGGATGGACGAGCTGGTCTCGGACCTGCTGCGCAACAACCTCCAGCAGATCAAGCGGGCCGTGCACGAGCGCGACCACGACAAGGTGCGGCCGCACAGTCCGCCGGACCCGTCGCCGATGGCCCGGCGGTACCCGCGCGGCGACGCTACTCGGTGAGCGCGTCCCGCACCGGCAGGAACTTCGCCTGCGCCTCGGCCAGCTCGGCCTCGGGGTCGGAGTCCGCGACGATGCCGCAGCCGGCGAACAGCCGCACCTGGTTGCCCTCGACCGCCCCCGACCGCAGCGCGATGCCGAACTCGCCGTCACCGGCGGCGTCGATCCACCCCACCGGGCCGGCGTAGCGACCTCGGTCCATCCCCTCGATCTCCGCGATCAGCTCGACGGCGACCTTGGTGGGGGTGCCACCGACCGCGGCCGAGGGGTGCAGCGCCGCCGCGAGCTCCAGCACGCTGGCGCCGTCGGAGTCGTGGACGACCCCGGTGACGTCGGTGGCCAGGTGCATCACGTTGGGCAGGTGCAGCACGAACGGCACCTCGGGCACGTTGGTCGAGGAGCAGTACGGCGCCAGCGACTCGGCGACCGAGCGGACGGCGTACTCGTGCTCCTCGAGGTCCTTCGACGACCTCGCCAGCTGGCCCGCCAACCCGGCGTCGCGCTCGTCGTCACCGGTACGCCGGATGGTGCCCGCCAGCACGCGGGAGGTCACCAGCCCTCGCTCGCGCCGCACGAGCAGCTCCGGTGTGGCGCCGAAGAGTCGGTCCACGTGGAAGGTCCAGCACATCCGGTAGCGGTCGGCCAGGATGGCCAGCGGCCAGCGGACGTCGATGTCCTCGTCGGCCGTGGCCACGAGGTCGCGGGCGAGCACGACCTTCTCCAGCTCACCGGCCCCGATGCGGGCCACGGCGTCGGCCACGACCGACTCCCAGGCGGCTCCGCTCATCGCACCGTCGGCGAAGGTGACGTTGCGGGGCGCCGGGGGAGCGTCGGTGGGCGTGAGGTCGGGGGTGCCGGCCAGCTCGTCGGGGGCGACCACGGTCAGCCAGGTCCGGCCGTGGCGAGTGCCCACGACCACGCGGGGGACGACCAGCACGCTGTCACCCGGGTCGTCGGCGAAGCCGAAGCTGCCGAAGCAGATCAGGCCCGAGCCCGGGACCTGCACCTCGTCGCGCACGGCCGCCGTGGCCGAGACCTGCTGCCACCAGTCGGCGGCGTCGCCGAACCGGTCGGCACCCGAGGTGCGGCAGCGGGCGGCGACGCCCCAGGCGACCATGCCCTCGCCACCGCGCAGCCAGGCCATCGGCTCCTCGGCGGGCAGCAGGTCGAGGAGGTCGGCGGGCAGCGTGTCGGGGGCGAGCACCTCCACGGTCCGTGCGACGAGGCGGCCCCGGGGCGCGTCGGCGGCACGGTCGGTGGTCACCGGTCGAGGGTACGTGGTCACTCCGCGTCCGCAGCAAGGATCCGGCCGTCTGCTCGGTCACACCCACCAGCCCTTCGACCGGCCTCAGGACCAGCCCTTCGACTGGGCTCAGGACCAGCCCTTCGACCGGGCTCAGGACCAGCCCTTCGACTGGGCTCAGGACCAGCCCTTCGACTGGGCTCAGGACCAGCCCTTCGACTGGGCTCAGGACCAGTAGATGACGACCTTGTCGCCGAGGGCCACCTGGTCGAAGAGCCACTCGATCCCGGCGCGGTCGCGCACGTTGACGCAGCCGTGGGAGGCGCCGGCGTAGCCCCGGGCCGCGAAGTCCGAGGAGTAGTGCACCGCCTGCCCCCCGGAGAAGAACATCGCGAACGGCATCGGGGAGTCATAGAGCGAGGACACGTGGTCGCGCGACTTCCAGCCCACGTGGAACAACCCCTCGCGCGTCGGGGTGTACGCCGCCCCGAACCGCACCGCCATGGTCCGGCGGACCTGGCCGTCGACGACCCAGCGCACCGTGCTGCTGGACTTGTCCACGCACAGGGCCCGGCCGGTGCGGCAGCGCGGGTCGAGAGCCGCATCGGTCTCGAGGTCGCCCGGGAACCGGTTGGCGAGCTCGTTGGCCGTGGGGGTGCGCGTCATCTCGTACAGGCGGCGCAGGGTGCGCCGGTCGACGTACCCGGTCTCGGCGATGCGCCGCTTCTCCTGGAAGCCGAGGAGGGCCGCGGTCGTCTGCCGGTCCCAGTCGTCGCCGACGTCGCCGAAGTACCAGGCGATCTGCCGCAGCCGCGCCTGCAGGTCCCGGACCTCCGCCCCGCTGTCCCCCGGCCCGAACAGCCGCGGACCGGGAGGCGGCACCTGGATCGGCCGGGCCGCGGGCAGCGGCGCGCTCACCTGGCGCGGGCGCGGCTCCGAGGCGGGCCTGGCCGTGGAGCGGGGCGAGGACACCGGGGACGACGGGCCCGACGAGGGGCTCGACGAGGGGCTCGACGACGGGGACGCGGCACTGCTCGGCGTGGAGGTCGACCCGGGCGAGGCTGGGGTGAGCACCACGGTGGTGCCGGTCCCGCCGGCCGGAGAGCCGGTGCGGGCGACGGCCAGGCCCAGCGCGGAGGTGCCCAGCAGCACGCCGGCGACCATCGCCACACCGGCCACTCTGGTCCCGTCCACGCGCATACCGGCATGGTGCCAGCACTCCCGGCTCGGGGCGACGACATTTCCACCGTGGTGCTGCCTAGGCTGTGCGGGTGACGCGTGCCGACCTGGAGAAGAAGCCTGCCGAGGTGCAGGCGATGTTCGACGACGTGGCTCGCCGCTACGACCTGACCAACGACGTGCTGTCCCTGGGCCAGGACCGTCGCTGGCGGCACCAGGTGACGCGCGCGGTCGACGCCGGCCCCGGCGAGCTGGTGCTGGACCTCGCCGCGGGCACCGGCACCTCCTCCGAGCCGTTCCTCCGGCGCGGGGCTCGGGTGGTTCCGTGCGACTTCTCGGTCGGCATGCTCCGCGTGGGCAAGCGCGCCCGTCCGCACCTGCCGTTCACCGCGGGCGACGCGACCCGGCTCCCCTTCGCCGACGACACCTTCGACGCGGTGACCATCTCCTTCGGCCTGCGCAACATCGTCGACCCCGACGCGGGTCTGCGCGAGATGCTGCGGGTGACGCGGCCGGGCGGACGCCTGGTGGTGTGCGAGTTCAGCTCGCCCACCTGGACCCCCTGGCGCACCGTCTACCTCGAGTACCTGATGCGGGCGCTGCCCACGGTGGCCCGCGCCGTGTCCTCCAGCCCGGACGCCTACGTCTACCTGGCCGAGTCGATCCGGGCGTGGCCCGACCAGGAGCGCCTCGCCGCGCGCCTGGGCGCCGCCGGCTGGCGGCAGCCGCAGTGGCGCAACCTCAGCGGCGGGATCGTCGCGCTGCACCGGGCGACCAAGTAGGCCCCTGTCGGCGGCGCTGCCGGGTCCGCTGCCGGGCCGCTCGGGTCCGGCGGACCCGCGCACAGGGCGCAAATAGGCAAGGCCGGCGTTGGCTAAATGCGCTGGTCACGAGCGGGTTCGGGCCTCCCGGGGGGAGGTTCGCGCGTGGTGATCCAGCCCTCTATGCTGACCGGTGTCGCGAGTTCGTGAAGAACTTCACATGTTCACGAGCCCAGTGCCGTCGGCAGGAGGACCATGGAGCTCTACACCCCCGTACTGGCCCTGATGGTCCTCGCGGCAGGCTTCGCGATCTTCTCGATCGCGGTCAGCTCACTGACCGGCCCCGCGCGCTACAACCGGGCCAAGCTGGACTCCTACGAGTGCGGCATCGAGCCCACCCCGCAGCCCGTGGGCGGCGGCCGGATCCCGGTGCGCTACTACATCACCGCGATGATGTTCATCGTCTTCGACATCGAGATCGTCTTCCTCTACCCGATCGCCGTGGCGTTCGACCAGATGGCGCTGTTCGGTCTGATCGAGATGCTGCTGTTCATCATCCCGGTGTTCGTCGCCTACGTGTACGTGTGGCGGCGCGGCGGCCTGGAGTGGGACTGACGTGCGTGGGACAGCGGACGACCGGACCCCGTGCACCGGCACGGGTGACCAGCACGTGGGGCAGGGAGTGAACTGATGGGACTCGAGGAGAAGCTGCCGAGCGGCGTGCTGCTGACGACGGTCGAGGGCGTCGCGGGCTACATGCGCAAGGCGTCGTTCTGGCCGGCCACCTTCGGGCTCGCCTGCTGCGCGATCGAGATGATGACCAGCGGCGGCCCCAAGTACGACCTCGCCCGCTTCGGCATGGAGGTCTTCCGAGCCAGCCCCCGCCAGGCCGACCTGATGATCGTCGCCGGCCGGGTGAGCCAGAAGATGGCGCCCGTGCTGCGCCAGATCTACGACCAGATGGCCGAGCCCAAGTGGGTGCTCGCCATGGGCGTGTGCGCCAGCAGCGGCGGGATGTTCAACAACTACGCGATCGTCCAGGGCGTCGACCACGTGGTGCCCGTCGACATGTACCTCCCCGGCTGTCCGCCGCGACCGGAGATGCTCATCGACGCCATCCTCAAGCTGCACGACCAGGTGCAGGCCACCAAGCTCGGACCCAACCGGCGCGCCGAGATCCAGGCCAACGAGGAGGCCGGGCTCCAGGCGCTGCCGACCAGCCAGATGAAGGGCCTGATGAGGTGAGCGAGGGCACGAAGGGCACCGAGGGCAACGAGCCCGCCGGCACCGAGATCGACGCCACCGAGGTGATGCCGGAGAACACCGTCGCCACCACCGGCGGTGAGCAGATCGGTCGTCGCGAGGGGATGTTCGGGGTCCAGGGCACCGGCGACACCTCCGGGTACGGCGGCCTGACCCGTCCGGTCCAGATGCCCGGACCGTCGACCCCGCCGTACGGCGGCTGGCGCGACGAGGTGGCCAGCGCACTGGCCGAGGCGACCCGCTCCGCCGGCATCGAGGACGCCGTGGAGAAGGTCGTCGTCCACCGTGGCGAGATCACCTTCTACGTCCGCCGTGAGCGCCTGGCCGAGACCGCCCGGCTGCTGCGCGACAGCGAGTCGCTGCGCTTCGAGTTCTGCGTCGGCGTGAGCGGGGTGCACTACCCCGACGACACCGGGCGCGAGCTGCACGCCGTCTACCACCTGCTCTCCATGACCCACAACCGCCGGATCCGGGTCGAGGTCACCTGCCCGGACAGCGACCCGCACATCCCCAGCGTGGTCGCCACCTATCCCACCAACGACTGGCACGAGCGGGAGGCCTTCGACTTCTTCGGGATCGTCTTCGACGGCCACCCGGCCCTCACCCGCATCCAGATGCCCGACGACTGGCCGGGCCACCCCCAGCGCAAGGATTACCCGCTCGGCGGCATCCCCGTGGAGTACAAGGGCGGCACGATCCCGCCCCCGGACCAGCGGAGGTCCTACAGCTGATGCGCACCCACCGAACCCCCCGCACCGCCCCGCGGGTGTCCCCACTCCTGCTGGCAGGTGTTCCCCGATGACCGCTGACCACGACGCCTACGCGCCCCAGTCCGAGACCAGCCAGGGGCGGGTCTTCACCGTCACCGGGCAGGACTGGGACTCCATCACCGAGGGCCTCGCCGAGGAGGAGTACGACAACCGGGTCGTGGTCAACATGGGGCCCCAGCACCCCTCGACCCACGGCGTGCTGCGGCTGATCCTCGAGCTCGAGGGCGAGACGGTGACCGAGGCCAGGTGCGGCATCGGCTACCTGCACACCGGCATCGAGAAGAACATGGAGTTCCGCACCTGGGTGCAGGGCGTCACGTTCTGCACCCGGATGGACTACCTCTCGCCGTTCTACAACGAGATGACCTACTGCATGGGGGTGGAGCGGCTCCTCGACATCGAGGACGACATCCCCGAGAAGGCCCGGGTCATGCGGGTGCTCCTGATGGAGCTCAACCGGATCTCCTCCCACCTCGTGGCGATCGCCACCGGCGGCATGGAGATCGGCGCGCTGACGGTGATGACGATCGGCTTCCGCGAGCGCGAGCTCGTGCTCGACCTGTTCGAGCTGATCACCGGCCTGCGGATGAACCACGCGTTCATCCGCCCCGGTGGCGTCGCCCAGGACCTGCCGGCCGGAGCCATCGACCAGATCCGCGACTTCGTCGTGCTGATGAAGAAGCGCCTGCCGGAGTACGCCGCCCTGTGCAACGCCAACCCGATCTTCAAGGCCCGGCTCAAGGACGTGGGATACCTCGACCTGGCCGGCTGCCTGGCTCTGGGGATGACCGGTCCGGTGCTGCGCTCGACCGGCTACCCGTGGGACCTGCGCAAGAGCGAGCCGTACTCCGGCTACGAGGAGTACGACTTCGAGGTCCCCATCCACGACGGCATGGACGCCTACGCGCGGTTCCGGATCAGGGTCGACGAGATGTGGGAGTCCCTTCGGATCGTCGAGCAGGCCGTCGACCGGCTGGCCGGCCTCGACGGGGCGCCGGTCATGGTCGGCGACAAGAAGATCGCCTGGCCCAGCCAGCTGGCCATCGGCAGCGACGGCATGGGCAACAGCCTCGACCACATCAAGCACATCATGGGCGAGTCGATGGAGGCCCTCATCCACCACTTCAAGCTGGTCACCGAGGGCTTCCGCGTCCCGGCGGGCCAGGCCTACGTCCCGGTCGAGTCGCCCCGCGGCGAGCTCGGTGCGCACGTGGTCTCCGACGGCGGCACGCGTCCCTTCCGGGCGCACTTCCGCGACCCGTCCTTCACCAACCTGCAGGCCACGTCGGTGATGAGCGAGGGCGGCATGGTCGCCGACGTCATCGTCGCGATCGCCTCGATCGACCCCGTCATGGGAGGCGTTGACAGATGAACCACCCCACCCGGTTCTCCGTGTCCCCCGCTGCGCTCCTCCCACGAACAACCGAGAGGGGACCCCGATGAGCGAAGGCCGCATCCCCGGGATCGACGACGGGACCAACGCCGCCGGCGTCTCGACCACGCCGGTCACCGCCGAGGAGCCGTTGGACGCGACGACGTACGCCGAGCTGCGTGAGATCGCCGCCCGCTACCCGCAGGCACGCTCCGGCCTGCTGCCGATGCTGCACCTCGTGCAGAGCGTCGAGGGGCGGGTCACCTCGCGCGGCATCGAGGCGTGCGCGGAGATCCTCGGCATCAGTGCCGCCGAGGTGAGCGGCGTCGCCACCTTCTACACGATGTACAAGCGCCGTCCCGTCGGCGACTACCACGTCGGGGTGTGCACCAACACGCTGTGCGCCATCATGGGTGGCGACGTGATCTTCGAGCGGCTCAAGGAGCACCTCGACGTCGGCAACGACGAGACCACCGAGGACGGCAGGATCACCCTCGAGCACGTCGAGTGCAACGCGGCCTGCGACTACGCGCCGGTGATGACGGTCAACTGGGAGTTCATGGACAACATGACCCCCGAGTCGGCCGTGCGGCTCGTCGACGACCTCCGGTCGGGCGCCGAGGTGCGCTCCACGCGCGGACCGCGGCTGTGCACCTGGCGCGAGGCCGAGCGCGTGCTCGCCGGCTTCCCCGACGACCTCGCCGACGAGGGTCCCTCCGCCGGAGGCCCGTCGCTGGTCGGGCTCGCCATCGCCCGCGAGCGCGGCTGGACCGCGCCGAGCGCCCAGCAGGCCCACGACTCGGCCCGGCACGCCGACACCGCCGAGGGGGACACCACGGCTGGCAAGGCGAAGGGCAGCCCCGAGGCCGCCGAGGTGGAGTCCGACGCCGCCGTCGAGGAGTCGCCCGCGGACAGCAAGCACGAGGACAACCCTGCGAACCCCGGTGGTGACGACAAGTGACCGACACCCTGACCCCGGTCCTGACCGACAACTGGGGCACCGACCGCTCCTGGACGCTGGCGGCCTACGAGGACCAGGGCGGCTACGCCGCGCTGAAGAAGGCCCTGGCGATGGCGCCCCCCGACGTCGTCGAGCAGGTCAAGGCCTCCAACCTGCGCGGCCGCGGCGGCGCCGGGTTCCCCACCGGCATGAAGTGGGGCTTCATCCCCCAGGACAACCCCAACCCGAAGTACCTCGTGGTCAACGCCGACGAGTCCGAGCCCGGGACGTGCAAGGACACCCCGCTGATGATGGCCAGCCCCCACACCCTGGTCGAGGGCGTCATCATCAGCTCCTACGCGATCCGGGCCAGCACGGCGTTCATCTACGTCCGCGGCGAGATCCTGCACGTCATCCGGCGCCTGCAGCGCGCCGTGCAGGAGGCCTACCTGGCCGGTCACCTCGGCCGGGACATCCACGGCTCGGGCTACGACCTCGACCTGATCGTGCACGCCGGCGCCGGTGCCTACATCTGCGGCGAGGAGACGGCGCTGCTGGACTCCCTCGAGGGTCGGCGCGGGCAGCCTCGCCTGCGCCCGCCGTTCCCCGCGGTCGCCGGGCTGTACGCCAGCCCCACCGTGATCAACAACGTGGAGTCGATCGCGTCGGTGCCGAGCATCATCGAGCACGGGGCCGAGTGGTTCGCCTCGATGGGCACCGAGAAGTCCAAGGGCTACGGGATCTTCTCCCTCTCCGGGCACGTGACGAACCCGGGCCAGTTCGAGGCGCCGCTGGGCATCACCCTGCGCGAGCTGATCGACCTCGCCGGTGGCATGCGCGAGGGCCACGAGCTGAAGTTCTGGACGCCGGGCGGGTCGAGCACCCCGATCCTCACCGACGCCCACCTCGACGTCCCGCTCGACTTCGAGGCGGTCGGCGAGGCCGGCTCGATGCTCGGCACCCGCGCGCTGCAGATCTTCGACGAGACCACCTGCGTGGTGCGGGCGGTGCTGCGCTGGACCGAGTTCTACAAGCACGAGTCCTGCGGCAAGTGCACGCCCTGCCGCGAGGGCACGTGGTGGCTCACCCAGACCCTCGCCAACCTCGAGCAGGGCAAGGGTGCCGAGTCCGACCTCGACCTGCTCGACGACGTCTGTGAGAACATCCTCGGACGCTCGTTCTGTGCGCTCGGGGACGGCGCGACCAGTCCGATCACCTCCTCGATCCAGTACTTCCGCGACGAGTACCTCGCCCACCTCGAGCAGGGGGGCTGCCCGTTCGACCGCGAGGCCTCGACCGTCTTCCAGCGCGAAGGGATGAGCGCATGACCGTCTCGACGGGCTCCGCCAGCGGGGTGGAGAAGTCGAAGGAGACCGCGCCGGAGAAGTCCGACGAGGTCACCCTCACCATCGACGGCGTCGAGGTCTCGGTGCCCAAGAACACCCTGGTGATCCGGGCCGCCGAGCGCATCGGCGTGCAGATCCCGCGGTTCTGCGACCACCCGCTGCTCGCCCCGGTCGGGGCCTGCCGCCAGTGCCTGGTCGACGTGCCCGACGGTGGCAACGGCCGCCCGATCCCCAAGCCGCAGGCCTCCTGCACGCTCGCGGTCGCCGAGGGCATGGTGGTCAACACCCAGGCCACCTCGCCCGTCGCGGACAAGGCGCAGCAGGGCGTGATGGAGCTGCTGCTGATCAACCACCCGCTCGACTGCCCGGTGTGCGACAAGGGCGGGGAGTGCCCGCTGCAGAACCAGGCCATGAGCAACGGCCGCGGGGAGACCCGGTTCACCGAGAACAAGCGGCTGTTCCCCAAGCCGATCAACATCTCCGCGCAGGTCCTGCTCGACCGCGAGCGCTGCGTGCTGTGCGCGCGCTGCACTCGGTTCTCCGAGCAGATCGCGGGCGACCCGTTCATCGCGCTGATCGAGCGCGGGGCGCTGCAGCAGGTCGGCATCTACGAGAAGGAGCCCTTCGAGAGCTACTTCTCCGGCAACACCATCCAGATCTGCCCGGTCGGGGCGCTGACCTCCTCGGCGTACCGGTTCCGCTCGCGGCCCTTCGACCTCGTCTCCACCCCCTCGGTGGCCGAGCTCGACGCGTGCGGATCGGCGATCCGGGTCGACCACCGCCGCGGCAAGGTGATGCGGCGCCTCTCCGGCGACGACGCCGAGGTCAACGAGGAGTGGATCACCGACAAGGACCGCTTCGCCCACCGCTACGCCGACCTCGACGACCGGCTCACCTACCCGATGGTGCGTGACGAGGACACCGGTGAGCTGCGACCGGCGAGCTGGCCGGAGGCCTTCGTCGTCGCCGCCCGGGGCCTGGCCGCCGCCCAGGAGGCCGGTGGTGTCGGAGTCCTGACCGGGGGACGGATGCCGGTCGAGGACGCCTACGCCTACGCCAAGTTCGCCCGCGTCGCCCTCGGCACCAACGACGTCGACTTCCGCGCCCGCCCGCACTCTGCCGAGGAGGCCGACTTCCTGGCCGCCCACGTCGTCCAGACGGGACCCGCCGGGGGAGCGGTGACCTACGCCGACCTCGAGACCGCTCGTTCGGTGGTGCTCGTCGGCTTCGAGCCCGAGGACGAGGCCGGCACGGTCTTCCTGCGGCTGCGCAAGGCGGCCCGGGGCCGGCATCTCCCGATCTACTCGATCGCGCCGTTCACCTCGCGCGGACTGCACAAGATGTCCGGCACGCTCATCCCCACCCGTCCCGGCGACGAGCCGGCCGCGATCGAGGCGCTCGCCCACGACGGCACGGTGGCCCTCGACAGCGGCGGCCTGATCCTGGTCGGCGAGCGGATGGCGGCCGTGCCCGGTGCGCTGGCCGCGGTCTCCAGGCTCGCGCTGACCACCGGTGCCCGGATCGCCTGGGTGCCCCGTCGTGCCGGTGACCGCGGCGCGCTCGAGGCCGGCGCCCTGCCGACGCTGCTGCCCGGCGGCCGGCCGGTGGCCGACGCCGGCGCCCGGGTCGACCTGGCGGCCGCCTGGGGCGTGGAGCACCTGCCCGAGACGGCAGGCCGGGACACCGACGCCATCGTCACCGCGGCCGCCGCGGGCGAGCTCGGCGGCCTGGTCGTCGGCGGGGTGGACCCCGCCGACCTGCCCGACCCGGCGCTCGCCCGCGCAGCGCTGGACCGGGCCGGGTTCGTGGTCTCGATGGAGCTCCGCCGCTCGGAGGTGACCGAGACCGCCGACGTGGTCTTCCCGGTCGCCCCGGTCACCGACCGTGCGGGCACCTTCGTCAACTGGGAGGGCCGCGTCCGCAGGTTCGGCAAGGTCCTGCACAACCCCAGCTCCCTGCCCGACCTCCGGGTGCTGGCCGGCATCGCCGAGGAGCTCGGTCGCCCGCTCGGCTTCCGGACCTCCGAGCAGGTCTGGGACGAGCTCACCCAGGTCGGCCCGTGGGACGGCGAGCGGCTCTCGATGCGCGAGGTCGCCCACGGCGCCCCCGCGGAGGACGGCTCGGCGGGGACCACCGGCGCCGAGCTCGTGCTGGCCTCCTGGAAGCAGCTCGTCGACGACGGCCGGATGCAGGACGGTGACGACGCCATGCGCCGGACCGCCCGGGCACCGGTGGTGCTCGTCGGCGCGGACACCCTGCAGGCCCTGGGTGCCGTGGCGGGTGAGACCGTCACGCTGAGCGGTCCCCTCGGCTCGCTGGACCTCCCCGTCGGGGTCGCCGACCTCGCCGAGGGCACCGTCTGGGCGCCGGCCAGCGCCCCGGGCGCATCGGTCCGGCACCGCGTCGGCCCCGCCGGCAGCCCGGTCTCGGTCACCACCATCGTGGGAGGTACGTCGTGAGCGCAGCCGTGGTCCCGCTGGCCGACGTCACGCCCGGCCTGGGCGTCTTCGGACAGGACCCCTTCTGGCTGGTCCTGGTCAAGGCCGTGCTGATCTTCGTCGTCCTCGTCCTGCTGACCCTGTTCAACATCTGGGCCGAGCGGCGGGTCGTGGCCCGGATGCAGCACCGCATCGGCCCCAACCGCAACGGTCCGTTCGGGCTGCTGCAGAGCCTCGCCGACGGGGTGAAGCTCGCCCTGAAGGAGGACATCATCCCGACGGCGGCCGACAAGGTCGTCTTCGTCCTCGCTCCGGTGATCGCGGTCATCCCCGCGTTCGTCACCTTCGCGGTGATCCCCTTCGGCCCGGTGGTCAAGGTCCCGTTCACCGACGTCACCACGCCGCTCCAGCTCACCGACATGCCGGTCGCGGTGATCTTCGTGATGGCGATCGCCTCGATCGGCATCTACGGGATCGTGCTCGGCGGCTGGTCCAGCGGGTCGACGTACTCCCTGCTCGGCGGGATGCGCTCGGGCGCCCAGATGATCTCCTACGAGGTCGCGATGGGCCTCGCCCTGGTGGCGGTGTTCCTGCACGCGGGCTCGATGTCGACCTCGGAGATCGTGGAGTCCCAGAAGGACGTCTGGTTCGCCTTCACCCTGATCCCCTCGTTCGTCATCTACATGATCGCCATGGTGGGGGAGACCAACCGGGCGCCGTTCGACCTGCCCGAGGCCGAGGGCGAGCTCGTCGGCGGGTTCCACACCGAGTACTCCTCGCTGAAGTTCGCGCTGTTCTTCCTCGCCGAGTACATCAACATGGCCACGGTCTCCGCGCTCGCCGCCACCTTGTTCCTCGGCGGCTGGCGGGCGCCGTGGCCGATCTCGATCTGGGACGGCGCCAACGAGGGCTACTGGCCCTTCCTGTGGTTCATGGGCAAGGTCCTGTTCTTCGTCTTCCTGTTCATCTGGCTGCGCGGGACGCTGCCCCGGCTGCGCTACGACCAGTTCATGGCGTTCGGCTGGAAGTGGCTGATCCCCGGATCCATCGTGTGGATCGTCGCCGTGGCCGCCATCCGGGTGGTCGACCTGCGCGGCGGCATCGACCGCGGCCTGCTGTTCGTGATCGCCGCAGTGCTCGGGGTCCTGCTCCTCGTGCTGCTGTTCATCCCCGAACGCCAGGTCGACGTCGGTGAGCCCGAGCCGGCCGAGGACTTCGACGCCTTCGCCGGTGGCTATCCCGTGCCCCCCATGCCCGGCTCTCGGGCGGCGACCGGCTCCGACCGGGTCGCCACCGGTCCCGACAACGAAGGAGGACACCCCTGATGGCGTCCCTCAAGGAGCAGCTCTGGGACCCGGTCGCCGGGTTCGGGGTCACGTTCCGGACCATGTTCCGCAAGGTGGTCACCGAGCAGTACCCGGAGGACAAGCAGCCGACGGCTCCCCGCTTCCACGGCCGGCACCAGCTCAACCGCTGGCCGGACGGGCTGGAGAAGTGCATCGGCTGCGAGCTGTGCGCCTGGGCGTGCCCGGCGGACGCCATCTACGTCGAGGGTGCCTCGAACACCGAGGACGAGCGGTTCAGCCCCGGCGAGCGGTACGGCCGCGTCTACCAGATCAACTACCTGCGCTGCATCCTGTGCGGCCTGTGCATCGAGGCCTGCCCGACCCGGGCGCTGACGATGACCAACGAGTACGAGCTCGCCGACAACAACCGCGAGGACCTGATCTACGAGAAGTCCGACCTGCTCGCCCCGATGCTGCCGGGCATGGAGGCGCCGCCGCACCCGATGCGGCTCGGGGACGACGAGGGCGACTACTACCGCGGCACCCTGCGCCGACGTGACGAGTCCGGCGAGCCCGGCGGTGCCACCGGCGGTGCCACCGGCGGCGCGGCTGCCGGGACGGGGGGTCACCCGTGATCGCCTTCTGGATCCTCGCGCCGGTGATGGTGGTCTGCGCACTGGGCCTGCTGTTCGCCCGCAAGGCCGTGCACTGCGCGCTGCTGCTGGCCGTGGTGATGATCAGCCTGGCGGTGCTCTACGTCGTCCAGGACGCGCCGTTCCTGTTCGCCGTGCAGATCATCGTCTACACCGGCGCGATCATGATGCTGTTCCTCTTCGTGCTGATGCTCGTGGGCGTCGATGCCTCCGACTCCGTGGTCGAGACGATCCGCGGCCAGCGACTGTTCGCGATCGTGGTCGGGCTCCTCTTCGGGGTCACCCTCGTCGTCGGGGTCGCCCAGGTCTCGGTCGGTGCCATCGCCGGCCTCGATCAGGCCAACGAGCAGGGCAACGTGCCGGCCATCGCCCAGGTGCTGTTCACCCGCTACGTGTTCGCCTTCGAGGTCACCTCCGCCCTGCTGATCACCGCCGCCCTGGGCGCCATGGTGCTGGCCCACCGCGAGCGGCTCACCCCCAGGCTCGACCAGCGGGCGGTCGTCGAGCAGCGGATGCGCGACTACGCGGAGTCCGGCAAGCACCTCGGTCCGCTGCCCCCACCGGGAGTCTTCGCCCGGCACAACGCGGTCGACACCCCGGCCCTGCTGCCCGACGGCAGCCCGGCGGAGGCGTCGATCTCGCGGGTGCTGGCCGCCCGCGGGTCGGTGCAGCGCTCGCCCGGCAGCGCCACGCAGGTGGAGCGCTTCGGCGGCGACGACGAGTCGGTGCCGCCGCGCGACGACTCGGGAACGGCGGGCCGCTGATGAGTGCCACTCCGTTCATCGTGCTGTCCGCGATCCTGTTCACCATCGGCGCCATCGGCGTGCTCACCCGGCGCAACGCGATCGTGGTGTTCATGTGCGTGGAGCTGATGCTCAACGCCAGCAACCTCGCGCTGATCACCTTCGCCCGCGTCAACGGCAACCTCGAGGGACAGATCGCGGCGTTCTTCGTCATGGTCGTCGCTGCTGCCGAGGTCGTCGTCGGGCTCGCGATCATCATGACCATCTTCCGCACGCGACGCTCGGCCTCGGTCGACGACGCCAGCCTGCTGAAGTACTGAAGGGGCCTCCTTGATCACCTCTGCCTTGAACGTGCTCGCCGAGGAGGGCACCGGCGGTGCCATCCCGGTCGTCGAGCCCGGTGCGGCGGGCTCGATGGCGCTGCCGCTGGTGCTCGTCCTCGCCCTGCCGGCGCTCGGAGCAGCGATCCTGCTGCTCGGTGGCCGGCGCACCGACCGCTTCGGCCACCTGCTCGGCTGCGCGACCGTCATCGGCTCGTTCGTCTTCTCCGTGGTCCTCTTCCTCACCCTCCTCGGGCGCGGCGAGGAGGAGCGTCAGGTCAGCCTGGACCTGTGGACCTGGTTCAGCACCGGGGCGTGGGAGGTCAAGCTGGGCCTGCTCTACGACCCGCTGTCGGCGCTGTTCCTGCTGCTGATCACCGGCGTGGGCTCGCTGATCCACATCTACTCGATCGGCTACATGGCCCACGACGAGCGGCGTCGTCGCTTCTTCGGGTACCTCAACCTGTTCGTCGCCGCGATGCTGATGCTGGTGCTCGCCGGTGACTACGTCGGGGTGTTCCTGGGCTGGGAGGGCGTCGGCCTGGCGTCGTACCTGCTGATCGGCTTCTGGCAGTACAAGCCGTCGGCCGCAGCCGCCGCGAAGAAGGCGTTCGTGATCAACCGGGTCGGTGACATCGGCCTGTCGCTGGGCATCGGCCTGATCCTCGTCACCTTCGGCACCACCTCCTTCGACCGGGTCTCCGAGGCGACCAGCGGCGCCTCGCAGGGTGCGATGACCGCGATCGGGCTGCTCCTGCTGCTGGCTGCCTGCGGCAAGTCCGCCCAGTTCCCGCTGCAGACCTGGCTGCTCGACGCCATGGAGGGCCCGACCCCGGTCTCGGCCCTGATCCACGCGGCCACCATGGTCACCGCGGGGGTCTACCTGATCGTCCGCTCGCAGTTCGTCTTCGAGTACACCGCCGACGCCCGGCTCGCGGTCGCGGTGGTCGGCACGATCACCCTGCTGATGGGTGCCTGGATCGGCTGCGCCAAGGACGACATCAAGAAGACGCTCGCCGGATCCACGATGAGCCAGATCGGGTACATGATCCTGGCCGCCGGCCTCGGCGTCGCCGGCTACGCCTTCGCGATCTTCCACCTGCTCACCCACGGGTTCTTCAAGGCCAACATGTTCCTCGGCGCCGGCTCGGTGATGCACGGCACCAACGACGACGTCGACATGCGCCACTACGGAGCCCTGCGCAAGGCGATGCCGGTCACCTTCGCCACCTTTGCGATGGGCTACCTGGCGATCATCGGCTTCCCGGGCTTCGCCGGCTTCTGGTCCAAGGACAAGATCATCGAGACCGCGCTCGCGCAGAACGGCTGGCTCGGGATCTGCGCCCTGCTGGGTGCCGGGGTCACCGGCTTCTACATGACCCGCCTGATGCTGATGACCTTCTTCACCAAGCCGCGCTGGGAGGAGGGGGTGCACCCCCACGAGTCCCCGAAGGTGATGACGATCCCGCTGATCGTCCTGGCCGCACTCTCCGTGCTCGGCGGCCTGCTGCTCCTCAACGACTGGATCGTCACCTTCCTGGCCCCCGTGGTCGGCGAGGCGGTCCACGAGGAGCCACCGCTGCCGGCGCTGGCGATCAGCGCCCTCGCCGTGCTGGTCGTGGCGGTGGGCGTCGGACTGGCGTTCGTCCTCTTCGGCCGGCGCGACATCCCGCGTGAGGCCCCCACCCGGGTCTCGGTGTTCACCACCGCCGGACGCAACGAGCTCTACGGTGACGCGTTCAACGACGCCGTCATCGTCGGGCCGGGCAAGGACCTCACCGCAGGACTGGTCCGCTTCGACGCCGGCGTGGTGGACGGCGGAGCCATGGGCACCGCGTCGGCCATCCGTGGGGCCTCCAGCCGGCTGCGTCTGGCTCAGAACGGGTTCGTCCGCTCCTACGCCCTGGGGCTGCTCGGCGGCGCCGTCCTCGTCCTGATCGCACTGCTGGTGGTGAACCTGACATGAACCTGCCCTGGCTGACCATCCTGATGCTGCTGCCGATCCTCGGGTCGGTGGTGCTCGCGCTGCTGCCTGTCCGTGCCGAGGGCGAGCGCGCCCCGGCCGGCACGCTGCACAAGCAGGCGGCGCTCGCCGTCTCCGTGCTCACCCTCCTGCTCGGCATCGCCCTGGCGATCAGCTACCAGCCCGGTGGCGGGATGCAGTACCAGGAGGACATCACCTGGATCGAGCTCTTCGGGGCGCACTACGCCCTGGGCCTGGACGGGATCGGCCTGGCGCTGGTCCTGCTCACCGTGATCCTCACGCCGGTGGTGATGCTGGCCTCCTGGCACGACGGCGACCACGGCCGTTGGGGGGCCCGGGGCTTCTTCGCGTGGATCCTGGCCCTCGAAGGACTCTCCATCGGCGTCTTCGCGGCCACCGACGTCTTCTTGTTCTACGTGCTCTTCGAAGCGACCCTGATCCCGGTGTACTTCCTCGTCGCGGGGTACGGCGGTCCCGACCGCGTCCGAGCCGCGGTGAAGTTCCTGCTCTACTCGCTCTTCGGCGGGCTGGTGATGCTGGCCGCGGTGATCGCGCTCTACGTCGAGTCCTCGAAGACCGACACCGGACCGACCTACCTGGTCTCCGAGCTCTCGCAGATCGACTTCGGCACCTCGATCGGCCGCTGGATGTTCCTGGGCTTCTTCATCGCCTTCGCGATCAAGGCGCCGATGTTCCCGGTGCACACCTGGCTGCCGGACACCACCGAGAGCGCGACCCCGGGCACCTCGGTGCTGCTGGTCAGCGTCCTGGACAAGATCGGCACCTTCGGGATGATCCGGTTCTGCCTCGAGCTCTTCCCCGAGGCCTCGCGCTGGGCGACGCCGGTCGTCGTGGTGCTGGCGATCATCAGCATCCTGTACGGCGCCCTGATGGCGATCGGCTCGCAGAACATCCCGCGCCTGATCGCCTACACCTCGGTGAGCCACTTCGGCTTCATCGTGCTCGGCATCTTCGTGATGAACAGCCAGGGCCTCTCCGGCGCGAACCTGTACATGTTCAACCACGGGCTCTCCACCGCGGCCCTGTTCCTGGTCACCGGGTACCTCATCCAGCGACGCGGGTCGGCGCAGATCGCCGACTTCGGCGGGGTGGAGAAGGTCGCGCCGGTGCTGGCCGGGCTGTTCCTCGTCGCCGGCCTGTCCTCGCTCTCGCTGCCCGGCCTCTCCCCGTTCGTCTCCGAGCTGATGGTGATGGTCGGCGCGTTCGTCTACACCCCGTGGGCTGCCGCGTTCGCCGTGCCGGGCATCGTGCTCGCCGCGATCTACATCTTGTGGATGTACCAGCGCACGATGACCGGACCGGTCCGCGAGGGCGTCGTCGGCATGCGCGACCTCGGCGTGCGCGAGGTCAGCGCACTGGCCCCGCTGCTGGTGCTGATCGTCGTGCTGGGCTTCTATCCCAAGCCGCTGCTCGACGTGATCAACCCCGCGGTCGACCACACGATGAGCCAGGTCGGACTGCAGGATCCACAACCCACCGTGACTGAAGGGGAGGCGAGCGAGTGAACGGCTTCGAGGCTCCGAAGATCGAGTACTTCACCGTCTCGCCGATCCTGATCGTCCTCGCGGTCGCCGTCGTCGGCGTCCTGGTCGAGGCCTTCCTGCCGCGCGGACGCCGCTACGTTGTCCAGGTCGGTCTCGCGCTGCTCGGTCTGGTCGCGGCGACCGTCACCACGGTGATGGTCTTCCTCGACCTGAACCCGGGGTCCTCGCGGCCCCGGGCCGGCGAGGTCGTCGCCATGGGGGCGCTCGCCGCCGACGGCCCGGCCCTGTTCTCCTGGCTGCTGATCCTGGTGCTGTCCATGCTCAGCGTGCTGCTGTTCGCCGAGCGGCACCTCGAGAGCGGCGTGCTCTCCTTCGCCGGACAGGCCGCTGCGCTGCCCGGCACCGAGGCCGAGCGCGAGGCCTCCACGCGCGGACTGGAGCACACCGAGGTCTTCCCCCTGCTGATGTTCGCCGTCGGCGGGATGCTGATGTTCCCCGCGGCCAACGACCTGCTGACCATGTTCGTGGCCCTCGAGGTGCTCTCGCTGCCGCTGTACCTGCTGTGCGGGCTGGCCCGCCGGCGGCGCCTGCTCAGCCAGGAAGCGGCCATGAAGTACTTCCTGCTCGGTGCGTTCAGCTCCGGCTTCTTCATCTACGGCATCGCCCTGGTCTACGGCTACTCCGGCTCGATGGGCTTCGCGGAGATCGCCGAGGCCGTGGCCAGCCGGACCGGCAGCGAGGGTCTGCTGCTCGGCGGCATCGCGCTGATGGCCGTCGGTCTGCTGTTCAAGGTCGGCGCCGCGCCGTTCCACGCCTGGACCCCCGACGTCTACCAGGGTGCGCCGACCGCGGTGACCGCGTTCATGGCGGCCAGCACCAAGGTGGCTGCCTTCGGTGCGCTGCTGCGGCTCTTCTACGTCGCCTTCGGCGCCGACCGCACCTCGTGGATCCCGATGATCTGGGTGGTCGCGATCCTGACGATGGTGGTCGGCTCGGTCCTGGCCATCACCCAGACCGACATCAAGCGGCTCCTGGCGTACTCCTCGATCGCCCACGCCGGGTTCATCCTGACCGGGTTCCTGGGCATCCGCTCGCTCGACGAGGTGGCCGGCGGCATCGGCGGGGTGTCGTCGGTGCTGTTCTACCTGACCACCTACGGCTTCGCCACGCTCGCGGCGTTCGCGCTGGTCACGGTGGTGCGCGACTCCGGCGGCGAGGCCACCCACCTCTCTCGCTGGCAGGGCCTCGGCAAGGAGTCGCCGCTCGTGGCGGGGCTGTTCGCCTTCCTCCTGCTCGCCATGGCCGGGATCCCGCTGACCAGCGGGTTCACCGGCAAGTGGGCCGTCTTCGCGGCAGCCCTGTCCGCCGGTGCCTGGCCGGTGGTGATCGTGGCGGTGCTGATGTCGGCCGTGGCGGCGTACTTCTACGTCCGCGTGATCGTGCTGATGTTCTTCGCCGAGCCGGTGGGCGAAGGGCCGACCGTCACCAACCCCAGCGTGCTGACCGGCACCGTGGTCGCGGTGGGAGTGGCGATGACGCTGCTGCTCGGCGTGGTGCCGGGCGCCCTGATCGACCTTCTCGGCAACGTGGGAGTATTCGTCAGGTGAGCACCACCCCACGTCTCGTCGACCCCGCGGGGCCGGCGCGGCAGCGGCGAGGCGTGCCCGCGGCTCGCCGGTGGCGGCTCCACGGACTCGCAGGAGGAGCCCGATGAGCGACCTGGCCCTGCCCGTCCTCGACCCCGAGCTCGAGGACAGGCTGCGCGACCGGATGGGTGAGGTCGAGCAGGCGCTGCTCGGCCACGTCGAGAGCGAGGCCGGTTTCGTGACCCGCGCCGCCCGGCACCTGATGGAGGCCGGCGGCAAGCGCTTCCGTCCGCTGCTCGTGCTGCTCGCGGCGGAGACCGGTGACCCCGACGCAGCGGGTGTGCTCACCTCGGCGTGCGTCGTCGAGCTGACCCACCTCGCCTCGCTCTACCACGACGACGTGATGGACGAGGCCGACCTGCGCCGCGGGGCCGAGTCGGCCAACGCCCGGTGGGACAACCACGTGGCGATCCTCACCGGCGACTTCTTGTTCTCCAAGTCCTCGGAGCTCACCGCGGGCCTGGGGCCCGACGCCGTGCTGATCCAGGCCCAGACCTTCACCCGGCTGGTGGAGGGGCAGATCCTGGAGACCCTGGGCCCGGGAGAGGGCGAGGACCGGCTCGAGCACTACCTGCGGGTCGTCGCCGGCAAGACCGGCTCGCTGATCGCGACGTCGGCCCGCTACGGCGCCAAGTTCGCCGGCGCACCCGCTGACGTCGAGGCCGCCCTGACCGAGTACGGCGAGAAGGTGGGCGTGGCCTTCCAGCTCTCCGACGACCTGCTCGACATCGCCTCGGAGTCCGAGGAGTCCGGCAAGACGCCGGGCACCGACCTCCGCGAGGGCGTTCCCACGCTGCCGGTGCTGATCGCGCAGCGCTCGACCGACCCTGCCGACGCGAGGCTGCTCGAGCTGCTGGCCTCCGACCTCACCGAGGACGAGCCGCACGCCGAGGCCCTGGCCCTGCTGCGCGCCCATCCCGCGATGGAGCAGGCCCGCGCGTACGTCGTGGGGCTGGCGACCGAGGCCAAGGAGCTGCTCAAGGGCGTGCCCGCCGGGCCCGCGCGGACCGCCCTGGAGGGCTTCGCCGACCTGGTCGCCACCCGGTCGACCTGACGTCGGTCTAGTCGACCCACGCGCGGCTCGCGGCGTTCGTCCCGGCTTGCCACCCGGGCTGTCGAGCCTCGACCGATGCCAGATGACGGCCGGATGACACTGCTGACACATTCGCAGACCCGGGATCGTGCGCTTCCTAGCATCGTCTGCGAGGCCCACTCACACAGGAGGCGATGGGCATGGACGTGGCAACGAGGTTCGTCTCGAGACAGCACGGGGTGGAGGACGACTCCTCCCGCAACCTGGGCCGGCGCGTCGTAGCAGTGATGTGCCTGGTCGGGATCGCGCTGGTGCACCTGCTGGACGTGAAGGAGAAGATGGAGGAGGTCCCCTACATCGGGGTGCTGTTCATCGGGCTGATCATCACGTCGTTGGTGCTCGCCGAGCTGCTGATCCGCCACGACCAGCCCATGGTGTGGCTGGCGGCGGGAGCACTGGGAGCGTCGGTCATCTGCGCCTACGCGCTGAGCCGCTCGGTCGGCCTGCCCGGAGAGGGAGGCGAGGAGATCGGCAACTGGTCCGAGGGACTCGGGCTCGCCTCGCTCCTCTTCGAGGGGGCGCTGGTCTGGCTCGTCGCCGTACGCCTGCGCCGCGAGGTCGGCCACCGAGCCATGGCCTGACATCAGCCTGTCGCCGAACCCTCTGATTGCCCGTGTGCGGGGCGCATCCTTCGATAGCGTGACGCCCACGCGGGGCGCACCGGTGCGCCCGCACGAGGGAAGGAAACCACGGCGATGTCCGCAAGCACGCCCCCACCCGGCGGCTACGAACCGCCTCCCCCCGGCGGCAACCAGCCACCTCCGCCGCCTCCTCCGGGCTACGGCGCTCCGGGGCCCTACGGTGCGCCTCCGGGCAACAACAAGAAGGCCGTCTGGGCTCTCGTGCTCGGCATCCTCGGACTGCTGTGCTGCGGCTTCTTCACCGGCATCCCGGCGATCATCCTGGGCAAGCAGGCCCAGGGCGAGATCGACGGCTCGGGCGGCATGCAGAGCGGTCGCGGCATGGCCACGGCCGGCTTCGTGCTCGGCATCATCGCCTGCATCTGGGGCGTCATCTCGATCATCCTCTACGCCACGGGTGCCCTCACCTTCAACGCCTCCGTGGGCTGATCCCCGACAGGGTCACTCCCGTCAGCGGCGGCCCCACCCGGCGACCGGGTGGGGCCGTCGTGCACTCACAGGGCGCAGCGGAAGCCCTGGTGCCCGGTGGAGGAGTCGGGCGTGGTCGAGGTGCGCGCCGCGACCCGGTAGCGGTTGCAGTACGACGCGTGGCACAGGTAGGAGCCGCCGCGGATCACCCGGGCGGCGGCGTCGACCGTGTCGCCGACCGACCACGGGTCGCCGGTCCACTCCCAGACGTTGCCGGCCACGCTGAACAGGCCGTAGCCGTTGGGCTCGAAGGCGTCGACGGGCGCCGTGCCGCGCCAGCCGTCCTCCCCGGTGTCGAGGTCGGGGAAGCTGCCCTGCCAGATGTTGCACCGGTGCCGGCCGTCGGGCACGAGCTCGTCCCCCCACGGGTACCGGGCCTGGAGCAGCCCGCCGCGAGCGGCGTACTCCCACTCGGCCTCGGTGGGCAGCCGCAGCCCGGCCCACCGGCAGTAGGCCTGGGCGTCGTACCAGGAGACGTGGACCACCGGGTGCCGGCCACGCCCGTCCAGGCCGCTGCCCGGTCCCTCGGGATGCCGCCAGGAGGCCCCCTGGACGGCCACCCACCACGGCGCCCCGGCGACGCGGTCGCCGGCTGCCGCCGCCGGGGTCAGGAACCGCTCGAAGACGAACGACCAGCCGTACCGCTCGGCGTCGGTGACGTGCCCCGTGTCCGCGACGAACGCGGCGAACCGGTCGTTGCTCACGCAGTGCGCGTCGAGGGCGAACGGCGCCACCTCCACCTCGCGCACCGGTCCCTCGCCGTCGGCAGCCACGGCCTCGGGGTCGGCGGAACCCATCGCGAACCGGCCCCCGCGCAGCGGGACCAGTCGCAGTCCCGCGTCGGCGGACCAGGCCGTGCTGCTCGACCGGCGTGGCGGCGGCGGGGTGACCTCGGGCTGCTGTCGCGGGCGCGGGCCCGGTGCGGGGGAGCAGCAGGCGCTCACCGGTCGGCTGCCCGGTGTACGGCGGCAGCGACCAGCGGAAGACCCAGGTAGCACAGGTCGCGTTGCTGACGGTCGACGAGCGGGTCCTCGTAGGGCCACTGCGAGGTCTTCACCACGGCCACCCCGAGCTCGCGGTCGACGTAGCCGAACTGGCCACGGCTGCCGTCGGCCGTCACCCGCACCCCGTCGGGGTCCAGCGGCCACCAGTGGTACCCGAAGCCGGCGTGGGTGGTGATCGAGCTCGGCAGGCGGCCCGGCTCCATCCAGGGCAGCGGTGGGGTCGACGAGCGACGCACCCACGCCGAGCTCAGCACCTCGGCGTCGTAGGCCGTCCCGGTGAGCTGGAGGGCGGTCAGGCGCGCCCAGTCCTCGGCGCAGGCCGCGAGCCCGCCCCCGGCCAGGGCCACGCCCTCGGCGTCGACCCCGACGGCCGCGTCCCGCACACAGCCCAGGGTCTCCCACAGCTCCTGCAGGGCCTCGGCGTAGGGGAGGCCGGTGGCCCGCTCGCGCACCCAGTCGAGCACCTGGGAGTCCGCGGTGCTGTACTCCCACCGCGTGCCGGGCGGGTGCAGCGCGGGCACGCCGGCGAGCAGTCCCCGTGAGCGGCCGCCGTCGGCGAAGCACGCCAGCAGCCGGGAGGCGGGTCCGGCGGGGTCGCGATGGTCCTCGACCCACGCGGTGCCGGACGTCATGGTCACGACGTGCTCGAGGGTGCAGCCGGCGTAGCCCGATCCCGTGAGCTCCGGCACGTGCCGGGTGACCGGGTCGTCGAGGCGCAGCGCGCCCGTGGACACGGCGTGCCCGACGAGGTGGGCGAGCACGGACTTCGTCATCGAGGCACCCAGCAGGAGCGAGGAGGCGGAGACCCCCTCGGCGTACCACTCGTGCACCACCCGCCCGGTGCCGAGGGGACCGTCGAGCACGACGAGCGCGGTCGTGTGCGTCTCGCCGACCCAGGTGTCGAGGTCGCGGCTCCGGCCGGCGCCCGGGATCTCCGCGTCGAGGGCGAGGGGTGCCCGCTCCAGCGGGCGGGCCCGCGCCGCCGGGACGACGGCGTGGTGCCAGGCCGAGGACTGATGTGGGTCGACGAACGACATCGTGGCGAGGCGTGGTCGCCCGTGCCCCGGAGCGCTCTCGGTGGCCACGCGGGTCAGTCGATGCGGGGGCTGTTCGCCAGCAGGCGACGCGTGTACTCCTGCTGGGGGGAGTCCATCACCTCCACGACCGAGCCCGACTCGACGACGCGCCCGGCGTTGAGGATCTGCACCCGGTCGGCGATCGACCGCACCAGCGCCAGGTTGTGGGTGACGAACAGCATGCTGATGCCGCGGGAGACCCGGAGCTCCTCCAGCAGGGAGACGATCGAGCCCTGGACCGAGACGTCGAGGGCCGAGGTGATCTCGTCGCAGACCAGGACGTCGGGCTCGGCCGCGAGCGCGCGCGCGATCGCCACCCGCTGGCGCTCACCCCCGGACAGCCGGCTGGCCTGGTAGCGGAGCACGGCCGGTCCGAGTGCCACCTGGTCGAGCAGCTCGACCACCCGGTCGGTGGCCTCCTTGCCCGAGGCGATGCCGAAGAGCTCCATCGGCCGCTTGACGATCGCCTCGATGGTCAGGCGCGGGTTCAAGGAGAGGTAGGGGTTCTGGAAGATGTACTGGATCCGCTTGCGGTCGGTCGCGCTGCGCTTGCGTGCGCCGTGGCCCAGAGGGGTGCCCTCGAAGGCGATGGTGCCGGTCCAGTCCTTGTGCAGCCCGCCGACGCAGCGCGAGATCGTGGTCTTCCCCGAGCCGGACTCGCCGACCAGCGCCACCACCTCGGCCTTGCCGAGGTCGAAGCTCACGTCGAAGACGACCTGCTTGCGCCCGTAGAACACGCCGAGGTCCTCGATGCCCAGGATGATGTCGCGGGCCTTGCTCGGGTCGGTGTCGGCCACGAAGCCGCGCGAGATGTCCCAGCTGCCGATCTCGCCCACGCGCAGGCACCGTACGGCGTGGCCCGCGTCGACCTCACGCAGCTCCGGCTCGGTGCGGGCACACTCATCGGTCGCGAACTCGCACCGGTCGTGGAACCGGCAGCCGGAGGGGCGGGCCCCCGGCGCGGGCGTGCGGCCGGGGATGCCGCCGAGGCGCCGGGCGTGGGTCAGGTGGGGGATGGAGTCCAGCAGGGCCCGGGTGTAGGGGTGCGAGGGGTGGTTGAACACGGTGTCGCGGCTGCCCAGCTCGGCGACCTGACCGGCGTACATCACCGCCACCCGGTCGGCGATGTTGGCGATCACCGCGAGGTCGTGGGTCACGTAGAGCGCGGCCACGCCGTGGCTGCGGCACAGCTCGCTCATCGTCTGCAGGACCATGCCCTGGGTGGTCACGTCGAGCCCGGTCGTCGGCTCGTCGAGGACGAGCACCTTCGGCTTGGGCAGGAACGCCATTGCCAGGGCCACCCGCTGCACCTGCCCGCCGGAGAGCTGGTGGGAGTAGCGGCGGAGGAACTCGTCGTCGTTGGGCAGGCCCACCTCGGCCAGCCCGTCCCGGGCGCCCTGCAGCCGGCTCTCCTGGGTGCCGAGGCCGCGCAGCTCCATCAGCTCGACGATCTGGCGCCCGATGCGGATGCTCGGGTTCAGCGCCGAGGCCGGGTCCTGCGGCACGTAGGCGATCTCCTCCCCGCGCAGCTGGCGCACCTGCTGCCACGGCAGCCCGAGGACGTCCTGGTCGGCGTAGAGGACGCTGCCGCTGGCGATCGAGGCTCCGGGACGGGTGTAGCCGAGCAGGGAGGTGCCGACGGTGGTCTTGCCGCTGCCGGACTCGCCCACCAGGCCGACCACCTCACCGGGGTGGAGGACCAGGTCGATGTCGTCGACGACGTCCACGGTGTCGCGTCCGGTCAGCACGATCCGCAGGTCCCGGACCTCGATGCCGCTGCCGGTCGCGTCGGGGACGACGTCGTGGGTGGGAGCGCTCATTCGACACCTCCACGCTGTGAGGCCTGGGCGATCCCGTCGGCCATCAGGTTCGTGCCGACCGTGAACAGACCGATGAGCAGCACGGGGGCCACCACCGCCCAGGTCTGGGTCGACATCGCCAGCCGGTTCTCGTTGATCATCTGTCCCCAGTTGGCCGCCCCGGGGTCGGTGGAGAAGCCCAGGAAGCCCAGTGCCGCCACCAGCCCGATGGAGTAGGTCAGGCGCAACCCGGCCTCGGCCAGCAGGGGGGCGTTCATGTTGGGCAGCACCTCGGCGAGGATGACGCGCGTGCGCCGCTCGCCCAGCGCCTCGGCCGAGTGCACGAAGTCGCGGGAGACGATCCCCAGGGCCACCCCCCGCGCGACGCGCGCGACGCGCGGAGCGTGCGAGATGCCGACCAGCAGGACGATCATCCAGGCCTTCGGCTGGTTGACCGCGGTCAGGACCAGGAGCGCCAGCAGGATCTGCGGGAAGGCCAGGACCACGTCGTTGAGCCGCATGATCACCTCGTCCCACCACCCCCCGGCGTAGGCCGCCACCACGCCGATCAGCACGCCGACGACCATGCCGAACAGGGTGGCGAGCAGCGCGATCAGCAGGATCTGCCGGCCGCCGTACATGAGCCGGGACAAGACGTCCTGGCCGAGGTAGTCGGTGCCGAACACGCCCTGGGTGGTGGAGAAGGGCGTGCCGACCACCTCGTTCTCCCCGTACGGGGCGAGCAGCGGCCCCAGCACGGCGAAGAGGACCACGACGACCGTGATCGTCAGGCCGACCGCCAGCCGCTTCTGGCGCAGGGCGCGGCGCACGGAGGAGGTGGTGGTGGCCAGTTCGCTCATGAGCTGATCGCCGTCCTCGCGCGCGGGGTGAGCAGGATCGAGACCAGGTCGGCCACGAGGTTCACCACGACGTAGACCGCGGCGATGATCATGCTCAGCGCCTGCACCATGGGCACGTCGTGGCTGGCCACCGAGTCGACCAGCTGGAACCCGACGCCCGGGTAGTTGAACAGCGTCTCGACGATGACCACGCCACCGGCCAGCCAGGCCAGCTGGAGGGCGATCACCTGGATGCCGGGCACCACGGCGTTGAGCAGGGCGTGCTTGCGCATCACCACGCGCTCCGGGATGCCCTTGAGCCGGGCGAGCTCCACGTAGTCGCTGTCGAGCACCTCGAGCAGCGTGGAGCGCACGATGCGCGAGACGTACGGGGTGACCGCAAGGACCAACGTGGCCACCGGCAGCACCATCGACTGGGGGGAGTCCCAGGGGCTGCCGCCGGCACCGGTGAGGGTCACCGCCGGCAGGACCTTGAACACGGTCGTGGAGAACAGCGCGACGAGCAGGATGCCGGTGACGAACTCCGGCAGGCCGGCCAGGGTGAGCAGCACGGTCTGGATGATCGTGTCGCCACGTCGCCTGCGGTAGTTCGCGGAGATCATCGCGACGCCGAAGGCCACGGGGATCATCACCACCGCGGAGAGGAGCACGAGCACGAGGGTGTTGACCGCCGGGCCCGAGATGAGCTCGGAGACCGGTCGCTGGCTGGCGATGGAGGTGCCGAGGTCCCCGCTGAACAGCCCGCCGAGCCAGTCGAGGTAGCGCGTGGGCAGCGACCGGTCGAGGTTGAGCTGCTCGGTCAGCTGCTGGACCCGCGCCTTGTCCGCGCCGTAGTCCTTGCCCAGGATCGCCCGGATCGGGTCCCCGAGCGCGGTGGTGGCGATGAAGACCAGGACCGAGACCAGCCACAGCGTGAGCAGCGCCAGACCCAGGCGTCGCGCCATCCACGATGCCCACGCGAGCGCCCCGTGCCGGCTCCGCGGCGCCGCGACGTCCTCGAGCGCGTCATGCGGTGCCGCGATGTCGGCCATCGGTCAGGCCGACACGGACGCGTGCTGGAACTTGTAGGACCCCAGGGGCAGGTAGCGGCTGGGCTCGATGCCCTGGACCTTCGAGGAGTAGCCGTCGATCTGGCGGCGGAAGCCCCAGATGATGTAGCCGCCCTCGTTGTACTCGATCTCCTGCGCGTCGGCGAGCAGCATGTTGCGCCGGCCCTCGTCGGTCTCCCGGGAGGCGGCCGAGATCAGGTCGGCGAACTTGGCGTTGTCGAAGTGGGTCTCGTTGTAGGTCGCACCCTTCAGCGCGCACACCGCGGCCTGGGGGATGTAGTTGCGCGTGTTCCAGAAGTCCTGGGCGAAGGGGTAGGACAGGTAGTCGTCGCCGTAGAAGGGGTTCTTCTTGACCACCTTGACGTCGACGCCGGCCTTCTTGGCCTGCTGCACGAACAGCGACGCCGTGGCCGGGGCCACCGAGCCGATGTCGTCGCCGGTGAACAGCTGCACCTGCAGGCCCTCCTGGCCGGCGGCCTTCAGCAGCGACTTGGCCTGGTCGATGTCCTGCGTGCGCTGCGGCAGGTCCTTGTTGTACGCCGGGTCGAAGATGCCGTACAGGTCGTTGCCCAGGGTGCCGTAGCCGCTGAGGGCCTGGTCGATCATCTGCTGGCGGTCGCAGATCAGCCGCATCGCCTGGCGCACCCGCACGTCGGAGAACGGCTTGGCGTCCACCCGCATGGTGAAGGGGACCCAGGCGCCGGTGTTCGACTCCAGGATCTGGCCGTTCTGCTTCTTCACCGAGTCGATGAGGTTGTAGGGCAGGTTGTCGATGGTCTGCACCTGGCCGGCCAGCAGCGCGTTGACCTGGGCGCTGGGGTCGCCGAAGTCCTGGATGCGGAGCTCGTCGACGAACGCCTTGTCGCCCCAGTAGTCGTCGTAGCGCGTGAACACGCTGTCCTTGCCCGGCGTGAACGACTCGTACTTGAAGGCGCCGGTGCCCACCGGCTTCGCCGGGTCGTAGTCCTCCGGGACGACGCCGAGCGTGTACTCCGCGAGCAGGTAGTCGAGGATCGCGTAGGGGGTCTTGAGCTTGATCTCGACGGTGGTGTCGTCGACCTTCTTGGTGGCGTCGAAGTCGAGGATCGTCGCGAGCGTGCCACCGGCCGACGTCGGGGCCTTGGGGTCGGCCACCCGGTTGAGCGTGAACAGCACGTCCTCCGGAGTGACGTCCTTGCCGTTGTGGAAGGTCACGCCCTGGCGCAGCTTCACCGTCCAGGTCTTGGCGTCCTCCGAGGACACCACCGACTCGGCGACGGCCGGTGCCAGGCGGTAGTCGCTGTCCCAGAACAGGAGCGGCTCGAAGAGGTTGCTCACCCGGGCGATGTCGGGGTTGGTCACCGGGCGGTGCGCGTCGAGGGTGTCCTTGCCGCTGCCGCCGGTCGCGCCGTGCACGAGGATGCCGCCGGACTTCTGCGGACCGCTGCTGCCGCCGTTGCTGCTGGAGTCGGTGCCGCAGGCCGAGAGCAGCTGCGCTCCACCCACCGCGGCGACCGCGAGACCACCGAAGCGGAAGACCTGGCGGCGCGAGTACGCCGCGTCACCCGACGTGAACTGATTGTTCGTCATCCGAACACCTCCGTTTAGGATGCGAACCTAGGGTGGAGCTTCGGCCGCGTCAAGGAGTCAACCGTATGCGAGCACGAGAGTCGGGCACCTCGCCGAAAGCCGGGGCCACTGGTCCAGACAGCTCGGTCCAGGAGGGATCCGGGTCGCGCGTGCAGTCGGTGGACCGCGCGGCGCGCCTGCTCCGCGCGGTGGCCGAGGCCGGCTCGACCGGGGCCGCCACGTCCGTCCTCGGCGAGGCCTGCGCCCTGAACCGGGCCACGGCCTGGCGGCTGCTGTCCACCCTCGAGTTGAACGGACTGGTGGCCAGTGACCGGGCGACCGGACGCTGGCGGCTCGGCGCCGAGCTGGTCGACCTCGCCCGACGGGCGGGTTCGGAGGTGGTGCTGCTGCGTGACGTCCACGAGGTGCTCGAGGAGCTGGCCGGACAGACCGGGGAGACCGCGGCGCTCGCGGTGCTGCGGCACGGTGCGCTGAGCTACGTGCAGGAGGTGGCCTCGACCGCGATGGTGGCGGCCAGCGTGACCGGCCGTCCGGTGAGCCTGCACGCCACGTCGACCGGCAAGGTGGCGCTCGTCTGGGTCTCCGAGGCCGAACGGGAGGCGTTGCTGTCCCGCACGCTGGAACGCTTCACCGAGACCACGATCACCGACCGCGACGAGCTCCTCGCCGAGCTCGAGCACATCCGGGCGCGGGGCTACGCCACCTGTCGCGGTGAGTACGACGCCTCCGCGTGGGGTGTCTCGGCCCCCGTGCTGGACGGTGCCGGAGGGCTGCTGGCGGTGGTCAGCGTCTGGGGTCCACCGCAGCGGGTGCACCATGAGCGGTTCGCGGCCCTCGGCACGAGCGTGCGGGCCGCGGCGGCCCGGATGGCTCCCTGGTGACCCGCCTCAGTCCTGTCCTCGCGAGGCGACACGGGCCGCGGTCGCCGGGTCGAGCAGACCCGCCTCCGCGAGGTCGATGACGACGCGCTCGATCGTCCCGGTGAACGCGTTGCGCACGGGGGCGTAGTCGTCGACGACCGGGCTGCCGCGGTCGACCCCGACGTTGAAGGACTCGTCGAAGGCGAAGTAGTACGCCGTGGTGGCCTCGATCCGCTGCCGCACGCCGGCACCGCCGTCGACCGAGAGGACGGCGATCCCGCCGCTCCCGGGAGGTCCGCCGTCGTAGCGGAAGTCCAGGACCACCTCGTGGCGTCCCGGAGGGATCGGCTCCTCGGCGCGGAGGACGGTGAGGTCACGGCCGTAGCGGTTGTAGGCGTAGTGCGGACGTCCGTCCACCACGTAGAGGGTCCAGCCCCCGAAGCGACCGCCCTGAGCGACGAGCACCCCCTGGGTCGTCTCCGGGGCGAGGCCGTCGGCGAGCTCGACGTGCACGGTGATCGTGTGCGAGCGGTTCTTCACGTTCGGTGCGGCCTCCTCCGACATCCGGCCGTGACGAGGGCCGAGCACCATCCGGGTGCGGCCGTGGTGCAGCTCGTGGCGCCCGGCCAGGGCCGGGTTCTCCCGCTCGGTCACCCGGTCGTCGAGCGGGAAGACCTGGTGCCTCTCGGCCTCCTCGTCGAAGAGCGCGCGAAGCCGGTCCAGCCGGTCGGGGTCGCCACTCGCGACGTCCTGCGCCTGTGACCAGTCGGCGCGCGTGTCGTAGAGCTCCCAGGTGTCGTCGTCGAAGGACCGCGGCTCCTCGGTCATCCGCCACGGGACGCCGTGCCTGGTGACCGCGGTCCAGCCCTCGTGGTAGATCCCCCGGTTGCCGACCATCTCGAAGTACTGCGTCGGCCGGCGCTCCGCGGCGTTCGCGTCGTCGAACGTGTAGCGCATGGACACCCCCTCGGTGCGCTGCTGCGCCACGCCCGCCACGGTCTCGGGCAGGGGCACGCCGACGGCGTCGAGCACCGTGGGCAGCACGTCGATCACGTGGTGGAACTGGTGGCGCACCTCCCCGCGGGCACGGATGCCGGCGGGCCAGTGCACCACCAGGCCGTCGCGGGTGCCGCCGAAGTGGGAGGCGACCTGCTTGGTCCACTGGTACGGCGTGTTCATCGCCAGCGCCCAGCCCACGGGATACATCCCGTAGGTGCGGGGGCCGCCGATCTCGTCGAGGCGGGCGGCCATGTCGGTGACGTCGTCGGCGATGCCGTGGCCGACCAGGTGCTCGCGCAACGTCCCCTCGATCCCGCCCTCGCCCGAGGCGCCGTTGTCGCCGAGGAGGTAGACGAACAAGGTGTCGTCCAGGACGTCGAGCTCGGCGAGGACGTCGACCAACCGTCCGACCTGGGTGTCGGCGTGCTCGGCGAACCCGGCGTAGGTCTCCATCAGCCGCACCGCCACCCGGCGCGCGTCCTCGTCGAGCTCCTCCCAGTGGGGGACGCCGTCCGCCCAGGGAGCCAGCTCGGTGTCGGGTGGCACCACCCCGAGCTCCTTCTGCCGCTCCAGGATCTCCTCTCGCATCGCGTCCCAGCCGGCGTCGAAGCGTCCGGCGTAGCGCTCGGTCCACTCCTGGGCCACGTGGAAGGGGGCGTGCGTGGCGCCGAGGGCGAGGTAGGTGAAGAACGGCCGGTCCGGCGTCAGGGCCTGCTGGGTGCGGACCCAGTCGACGGCGTGGTCGAGGAGGTCCTCGGTCAGGTGGTAGCCCTCCTCGGGCAGCCGGTCCGGCTCGACCGGGGTGGTGCCGGCGTACAGCTGGGGGTACCAGTGGTTCATCTCGGCGCCCATGAAGCCGTAGAAGGTGTCGAACCCCTCGCCGGTGGGCCAGCGCGTGAACGGACCCGAGGCGGTCACCTCGACCGGCGGGGTCTGGTGCCACTTGCCGAACGCCGCGGTGCTGTAGCCGTTGCCGGACAGGACCTGGGCGAGGGTCGCCGCACTGGCCGGCCGGTAGCCGGAGTAGCCGGGGTGGCTGGTCGACATCTCCGAGGTGACGCCCATGCCCACCGAGTGGTGGTTGCGACCGGTCATCAGAGCCTGGCGCGTCGGCGAGCACAGGGCGGTCACGTGGAAGCGGCTGTAGCGCAGCCCGTCGTGGGCCAGTCGCTCGGCGGTGGGCAGCCGGCACGGACCGCCGTACGGCGTGGACGCGCCGAACCCCATGTCGTCGATGACCACCACCACCACGTGGGGCGCTCCCTCGGGGGGCCGGACGGGGAGGACGGGGAGTCCGCTGGCGTCGAGGGGCAGGTGGCGGCGATCTGGCACGTGTGCATCGTGGACCCTGACCCACGCTCGCGTCGAACGTGACCGGTCCGGCGAGGGTCAGAGCGCGCTGGCCTCCACCACGAGCTGCAGCTGCCGCCGGCGGTGCAGGGCCTCGGCGGTGAACATCGCCAGGGCGAGCCACACCAACGCGAACCCGGCCCACTTCACCGCGGTCATCGCCTCGCCGAAGACCACCAGTCCGAGGATGAACTGAAGCGTGGGGGCGAGGTACTGCAGCAGCCCGATCGTGGTCATCGGGATCCGGATGGCGGCGGCGCCGAAGCAGATCAGCGGCACCGCGGTGACCAGCCCGGTGCTGGTCAGCAGCAGCGCGTGCACGGTGCCGTCCGTCCCGAAGCTCGCCGCGCCGGTGGCCCACAGCCAGAGCAGGAAGCCGAGGGCGAGTGGGGTCAGCAGGATCGTCTCGAAGGTGAGGCTCTCGACCGCACCCACCCCGGCCTTCTTCTTGGCCAGGCCGTAGGTGCCGAAGGATCCGGCGAGGAGCAGCGCGATCCACGGCGGGTGGCCGTAGTCCACGGTCAGGATGACCACCGCGGCGGCGGCGATGCCGATGGCCGCCCACTGCACGGGTCGCAGCCTCTCCCCGAGCACCAGCACGCCGAGCAGCACGGTCACCAGTGGGTTGATGAAGTAGCCCAGGGACACCTCGACCACCCGGCCGGCGTTGACGCCGTAGATGAAGCCTCCCCAGTTGAAGCCGATCACCACCGCGGCCACGCTGAGGATCAGCACCACACGGCGGTCGCGCACCAGGGCGCGCAGGGCCGCCGTGCGGCGCAGCGCCACGGTGAGCACCAGCATCGTCACCAACGACCAGCACACGCGGTGGGCGAGGATCTCGACGGCGCCCGCGGGCTCGAGCAGTGGCCAGTAGAGGGGGAAGAGCCCCCACATCGCGTACGCCGCGACGCCCAGCAGGAAGCCACGACGATGCTCGGACACGTCATCACCGTACTGTCTGGACGGTCATGACAGGGTGCCGGGTCTCCTACCATGTCCGGTATGAGCAGCTTCACCGTCGAACGCAGCATCACCGTGAACGCCGCACCCGCCGACGTGCACGCCCTCGTCGACGACTTCCGCCGGTGGACCGCCTGGTCCCCGTGGGAGGACCTCGACCCCGAGCTCGAGCGCGCCTACACGGGGGCGGAGCGCGGCGTGGGAGCGCAGTACACCTGGAGCGGGAACAAGAAGGCCGGCGCCGGGAGCATGGAGATCATCGAGTCCGCGCCCGACCGCGTGCAGATCCGGGTCGACTTCCTCAAGCCGTTCCGGGCCACCAACACCAGCCACTTCCACCTCGAGCCGCACGATGACGGCACCTCCGTGCGGTGGGTGATGACCGGGGAGCAGAAGGGGCTGATGTCGGTGCTCGGCCGGTTCATGAGCATGGACAAGATGATCGGGCCCGACTTCGAGAAGGGACTGGCCCGACTCAAGGCCGTGGCCGAGGAGGTCCCCGAGGTCGCCGACGAGCACCCGACGGACGCGGAGGGCAGGCTGCCCGAGGCCGACGCGGACGCCTAGCCCCGAGCCCGGCCGGACCGCGGGGTCGGGGTCGGGGTCAGACCACGGTCCAGGTGTCGCTGCCGTGGATCAGGCTGGCCAGCGCGCTGCGCTGGTCGTCCTGGCCCTCGGCCGCGGTCCTGATCTGCGCGCGCGCCTGGTCGTCGTACGTCGCACGCTGCACCTGGCGGAAGATGCCGACCGGGGACTGGTGCAGGATGCCGGCGTCGGTGAGCCGGGAGAGGGCGAAGGCCGCGGACGGGTCGTCGGCGTGGGCGTCGTGCACCACGAGGTCGGCCTCGTTGCCGGCGTCGACCGTGACCACCTCGACGCCGCCGGAGGCGGACCGGACGATGCCCTTGGTGCCGCGGCCGTCCTCCCCGGTCGACCCGAAGCGGATCGGCTCGCCCTGGACGAGCGGGATGATCGCGTCGGCCTTGGTGTCGGGCTGCTTGATGGCGTCGAAGGCGCCGTCGTTGAAGATCGGGCAGTTCTGGTAGATCTCCACCAGCGCGGTCCCGCGGTGGGCGGCGGCCGCGGACAGCACCGAGGTGAGGTGCTTGCGGTCGGAGTCGACGGTGCGCGCGACGAACGTCGCCTCGGCCCCCAACGCCAGCGAGACCGGGTTGAACGGGTGGTCCACCGACCCCGCCGGCGTCGACTTGGTCACCTTGCCCGGCTCGGAGGTCGGGGAGTACTGACCCTTGGTCAACCCGTAGATCCGGTTGTTGAACAGCAGGATCTTCAGGTTGACGTTGCGGCGCATGGCGTGGATCAGGTGGTTGCCGCCGATCGACAGCGCGTCGCCGTCACCGGTGACCACCCAGACCGAGAGGTCCTCGCGGGCGGTCGCGATGCCGGTGGCGATCGCCGGGGCGCGCCCGTGGATCGAGTGCATCCCGTAGGTGTCGAGGTAGTAGGGGAAGCGGGAGGAGCAGCCGATGCCGGAGACGAAGACGATGTTCTCCCGTCGCAGCCCGAGGTCGGGCAGGAACGACTGCACCGCCTTGAGCACGGCGTAGTCCCCGCATCCCGGGCACCAGCGGACCTCCTGGTCGGAGGTGAAGTCCTTGCCGGTCTGCTGCTCGCCCTCGGCCAGCGCCGGGACTCCTTGCAGGCCGGGGAAGGGAAGCTCGGTCGTGCTCACCGCACCGTCTCCTTCTGCGCAGTCGGGTCGGGGTCGTGGTCCCCGGTCGGGGCCGGGCCGCTGCCGTTGGACGAGGCCGGTCCGACGTCGACCCCCGTCGTGGCGCCGATCAGGTCCGTGATGGCCTCCGCGAGCTCGGCCGCCTTCAGCGGCAGTCCGCGCACGTGGTTGTAGCCGACCACGTCGACGAGGTACTTCGCCCGGAGCAGCAGCGAGAGCTGGCCGAGGTTCATCTCGGGCACCATCACCGCGTCGTACCCCTGGAGGATCTCGCCGAGGTCGTGGGGGAACGGGTTGAGGTGGCGCAGGTGCACCTGGGCCACGTCGAGCCCGGCCTTGCGGACGCGACGGCACGCCGCCCCGATGGGTCCGTACGTCGAGCCCCACCCCAGGACGAGCACGCGGGCGCGGCCCTCGCCGGGCGGACCCGAGGGGTCGTCGACCTCCAGCGGCGGCAGGGAGTCGGCGATCCGGTCCACCTTGGCCTGGCGGGTGCGGACCATGTAGTCGTGGTTGCCCGGGTCGTAGGAGATGTTCCCGTGCCCGTCGCTCTTCTCCAGCCCACCGATGCGGTGCTCCAGGCCCGGGGTGCCGGGCACCGCCCAGGGCCGGGCCAGGGTCTCCTCGTCGCGCAGGTAGGGCCAGAAGTCCGGCGACGGGTCGTCCTCGGGACGCTTCGGGTCGTAGGACTCGTGGTTGGGGCCGGTGGCGAAGGCGGGATCGATCACCGGCAGCTCGTCGAGCTCCGGGATCCGCCACGGTTCCGAGCCGTTGGCCAGGTAGCCGTCGGAGAGCAGCATCACCGGGGTGCGGTAGGTCACCGCGATCCGGACCGCCTCGATGGCGGCGTCGAAGCAGTCGCCGGGCGACTTCGGCGCCACGATCGGGACCGGTGCCTCGCCGTTGCGACCGAACATGGCCTGGAGCAGGTCGGCCTGCTCGGTCTTGGTGGGCAGCCCCGTCGAGGGTCCGCCGCGCTGCACGTCGACCACGACCAACGGCAGCTCGGTCATCACGGCCAGGCCGATCGTCTCCGACTTCAACGCGATGCCGGGCCCGGAGGTGCTGGTCACCCCGAGCGCGCCGGCGAAGGAGGCACCGAGGGCCGCGCCGATGCCGGCGATCTCGTCCTCGGCCTGGAAGGTGGTGATGCCGAAGCGCTTGTGCTTGCTCAGCTCGTGGAGGATGTCGGAGGCCGGGGTGATCGGGTAGGTGCCGAGGAACAACGACAGGCCGGACTGGACCCCGCCCGCCACCAGCCCGTAGGCGAGCGCGAGGTTGCCGGTGATGTTGCGGTAGGTCCCCGACGACATCGGGGCCGGCTTGATCTCGTACTGCACCGCGAAGGCCTCGGTGGTCTCGCCGAAGTTCCACCCAGATCGGAACGCGGTGATGTTGGCGTCGCGGATGTCCGGGGCCTTGGCGAAGCGCCTCTCCAGGAAGGTCAGCGTGGTCTCGACGGGTCGGCCGTACATCCACGAGAGCAGACCGAGGGCGAACATGTTCTTCGCCCGCGACGCGTCCTTGCGGGACAGGCCGTACTCCTTGACCGCCTCGACGGTCATCCCGGTGAGGTCCACCACGGTCACGGAGTAGTCGGTCAGCGAGTCGTCCTCGAGCGGGTTCTGCGCATAGCCGGCCTTGGTCAGGTTGCGCCCGGAGAAGTCGTGGCTGTCCACGATCAGTGAGCTGCCCGGCCGCATGTCGGGCAGGTTCGCCTTGAGCGCAGCCGGGTTCATCGCCACCAGCACGTCCGGGGAGTCACCGGCCGTGAGGATGTCGTGGTCGGCGAAGTGGACCTGGAAGGAGGAGACACCGGGAAGGGTGCCCTGGGGAGCCCGGATCTCGGCGGGAAAGTTCGGGAGCGTCATCAGGTCGTTGCCGAACGCGGCGGACTCCTGGGTGAAGCGGTCGCCGGTGAGCTGCATGCCGTCCCCCGAGTCACCCGCGAAGCGGATGATCACGCGGTCGAGCTGCTTGACCTGCTTGGTCACCTTGGCGTCCTTCTCTCCTCGACGTCGGCTCCGGGCCCCGTCGCGGCTCACGCTCGTCGATCGTACGGACCGGGTCGGGGACCCGGTACGGCACCGGCGTGGCACGACCGGGGCCGGCTTTGCGTGAGAGGTCGGCACGGAGCCCGACACACGACTTCCCACGATAGTCCGCCGGTCCTGCCCACACACGACGTCTCACCATCGGATACCGCTCCGGCGCCTCGGCAGGGCCGTGAGATGGCTCACCCCGGACCCCGTTCGGTGGGTCGCCGATTCGCGGAATGCGGCGAAAACGGGTCCCGCCGGTCACCGAGAACCGGGCGAGGATGCAAGGAAGGGTTTTCCAACGTCGAGGCGGTCCGGATGACGAACGCGGTGGCAGAGAGCACTCAGTCCGACGAGGTGGACGAGGGCGTGGTGCACGTCTTGTGGATGAACGGGGGGCTCAGCTGCGACGGTGACTCCGTCGCGCTCACCGCCGCCACCCAGCCCAGCATCGAGGAGATCGTGCTCGGCGCCCTGCCGGGCCTGCCCAAGATCGCGGTGCACTGGCCGCTGATCGACTTCGAGTGCGGCCCCGAGCAGGGCGCCGACAACTTCATCGAGTGGTGGCACAAGGCCGACCGCGGCGAGCTGGAGCCGTTCGTGCTCGTGGTCGAGGGCTCGATCCCCAACGAGGCGATCAAGCCCGAGGGGTACTGGGCCGCCTTCGGCAACAACCCGATGACCGGTCAGCCGATGCCGACCTCGGAGTGGCTCGACCGGCTGGCACCCAAGGCGACCGCGGTGATCGCGGTGGGCACCTGCGCCACCTACGGCGGCATCCACGCGATGTCCGGCAACCCGACCGGGGCCATGGGAGTGCCCGACTACCTCGGCTGGGACTGGAAGTCCAAGGCAGGACTGCCGATCGTGTGCGTCCCGGGCTGCCCGATCCAGCCCGACAACCTCTCCGAGACCTTGGTCTACCTGCTCTACCAGGTGGCCGGCCAGGCGCCGATGATCCCGCTGGACGAGGCGCTGCGACCGCGCTGGCTCTTCGGGGCCACCGTCCACGAGGGCTGCGACCGCGCCGGCTACTACGAGCAGGGCGAGTTCGCCACCGAGTACGGCTCCCCGAAGTGCATCGTCAAGCTCGGCTGCTGGGGTCCCGTGGTCAAGTGCAACGTCCCCAAGCGCGGCTGGATGAACGGCGTGGGCGGTTGTCCCAACGTCGGCGGCATCTGCATCGGCTGCACGATGCCCGGGTTCCCGGACAAGTTCATGCCGTTCATGGACGAGCCGCCCGGCGGCAAGCTCTCCTCCACCGGCAGCAAGATCTACGGCTCCGCCGTACGCCGCCTGCGCAGCATCACCCTGAAGACCCTTGACGAGGAGCCCAGGTGGCGCACCAAGGGACGAGAGCTCAAGACCGGCTTCACCAAGACCTGGTGAGAAGGGAACACCGATGACCGCCACCAAGAGCGAGCGCAAGAAGAGCACCGGCGCCGACAGCGACGTCGTGGAGATGTCGTGGGACCCGATCACCCGGATCGTCGGGAGTCTCGGGATCTACGCCTCCATCGACTTCAAGCAGAAGGAGGTGCGCGAGTGCCACAGCACCTCGTCGATCTTCCGCGGCTACAGCCTGTTCATGCAGGGCAAGGACCCGCGGGACGCGCACTTCATCACCAGCCGCATCTGCGGGATCTGCGGTGACAACCACGCCACGTGCTCGGTCTACAACCAGAACATGGCCTACGGCATCGCCCCGCCCCACCTCGGCGAGTGGATCATCAACCTCGGCGAGGCCGCCGAGTACATGTTCGACCACAACATCTTCCAGGAGAACCTGGTCGGGGTGGACTACTGCGAGCGGATGGTCAAGGAGACCAACCCGGGGGTCCTGGACCGGGCGAACAGCACCGAGTCCCCCAACGCGGGCATCCACGGCTACCGCACCATCGGCGACATCATGCGTTCGCTCAACCCGATCGAGGGTGACTTCTACCGTGAGGCGCTCCAGGTCAGTCGCTACACGCGGGAGATGTTCTGCCTGATGGAGGGGCGCCACGTGCACCCCTCGACGCTCTACCCGGGTGGCGTGGGCACGGTCCCCACGATCCAGCTGATGACCGACTACATGACCCGGCTGATGCGCTACGTCGAGTTCATGAAGAAGGTCGTCCCGCTGCACGACGACCTGTTCGACTTCTTCTACGAGGCGCTGCCCGGCTACGAGCACGTCGGCGAGCGCCGCATCCTGCTCGGGTGCTGGGGAAGCCTGAACGACCCGGCCCACTGCGACTTCAAGTACGAGCACATGACCGACTGGGGACGCAAGATGTTCGTCACCCCCGGCGTGATCGTCGACGGCGAGCTGGTCACCAACGACCTGGTCGAGATCAACCTCGGGATGCGCATCCTCCTCGGGCACTCCTACTACGAGGACTGGGCCGAGACCAACCGCGAGGTCTTCGTCACGCGGGACCCGTTGGGCAACCCGGTGGACCGCCGGCACCCGTGGAACCAGCACACGATCCCCAAGCCCGGACCGCGCGACTTCAACGACAAGTACAGCTGGACGATGTCGCCACGCTGGTTCGACGGCACCGACCACCTGGCGCTGGACACCGGGGGCGGCCCGATCGCGCGGCTGTGGTCGACCGCGCTCAGCGGGCTGGTGGACTGCGGCTACGTCAAGGCCACGGGGCACAGCGTGCAGATCAACCTGCCCCGGACCGCGATGAAGCCCGAGGTCAGCTTCGAGTGGAAGATCCCGCAGTGGAGCAACGCGCTGGAGCGCAACCGGGCCCGGACGTACTTCCAGGCCTACTCCGCCGCCGTGGCTCTCTACTTCTGCGAGAAGGGACTCGAGGAGATCCGGGCCGGCCACACCAAGACCTGGACCAAGTTCGAGGTCCCGGACGAAGCGGTGAGCGTCGGCTTCACCGAGGCCGTGCGCGGCGTGCTCAGCCACCACATGGTGATCAAGAACGGCAAGATCGCCAACTACCACCCCTACCCGCCGACGCCGTGGAACGGCAGCGTCCGGGACGGGTACGACACCCCCGGGCCCTACGAGGACGCGGTGCAGAACACGCCGATCTTCGAGGAGAACCCGCCCGACCAGTTCAAGGGCATCGACATCATGCGGGCCGTGCGCAGCTTCGACCCGTGCCTGCCGTGCGGCGTGCACATGTACACCGGCGGCGGCAACGTGGTCGAGCAGATGCACGCGCCCTCGATGCCGGTCAAGCCGTACTGAGCGGTCGACGGGCAGCGAGGACGACGGTGCACGAGTTGTCGATCACCCAGAGCATCGTCGACCTCGTGGCCGAGCGGACGGCGGGGCGCACCGTGCTCGCCGTCCGCGTGCAGGTGGGGCGGCTCTCCGGAGTGGTCCCGCGGGCGATGAGCTTCTGCTTCGAGATCGCCGCCACCGGTACGCCGCTGGAGGGCGCCCGTCTCGAGATCGAGGAGGTGGACGGCCGGATCGCCTGCCGCGACTGCGGTCGGGAGACGGCCGCCGACGACCTCGTGCTCCTGTGCCCGTGCGGGAGTGCTGACGTGACCGTGGTGGCCGGCGAGGAGCTCACCGTGCGCGCCGTCGAGGTGGCCAGGGAGTCGACATGTGCGTGACGTGCGGGTGCGGCCACGGCGACGCCAGGGTCAGTGCTGCCGGCGAGCCCGAGCACGCCCACGAGCACCTGCACGTCCACGCGCACGAGCACGTGCCGCACGACGGGCACGACGGACGCGACGGCCACCGGCACGGCGTGCCACCGACGCAGCGCCTGGCCCCGTCGACCGCCGAGACCGAGATCGTGGAGCTCGGTGAGCGGGTGTTGACCCGCAACGACGCGCTCGCCGGCCAGGTCCGGAGCTGGCTGGCGAACCGCGAGCTGACGGCGGTCAACCTGATGAGCTCGCCGGGCGCCGGCAAGACCTCGCTGCTCGAGCGCACCGTCGCCGAGCTCGCAGGCCGGGTCGCGGTGAGCGTCGTCGAGGGCGACCAGGAGACCCGCGTGGACGCGGACCGCATCACCCGCGCCGGGGCTCGTGCGGTGCAGGTCAACACCGGCTCCGGCTGCCACCTCGACGCAGCCCTGGTGCAGCGGGCACTGGTCGCCCTCGACCCCGACGACGGCTCGCTGGTCTTCGTGGAGAACGTCGGCAACCTCGTCTGCCCCGCCCTCTTCGACGTCGGCGAGCACGCCCGGGCGGTGGTCATCTCGGTGACCGAGGGTGACGACAAGCCGATCAAGTACCCGCAGATGTTCGCGGCTGCCGACGTGGTCGTGGTCAACAAGACCGACCTGCTGCCCTACGTCGACTTCGACGTGGAACGGCTGGTCCAGCAGGCCCGCAGCCTGAATCCGTCGGTCACGGTGCTGCCGCTCAGCGTCCGGACCGGAGAGGGAGTGGAGACCTGGCTGGCCTGGCTCGACCGGGTCAGCAGCCGGTCCCGGGTGCTGGCCACCTGACCACCGAACCGGGCGGGAACCCCACGCCCACCGAGAGGAGCACCAGTGGACAACCAGGAGCTGCGCGAGAGCAGTGCACGGATCGACGAGCTTCTCGAGGAGCTGGGCCAGAGCGCACCGCCGGCGGTGATGGAGCGCGTGGAGGAGCTGCTGCGTGTCGTGATGACGCTCTACGGAGCCGGGCTCGAGCGGGCCCTGGAGCTGACCCGGGACCCGTCGGGCGGGGACCTCGTCCGGCGGCTGGCCGACGACGAGGTGGTCGGCAACCTGCTGGTCCTGCACGACCTCCACCCCGACGACGTGCTCACCCGCGTCCAGGCCGCCCTGGACCGGGTGCGGCCCTACCTGGGCTCGCACGCCGGCGGTGTCGAGCTGCTGGGCGTGGACTCCGAGGGGGTCGCCCACCTCCAGCTCGAGGGCAGCTGCGACGGCTGCGCGTCGTCGGCGCTGACGGTCAAGAGCGCCATCGAGGACGCGATCCTGGTCGCGGCACCGGACGTCGTCGCCGTCGAGGCCGCGGGCATGGTCGACCCCGGACCCTCCCTGCTGCAGATCCAGCCGTTCCGCGAGCACGGGAGCGAGGCGGCCGCCCCGTCCGGGACCGGCTGGCAGCACCTCGAGCTCGACGTCGCGCCGCGGACCGTCGCCCAGGTGCACCTGGGCGACACCAGCCTCGCGGTGGCCAACCTCGACGGCACCCTGGTCGCCTACCTCGACCGCTGCCCGGTCTGCGAGGGCACCCTCTCGGCCGGCTCCCTCACCGCCGACGTCCTCACCTGTGGCTGCGGCCGGGGCTTCGATGCCCGGCGGGCCGGTCGTGCCGTCGACGACCCCGGTACCGCCTCCATGACCCCCGTGCCGCTGCTGCCCGAGCACGGGGGCTGGAAGGCCGCCGTACCGCAGGGAGCCGTGGCATGACCGGCCGGAGTGGGATGGGCCGGAGTGGGATCGGCCGGAGCGGGATCGGCTCCCTGCGGCGGTTGGCCGCACCGGCGGCGCAGCCGGCCGCACCACCCACCGAGGACCCGGCTGCTGCCGACGAGCGGTGCGAGTTCTGCGCGGCCGGCATCGGCGAGCGCCACGGTCACGTGGCCGACGTCGCCGAGCACCGGCTGATGTGCGTGTGCCGCCCCTGCTACCTGCTCTTCGCCCCGCGCGGAGCGGGCGGTGGGCGCTACCGCGGCGTGGGCGAGGAGGTGCGCCGGGTCGGGGACCTGCTGCTCGACGACGCGCGCTGGGACGCCCTGCGCGTGCCCGTCGACCTGGTGTTCTTCTTCCGGCAGACCGGGGCCGACCACCTGCTGGCGTTCTACCCCGGACCGGGTGGCGCGACCGAGTCCGAGCTCGACCTGACCGCCTGGGGCGACATCAGCACGGCCAACCCCGTGCTCGCCCGGCTGGAGGAGGACGTCGAGGCCGCCCTGCTGCGCCGGCACGAGGACGCCTACGACTGCTACCTGGTGCCGATCGACCTGTGCTACGAGCTCGTCGGGCTGGTCCGCAGCCGCTGGACCGGTCTGGGGGGCGGAGCGGAGGTCTGGCGGGAGATCGACACCTTCTTCGCCGGCCTGGACGACCGGTCCCAGGTCGTGCCCCGCGCCGGCGAGCACCGCAGCGAGGAGATGAGCGGCGCATGACCGCGCCCCCCGAGACCGACGGCCTCGACCGGCTGACCCCGGTCGACGTGGACTTCACCTGCGAGGACGTGGTCGCCGACCTGTACGCCGCCGGGCCGACGGTGGTGTTCAAGATGCGCTGCACTGAGTCCTCGGGGATCCGCGTCCACGCCATGGCGCTGCGCTGCCAGGCGCGCATCGAGCCCGTGCGCCGCGGCTACTCCGACCAGGAGGCGGGCCAGGTCGTCGACCTGTTCGGCGAGCGCTCCCGCTGGGGTCAGACCATGCAGTCGATGCAGCTGGCGTTCATGACCCAGGTGCTGCCCGGTTTCACCGCGACGACCACCTTCGACCTGACCATGCCGGGGAGCTTCGACGTCGACGTCGCGGCCCACAAGTACCTCGCGGGACTCGAGGAGGGCCACGTCCCGCTCCTGCTGCTGTTCAGCGGCACGATCTTCACCGGGACTCCCGGCACGATCTCGGTGATGCCGGTGCCCTGGCACAAGGAGGCCACGGTCAAGATGCCGGTCTCGGTGTGGCGGCAGGCGATGGACGCGCACTTCCCCGGGCAGGCCTGGCTCCGGCTCGACCGCGAGATGTACGCGCGCCTCGTCGCCTACCGGGGCGCCCGGGGGATGACCGGCTGGGAGGACACCTTCGCCACCCTGCTCGAGGAGGCAGGGGAGTGACGCGGCCACCCCTGGCCGAGGGAGCCCGCGGCGTCGCCGACGCGGTGCTGTACGAGGGCTACGTGCTCTACCCCTACCGGGCCAGCTCCTCGAAGAACCAGGTGCGCTGGCAGTGGGGCGTGCTGATGCCGGGCGACGTCGTCGAGCGGGACCCGAGCGAGCGCTCGGCCCACACCAGCCAGGTCGTCGTGGACGGGGGCGGGGCCACGGTCCGGGTCACGGTGAGGTTCCTGCACGTGCAGCGTCGCGCGGTGGAGCGCGCCACGCCCACCGGCTTCGCGCCGGCCGACTCCCTCGACGTCGGCGACGCGACCTACGTCTCCTGGGACGAGGCGCGAGAGCGTGAGCTCGACCTGGAGGTCCCCGACGGCGCCTCCGACCGGACCTTCGAGGTGGACGGGGGCGTCGAGACCGAGGAGCTGTGCGACGAGCACGGGACCGTGGTGGGTCGCCTGGTGCGGACCTGGTCGCCGGTCTCGGTGGGTGTGGTCACCACGGTCGCGCACCCGGAGTCGCCGTACGCCGTGTCGACGGTGGCGGTGCGGGTGGAGAACCGCACGCCGCGCACCGGTGACCCCGGTCCCGACCGGCCCGCCTGGCTGCGCCGGTCCCTGGTGGCGGCCCACCAGGTCCTGGAGGTCGACGGCGGGCGCTTCCTCTCGCTGCTCGACCCGCCCGAGTGGGCGCGCGGTCTGGCTGCCGCCTGCGCGAACGACGGCGTCTTCCCGGTCCTCGGCCCCCCGCAGGGCCAGGACACGGTGATGCTGGCCTCGCCGATCATCCTCTACGACCACGCCGAGCTGGCTCCCCAGAGCGCGACCGCGTTCTTCGACGCCCTCGAGGTCGACGAGCTGCTGAGCCTGCGCACCATGACCCTGTCCGAGCAGGAGAAGCGCGAGGTGCGCGGGACCGACCCGCGGACGGCCGCGCTGCTCGAGCAGGTGGACTCGATGCCCGACGACCTGTGGGACCGGCTGCACGGCACCGTGCGCTACGTCGACGAGATGACCGCGTCCCGGCCACCGGCGCCGAGCCTGCCCGAGCAGGTGGCCGGCGAGCCGGACCTGCCGTGGTGGGACCCGGGCTCGGACGCCTCGGTGGACCCGGAGCGGGACGCGGTGCTCGTGGGTGACGTGGAGGTGCGCCGGGGGTCGCGGGTCGTCCTGCGACCGGGTGTGCGTCGAGCCGACGCCTACGACCTGTTCCTCGCCGGGCGCACGGCCACGGTCGCCGCGGTGCTCTTCGACGTCGACCACGGCGAGCACCTCGCGGTGACCGTCGACGAGGACCCCGGCGCGGACCTCAAGGCGGCCCACGGCCGCTACCTGTACTTCGCTCCCGACGAGGTGGAGCCGGTCACCGGTGCGTCCGTGGGGCCGGCCGAGGGGTCCCGGACATGACCTCGGTGCTGGTGGCCTGCGTGGGCAACATCTTCCGTGCCGACGACGGTTTCGGGACCGAGGTCGCTGCACGGCTGGCCCGGCGTGAGCTGCCCGAGCAGGTGCGGGTCGTGGACTTCGGCATCCGCAGCGTGCATCTCGTCTACGAGCTGATGGCCGGGTACGACGTGCTCGTCCTCGTCGACACCGTCTCCCAGCAGGAGGGTCCGCCGGGATCGCTCTACCTGATCGAGCCGGACCTCGAGCCCGCGACCACCGGGGGCGACCCGCTGCCCGAGGTCATGCTCGACCCCCACGACCTCTCGCCCGGCGGCGTGATGTCGCTGGCCCCGAGGCTGGGCGGCCACGTGGAGCGCATCCTCGTGGTCGGGGTGCAGCCGCTCGACCTCGACGACGGGATCGGCCTGAGCGAACCCGTCCGCGCCGCGGTGGGGCCGGCTGCGGACCTGGTCGTCAGGACCGTCGAGAAGGAGCTGCGCCGGCTCTCCCCATCGACCACGCCGGAGGAGGTGGAGAGATGAAGAAGCTGTTCAGCCTGGCCGGGCTGGCCGCCGTCGGCGCCGCGGTCTGGGCCTCGCTGCCGGACATCAAGCGCTATCTCGAGATGCGGCGGATGTGACCGCCCCCGGGGGTCGGTCGGGTGCCGTCGGCTCAGCGCCGGCGGCGCGGCAGGTCCAGCGGTCCCAGGATCGCCGGCCACCCGGTCCCCGGCGGCTGCGTCGTCTGCGCGGTCGACTCCGCGGCCGCCTGGGCGGTCGTCTGGGCGGTCGACTCCGCGGCCGGGCGCGTGGTCGCCCGGGTGGTCGCCCGGGTGGTCGCCTGGGTGGTCGCCGGGGTGGTCGCCGGGGAGCCCCGCCGGTCCTGCGGGGTGCCGGTGGGCTGGGCGTGCGCCGCCGCCGCGCGCAGCGACGAGTGGGGGGACAGGTGCCGGGTCGGGCGCGTCGGGCCCGGAGCCTGCGCGCCGCTGGTCGCGGTCACCGTCGCCGCCGGAGCCGGCTCCCGCTGCGGCACCCAGTGCGCGGCGTCGGGCTCCCAGCGTCGTGGGTCGTCGGTGAGGCCGACCAGGAAGGTGAGCGTGCACTCCAGGGCCCGGGCGAGCTCCGGCAGCTTGCCCACGTCGAGCCCGGCCCCGTGCTCGAGGCTGGACAGCGACTTGTTCGTGGTGGTCACCCCCAGCCGCCGCAGCCGTGCCACGACCTCCTTCTGGGTCAGGCCCAGGCCGCGCCGACGCAACCGCAGCCTCTCGCTGACCACGAGGTGCCGGTGCGCACCCAGCTCGTCGTACCCGAGGTTCTCACCGGAGATCTCAGACGCCACGGGCCTCTCCTGCCATGTCGGCGAGCGGATGGACTGTGTAGCGGGCGAAGTTGAAGACCGGCGCCATCGCCAGGAGCCGCTCGAACTCCTCGTGGGAGGCCACCTGGTAGATCCAGGCGCCGCCGTGGGCGCCGACGATGTGGTAGCGCATCGTCACCTTGCCCTGGTCCTCCAGGTCGCGGCCGTACTCCGGCATCCGGGCGATGGCCCGGACCATCGCCTCGGACAGCAGCGCCAGCTCGATGTTCCAGATGACCAGGAACAACATCTCAGCAGATCCTCGGCAGCTGCTCGCCGATCGGCAGGTCGACCACGCGCGACGCGCCGAACCCGGTGCGGGCCGAGACCATGCCGGGGTGCTCGGCCACGCACTCGCCGATCACCGCGGCCTGCGCCCCCAACGGGTGCGAGCGCATCGCCGCCAGCACCTCGTCGGCCTGCTCGGGCGCCACGAACGCGAGCAGCTTGCCCTCGTTGGCCACCTGGAGCGGGTCGAGCCCGAGGAACGAGCAGGCGTTGGCCACCACCTCGGGGATCGGCAGGCTGCGCTCGTCGAGCGCGATGCCGACGCCCGCGGCGCGCGCGATCTCGTTGAGCGAGGTCGCGACCCCGCCGCGGGTGGGATCCCGCAGCACGTGCAGGTCGCGGGTGACCCCGAGCATGGTGTCGACGAGGCCGTTGAGGGGCGCGCAGTCGCTGCGGATCTCGGTGCCGAACTCCAGCCCCTCGCGCACGCTCATCACCGCCACCCCGTGGACCCCGATGTCGCCGCTGACGATCACCTTGTCCCCGACCGCGGCCCGGTCGGGGCGGATGTCCACCCCGTCGGGCAGCAGGCCGAGACCGGCGGTGTTGACGTAGATCCCGTCGCCGTGACCGGCCTCGACCACCTTGGTGTCCCCGGTGACCACCCGCACGCCCGCACGACGGGCGGCCTCCCCGAGGCGCTGGGCGACGGCTCCGACCTTGGTGACGTCGGTGCCCTCCTCGAGGATGAACGCCACCGACAGGTACATCGGGGTCGCGCCGCTCATCGCCAGGTCGTTCACCGTGCCGTTGACGGCCAGGTCGCCGATGCTGCCGCCGGGGAAGAACAACGGCCTGACGACGAAGGAGTCCGTCGAGAACGCCACCTTCCCACCGGCGATGGCGAGCACGGTCGAGTCGGTGAGCGCTCCCAGCGACTCGTCGCTGAACGCCGGTAGGAACACGTGGTCCACCAGCTCCGCGGACATGGCCCCGCCGCCGCCGTGGCCCATCACGATCGCGGGACTGTCCCGCAGCGGCAGCGGGCAGGTCCACCCCTCGAAGCTCGGTGCCTCCGTGGCCGGGGCGAGCTCGATCTGCTCAACCAACGGAGCTCACCTCCGCTGCGTGCGCCGCGTCGGGCGCGGAGGGTTCCTTCGCCGGTGGCACGGAGAGCCGCCGGTAGAGGTAGTAGGCCGCGCACGCGCCCTCGCTGGAGACCATCGTGGCGCCGAGCGGGTTGCGCGGCGTACAGGTCGTCCCGAAGGCCGCGCACTCGTGCGGCTTGATCAGGCCCTGGAGCACCTCGCCGCTGCGACAGATCGTCGACTCCTGGGTGCGGATCCCCTCCACGGAGAAGCGGTGCTCGGCGTCGAGGTGGCGGTACTTCTCCGAGAGCCGCCACCCGCTCTGCGGGATCATCCCGATGCCGCGCCAGGCGCGGTCGGTGACCTCGAAGACGTCCTCCAGCATCGCCTGCGCCGCCGGGTTGCCGTCCTCCTGCACGGCCCGGGGGTAGGCGTTCTCCACCTCGTGCCGGCCCTCCTCGAGCTGGTGGACGGTGCGCCGGATCCCCTCGAGGATGTCGAGCGGCTCGAAGCCGGTGACCACGATCGGCACGCCGAACCGCTCCGCGAGCGGTGGGTACTCGTGCATGCCCATCACCGTGCAGACGTGCCCGGCCGCGAGGAACGCCTGCACCCGGCAGACCGGCGAGGTCATGATCGCCTCGATCGCTGGAGGCACCCGCACGTGGCTGACCAGCAGGCTGAAGTTCTCGATGCCCAGCTTGCGTGCCTGGTAGACGGTCATCGCGTTGGGCGGGGCGGTGGTCTCGAAGCCGATGCCGAAGAACACGACCTGGCGGTCGGGGTTGTCCCGGGCGATGCTCAACGCGTCCATGGGGGAGTAGACGACGCGTACGTCGCCTCCGGCGCTCTTGACCCGGAACAGGTCCTTCTCGCTGCCGGGCACCCGGAGCATGTCGCCGAAGGAGCAGAAGATGACATCGGGGCGGGACGCGATCTCCAACGCCTTGTCGATCACCTCCAGCGGCGTGACGCACACCGGGCAGCCGGGCCCGTGGATCAGCTCGATGCCGTCGGGCAGCAGCTGGTCGAGGCCGTGCCGGATGATCGAGTGCGTCTGCCCGCCGCAGACCTCCATCATCGCCCACGGCTGCGTGGTCGTGCGGCTGATGTCGTCGAGCAGCCGCTCGGCGAGGGCGGGGTCCTGGAACTCCTCGAGGTACTTCATGACCGGCCTCCTGCCGTCTCGTCGGGTCGGGGGAGCCCGGCCTCCGCGGCCGCCCGCCCCCAGTGGTCGCCGAACTCGGCGTCGAGCTCGCCCATCTGGCGGAAGAGCTCGAGGGTCTCCTTGGCCGACTGCTCGTCGAGGCGCTGCAGCGCGAAGCCGACGTGCACGATCGTGTAGTCGCCGACCTCGATGTCGGGCACGTAGGCGAGGCAGACCTCCTTGGTGACGCCGCCGAAGTCGACCTGGGCGACCTGCGTGCCGTCCTTCTCGTAGATGTCGAGGACCTCGCCTGGGACCGCTAGGCACATGCTGACTCCTGTTCCGGCGGCCCGGACCGCCTGTCGGTGCTGGTGCTGGGAAGCGTGTGGGCGAGCACGGCGACCTGGCCGAGGGCGAGGCCGGCGTCGCTGGGGGGCACCCGTCGGTGCCGCAGCACCCGGAGCCCGCGCTCGGTGAGCGCCCGGTCGCAGGCCGCGGTGAGCCGGGCGTTGAGGAAGACACCGCCGCTGAGCGTCACCCGGCGTACGCCGGTGCGGGCCGCCTGCCGTTCGGCCAGGTCTGCGGCCAGGAGGGCCACGGCGAGGTGGAAGCGCTCGGCGACCCGGCCGGGGTCCACGCCGGAGAGCACGTCGTCGACGACGCCGGCGACGACCGGCGCCGCGCTCACGCTGCTGGTGCCGTCGGGGCGGTCGTCGACGGCGAAGGAGTACGCCGTGCCGCCGTCGCGACCGTCGAGACGGCCGGTGCGGGCCTCGAGCTCCATGGCGGCCTGGGCGTCGTACTCCGCGCGGTGGCAGACGCCGGCCAGCGACGCCACCGCGTCGAAGAGCCGGCCCATGCTGGAGGTGGGCACGCAGGCGGTGCGCCGCTCGAGCTGCTGGTCGAGCAGGCCGAGCTCGTCGTCGCGGCAGGCGCGCACCGCCGGGAGCCGGTCGTCCCAGGCGAGCCCGGCCGCGCGCAGGTGGGACAGGGCCATCCGGCACGGGTTGCGCACGCCGGCGTCGCCACCGGGCAGGTCGACGTAGTCGAGGTGGGCCAGGCGGTCGTAGGAGGAGTACGTCGCCGCCAGCAGCTCACCGCCCCACGCAGCGCCGTCGTCGCCGTACCCGGTGCCGTCGAAGGCGAGCCCCAGCACCGCGTCGTCGGGACCGAGACCGTGCTCGGCCATCGTCGAGGCCACGTGGGCGTGGTGGTGCTGCACCTCGACCACCGGGCGGTCGTCGGCGTGCTCGAGCGCCCAGCGTCGCGAGCGGTACGCCGGGTGCCGGTCGCTCGCCAGGACCGCCGGCTGCACGCCGGTCAGCTCTCGGAGCTGCTCCTCGGCGGTCCCGAACGCCACCAGGGTGGCCAGGTCGTCCATGTCCCCGACGTGGGCGGAGAACCACGCCAGCCGGCCCTCGGCCAGGCAGAAGGCGTTCTTGACGTCGGCGCCCACGGCCAGGGTGGGCGGCGCGTCGAACGGCAGCGACAGCGGCATCGGGGCGTAGCCGCGCGAGCGGCGTACGGGCACCTCCGAGCCCGCGACCGCGCGGACCACCGAGTCGTCGCAGGGCACGTGGATGCGCCGGTCGTGGCCCAGCCAGCCGTCCGCGAGCGGCGCCAGGCGGTCCAGCGCCTCCTGGTCGTCGGTGACGATCGGCTCCCCGGAGAGGTTGCCGCTGGTCATCACCAGCACCTCCGGGCCGGCGGGGTCGCCGGGAAGCCCCAGCAACAGGTGGTGCAGCGGGGTGTAGGCGAGCATGACGCCGAGCTCCCGGTTGCCCGGCGCGACCTCGTCGGTCGCCACGGCGGATTCCGCGCCGGCCGCAGGGACGAGCACGATGGGACGGGCGAAGCCGGTGAGCAGGCGCTCCTCGGCCGCGGAGAGGGTGGCGATCTCGCGCGCCGTCGCGAGGTCCCGCACCATCACCGCGAACGGCTTGGCGCCGCGCTGCTTGCGCTTGCGCAGCATGGCGACGGCATCGGCGGAGGTGGCGTCGCAGGCGAGGTGGTAGCCGCCGATGCCCTTGACCGCGAGCACGCCGCCGTCGGCCAGCAGCCGGCGTGCGCGGGCCAGCCCGTCCTCGCCGGGCGCGAGCACTGCCGGTGGCTGTCGGAACACCAGCTGCGGCCCGCACGCGGGGCAGCAGATGGTCTCGGCGTGGAAGCGACGGTCGGCCGGGTCGGCGTACTCCGCGCGGCAGGCGGGGCACAGCGGGAAGGTCGCCATCGTCGTGGCCGGACGGTCGTAGGGCAGTCCGGTGATGATCGTGAACCGCGGCCCGCAGTTGGTGCAGGTGACGAACGGGTGCCGGTAGCGCCGGTCGGTCGGGTCGGTGAGGTCGGCCAGGCAGTCCGCGCAGGAGGCGACGTCGGGGGAGACGAACGTGCGGCCGCCACCGCCGGAGGTCGAGGCGATCGTGAACTCCGACCCTCCGCACACAGGTGTCCCGGTCCAGGACACCTCGGTCACCACCGCCAGCGGTGGCGCCTCGGCTGCCACCCGGTCGGTGAACGCGACCACGTCGGCGGCCGCGCCCTCGACCTCGACGTGCACGCCGTCACCGGTGTTGCGGACCGAGCCGGACAGGCCGAGCGAGCGCGCCAGTGCGTAGACGTGGGGACGGAACCCGACTCCCTGGACGACCCCGCGGACGAGCACGCGACGCCGGAGACGTGGGTTCTCGGCCGGTGCTGACATGACTCTCCACGGGGTGCGTGGCTGTCAGGGTGGTCCGGTAGCGGGGGCTGGGCCCCGGGCCGACGGTGGCAGTCGATGGTGCGTGGTCGGCGGTTCTTCTGGCAATCTACGACTCTCGGACTCAGGTGGGAAGGGAACGCCGACCGCCATCCGATACCGGCGTCCGGATGGCGGAGAATCCGCGAATTGTGGACCCGTAGGGGTGTGGCAGATGGACGAGCACCAGCAGCGCAACGGGCAGCAGCAGGCCGCCGAGCTGATGCGGCTCCATCGGGACCCTGCGCTGCTGAGCCTGGTCAACGTCTGGGACGTGGCCACCGCGCGCGTGGTCGCGGAGACCCCGGGCACGGCGGCGTTGGCCACGGCCAGCCACTCGATCGCCGCGGCGTACGGCTATCCCGACGGTGAGCACATCCCGGTGGAGCTGATGCTCGAGGCGGTCGGCCGGATCGTCGCGGCCACCACCCTGCCGGTCACCGCCGACCTCGAGGCCGGGTACGGCGACCCCGCGGGGACCGTGCGCCGGGCGATCGGGGTCGGGGTGGTGGGCGCGAACATCGAGGACCGGATGGGACCGGTCGCGGAGGCCGCCCGCGCGGTGTCGGAGATCATGGAGGCCGCGGCCGCCGAGGGGGTCCCGGACTTCGTGCTCAACGCGCGCACCGACGCCTTGGTCCTCGGCCGAGGTCGTGACCGGTCGGAGGTGCTCGCCGACGCCGTCGCCCGCGGACGGGCCTACCTGGACGCCGGCGCTCCTGCGGTGTTCGTGCCCGGTCCCCTGGGCGAGGAGCAGGTCGCCACCCTGGTCGACGCCTTCGGACCCCAGCGGCTGACCGTCATCGGCTACCCCGGCAGCGTCCCGTCGAGCCGGCTCGCCGAGCTCGGGGTCGCCCGCGTGTCCTACGGCCCGCAACCGATGCGCGTGGCGCTGACCGCCCTGCAGGAGCTGGTGGAGGAGGTCTACCGGGGCGGCGGCGTACCCCCCGGCACCCGGCAGCACCTGGCGTAGCGGTGGTTGCGGGGTTGCGGGGTTGCGGTGGTTGCGGTGGTTGCGTCATACGACCTGGTCGCTGGGGCAGCCACTTCGTATGACGTCCCGCGGAGGTCATACGGGTTGGTCGCTGGGGCTGCCACTTCGTATGACGTCCCGCGGAGGTCATACGGGTTGGTCGCTGGGGCTGCCACTTCGTATGACGTCCCGCGGAGGTCATACGGCCTGGTCGTCGGGGCAGCCGCTTCGTATGACGTCCCGCGGAGGTCATACGGGTTGGTCGCTGGGGCTGCCACTTCGTATGACGTCCCGCGGAGGTCATACGGCCTGGTCGTCGGGGCAGCCACTTCGTATGACGTCCCGCGGCCGAGGTCGCCTTACCTGCCCCCTGAGCCCGGCTCAGCGGTAGTTGGTGAACTGCACCGCGAAGTCGTAGTCCTGCTGCTTGACCAGGGCCTGTACGGCCTGCAGGTCGTCGCGCTTCTTGCTGCTCACCCGCAGCTCGTCGCCCTGCACCTGGACCTTGACCCCCTTGGGGCCCTCGTCGCGGATCAGCTTGCCGACCTTCTTGGCGTCCTCGGAGCTGATCCCCTCCTTGAGGGTGACGCTGATCTTGGACTCCCGACCGGACTGGCGCGGCTCGGAGGCCTCGAGGATCTTCAGCGACTGCTGGCGCTTGACCAGCTTCTCCTTGAACACCTCGAGCACCGCGCTGGCGCGGTCGTCGGCGTTGGCGGAGATCTCGATCCCCTGCTCGCCGGACCACTTGATCTCGGCGCCGGTGCCCTTGAAGTCGTAGCGCTGGGAGATCTCCCGCGCCGCCTGGGACAGCGCGTTGTCGACCTCCTGACGGTCGAGCTTGCTGACGATGTCGAACGACGAGTCGGCCATGGCTGCGGGGTCCTCCATCCGATTTCGGGGACGTGTCGGTGCTGCGCTATCCTCGCTTGCGCTGCTGGCCCACAGTACGTGGTCGAGCACATGGCAGGTTGTCCGAGTGGCCAATGGAAACGGACTGTAAATCCGTCGGCTTATGCCTACGCAGGTTCGAATCCTGCACCTGCCACCAGCTGGTTTATCCACCCGGCATACGGCCCTCGCGCGGAGGCGGGGGCTCGTGCCCGTTCGGCGACAACATCGCTCAGACGAGTTCCGGACGACGGCTCCCCACAAACCGGGGAGCGCGTCCGGTAGCACGCCGTCCGTCACGTTGCCCACACTTGCGGCGTTCCTCCCGGTGCGTGGGCATCCGGTCTAGTTCTTCGCCTCGGGGCCGTTGCGCCACGGCAACAGTTGATCGATGCTGCCCAATACTCCCCGGGGGTGAGGGTCACCCGGAACGCCTGCGAAGGCGCCGGGACACCGAGAAAACAGGAGTACTGCATGAAGGCACGCACCTTCGTACGCCTCGGCACTGCACTCGCCGGAGCGGCCGTCTCGGCGCTGGCGTTCGCGGGGACCGCCCAGGCCGCCTCCGGGACGATCATGGTCCCCGACGACTTCAACCCGGCCCTGTCCGACACCCGCACGACCGGGCACTACCAGGTCGAGGGGACCGGTCTGCGCGTCTGGACCGAGTCCAACACGAGCACCGACAAGGTCGCGGAGTACGTGGACACCTCCACGCCGCTGGCAGGTATCGGGGAGCCGTCGCTGAACTCCACGACCAACTCGGGGACGATCCCGCCCGGCTACCAGCTCCTCGTGGACTTCGACGGCAACGGCAGCGTCGACGGCATTCTGGTCGGCGAGCTGGCCTACGGCAACGACTGGTGGGCCAGTAACGGCTCCGCGCAGTTCGTCAAGGACGGCGCCCCCTCGCACAGCGGCGGCTCCGGCTCCGCCAACCACGGCACGCTCGACCAGTGGCGGACCGCGTTCCCGAACGCCGTGGTCAAGGCCTTCGGCTTCTCCCTCGGCTCCGGCGTGTACGGCGACCACCTGATCAAGTCCATCGTGTTCAACGGCACGACGTACACCTTCGCAGCACCCGTCGTCCTCACGAGCAAGGCCCAGTGCAAGAACGGCGGTTGGAAGACCAGCACGAGCCCGGTGTTCAAGAACCAGGGCGATTGCGTCAGCTCCTTCGCCTCCGGCAAGTAGCAACGGCACCCGCTGCCCCGCTTCCCGCCACAGGGAGGCGGGGCAGTGCCGCGCCCAGGCGCCTCCTGCCCGACCGGTCCCGAGGGGCCGCCCCTACGATGGGGGATCGGGGCTGACCGACACCCGAGATCCGAAGGGCAGCCGTGATCGCAGGCAGGTACTCGCTCGAGCGTGAGATCGGTCGCGGCGGCATGGGCGCGGTCTGGCTCGGGCGCGACTCGGTGCTGGGACGTCCGGTCGCGCTGAAGCGGATCGGGCTGCTGCCGGGCGCCGACCGCACCGACCTCGCCCGCGCCGAGCGCGAGGCGCGGCTCAGCGCCTCGCTGAACCACGCCCACGTGGTCGCGATCTTCGACATCGTCGTCGACGCCGAGAGCGACGCCCACTGGCTGGTGATGGAGTACGTCGAGGGCAGCACGCTGGCGCAGCTGGTCCGCGACGAGGGACCGCTGTCCCCGGACGCCGCTGCACCGCTGCTGCGCCAGTCCGCCGACGCCCTCGCCGCCGCGCACGCGGCCGGCATCGTCCACCGCGACGTCAAGCCGTCGAACATCCTGGTCGACCGCCGGCGCCAGGTGAAGCTCACCGACTTCGGCATCGCCCGGATCGCGACCGACGCCACCTTGACCCAGACCGGCCTGATCACCGGCTCCCCGGCGTACCTCGCCCCCGAGCTCGCCACCGGAGGACGCGGCGACCAGGCCGCGGACGTGTGGTCGCTGGGGGCCACCGCCTTCCACGTGCTGTCCGGTCGGCCGCCCTACCCGGTCGGCGACAACGTGCTCAGCACGCTCTACCGGATCGTCAACGAGGAGCCGCCGCGCCTGGCGGAGGCCGGGTGGATGGCGCCGCTGCTCGACGCGACGCTGGTCCGCGACCCCGCGCAGCGCTGGCCGATGGACCGGGTGCGCGACTTCCTCGCCGACCCGGCCAGCCGCCGCGACGTGCCCGCGCCGAGGACCCGGCCGACCCTGCCACCCGTCCCGGCCGATCCGGTCCGGGACCCCGACGGCGAGACGACCTCGGTCCAGCCACTCGTCACCGCCGGGTCGGCGCCGCTGGTGGCCGGGGAGGCCGGGGGAGCCACCCCACCGCCCGCCGAGACGCAGCCCCCGCGGCGTCGTCGACGACCCTCACCCCGCGTGCTGCTCGGCATCGGGGTGGGCCTGGCCGCCCTGCTCGCGCTGGTGCTCTTCCTCGCCCTGCGCGACGGCGAGCCCGCGTCCCAGGGCCCCGCGGCGGCCTCCCCGAGCAGCTCGCCCAGCCCCACCGAGGAGGCCGGGCCGACCGCCGAGGGCATGGAGGCGTTCATCCGCGACTACGTCGCCACGGTGGCGGAGGACCCCTCACGCTCCTGGACGATGCTGACCCCCAAGTTCCAGCAGGAGAGCGGCGGGTTCACGAAGTACCGCCAGTTCTGGGACGCCGCGACCAACGGCCGGGTCCTGAGCATCTCCACCAACCCCGAGAACCTCAGCGTCAGCTACCAGGTCCGCTTCGACAACTTCGACAACGGACCGGGGCCGACGGTGCTCGACCTGACCTACGAGGACGGCACCTACCGCATCGACGGCGAGCGCTCCGAGGGCTTCCAGCCCGCCGACTGAGGAGACACTGCTCCTCAGGTGTGGATCTTCTCCCCGTCGGGGTCGTACGGCGCCCGCAGCGTGACCGTGACCGGCCACCGGGAGCCACTCACGTCGACCTCGTAGGGCCCGGTCTTCGCCTCGTCGCGAGAGATCGGTCCGCCCGAGGGGTTCCACACGTAGGCCAGGCCGACACAGGCGCCGAGGGTCTCGCCCCACGCCGCAGAGATCACCTGGCCGGCCGCGACCCCGTCGCGGAGGACCAGCTCGCCACCCCACAGCATCGGCTCGTCGCTGTCGACGACGAACGACACCAGGCGGCGCGCGGCCCCGGAGGTCCGCGCCTTCTCCACGGCGTCCCGGCCCAGGAAGTCGATGTCGGTCTTGAGCTTGCAGGTGAACATCAGCCCGGCCTCGAGCGGTCCGTAGTCCGGGGTCAGCTCCCGGCCGAAGGCCCGGAAGCCCTTCTCCAGCCGCATCGACTCGATCGCGTAGTACCCGCCGTCGGCCACGCCGAGGTCGGCACCCGCCGCCATCAGGTCCTCGTAGACGCCGACCGCGAAGTCCACCGGCACGTAGAGCTCCCAGCCGAGCTCGCCGACGTAGGTGATCCGCGTGGCGCGGACAGTGGAGTAGCCGAGGGTGATCTCCCGGCTGCTGCCGAACGGGAACGCCTCGTGCCCGAGGTCGGCCGAGGTCAGCCGCGACAGCAGCTCGCGCGAGTTGGGTCCCATCACCCCCAGCACGGCGTACTGGGAGGTGACGTCGACGACGGTGACCCTCCGGTCGCCGAGGTGGCGCCGGACGTGGTCCTGGTCGCGCTCGGTGGTGGCCGCGCTGCTGACCAGGAGGTACTCCTCGTCGGCCACCCGGGTCAGGGTCACGTCGGACTCGTAGGTGCCGCGCTCGTTGAGCATGCCGGTGTAGACGGTGCGCCCCACCGGGACCGCCACGTCGGCGGTGCACAGCCACTGCAGCGCGTCCTCCACGTCGGGCCCGATCAGCCGGAACTTGGAGAAGGAGGTCTGGTCGAAGACGGTCACCCGTTCCCGGGTGTTGACCTGCTCCGCCGCGGACCAGGGCAGCCAGTTCTGCTTGCCCCAGGAGTACTCGATGTCGGGCGAGGAGCCCTCGGGGGCGAAGAAGTTGGCCCGCTCCCAACCCATCCGGCTGCCGAAGTTCGCGTTGGCGGCCACGAGGTGCGCGTAGAGCGGGGAACGCCGGAACGGGCGCGCGGTGCGCATCTCCCGGTTGGGCCACGGGATCTCGTAGTGCAGGCCGAGCACCTCGGCGACCCGGTCGTGCAGCCACCGGTTGTTGCCGTTGAACGGCGCGAACCGGCGTACGTCGACGCTCGTCAGGTCCATGTCGGGCTCGCCCTGCACGATCCACTCGGCCAGGGCGCGGCCGGCCCCGCCGGCGCAGGCGATGCCGACGGAGTTCAGCCCGGCGCCGACGAAGAAGCCGTCGACCTCGGGCGCCTCGCCGAGGATGAACTGGTTGTCGGGGGTGAAGCTCTCCGGGCCGTTGTAGAACTTGCGGATCCCGGTCTCCTCGAGCGCGGGGACCCGGTGCACGGCGTTCTCCATCAGCGGCGCGAAGTGCTCCCAGTCCTCCTCGAGCAGCGAGAACTCGAAGGGGTGGGGGATCTGGTCCGGCGAGACCCACGGCTTGGCGTCGGGCTCGAAGCCGCCCACCACCAGGCCGCCGACCTCCTCCTTGAAGTAGGTGTAGCCGTCCGGGTCGCGCAGGACGGGCAGGTCCGGGTGCACACCCTCGAAGGGGTCGGTGACGACGTAGAAGTGCTCGGCGGAGTGCAGCGGCACGTTGACCCCGGCGAGCGCACCGACGGCCTTGGCCCACTGTCCGGCGCAGTTGACGACCACCTCCGTCTCGACGTCCCCCTCCTCGGTGCGTACGCCGGTGACCCGGCGCCCCTCGACGAGCACGCCGGTCACCCGCGTGCGCTCGAGGACCCGGGCGCCGCGCTGCCGGGCACCACGGGCCAGCGCCGCGGTCAGGTCGGTGGGGTTGGCCTTGCCGTCACCGGGCAGCCAGATCGCCCCGACGAGGTCGTCGACGCGCATCACCGGGTAGTGCTCGAGGGCTTCCCCGGGCGAGAGCAGCTCGCACTCGAGGTCGAAGGCCGCGGCGGTGGCCATGGTCCGCCGCAGCTGGGTCATCCGGTCCTCGGTGCGGGCGACGGTGACCCCACCGCACCGCTTGAACCCGGTGGAGAGCCCCACCTCCTCCTCGAGGTCGGCGTAGAGCTGTGTGGAGTACTGGACCAGCCGGGTGCCGCTCTGGTTGGCGCGCAGCTGCCCGACCAGCCCCGCGGCGTGCCAGGTGGTCCCCGAGGAGAGCTGACCCTGCTCGAGCAGGAGCACGTCGGTCCAGCCGAGCCTGGTCAGGTGGTAGGCGACGCTGGTGCCGATCACCCCGCCCCCGATGACGACGACCTGTGCCCGGTCGGGCAGCTGTGTGCTCATGCGCCTGCTCCTCAGTCGTCCCCGGCTGCCTGGGCCAGCAGCCGGTCGAAGTCGGGGCCGTCGAACTCCGCGACGGCCCGGTCGTACTTCTCCATGCCCCACGACCAGAAGTCGTAGTCGATGGTGCTCACCGAGTTCTGGATGGACCCCCACAGGGTCCAGCCGTACTTCGAGACCAGCCCCCACAGGCGCGCCCGGGCCACGCGGTGGCGCAGCAGGGTGCCGTCGTAGGCCTCCATCAGCTCCTCGAGCTGGTCGAGCGAGCAGTCGGCCTCGCTCCACAGGTTGCCGAGCTCGAAGCACGGGTCGTTGTTCCCGGCGTACTCGTAGTCGATCAGCCACAGCTTGTGGCCGTCGTCGATGAAGTTGCCGGCGAGCAGGTCGTTGTTGCACGGGACCGTGGTGGCCGGCCGCCGATCGAACACCGTGCGGACCTGCTCGACCTGGTCGGCGAACTCGAGGTAGCGGTCGGGCAGGCGGAAGCCGTGCTCGCGGACGATGCCGAGGTAGCGCTGCTGGACCTCGAACATGTCGAAGTCCGTGACGAACCGGGGCCCCTCGTGCAGGGTGCGACAGGCCTCGGCCACCCGCCCCAGGTGCCCGCCGTCGCGCAGGTCCTCGTCGGTGAAGGTGTGCCCGTCGATGTACTCCACGACCAGCAGGCCCGCGTCGGCGTGGTACTCGACGACCGGCGCCCCGACCCCGGCCTCGGCGGCGAACTGCGAGTTGCGCATCTCTGCCTCGCGGTCGATCGCCAGCAGCTCGCTGCCGGGCTGGGACACCCGGACCACCACGGTCCGCTCGTCGGTGGTGACCTTGAGGTTGACGTTGGTGAGGCCGCCCGGGAGCTCCTCCACGGAGCGCTCGCGCCCCACGAGGCAGTCGAGCCGGTCGAGCAGCTCTGCGTGGTCGGTCAACGACGCCACCTTCCTTCCGCTTCCGAGAGGAGCCTAGGGCCTGTCGGACGCGACCTGCCGTGTCCTAGGTTGGGCCCATGAGCGAGAGCGAGACCCTGGAGAAGGTGCCCACCGGACTGTTCATCGGTGGCGAGTGGCGAGAGGCCTCCGACGGCGCGACGATCGACGTCGAGGACCCGGCGACCGGCGAGACCCTGGCGAGCGTGGCGTCGGCGACGCCGGAGGACGGCATGGCCGCCCTCGACGCGGCCGCCGCGGCCCAGCAGGACTGGGCGGCGACCGCCCCCCGCGAGCGGGCGGAGCTGCTGCGCTCGGCCTGGGAGCTGATCACCGAGCGCGCCGACCACTTCGCGATGCTGATGACCCTGGAGATGGGCAAGCCGCTGGCGCAGGCCAAGGGCGAGGTCACCTACGGCTCGGAGTTCTTCCGCTGGTTCTCCGAGGAGGTCGTGCGCATCACCGGGCGCTGGGGCACCTCCCCGGACGGCAACACCCGGTTGATGACGATGAAGCAGCCGGTCGGTCCGACGCTGATGATCACGCCCTGGAACTTCCCGCTGGCGATGGGCACCCGCAAGATCGGGCCGGCCATCGCCGCGGGCTGCACGATGGTCGTCAAGCCGGCCTCCCAGACCCCGCTCACCATGCTCGCGCTGGCCGACCTGCTGCACGAGGTCGGAGTGCCCCCCGGTGTGCTCAACGTGGTCCCGACCTCGCAGACCAGCGAGGTGATGGAGCCCATCATCGGCGACCCCCGGCTGCGCAAGCTGACCTTCACCGGGTCCACCCCGGTCGGCAAGCTGCTGGTCAAGCAGTCGGCCGACCAGCTGCTGCGGGTCTCGATGGAGCTCGGCGGCAACGCGCCGTTCCTCGTCTTCGGCGACGCGGACCTCGACGCCGCCGTCGAGGGAGCCATGCTCGCCAAGATGCGCAACATGGGCGAGGCCTGCACGGCGGCCAACCGCTTCCTGGTCCACGAGTCCGTGGCCGACGACTTCGCCGCACGGTTCGCCGAGCGGATGGCGGCCGAGACCCTGGGCCGCGGCACCGAGGACGGGGTCACCGTCGGTCCGCTGATCGACGCCAAGCAGCGCGACAAGGTCACCGAGCTGGTCGAGGACGCCACCAAGCGCGGCGCCTCGGTGGTCACGGGCGGCTCCACGGTGGGGGACAAGGGCTACTTCTTCGAGCCCACCGTGCTCACCGACGTGGCGCCCGACGCGGACCTGTTCCGCGAGGAGATCTTCGGCCCGGTCGCACCGATCACCACCTTCTCCGAGGACGAGAAGGCGGTGGCGATGGCCAACGACACGGAGTACGGCCTGGTCGCCTACGCCTTCACCACCGACCTCGGCCGGATGATCCGGGTGAGCGAGGGCCTGGAGTTCGGCATGGTCGGGATCAACCAGGGGATCGTGTCCAACCCGGCGGCGCCGTTCGGCGGGGTCAAGCACTCCGGCTTCGGTCGCGAGGGCGGCCCGGAGGGCATCGAGGAGTACCTCTCCACCAAGTACGTCGGCATCGCACCCTGAGCCGGCCGGCCGGAGCACGGGGGTGAGCCAGCGCTGGTCGGCCCGCCAGCTGATCGACCTGGTGCTCGATCCCGGGTCCTACGAGTCCTGGGACGCCCCGGTGGACATCACGCGGTGGTCCGAGGGCTACCAGGACGAGCTGCGCACCGCGGCCGAGCGGTCCGGTGCCGACGAGTCGGTGCTGACCGGCCGCGGTCTGGTCAAGGGCCGGGCCGTGGCCGTCGTGGTCAACGAGTTCGGCTTCCTCGGCGGGTCCATCGGGTCCGCCGCCGCGCAGCGCATCGTCTCCTGCGTGCGGCGGGCCACCGGGGAGGGACTGCCGCTGCTGGCCACCACCGCCTCGGGCGGCACCCGGATGCAGGAGGGGACTCCCGCGTTCTTCGAGATGGTCGCCATCTCCCGCGCGGTGATGGAGCACCGGGCCGCCGGACTGCCCTACCTGGTGCACCTGCGGCACCCGACGACCGGTGGGGTCTATGCGTCGTGGGGCTCGCTGGGCCACGTCACCGTCGCCGAGCCGGGCGCGTTGGTGGGCTTCCTGGGGCCGAAGGTCTTCGAGGCGCTCGAGGGCCGGCCGTTCCCCGAGGGCGTGCAGCGTGCGGAGAACCTGGCCCAGAAGGGCGTGATCGACGCGGTCGTGTCGACCGAGGACCTGCCGGTGCTCGTCGACCGGATCCTCGAGGTGCTGGTCGACCCACCCAGGCCGCCGGCACTTCCCCTGCGGGGTGACGCCGATGGTCCGGCGCCCCGTCCGGTGTGGGAGTCGGTCGAGCTGACCCGGTCCGACGAGCGGCTCGGCGTACGGCACCTGCTGCGGTACGGCGCGCACGGCACGATCGCGCTCAACGGCACCGAGGAGGGCGAGCAGGACGCGGCCGTCCTGGTGACGCTGACCCGACTCGACGGGCAGCCGTGCGTGCTGGTGGGCCAGGACCGGCTCCGGCAGACGCGGGCGAAGCCGCTCGGCGCGGCCGCGCTGCGGGAGGCCCGGCGCGGCATGCGCCTGGCCGAGGAGCTCGGACTGCCGCTGGTGACGGTGATCGACACCCCGGGGGCGGAGCTGTCGCCGGCGGCCGAGGAGGGTGCGATCGCCGGGGAGATCGCCCGCTGCATCGCCACCCTGACCACGATGACCGTGCCCACCGTGTCGCTGGTGCTGGGGCAGGGCTGCGGCGGCGGTGCCCTGGCGTTGCTGCCTGCCCGGGTGGTGGTCGCCGCCCAGAACGCCTGGCTCTCCCCGCTCCCGCCCGAGGGTGCCAGCGTGATCCGCCACGGCGACCTCGACCACGCCCCCGAGATGGCCGAGGACCAGGGCATCGGCGCCCCCGCCCTGCTGGCCAGCGGCATCGTGCACCACGTCGTCCCCGAGCTCCCCGAGGACGGCCCCGAGTCCCTCGCCACCGCCCTCGCCGCCCGCGTCGCGGTCGAGCTCGACCGGCTGCGCGACCTCGTCCCCCCACCCGGATAGTCCGTGACGTTCGGCATGCTTCTCGGAGCCGGGACCATGCCGATCGTCACGGACTATCCGGCTCGGGGTGGGTCAGGGGGATCGAGGGCGCGGCGTACGTCGGGGAGGTGCTCGTCGGGCACGAGGTCCGGGGGGAGGGCGTGGACCAGGCCGCGCCGCCGCAGCAGCAGTGCGTACGGCGTACGCGTCAGGTGGGTCCGGGGTCGGAACGTCACCGGACGCGGCAGCAGCCCGGCCACGCACAGTCCCTCGTCGGTGAGCCCCGCCCGGACCGTGCCCGGGCGGTACAGGACGCGGCGTGCGCCGAGTACGCCGAGCGCCGGACCCAGCACCAGTACGACGAGCGAGATCGCGGTCGCCTCCGCCGGGGGGAAGGCGAGGAACACCAGACCCAGCGCGAGGACGAGCCAGCACAGGAGCAGCAGTCCTGCCGGGGTGCCCAGCCGGGCACGGAGACCGGCACGCATCAGCCGTCGCCTGGTCGCCGGCGGGACCGCGACCGACCAGGGCAGCGGCACCGGCGGCGTCGTGAGGTACTCGACGTCGACGTCGGTGAGCAGCTCCCGCGCCGTCAGCAGCAGCGAACGGCGGGTGTCCCCGGCGATCACCGCGACGCGGCCGCGGAGGGTCACCGCGGCGGAGCCCGCGGGCAGGACGAGGTCGCCCGTCTCCCGGACCAGGACCAGCCGCCCGGACGCGTCGTAGCCGGAGGTGATCGACGAGCCGGGTCGGGCCACCGCCCGGAAGCGCGCCACCGTCGTCAGGGCCACCCGGGCTGCCAGCACCGCGGGGACCCCCGCGCCGACGATCCAGCCCCAGGTGGCGCTGTGCGTGACCAGACCGAGCAGGACCCCGACGGTGGCCCAGGCGAGGAGCGCCCGGCCGATCCGCCGGGGCGCGAACGAGACCCGCAGCGCCGCGACGAGCAGCTCCCGGCTCAGCGCGTCGTCGACCTGCACGGTGCGCGGCGCGCGGGGCACGTCGGTCAGGGCGGTGGTCGGCACGAGCTCCTCCGAGCAGTGAGGTCGTGGGACCTCCAGCCTAGGAGCGCGCAGCCGCCGCTGTCCGGCGTACGCCGAGAGTGGAGTCCCGGCCCCCGACCCGGATAGTCCGATACGTTCGGCACCTCTTCCGAGGCCCGGACGGTGCCGTTCGTATCGGACTATCCGGCTGGGGGTGGGTCAGCGGCCGCCCGACCAGGGGACGGGCCCGGGGTCGCCGGCGGGGGTGTAGCCCCAGACCTCGCCGAGGAAGCTGGTCTCGAGCTCGGCGGCGCGGACGATGGAGTCGGGCTCGCGGAAGCCGTGGCCCTCGCCGGGGAAGAGGACGAGCGCGACGGGGCGGCCGCGCTCGCGCAGCGCCTCGGCCATGCCCACCGCCTGCGAGGGCGGGACCACCCGGTCCTCCTCGCCCTGGAGCAGCAGCAGCGGCGCCTCGATCCCCTCGACGTGGTGCAGCGGCGAGCGGGCGTCGTAGGTCTCCCGCGCCGCCGGCCAGGGGCCGACCAGGCCGTCGAGGTAGCGCGACTCCATCTTGTGCGTCTCCTCGGCCAGCAGGGAGAGGTCGGCCACCCCGAACAGGCTGATCCCGGCGGAGAACACGTCGTGGAAGGCGAGCGCGGCCAGCACCACGAAGCCCCCCGCCGACCCGCCGCGTACGCCGAGCCGGGCGCCGTCCACCACCCCGGTCTCGGCCAGGTGCCGGGCCCCGAGCACGCAGTCCTCGATGTCCGCGTGGCCCCAGGTGCCCCGCAGGCGCTCGCGGTAGGCCCGGCCGTAGCCCGTCGACCCGGCGTAGTTCACGTCGAGCACGGCGAGGCCGCGCGAGGTGAAGTAGGTGGTCGAGGGCCGGGGCACCGCGACCGCGGCCGAGGTCGGTCCACCGTGGGCGATCACGACCAGCGGCGGCAGCTCGCCGTCGGGGGCGACCACGTCGGGGTGCGTCGGCCGGTAGAGGAACCCGTACGCCGTGTCGCCGCCGTGCCCGGTCCAGCTGACCGGCTCCGCCGTCGGGGTGTACGCCGGGTCGGGGGCCGCACCCCGCGCCTGGAGCACCGTGACCTGCTCCTCGGCGATCCCGACCGCCACCGTCGCGTAGCCGCGCTCGACCAGACCGGCCTCGCACACCACCCCGTCGCCGTACGCGGAGAGGGCGGAGGCCGCGACGAGCGGCAGGTCGAGGTCGTGCGCCGAGCCGGGACGTGCCGGGTCGAGCACGGTCAGCCGGGCCAGGCCGTCGACGTGCCGGACCGCGACCAGCCGGCCGTCCGCGGTCCGGGCCATCGTCCGCAGGCGCTGCATCCAGGCCGGGCCGCCGTACTCGCTGGTCTCCTCGGCCAGCGCGACCGCGGCCTCCTCGCGGCGCAGGTCGACGAGGTGGGGCACCGCCCAGCCGGCGGGGTCGGTGATGAACGCCAGCCGGTGCTCGTCGACCCACACCGGCTCCCCGGCCGTGCAGCCGCTGCCGCCGCCGACCCGGCGCACGTGCTGGACCTCGCCGGCCCCGTCGAGCGCGGCGACCACGACCGAGGCCTCGTCCCACGGCATCGACGGGTGGGACCACTGCACCCACGCCAGGTGCCGGCCGTCGGGAGAGAGGACCGGGTCGATCACGAAGTCGGGCAGGGCCGGGTCGCCGGAGTCGTCGGCGTCGGGCCGCGGCAGGCTCCGTCGGCGGCCGGGCACGACCACCGTCCCCCAGCCGGGCGCGGCGGGCTCGAGCGGCAGCCGGACCAGCTCGTTGACCGGCTCCAGGCCGTCCTCGCGATGGTCCTCACGTACGACGAAGCACACGTCGCGGTCCGCGTCGATCTCCATCGCCGACCAGCGCACGGCCGCGTCCTCGAGCGCCGGGGTGAGGGGCCGGGGCTCGCCGTCGAGGCGCCAGAGCCGCTGGGTGGTGGCGTCCACGGCGAGCACGATCCCGGCGCGGACGGCCCACGCGCCACCGCCGTACTCGTGCACCCGCGAGCGCACCGAGAGCCACTCCGGCGACACCTCGACGGTGGAGCCGTCCGGGTCGCGTCGGCACAGGATGACCCGGCCCCCGCTCTCGGGCCGCGTGCGCAGGAAGTAGACGTCCTGCCCGTCGGCCCGTGGATCGGCCGGGACCCCGCCGGAGGAGACCAGGTCGGCGGGCGAGATCGGGGAGGGCCAGGAGCCGTGGGGGAGGACGGAAGCCATCGGCCCATCCTCGCGGACCGGCTCCGACCCGTGTCGGGGGGTCCGCGATCGGGCGCCCACCGGTCACGACGCCGTCCGCCGAGGCGCGATGAGTCCCGCCTCACAGCGGGTCGATTCGTCGTAGGAGGTCGTGGACCCCTACGCTTGACCCACAAGGACCGTTCAGTCTCGCCTCGGTCCTGATGCGTGTCGTAGCACCGAGCACCGGTGCTCCACGCCTCCGATCTTCATCGACGACCTGGTCGTCACGGTTGTGGTGGGACATCCACACAGATAGCGAATCCTGACTCATGACTTCCTTCCTCGAGCTCGGCGTACCTGCCGAGCTGTCCGACGTGCTCGCCGCGTCCGGCATCACCACCCCCACGCCCATCCAGGCGGCCACGCTGCCGGACTCCCTCGGTGGACGTGACGTCCTCGGCCGCGGCCGCACCGGCTCGGGCAAGACCCTGGCCTTCCTGCTGCCGCTGGTGGCCCGGCTGGACGCCTCCCGCTCCCGGCGTACGCCGAAGCGGCCGCGCGCCCTCATCCTGGCTCCGACCCGTGAGCTGGTCGCCCAGATCGACGCCGCGCTCGCGCCGCTCGCAGCGGTCCACGGCCTGCGCACGCGCACCGTCTTCGGCGGCGTCGGCCAGAACCCCCAGGTGCAGGCGCTGCGCCAGGGCGTCGACATCGTGCTCGCCTGCCCCGGTCGCCTCGAGGACCTGATCAACCAGGGCCACTGCGACCTCGGCGGCGTGGAGACCACCATCCTCGACGAGGCCGACCACATGGCCGACCTCGGCTTCCTGCCGGCCGTGCGCCGCTTGCTGGACCAGACCCCGCGCGGCGGGCAGCGGATGCTGTTCTCCGCCACCCTCGACTCCGGCGTCAACGTCCTGGTCAAGAGGTTCCTGACCGATCCGGCCACCCACGAGGCCGACTCGGTGCAGTCGCCGATCGCGAGCATGGACCACCACGTCCTGCACGTGCACCGCGACCACCGCGTGTCCGTGCTCGTCGACCTGACCAGCGCCCCGGGCCGCACGGTCGTGTTCACCCGCACCAAGCACGGTGCGAAGAACCTCGCCCGTCAGCTCAACTCCCGCGGAGTGCCGACGGTCGAGCTGCACGGCAACCTCGCGCAGAACGCCCGGACCCGCAACATGGAGGCCTTCCACTCGGGCCGGGCCACCACGCTCGTGGCCACCGACATCGCGGCCCGCGGGATCCACGTCGACGACGTGGCGCTCGTGGTGCACGCGGACCCGCCGGCCGAGCACAAGGCCTACCTGCACCGTTCCGGCCGGACCGCTCGCGCCGGCGCCTCGGGCACCGTGGTGACGCTGATGACCGACCAGCAGGTCAAGGACGTCCGCGACCTGACCCGTGCGGCACGCATCTCGCCCACGACGACCAAGTTCTCCGGGCCCTCCCACCCGGTCCTGGCCCAGCTCGCCCCGGGCGAGCGGGTGCTGGTGGCCGGCGGGCTCGTCGACGACCGCCCCGCCCCGCGCGAGCAGCAGTCCCGCTCCGGCGGCGGCGGCCGACGCCGCTCCGGCGGTCGCGGCCAGTCGACCGGCTCGGGCTCGGGCCGACCCAACCAGCGACGCTCGGGCTCCTCGCGCGGTGGCAACCGCGGCTCGGGCGGCGGCTCAGCGTCGGGCGGCGGGCACACCGCGGCCTCGTTCAGCGGCGCGCGCCGAGGCCGCTGACCCGGACGCGGGTCCCGTCGACGGGCCTCCCGCGGCAGCCTCTCCCGTGGCACGCTGGGTGCCATGGAGGTGCTCACGCCCCGTGAGGTCCCGCTCGGCGGCCTGCGGGCGATGACGGTACGCCGGACCCTGCCGCAGCGGCAGCGGTCGCTGATCGGCGCCTGGTGCTTCGTCGACCACTACGGCCCCGACCGGGTCGGCGACTCCGGCGGCATGCTCGTGCCCCCGCACCCGCACACCGGTCTGCAGACGGTGAGCTGGCTGTTCACCGGCGAGATCGAGCACCGGGACTCCGCGGGGCACCACGCCTTCGTGCGCCCCGGCGAGCTGAACCTGATGACCGCGGGCCGCGGGATCAGCCACAGCGAGTACTCGACGGCCCGCACCACCTCCCTCCACGGCGCCCAGCTGTGGCTGGCGCTGCCCGACGGCGACCGTCAGGTCGACCCGAGGTTCGAGCACTACGCGCCCGCCCCGGTCGACGGCGAGGGTTGGCAGGCCCGGGTCTTCCTCGGGTCCCTGCTCGGGTCGACGTCTCCGGTGCGCACCCACAGCCCCCTGCTCGGGGCCGAGCTGACCCTGGCCTCCGGGAGGTCGGTGCAGGTGCCGGTGGACCCGACGTACGAGCTCGGCGTGCTCGTCGACACCGGGCACGTCCGGGTCGACGGCAAGCCGGTCGCTCGGCACGAGCTCGGCTTCCTCGAGCCGGGCTCCACGTCACTGGAGCTGACCGCGGACGACGACACCCGACTGCTGCTGCTCGGCGGGCCTCCGTTCGGTGAGCGCATCGTCATGTGGTGGAACTTCATCGGCCGTGACCACGACGAGGTGGTCGGCTACCGCGCCCAGTGGGAGGACCTCCTGGCGGCCGGCGACCGGTCCCGCTTCGACCTGCCTCCCGACGACCCCGGGGAGCCGCTGCACGCGCCGCCGCTGCCCACGGTCCGGATGGTCCGGCGCGGTCCGTGACCCCGGCGCCTAGGCTCGGGACGTGACCGAGGAACAGCTCCAGCAGCGCAGCTCACTCACCGATCTCGCGGCGGACGGACCGGTGCTGGTCGACGGCGGCATGGGCACCCTGTTGCAGGACCGCGGCCTGACCGACGGCGGCTCCGGCGAGCTGTGGAACCTCGAGCGCCCCGATGTGGTCCGCGAGGCCCATCTGGCCTACGCGGAGGCCGGCGCGCAGGTGCTGACCACCAACACCTTCGGCGGCTCCCGGCCGCGCCTGGACATGCACGGGCTCGGTGACCGCGTGCACGAGCTCAACGAGGCCGGTGCCGCTCTCGCGCGCGAGGTGGCCCGGGCCCACGGCATCTCGGTCGCAGGGGGCCTGGGGCCCACCGGTGAGCTGATGTCACCGCTGGGGACCATGGACCTCGCGCAGGCGCAGGCGATCTTCGCCGCGCAGCTGGCCGGGCTGCGTGACGGCGGCATCGACCTGGTGCTGATCGAGACGATGAGCGACCTGGCCGAGACCGAGGCGGCCGTCCGGGCCGCGCGGGAGGTCGTGCCCGAGCTCCCCGTGGTGGCCACGCTCAGCTTCGACACCAACCTGCGCACGATGATGGGGGTCCGTCCGGCGGAAGCCGTCGCGAGCCTCGCCGCCCTCGGCGTGGACGCCGTCGGCGCCAACTGCGGCCGGGGCCCCGGCGAGATGCTGCAGATCGCGGCCCAGCTGGCCCAGGCCCGGCCCGACGGCCTGCTGCTCGTCGCCCAGTCCAACGCGGGCCTGCCCCAGGTCGTGGGGGACCACTTCGAGTACGACGCCGGCCCCGACGACATGGCCGCACACGCCCGGGACCTGCGTGACCTCGGCATCGACCTGATCGGCGGCTGCTGCGGCTCGACCCCGGCGCACCTGGACGCCATGCGGCGCGCCCTGGCGTGAGCGGCCGGGGCCTGCGGCCGGCGTGTGGGGGCCGGGCGTGAGGAGGCGGGCGTGACCGGACCGGTCATCGGCGAGGACGGTGTCGCGCGCTGCGTCTGGGCCGGCGTGCCCGGCACGATGCGGGAGTACCACGACCAGGAGTGGGGCGTGCCGGTCCGCGGGGAGCAGGGGCTCTTCGAGCGGCTGTGCCTGGAGGGCTTCCAGGCGGGACTGTCCTGGGCGACCATCCTGAACAAGCGACCTCGCTTCCGGGAGGTCTTCCACGGCTTCGCCGTGGACCGGGTCGCGGCGATGACCGACGCCGACCTCGAGCGCCTGCTCACCGACACCGGGATCGTGCGCAACCGGGCCAAGGTCCTCGGCACTCGGACCAACGCGCTGGCGACCGTGCGGCTCCGCGAGGACGGCGGCCTGGAGGCCTTCCTGGAGCGGTACCGTCCCGAGCACGACCCCCGGCCGCAGGTCCAGGCCGAGGTGCCCACCCGCTCTGCGGAGTCCCTGGCGCTGTCCAAGGCGCTGCGCGCACGAGGATTCACCTTCGTCGGCCCGACCACCCTGCACGCCCTGATGGAGGCCACCGGGATGGTCGACACCCACCTGCTCGGCTGCCACCGGCGCGGAGTGGCCCGACGCTGAGGCGGGCGCTGGTCAGCGCGGGTCGGTGTCCCCGGCACCGTCCGCTTCCCCGTCGGTGACCCCGTCGGTGGCCCCGGCGTGGCGTCCCGGGACCGCCGCGCTGGGGCCACCGGCGTGCGTCGCGCCGTCGGTGGAGACGTGCTCGAGCTCGTCGAGGGGTTCGACGGCCGCGTGGTTCTCGGCCCGGTGCCTGCCGGTGCGCTCCGACATCGGTGCCGTGGCCGCTGCCCGCGCCGCGCTGTCCTCCGCCCGCGCTGCCGCGCTGGCCGAGGTGGCCCGCAGCTCGACCGCCGGCATCAGCAGGAGCACCACGAACGCGAGCAGCATCACCAGGCCGCCGCCGAGGAGCACCAGGCTCATCGAGTCGGCGAACCCGACCTTGAAGGGGTGGCTGAGCACGGGGCTCATCTGGCCGATGATCGAGGAGTCGTCCTGCACCGCCCCGAAGACGCCGTCGCTGGCGGACCCGGCGCCTCGCAGCGACTCGAGGACCTGCTCGTCGACCGGGCCGCGCGGGATGTCCCCGGCGGCGACGGCCCGCTGGATCCCGGGCACGGCTGCGCGCACCGCGGTCAGGATGTTCTGGCCCAGGCTGCTGAACAGCAGGGAGAGGAAGACCGCGACGCCGAGGGTGCCGCCGAGCTGCCGGAAGAACGTGGCCGAGCTGGTCGCCACCCCGATCTCGCGCGGGGGCACGGCGTTCTGGACGATGATCGTGAGGGGCTGCATGCACTGCCCGAGCCCGAGGCCGAGCACGACCATCCCGGCCATCATCCACCCCAGGCTGGTGTCGGCGGTGACGCGCGACAGCGCCACCATGGCGACGCCCGCCATCGCCGATCCCGCGATCGGGAAGCCGCGGATGCGGCCGGTGCGCGAGGTGATCTGGCCGGTGACGATGCCGGCCGTCATCATGCCCACCACCATCGGCAGCATCATCAGTCCGGCCTGGGTGGGGGTGGCGCCGTGCACGATCTGCATGTACTGCGGCAGCACCGTGATCGCACCGAACATCGCGGCGCCCACCATCACGCTGGCGACGACGACCACCGCCGCGGTGCGGAGCCGGAAGATCCGCAGCGGGATCAGGGCGTCGTCGCCCATGCTCCGCTCGACGAGGACGAACGCGACCACGCCGAGCAGTCCGACCGCGTAGCAGCCGAGGGCGAGCCCGGACGCCCAGCCCCAGCTGCGGCCCTGCTCGGCCACGGTGAGCAGCGGGACGAGAGCGACCACCAAAGAGGTGGCGCCGCGCCAGTCGATCCGCGCCTCGCGCCGGTGGTGGTGCAGGTGCAGGTTGCGGGTGACCACGAAGAGCGCCGCGATGCCGATCGGCACGTTGACCAGGAACACCCAGCGCCACCCGGTGATGCCCAGGATGGAGTCCTGGCCGGCGAACAGTCCGCCGGCCACCGGGCCGAGCACGCTGGAGGTGGCGAAGACCGACATGAAGTAGCCGGTGTACTTCGCCCGCTCCCGCGGCGAGACGATGTCGCCGATGATCGCGAGCACGAGGGTGAACAGGCCGCCGGCACCCAGCCCCTGCACGGCGCGCAGGGCGGCGAGCATGGGCATGGAGGTCGCGAACGAGCACGCGGCGGAGCCGAGGATGAAGACCGTGATCGCGAAGAGGAAGAGCTTCTTGCGGCCGTAGAGGTCGCCGAGCTTGCCGTAGATCGGGGTGGTGATGGTGGAGGTGATCAGGTAGGCGGTGGTCACCCACGCCTGCGCGGAGAGCCCGTTGAGGTCGTCGGCGATGGTGCGGATCGACGTACCCACGATGGACTGGTCGAGCGCGGCCAGGAACATGCCGAGCAGCAGCCCGGACAGGATCGTCAGGATCTGGGCGTGGGAGTACTCGCCGGAGTCCGGTTCGGCACTCACGCCGGGAGCGGTGGCCACGGCCACGGAGACATCACCTCTGGTCAGGGGAGTCGGGCACAGCGACCGACCTGGGTCAGGGTAGTTGACGAGCACAAGCAGTGTTCGGTCTTCGCGAGGGCGGTGCGACGAGGATCACAGCCAACGCTAGGTTGAGGCGCCATGACGGCCCGCACGCGAGTCCACGCGTTCGGTGACGACGCGCTCGGGGACCACGACGCCGTGGGCCTGGTGGAGGAGCTCAGCCGCCGGCCGGGTCTCCCGGCGTGAGGTGGTCGAGGCGGCGGTCGCCCGCACCCGGGAGCTCGACGAGGTGCTCGACGGGCTCGCCGCCGAGCGGTTCGCCGAGGCGATCGCCGAGAGCACCGAGGAGGGGACCGGCTTCTTCGCCGGGCTGCCGACCTTCGTCAAGGACAACAGCGACGTGGCCGGGCTGCCCACCCAGCAGGGCACCCGCGCCTACGTCGCCGAGCCGGCCACCGAGGACGGCGACTTCGCCCGGATGGTGCGGCTGATCGGCACCACGGTGCTGGGCAAGACCCGGCTCTCGGAGTACGGCTTCAGCCCCAGCGCGGAGTACGCCGCGGACCCGCCCGTGCGCAACCCCTGGCACACCCAGCACACCACCGGTGCCTCGTCCGCCGGCTCCGCGGCGTTCGTCGCCGGCGGGGCGGTGCCGCTGGCGCACGCGAACGACGGTGGCGGCTCGATCCGGATCCCGGCTGCGTGCACCGGGCTGGTGGGCCTGAAGGCCACCCGCGGGCGCATCCCCGGCGACCGGCTCAACCGGGAGATGCCGGTGCAGCTCGTGCACGACGGCGTGCTGACCCGGTCGGTTCGGGACACCGCCGCCTTCGTGCGCGAGTCCGAGCGCGTCTACCGCGACCTGCGGCTGCCCCCGGTCGGCGACGTGACGCGTCCGGCCCGACCCCGGCTCCGGGTCGCGCTGGTGACCGAGGCACCGGGACGGCGTACGACGGACGCGGACACCCGGCACGCCGTCGAGCAGACCGCGAGCCTGCTCGAGGAGCTCGGTCACCACGTGGAGGCCGTGGAGGCCAGCGTCCCCGACTCCTTCGAGGCCGACTTCCTCCTCTACTGGAGCGCGCTGGCCCTGGCGCTGACGACCGGCGGCCGCTTCGCCTTCAACCGCACCTACGACCGGCGGCGCAACGACAACCTGACGCGCGGGCTGGCGGCGCACGCCGCCCGCAACTCCTGGCGGCTGCCGGCCGCGGTGGCCCGGCTCCGGGCGGCGCGCCGGATCAGCACCAGGCTCTTCTCCCGGCACGACGTGGTGCTCACGCCGACGCTGTCGAGGACCGCCCCGGAGCTGGGCTGGCTCGACCCGCGCCAGCCCTACGAGCTGGTCATCGGCCGGATCCTGGAGTGGGTCTCCTTCACGCCCCTGCAGAACGCGACCGGGGACCCGGCCATGTCGCTGCCGATGGGGATGTCGGCGGCGGGCCTGCCCGTCGGGGTGCAGCTGAGCGCCGCCCAGGGGTACGACCGCAGGCTGCTCGAGCTCGCCTTCGAGCTCGAGGAGGCCAGGCCGTTCCCCCGGATCCAGGACTGAGGAGTCCGGTCGCTCGGTCAGTGCGTTCGCGCGAGCAGCAGTGACTGGGCCGAACGGGCGACCGGGCCGCGCTCGTCGTACACCTCGGCGGTGGCCAGGCCCACCGAGCCGCCACCCAGCTCCGTGCGGGCCCGCAGGCAGACCCACTCGCCCTCCGGCGGCCGCAGCAGGTGCACGGTGAGCTCGGTGTTCAGGAACCTCCACGCCGCCGGGTCGAGCACGGCGGAGGCCCCGGAGGCCGAGTCGACGCAGCTCAGCAGCCGCTGCACCGGGCTCAACGGCTCGCCCGGGAGCAGGTCGACCAGCGGACGCAGCCACACCACCGCCGGTCCGCTGCTGGTGATCGCCCCGCGCAGCCAGCGCCACTCCACCGCGTCGAGGTAGCCACGGTGCCACCCGGCCGGCGGCTCCTCGTGGCGGCCGGCGTGCGGCCCCGGCGGCTGGTCGGGCGGCTGGTCGCCCGCGGGATCCTCCGGCCCGGCGCGGTCGGGGAAGGCCCACGCCTGGGCCCGGGCCAGGACGCGTCCGGAGTCGTCGGCGAGCTCGGCCTGCCGCAGCGAGACCGAGCGACCCGGTCGCAGCACCGTGGCCGTGACCCGCACGGGCGCCACGGGCACCGGCCCCAGCAGGTCCATGGTGAACCGGCCCAGGACCCGGGGGACGTCCTCCTCGAGCCGCTCGAGGGCGCGGCCGAGCAGGGCAGCGGGCGGGCCGCCGTGCTGGTGGCGGGGGCTCCAGGGGCCGGCGGTGGCCGCGGTGGCGGCGAACCGGTCGTCGTCCAGGGGCTCGTAGAAGGACGCGGCAGGGGGAGTCACGCGATGATCATGGCGGCCGTGCCGGGGCCGGAGGCGCCGGGGGTCCGGCCGATTTCGGGTATGGCACGGGCCCTGTGTATTCTGCTCGCTGGCCCACGGAGCAGGATCTGGGTCGCGCCCCTTTAGCTCAGTCGGCAGAGCGTCTCCATGGTAAGGAGAAGGTCTACGGTTCGATTCCGTAAAGGGGCTCTGGGAGTCAACTCGACACCGGCCGGAATGGACGGGTGCCGGGCCGTGTTCCCAGTGGCGGGGTAGCTCAGGTGGTTAGAGCACACGGCTCATAATCGTGGTGTCGCGGGTTCGAGTCCCGCCCCCGCTACTCAGCACAGACTTTTCACCAGGCTTTACGGCACACCAGGCACCACCCACGAGGCTAGGAAGAGGCACCAACGTGGCCAGCAAGAGCTCCGACGTCCGCCCCAAGATCACCTTGGCGTGCGTGGACTGCAAGGAACGCAACTACATCACCAAGAAGAACCGTCGCAACGACCCCGACCGCATGGAGTTGAAGAAGTTCTGCCCGCGCTGTCGCAAGCACACCGACCACCGCGAGACCCGCTGAGCCCGGCGCACTCCTCGCACGAAGCGGCCTCCGGCATCGCCGGGGCCGCTTCTGCGTCTCCGGGCACCGGGGCGCACGCTAGTTTCGTGCTCGTGCCCGACGCGCCCGCCCTCTCCGAGCTGACCACGCTGCGACTCGGCGGTCCCGCGACCGAGCTGGTCGAGGCCACCGACGAGTCCTCGCTCGTCGACGCGGTCCGCTCGGCGGACGCCGCCGGCACGCCCGTCCTCGTCGTGGGCGGCGGCAGCAATCTCGTGGTCGCGGACTCCGGGTTCGAGGGCCGGGTGGTCGTCGTCCGCCACGGCGGCGTACGCGTCGAGTCCGACCTGTGCGGCGGTGCCCTGGTCGAGGTCGGCGCCGGCCACGACTGGGACGACCTCGTCGCCACCGCCGTGGAGCGGGGCTGGATCGGGATCGAGGCCCTGTCCGGCATCCCGGGCACCACGGGTGCCACTCCGATCCAGAACGTCGGTGCCTACGGTCAGGAGGTCAGCCAGACGCTGGCCCGGGTCCGCACGTGGGACCGGGTCCTGGGTGGCGTGCGCACCTTCGCCGCCGCCGAGTGCGGCTTCGGCTACCGCACCAGCCGGTTCAAGCGTGACCCGGAGCGGTTCGTGGTGCTCGCGGTCACCTTCCAGTTCCCCCTCGGCGAGCGGGGCGCCCCGGTGGCGTACGCCGAGCTCGCCCGGACCCTCGGCATCGAGGTGGGGGAGCGGGCCCCGGCCCGCGCGGTCCGCGACGCGGTCCTGGACCTGCGCCGCGGCAAGGGGATGGTCCTCGACCCCGACGACCACGACACCTGGAGCACCGGCTCGTTCTTCACCAACCCGGTGCTGCCCGCCGCCGAGCTGCCCGAGGGCGCTCCCTCCTGGCCGCTCGAGGACGGACAGGTCAAGACGAGCGCAGCCTGGCTCATCGAGCGGGCCGGGTTCGCCAAGGGCTACGGCACCGACCGGGTCCGGCTCTCCTCGCGGCACACGCTGGCGCTGACCAACCGTGGCGGCGCCACCACGGCCGAGCTCCTCGCGCTGGCCCGCGAGGTCCGCGACGGGGTGCGGGACCGCTTCGGGATCACCCTGGAGAACGAGCCCGTGCTCGTGGGCTGCACGCTGTAGCTCAGATGTTGCCGGAGCCGCTCTCCGAGACCGCGACCAGCACGGCGAACGCGATCACCGCGAGCACGGCCAGCACCAGCAGCACGGTGCCGATGATGCCGGTGATCATCCCGGTCTTCGCTGGTCCCTCCCCGCCGACCCGGCCCTGCGAGGCCCGGATGTCGCGCAGCGCGTTGCGACCCAGTGCCCAGGCGAACGGCGAGAGCACCAGCCCTAGCCCGCAGGCGATGAACCCACCGACCAGCCCGACGATGCCGAGGACCATCGCCAGGGTCGACTGGGGGTGTGCCGGCGGCGCCGGGGCGAACGGTCCGGGCGGCGGGTAGCCGGGTCCCGTCGGCGGGGGGCCGCCCGCACCCGGTGCGCCGTACGGCGCCGGTCCGGAGGGCGCCTGCCCGTACGGGGACTGCCCGTAGGGCGCCTGTCCGTACGGTGCCTGTCCGTACGGGGACTGTCCGGGGGGAGCCTGCCCGTAGCCGGGCTGAGCCGGAGGAGCTTGACCGGACGACGGGGGCGCGCCGGGGGCCGGAGGGACGGACGGGCTCACCCATCCCGAGGGCGGCGCCTCGGCGGCGTCGCCCGCTTCCGGGTGTCCCTGCTGCTCCTGGGCGCGGGCCTGCTCGGCGGCCTGCCGCTCCCAGTAGCCGACCGGCTGCGTGGGCTCCTCCGGCGGCGGCCCGGCGGCGTCCGCAGCCGACGCCTCGCCGGTCGCGTCCGCGGGCTGGTCGGGGGAGGCAGCGTCCGAGGCGGGGTCCGAGTCGGACCCTGCCTCGTCCTCGCGGCGTCCGGGGTCTCCGGGGTAGCTCGTCATGGCGTCATTGTGCCCATCCACTCGTCGACCTCCTCCAGCCACACCTTCTTCTCCGCCTCCGGAGCCCGCGAGGCCTCGATCGAGGAGCGGGCCAGCGCGGCCAGCTGGGCGTCGGTGAGGTCGTGGGCCGCCCGCATGGTGGCGTACTGCCCGGCCAGCCGCGAGCCGAACAGCAGCGGGTCGTCGGCGCCGAGGGCGATGGTCGCCCCGGCCGCCATCAGGTCGGGGAGCGGCACCGAGGTCAGGTCGGTGTAGACGCCCAGGGCGACGTTGGAGACCGGGCAGATCTCCAGGGCGATGCCGCGGGAGACGATCAGGTCCAGCAGGTCGGGGTCCTCGACCGTGCGGACGCCGTGGCCCAGGCGGTCGGCGTGCAGCGACTCGACGCAGAGGCGGGCCGAGTCCGCGCCGAGCAGCTCGCCCCCGTGGGGAGTGAGCAGCAGCCCGGCGCGCTCGGCGATCCGGAAGGCCGGCGCGAAGTCGGACGTCGTGCCTCGCCGCTCGTCGTTGGAGAGCCCGAAGCCGACCACGCCCCGGTCGACGTACTGCGCCGCGAGCCGGGCCAGCGTCCGGGCGTCGAGGGGGTGCCGGGTGCGGTTCGCGGCGATCACCACCGCCATCCCGATCCCGACGTCGCGCGAGGCCTCCCGGACCGCGTCGAGCACCAGGTCGGTGAACCGGGTGATCCCGCCGAACTTCGCCGCGTAGCCGCTGGGGTCGACCTGGATCTCGAGCCAGCGGCTGCCGTCGCGCAGGTCGTCCTCGGCGGCCTCGTGCACCAGGCGGCGTACGTCGTCCTCGGTGCGCAGCACCGAGCGGGCCACGTCGTAGAGCCGCTGGAAGCGGAACCAGCCCTTCTCGTCGGCCGCGGAGAGGGTCGGTGGCCAGTCCTCGACCAGGGCCTCCGGCAAGTGGTGGCCGTCGCGCTCGGCCAGCTCGAGGAGGGTGGCGTGCCGCATCGACCCGGTGAAGTGCAGGTGGAGGTGTGCCTTCGGCAGCTCCGAGATCTGCCGCAGGCCTGCGTCGGCCTCCCCGGGACCCGTCATCGGGTCAGCCGTGCACCTTCTCGGCGGCGGCGAGGAGCACGCAGGTGGCCACGGCCTCCATCGCCGAGCTCACCTCGTCGGGGGTGGGGAAGGTGGGGGCGAGCCGGATGTTGCGGTCGCGCGGGTCATGACCCTGCGGGAACGACGCGCCGGCCGGCGTCAGCGCGATGCCGGCCTCCTTGGCCAGCGCCACGACCCTCGAGGCGGTGCCGTCGAGCACGTCGAGGCTGACGAAGTAGCCTCCGCTCGGCCGGGTCCAGGTGGCGATGCCCAGGCCGCCCAGCCGCTCGGTGAGGATCTGGTCCACGGCCGCGAACTTCGGCGCGATGATCTCCCGGTGCTTGCGCATGTGGTCGCGCACGCCCTGGGGGGAGCCGAAGAACTCGAGGTGGCGCAGCTGGTTGAGCTTGTCCGGGCCGATGGCGCCCTTGCCCAGGTTCTTCACGTACCACTGCACGGTCTCGGCGGAACCGCCGAGGAAGGCGACCCCTGCCCCCGCGTAGGTGATCTTGGAGGTGGAGGCGAAGAGCACCGGCCGGTGCGGGTGCCCGGCCCGGGCCGCCAGCGACACGATGTCGGCGCTCTCCACCTCGTCCTCGGTGAGGTGGTGGAAGGCGTAGGCGTTGTCCCAGAAGATCGTGAAGTCGGGCGCCGCGGTCTCCATCGACGCCAGACGCTCGGCGACCTCGGTGGAGGTGACCGACCCGGTCGGGTTGGCGTACGTCGGCACCACCCACATGCCCTTGATGCTCGGGTCCTCCGCCACGAGCGCGGCCACGGCCTCCGCGTCGGGTCCGTCGTCGTTCATCGGGACGGTCACGGTCTCGATGCCGAACCAGTCCAGCAACGTGAAGTGCCGGTCGTAGCCCGGGACGGGGCAGATGAAGGTGACCCGCTCCTCCGCCCCCCAGGGGCGCTCGCTGGTCACGCCTCCCTGCAGCCACAGGTCGGTGAGCACCTCGCGCATCATCACCAGGCTGGAGTTGCCGCCGGCGACGAGCTGCTCGACCTCGAGCCCCAGCAGCTCGGCGAAGAGACGACGCAGCCCGGTGATGCCCTCCAGGCCGCCGTAGTTGCGCACGTCGACGCCGTCGGGGTCCCGCACGCTCGTGGGCAGCCCGAGCAGGTCGTCGGAGAGGTCGAGCTGGGCGGCGGAGGGCTTGCCCCGGGTCAGGTCGAGGGACAGTCCCCGCGCGCGCAGCGCCTCGTAGGCCTTCTGCTGGTCGGCCAGGAACGAGGCACGCTCCTCGGCGCTGCGCTCGGTCAGGGGTCGGGTCGGCGAGCTCTGGTCGGTCACGGGGTCCATGCTCGCAGAGCATCGAGCGCTGCGGCACGGCTGCCCGGTGGGCGGCCCGGTGGGCGGCTCGGTGGGCGGCTCGCCGCTGGTTCGACTTTGCGGGGACCGGCCCCGTAGACTCCACTGTTGGTGTTTCCGGCCCATGCTTTGGCATGCCCGGAAAGCCGTAGGGCACTAGCTCAACTGGCAGAGCATCGGTCTCCAAAACCGAAGGTTGGGGGTTCAAGTCCCTCGTGCCCTGCGAGGAGTCGCCGGACGTGGACAGCGCGCGGCAGTCAGCAGACAACCGGAAGTAGGGGAGATCGTGTCGGAGAGCTCACCGGCCCGCTCGGACAAGCGGGGCGAGCGCACCAGCCCGGCCACCTTCTACCGCCAGGTCGTCGCCGAGCTGCGCAAGGTCGTGTGGCCCACGCAGCAGCAGCTGGTCACCTACTTCATCGTGGTGCTGGTCTTCGTCCTGGCGATGATCGCCTACGTGTCGGTGCTGGACCTGGCCTTCGGTGAGGCCGTCTTCGCGCTGTTCGGCGACTGACGCCGGCGAAGGTTCCACGGCAGAGCGCCGCCGACGGCGGCGCAGCAGGTTTTTCTTTTTCGAGCTGGACGAGATGACGGAGTGACAGTGTCTGAGCAGTACGACGAGCAGCCGGTCGACGAGACCACGGCCGAGCAGTCGGCGACGGACCCGGGGACCCCGGACGTCCTCACCGACCCCGAGACCGGAGAGACGGTCACCTCCCCGCTCGCCGGCGAGCCGGACGAGCCCCTCACGACCGACGCGGTCGAGACCGGCGACGAGACCGGGGACGACACGAGCGCGGACACCGGCGAGGGCACCGACGGCGACGAGCCGGCCGCCGCGGACGAGGGCGACCCGGCCGGCGACCCGATGGAGGAGTTCCGCACCGCCCTGCGCGAGAAGGAGGGCGACTGGTTCGTCGTGCACACCTACTCGGGCATGGAGAACCGGGTGAAGGCCAACCTGGAGAACCGCATCACCTCGCTGAACATGGAGCACTACATCCACGAGGTGATCGTGCCGACCGAGGAGGTCGCCGAGATCAAGAACGGCCAGCGCAAGCTGGTCAAGCGCACCGTCCTGCCCGGCTACGTGCTGGTCCGGATGGACCTGACCGACGAGTCCTGGTCCGCGGTCCGGCACACCCCGTCCGTCACCGGCTTCGTCGGCCACAGCCACCAGCCGGTGCCGCTGAGCCTCGAGGAGGTCGAGAACATGCTCGCGCCCGCCGTCCAGGCGCAGGCGGAGGCCGCGGCGGCACCGCAGAGCGGCACCGGTGCGCCGGCCGCGTCCGCCTCCCGCCAGCAGGTCGCGGTCGCCGACTTCGACGTCTCCGACTCGGTGATGGTCGTCGACGGTCCGTTCGCCACCCTGCACGCGACGATCACCGAGATCAACGCCGAGTCCCAGAGGGTCAAGGCCCTCGTCGAGATCTTCGGCCGCGAGACCCCGGTCGAGCTGAGCTTCACCCAGATCCAGAAGGTCTGAGCCATTGCCCTGAGCCCGCGAAGGGCAATGAAGCGAAGAGGTCGAGGAGCGTCGACGCAGACCCGAAGCGAAGCGAGGGACTGCGTGACGCGTCTCGAGACCCGGTGAGACGAGAGACAACGTCGACCCGGACCCGGTGGGACGAGAGACAACGTCGAGCCGGACCCGGAGCCAGAGGCCGGGACACCGAGAGAACAGGTGGCAGGGGCGTCCGCCCCGTCATGACCACGAGAAAGAAGAGAGAGAAATGCCTCCCAAGAAGAAGATCGCTGCGCTGGTCAAGGTGCAGCTGCAGGCCGGTGCCGCGACTCCCGCACCGCCCGTCGGCACCGCCCTGGGTCCGCACGGCGTGAACATCATGGACTTCTGCAAGGCCTACAACGCCCAGACCGAGGCCATGCGCGGCAACGTGATCCCCGTCGAGATCACCATCTACGAGGACCGCTCGTTCACGTTCATCACCAAGACGCCTCCGGCCGCCGAGCTGATCAAGAAGGCCGCCGGCGTCGCCAAGGGCTCGGGCGTCCCGCAGAAGGACAAGGTCGGCAAGCTGACCAAGGACCAGGTGCGTGAGATCGCGACCACCAAGCTGCCGGACCTCAACGCCAACGACCTCGACGCCGCCATGAAGATCGTCGAGGGCACCGCCCGCTCGATGGGCATCACCACCGACTGACCTGCCCCCAGGCGGGTCGGACCACCCGTGGCAGAGCCGCGCTGGCTCACCAGACCACAACTTTCCACCAGAACAGAGGAAAAGACATGCAGCGCAGCAAGACCTACCGCGCCACCGCGGAGACCTTCGACCAGGACGAGCTCCACGCCCCCCTGACCGCGATCAAGATCGCGAAGGAGGGCGCCAAGAAGAAGTTCGACGAGACCGTCGACGTGGCCATGCGCCTCGGCGTCGACCCCCGCAAGGCCGACCAGATGGTGCGCGGCACCGTCAACCTGCCCCACGGCACCGGCAAGACGGCGCGGGTCCTGGTCTTCGCCAACGCCGAGAAGGCGGACGCGGCCCGGGAGGCCGGGGCGGACATCGTCGGCGGGGACGAGCTCATCGAGAAGGTCAACGGCGGCTGGCTCGACTTCGACGCCGTGGTCGCGACCCCGGACATGATGGGCAAGGTCGGCCGGCTGGGTCGCGTGCTCGGCCCGCGCGGGCTGATGCCGAACCCCAAGACCGGCACGGTCACCCCCGACGTGGCCAAGGCGGTCTCCGACATCAAGGGCGGCAAGATCGAGTTCCGGGTCGACCGCCACGCCAACCTGCACTTCATCATCGGCAAGGCGTCCTTCTCCGAGGTGCAGCTGGCCGAGAACTACGCCGCCGCCCTCGAGGAGGTGCTGCGCCTGAAGCCGGCCAGCTCCAAGGGCCGGTACATCAAGAAGGTCACGCTCTCCACGACGATGGGCCCCGGCATCCAGGTCGACCCCAACCGGACCCGCAACGTGGCGGGCGAGGACGGCGCCTGAGCAACCCCTTCCTCGGACTCGGCGACCGGGCCCGCACCCTTCCGGGGGTGCGGGCCCGGTCCCGTCTCCGGCGTCCCGGCACCGATTTGGCCCGCCGGGTGCGCGAGCGATACAGTTCCCCGTTGTAACCGAAGACCGCCGGTGCGCCACCCCCGGGTGACGCGAAGGTTCGCGAGAGCGAGCGGCCTGCGCAGGAGACACAGAGTGACGCGACATCGTCGCAGTCCGCCCCGTGTGCCGTGCGCCGGGGCTCTTTCTCTTTCTCGCCTCCGACGGTCGTCGGGCACCGCACAACCCGTGCGGCGCCCGGGCACACCACAGTGCACCAGTTGGAAGGAGACCCATGGCGCGGCCAGACAAGGCAGCAGCCGTCGCGGAGATCGTCGACTCGTTCAACGACTCCACGGGCGCTGTGCTGACCGAGTACCGCGGTCTCACCGTGAAGCAGCTGCAGGAACTGCGGCGAGTTCTCGGCGAGAACGCCAACTACGCCGTGGTCAAGAACACGCTGACCAAGATCGCCGCCAAGGAGGCGGGCGTCGAGGGCTTCGACGACCTGCTCACCGGTCCGACCGCCATCGCCTTCATCAACGGCGACCTGGTCGAGGCGGCCAAGGGTCTGCGTGACTTTGCCAAGGCGAACCCCGCCCTTGTCATCAAGGGCGGCTATGTCGACGGCGCCTCGATGGACGCCAAGGAGATCGCCAAGCTGGCCGATCTCGAGTCCCGCGAGGTTCTCCTGGGCAAGCTGGCGGGCGCGATGCTCGCTTCGCTGAGCCAGGCCGTCTACCTGCTCAACGCCCCGATCTCGCAGGCTGCCCGGCTCGCCGGCGCCCTGCAGGCCAAGGCCGAGCAGGACCCGTCGATCCTCAAGGGCGGCGCCGGTGACCCGGTGGCCGAGGCCCCGGCACCCGAGGACACCCCCGCGGAGGAGGCGCCTGCCGCCGAGACCGCTGCCGACGACGCACCCGCGTCCGAGGACACCACCGAGGCCGCAGCAGAGAGCTCAGCAAGCACCGAGGCCTGACCAACCGTGGCGCCCCGACCGACCGGGGCTCCGCACCTACCGAAAGGAACGCCACCATGGCGAAGCTCAGCACCGACGAGCTGCTCGACGCTTTCAAGGAGATGACCCTCCTGGAGCTCAGCGAGTTCGTGAAGCAGTTCGAGGACACCTTCGGCGTGACCGCCGCCGCTCCGGTGGCCGTCGCCGCCGCGCCCGCCGCCGGCGGTGCCGGTGACGCTGCCGAGGAGGCCGCCGAGCAGGACGAGTTCGACGTCGTCCTCGAGGCCGCCGGTGACAAGAAGATCAACGTCATCAAGGAGGTCCGCGCCCTGACCAGCCTCGGTCTGAAGGAGGCCAAGGACCTCGTCGAGGCCGCCCCCAAGGCCGTCCTCGAGAAGGTCACCAAGGAGGCCGCGGAGAAGGCGAAGGAGTCCCTCGAGGGCGCCGGCGCCACCGTCACCTTGAAGTGACCCCGCAGCCGGTCCCGGCCGCCTGACGGCCGGACCCCCACCACGGCCGCCCCGGACCTCGGTCCGGGGCGGCCGTCGTGCGTCCCGGGACCCTGTGAGATGTTCGGGTCCGCGAGGTTTGTGGGGATGACGAACGCGGAAATGTGTGCGTAACTTAGCCGTCGGCTACTCGTTGGTACGCGTGGGTGGGGAGACCCATGCGTTACCTCGTCGTCCAGGCCCGGGACCGACGAACGCTCTTGACAGGGAGGCCACACATGGGTGTCGAGATCGAGATCACCGATCTGACGAAGAGCTTCGGCAAACAGCTCATCTGGGGCGACGTGACCCTCACCGTGCCTGCCGGCGAGATCTGCGTGATGCTCGGCCCCTCCGGCACCGGCAAGTCCGTGCTGCTCAAGACGATCATCGGGCTGCTCAAGCCCGACCGGGGCAGCGTGGTCATCGAGGGCGTGGACATCGCCTCCTGCCCCGAGAAGGAGCTCTACGAGATCCGCAAGCTGTTCGGGGTGCTGTTCCAGGACGGCGCGATGTTCGGCTCGATGAACCTCTACGACAACATCGCCTTCCCGTTGCGCGAGCACACCAAGAAGTCCGAGTCCGAGATCCGCGACATCGTCATGGAGAAGCTGGACCTGACCGGACTGCTCGGCACCGAGGACAAGCTGCCCGGCGAGATCTCCGGCGGCATGCGCAAGCGCGCCGGCCTGGCCCGAGCGCTGGTGCTCGACCCGGAGATCGTCTTGTTCGACGAGCCCGACTCCGGGCTCGACCCGGTGCGCACGTCGTTCCTCAACCAGCTGATCGTCGACCTCAACGCCCAGATCGACGCCACGTTCCTGATCGTCACCCACGACATCAACACCGCCCGCACCGTCCCGGACAACATCGGGTTGCTCTACCACAAGCACCTCGCCATGTTCGGTCCCCGCGAGATGCTGCTCTCCTCCGAGGAGCCCGTGGTGCGGCAGTTCCTCAACGCCCAGGTGGTCGGTCCGATCGGCATGTCGGAGGAGAAGGACGCCGACGAGCTCGAGGCCGAGAAGGACATGGAGCTGCCGCCGCTGCCGCCCATCCCGCTCCAGCTCGAGCCCTCCAACGGCCAGCCCCGGCGCAGCCAGCGTGCTCCCGGTGCCTGGTGCGAGGAGAACGGCGTCACCCCGCCGCCGGGGTCGTTCGAGGACAGCATGACCATGACGACCGGATCGTGACCGGCTGATGGCCTCAGCAGTCGCCACCCGGATGCTGTCCCCGATCGGGACGTCCGGAAAGCTCTTCGCCTTCGCGCTGGACGTCGCGCGCCAGCTGCCCCGGCGTCCCTTCCAGACGAGGGAGTTCATCCAGCAGGCCTGGTTCATCGCCTCGGTCACGATCGTGCCCACGGCCCTGGTCGCCATCCCCTTCGGTGCGGTCATCGCGCTGCAGGTCGGTGGCCTGATCAAGCAGTTCGGCGCCCAGTCCTTCACCGGGTCCGCGTCGGTGCTGGCGGTGGTCCAGCAGGCGGGTCCGATCGCGACCGCGCTGCTCATCGCCGGAGCCGGTGGCTCGGCGATCGCCGCCGACCTCGGCGCGCGCAAGATCCGCGAGGAGCTCGACGCGATGATGGTGCTGGGGATCGACCCGATCCAGCGCCTCGTCGTACCTCGGGTGCTGGCCACGATGATGGTCGCGGTCTTCCTCAACGGCCTGGTCAGCGTGGTGGGGGTCGCCGGCGGCTACTTCTTCAACGTGGTCCTGCAGGACGGGACGCCCGGTGCCTACCTGGCCAGCTTCACCGCACTGGCCCAGCTCCCCGACCTGTGGATCGGCCTGATCAAGGCGCTGATCTTCGGCATGATCGCGGCCATCGTGGCCTCCTACAAGGGCATGAACGCAGGCGGAGGTCCGAAGGGGGTCGGCGACGCGGTCAACGAGTCGGTCGTCATCACCTTCATCCTGCTGTTCATCGTCAACCTCATCCTGAGTGCGATCTACCTCCAGATCGTCCCCCCGAAGACAGGGTGACCGGGATGGCTGACGTCAAGCAGGTCTACCAGAAGCCGCTCTCCGCCCTGGACAAGATGGGCGAGGAGCTCGCCTTCTACGTCCGCGCCCTGCGCGCCACCCCGCGATCGGTCAAGCGGTACCCGAAGGAGATCATGCGGCTCCTCGCCGAGGTCACCCTCGGCTCGGGCTCCCTCGCGGTGATCGGCGGCACCGTCGGGGTGATCACGGCGATGACGTTCTTCACCGGCGCCCAGGTCGGGTTGTCCGGGTACGCCGCGCTGAACCAGATCGGGACGGCGGCCTTCGCCGGGTTCGTCTCGGCGTACTTCAACACCCGCGAGATCGCCCCCCTGGTGGCCGGCATCGCGCTGGCGGCCACGGTGGGCTGCGGGTTCACCGCCCAGCTCGGCGCCATGCGCATCTCCGAGGAGGTCGACGCCCTCGAGGTGATGGCCGTGCCCTCGATGCCGTTCCTGGTCACCACCCGGATCACCGCCGGACTGATCGCGATCATCCCGCTCTACGTGGTGGGGCTGCTCTCCTCCTACTTCGCGACCCGGCTCACCGTGATCCAGTTCTACGGGCAGAGTCCGGGCACCTACGACCACTACTTCAACCAGTTCCTACCACCAGGAGACGTGCTCTGGTCCTTCGGGAAGGTGCTGGTGTTCGCGGTCGTGGTCATCTTGATCCACTGCTACCACGGCTACACCGCGAGCGGCGGTCCGGCCGGCGTCGGCGTGGCCGTGGGACGTGCCGTGCGCACCTCGATCGTGGCGGTCAACGTCATCGACCTGTTCCTGTCCATGGCCATCTGGGGCTCCTCGACCACCGTCAGGCTGGCTGGTTGACATGAACAAGATCCTCATGAACCACCGGGTCCTCGGCGTGGTGTTCATCGGCATGCTCGTGCTCGGCCTGTGGCTGGTCAACGCGGTGTTCACCCAGAAGTTCATCGACTTCGACCGGGTCTCCCTGACCACCGGCACCACCGGCCTGCAGCTGCCCTCCAAGGCCGACGTCAAGGTGCGCGGCGTGATCGTCGGGCAGGTGATGGAGAAGGAGTCCCGCGGCGAGACCGCCTACCTCGAGCTGGGCATCAGGCCCGAGGAGATCAAGACGATCCCGAGCAACGTCACCGCGGCGATCGTGCCCAAGACCCTGTTCGGGGAGAAGTACATCGAGCTGAACATCCCCGCCGAGGCCTCCTCGGAGTCGCTGCAGGCCGGCGACAAGATCGAGCGCACCAAGATGCCCATCGAGGTGGAGAGGGTGCTCAACGACCTCTACCCGCTGCTGCGCACGGTCCAGCCCGCCGAGCTCAGCTACACCCTCAACGCCCTGGCCAACGCCCTGGAGGGTCGCGGCGACAAGCTGGGGGAGAGCCTGGTGACCCTGGACGCCTACCTCAAGCGGCTCAACCCCGAGGTGCCCGCGCTGGTGGAGGACATCAAGCTGCTCGCAGAGGTGACCGACACCTACGGCGACGTGATGCCGGCGCTGGCCGACACCCTGCGCAACACGGTGAAGACCGGCAACACCCTGGTGACCAAGGAGGAGAAGCTGAACGCCTTCCTCACCGACATGACGTCGTTCTCCAACACCACCAAGAGCTTCCTGGACGCCAACGGCGACAACATCATCCGTCTGGGCGAGGTCAGCGAGCCGATCCTGGCCCTGCTGGCGCGCTACTCCGGCATGTTCCCGTGCCTGCTCGACGGGCTGGTCAGGCAGGCTCCGCGGCTGGCGGACACCTTCCGTGGGTTCGTCTTCCACATCGACCTCAAGGTGCTGCCGAACCAGCCGCGGGGCTACACCCCGGCGGACCGGCAGGTCTACGGGGCCGACCGTCCGGCGAACTGTGCCGGCCTGCCCACGCCGCCGATCCCGTACCCGTCGTTCCCCAACCTCGACGACGGCGCCGACGGCCTGGGCAAGGGTGACAACCAGCGCACCGCGACCGGCTTCGGCACGCGCCCGTCCCGCCTCAACGCCGGCCCCGCCGGGACCGAGGCGGACAAGGCCCTGGTCAACTCGCTCACCGCGCCCCTGCTCGGGGTCCCGCTCGACCAGATGTCCGACGTGGGCACGCTGCTGTTCGGTCCCGCGATGGCCGGGACGGAGGTGAGCGTGCGATGAGCATCCTCGACTCCAAGACCAGGGGCGACCTCGTCCGGCTGATCATCTTCATCGTCGTGACCAGCCTGTCCACCGGTGTCCTGGTGGTGTTGATCGGCAACCTGACCTTCCAGTCCGCCAAGGACTACAAGGCGGTCTTCTCCGACGCCACCGGCGTGGTCAAGGGCGACGACGTCCGCATCGCGGGGGTCAAGGTGGGCAGCGTCTCCGGCATCGAGATCGTCGACCGGACGCGTGCGCTGGTCTCCTTCGACGTGGCTGACGAGTCGATCGTCACCAAGAGCTCCACGGCGACGATCCGGTACCGCAACCTCGTCGGGCAGCGCTACATCTCCCTGACCCAGGGCGTGGGCGACCTCGACCGGTTGCCGGAGGGGTCGACCATCCCGATGGACCGGACCCAGCCGGCGCTGGACCTCTCGGTGCTGTTCAACGGCTTCAAGCCGCTGTTCGCCGCGCTGTCGCCCTCCGACATCAACAAGCTCTCCGCCGAGGTGATCGCGGTCTTCCAGGGCGAGGGCGGCAACCTGAACTCGCTGCTGCAGAACACTGCGTCGCTGACCAACACCCTGGCCGACCGCGACCGGGTGATCGGCCAGACCATCGACAACCTCAACGTCGTGCTGAACACCCTCGCGGAGCGCGACGAGCAGCTCAGCGACCTGATCGTGGAGTTCAAGAGGTTCATGGTCGGGCTGACCAAGGACCGCGACGCGATCCTGGGCTCCCTCGAGTCGGTCTCCGACCTCGCCGACGAGACCGCCGACCTCACCGTCGGCATCCGCCCGTCGCTGGTCAAGGACGTCAAGGGCCTGAGGAAGGCGGCAGGCAACCTGAACAAGGGCCGCTCGGAGGTCGACCGCGCCCTCCAGGTGATGCCCATCAAGCTGACCAAGATCGGACGCACCGCCATCTACGGCTCGTTCTTCAACTTCTACCTCTGCCAGTTCCAGGGCAACGTGCTCCTGCCCACCGGTGAGACCGTCCCGGTGAAGTACGACACGGGCAACGACGCGAGGTGTGATCTCTCATGAGCGTCCCCTTCCGTGAGCGCAACCCGGTCACCATCGGCGCGATCAGCCTCGCCGTGCTCTTCGGGCTGCTCGCCGCCGCCTTCAACGCCGACAGCCTGCCGCTGATCGGCGGCGGCGACACCTACCACGCCGCCTTCTCCGAGGGTGGCGGGGTGAAGGTCAACGACGAGGTCCGGATCGCCGGCGTCCGCGTCGGCAAGGTCACGGCCGTCGAGCTCGACGGTGACCACGTCGACGTCGCCTTCAAGGTGGACACCCCCTCGAAGTTCGGCACCGAGACCGAGGCCGAGATCAAGGTCAAGACGCTGCTCGGCGCCACGTTCCTCGCGCTGAAGCCGGCGGGGCCGGGCCAGCTCGAGGAGGGCGCCACGATCCCGCGCTCCCGCACCAAGTCGGCCTTCGACGTCGTCCAGGCCTTCGAGGGCCTCGCCGATCGCGCGGAGCGGATCGACACCGACCGGCTGGGGCAGAGCTTCGACACCCTCGCCGAGCTGACCAAGGACACGCCCGCGGCCTTCCAGAGCACCCTGCGGGGCCTGTCCCGGCTCTCCCAGACCGTGGCCAGCCGCAACGAGCAGATCAACGACCTGCTCGGCAACCTCGACACCGTCTCCGGCGTCCTGGCCGAGCGCGACGAGGACATCGTCGTGCTGATGAAGAACAGCGACGTGCTGATGCGCGCGCTGGTGGCCCGGCGCGAGGCGGTCCACCGGCTCCTGGTCTCCACCAGCCAGTTCTCCCGGGAGCTGACCCTGCTGGTCAAGCAGACCCGCGCCGACCTCAAGCCGGCGCTGGACAACCTCCAGGGCGTGGTCAACCTGTTGATCAAGAACCAGTCCAACCTCGACGAGAGCCTGCGGCTGATGGCGCCCTTCTACCGGGTCTTCGGCAACACCCTGGGCACCGGTCCCTGGTTCGACACCTGGATCGCCAACATGCCCCCCGTCCCCTCGACCAACACGGCAGGTGGCTGATGAAGGGCCTCGGCAAGCTCAACCCGATGATCGCGATCGTGGCCGTCGTCGCCGTGGTGGCGGCGCTGGTGGTCACCTTCTGGCCCAGCAGTCCGGAGAAGTACGTCGTCGCGGAGTTCCCGCGCACCGTGTCGCTCTACGAGGGCTCGGACGTGAAGATCCTCGGCGTCGCGGTCGGCAAGGTCGACTCGGTGACCCCGTCGGGCACCAACGTCCGGGTGAAGTTCCACTACGACGCCGAGCACAAGGTGCCGGCCGACGCCAAGGCCGTGATCATCTCGCCCTCGATCGTCGGTGACCGCTTCGTCCAGCTCACCCCTGCCTACACCGGCGGCGACGTGCTGCCCGACAACGCGCGGCTCGGCGTGGACCGGACCGCGACGCCACTCGAGCTCGACGAGATCTTCGGTGCGCTCAACGACCTCAACATCGCCCTGGGCCCGGACGGCGCGAACAAGCCCGGCGAGAACGGCGTGGGGCCCTTGACCAGGCTGCTGGACTCCACCGCGCGCAACTTCGGTGGTCAGGGGGTGGAGTTCAACAAGACCCTGAAGAACTTCGGTGCCTTCTCCAAGACGCTCGCCGACAACAAGGACGAGCTGTTCGGCACCCTGGCGCAGGTCGAGGACTTCACCAAGACCCTCGCCGAGAACGACCAGACGGTGCGCCGGTTCAACGACTCGCTGGCCGGCGGCGCCGGTGTCCTGGCCGACGAGCGCCAGGAGCTGGCGGCGGTGCTGAAGAACCTGAGCATCGCGATGAACCAGGTCCGCGGCTTCGTCAAGGAGAACCGGGGTGCGCTGACCCGCAACATCTCCGGGCTCAACCGCATCTCCAAGGTGCTGGTCAAGCGTCGCGACTCCCTGGACAAGACGCTGAAGTACGCCCCCGCCGCCCTGAACAACCTCTTCCTGGCCGGCAACGTCAAGCAGGGCACCCTGGACACCCGCAACAACGCCGGGCAGTTCTTCAGCCAGCTGGAGGAGAACCCGTCCGCGGTGCTGTGCACGATCGTCCAACAGGGACCTGAGGGCGACAAGGCCTGCGACGCGATCACGACCGCCATCGGCGACAAGTCCCTGGGGCGGGCGACCCCGTTCGCGGGCGACCCCTCCGCCGAGCCGCACGTGGTCGAGCCGATCGACCGGTCCCTGGGCGGACTGCTGGAGGTGGAGCGATGAACCGCCTGCGCAGCCGCACGGCCGGCCTGGTCGCCTCGCTGGTGACCGGTGCCCTGGTGCTCTCCGGGTGCTCGGTGTACGACGCCCCGCTCCCCGGCGGGCCCGACACCGGGGACGACCCGATGCGGGTCAAGGTGATGTTCCGCGACGTGCTGGACCTCGTGCCCCAGTCGACGGTGAAGATCAACGACGTCTCGGTGGGCAAGGTCTCCAAGATCGAGCTCAAGGGCTACGTCGCCGAGGTGACCGTCGAGATCCCCAAGGACACCAAGCTGCCCGACAACGCCGTCGCGCAGATCCGCCAGACCAGCCTGCTGGGGGAGAAGTTCGTCGACCTCGACGCGCCGCAGGAACCGAGCAGCGACCTGCTCGGCGACAAGGACGTGATCGGCCTGGAGCGCACCGGGCGCAACCCGGAGGTCGAGGAGGTCTTCGGCGCGCTCTCGCTGCTGCTCAACGGCGGCGGCGTGGGTCAGCTGAAGACCATCACCGCGGAGCTGAACAACACCTTCGACGGCCGCGAGCCCGAGCTGCGCTCGGCGTTGACCCAGATCCGGACGTTCCTCGGCCAGCTCGACCGCAACAAGGAGTCGATCGTCGCCGCCCTGGAGAACACCAACCGCCTGGCCGAGCAGATCCGCAAGCAGGACGGCACCATCAAGAGCGCGCTGGACAACATCCCCGCCACGCTGCGCTCGGTGAACCGGCAGCGCGCCGACCTGGTCAAGCTGCTCGAGGCCCTCGAGCGGCTCAGCGGCGTCGGGGTCCGGGTGATCAAGGCCTCCAAGGAGTCGACCATCAACAGCCTGCGCGACCTCGCGCCCGTGCTCGACGGCTTCGCCAAGGCGGGGGAGAGCTTCCCGAAGTCCTTCCAGGTCTTCTTGACCTACCCCTTCGTGGACGCCGCGATCGGACGTGACCCCCAGGTCGCCCGCAACCTGCACATGGGCGACTTCACCAACCTGTCGGTCAACCTCGACCTCGACGCCACCAACCTCACCGTCCCCGGCCTGCCGCCGCCGCCGCAGGCGGTCTGCGAGGCCCTGCGCCAGGTGCGCAAGCAGACCCGGCAGAACGTCGGCAAGGCGGCTGACGAGATTGTCGAGGGCGTCCCCGACAACCCGCTGATCACCTCCGACGAGCGCACGAAGCTGCGCGACAGCGATCTACAAGGACCTCATCGACCGTGCGCTCGCCCAGGCGGAGAAGCAGTGCAAGGCCCCCGACGTGGACGCGTTGGTCCGGAGGGCAGCGCCCTGGTCGAGGGGCTGCTCGACGACCTCGGCATCCTGACCGCCGCCCAGATCCGGCAGCTGCTCGCCGGTGAGCTCGGCGAGCTCGGCGGTGCGCTGGGCGATCTCGCGGACGGCGGCGGGGCCGGCGCCAACCTGCCGGGCGTCCCGCGGGCCCAGCTCGGTGGTGGCTTCCAGGAGCCGGTCCAGCAGGATCCGTTCAACCTCGCGGCCTACGGCCTCGATCCGGGGATCGGCACGATCCTGCTCCAGGGGGTGGCAGAGGTCCGATGATCACCGCACGCACCAAGAAGCAGCTGGTGGCCTTCGTCATCCTGACCCTGGTCGGGGTCTCGTTCGTCGGCGCCCGGTACGCCCGGCTGGACCGGCTCTTCTACGACTCCGCCTACACCGTCAACGCCCACTTCGCGCAGTCCGGCGGCATCTTCGCCGGCGCCGAGGTCACCTACCGCGGCGTGGGTGTCGGGCAGGTCTCGACGATGAAGCTGACCGACGAGGGCGTCGACGTGCTGCTGTCCATCGAGAAGGACTACGACCAGATCCCGAAGGACTCCCTGGCCCTGGTGGGCAACAAGTCCGCGGTCGGCGAGCAGTACGTCGAGCTGCAGCCGCAGGCCGACGACGGCCCGTACCTCGAGGACGGCTCGGAGATCGACACCCCCGAGACCGCGGTCCCGGTCTCCACCACCGAGATCCTGACCAACCTCGACGCGTTCGTGCGCTCGGTGCCGCAGGCGGACCTGCGCACGGTCGTCGCCGAGACCGGCGCGGCGTTCAAGGACTCCGGCCCGAGCATCTCCCAGATCATCGACACCCAGAGCTCGTTCATCGAGACCGCGCAGGCCAACTTCGAGACCACCAAGGCGCTCATCCGGGACTCCCGGGTGGTCCTGCAGACCCAGGCCGACAAGGGCTCCGCGCTGCGCAGCTTCACCAAGGACCTCTCGCTGTTCAGCGGCACCGTCGCCGACAACGACAAGTACCTGCGCTCGCTGATCGAGAACGGGTCGGCCACCGCGGTCGAGCTGCGCACCTTCCTGGAGCAGAACCGGGTCGACCTCGGCGAGCTGATCAACAACCTCGTCACCACCAACGAGGTCACCGTCAAGCACCTCAAGGGCATCCGGCAGGTGCTGGTGATCTACCCCTACGTGGTGGCCGGTGGCTTCACCGTGCTGGCGAAGAACCGTCAGGGGAACTACGACTCCCGCTTCGGGCTGATCCTCACCGAGGAGCCGACGGTCTGCGAGAAGGGCTACGGCCCCGCCGACACCCGCTCGCCGCAGAACCGGGGCGACCGGCCGATGAAGACCAACGTGGGCTGCGCCGACCCGACCACGACCCACCGGGCGGCGGAGAAGGCCCCCGGTCGCACCGGGGCCGCCTACCGGTCACCCGTGGCGACGTACGATCAGCAGACCGGCGAGGTGGCCTGGGCCGACCAGGACGACCGCGCCAACATCGCCTACGACGGTGGAGCCGCCTCGCTGTTCGGCCAGGACTCCTGGAAGTGGATGCTGCTCCAGCCCTCGATCGCCGCAGACCAGGAGTAGTCCGTGCCCACCGACACCAACGCCGGGATCGACGGTCCCGGCGGAGAACAGCGACGTGCCCCGCGGCTGAGCGCTCGTGCCCTGCGGGTGACCGTGACCGTGCTCACGGTCGTGCTCCTGCTCGCCGCGGGCACCGCCACGTGGCTGTGGAGCAAGTCCGCCGCCGCCGACGAGCAGCGACGCGAGCGCGCGGCGGCAGCCACGGTCGCCTCGCAGTTCGCGCTGCGGATGGACAAGGTCGACGGGGCGAAGTTCGAGGAGTACATCAACGGCGTCAACGAGCTGCTCACCACCAAGGCCCGCACCAAGAACAGCCAGGTGCTCGACGCCCTCGAGCAGAGCTACGCCGCGGCGAAGGTCAAGGGCGAGGGCCAGGTGCTGATGACCGCCGTCGGTGACGCCGACAGCGACTCCGCGACCGTCCTGGTCGTCCACGACGCCTCGGTGACCACCTCGCAGGGCGACATCGAGCACCACTACCGCTGGACCGTCGACATGGTGAAGGTCGACGGCCGGTGGCTGGTCGACGACTTCAACCCGGTCAACTAGAGCGCAGGTAGATGCAGATGACCTCCACCCCCAGCCCGACCTGGTACGACGTCCTCGGCGTCCCCCGCGACGCGAGCGCCGAGCAGATCAAGGCTGCCTGGCGCGCCGCCACCGACAAGTTCGAGCCCGGCTCCGGCTCCGGCCAGTTCCGCATGTTCAGCGAGGCGGCCGACGTGCTCCTCGACCCCGAGCGCAGGGCGGCCTACGACGCCACGCTGGACGCGGAGCACGAGGCAGAGCTCGCCCCGCCCCCGCCGGCCCCCGTCGACGAGCGCGCCGACGAGGACGTCGACGAGCACGTCGTGGCGACCGCGGACGACCGGGCGCCGGAGACCGCCGGCACCACGGTGACGGCGACGGGACGCCGGCTCGGACTGCCCGCCCTGCGTCGACGCCCGAGGACCGGTCCGGCTCCCGACGGCGAGCAGGGGACCGGCCGGGACGGCGACGGGCAGCCCCCCTCGCGCCGGATGAAGCTCGTGGCCGCGGTCCTGGCGGTGCTGAGCATCGCGGCGCTCGCGCTCGCCGGCTGGTACGCCGTGCAGGTGCGCGAGGACGCACGCATCTCCGACGCCCGCGACGACGCCCCGGTGGCCGCCGAGCAGGCGGCCAAGGCGCTGTTCTCCTACGACTACCGCCGCCTGCCGGCCGACCAGAAGCGCGCCGAGGGCCACGTCACCGACGAGTTCGGCAAGAAGTACCTGCAGAGCTTCGAGCAGCTGGAGAAGCAGAAGGACGGCTCGCCGGGACTCGCCGTGCAGAGCAAGACCGTGGTCACCGCCAACGTGCTCGGCTCCGGGGTCGTGGACGCCGAGGCCGACCGGGTGCGGGTGCTCGTCTACGTCAACCAGGTCTCCGAGAAACCGGACAAGGACCCCCAGATCTTCCAGAACCGGGTGGCGCTGACGATGGCCCGCGAGGGCAGCCGCTGGCTGGTCGACGACGTCAAGAGCTACTGAAAGTCCTACTCCCGAGCGCTCCGACGGGGTACGGTGTCGGCGCAGAGGAACCCAGGCACGACCGGGTACGGCGCCAGCGCCGGCCCCGAGTTGGCTCTGGGCAGGGCCATGCTGTAATCTGAATCTTTGCGCCCTCCCTCAAATGCTTCCTGCCTGCCCGGTTGGCTGGTTTGTGGTGGGACGGCGCCGCCACACATGTGAGCCTCGGAAGGACCACTCTTGGCCGCCTCGCGCAGCAAGAACAGCACCAACAACAGTCCCCGCCGCATCTCCTTCGCCAAGATCTCCGAGCCGCTCGAGGTTCCGCAGCTTCTTGCTCTCCAGACCGACAGCTTCGACTGGCTGATCGGCAACGAGAAGTGGGAGAACAAGGTCGCGGAGCGTCGTAGCGCCGGCGAGGAGCTCTCCCAGAAGTCGGGGCTCCACGAGATCTTCGAGGAGATCTCCCCGATCGAGGACTTCTCCGAGACGATGTCGCTCTCGTTCGAGAACCCCGTCTTCCTCGACCCGAAGTACACCGAGGAGGAGTGCAAGGAGAAGGACTTCACCTACTCCCGCCCCCTCTACGTCTCCGCCGAGTTCACCAACGGCGAGACCGGTGAGATCAAGGGCCAGACGGTCTTCATGGGCGACTTCCCGATGATGACCCGCAAGGGCACCTTCATCATCAACGGCACCGAGCGCGTCGTGGTCTCCCAGCTGGTCCGCTCCCCGGGTGTCTACTTCGAGCGGTCGGCCGACAAGACCTCCGACAAGGACATCTTCACCGCCAAGGTGATCCCGTCGCGCGGTGCGTGGCTGGAGTTCGAGATCGACAAGCGCGACATGGTCGGCGTCCGCCTCGACCGCAAGCGCAAGCAGAACGTCACGGTGCTGCTCAAGGCCCTCGGCTGGACCAACGAGCAGATCCGCGAGGAGTTCGGCGAGTACGAGTCGATGATGCTGACCCTCGAGAAGGACCACACCGAGGGCCAGGACGACGCGCTGCTCGACATCTACCGCAAGCTGCGCCCGGGCGAGCCGCCCACGCGCGAGGCTGCGCAGACGCTGCTGCAGAACTACTACTTCAACCCCAAGCGCTACGACCTGGCCAAGGTCGGGCGCTACAAGATCAACAAGAAGCTCGGCACGCACGAGGCCTTCGACCAGCAGACGCTGACCATCGACGACATCGTGGCCACGATCCGCTACATCGTGGAGCTGCACGCCGAGAAGTCGAACCTGGTCGACGCCCAGGGCAACGAGATGCTCAACGCCAACGGTGAGCCCATCGAGGTCCGTGCGGACGACATCGACCACTTCGGCAACCGGCGCATGCGCACGGTCGGCGAGCTGATCCAGAACCAGCTGCGCACCGGCCTGGCCCGGATGGAGCGCGTGGTCCGGGAGCGGATGACCACCCAGGACGTCGAGGCGATCACGCCCCAGTCCCTGATCAACATCCGACCGGTCGTGGCGGCGCTGAAGGAGTTCTTCGGCACCTCCCAGCTCTCGCAGTTCATGGACCAGACCAACCCGATCGCCGGGCTGACCCACAAGCGCCGCCTGTCCGCGCTCGGCCCGGGTGGTATCTCCCGCGACCGTGCCCAGATGGACGTGCGCGACGTGCACCCGTCCCACTACGGCCGCATGTGCCCGATCGAGACCCCTGAGGGCCCGAACATCGGTCTGATCGGCTCGCTCGCGTCGTACGGCCGGATCAACCCGTTCGGCTTCGTCGAGACGCCGTACCGCGTGGTCGTCGACGGGCAGGTCACCAACGAGATCCACCACCTGACCGCCGACGAGGAGGACTCGAAGGTCATCGCGCAGGCGAACGCCCGCCTCGACGACAACGACGCCCTCATCGACGACCGGGTGCTGGTCCGCACGCGTGGCGGTGAGGCGGTCGACATCCCGCGCAACGAGGTCGAGTACATGGACGTCTCGCCGCGGCAGATGGTCTCCGTCGCCACGGCGCTGATCCCGTTCCTCGAGCACGACGACGCCAACCGCGCGCTCATGGGCGCCAACATGCAGCGTCAGGCGGTGCCGCTGATCCGCAGCGACGCCCCGCTGGTCGGCACCGGCATGGAGTACCGCGCCGCCGTCGACGCGGGCGACGTGGTCACCTCCGACGTGGCCGGGGTCGTCACCTCGGTCTCCGCCGACGAGGTCGTGGTGATGACCGACGAGGGCGGCGACAAGTCCTACCGCCTGCTGAAGTTCACGCGCTCCAACCAGGGCACCTGCATCAACCAGCGTCCGCTGGTCAGCGAGGGTGACCGGGTCGAGGTCGGCTCGCCGATCGCCGACGGGCCGTGCACCGACGAGGGCGAGATGGCGCTGGGCACCAACCTGCTCGTCGCCTTCATGCCCTGGCAGGGACACAACTACGAGGACGCGATCATCCTGAGCCAGCGCCTGGTGCAGGAGGACGTGCTCACCTCGATCCACATCGAGGAGCACGAGGTCGACGCCCGGGACACCAAGCTGGGTCCCGAGGAGATCACCCGCGACATCCCCAACGTCAGCGACGACCTGCTCGCCGACCTCGACGAGCGCGGCATCATCCGGGTCGGCGCGGAGGTCACCACCGGTGACATCCTCGTCGGCAAGGTGACCCCCAAGGGGGAGACCGAGCTGACCCCCGAGGAGCGCCTGCTCCGCGCGATCTTCGGTGAGAAGGCGCGCGAGGTGCGCGACACCTCGATGAAGGTGCCGCACGGCGAGTCGGGCACCGTCATCGGCGTCCGGGAGTTCAACCGCGAGGACGGCGACGAGCTGCCCCCGGGCGTCAACCAGCTCGTGCGGGTCTACGTCGCCCAGAAGCGCAAGATCTCGGTGGGCGACAAGCTCGCCGGCCGGCACGGCAACAAGGGCGTCATCGCCAAGATCCTGCCGATCGAGGACATGCCCTTCGCCGAGGACGGCACCCCGGTCGACGTGATCCTCAACCCGCTGGGCGTCCCGCGACGGATGAACATCGGGCAGATCCTGGAGCTGCACCTCGGCTGGCTGGCCAAGCAGGGCTGGGACCTCAACCTGCACGAGGACAAGAAGGACTCGGACTGGAAGCAGCGCCTGATCAAGATCCACGCCGACACCTCCGACCCGGACACCAACGTGGCCACCCCGGTCTTCGACGGTGCGCGCGAGGACGAGATCGTGGGTCTGCTGGGCTCCAGCCTCCCCAACCGTGACGGTGTCCGCATCGTCGGGGAGAACGGC